>JAPTYK010000007.1 GCA_026913215.1 Streptomyces diastatochromogenes | reverse complement strand
CAACGCTGATTCCTCAGATCACCTTGGGAGCAGAGCGGGTTGAGCCTATCGACCTCCATTGCGGCTGCCTACAGTGCGCCGAGGAAGCGCAGCGTCTGGTCGAGCGCGGTGAGCGTGAGGTGGCGGCTGCGGGGCCTCAGCATGCCGGTGATACCGCTCTGGCCGAGTGCACGGCACCGGGCGGCCAGCCAGGTCCAGTCCAGCTCGAGGTACTCGGCCAGAGCCTGCAGCCGGGCGGCAGGGGTAGGGCCGTCGACGATGCTGTGGGTCTGGGCGTGGCTGATTGCCTCCTGGTAGGGGCGACGTCCTGTGCGGCGCTCGTGGTGGCGACGCGCCATACGGAGTCCTCACGTACCCAGTTGGCCAGAATGGCCCGGTCGCGGGCCAGGACGAACCCTTCGGTCTGGGCGTAGGCCGGGTCGCTGGTGATCCACACCTTGATCCGGTGCATCTCCATCATCGCGACGGTGAGGAGCAGCAGGATCCGCTCGTAGGGCTCGGTGCTGTGCACGGCCTGTTCCGGTACGCAGAAGGCACGTCCCAGCGGGCTGCGGCCCCGGCGAAACGGCTGGCCACGGCCTGGAGGTACTCGTGCTTGTGCCGGAACAGCAGCCAGGGGTGCATTCTTCGCCAGTGGCTTCCCGGGTCCAGAACGCGGGGACGGCGGGCAGTTCGTCGAGGCGCCGGGTGATGTACTGCGCGCACAGGGTAGAGCCGAGCCACGCGGCACCGACCGGGGAGAGCTCGGGCATGTCCGATCTCGGCGGCGCGGAGTCGCCGGTCTTGACGTAGTAGCCCAGTTCCTCTGCCCGGTCGGACAGCGGCAGGTCGTCGGCGAGCATGCCGTCGTCCAGGACGTACAGCGCCCGCGCGAGCGCGAAGGTCAGATTGTCCAGCTGGTAGGCAGCAGGGATGCGAGGAACCTGGCAGGCGGTGAGCTCCTGGCGGGCGTGCGCGGCGTCCAGCAGGTACAGGCCCGTTCCGCCCGCGGCTCCGAGGGAGGCGAGGATCGCCCCTCGGCGCGAGGATCGGACGAAGGACTCAAGGTGTGGCAGGTCGGCTTCCTTGAGCTTGACCTGATCGCCGTCGGGCGCGGCCTCGTACAACTGCAGGCCGATGGTCGTACCGTCGAAGTGTCGGCCACCGGCGAGGTCCCAGGTCCCGATGACGCCGGTGTTCGGTTCGCCCGGTACGTACCGGAGGTGTCCCAGGTGTAGTCCAGGGCTCGTGTGGCGGCGGTGAGGGTGCTCGGGTCCAGCGGGCTGGGCCGCACGATCTCCCGGCGCGGTACGGGCTGGGCGAGTTCAGCGGCGCTCTTTCCGAAGTACCACTCCAAAACCACCGCCGTGTCGCCCTTGGCGACTTGGGCGCCGGAGAGCCACCGGATGTAGGTGGAACGTGAGACTCGGACATGGGCCAGCTTCGGGAGTCCTAAGCCCTGTGCAGCCTCGGCCGCCATCCGTCCCCAGAGGACCTGGAACCGGGGCCATGTCGTGCCGTTCAGCCTGGGCGTGGTCTCCAGGAGGTGCTGCAGGAGGGTGCGGGGATGCGGCTGCGTCATGCCGGACTCCTTGACGGCCGCGGCGTTCTCGAGGTGGGTCATCATGCCCCCGTTGCTGAGGTCGCCATCGGGCGGCTCTGGACAGCGGTGAGCTGTGTCCAGACCAGGGCGACGAGGTGCGCGTTGCTCCTGGCTCCGGCCGCCTGTCGAAGCCGCGCGAGGTGGTCCTCCTCGGCATCGCGCAGGTGCATCGGCACGCTGGTGGGGTGGGAAAGCTCCGCGACGGCTCGGATAAGGGCGAGGTCGTCGGCGGTGAAGACCGGCGGGGTCATGGCGCCCTGTGGTGGGGGGAGATGACCGCCGGCCAGGAGGGCAGCGGCTCGGCCGGCCGGGGTGGTTCCGCCGGCCCGGTAGCCGATTCCCTTCAGGTGATCGCGAACGGTCGTCACGGACACCTGAAGCTCGGTGGCGATCTCCTGATTGTTCTTCCCGGCGAGCAGGAGCCGGCCGGTGCGCAGTTGCGTCGGTGTGAGGGGGCGGGGGGTGAAGGGGAGCGTTGCTGTGGCCGGCGTCGGCGCAAGGCGCATCGACGCCGGGACGGGGCGGGCTGCCGGGTGGAGCACGGGGAGGGAGGGGGTGGCATCGGCAGCGTTCAGCGCCGCGCGCAGCCGGTCCGCGGAGGTGGTCTGGGTTCCGGGTGTGACGACCCAGTGGACATCCTTGCCCCCCGTGACCTCGCGCGGCGGAACGCCGATGACGGTGCCCCGGCGCAGGAGACGGACCCCAGGCGCCCACAGGCCGGGCTCGGCTTCCCCGCGCGGCAGGAGGAACCACCAAACTCGGGTGACGTCGTTGGCCAGGACCGGGCCCGTGCCGCTGCCGAGGCGCCGGAGTACGGGGGCGGCGATGTCGGCGGGCATGCGGACGGCGTCGAAGTACGTCCCACACGGGACCGGGACGGTCCGGGAGTGAGGAAGCCACGACCACTCCGGGTCGCCTTCGTCGGCCCACGGCCAGACGTCGTCGGCCGCGTGTGTCGGTGACGCCATGGTCATGTGACTGCCTTTCTTGATGGACTGTCGATCAAGTACTGGGCTGCGTGGGAGGGTGTCGCCGGATCGATCGTCTTGTCGTGCCGGGCCTGAGCTGAGGCCCCGGACATCTAGCTCGGGGCGGTGGGTGCCTTCACGGATCAGGCGATCCGGATGGCTGGAGGACGATTCCCGCCCGCCGGTTGAGCCGGAACACGTCCCGCACGTGCCAGCCGTCACAGCCGAGGGACGCGATGTCCTCCTCGCTCATTCCGCACTCGTACGCGGGGAGCTTCCCGTCGTGCTGATCGGTGACGTTCGTGAGGATGTAGAGACGGCCTCGCGGGGCCATCCACCGCCGCACGTTCGGCAGCAGCTGGGACCGGTCAAAGAGCGAGAAGGAGAGCCGGCAGGAGACGATGTCGATGCTGCCCGGAAGCAGCAGGTCCGAGGTCGCCTCGTCGTTGATGTCCCACAGCTCGTAGCGGGCCCGGCTCACCGCGGCGCGGGCCTGGGTCAGGACGACCTGGGAGAAGTCCAGGCCGATCGTGTCCAGGCCCCAGGCGGCGAGCTGCCGCGTCCACTTCCCGGTGCCGCAGCCGAGATCCACCGCGCTCATGCCGCAGGCCACGGACAACGTGCGGTGGGCAGACCGGCGCTCACCGTCGCCGATCAGTCGGGGCGCCAGCCGCCCGGAGGCGTAGAGGCCGTTCCAGTCCTCGGCCGTCAAGGACGGTGCGGCCGTCCTGATCATCCTGATCTCCTGAGTCTGCTGGGGAAGTGCGGCGTACCTCGTCAACGCGCGGAGGAGACTGCGCGCGTTGAGGAGACGAGGGGCGTCACGTCGGGGCGGCCAGATACAGCGATCGCGCAGACGGCTCCGAGAAGGACGTTGTCTCACGAAACTTCCCGAGGACTTCCGGCCTTCCACCCTCGGATGTGGGGCCGGCACCGCTGGTGGCCGCCGTGGCATTGGTCACCGAGAACGGCGACTGCGCTTCGGCAGCGAGAGGGTCCCGGGCCCCCGTGGGCATTCCAGCGGGTGCGGCGGCGGCTTCGTCAACGGTGATCACGACGATCAGCACCAGACCGCCGATGACAGCGCCGACCCATAACAGGGGCAGGACCAGCTCGCCGCCCGTGGAAGGGCGGCGCCCGCGGGGCGGGGCCGGCGCTCGTATACCCACGCCACGATGCCGACGGGCAGGCGGAGCGTGGCGAGGTAGACGCCGGTGTGGAGCATCTGCCGCAGCCACCGCACCAGGGCCTTGGTCTGCGGCCGGACGAGGGCAGCCGGCCCGGCCGGAACCCGGTACGGCACGAGGATCCCCGCCGCCGACGGAGTGGCGGGGACAGCGTCGTACGGCGAGCGTGCCTGGAAGAGGCGCAGGGCCTTCACCGGACGGCCACCTCCACCGTCTCCGGCTCCGCTCCAGTAAACGCGGCCGCGAGCGCCATGAGTACGGCGATGTGCGAGAAGGCCTGAGGGAAATTCCCGAGCTGCTGCTCGGCGTGCGGGTCCCACTCCTCGGAGAGCAGACCGACGTCGTTGCGGGCGCGGAGCAGGGCCTCGGTGAGATTCTCGGCCTCGCTGGTGCGCCCGATGCGCCCGAGCGCGACGATCAGCCAGCCCAGCCCGATCAGGAAGGTGGCCTCGTGGCCGGTCAGGCCGTCGACGCCCGGCACGTTGCCGCTGGTGCGGTAGCGCAGCAGGTATCCGCCCTTGATGGACAGGTCCTGCTGGACCGCCTCGATGGTGCCGATGACCCGCTTGTCGTCGGCGGGGAGGAACCCGGAAAGCAGGGCGTGCAGGAGGGCGGCGTCCAGCTCGGTGGAACCGTACGACTGGGTGAAGGTGTTGCGCTCCTTGTCGTAGCCCTTCTCGCAGACGTCTCGGTGGATCGTGTCGCGCAGCGCGCGCCAGTGCTCCAGCGGGCCGTCCATGTGGCCGGTTTCGACGAGCTGGACGGCCCGGTCGACGGCCGTCCAGGCCATGATCTTGGAGTGGACGAAGTGGCGGCGCGGTCCGCGGACCTCCCAGATCCCCATGTCCGGCTTCCGCCACAGCTTCTCCACGCACCCGACGAGCCCGCTGATGAGCGGTGTGACCTTCGGTGTCAGGTGCGGGTAGTGCTGCTGTGCCTTGGCCAGGGCATCGACGACTTCACCGAACACGTCGAGCTGGAGCTGTCCCGCTGCGCCGTTGCCGATCCGGACCGGGCGGGAGCCGGCGTGGCCGGGCAGCCAGTCGAGCTCTTCCTCGACCAGGTCCCGCTCACCGCCGACCCCGTACATGATCTGCAGGTTGTCGAAGTCGCCGCCGATGACGGCCGTGACCCAGTCGATCCAGGCCTCGACCTCCTGCCCGTAGCCGAACTGGGCCAGCCTCTCGGCGGCGAATGCGGAGTCCCGCAGCCAGCAGTACACGTAGGACCAGTTGCGGATGCCGCCGATCTCCTCGGGCAGGGAGACGCTGGCGGCGGCCACCATGGCGCCGGTCGGCTCGTAGATGAGGGCCTTGAGCGGGATCAGCGAGCGGATGACGTCATCGCGGCGGGCGCCGGTGTAGGTGCAGTGTGAGGCCCAGGTGGTCCAGAAGGCCGTGGTCTGCCGCAGCAGGGCGGCGGGCGCAGGCAGGGGCGGCGGGGTGGTCTGGTCCGGCTGCCAGGACAGGGTGAAGGCCACCTGCTCGCCCTCGGACACGGTGAATTGTGAGAACAGGTCGTCGCCGCGCGCGCCGAGGTGGACGTCCGCGTCGAGCCACAGCCTGCCCTCGTCCAGGGTCGCGCTCACCCGGCGCCCGCTGAAGACGAGTTGCGGTGTCGTGCGTCCGTAGTCGGTTCGCGCCCGCAGGACGGAGTGCATGGTGACGCGGCCGGCGACGCCCTCGACGATGCGGACCAGTTGTGCCGCTTCGCCGGTGGTGGGCATGAAGTCGAGGACCTTGACGGTGCCGGCCTCGGTGGTCCAGACGGACTCGAGGATGAGGGTGTTGTCGAGGTAGCGCCGCCGGTCCGCCGCAGGCGTGGTGCCGTCCGGGCTGATGGGGCCGATGCGCCACAGCCCGTGTTCCTCGGTCCCCAGGATGCTGGTGAAGTGCGCCCTGGAGTCGAAGCGCGGCAGGGCCATCCAGGAGACTCGGCCATCCCGGCCGACCAAGGCGCCGGTGCGCATGTTGCCGACGTAGGCGTGGTCCTGGATCCCGTCCACACCGCGTATCGGCAGGGGCGTCTCGGCGGGCTTGCGGGGGGAGGGGAGGAGGCTCACGCGGCCACCGCCTTGGCGGGCATGGCGCGGTGCGGGGCGACGACCTGCCCGTCGGGGAGGATCTCGCCGGTGTCCTCGAAGAGCAGGACTCCGTTGCACAGCAGGCTCCAGCCCTGCTCGGGGTGGTGCGCGGTCAGGCGTGCGGCCTCACGGTCGGCGGCTTCGGCGCCGGGGCAGCGCGGCTCGTGGTTACACATGCTGGTTCCTTGGGTTACGGGGTGGTGATGAGGGCGGCGTAGGCGTGGGAGTAGTCACCCGGGGGCAAGCGGTGGCTCTTCTCCACCGCGGGGCCGATGCCGGGCGGAAGTTTCTGGTCCCGGCGCCACAGAGCGGTCGGCAGGATGCCGGGGGAGAGGACGGTCCACGCTCCGAGCAGCGACTGGATCTGCCGCAGCGTCCTCGGCCGGTAGAGGATGCCCGCGTCCGCGTAGTGGCCGACGAGCGCCGCCATCATCCCGGGCGCCACATCGGTGGTCGCGTGGGTCACCGAGATGGCGCTGCCGGCCGGCAGCTGCTCGCGCAGCGCCTGCATCATCTCGGCAGCGTCGGCGTCGTCCATCCACGGCAGCAGGTCGTGCGCGAGGGCAGCGACAGGCCGGTCGAAGTCGAGGACCCGGCAGGCGTCTGACGTGAGCACGTCGGTCACGTCCCGGGCGTCGGCGTACAGGTGCCGCGTGCCGGGCTCCTCGGCCAGGCTGACGTTGGCGTGACCCGCTACGCGGGGGTCGTTGTCCACGTAGACGACCCGGGGCCTGCCGTGGAACGCCCGCGCAACGTCGTAGGTGTGGGCCGGCCAGGGGAATCTGCCCTCCGGGACTGCGGCCTGGACGGCAGGCCGTACGAGGGCAAACCGCATCCCAGCTCGATGAACTGCCCGATCCGCAGCTCGCGCGCGAGCACGGTTACGGCTCGGGGCCTGAACTCACCGCTGATCTGCACCATGGCCCGCAGTGGCGGGGCGACGGCCAGGAGCCGCAGAGCGAACTCCCGGTCGACCTCGTAGTTGTCGGTCCCGCCCATGAGGTGGTCGGTGACCCGGGCGATGGCGGGACGCCGACGCCAGTCGTCGTCACTGCCGTACGGGCCAGCGGAGCCCTCGGGCAGCGGACGGCACAGCATCAGATGCGGGGGACCGGCCTCGTGGTCGGGATCATGCGGGGGCATCGGGCATCTCCTGTACGTACGGGAACCGGAAGAGGAAGTCATCGGTCGCGGCATCGCTGTAGCCGTGGAACCGGCCGCGCGCCCCTGTGGCTCTCGTGCGGAGGTTCGAACGAAGGCGCACCAGCATGCAGCTCAGCCCTCTTCCTGGTTGCAGGGGGCGGCGTCGCGGTAGAGGCCCGGGTCGGACAGGTCGACCGAGGTCATGCCACGAAGGTGCCGCACCAGGTGACGGGCCAGCATGAAGCGCGGATCGATGATGCGCTCGAACCGCTCCTGCGCGTCGGGCGGGTCCAGCTCGCACACCGCTCCCTTGAAGACATCGATGCCACCGGCGGAAGAGGGGCGGTAGACGGTGCCCTCGACAGCGACGAGCTCCGCCTCGCGGACAAAGAAGGCGCCGTACCCGAAACGCCGCATCCGCTTGCAGTCGCGAGCGGCGTACGGCGCGTGGAAGACGCACACCGGGGGCTCGGTCGTTCTGATCTCCGGCCACCGCGGGTGGACCGGATCCTGGGGTGTGCCGGTGGCCTTGGGCACAAGCCACAGCACGCCGGCCGCGGTTCTGGTGGCCGGACCCATCCCGACCTGGCACAGCAGCCGGTCCGGACTCTGCATCGCAAGACGCTGCTTGACCGGGTTGACGTCCGCGTAGAGGTAGCGGCCGGTCTCCGGTCCGATGACCCGCGGCCACAGAAACCCTTCAGGGTCGCGGTCTGCTGGCCCGGCACCCTCGTAGGTGAGACCGTTCCGGCTCATACGGAGCTTGGGGACGTGGATCCGCTGGCCGGACCGCATCACGATCGCGGGCTCCGGCCGAGATCGGGGCACCGGGCAGCGGGAGGCTTCGGCGCTCAGCGGTATCGCGGTCATGGCGTGCGGCCTCCGAGCGAGGCAAGGAAGGCATAGACGCGGGGGGCCATGTCCGTACCTCCGCGCCGGGGCAGCGTGCGCCCGCAGCGCCGGATCTCAGTGGCCTCGCTGTCGGTATGACGCGAGGGAAGGACGCACCGTGCGAAGGCCTCCTCATCAAGGACGAGCATCCGGGCCATGGGCGCCTCAGGCGGTGTGACGGCGAGTAGGCGGGCGAGGATCACGGGGCGGCCCTCCGCTGCATGGCGTCGGCCGCGCGCACGAGCCGGTCGTGGGTTTCCTCGCGGCTGCATGCGGCGTCCACGGCCTCCCGCAGGCCGGCGCTGATGATCTGCGCCGCGCGCGAGCCGGTCTCGTAGCTGGGGAAAAGACCGACACTCGCCACCATGCGATGCCCATGGAGGCTCACCTCGGCGACGGGGCCGACCGTGTGGATGAACCGGACCGGGCTCATCGCCAGGATGCGGACACTCAGGCCCCGGCCATCGGGCCGCTCCCGGCTCACGAGGTCGGCCAGGTGCCGTAGTTGGTCGGCCACCACCTCTGACTGACTGCTTCCCCTGGTGAGCACGGTTTCGTCCAGCAGCACGATCCGCCGCTGCTCACCGGCCCGCCGAACGCGGTGTACCCATGACGGAAGCCCGAGGACGGGCTCATCGGGGATGGCGCACACCTGGGGGTCCAGGACCGCCCGCTCGTACGCCTGGGTGCGCATGCCGGCCGGAACCACCATGCAGAACTGGATCAGCTCGCTCGCCGTCCGCATCACGGCGATGTAGCGGGCCGTCGCCTCGTCGCCGGCCACGTCTGCCCAGTAGTCGTGCGGGGCACGCCGGGCTTGCCCCTGCTCTACAGCCCTGCTGCGGGCGTAGTCCTGCGGCGGCAACGTCCCCACCAGGAAGTTCGTGTGATCGCCCGCCACGCCGTAGCGCAGCAGCAGCGTGCGCAGCGCGTCCGCCCTGATGGGGGACTGGGCCAGCTCCCATCGGCTGACGGCCGACGCTGACATCCTGACGGTGTAGGCCGCGTCCTCCAGCTTGGTGCCCGTCGCCTCGCGCAGGCACCGCAGGTAGAGACCCGTCATGATCCGGGCGGGCGCCTGCGGCACCTCAATGGGTGACAACGGAACGACATGAAGCATGAAAGAGGTCCTTGAGTGTGTCACTTGGGCAAGTCAGGGCAGATCGCCTGACGCGGCTGGCTCGGGGGTGCTCCCCGTCTGCGTGCGTTGAGCCGTTCTTCTGGGGCCGAAGATCACCAGTCCGGCCATGGCCGACAGGAGCAGAGCGGTGATGACCCATCCGGCGGCGGTCACCACTGCCTCGGCACGGATCCGGCGCAGATGATGGTGATCATCGCGAGGGCGAAGGTGAGGACCCGGAGGTGACCGCGGCTGGGACGCCAAGCCCACCAGCGTCTGCTCACTCGCGAAGGCCTATGCACGGCACATCTCTCGGTGACGCGGGTGGGGCGCACGCAGGCGGGCGCGTGTGAGGCTGAGTGCCTCGTGCAGCGCGTCGGCCGGGGTGACCCGGTTCCAACAGGTGTCGGGACCAGTCACCCACAGGCCCGTACAGCCGAGGTAGCCGCCCGTGTCGCACCGCCAAGCCCCGGCGGCGGGGACACAGTCGGAGTGCGCGGCCTTCCACCGGTGGACCGCTCCCGCCTCCACGGGCACGAGGAGCCTGTGATGGGTGAGGCAGTACTTCACCGGGCCGACCTCCGCGCCGTCCGCGACCAGCGCGTCGATCGCGGGCAGGCCGAGCGCCATACCGACCTCTACCGAGCCTAGGTCCGACGGAAGAGGTGCGGGAGGTTGCGCACCGAGAGTGATACGCCACGGATGGTCACTACGTAAGGTCATGGAAGGGGTCTCCAGCGAGTGAGAGGTGTTCTGGTGCCGCGCCGTAGCGGGGGTGGCCGGCGCGGCACCAGAACGGGAGGGGCGCCGCGGCTGTCAGGGCGTGCGCGGCGCCGGCTCGGACAACACCCCGGGGAGGATGGGCTGCCGTCCGTGCGGCGACTCGGGTACGGGGGCCAGCTCCTCGTATCCAAGTCGCGCCCCCGGGCCCGGGGGCAGTGTGATGGGCCGGTGTCTGGGCTCCTCGCGAAGGCCCTGGAACCGGCGGCGAGCGTCCGGGGCGAGGCAGTCCGGCATCGGATCGCCCCATCGCACGAGCTGGCCGGAGAGGGTGAGCCGGTCGAATCCGTGACGTCCCTGCAAAGCGTCCGCGAGTGCCTGAGCGAAGACCGGGTCGAGCATGTCCATGGAGCCGCCACGGCGGTCCGCGCCGACCGGGACGGCCAGCAGCGGAAGGCGGTACAGCGCCACGGCGACCGCGTCACGCAGGAGGTCAAGGGTGACGAGCCTTGCCGCCCAGGACTCGTAGTCGCACGCGGCCGTCGGGGGAAGTAGCCGTACTCCCAGCGTCGGCACAACGCCTGCGGGTGAGATGGTCATGCCTCCACCGCCTCATGGGGCAGCACCCTGCGCGGGCCGACGACGTCGCCCGACGGCAGGAGGTACCCGGTGTCCTCGAAAAGGATCACCCCGTTGCACAGCACGCTCCAGCCTGCCTCGGGATACCCGATGTGGACTCTGGCTGACAAACGGTCGGTAGCACTGGCTGGCGGACACGGGGACGGGTGCTCGCACAGCGCTCCTTCGGCTCGAAGCGCCCAGAGCACCGCGCGCACTGCCGCCGCGAACTTCGCCAGAGGCATCAGGGCCCGGGCACAGTCCTCCGGTACCTCGGTCTCACGCTCCCGGGCCACGGCCATTGCCTCGGCCACGGCATGTGACCGGTCGGGTGTCAGCGCCCCCAACTGCATGAGGTGACCGCGAAGCCGGAGCATCAGGTCGTGGATGTCCTGGTCGGTCTCGGGAATCGGGGCGCCGTCCGCCAGCACCATCGCCACGGTTTCCCGCGCGGCCGAGACGACGGACCGGGAAGCCACGGAGGCGGACGCCGGACGCAAGACGGAACGAAGACGGACAAGACTCACGATGCGGCCTCCTCTCCAGGCAGATCCAGCTCGAACCACACGGTCTTGCCGGCCTTGCCCGCCACGGAGCCGTCGGTTCCCCAGCGCGTGACCAGAGCATCGACCAGATGCAGACCCCGGCCGCCTTCCTCATCCGCGGCCGGTGGCCGCGGATGAGGCTGCTCGATCGACGGGTCCTCCACCTCCACCCGAAGACGCCCGTGCTCGTGCATGGCTCGCACCGAGAACTGCAGCCCCGCCCGGTTTCCGCACCCGTGCACCATGGCGTTCACCATCAGCTCCTGGGCCACGAGCGCCACCGTGTCAATGCAGTCGGAGAGCCCGGACCTCTGCAGCAGAAGGCTGAGCTGACGGCGCGCGTCGGCGACAGCCTCCGCCTGGGCAGGAACTTCTGCCGCCATCTGGAAATCACGCGCACGACAGACCGGAGCCCCGCCGTCTTCGGACAGAGCGGTGATCGCTCTTCGACCGCCGCGCACCAGCGAAACGGTGCGCGCCCCCCGGAGGCCGGCCATCGGGTACTGCAGGTTCATCAGCTGCCCTTCCCGGCCCCCGAGGGAGCCAATTCCGGTCACGATCCGAGTTCGCGGGCCTGACGCGGCCGATTCCGTTACACCGCCTGGAGGTTGGAGGAATATCGTCTTCATGAGACAACCGCGTGCGAGGGCTGACGGGAATCCCGGCCAGCGCGCCGATGTGGTGCACGTGGTGCAAGATCGTTTCGGGGACAGGGGCGCACACGTATGGGGCGCACACGCAACACTCGACTGGAAGCCGTCGTCCAGGAATGGGGCCTGTCGCAGCGGCAACTGGCCGCTCGCTTCCGGGCTGTCGCCGCAGAGAACGGCGCGACCGAGCTCCTGCGCTATGACCACTCCCGCATCGCCCGCTGGATCGGTGGCGCCACACCCGAAGG
Organism: Streptomyces diastatochromogenes; assembly: GCA_026913215.1. Lineage (GTDB taxonomy): Bacteria > Actinomycetota > Actinomycetes > Streptomycetales > Streptomycetaceae > Streptomyces > Streptomyces diastatochromogenes_A. The sequence goes on along the minus strand of JAPTYK010000007.1, from coordinate 363,569 downwards.
CCGTGCAGCACATATCTTGGCCGAGACGCTCTCCCGTGGCCTCGGACGCACCATCACGCTGACCGACATCGGGCTGGCAACGGACGATGCCGCCGACCCACAGACGCCGACGTGGAGCGTCGACACCCTCGCGACGCTGGCGACCCTCGGGAGCACGGACATGGACATTGCACGGCGCCAGGTACTGGCACAGTCGGCCTACTCGGTCGCCGGCCTGGCCCTGCCCACCGAAGGCTGGTGGCAGGAATCTGCTGACCGAGCCCGCACCCGCAAGCCCCTGTCGAAGCACACGGTGACGGCCGAGGACGTCACCAGCGTGCGCGAGATGACGGCCTTCCTGTCCCGGCGGGACCAGCAGCGCGGCGGCCGGGGGGTGGGGCGCGCCGCCCTGGTGGCCTACCTGCGCACCGACGTTACCGAACTCCTTGGGGGACGCTTCTCCTCCGATGGTCTGCGCCGGGATATGACGTCGGCCGTTGCCGAGCTCGCCTACCTCGCGGGCTGGACGAGTTTCGACGCCGGGGAACACCCGATTGCGCTGCGGTGGCTGACTCTCGCGACCCAGTTGGCCGAGGAGGCCGGCGACGCTCCGCTCGCCGGGCACGTGTTGCGGGCGATGGCCCACCAGGCCGTGGACCTGCATCAGCCTCAGGAAGCCGTACGCCTGGCCGAGGGATCTCTCTCCAGCCGGCGCTACGCCGATGCCTGCTGGAGGGAGAAGGCCCTCCTCGGCGTCGTCCATGCCCGCGGACTGGCCGCCGCTGGCTACAAGAAGCAGGCCGCGGAGGCGCTCAACCGTGCAGAGTCCGATCTCTCGCGCGCCCCCCAGGACGGCGACGAGCCCGCTCGGGTGTGGTTCTTCGGCGAGGCGAGCCTCGCACATGAGACCGCCGCAGCGTTGCGGGACATGGGCGATCTGAAGGGTGCTGAGCAGCAGTTCAAGCGCAGTGTCCGCACCCGCCAAACGCCGTTCAAGCGGACCCACTCCGTCACCCTCGGGTACCTCGGTGAGGTACAGGTCCAGCAGGGGCAACTCGAGGCGGCCTGCGCCACGTGGCATCAGGCACTCGACACGATGACCGGCGTCCAGTCCGGGCGAGCCCGACAGACCGTGGTGCAGATGCGCCGCGCGCTGAGCCCCGTTCTCCGCCGAGGTGGAGGCCCGGCCGCCGACCTCGACGCACGAGCCCGTGCCGTCCTCGCAGACCGGTAGCCCGTACGGTAAGGAGGCCCGGAGCCAAACGCGCGTGCGTCGGCGCCCGAGGATAAGGTCCAGGAGGGGAGCGGAAGCGTGTTCGACCAGTTCATCCAGGTGCCGGTGATCGCCACGGTCGTAGGGGGCCAGACCGGTCGCCTTGACGACTACAAAGGCGGAGTCGAGTCGATCATCCGTCTCGTCCCGAGCATCCCCGAAAGTGCCCTCCAGGGCATCGAGGAGTTCAGCCACCTGGAAGTGGTCTGGCACTTCAGCCTGGGATCGGACAGCGACATCGAGCTTGAGCCCCGGAGTCCCCGAGGCAATCCGGACTGGCCGGCCACCGGCGGCCTCGTTCACCGCAACCACAGGCGGCCGGCCCGGATCGGAATCTCCTACCCGCGCCTGCTGGGAGTGGAAGGACGGGACCTGCACGTCACAGACCTGGACGCGGACGCCGGAACTCCCATCGTCGACCTGGCACCGGTCTTCCAGGAGATGCTGCCCCGCGGAACGATGCACCAGCCGCCCTGGCCCGCCGACATGCTGCAGAACTACTGGAAGAAGGCCGGCGAACGCCCCTGATCCGTTGCGCACCCCAGGAACTCGACCCGCTGCCGTTGCGGGCAACGCGCGTGTCATGGCCATCACGATCTCCTGGGCGAAGGCAGAGTGGACCTGACCACTGCCACGGCACGGCGCAGTGGCGCTCGCTCCGCGGGTGCGTGGAGGCTCAGGGCCTCGGCAAGGCATCGGGCGAGTGGCGCAGGGCTCGTCAGCAGCGGCGCCCCGCCGATCGCCTGGTCGTCGTCGGGCGGGACGAGCCACTGTGCGACTCCGGTCGCCGATCGGGGGGTGGGCGCGGGTACGAGGATGGCGTGGCCTTTGCCGAGGCAGGTCGGTAGGGGGAGCCCGCTCGGCCACTGGGAGGCGGCCACCAGACTGCTCCAGCTCTCGACAGTGCCGCTCGGCACCAGCACGGCGGCGGAGCGGAGGCTGGTGAACCTCACAGCGGGCCCGAGGGGCTGCTCGTACTGAGCAAGGAGCCGGTAGGCAGCTTCGATCAGCTGCCGATCTGCCAGAACGACGTCGAAGGTCACGCCGCACCTGAGCCGTCGCGGACGATGAGGATTCTCCCGCCACTGGCTGGCAGCCGTGTCCGGGCACCGCGTAGCTACGGAGAACCACATGGACAGAGCGTTGCTCTCGGCGATCTCACCGACCTCCATAGGCCCTCCCATCATCACGATGAAACACAGGGTGTCTGAGACGTGACCTAGTGCAGCGAAGGGCTGGAGCGGTGAACAGGTCTTTTCCCCGGAACTCTGGCCGCCTTCTACACGCCCTTTGGCCGCCCTTTCGCCTGCCCTTTCCCTCTGACCTGGGGATTCAGGTGACGAACCCTCACGCGAGGCCACCAAAGTCGCTACCGTGAGGCCATCCAGACGGTGAGGAGGTGGCCATGCGTGAACTCAAGCGGTTACGCACCCGCGCGAACCGCACACAGGAGGAGGTCGTACGGGAACTCTCAGCCCTTGCCCGACGCCTTCGTGCGGAAGGACGCTTGAGCAAGACGCCCACCTTCACGGTCCGCCAATACTCCAAGTGGGAGAACTCCGACCCTCCTCCCTGGCCGCATCCTGACAGCCGGGCGGTACTGGCCGCCTACTGGAAGTGCCCTGTCGAAGAACTGGGATTCCGGCCCCCGCCGGATGAGGACGCGTGTCCTGTGGTTCTCACCCCGGTGCCCTTGGTGAGCCAGGCATCACCCGCTCCCTTCCTGGTCGCCGCCAGCTCCAGTCCTCTTACCGACGAGGCGCCGCCCCCATGGCTAGCCGAGACAACTACTGGTACTAACCGCAGCGGTGAGTGGCGAATCTCGCCAGAGGAAGTCGAGCTACTGTCGGGCGCCGCCGACGACAACTACGCGATCGACCAACAGTTCGGTGCGAATCGGCTGTGGCGACCGACCCGGGCCCATCTGCTCTGGACCCACCACATGATCGACCGAGGGATCTACGACGAGGCTCTGGGACAGCGGCTGCACGCGCTCGCGGGGAAACTGACGACGTCGCTCGGATGGTTCTGCTACGACGCAGGACTGCAGACCCAGGCCCGCCAGTACTTCTCCGAGGCACTCAACGCGGCCAACTACACCAGCGACGACGTCCTGGCCAGCCGCACCCTCAGCAACATGGCCCGCCAAGCCGTCGACCTGAACAAGGGGCGCGAAGCCGTCCGCTTCGCCAAGCTCGGACAGCGGCACGCCGAACTCTGGAACGCACCCAGCCGCGTCACCGCACTGCTGGCCATCCGAGAGGCGCAGGGGCACGCACGCATCGGGGACGCCTTCAACTCCGAGGCCGCAATCAAGCGCGCCTGGCAGGAATGGGAGCGCGGAGATCACGAGCTGGACCCGGACTGGGCACACTTCCTCAACCTCGCCGAACTGACGTGCTTGGAGGGCATGTGCCGGCTCGACCTCGGCCAAATGGGCCGGGCCCAAGAGCTTCTCGCACGGTCTGAGGCGCTTCAGGACGTCGCCCACTCCAGAAACCGCGGAATGTGCCTCGGTCGGCTCTCAGTCGCGGCCGTGCAGAACGGCGACATCGACCACGGCCTGGCCGCCGCGACGCAGGCACTCCAGCTCGTCGAAAGCGGGATGTCGTCGACACGGACAACCGCGCAGTTGACGATCATCCATGACGGCCTGATCCCTCACCAACGCGCCCGCGGCGTGGGGACCTACTCGAACAGATCCGAACTCATGTCGCGTGAGCAAGCAAAGGAGAGTGCAGACGGTGGACCCGGAGTTCCAGCGGCACGATGAGCAGTCAGCGAAGGCGATACTCACCGAGCTGGTCGACGTCTACGCCACGGTGTACGACACGCCGCCCTACATCGGCGACCCCTTCTTCTCCGTCGACTCGTTCCGGAATCGACTCGAGGCCGCATTCGACACCGAAGGCTTCGAGACGGTGACAGTCCGGCTGGACGGTCGGATCGTCGGATACGTCCACGGCGCCACCCTGCCCCCCGGCAAGCCCTGGTGGACGTCCCTCGGAACCCGGCGACCGACCCCGTTGCAGGAACTCGCCGACTCGGGCGGCATCTTCTGGCTGCGGGAGCTCATGGTGCTGCCTGCTCAGCAAAACCGCGGTCTCGGACGCCAGATCCACGACACCGTCATCTCCGGCCGGGAGGAGACCGTCACAGCCCTGACCTGCATCGTGGACAACCAGCCAGCCCACGATGCCTATCTCCGGTGGGGGTACACGGTCCTCGGCCAGATCAAGCACGCCCCCGAATCACCCGTCTACGACGCGATGTACCTGACTTCCCACTGAGACCGGAAAGCACATGACGCAAGCCATAGCTACCTCGGTTCCTGAAAGCACTCAGCGCCGGAACCGACTCTCGCAACGCCCCGACGCGCTGTTCTGCTACGGAACGCTCCAGTTCGATGCCGTCCTCCGGGCCCTACTGGGTCGAGTTCCGCAGAAAACTCCGACGTCCGTGCCGGGCTACCGCGCCGCCGCACTCGAAGGCCGCGTCTACCCGGGCCTTGTCGTCGGACCGCCCGCCAACCTCGCCTCCGGGGTGCTTTTGACCGACCTGAGCGACAAGGAGTGGCGCATCCTCGACGCGTTCGAGGACGCCCGATACGAGCTGCGAGAGTTGTCGCTGGCCAACGGTGGGCGGGGTTGGGCGTACGTATGGCCCACAGGCGGTGTACGGGGGGATGACTGGGATGCCGCGGCATTCGAGGCCCAGCATCTCGTTGCGTACGCAGACCGCTGCGCGCGGCTTGCCCCTGGGCTGGCCGCTGGGCGGCCGAAGGGCGAGTAGACCGCGACGGTGCACGGAGGAGCGGCGGAACCCGGCGACAGACGGCTGTCGGCACTACCAATCGGTGCGGAAGCGCCATGCCCCTGACATCGATCAAGGGCATGGCGTCCGAGCTGGAAGTGTCGGCATGAGGCAGCGGAATCTGTTGCAGAGCTACGAGGTGGTGAGGATGCGGTTCAGTTCGGCGTCCAGCGCTGCTCGCACGCTGGGCACTGAGCTCTCCCGGCCGTACGGAACCACTTCGGTCGTACGGCGGAGGAAGTCTTCGATCGGCGACCGAGGGGCCGTCAGGGTCGCGCTCGCGCCGTCCACACGGAGACGGAAGACGAGGTCGTCTGCGTTGCGCGGATCAGGACCGATCTGTACATCCCCTTCCCCCGTCAGCCGGACCAGGCCGTCTCGGATCAGGTCGCGGTTCACATGCCAGACGACAGGCTCGTCTCCCATGCTCATGCGGAAGACGATGCGTACGGCGTACGGGTCTTCCAGCGCGTAGTGCAGAAACGCTGTGATGACGAAGCATGGGTGCGGCTGCGGCATGTGGAGCCTCATCGCAAAGGCGGTGCTGACCGGCTCCTGCACATCAGTGCTCATCGAAACTGATCTCCTCGGTAGTGAATGGCAGGAGTGTCTAGCTGAGGCCGTTGAACCGGGGTTCCGTCGCGAATCTCTTACCATCCGTGAGCAGGTGTCGACGTTGGTCTCTTCGGGGACTGAGCACGCAACCTACGGGGTGGAGCGGACAACCACCCGGAGCTCCTGTCTGTGATCACCACCGCCGACGGGCCGTGTCCGGTTGACCGGTGAGCATGCGGCGGGGCCACCACCGCGGTGGCCCGCAAGGAGGTCACGACTTTGCCCGCCGACTACATCCCTTCGCCGGCCGAGACCGCGGAGGCCATGCCTGCAGAGATCGAAGATCAGGTGCACGCTGACTACGCCGACTGGAGTGTGGTGACCAGTGTGGACGAGAGCCATCCCTTCCCCATGCTGGTTCTGGGGAACGACAGGGCCGAGTTGCATCTTGAGCTGGGCCCGGAACGGCTGGACGAGCTCCTCGGTGCGCTTGCCGCACAGATCCAGGAGAGCGACAACGGTGATCTTGACTACCTGGAGCCCGATGATGCTGCGCGGAAGCCTCTAACCAGGCGGATCGGTTCCAAGGCAGTGAACGCCTCGGGTTGGCCGACCGCAGACCGCTGGTGGCGGTCGGCCGATTCAGGTACGCGCATCATCGTCGTCGGCGTCATCGTGGCGGTCATGGTGCTCGGGCTGCTAGTGACGTTCTGAGCCCAACGTGACGAGGCGCCGTCTTCTCCAGCCCACGGGTGTTGCTGTCAGGCAGTGCGGTCGCTGCTTCCTCGAATGAGAGCGAGTTGCTGTTCATCGGGCAGCTGGTCGAGAAACGTCGCCTCGCCGTACTGCTGCGCCTTGGCGGACAGGGCCTCTTCTTCTGTTGCGCCTGCAAGGAAGCCCAGGTGGCGGTGCACCACGGCTCACCGACGAAGTGGTGCAGTCGACCGTGGGAGAAGCACCACGCGAAGACGGTGGGGTCACTCAATGGTTGTCCTGAGGTGCTAGTCGGGAAAGGTGGTGATGGGCAACGTACCTGGCGGTACCGACAGTCATGCTGTCGCCGCGGAGTGCTCTGCTTCATCGCTCGTCGTGCGGGGTCCCGGGGTAGTGAGTGCGTCGGCCGTGCGGATGCTGGAGTGCAGGGGCCAGCACAGGACAGCCCCGAGTGCTCCAGCGCCGCAGATGGTCCATGTCGCAGTCACTCCTCCGCCGTGGCTCAGGGACCAGGCGGCAAGGAGAGGCGCGGCGATGACCGCCAGGGCGAGGTTGCTGCCCCACAGGCCGGCGTACCGTCCGTGTGCTCCAGGCGGGGCAAGGCGGGAGACGAGGTCGCCGGCTGCGATGAACAGGATGATCTCGCCTGGGACGGCGGCGGCTGCGGCAAGGCAATAGCCGACGGTGGAATCCGCCAGACCGGCCAGGCCCATACCGGCGCCCAGGAGGAGGGCGCTGGTGGCCAGCAGACCGGTCATGGGCCCTCCGTGCGCAGCGCGTCTGCTGAGCCATGGGGTCATGAATGGGGACAGGATCAGTACGGCGGCCGCGTTCGCTACCTGCGTCCAGCCGTATGCGGTGGCGTCCAAGTCGTCGTAGCTCATCAGCATTGGAAGGGCCGTGAAGACACTGCCGGCGCAGATGAGTGCGCAGAGGCTGGCGAGGGAAAGCAGCCACAGACGGGCGTCGCGTACCGCGTGGGTGTAGCCCGTCTTGGCTTCCTCGGGGTCGGTGCGGCGGGTGTACGGAGGGAGCAGGAGTACGGCGGCCACTCCGAACATCGCGCAGGCGAGCGCGTTGACCCAGAACAGTGTCGGAAGTCCTGCTGTGGCGGCAAGATAGCCACCCAGTGATCCGGTGAGGGCGGCACCGATGTTGACCGCGAAGTGTCGCCAGCCATTCACCAGTACCTGCTGCGCCTTGGTGGGGAAGGTGTCGTCGATGAGTGTGGTGATCACCGGCCGGGCGGCGTCGTAGACCACGCCGGTGAGGAGAGCGGCGGTAATGATCCCCGTTGAGGAGCGCACTTCCGCCAGGATCGGCAGGATGACCGCGGCTGTGACCATGGCGCAGGCAAGTGTTGCGCGCGGTCCGATGCGGTCGGACAGCCAGCCGCCGCCCACCTGTCCTATGAGCCAGCCTGCGCCGAAGCTTGCCACGATCCAGCCGGTCGTCTGTGCGGAGAAGCCGAGGCTGTCGGCGTGGTACGGCAGGAAGGGGTAGGCGAAGCCGAGGGCACGGATGGCGAAGGTTCCGATCAGGGCTGCCCAGATGATCGGGGGCCATCGGCGGTTCTCGGCTGGTGTTGTGGTGGTGGCCTGCGGCGAAACGACGGCAGAAGGCACGGCTGCTCCAGGGGTCAGGTTCCTTGTGCGGGGGTGGTCGCGCCGAGGCCTGCTCGGTCAGGTCAGCGCGGGGGTGCGGATGGAGTCCGCGAACAGGGCGGCGGTATCGGCGGCAGCTGCTGCGCCGGTGCTGTCGGGGCGCCGAAGGAGGCAGCGGACGATGGGGGATCCGACTACGACGCCGGCGACGTGAGGGGCGACCTGCTCGGCAAGCTCGGGGGTGGAGATGCCGACCCCGGTGACGATGGGGACGTCGGACAGTCGCTTCAGCCTGCGGGTGAAGGCCTTCAGGGCGGCTATGTCGAGGTGTCCCTGGTAGCCGGTGCGGCCCGTAACGGCTGGGGCGTACAGCCAGCCGCTCGCAGGTGCGGTGACCTGACCGAGTTCGGTGTCGGTGGCCTGTCGGGGGGTGAACTGCAGGTTGTGGAGTCCTGCCGCCCGGGCGGCTACGGCCCACTCGGCAGCTGCGGCCGCGGGGAGGTCCGGGATCAACGCTCCTGCGGCGCCGGCGTCGGCGAGTTCACACGCGAATCGACGCGGATTGTGCGCGCGCACGGGCTCCCAGTACGTCATCACCAGCACGGAGGCTTGGGTGGTTTCGGCTGTGCGCCGGACCGTGGTGAAGACGTCCTGGATCTGTGTCCCGTGTTCGAGGGAGCGCTGGTTCGCCGCGGTGATGGCCGGTCCGTCGAGGGGGGCATGCGGGTGGGGCAGGCCGATTTCGAGAACGTCCGCTCCGGCTACGGCGAGCATCTGCAGGGTCTCGATGTCCAGGCCGGGGGCCGGGAATCCGGCCGGCAGGTAGGCACCGAATACGGGTACGGGCTGGGCCAGCCTGGCGGTGAGACGGGCCGCAGAGGGGGTGATGTCGTGCACGGAAGGTCCTTGGGGGGAGCGATCGGCCGGGGCCGGGAGGCCCGGGCTACGGGGCGGGGGTGGGAAGCGGATGTGTTTGTTCCTGCTGCGCGTCTCGGAGGGCCCTGGCCAGGGGGCGGCACGCGGCGACGGCGACGAGTGCGCTGCCGACCAGGAGGGCGGCGACCAGGGGGCGGCCACCGGTGTTCAGCGCCAGGGCTATGCCGAGCGGCGGAAGAGAGGCGACGGCGGTTGCTCCGCTGAGGACTGCCTGGTAGCGGCCGGTGGCGTTGCGGGGGGCGTGGGTGGAGATGTAGGCGCCGAGCGCGACGGAGAAGGCGATCTCACCGGGGACCAGGAGCGCGGCCGCGGCGGCGTACCCGAGGGTGGTGTGCTGCAAAGCGGCGAGGCTGATGCCAAGCCCGAGAATGGCGCAGCCGCAGGCGAGGATGGGGACGAGCGGGTATCTGGGGGTGTCCCCGGAGCCGACGAGCAGCCGGGTGAGGGGTGGAGTGAGCGCCAGGACCGTGATCGTGTTGGCGAGCATCGCCAGGCCGTAGCTGGTGGGCGGGAGTCCGTCGTCGGTCATGAGTAGCGGCAGGACAGAGACCAGTCCCCAGGCGCAGGTCATGCCGCAGACTGCCGCGACGGCGATCCAGCGCAGTGAGGGGTCGGCGAAGACCTGGCGGTAGGTGACGGCCGGGACGTCGGCGCTGTCAGTCGCGGTCCGTGGTGTCAGGACTCGGTAGGCCACGGCCGCAAATCCCAGGCACGCGAGTCCGTTGACGACGAAAAGGGCTTTGTAGCCGTAGTGATGGGCCAGGTATCCGCCGGCTGCCGCGCAGATGGCTATGCCGACGTTGGAAGCCCAGTACAGCCAGGACTGCGCACGGGTGCGACCGGCTTCACTGTCGATGGTGGCGTTGATCTGCGCGCTGACCGCCGGCCGGTGGATCTCCATCGTCATGCCGAGGAAGAACGAGACCAGGAGCAGGGCGGGAAACGACTCGGCGATCGCGAGGGCGAAGCAGGCGAGGGAGGACAGCGCCATGACGAGCGAGAGGCCGACCCGTTGTCCCAACCGGTCTGTCAGGGCCCCGGCTGAAGCGAGGCCAGCGCACCAGCCGAGTCCGAATGCGGTCAGTGCTGCGCCTGCGGCCGTGGTGCCGTATCCGAGCCCGTCAGCGACGTAGTAGCCCAGGAAGTCCCATGCGAAGCCGGCGGCCTTGATGAGCAGAGAGGAGGCAAGCAAGGTCCAGACGACGGATCGCGCCGCTCGCATCGCTGGGCTGACGGGCGGGGTGATGACGGTGGGGGCGGTGGTCATGCAGCTGCTCCGGATACTTGAGGGGCGAACGCCCGGTTGTGCTGGTGGGAGAGGGGTGGGTGGCCCGGATTGAGCCCGGACCTGGCGGCCGTCTCTGGAACCCGACGGACAAGTTCGAGCGCCGCGATGCTCAGCCCCGACCGCTTCGTCTTCGTGGAGGTGCGATCTCTTGTTCCAGCTCGAGGTCGGCGTCGATCTCCTGCTGAATCGCCGGGTCGTACCGGGGTTCGAGGAAGACGTCTTGCCAAACCGGTCGAGGTGACAGCGGCTGCCGACGGGCTCGCCCGGGAAGGGTGGTGCGTGCGCCCGGGACCTGTTGGGACCGGTGCGCTGGCTGAGCGGGTGACACTGCGTCTCCTCTTCGTGGCATGACCAAGTGGGCCGCAGAGGGCATCAGCGGTCTGGAGGGGTGGGCGGTGCCCCGGCACTGGGGCCGGGGCACCGCCTGTACGTGCGCAGGGAGCCCGCGTTGCGGGCATCGCGTATACGGAGGGCCCAGCGGTGACAGCTCGCACCGCCTGGCAGGTTCGGCTAGCCGGCGAGGCTGAGGAGCATGTCCTTGCGTATCCAGCCGTACGTGTTCGCGGCCATGCCGCTCTTGGACCGGTAGATCAACTTGCCGTAGTACCAGTCACCCTTGCCGCAGTAGATGCGCAGGTCGTCGCCGTCGTAGAGGAATCCCTTGGAGGCGTACGACGTCCCCGGGCCCGATCGGTAGTTGATTCCGTTCCCGTCGACCTGGGCGTTGTGGTCCGTCAGGTTGTAGGTGCAGCTGGAGGCGGTGGCCGCCGACGCTGCCGGTGCCAGGGCTGCCGCCCCGCCGGCCATGAGGGCCGCGGACAGGGCGACGGTGGTGAAACGGCGGATGGACTTCATGAGTGCTGCTCCTTCGATCGCTGGTGCTTCCTGAACAAAAGCCATAAATGCGACTCGCCTGAGCAGGCGGGGGTAAGGGGTGTTCTCACCCCCGCCTGATCGGTTGCGATGTGGCGTTACGCGGCGTCGGGCTTGCCGGCGCCTCGAGCGGCGCGGCGCTTGTTGATGCCGGCGACTCCGAGGGCGGCAACGCCGGCCGAAAGCAACCCACCTGCCGCCAGGCCGAGCTGGGTGTTGCCGTCCGCTCCGGTATGGGCGAGCGATCCGCTCGGCTTGCTGTCCGCCACGTTCTGCGTGGTGTCGGACACCTTGCTCGCTTCGGACTTGCCGTTGCCAGCTGCCTCACCCGCCGGCCCGCCCGACCCGGACCCCGGCGTCGACTCGCCGCCACCCCCAGGGTTTGAGGTCGGGTCCGGGGTGGGGTCGACGCTCGGGTCGGGCTTCGGGTCGGGCTTCGGGTCGGGCTTCGGGTCGGGCTTCGGGTCGGGCTTCGGGTCGGGCTTCGGGTCCGGCTTCGGGTCCGGCTTCGGGTCCGGCTTCGGGTCCGGCTTCGGGTCCGGCTTCGGGTCGGTGCCCGGGTCCGTACCGGGATCGGTGCCCGGGTCCGTACCGGGATCGGTTCCCGGGTCCGTACCCGGGTCCGTACCGGGATCGGTTCCCGGTCGGTGCCCGGGTCCGTACCGGGATCGGTTCCCGGGTCGGTGCCCGGGTCCGTACCGGGATCGGTTCCCGGGTCGGTGCCCGGGTCCGTGCCGGGATCGGTTCCCGGGTCCGTGCCCGGGTCGGTCGGGTCGTCTGCGGGCGTCACGACCGTCTTCGCGTCGGCCTTGGCCCCTTCGTCCCCGGCCGCATCGGCCTTCACCTGCGCCGTGGCGCTCACCTCTGCGGCCGAGGCACCGGTGGTGGCGACGCCCAGCACGCCGACTGCCATGACGGCGGCCGAGGCCGCCCGCATCATGCGCCGGCGCGGCGTCGTACTCCTCTTACTCATGCGTCTCGCTGCCCTTCATCGCACGTTGGCAGGCCGCCGCGGATCGACGATCTCCAACGAGACGCACAGTAGGAACGGAAGCGGACACCTCCCTCGAAGCGCATTGCCGGCGGCCTCGACCACGCGCCGGGGTGGTGACCACTGTCCTGTTGGGCCCCCGTCGTCAGCGCCTCGGCACAGCACTCGGCGTCAGAAGAGCCTGTCCGCTCTGCTTCATACGTTCAGGACATGAGTAGTTCACAGCTTCCGACCCACCCAGCGGGGCTCGCAGTGCCGGCACAGGTCCCACCGGTGCCTCTTCGACGCCCTCCAGAGGCTCGCGCACCGCCGAGGATGTCTCGCGCCGCCAGCCGAACGCCGTCTCTCGACAACGAAGGAAGTAATCCATGCGACCTCTGACCCGCCGGGCCGCGACCGCCACCGCGGTCACAGCCCTCATGCTCGGTGGAGCCACCGCCCTCGCCGCTCCCGCATCCGCAGTCGGCTCCACCGCGTGCACCAAGAACGTGGCCGACTACACCGCCTGGACCTCAACCACCGTCCACCTCCGCAACGGCCCGAGCACCAGCTACACGTCCCTGGGCCTGCTGCGCACCGACACCAAGATCACGGTGGCCTGCTACGCAAAGAGCGGCACCTGGGCCCACATCAAGGTCCGCAGCGGCGCCAACTCGGGCAAGACCGGATGGATCAGCGCCTACTACATCTCGGTGCCAATGCAACTGGACTAACCGCACCACAGGGCTTTTGGCCCTCACGCCATGGGTGGGCCCTGTCGCTCTCGTGTCAGGGCCCACCCAGCCCAACACGGCCAAGTTCCACCGATTCCTGAAACGCCACCTGAGTCCTCCCCTCCCTGCGGAGCCTCGGAAGGAGACACATTCCGTGAACCGACCACCCTTGGCCGCCCACTACGGCCTCGGTGTGATCTTCCCCGTTGTCGTATTGGACAGCAGCGGATGGAAGCAGGCGGCGCCCTGGGCCCGCCCCCAGCGGGCCACAGAACGCGATGACCTCCTGGTCCTGCGCTGGTCCGGTTTGGACCAAGACGAGGACGAGTCGGTACAGCTGCTGGTCGCCCTCGCGCAACTCGCACCCGACCCGCTCGACGACGAATCAGCGCTGGCGGCGTATGCCGAGCAGTTGCCCCGCTCCGCACGTCTGATCGCGCTGCGACCTTCGGCACTGATTGGCAGTTGGGCGGAGCGCCCCGGACAGCAGCAGCCGACGGCCGGCCGCGTCGCATAGCCCCTCTTACCACCCGACCTGCACCACATCGGAGTTGCACATGCCCTACACCGACGAACCGGCTGTCGCCGTCATCACCCCGACCGGCCTGAGCAACCGCCGTCTCGCCTACCTGGAGGAGCTCTATGAGAGTCTCCGCTGGCAGACAGAGGTGACGTGGGAATGGATCATCGCGCCGAATGGCCCCCGCGCGGATCCGGAGCGTATCCCCGAGCTGATCGCTAAGGACCATCGAGTGCGGGTCTGCGCCCGGCCCGATCCGGGTCCCGCGCCGGCTCGGAATACGGCGCTGAACTACGTGTCCGCACGCTTCGTCGCCTTCGCCGACGATGACGATCGGCTGCCCGAGCGTTCACTCGCTGTGCGGTACGACCGTGCCATGGACAGTGAGCTCCGGTGGGTCGCTGGCTGGTCCGCCGACTGGCGGGTCGACGGAAGCCTGGAGACGTGGATGTGCCCGACCCCGGTCGGAAGGCACGAGCCCGGAGACGTCTGGACGTACTGGCCGACGGCCACTGGTAGCAAGCCCCCGTTGGGGCACTGCATGCTCCTCACCGACACCCAGCTCGCTCGGGCCGTAGGCCATGGCGGGTTGCACAAGGGTGAGGACTACACCTACGTCATGGGGGTCACGGGCCGCAGTGCCGGGGAACTGCTGCCCGCAGTTGTCTACCACCGGCGCGACCATGATGACCAGTGGACAGCCGACGCGGGTTACCGCGATCAGGCGGAGTTCGACGCGCGTACGCACGCCTGGAACCAAGGTCGCGCCGAACGCGCTCTCTACCGGGCGCTGCACTCGCCAGACGGCCTGAACGAAGCGAAGTCACTGGTCTGACTGCAAGCCCGGGCGGCGGTGCCTGCTGAATCATTCCGCAGGCCAAGGGGCTGGCAGCGTTGGGTCACTACGTTCCTCGCGCTGCCGGTCGATCGCTCCAGCCTCATGAAGCCGGCCGACGTGTGGGTCTGCATCATGTCCGCTCGGTCGGCGGCATCGCTGGGACGGCTGGGCGTGGCACAGAGGGCAGCTCAGGCTCAGCGGACACGTGAAGCCGTCGGTGAGACCACCGCACGCCCAGCCGCACTCCGCGGTGCCCAGGGCGAGACCGCGGCGGTCGATGAGGATGCCGGCGCCGAGCAGCTTCAGGTAGTCAGCCTGGTAGAGAGGAGCTGGCACCGGTTGAGTGATCCCATCAGCGCCGAGTCGAGCTCGGTCTTGAAGCACAGTCCCTCTTCTGGTTCGGATCTCGCCGGTTCGGCCTTGCCGTAGGTGCCATCATGCGGCTGTGAGCTCCGCTTCATCGAGCAGCAGCATGGCCTGATCGAGCACGGTGGTCCTGACGTTGCGGTAGAAGAGGGCGGGCGGCCAGAACAGCTCAATCGGCTCCTGCATCCGCATGGTGAACCACAGCGCCTCACGCATGCTCTCCAGCACGTCGCGCGTCTGGCGCCGTCGCCACGCTCGGCCCGCCCACGTTCGCGCTCCGGCAACGTAAGCGTCCACCAACTGCTGGAACCGGAACAGCGCCCGGCGCAGGTGGTCCTCCGCGACCCAACCGGCGCTGCTTCGGCTCAGGCCGTATGCCTCGTAGCGGTGCACCAGGCCCGTGGCCGCCTGAATCTCCCGCACGACGTCGCTCGACGCCAGAGCGTGGGTGAACTGCTGAGCCGTGATGCGGCGGGGGCGAGCGTGGCGGGCCGTGAACACGAGGTCCTCCGAGGCTGAGGCGGGATGAGGGCCACAGCTTCGGGCTGTACCTGGCAGAAGCGAATCTCTCGCGAGAACCGCCTCGGCGCCTTCCACCGCCCGCAGCGTCTGGTGCGCGCCCTCGGTCACAGGGCGCTGAGTGCTTCCTCCGTAGCTGCGGCGACCCCGCCCACCTTCTGCGCCAGCTCCATCAGCTCCTTCTCCTCAGGCTCATCGGCGTTGTCGAGGATGCCGGGGAGCTCGCCGCCCGTCGCGGCGATCACGCGCATCGCGCGCAAGAACTCCTCGTAGCGGTCAGCTTCCGCCAGAGCGGCCTTGCTCGGGGGCGCGACGGCAGGCTGGACAGGCTCCTGTGGCTCGTCATCGAAGCCGTCAGAGTCGAAGTCGGTATCAGCGCCCCAGCCCTCGCTGTCGTCGCGCCGCGAGGCGGGGGCCGCACCGCCCTGCCGGGCCTGGGGTTCGTCCTCGCCGGCCCACATGTCCTCCTCCGGTGGCGCGTTTCGAGAGTGCGCACGGAGCGTCTCGTTCACCGCCTCGTCCATGTCCTCCGAACTATCGGCATCGGCCAGGCGGCTCTCCAGAGCATTGATCACTTCGGCGTCACGGCTCGGAGCGACCTGGCGCAGGGCGCGCTCGGTCAGCTGCAGCTCCAAGGCGTCGTCACCGAGCCGTTCGGTCAGCTGGTGGGCGAAGGCGGCGAAGCGCGCCAGTCGGTAGCGGTGCGCTCGGGAGGAGTTGGTGAACTCCTTGAGTACGTACTCGCGCGGGTCTCGGTAGCCCAAGGGCTCCCATGCCTTCACACGGACGATCTCCGTCATCGTGCCGTCCAGCTCGTCGGCCAGATGCAGGGCGCGCTCCGTCAGAGTCCGTGCGTACTCCGGAGTACAGGGTGTGCCCGGGTCATCGACGACGACGCCGGTGATGACGCCCGTCTCCGGCTCGGTCGCCTTCTCAAGGCCGGTCTCGGAAGTGTGGTTCATGATGCTCTCCGGGGGTCTGCCGCTGAAGCCGATGCAGGGAGCACTGTGCCGGGTAAAGCGGACACCCTCCTCGGCCGTGAACACGGTCGTCCTGGAGGGGGGCATGGGGTGCTCTAGCGAGTGCAGCAGGCGTCGGCCGTGCACCGGTGCACGGCCGACGGGGTGGTGGCATCGACTCGGAAACGCTCTGCGCGCTCGCTGATGCTCGTGCGGCGTGGTGGCTGGGGCCGGGACGATACCGTCACTGCGGTGGCAGCCCGCACGGACCTGGGTGGCCCTTGAACTGCGGGCACATCCGGCTGAGCCGGTCGATCCAGCGGCAGCAGTATGTGGTGAACGCCCCGTCGGCTGGGACGTGCCAAAGCGCCTCGTCTTGTTCCCGCTGTCGTTCCGAGGGCTGCTCGGGGACGCGGAAGACATCGCCCTCGGCTAGGCCCAACTCGACGTCGTTGTCGAAGCGAATGCAGTACGGGAACGGGGTGACGTACTGCCGGACCAGCGTCACGCGGCCGAGCGCCCCGGCTGGCACGTCATGGGTGAGGCAGTAGTCCGCCGGCTCCGCGCCCCACCCCTCTTCAGCCTCCAGGTCCTCGTCCGGGTATGAGCCCCGAAGGCGGTGGCTGGCCCTCACCCGGTCGCCGACGTGCAGTGTCAGGGAGGCCACCCGCACCCGGCGCACCAACTCCAGCCGGTCCAGCAGCGAGAGCTTCTGCAAGAGGTCGTCGAGCTGCGTGTTCATCCGCCCGTCGCCCCATCGGTGCGCTTCTTGGTGGGGAGGGCAGCGAGCGGGGATCGATGGCCCTTGGGGGTCGCGTGGACAGCCCGCCAGTCGATGCGGTGGCTCCGGAGGAGCCGGTCCAGGTCGGCCTGACGGTAGAGGCGAACCAGAGTGTGGTGCCGTCCCTCGACGATCTCGGAATGGGTGAGCAAGCCGGCCCGAAGGAGGTGGTCGAAGTCGCTCTCCCTCACGCCGAGGGTCTTCGCCGCCGCGTCGCGCAGGTGTAGGCGGCCCGCGGCCGAGGCGCGTTGGACCGTACGGCGGTCGCGGAAGGTTTCCAGAGCGAGGCCGCAGTAGAGCGGGCGGGCGTGGTATTCCCCCCTGACGGGAAGGTGGCCCCGCCGGGCGAGCTCGGCGGCCGTGCCGGAATGGACGGTGATCGAGAAGCGGTCGGCGAGGTGTCGTTCGGCCCGGGCGGCGCCGACGTCCGGGAGTGTTCCGGTGGCCTGCTTGATGGTGTCGATGCGGGCGATGGCGTCGTCGAACACGGCGTGCGACCAGCGCTTACCGTTGACGTCAGGGCCGGGGATCAGGCCGAGGCGCCGGGCGCGTTCGAACTGCCACAGGTGCAGGCCGGCTCGGTCGGGGAATTGCATGGGGCCGTAGGACTTGAGCGCCGTACTGGTCGTGGTCACGTCGGTTCTCCGTCCGCGGTGTTACGGCTCTGCGGGACGATAACCGCTGACATGGCGTTGCCGGTGAGGGCCAGGACCCCGGCGATGGCTGTCGGGTTGCCGCGTAGCTCGAAGAGGATGTCCAGCATCCGGGCCCGGCCCTCCGCGCCACGTGGGACCTGCTCCAGCACGCTCTGCACGACTACCCGGGCGCGGGCGGTGGCCGACACCAGGTCCTCGACGTGCTCGAGAGCCTCGTCGAGCCGCATGCCCCGCACGGCCCGCAGGTCTTCGGCCACGGTGAGCGTGGTGGCTGCATCGGCGCGATCGAGCACCAGGCGCTTCAGGTCCGGGACACCGGCGGCCGTGCGGAGTCGGTCCGGGCACCTCTTGAAGACGACGCCGGACAGAAGCATCTGCGCGACATGCAGGGTGTAGGAGAAGCCGAACTGTTCGGCGTGGGTCGCCATCGCCGGCAGGCCGGCCAGCGACGAGGCACCCGGCTGGGTGTGGGCCACCCAGCACTCGGCTGCGCGTTCCTGCACGATCTTCCAGTAGTTCACCGGTACTCCTCGTCGTACTCGAAACCGTCGGCCTCGGCTTCGTCGGCCCAGCGTTCCTCGTCGGCCGCGTCGAGCGCGTACTCGATGCGCCTGTCCTCGTCCGGGTCGTAGGGCTCGGCGGCCTCGTCGGCCATGGCCTGGTGGTAGGCGGCTTCGTTCTCGGCTTCGTACTCGGCGCGCTGCTGCGGGGTTAGGGACGCCAGCCACGCTTCGTGCTTGGCGTGCTCGGCCGCGTCCCGGGCCTCGACGTAGCCCTGCCAGACGTAGGCAGCGAAGTGCGGCTCGGGCCCGCACCACGTCCAGTGGCCGGGGTGGCCGGCGGGCTGGGCGCAGCGTCCTCCGTCGATGGGGTGTGCGAAGCCGCGGCAGCGCAGGACGAGTTCCGTCGAGGGAGTACGCGGTCGGCGGCCGGCCGAGGCGTGGTCACGCTCGCGGCGCAGCTGGGCGAGGACGTCGGGAAGCGGCGCCCGGTCGTACGGGCGATCTCCCGGGCCTTGCGCTTGAGGTAGTCGCTGCCGGTCTTGGTCACGGTCGCTCCACAGCGGGACCCCACGCTTCCCGCCGGACGTCGCGTGAATGGGCGCAGCCGGACAGACGGATCCTTCGGGTGGTACTGCGCGGGACCCTGGTGCAGTCCTTGTCCGGCGGCGCTGCCCCGGTGCGGCGTGGGCGCGGGGCGGCAGCGGAAACGGCGGTTCGCGGCATGCCGTGGCGTACAGCTACACGGTACCGGCTGCCGCCGACACAGAGGCAAGACCGCCGGGCGGTGACCGGTGTTGCACGAGTCGTGCCTGGTGATGCGTCAGGCTGGGATCGGCACGGGAAGGGAGCAGTTGGTGGCCACCAAGGCGCAGGCGGCTTGGGAAGCGCTGAACTCACGGCAGCAGACCTACATGACGGTGCTGTACGACCAAGACCAGGCGCAGGAGACCGCGCGGGCGCAGGACGCCGCCGCCGGCTACTACGACGACACACCGGCGTCTGTGTGGCGGTGGATCGACGTAGTCACGCCGGGAGCGAAGCTCACCTCGGTGCAGCGGGCCCTCGCCCTTCGGGACGTCCGGGACGACGGTGCCGGGTCGACGCTCCAGGCGCTCCAGCGGTACGGGCTGATCGAGGTCCGGGACGAGGTCGTCGAAGGGCCCAGGGGGAAGTCCCGGACGGTGAAGACGAAGCTCACCCGGGCGGGGCGCGCGGCGGTGCGGGCGGGAACAAAGGAGCCGGGTCGCCGCCGCGCCGGTGAGCTGTCGGAGTACGCGTGGGAGCGCCTCGTCCGGCTGTGGAGGGCTGACCCGGGCACGGTACGGATCTGGGGCCACAACACCTACGAGGCGCTCGTCGGCCGCCCGTCGCCGCCGTACGCCGAGGGCAGGCAGGGCGATTATCGGATCACCGAGGCCGGTCGTGAGCACTACCGCACCCTTTGGGCTCGCTACGCCGTGCTGTACCCGGACGTCGCCGCCCCGGACCCGGACGGCGGCCCCGAGCCGTGGCGGCCGAGCTGCAGCGGACGCTGGACCGGATGAAGGGCTCGGTCGAGCTGGCGCACAGGGCCCAGTGGTCGGCGCACCGCCGGTGGGAGGAGGCGGAGCGGGACGTCGGGAAGACCGCGGCGCCCCGGGAGGGGGAGGCCGATGCGGAGTGGCACGCCCTGCTGCTGAAGCAGGCGCGCGCCCGTAGCGCGCTGGCGCTGGTGCATCGGGAGCGGGCGACCGAGGAGGCGGTCGTGGCCATCCGCCGGTACGCGCACGCCGTCTGCTCCGCGTACACCGCCGCGGTCGAGGGCAGCCCGACCGGGTCGGATCTGACCGCCGCGGTGGTGGCCGCGGCCGACGCGGACGGGACAGCGTGAAGGTCCCGAAGCCGCCGGTGTGCGGCCTGCACCGGGTCGACACCGCCGTCCAGGAGGCGTACGGCACCCTGGCCGGTACCCGAACCCGCAAGCGCCCGCTGCCCAAGCAGATGCAGCCCTCCGCCCGGTCCGTGTGGCGGGACTTCACGGACCCGCCCCAGCACGACCTGGTGGTGCGCCGGCTCCTGGAGTTGGCGCGGACCGTGGCCTCGTACGTGGACGGGGGCGCGCTGCGCCGGGAGCTGCATCCACCCGCCGTGCCGGACGCTCCGGCCGACGGATCTCCGGCGGCTGGTGTCACGACCGGGTGAGGGCCCGTTCGGACAACGCTGGGCGGGCGTGACCGCCTGCGGGGGCGTCGAGGGGGCACCACCCGCCGCGGACCAGCCGGTCGTTGAGGAGGTCGAGCACGTCCGCGTCCTCACCGTTGAGGTCGGGCAGCACAGTGCGTGGCCCGACGGGGCCAGCGAGGAGCAGCACCTGGCCGCGCTCGCAGGCGGCCGAGGCGAAGGCGTCGGTGAGGTCGACGGCGCCGAGGAAGAAGTGCCCGTGCCCGGCGTCCGCGTCCGCGGGCGCGGTGGCCGCGCGTACGGCGACCCAGCTCGGCGTCAGGGGCCGGTGCCCGGGTGCTCCAGGCGTACCGACCAGCCGTGCGCCCCAGTTCCCCGGCGCCCTGGGCGGGGAAGCCGTCCTCGAGCAGGTTGAAGTCGAAGAACTCATACAGGCTCGGGTGGGGTTCGTAGTTCTCCACCTCGGCGTTCAGCAGGAGCACGGGCAGTTGCGGGCCGTCGGGCTCGTCGCCCGGGAGCAGGTGCGCGGTGGCGGTGATCTCGTAGGCCACGACGCGCTGCTCCCCGTCCTCGGTGCCGGCGTCGACGCGGACGGTGAACGGCTGCGAGGGGACTTCGGCCGGCACCGCCCAGCGGATCTCCGAGGGCGCGCAGGCGAGGTGGGCGTACTGCGTCATCATCACGTGCGTGCCCGGGTTGAGGTCGGGGTCGAAGACGGACACGGTGAACTGCACGCTCGTGGGGTCGGTGGCAGTGTGCACGTCCTCCCCGCACTCGTAGCAGTCGTACCGGCGTGCGCTGCGCTCGGCGAGGAAGGCGCGCAGGTCGTACTCGACGCCGATCTGGTCCCGGCCGTCGACGAACCGTTCGACCTCTTTGGTGAGGGCGAAGCCGGGCTCCGGGACGGTCTGCTCTGTGCGCGGGGTGCGCAGGCTTTGCAAGGCGGCGGTGTACGGCATGCCGGTCTTCTCGGCCAGGGTGCGAGCGCGGGCAGCGAGGCTGTTGCTGGTGTTCTGGTTCTTCGTCACGGCGGACGGCTCCACGGGCGGGTCTCCCACGCCGGCGCCGCCGCAGTTCGCTCGGAGGAGGGTGCGCGGTGCTACTCCACGGGCCCTTGCCGACGTGGCGCCGGTGCCGGTCTCCTGGCCGGCGGGCCTTCGAACCCCTGCGTGCCACTGCTGCGTGGGAGCGGGTGGCGGGTCTGCGCGGTGCGTGTCCAGCGCTGAGAGCAGCGTAGCGGCTGCCGCTGCCAGCCGGACCGCACACGCCGGGTCCGGCGTACCAGACCAGCTGTCCTCGGCAGCGGCGGGCACGACGACAGGTCGCGTTCTGTGGCGCCGGGCCGGTTTTCGGACAATCAGCGGCGACCCGCCGTCTGACTCGTGTGTGGGACGTACGGTGAACCGACGCCTGCGGCGGGGCGTTCCCCCGTCGTCCCGCCGCAGGGAGTCCTGACCTGCGAAGTGCGCGCTGACTGAGTGCGAGTCGGCACTACAGTCCGTTCACAAATGGACGTCAGGCTGAGGGCGGCCGTCGCGGCAGGATGTCTCGGCACATGGGACTTCTCGGACGCGCCAGTTACCGTTCCTCGGGATGTGATCGCACAGGCGACGCTTGACCTCCCCGTGGATGCACTCCTCGCTGATGTGAAAGTGGCGGGTGCGCTTCCTTTCCGGCGCTGCCGGCGCGGCGGGGCGTCCGGCTTCCGCTGCTGTTCGTATCTGGTCGGGGTGTGCCGTTCGCAGCAGTTCGGTGATGGGTGACTCGGGCCCAGCAAGATCAGGGGTGGGGGTGGTGTGGGGGCGCAGCAGCCGGTTCGCGTTGAGGGGGTGTTCGTCATCCGGCCGGGCGTCAGGCGCGAGGAGGATGCAGGGGATGCCTCGGCGGTCGGGCCCGTGGGGAAGGTCGGCAGGAAGGAGATCGGGCTCCATTCCGTCGTTGAGCAACTGGATGATGCGGAACAGGAGCTGCTGTGGGCTGGTGGGGTCGGCATCCGCCACCTGCCAGACGGAGTGGTGCGGAGAACCGGCTGGCAGAGACGGAAGTCGGTCGGGCCGGGGGTGGCCGATGGTGTGCAGCCGACGGCCGTCAGCTGCGAGGACTGCTTCCAGCCACCACAGGTCGCCCTCCTGGCCGAAGGTGAGATAGGCGGCTCCTGGGATCTGCTCCCGGAGGGTGGAGGCGATCAGCGTGATGACGTCGCGGGCGGCGTCGCGCCGCAGAGCGGCGATGTGCTCGTAGGTGAGCAGCGGAGAGATCATCAGAGGGGCGGGCACGGCGCCGGGTCCTCTCGGTCTGTGAGTTCTTGGGTGATCTCTCGGTGCCATTCACGGTGTTCACGAGCGCGCTCGGTGCCGTGGTCGAGAGACTTGAGGCTGTGTCCCGGGCAGCACCAGTCGCGACGCTTACCCAGGCGGGTCATCAAGGCGGCCACGTGTTTTCTCCCTGTCCTGTCTCCTACATGCCTCCGGCGGGCCAGGCGGAGTTCGCCTGGCCCGCCGGTCGGTCGGTTTCACCCGTGTTAGAACGGCGGCTCGTCGCTCGGGGGAGCCGAGTTGGTGGCCCACGGGTCATCGGCGGGCGGGCCTCCCGCCGCCTTGGTCGCCTGGCGGGCGTTGCCGAATTCCTCGCGGCCCGTGCCGTTGCCGGTGGTCTTGGTGATCTTGGCCGTGGCGTTCTTGAGGCTCGGCCCGACCTCGTCGACGTCCAGTTCGTAGACCGTGCGCTTGGTGCCGTCTCGGTCCTCGTACGACCGCTGCTTCAGTCGGCCCTGCACGATGACGCGCGTGCCGCGCTGGAGCGATTCCGCGGCGTTCTCCGCCGCCTGCCGCCAGACCGAGCAGGTCAGGAACAGGCTCTCCCCGTCCTTCCACTCGTTGGTCTGCCGGTCGAAGGTGCGCGGGGTGGAAGCCACACGGAACTTCGCGACCGCCGCGCCGGAGGGAGTGAAGCGCAGCTCCGGGTCGTCGACGAGGTTTCCGATGACGGTGATGACGGTCTCTCCTGCCATGCAGCTTCTCCTGGTGTGAGTGGGTGGCGGCCGGCGCGCACGTTGCCGGGGGGGGTGGCTCGGTGTGTGCCGGCCGCCGTGGGGTGGTGACGAACGAATGGTGTCGGGAGAGGGCGGCGGCTGCGAGATCTCGCGAATCTCAGGCCGCCTGCACTTCGTGGGTGTTACGTCGATGGGTGGCGGCCGCTGCCTGCGCACGCAGGTAGTCGGCCATCTCCTGCGGTTCGTCGCGGAGGTCGAGAAGTTCGTCGGCGAGGCGCCGCGCCAGGTCTGGCTGATGCCAGGACAGGGCCTCCAGCAGCCGCGTGCTGATGCCGGCCAGGGTGGTGGTCATGGCGGTGTAGGCCAGTAGCTGGACGTCAGGGTCGAGGTACTGGCGTTCTGTCTCGGTGCGGCGCAACGCGGCCAGTCCTTGGTCGAGAATGTGGTGGCGCAGCTCGGTGGT
Source organism: Streptomyces diastatochromogenes (assembly GCA_026913215.1). Lineage (GTDB taxonomy): Bacteria > Actinomycetota > Actinomycetes > Streptomycetales > Streptomycetaceae > Streptomyces > Streptomyces diastatochromogenes_A. The sequence goes on along the minus strand of JAPTYK010000007.1, from coordinate 340,073 downwards.
GGACACGACGGGCGGTCCCCTTCATGTGCGGATGGGGTGAAGGCATCATCGCCCGCAATCCGGACACCCCCTGCTGGCCGCGCCACTCACCGATGGCACGGCCAGCAGGGGCGGATCAGACGCTGTGCACGACCTCGGGCCGCTGGTCGGCTCGGGCCACGTACCGCTCTCCGAGCACCCGGGGCGCGCGGCCGGAGGCGCGGTCGAGCATCTCGGCACGCCATCCGTTGCCGGGAGGAACGGGAACGCCGTGCGGGGAGACGGCATCGATGGGGAGCTTCAGCGCTGCTGCCAGCTCACGCCGCTCAGCGGTGGTGATCTCCTTGCTTCCGGTCCGGCGCTGAAGCGCGGTGGTGATGTGCAGCCACCCGTCAGGCTTCCGCGTCACCGACCAGTGCTTGCCGGTCTGCTTGCGCAGACCCGCGCGGAGCCCGTCCTGGACGTCCTTCTCACGGTCGAGCCGTACCGACTCCCTTCCGGCGGCGTCCGCCGGGTCCACGCTGATGCCGCCTTCCGACCACACCTTCGGCGTCTTGACCGGCTTGCCGGTCTGCCCGTCAACAGCGCCGGCCGCGTACAGCCAGCGGCCGTCCTGCGCCTTCGCGAACTGGTCCGCTCGGCTGCGCTCGCTGCCGCGCCAGGCTGCCCGGACCTCCCTGATCTGCGCGTACGACTTGCGGGTGAACCCTTCCTCCGGGGCGTCCTTGGCCGTCTCCTCCCGAACCGGGGCGGCCGCGGGCAGCGGCGCGCTGCGCAGCGGCGAGCCGACAGCCGGGTGGTCGGCGGCATACCGCTTGGCCATGGCCAGACCGACGACCCGGACGTGCCGGCAGGTGTGGTTCTTCTTGAAGTCCCGGCAGGTGCACTGCAGGGTGGCGCCGTCGTCCCGGTCCGTGGACAGCTTCATCTGCCCGTCCGCGTCGTTCCAGGCGACCGCCTGACCGGTCACGCTCGCGTCCAGGAACTTCGCTCGCGCCTGCGCGACCGCGACCTTCCCCGAGGAGAGCTCCGTATCGATCCGTCGCCGGTCGGCGTAGAGCAGCGATCCTTCGTTGCCGAAGCGCAGTGCCGCGCTCGGCGGGACCGTCGCCACCGCCGGAGGCATCTGGACCGGTCGGCCGGCAGCACGGGCGGCCTGCTTCTCCGCCTTGATCCGAGCACGACGAGCACTGTCGTCCTGCCCGGCCCGGGATCCGGACACAGGGCAGGAGTGCGCGGAGGTCATGGAGGCCCACTGACCGCAGGTGGCGCACTTGCGCTGCACCGACGCCTCGGTCGCTTCGGCGACGTTCTCGAACTGGTAGGCGACGTTGTTGCCGTTCTTCGCCCAGACCGACTGGCTGACGTAGCTGGTCAGGGACGAGGCCGCCATCATCTGCTGGTACTGGCCGGGCGACATCCGGTAGGCGTACGTCTTGGCCGGCATCACCTGGCCGTCACGCTTGCGCGTGTACGGCCGGGTCATGACCTCGAGGTAGCCGGTGTCCGGGTTGTAGCCGACCTCCTGGATGCGTGCCGACGCCGGAGCGTTCGACGTGCGGGCCTTCGACAGAGCGGTGGCCGTGGATATCTGCGCAGGGTCGATCCCCGCGTCCAGGAGCCGCTTGTCGATGTCGATGCTCTTGGCGTACCAGTCGTCGTAGAGGGCGTTGTCGGCGTCGGTGAGCGGCGCGGTGTCGGGGTTCTGCCCGCGCAGCTCGGCGCGGCTGCGGATCTTCTCCCGGATCCGGTCGGCCTCGCGAGCGTGCTCTTCGACCTCGTCGAGCAGGGCCGCGTTCGGGCATTCGTCTCGTGCGTGCCCGAACTGGCCGCATCCACCGATGCAGCGGATCGCCGCACCCGCGATCTCGGCCTTCTTGTCCTTGAACTGGATGCCGGCGTGATTCCGGTAGGCCTCCTCCGTCTTGGCCTGGTTACGGAGCTTCTCGAACTCCTCCTCCTCGTAGCTGCCCTGAGCCTCCAGATCGTCCATCTTGGAGTAGATCTCCTCCATCGCCCTCTGGCGCTCGTTGACCCGCTGGCGCAGGTCTTCCAGCTCCTGGACGCGACGGGTGTTCGGGCACTCGTCCTTCAGGTGCCCGAACTGTGCGCACTGCTCGCACTTGACGGTGCCCTGGCCGACACCTCCGACGAGGGAGTTCGTGATCTGCTGGTCATGCTGCAGAGCCGTGTCACGTTCCCTGCGCATCTCCTCCATCTTGGTGAGCCCGGGGCCGATGTGCGCCCAGTTGTTGCGGGCGGCCTCATCCGCCCGCTCCTGGTGACCACGGATCTCCTTTTCCAGCTTCTTCCACCGCGCCCGGGCGTCGTCCCGCTGCGTGACGAGGAACTGGTTGGGGCAGGCGCTCCGCTCGTGACCGAACTGGCCGCAGCCGCCCTCTCCGGTGCACTGCACGTTGCCGGTGCCCGGCTCGGCAAGCCGTACCCGCTGCGCTGAGGTCAGGGCCGGGCGGGTGGGAAGCGAGGCCAGCTTGGCCCGCCGTTCCTCCTCCATGATGCGCAGGGCCTCACGGGAGACGTTGCTCTGACCGATGTCCGCCTGCTGCCGGGCGGTGAAGCCTGAGACGGCCAGCTGGTCCCGCCACTTGTCCGTCAGGGAGATACGCGTGTTCTCCCGCTCCGACTTCTGCCGGCGGACGAGCGCCTTCCAGCGGCCGCGGGCCGCCGCGGCCGAGACGCCCATCGTGCGGGCGTAGACGTCGAAGTACCCGTCCTTCGCCTCCTGGTTGCGCTGCAGGAGCACACCGAGGCGCTGCATCGCCGCCAGGTCCTGACCGCGCATCTTGTGCTTGGGCTGCAGCGGCCGGCCGTGCTCGTCCTTGCCCGTCTTCAGCCGGGCGATCTCCTGATCGATCCGGGTGACCATCCCCGGCTGCCGGTCGCTGTCCCGGTACTTGTCGGCCTGCGAGATCCGCGGGTCGCTCTCGATCTGCTGCTTGAGCCCCTTGAGGAAGGCCAGCTGCTCCTTCTCGGTGGGAGCCGGGAAGCCCTCGTACTGGTGACCGAACTCGTGAACGCCCGACTGCAGCTCGAAGTCGTCGTAGTCCGTGTACCCGAGCTGCCTGAGCAGGTGCTTCTGATAGCCGATGACCGCCGAGCGGCCCTTGTTCTCGCGGCAAACCACGTTGTGCCCCTCCAGTGGATGTCTTACTGAAGGGCGATCTTGCGACTCAAAGCGGACAGCCCCGTTCGGGCTGCCTGGGGGCCGAACGGGGCTGTCACTGGTTGTCGTCGCGGAAGTCACGGCGCATGGCGATGACTGGGGGCACAGCAGCAGCAGACCGATGAGACCGAGTCCCGGCCTGTCGAGCAGCAGGCCAAGGCCAGCGGTCGCTGAGCCGGCGAAGGTGAGCACCAGCATGGCCCGGCGCCGTTTCCGGTACTCGTTCCAGGCGGCGAAGGCAGCGGTCGGCGGCAGCAGGTGCATGGTGATGAAGGCAATCAGCTCCCTCACGCCTGGACGCCTCCTTCTTCAGGTGCGGGCGCCGTCGGAAGTCGCGCCGCCGGCGCGGCAGTCACCTCAGGCGTCCGCGGCCGCGCTGCTCTCCAGGACGGAGGTGTACAGGTCGTCCATCGGCACGTACTCGCGCTCCTCCAACTCGATGACACCGGCACGCCCGAGAGAGGACAGGTACGTGAAGGGGTCGATCGGATCGAGGATGACGAGGTTCTCCGGGTGCTCGACCACCACGACGACCTTGCGGCCGTCGGGCATCTCGGTCTCCAGGCCCGAGGAGGGCTCACTGACGTCCCCGTCGACGTACTCGCCGCGGTTGAGGACGAGGGGCACGGTCGCCGACCACTCGCCGAGCTCCTCCTCCGCCGGGTTGCCCAGGTCGTCCTCGGCCGGCGCCAGGTAGAGCACTCCGGTGGGCACCGTGCCGGCGGCCGCGGCGGCCAGCAGCTGCTGCTCCTCTTCGTCGAGGCTGTTCCAGCTTCCGTCGTCGTGGGCGGTGGCGTTGATGCGCTGCTGCAGCGTGTGCCGGATCGTGGTGGCGTGCGCCGACCGGGCGTCGAACGCTGCGATCTCGGCCTGGTCGATCGCGTCCTGGTTGCCGCTGGCTATGGCCTGCTCGAGGGCGGACTCCAGTCCGGCGTAGTCCGGGATGAGCTGGGCGAGGATGTCGGCCGGCCGGTCGGCGAACACGCGCAGGGCCTGGTCCCGCAGGACGGCTTCGAAGGTGTGCGGCCGCTCCCGGCCGATGAGGGGGAGGGTGTAGCCGTGCCCGGGGGACTTCATGTCGGCGGTGTTGGTGACGACGACGGCCGGCGCGGGCCGGGCGGGGTCGCACTGCTCGACGCCGAAGTCGGGGGTCTCGGGGTTGTTGATGGCGTTCATGTGGTGGCTCCTGGTCTGGGACGAATGTTCGGGGTGTGTCGTCCAGATCGTCATCGACGGCCTGGACGTGGTCGCGGAGGTTGCGTCGAGGCTTTCCGACGCGCGGGAGGTGGTCGCGGTGTGGGCTTCAGGCAGTTACTCGTTCCTCGGTTCCGGCAGCTAGGCGGCCAGCTCGTGGCTGGGTTGTGGGCGGGACGGTAGACGAAGGGCCGGACACCCGGGCTCGGCGGCTTCCTCGCTCTCGGCGAGGAGTTCGTGCGCACGCTGGCTTCCCAGGCCGAGGCGGGCCAGGGATTCAGTCCAGTTCAGGCCCTCGCCCCGCAGGAATTCGAGTTCGAGGCGAAGCAGGTCAGGTGTCCACTCGCCGGAGCGTCCTGCCGTGCGTGTGCCGAGGGGCTCGGCGGCCGGCTGGTCGATGGTTTCCTCTTCCCAGGCCAGCGGCGGGTCCCATCGTTTGGCCAGGGCTCGCTGGCGGGCGAGTTCGGAGGGTCCTGGCCGGTGCGACAGTTGCCCCCAGGCCGCCAGCACGGCGGCTTTGACCGACGGGGTGGCGTTGCCGGTCTGGTTGAAGTCGGTGAGGGACTTGACGGTGGTGCCGCCCGCGTGGGCGATTTCGTTCAGCGTCCAGCCAAGCGCGCACAGTCCCCGGAGGCGGCGGATCAGGCCCACATCGGTGACCCCGGGACGACGCTGGAACGCAGGAGCGGGCAGCTCGGTCAGCGCGAGAACCTGGCGTGCCACCGTCGGGTGGATTCCTCTGCGAACTCCTGCGGTGTGGTCGTCGATGACGCGCGTGAGCGTGGACGAATTCACCCCGGCAGTCTTCGCGATGAAGGCGATGCTGGCCAGTTCGTACGCCTCCTGCAGTTGTCGGACGTGCTCGACGACTGGGGTGGCGTCAACGGCGTCCTTCCGGAACGCCGGCGCCAGGTCGGTGGCGTTCAGGGCGAGCAGGCGTTCGGCGAAGCGGACCTTGATGGTTCGTGGTCGGCCCGCCCGCACGTCCTTGAGGGTGGCAGCCAGTGTGCTCACCGTCATCGTCGCGGCGCGCGCTACGGTGGCTACTGAGATCTCGGGACGTTCCACGAGGATGCGGTCCACATGCTCCACCACTGGGGCAGCGTCAGTCGACTGCCCGCCGTAGCCGCGGGCTTCGTTGGGAAGGTCTGCGGCGTTGAGCAGGAGCAGGCGGTGGGCCACGTCGGCGTTCACGTTGCGCTGCTGACCTCGGTCAGCAGCACGCAGAAGGTCTTTCAGGGTCGTGGGGGGCACTTGCGCGTGCCGGGCCATGGCCGTGACGGGCAGGTGCGGACGCTGGACGATCAGGTCCTGCACATGTCTGGCGGCCGGCAGCGAGTCGATCACGCCGGTGTCGAGAACGTAGCCGGTACGCCTCCGGACCCCTGCGGCGGTGGTCGCCGACGGGTGGAGGTCGGTGAGGGAGATCTGCTGCGGCTCCTGGAGGGTCGTCGCGTTCACTGCCGCGGCGTGTGAGGTGCCGACGCCGGTGATGCGAATGCGGGAGCCGCCGTCAGGGCTGCACGACCAGTACACCTGCTCAGGTGCAACGTGGTGGTCAGAGGTCATGGTGGCGGTGCTCCTGTGAGGTCTGCTGATGCTTTCTGGGTGGTGAGCCGTTCGAAGGGTGGTTCTGGGCAGCTTAGGAGGAGGTGGTGCCACCCCCTCCTCCTGGCGAGTTTCCGCTCAGCGCTGTCGGCGGGAGAACCTCGCCGGCGGTACGAAGGGAGCTGACGGCCAGCCGCCTGCCGTCGGTCACGCGGGCCAGTGCACCGGCCTAGTTCGCGTGGGGTACAGCACCGGTCTGCGCCGCTGCTCGCTGATAGCCCGGTCGGCGCGCGCCTGGGCGTCCTTCTCGAGTTCGCCCACGTCGTGGAGAGCGTCGCCGCGGGACACGGTGACGTTCGGACCGAGCCGGAAAAGCACGGCGTTGACGGCACAGCACGCGACGTGGATCTCGTCGATGTCGTTCATCCACCACCGGTAGTCGGCGGGATCCTTCCCTTGGAACCGCAGCGTGGCGGCAGCCGCGCGGACCATGGTTCCGGTTCCGGCGCACGGCTCGATCAGCCGGGCACCCGGCGGGACCGGCTCGGTGAGGAGGATCTCCGCGTGGTGGTCGGCCGCGATCGCCGGAGTGAAGAACTGGCCGGCCTTCTGCCGGTCGGCGTAGCTCCGCATCCGTTGGACCAGAAGACCGATCAGGTCTTCGTCTTCGCAGCGTGTGAGATCGCTGGCGTACTCCAGCAAGCCCGCACGGACCAGGATGCGGGTGTAGTCGCTGAGCCCACGGGTGTCGCCGTCACCCGCCTGGGCGAGCCACTCGTGGAGAGGGCGGGCTGCCTCGGCCAGGACAGGGTTGTAGGACCAGAGGTTGTTCCACACCGAACGCAGGACGTCGGTGGCTTCCTGGTCGTCCAGCGGGAGGAGCAGCGGACCGTAGTCAGGGCCCGCAGGGGTGCGGGGCGCCGCCAGAGCGAGGGCGGCGAGCGTACCCACGGCAATCGGCAGGTCGCTGGTGCCCCCGCGGTTCTCCAACCACCAGGCCAGTGCGTCCCCGACAATCCGGCGGGCGTGATCGGGACCGTTGTCCGGTGCCATGGCGCGGCGCATCGAGGCGGGCGGTATCCCGTAGTAGGTCATGTCGAGGTCTCCGGATGTGTGTCGATCTGGGGCTCGCGGGGCTGGTAAAGCCCGGCCCCGAGGCGCATGGCGCCCGAGGCCGGTGTCGTCAATCGAGGCCGAGCGCGGCCTGCAGCAGGTTGAGCAGCTTGGTTTCCTCGTCGCCGAGGGCCGCTTCGCGCAGGATCCGCTTACGGAGGATGGGCACGTTCACGTCGATACCGGCCGGCCTCTTGGTGCCCTCTGCGGCGATGATCCGGTAGTGGCGACTATCGATCATCCACGCCTCGTACCGGTCTGCGGGGCGGCCGAGCCGGGCAGAGGAGTCGGCCGCAGCAGTCTGGGAAGGGCATGGGCAGGTGGGATCGGCGCAGGGGTGTCCGGCCGGGTGTGTGGCCATGACAGAGCGTGCACGGTAGCGGCTGGCGGTGCCGTTGAGCATGGGGCAGTTGCTTGCGGCGTACGGGTGGCACTCGGGGTGGATGCCAGGTTCAGGGGAGTAGCCGTGGGCGGCGTCGGCGGGGCGGACGAGCGCGATGAAGCGCTCATTCAGGGGGTCGCCGCACAGCTGACACAGTCGGTCCAAGAAGGCCCGGTGCGTCCGCGCGCGGTCCAGGCCGCCGAAGACGGCATGCCCGTTGTGGATCAAGGAGACGTACGGGACGACGAGCCCGCCGGAGCGTGGACGGGCGGAGCAGCGCTCAGGTATCGGCGATGCGGTGGTCATTGGGGCCCCTCGGTGCGCAGGCCTGCTTTCCCAGGCCGGTTTCGTGTGTGCGGCACCGATTAGGTCCTTGTGGCTCCCCCTCGCGCGCGCTGTGGCGAGAACGGCTCCCGCCCATCGCGGTGGAGCTTTGTCAGGGCGAGGCCGCCGGTGGACAGCTCATTTGTCATCCCGAACGCACGTCAGCCCCGCCCGAATTCGGAGCGGGGCTGACGTGCGTTCGGCGACGAGTGTCGTTCAGCACCTGGAGGTGTTGGCAGCCGCGAGGGTGCGCTGAAGTTTCTCCTCCTGGTAGGGGCAGACGTGGCAGGTGACGCGCGCTCTGCGGAGAGCCACTCAGCGTCTCCCTGGTCTCGTCCCCAGGGCCGGCCGTTCACCATGCCAACTCCGACGCTGCCGTTGCAGGCGGTGTTGTACACACCAGGCACCTGCTTGTCTTCGGCAGCGGAGTGCACCTTGCCGTCGAACCACGGGTCCAACTGCTCGCCGTTCGGGCGAGCAGTCACCCGGACCCGGAGCGGAAACAGCTCTTCCATGAACGAGTCCTTCCTGAACAGCTGCGGGTCCGCAGCAGCCAATGACGGCGGCCTTTTCTCGCCGCGCCACGGCCGTTCTACAGGAGAGACGTTGCCTGACGAACTTCTTTGCGAACGAGAGTATCGGCGTAAGGACGCGACCAGGAGATGAGCGCTCTGGCGGCACCTTCCGACCTGATGGAGGTCAGGTCCCTTGCTTCTCGGGGAAGCAGTCGGTGCACCACCGTTGTCCTTCCCCGAGAACGTGGTCACCGCGTACACAGAGCCTCTGCCCTGGCACGTGGATGCCATCGTCGGGACCGTCGCTGCAGGACAGACGCTGGTAGTCGTGCTCGGGGCGGCCGACAGCCTGGTGGACGACGCGCTCCTCCTTGCGGAGGTCCGCGGACCTGACACGCTCACTGACGATCCACATCCTGGGCTCCCTCTGTCGCGTCAGACGATAGCGAGTTTCGTCGGCGCACCGGACCAGACCACAGGTATACCCCTCTGCCAGCGCAAGAGGCCACGCCCGTACGACAGCAGGAGCCACCGCTCTAGACGCTGTCCTCCATCGCGGTGAGCAGGGCCATCAACTCGTGTGATTTGAGCCGGGGGGCGGCCGCCGCGTCGGTGCGCCACACCGAGTAGGTTCGGCCGCCGACATCGAGCAGGAAGGTCCCTCCGAGCTCATTGCCATCGGACTCGGTGACGTTCCAGACGGCACCAGCGGTGCGGACGACGACGCTGCGTCCAGCGGTCACGTGTATCTCCTGGTTGTGTACAGGCGGTCGGTGTCGGCCTATTAGGCCCGACCTGCGCACTCGACGCTGCGCGGCCGCGAATCTTGAGGCACGTCACCACTGCGTCCATGGCGGTGGACGGTCGCCGGAGGTATCTGGGGTGATGAACTGGTCTCCCTCGGAAAGGGAGATTTGGGCGTGTGACCCGCAGCCCGGTGGGGCGGCTGATGTGCCGCCCCACCGGGGTCTGGGCGGGTTAGGGCGAGACGATGAGGCCGTTGGTCAGGAGGGCGACGGCAGCAGACAGCTGCTGGGGCGTCACGAGGACGGCCAGGTGGGCGGAGACCGCCTTTTGCCCGTGTGAGGCTGTGTCGAGTGCTGCCTGAACCACGCGGCGCACGTCTTCCGTGACGTGCATGTGGGCCTCGGTGTGCGACAGGTCCGCGGCCGTCACCTGACCGCGGCCCATCATCTCGTTGGCTCGGGATGCGACGTCGAGGACTGTGGAGGCATCAGCCGGGCGGGCGGGGGAGACGGCGGAGATGTTCACGCCGCCGAGAGGGTTGCGGAAGCGGGCCGGGCAGCGCGCGTGGAGGGCGCAGGTGAGTTCAGCAGCGAAGTCGCGCACCGCCGGCAGCCCGTACGTGCCGGCCAGAAGTGTCATGTGACCGAGGGCGGAGTGGAGGTTGCCCTGCTTGACGTGGTCCATGTAGGCGGCGGTGATGGCGTGCAGCACGTGAACGGGTGCGGTCGAAGAGGTCAACGGACGAGGCTCCTTGTCATGTGAGTGGGGTGAGGATCGGCAACGCGCACCGAGGTCAGCCAGCGGTTCGGCATGAGCGGCGGTGCGGGCCGTCATTAAGGCCTTGAAACAGGCACTTCGCCGAGCCTTCGCGAGTAGGAGGGCGATCGCTGCGCCTCAGGCCGTGAAGTCGTTCGCCTTTCGCCGGACAGGCGCAGACGTCGCCTCACTGCTGCTGCATCTGGCCGGCATGGAGCAGCCTGGTCGGCTGGAGGTCCTGTGAGCGGTCCAGCTTCTGATGAGGTCGGGCTGTTGCCGCTCTTCCACGCACTGAGGGTCCGCACGCCGGCGGGGTGCCCCGCTTCGGCAGGCGCCTTGGCACGGGCGCCGTGGAGTTGGTCGCGGACAACTCGTACGCACGTGCAGAAGCGCGCCCTCCCAAGCCGGGGCCGAGACCCTGGTCCGAGAGGGCGTCTCCGTGTGAGCTACGCGATTCGGTCGACGTGAGCGAAGATCACAGTTCCCTCGGAGTCGACGTCGAAGCCGCGCTCGCCAGAGTGGTGGACGAACTGGTAGGTCCCCGGGGTGACGTTGACGACGGTGTCGCCAGAGTCGAGCGTTTCAGGGTCTCCGCCCAGCGAGAGCCAGTGCTCGTAGTCGGCGATGGCGTAGGACCAGATGTCCGTGCAGATCTGGGCCAGGCATGTCTCGTCAGGGATCGACGGCGTCTCGTCGTTGTCGAAGTCGATCCACGGGGTGGCGATGATGTAGCGATCCTGCTCCGTGCGGTAGAGACCCAGACTGCGATCGCTCGCGGGCCCGAAGGCGCATCCGATGGCGGCCATCGCCTTGATGGCTCTGTCCCGGCCGAGTACGCAGTTGTAGTCGACCAGGGCGTCGTCCCCAGTTGTAGACGGGGCGCAGGTTGTCGGAGACGAGGAGTCTGCCGGAGGGCACGCTCAGGGTGATCGTCGTAGTGATTCCGTCCGGGTGAGAACAGGGTTCCTGCACGTGGGCGGCTTCCTCGACGACCTCATAGGTGGGGTGCTGACCGCAGATCCGGCAGCCGCCGAACGGGAAGCCTGCGGGGAACGTCTCCCCGTTGAACACATTCACCTCCGCTTCGTTGTTCACGAACTGGTGCCCGTTGGCCTCGCTGACCGGCAGTCTCTTGCTCCTGATCGCCATGAGGCGTGGCTCCCTGCGGTGTGGTGTCTGCCTGGCACTGAACGGACTGGGCCAGGCGAGCTCGGTGGTCGATTCGGCTGTGATTAGGCACCCCCCACGCCCTCGAGCCCTCCTCTGCGCGAGATGCGAACACGGCAGGGGGGGCCGCCCCGCCGGGCGGCGTTGCCACCTGGCGGTCTTGCTGACGGACAGCTCCGCAGCACAGGGGCCCGCCTCCTCGTCCTCGCTGATGGGGAGAGCAGAGGGTCCTGCTCAGGCCGCTGGGGCGATCATGGTTCCGGTGTTCTCGTCCGGCTGGCTGAGGCTGATGACCTGCTGAGCCACTTCCGTGATCTCCTCGCCGTGCGAGACGACCAGGGCGGGCCAGCCGAGTTCGGAGAGGCATGTGAGGACGGCTCGACGGGTGTCTGCGTCGTGAGCTGCGGTGATCTCATCCGCAATGATCATTCCGATCGCGTTGCCACCTGTGATCTGCTCGGTGATGCCCAGCCGGAAGGCGAGTGCGGCCGTGGCCTTCTCTCCTCCTGAGAGGACCCGGGTGGGGCGTACCGTGCCCTCGGCGGTGTGCACGCGCGGGACGAAGGCGTCATCGATCTCGAACCGCACGTGCCGGTCGGTGATCTGGGTCAGCACGTCAGTGGCCGCCTGAGACACCGCTGCGGTGTACTCGGCCAACAGGTCGCGTCGGAACTGAGCAAACGCCGCAGCGGCCTCGTGCAGGATGTGCGCCGTATGGAGCTTGTCGGCTTTCGCACGCATCCGGGCTTCGGCAGCCTCATGTGCCTTGGCCAGCACGGTCACGCGTTCGGCCGCCACCAGGAAGCGGGTGTTCGCCTCGGACGCCTCGGCGGCTGCCTGATTGTGTTCGGCGCGGGCTGCGGTCAGCGCGCCCGTTGCCTCGGCCAGCTCGTTGGCCGTGACGTCGGGGTGTGTGGTTTCCCGCGCGGCCAGGTCGGCGCGCGCAGCCTCCAGCTCAGATTCGGCGTTGGCCAGCTGAGTACGCAGACCGTGTGTGTGCCGAGCCTGGACGAGTTCGGTGCCGAGCTGCTCGATGGCGGCCCGACCGACTTGGAGGACCCGCTCGGGGTTCGCCGGGCCGGCGAACCCCGGGAGGTGAACCACCACAGCGCTCACGGCCTCGTCGGCCGCGCGTCGTGCCGCCTCGGCCTGCTGCCGCGCGGCAGCCGCCTCAGCACGCACCGCGTCCAGACGGGTGGACAGTTGCGTGAGTTCCTGGCGCCGAGAGAGCAGCGCATCGTGAAGCTGGACCGCCGCCTCCGCCTTCGCCTTCGCGTTCTTGCCGTCCCTGATGCAGCGCTCCCACTGGCCACGCAGATCAGCGACCAAGGCCCCACGTTCCGCAGCGGCTGGACGCATGTGGGGCAGCAGGCGGACTCGGCCGTGGTCAGCGCCTGTAGTGCCCGGCTGAGGCGGGTGTACTCGCCCTTGAGCGCCCCGCGCCGCTGCTCGTACTCGGTGTGCTGCTGCTTCGCCGATTCGATTCGCCGGTCCAGTTCCGGGTCGGCGAGCCGGTCGACCTCGGCTCGTGTCTGCCGCACTCGGCCGTCGATTGCGGCGGCGTGCTGTTCGGCGGCATCGGTCTGTTCGACAGCTCGCTCGGCCGAGTGGGCAGCATCCCGCAAGGCGTCCAACTGTCGAGTGAGGATCTCCGGCGTAGGAGTAGTTAGGCCGGCCCGGCGCAGCTCCCCGGTCAGAGAGGCCACCCGCCGCTCGCACTGCTGGACCCGCTCATCAGCACGGGCCCGGTTGATCCGCTCCTGCTCCGCCAGCCGGTGCCGCTGCTGTACATCCTGGGCCTGCGACTCGGCGCTACGCACCCGGTCGGCGGCCTGGCGCGCTGCCTCAGCAAGCTGCTCATGCGTCTCGTGAGCATCAGCCGCCTGCTGCTGGGCCTCGTCGAGCGCGCGGCGGGCCTCATCGGTCTCCTCACGGGAACCGGGCATGGCGGCTGCCAGTTCCTCGGCCCGGCGGGCCTCGGCGTTCGCAATATCGACCTTCTTCGTAAGGTCGCCAAGCCCGGTCTGCTCTTCGAACAACTGCTGGACCTGGGCGGGAGTACCTTCGGCCAGCCCGGTCAGTTCGCCCTGTGCGATGAAGAAGGCCCCGCAGTAGGCCCGGCCGGTCAGTCCGGTCAGCTCGTAGATCTTCATGGTGAGCTTGCTCGGGCTGATCTGCGCTTCGTCCTGGCCGGGGCCGGTGGCTCCGTTGGTCCACCAGCGGGCGTACGCCTCCTCTCGTACGCCGCCCCGGTGGTTGCGCTGCCGCAGGCCCCGAAGGGCCGTGTACCGCTGCCCGTTGAAGATGAAGTCGACTTCGGCTTCGCACGGTTCACCGTCCGCGCCGGAGCGGCGCATGTCGGCCTGCTTCAGTCCTCCGGGGACCTCGCCGTACAGCGCCCACACCATGGCGGACAGGAAGGTCGACTTCCCCGAGCCGACCGGCCCGTGCAGGGCGGTGATACCGGTGTCGGGGATGTTGATCTCGCCATGCCGGACCGAGCGGATGTTGCGGACGCGTATCCGGATGGGGGTGATCATGCGACTGCTCCGTCCGTGGGGCGGATGTTGACGCGCAGAACGGTGCTGGAGTCCCGCCCGGGAGGCGTCTGGATCCGGGGTGCGGCGAAGTGGAGAGTGCGCAGCGCTGACACCAGCTTCAGCTGCGGGGCGTCGCACTGATGGTGCTCGGAACCGTCCACGTACTCGCCGTCCGCGAGCGCGAGGCTCCCGGCGTGAGCCCAAGCCGCGTCATCGGAGGCGACCCGGGTGGTCTCCGCGTCGGGACCATTGGCGTACACGATCAGGGCAGGGGCGTTGCACGGGCAGGACCAGGCGTACGTGCACACCAGAAGGATCGGAGTGGGGTCATCCACGCTGGCGTGGCCCAGCAAAGTGGTGGTCTGCGCGTGCAGCTTCCACACACCGCTCTGGTACTCGTCTTCCTCCACCGCCTGCATGTGCCGCTCCGAGCCCGGGGCAGCGCTGCTCATCCAGCCGACGGCGCGCAGCTGCCCCCGGTCGGGGTGCCGGGTGACGAGCTCTACCTCGAAGATCCGAGCATGTCCGAGCGCCTGGTGGGCGGCGGCGTCGGTGTAGGTGCGGAACGGCTCGAAGAAGTTGCTGGTAATCGTCAGGCTGGAAGACATGCCGGGTCCTTCGGGGCAGGGTCGCGAGGTGATGCCCGAAGATCACCATTTGACGAGGTACGGCGCGAGAATCCGCGAATCTGGCTCTGTGGCTCCGGCACCCTCGTCGTCGAACCGTCCGTCTCACCTCTCACTGCGGACCGGGAAGTGAGTGGTCAGCACGGCAATGAGGCCGAGACCGACCATGGCCTCGGTGCCGAAGCCGCCCCTGGCCGTCCAACAGAGGGCCGGCCAGGGCGTCGGGACCGCGCAGGGCAGCCGGACACCGTCATCGGACGGAGGTTCCTCCGCTTGATCGGACGAGGTCGGCGGTGATGACGACACGCTTGGACGAGCCGTTGGCCGGCCAGCACGTGACGAGCGTCAGCACCGGCTTGGTGGGAGTGGCAGTGGGCTTGCCCGGTACCTGGGCGATGACGTTCACGTTGCTCGGGTCTACGGTCTGTACGGAGGCCACCTTGTACGTGTAGGTGACGCGGTTCGCCGTCGTGACGGAGATGGACGCACCGGGCTTGATGCGGTCGATGTTCTTGAAAGCGGGGCTTGCCACGCCGGAGCGGTGGCCGGCGATGGCGTAGTTGCCGATCTGCCCGGGACGTTCTGTCCCCGGGAAGTGCCCGACGCCGGCCCGTAGCTGTCGGCTGGTCACACCCTCGTAGACGGGCTGGGCCCAGTCGTTGCCGAGCGCCGGGATGCGCAGGACTTCGGTGACTGCACCGCCGCCCCCTGTGGTGGGGTTTCCGCCGACGCTGTGGGGGCCGCTGCCTTTCGGGTTGGAGGAGGACCAGGTGTCCAGTGCGGCGGATGCGTCGGACTGGGCCTTGACGGTCCGGTCCGGAACTTTCGGGTCGCCGCCGATGGGGTCGTCGGCGGCAGATTCGCCGGGGGTGGCGGAAGTGGCAGAGGAAGTGAGCGGATCCGGGACGGTCGATGCCGGCTCGGTGGCGGCGTGCTGCTGGGTGGCGGCGGGCTGGTGTGCGCGAGTGGAGGGCTCATCGTTCCCGCGGGTCACCAGGAGTGCGGTGGTTGCGAGGCCTGCGACGGTGACGGCGGCGATGCCCGCGGCCAGTGCTCGTCGGGTTCGGCGCGGTCGGGTGGTCGGCTGCGCTGTGGGAAGGCTGTCGGGGCTGTGTGGTGCGTCGGACACGTGCGCTCCAAGGGACGGGTCGGTGGGGGCGCGGGCCGGGACGTGGACGTCCCGGCCCGCAGCGTCGGCGAGTGAGAGCCGTCAGGTTGTGGTCACGCGCCGGTCTTCGGCAGCTCGGTGATGTCCACCGGCCGCGGCTTCGGCTTCTCGGGCCGGGGGATCTTGACGTCGATGACGCTGACGTCGGAGGTCTTGCCGTCCACGACGGTCACGTTCTGGTCCACGGCGAGCTGGTAGCCCTCCACGGCCTGGACCTCGTGGATGGTGTAGTTGCCCGGCGGGAGGTTGTCGATCTGCCAGAGGCCCTGGCTGTTGGTGGTTCCCTTGGCCACCGTCTTGTTGGCCTCGTCCTTGACTTCGAACCGGACCCCGGACAGCGGCTTCTTGGTGTCGCTGGCGGTCTTGAGGAGCTTGATGCTCCCCTTCAGCGCGTTGACGGTGATCTTGAGCTGGGCTTCGGCGCTCGTGGTGCCGCCGGCGACGAGCATCCGCTGTGCCTTGTCGTTGGCGGGCAGATGGGCGATCAGCGTCGAGGCGGGCAGGTTCTTGGCCACCGCCTTCAGCTCGACGGTCCCTGCCTTGGCGGGTGTGATGGTGGCTGTGGCAACGCCTTCGTCGTTCGTGGTGACGGTGCCCGCGCCAGCGACGGCGCCCGCCCCGTTGAGCTGGATCTGGACGCCGGGGACCTTCTGCCCGGACGCGGCGGTGACGTCCAGCGTGATGGTGGTCTTCTCGCCGGGCTTGAACGCGGCGGGGGTGTGCACGTTGACCTTGTACGGGCCGGCCAGCTTGCCCGCCTCGGTGATGAACCCCTCTGCCTTGGCCTTCACCTCCTTCGGAACGTTGGGGTACGAGACCCGCTCCAGGGCCCGCTTGCCGTTGGGCAGGGCGTACGTGCTGCCCTGCTCGAGGAAGCTGTACACGGCCGCGTCGACGGCTGCGGCCTGGCTGTCGTTGGCGGTGTCGCCGTACTTGGACAGCACGTACGCGGCGCGGGCGGTGTTCTCCTTGGAGACCTGCCGACCGGTGGCCTTCGAGGTCCAGGTGGTGACCTCGGTGGCCTTGCCGTACTGGCCGCCGGCCGCTGGACCGGCGAGGGTCGGGTCGGCGCAGTAGGCCCGGCCGGTGATGCCGCTGACCGGGGCCCCCGGCGCTCCGTACGCACCCAGGTGGGAGGCGTCCGGCTTGTTGAGGTCATCGGGGATGGCAAAGCCGGGGCCCCATTTGTCAGCTGCGACCGCGCTGGGGGCGGCGCACAGGGCGGTCGCGCCGACCAGGAGGGCTGTGGCGAGAACGGTCGAGCGGCGCAGCGTCCGGCCCGGCGCCGGGCGGCGTGTGGTCAGGGTCAAGGCGTTTCTCCTTGCCGGTGGGGCCGCAGTTCAGCCCCGTCTGCTGCGCAGCATCGTCGGCAAAGCGGACACCTCCGCCCCGGGGCGGGTTCAGTCGGGGATCGCAGCCTCGCTCGACGAGGCGGAGATGGGGGTGATCTCCTTGGCCCATTGCAGGGCCTTGGTGCGGACCGGCTCGGCGATGACGTCAGGGATGCCCATGCGCCGGGTCAGCTCGGCACTGCGGGTTTCGAATTCCGTGCCGTAGTCCGTGATCCGCCCTGTGATCAGGCGCTGCCTTCCCGCTGTGCTGTCCGCGTCCTGCGCCTGGGTGGGGTGGGGGTAGTCGATCTGCCAGGACGCGGCGGCAGAGGCGAGGCGGCTCCATCGCGGCTGGAGGGCTCGCAGAGCCGCTCGCTGGCCGGGGGTGGTGCCGCTGATGCGCTGGCGGACGATCGCCCCGGCGTCTCCGGTGAGCTTCGCGCTTTCGGGATCTTCCAGTTCCAGAGCGGCGATGCGGTCGGTGATGAGCTGGTCGATGTCCTCGGTGGTCAGCTCTGCGGCGTTGATGACGGGAAGATCGTGCTGAGGCCGCTGCCAGATGGTGCGGGCTTCGACGTGAACGCGGCCGGTGTCCTCGATGGTGACGTGAAGCCAGCCGCGCGGGCCGAGATCGTCGGAGAAGCCCCGGGTCAGGGAGGAGCCGGTGTACCAGACCTGCCCGGGGCCGTCGTGGTCGTGACCGGGTACAGCGCCGAGGGAGTGGTAGTGGGAGAGCAGCAGCGCGTCCCAACCGCGGTGGGCCCACTCCAGGGGGATGGGGCGTTCTTGCCCTTCGGGGTTGATGCAGTGGTAGAGACGGCCGTCGGCTTCGAACGTGCCGTGGCAGACGAAGAGGTTCACGTGGCCGGGCAGCGGGACGGGGTCGATGTGGATGCCGGCGTCGGCCAGGGAGCGGTCCAGGCCGTAGTGGGACACTGCGTGGATGGCGAGGCCGTCGGTCGGCTGGTGGATCTCGTACAGGCCCGGGTAGGGGCCGGTGCCGTCGCCCGGGCCACGGCGGGGGTCGGGGTAGACGGCGTGCATGCCGAGATCGGGTCGGTGCATCGTGCCCATGGCGGAGATGTCCGTTCCCGCGCCAGCGCAGTGGTTGCCGCTGTTGCCCAGGCCCCAGATGTTGGCTCGGGCCCGCAGGTCGTCAACACGGTTGGCGTGTTCGACGTCGCGCGGCAGGGGCCGGGCCCGGTGGGTGAGGTCGCCCCCGTCGATGATGCCCTGTACCCCGGCGTCGAGCATGGCGCGCATGGTCAGGTCGTGGGCGAGATGCCCGTCGACAACGCGCTGGTTCCAGCGTGTCAGAGGGTGCAGTCGCATCCGGGGTTGTGGTAGCCGAGGTGCTGGCAGCCTCGGATTCCCAGGGTGTAGGCCACAGTGGGTGCCCTTTCTGGTGTGGGTCCCGCCTGCACTGTGGCGGGGCATGAACCGGGCGGCTCACGCCCCGCGACAGTGCACCGTGCCGGACATCAGGTCACGCGGCCGCGAAACTTCTCCCGGCGGCGCCTTGGCGGTGAGGGCCGCTGCCGATGGGGCTCTTACGCTGGGCGCGCCGTTGTGTCTCCGGAAGCGGAACGCTGGCGCCAGGTGATGAGTCTCAGGACCTGGTTGGCCAGCTTTTCGGCTTCGGCATCCGGCAACTGCACTTCGATCTGGCGGCCGGCCGCAGCCTTCGGACCGTCCGTGATTTCGACGGTGAAGCAGATGTGATTGTGTGCCTGTCCCTCCGCCGCGGCATGGCGCAGCAGTTCCTCTTCGGTCATCTGCGCGGGGGCCGATGCACGGGCGGCGGCAGATACCTGGGGGGCGAACGCGCGGGGGAAGGCGAAGCTCGTCACCTTGGCGAGCCACGGACGCCCGCCTCCACGGGGGCGGCGCTGTCGACGACCGATGTCGATCTCCAGCAGGCTCCGTTCGGCAGCCTCGGTGATCTGGGCAAGGGCGGTGCCCTTCTCCCGGGACAGGGCCAGGAGCTCCCGCAGTGCGGTCTCGGCGAGCAGAGCCGACGGGGTGGCGTGCCCGTTTCTCACCGTGCCGGTCCTTCGAGCTGGCGCGCCCTGGCCGTAAGAGGACTCCCAGATGGCTGGGTGGAGTCGAAGTTGGCCAGCTTGGCCCGGAGCTCGTCCTTCTCCACGTGCTTCCAATGGATGCGGCCGCTGTCGTGCCGGTACTGCTCGGCGTAGTGCTCGCCGCCCGCTCCGGTGCCCGCCGGCCAGTGCTCCACGATGGTCACCTGGAAGGGCTGGCGCAGCCCTTCCAGGGTGAGGCGGATCGTGGCGGCGGCCGTCTCGATACTCATCGTGGGCTCGGTGGTCTCGGTGACCACAGCGAGAATGTGCTGCTCGTCCAGCTGCCATATGCGGCATGGACGCCACACGAGCTGGTTGTCGTTGCCGAGGTAGCAGACGGGCGTCGAGTCGATCAGAGGGGCTAGCACCGCGGTCTTCCTCCTACTAGGGGGCTGAGAGCCCGTACTCTGCGGCGTTCTCCCCGTCGTGCGCCTGCGTCGGCGAATCTGCGGTGCGCGGGTCCGCTGCGGCCGCCGGGACGCCGACGGCGGATATCTGCAGCGCCTCGTCCACCAGGTCCCGGGCGGCCTCCAGGTTCTTGCGCAGGTCTGCGATCTCACCAGCCGGGCACACCGTGAGGACAGCCAGGCTGGCTTCGATGCCGGCGCGGGCTTCCGTCAGCCTTTCGGGGCTGGCACCCACGCTCTTGTCGGAAGCCAGATCGGTCACTGTCTTGAGGTTCCGCTTGATCCGGGCGGTGACTGCGCGCAGAGCAGCTTCGATGGCCTTGGGCTGACCAGCCGCGAGGAGCGCGTCTCGCTCTGTCGGGTCGAACTGGACGAGCTGTACGGGCTGAGGCATGAGACAGGTCCTAACCGTCGGAGTAGGCGCCGTCGGGTGACCCCGAGGCGGCGCCTACTCTGCCTCTCGATCCGGACAACCCCTTCGAAGCGCCGCGGCTTCGGTGAGGCATCGGCTCGGGCGGGGGACTCGCCGGTCGACCACCGGCTGGGGACGGAGCGTATGCCCTGCCGTCGCGGCGTACTCCGGCCGTCGCGCGGCCGCGCGACGGCCGGAGTCGTCCTGGCTGCTGCCTCTCGCCTGCTCGGCGGGAGGCAGCTTCGAGGTGGTCAGCTGGCGGTGAGCACGTAGACGTGCGTATGCAGGGCGGCGTCAGCGACGGCGTAACGGGCGTAGAGACGGCCGGTGGCGCGGTGGTAGGTGATGGACGCTCGCTGGTGCCTGGCCAGGGTGCCCTGCAGGGATGTACGTACGGAGGCCAGATTGAGCGGCGTCGGGTTGCCCCGCAGGACGCCCCGGTCGTTCCCCAGGAACGACTGCATGCCGTTGAGGGAGACGGTGTACAGAAGCGCTCCGGCCGCCGGGCGCAAGACCAGCGCGTCGAGGGCTTCGCGTGTGGCGCAGCTGGTGCCCGGCAGCGGCCGGTAGGCGGTCGGGAACGCGGGGGCGTATGTGCCGTCCTCCGACGCGAGGACGGTACGGATCGTGTCGTCGGAACGGCTGGCGTCCTGATCGTCCAGAGTGGCCCACTGCCCTGCCTGGCGCAGGCCCCGGCGCCACGTTGTCCCGCTGGAGCTGACGACGTCGCCGTCGGTGAAGCGCATCGCCACGAGGTTGGTGTGGGAAGCGGTGGTCATCTTCGGCTCCGTTCGTCGCTGGGGTGATGTGGTGCAGCGTGCCGCCGATCAGCGCCGTTTCCCATCCAGGGCGAAAACAGAGAAGGCCAGGGGTGCGTTTCGCGGAGTGATTCGTTACTGGCGCACCTGACTCGACGCCTTGTCACGCTTGTAGGTGTGTGCGGGCCCTCCGCTTACCAAGTGCTGCTCATAGGTGCGCGCACCGCACTTGCACACGATCTCGTCCATCACAGGAGGCCGAGTGTGGGCAGCGGGCCAAGGCCGTCATGGCGCAGGAGAAGGGCTTGTTCACCATCGGCCCACCCCCAGCAGCGGACAGTGTCCCGGTGTTCGTCGGTGGCTCGCACCTGCATCCGCCGTCGCCAGCCGAACAGACGGTCGCGCTCGAGGTCGGGGTCGAGAACCACCAGGCGCGTTCCGAGGCTGTAGACCAGTTCGTCGCCCGCCTTGACGTGCTCAAGGAGCGCGGCCTCGACGTACTTCAGGGCGAAGTCGTAGTGCATGTAGAGATTGGCCCGGCGGTGCCAGGCCGCGACAGACCGGGCGTCCGCCCCGGTGCCCGGTACAGGCATGTTCAGCAGCGTGCGCTGGTTGCGAAGGTACGCGGCCCGGTGTGTGGCAGGCAGGGTGGCGGTAGAGAGCAGTTCCGTCACCTGAAGCCTGAGGCCTCGGTGGTCAGTCTGGAGCAGGGCTACCTGGACGCCGAAGGGGGTGGAGTAGACCCGGTGAACGAATCCGGTGGCCCGGTGCGGGCCGGTGGCCTTCTGCCCGACCCACGGCGCACGGTCGTCCTGGCACAGGACGGGGCGGCTCAGGTGCATGGGGTCGTTGAGCGACAAGGGTTCGGATACCGCCAGGCTCATGGTCTCTCCAGTGTCGGGCTGCCGTGTTCGACCGAAGGTCACCAGCTGTGCCTCGGCAACGCGAGGTGCAGCGAATCGGCATCGGCATCCGTCGTGGGGATGTGAGGCCTGCCGCCGGCCCTCCTAGGCCGGCGGCTGCTGCCAGCACGTCGGCTCACCCGAGGTGAGCCGACGCATCGGTCCGCGTAGTCCGCGGTCTCCTGTAGCTGCATCAGTGAGCTTCGCTGGTACCGCCGTTCGGCCCGACTGCCGTGGTGCCGGAGGGAATCTCGACGCGGTAGAACCCGATCAGCGGGTCCTTCTGCTCGGCCCAGGACCCGAATTTCACGGGGGACTTGCTGTTGGCGGCGTGGATGACCTTCTTGGTGGCCGGGTCCCAGACCATGGCGACGTGGACGGGGTTGGACTCGCTGCCGAAGAAGACAAGGTCGCCCGCCTGCACCTGGTCGGCCGGGACCTTGTGTTTGGACAGCTTGGAAAGCTGGGCGGTGGTGTCCCCTCCGATGTTGAGCTTGCCGCCGGTGGCCTGGTAGTAGGCCCACTGAGTGAAGGAGCTGCAGTCGAAGTCGGCCGGGTGGTCGCCCTGGAGACGGCGGGCACCGTACAGGTAGGTCTTGCCGAGACCGGTCTGCGCCCAGGCGAGAGCCGCGCGTACGACCTCGGAGTCCGCTGCCGGCAGGGGCCCGGTAGCACCGGCGCCGTCGGGGATGACGATCGCCCCACCCGAGTCGGCGGCGCAGGCCTGGGCCTGGGCCTGGTCCTCGGTGTACTGATCATTGCCGTAGGTGGGCGAGGCTGTCGTCTTGCCGCTCATCCAGTCCTTCGGGTTGACCGGGCCTGGGCCGTTGTTCTGCCCGGGCCTGTGCGGATCGCGGACACCGGGCAGGCGGACTTCCCAGTGCAGGTGGGCACCGGTCACGTTGCCGGTGGCGCCGACGTTGCCGATGTGCTCCCCGCGCTTGACTTCCATGCCGACCCGGGTGCCGAACGTCGACTGGTGGGCGTACCAGGTCTGGACTCCGCCCGCGTGTTCGATCTTGGTGAGGTTGCCGTATGCGCCTCCGTCACCGACGAAGATCACCTTGCCGTCGGCCGGGGCGTAGAAGCGGACACCACTCGGGGCGGCGAGGTCGATGCCGGTGTGGCCGGCCGACCACCGTCCGCCGCTCTGCCCGAACTCGGCGGTGAAGGTGAAGGTGCCCTGCTTCATGGGCCACTGCCACCCGGCCGAGTTGACGCCGGAAGGTCCGCCGCTGGACGGGGTACCGCTGCCCGGCGTGGGGGTGGCGATCTGCGTCGCGGGAGTGGTGGATGTCCCGGGGGCAGAACCGAGCGGAGGTGTCGACCAGCTCTTGGCCGGAGCGGACTTGATCTGTGCGGCGTTGGTGACCTTGGCGTTGAAGTCGTTGACCGGCTCGGGGATGCCGGAGGTCTTGCCGAGGGTCGGGAAGGACGGGTTCTTCTTGATCGTGTCGGCGAGGTGCTTCTGCCAACGCTCGATCATGGTGCTGTCGCTGGAGAAGATGCCCCGGTATCGGGCGGACTGGGTGGTGACGACCCGCATGTAGGTGGTGTTGGACACTGTGGAGCCCGAGTACCGGCGCAGCGCGTTCCAGGAGTCGGTCTCGGCCTTGAGGGCGTGAATGTAGTTGGCCGCGGCGAATGCCGCGTCCTCGACGTTGTAGCGGTCCTTGGCCTTGTCGCCGTTGCCGTCATCGCCGTAGCTCCGCCACGCCGGGTCACCGAACTGGAGGATGCCCTTGTAGCCCATGCCGTTGTCACCGCCAGGAGCAGCGGACGGGTGCTGACCGTAGCGGGTCTCCTGGTACATCTGGCCGGCGATCAGCGTCCAGTCGAGGCCCGGGTATCGGGCGGCGGCCCGGATTGAGGCGAGCATCATCCGCGGGGGTATCTCCGCCCGCGCGGTGTCGGAAGGAGATACATGCCTTTACCGGGCATGATCGGGTTGTAGGCACCGCCGCCGGGGACGCCGGTCGCGCCCTGCTGTGCAGAGGCGTCGTCCAGGCATGCGGCCTCTGCGGACTTCGATCCCAGGACTCCGACGATCGCGCCGAACGCGGTGAGGAAGGCGACGGCGACAGCGCAGAAGGCAGCGATGCCGGCGAGCAGCCACCACTTCCAGCGTTTTCCTCCTCCGTACCTGCCGGCGGCGCGCTGCCGCCCGGCGCGCGGCGGCCGCCGCTATCTTCCGGGCGGCGAGCGCGGCGATGGGGGCGGCCATCAGCTGTTCTCCGTGCTGCCCGCGTCACCGACGCTGGCGAGCTGCAGACCGGAGATCTTCCACTCGCCCTTGGTGTAGGTCGCGGTGATCTGGAAGTTGGTGCTCTGGCTGGTCTGCTCGTCCTGGTGGAGGCGGACAGTGGTGGAGGCGAGGGTGGTCACCGACCGGCCGGCGCCGTCGACGGGCGCGTTGCTGATCACGGTGTCGCGCTTGAGGTCGGCTGTGGCGGTGGAGGAGCACTTCGTCCGCTCGCACTCGGCCCACGCCCGCCCGGTGGGCAGGGTGGTCTGGTCGACGATGGCCGGGGAGCCGTCGGTGAGCTCGCGGGCCTTGGCCGTCCAGGCGGCGGCGTCCGTGCGGTAGGTGTATGTGCCGAGGGTGATGAGGTACTCGCGCATCACCGTGTGGGCGGCCGCGAGTTCTTGGGGTTCGATGACGGCTGGGACGGAGTCGACCGTCCCGGCCGGCGTGCTGGGTTCGCTCGTGGTGTCCGGCGCGGGAGCGGTGGTGTCCTTCTTCTCCCCTTCGGGGCTGCTGCGGTTGAGGGCGACCGCCAGGCCGACGAAGGCGGCCAGGGCGATCAGGGCGGCGGCGATGATGATGGCGCGGCGTCGTTCCACGGGGACTCCCTGGGACGGTCGGGGGCGTTGACGCCCGCGACCGTAGGGAGCAAACCGGACACCTCCTGGGGAGCTCGTGCGGCAGCTGCTTCAGCAGTGCCCGTTTGTGACGACGCAGCACAGTTGGCAAATCAGCACGCTTGTTGGCAAACGACGTTGATGTCGCTCTGTGGTTACTCTCCGAAGTGATCAGTTGTGATCAACCGCTGCGGGGCGGCGTACAAGCTGGTCGTCTGGTGCGGTGAATCCGGAGACAGTCCCCAAGGTGCGTTCCGATGCGTGCGTCCTGAACGAGCTGATGTCGTCGTACGGGAGCCTGGATGAGGCCCGTACGCGGTTGGTGATGCGGGACAACTGGGCGAGCCGCTGGACGGCTGTGTGGCAGATCAACGGGTTGGAGGTCGTCTGGCCGGTCCGGGATCTGGGTTCGGTGCCGGTGCTGTCGTCGAAGCCGGTCCGCGGTTTCACCTGGAGGACGAAGCAGTGGCATCGTCCCGGGCTGGAGTTCCTGGTCTCGACGGGGCGGAAGCACGGCTACGAGTCGCTGGAGGAGAGGGCTGCCCTGCTGGCCCTGGACTTCATGGCGGTGATCGAGGTGCTTCCGCAGCCCTTCGCCCTCGCTTTCGAGCACGTCGACGGCCACGCGGGGCACATCCCCGACTTCCTGGCGGTGATGAGGGACGGCGGGCACTGGCTGCTGGATATCCGGCCCGCCGGCCTGGTCGGCGAGCTGGACGCGGTGAAGTTCGCCGCGTCTCGTGAGGCGGCAGCCGCATGCGGATGGCACTACTCGGTGATCACCGGTTGGCGGCCGCACGTGCTCTCGGGGCTGGATGCTCTGTCGGCACAGCGGCGGCCGATGACGGACCAGTTGGGCTGTCAGCCGGCCCTGCTCGCGGCCGCCGCGGGCGGGCCGGTTGGGTTCGGGGAACTGGTACGCGCGACTCGGCTGCCGGCGGTGGGCCGCGCTCATGCGGTTCATCTGCTCTGGCATCGCAGGCTCGGCTTCGACCTGGGCCGTCCGTTGGATGATTCGGCCCTGGTCTGGCTGGCGGGCTGGACGGAATCCCGATGATGGCGGCACAGAGGTTGCTGGAGCTGGCTCCGGGGGCCGGGTTCCGGATCGACGGCGTCGACTGGGTCGTCGACGAGGTGGAGCCACAGCACGGGCGCGTCACCTTGGTCAGCGCGGAGGGCCAGACGGAGGACCGGACGGTCAGCTGGCTCATGCACCACCGTCCTGAACCTCTGGCGGAGGTAGTGGAGGTGCCGGGCCGGAACGGCCGTCGGGCCCAACCGCGGACGCTGGCGGATCTGACGCCGCTCCAGCTCCAGCGCGCCCGGCTGCGGGCCGAGCATGTCCGAGAGGCGGTCACCGGGTTCCGTGAGGGGCACCCTGCGAAGGCCCGGCCGGGTGAACCGCGGGCCGAGTACGATCCGGCCCGCACGACGCTGATGGAACGCCGCAAGACCAAGGCCAGGGAACTGGCCGGCCTCGACCCGCTGGAGGCGGAGCTTCTCGGACTGCGGCGGATGAGCGAACGCACACTGATCCGCCTGTCGGCGCCGCACGTTGACGAGCTGGTGCTGGCCTGCGCGGACGGCCGCTGGACCCGACGCAGGACAGGACGGGTGGTCCGGCCCGAGATCCGGGAGGCGATCCTCGCCGTTCGGCAGGAGTCGGTGCGGCGATCGCGGATGTCGATGCGGGGCAAGCACCGTCTGCTGCACCAGTACCTGGCCGAGCGGTTCCCCTCCTTCCCCACGAAGGACGTCCCCAGCTGCGACACCCTGAGCCGGATCTGGCGGGAGTGGTTCGGGGCCGGCGGCGCCCGCCAGCGCTATCTGGCAACGGCGGAGATGCTGGATGACACCGGGCCGCGGGTGGTGGTACACCGCCCGGGGCAGGTGGTCGCGCTGGACTCGACGCCTCTGCCGGTCAAGCTCCGCGAGAGCGTCTTCGGCGAGCCGGTCTCGGTGATGCTCACGCTGGCCTTGGACGTCTACACGCACTCGTGCTGCGCCTTCCGCCTGACGATGGTCTCGGACACCTCGGTGGACGTCGCGATGCTGCTCCGGGACGTGATGATGCCGCTACCGATGCGGGAGGGCTGGGGCGACGAGATGGAGTGGCCCTACCCCGGGGTCCCCGCCGACATCATCGCCGACTTCGCCGGCCACAAGGTCGCCGGTCTGCCGTTCTTCGCCCCGGAGACGGTCACCACCGACCACGGCGCCCCCTACAAGAACCACCAGATCGTCCAGGCCCAGGACGAGATCGGCTGCAACATCCTGCCGGCCCGCACGATGCGGGCCACGGACAAGTCCGCGGTCGAGCGGGCCTTCGGCTCGCTGAAGACGATGCTGCTCGAGCACCTGCTGGGGTTCACCGGCACGGACGTCGCCGACCGGGGGGCGGATCCCGAGGCCGACGCGGTGCTGACCATCGGGCAGATGGAACACGTCATCGCGACCTGGATCGTGAAGATCTGGCAGAACCACGCGCTCGGCGAGTACGCACCCAGCTGGGAGCCCGGAGGCCACCACAGCCCGAACTCCCTGTTCGCCGCGTCGATGCACCAAGGCGGCTGGGCGATGCAGATCCCGACGCCCGAGCTCTACTACAAGCTGCTGCGCAAGCACCACGTGATGATCCACCCCCGTCGCGGGGTGAAGATCCTGGGCCTCTACTACTACGACCCGGTGCTGGAGGAGCCCCGCTTCCAGGGCCCCTCGGCCCGCGGTGGCCGGCACGCGGCACGGTGGGTCGTCCGCAGCGACCGGCGGGACCGGCGCAAGGTCTTCCTCCAAGACCCGGACGATCACGAGACCTGGCACCACCTGCGCTGGACGGGGCTTCCGCCCGAGGGTGAGGTCCCGGCGTTCTCGGACAAGACCGTCGAGGCCCTCATGGCGGACGTTCGTCTGCGCAAGCTCAAGGTCCTCAACGACACCGAGCTCCTGCGCCCGCTGCTGGACATCCTGCGGTCGGCGGCCCCTGTCGATCAGTGGCCCACCCAGATGACCAGGAAGGAGAAGGTGGCCCGCTCGCGGCTGGCCTCCCAGGGCCGGGCCGCGGCATCCGATCGCCCGCCCGCGGCTCCGGCAGCTGGGGAGACAACTCCGTACGCCGACGCCCAGGAGCCGGCCGGACCGTCCTGGCCCCGGGATGCGCGAACCGTCCAGGCCGCCGTCGACGCGGACCTGCGCCGCCGCCGGGAGGGCCTCGACCAGTCTCCGCAGGCTCCTCAACTGCTGGATGA
Organism: Streptomyces diastatochromogenes; assembly: GCA_026913215.1. Taxonomy (GTDB): domain Bacteria; phylum Actinomycetota; class Actinomycetes; order Streptomycetales; family Streptomycetaceae; genus Streptomyces; species Streptomyces diastatochromogenes_A. Next base: position 312,832 of record JAPTYK010000007.1, on the reverse strand, counting down.
CGCTCTGCGGCAGCGGAGCTTGCTCCTGCTGCCCGATCTGGACGACGACGAGCCGGGGGACGACGCATGACCGACACGACGGGGCCGCGCGATCTGCTGACGGGCCTGCCCTCCAGGAGGAAGATCGCCGAGCTGATCCTGGCGGACACACCCAGCCGCGACACGTTCGCCGGCTGGCAGCACTTCCGGGCCACCCGCGGCTTGCTGGTCCCGGCCCAGCGGCTGTCGGCTGCCCAGTGGCGCACGCTGCCGCCCCGGCGGCGCGACGACTACGACACCTACCGGCAGATGAGCAACGTCAACCTGCCGCTGCAGCAGACGCCGATGGCGCAGAAGGTGTCCCGGCTGATCGACCGCCGGCTCACCGCCAACACCCGCAAGAAGGGCGACCCGACGCTGGCCGGGGTCATGGTCAGCGGCTGGGGCCAGCACGGGAAGACCGCCACCGTCTGCCGGGTCGTCGCCGCCTTCGAAGACCGGTGGCTGCGACTGCACAACTCGGTCAACCCGGCATCCGTCGCGGGCACGGTGGACCTGCACTCCCCGGTCGTCTATGTCCAGGCCCCGGTCACCGCGACACCGAAGAGCACCTGCGTCACCATCCTGAACTTCTTCAAGGCCCCCTCCAAGAGCCTGAACCTGCCGCAGCTGGTCCGGCAGGTCGCCGACTCGCTCAGGGACCACGGCGTCAAGGTCCTCATCATCGACGACATCAACCGCCTGCGGATGCACCGCGCCGACGACCAGGACGTCCTCGACCTCATCCGTGCCTTCATGGGCCTGGACGTCACCTTGATCCTCACCGGGGTGAACATCCCCGGCACCGGCCTCCTGCGCGAAGCCCGCTGGCACTCCAAGCAGCGCTCATGGGTGATGCCGCCCCTGGAGTCCACCCGCGTCCACGGCCTGGAAGTCACCCAGACCGAGCGGCGCTTCGAACTCGTGGAACTCGACCGGTTCCGCACCACCACCCAAGCAGGGATCCAGGCGTTCGTGAACCACCTCCAGGGCATCGAGGAACACCTGCGGCTGCTGAACGCCCCCGACGGGATGCTCACCGAAGGGACCATGCCCGAGTACCTGATGCGCCGGACAGGCGGAGTCGTCGGGCTCCTCGGCCGGCTGATCGAAGACGGCTGCCTGGAAGCCATGGCCAGCGGAAGGGAGCTCCTGGACGAAGCCCTGCTCGACGAGATCGTCATCGGCCGCGACGACCTCACCCACCCCCCGGATAGCGAGGCCGCTGCCCCGACGCCCAAGCCCGCCAAGCGCCGCGCCCGCGGCCGCAACACCGTCTTCGACGACCACGGGCCCCGAACCGACCAGGCCGCAGGCTGATCCGTGCGCCACCCGCTCGAACAACTGCCCCGGAGCCTTTCACCACTGCCCGGCGAAGACCTTCACGGCTTCATCCTGCGGCTCGCCCACCGCCTGGACATGAAGCCCGTCGTCCTGCTGCAGCACACCGGCCTGATCGCCCCGAACAGCCACTCGGCACCCGCGCGCCGGATGTTCATGCTGGAGAAGGACGTGCTGGCCGCCTTCTGCGCGACCACCGGCATGACGGCGCACGATGCGGATGCGCTCACCTTCAAGCCCCACGTCAACAGCTATCCGCCCGTCGCCGAGGCCCTCCTGGGCATGCGCGGCCTGACGCCCGCCCCCCGCGGGGTCTTCCCCGCCTGGCTGCTGACGACATCGACGCGCTACTGCCCCTCCTGCCTTGCCGGTGACAGCTCGGCCATCCAGCAACGCCACGGTGGACCCTGGAAACTGGCATGGCGGATGGCGGCCAACTTCGCCTGCCTGGAGCACCGCTGTTTCCTTCGCACCACCTGCCCCGCCTGCAAGCTGCCGGCACAGATGATCCGAGGCGCCTCACGAAGTCTGATCGTCGAGCCGCACGTCGACCCCCTCCACCCAGCGCAGTGCCGCAACGTCGTCGACCCTCGACGGGGCCCCTGCGGCGCCCGGCTCGACACCGCCGATCTCAACGCCAGCGACTTCCTCTCGGACGACCTACTCGACCTGCAACAGCGCCTGCTGCAAGCCCGCCCGTACGGCGCTGGCCGCTCACTGGACCCGCTGGCCGGCCACAACCGCATGACGGACCTTTTCATCCTGGCCGCCTTCGTCCGTGCGACCTGGCCACTTACGGCCTTCCACGCGCCGAGCAAGGAACTTGCTCAGGCACTACATGAGGATCTGAAGCGCCCCGGCCCGGCACCCTCGCTGAGGCTGTCGACCACCACCGGCCCACGCTGGGACAGCGACCCATTCTCAGCGCCCGGCACGGCCGCGCTTGTGAGTATCGCGGTGCACCTGCTGGCTCTTCCGGTGCCGGATTTTCGAAGCGAGCTCCGGCACGTCGTTGCCCAGCTGCCAAGCCGCGACGAAGCTGCCTGGGGTCACACCTGGCTGATGCTCAAGCGCGACAGCTCGCCGCTCTTCCAGCACGAAGTCCTTCAAGCGCTTGAGCAGCGGTTCCCCCGGCCCCTTCCCACCCAGGTCCCCGTCTTGCCGGTTCTCTCCGCTCGACGGCCAACGTACCCGCCTGAGGTGATCCCTCAGTGGCTTCCCGATGACTGGGTGGCCATCCTCTCCGACGCTTTCCTCAAAAGAGGTCGCGGACATCTACCTCTACGCAGGAGCGTTGCCGCCCAGCTCGTCCAGGCTGCAACCGACCTGTCACTGAGGGAAGCGGGGACCTACCTTGGGATCCCCTCGGCTTGGATGGATGACTGGTTCAGATTCCGCCCCCTGGAGGAACGGATTCACGGGCGCCGAGCCGATCTGGTGGAGGTCTTCCAGCGCCTCACCACGCACATCGCGCGCCAACCGACAACCGACTACCGGGCTCGACGCGAGAGTTTGCGCACTGGACACTGCCGGCGCCAGACCTGGACGAGATCACTGCGGCGTACCGCGGCCGACGGCGGCGCATCGCCGCCGGCTCGCTCAAGGAGCGGCGTCTTCACGCCTGCAGTTCCGCCATGGCCTGGTCTCTTCTCACCGGCAGCGAGTGGCGGCTCGCACCCAGCATGCAGCCACCCCTGACGCCGAGCGGCCCCACCCTCACCGATATCTCGCTGATCTCCCAGCTCCTGCGCCCGTCGGCCGGTCAGCACTTCTATCAACATCTGCGCACGCAGCTCGCGCGCTACACCGCTGGCATCCTCCGCAGCGGCGTGGGCAGCGTAGACGGATCATGACCCGGACTACGTCCGGGCTCGACGGCGGTGCCTGGTGCTTCACGCCGTGCCGTCCCGAGTTTGTTTCAGCCGGCTGACTGCGCGGGGGCGTGCGCAGCACGCCAGGCGTCCCAGATTTCGGTGCGCAGCCGGCCGCGCGATGGTACGTCCATGCCGCGGCCTTTGGCCCACTGCCGCACCTCGGCCACCGGCGGTACAGCAGGTGAAGCGGGCTCGGGCGTGGGAGTGCGGCGGGCGGGGACGGCGGCACGAGTGGGGGCTGTCGGCAGAGTCGCGGGTGCTGTGACGTCGAAGCCACGTCGTTCGAGGATGCGTCGGCGTTTGTGGTGCATGCGCTCCAGGAGAGGGACGTCGGGGTCGAGGTAATCGTGTGCTTCGACGTGGGACTTGCGGGCCTCGGTGTTGCGCATGATCCGGCCGACCTGCTGGATGACGCGTCCCTTGAAGGAGATCGGGCTGGTCAGGAACAGCGTGTCCAGGCGTGGTTGGTCGAATCCTTCGCCGGCGAGCTTGTCGATCGCGACGAGTACGAGGGGTTCCGTGCTGTCGGCGGCCAGGGCGGCGCGGACCCGGGCGCGCTCTGCCGGAGGCATCTTGCCGTGGAGGGTGAGCGGCTGGATGCCGTGGGTGGCCAGGGCGGCGGTGAGTTGGTGGAGGTGTTCGACGCGGTTGGTCAGGGCGAGACTGCAGCGGCCGCGGGCGGCGGCGTCGGCGATGTCGGCGGCGATGATGGCGTTGCGGTCAGCGTCGCCTGCCAGCTCGTTGTAGATGGCCTGGATGGAGGCGCCGTCGGTGCCTGGCTCGTCGGTGGTGAACGTGGTGGGGTGCACCACGAGGTGCTTGGCGAAGGTACTGGTGTCCTCGATCTCGTGGCGGATGGGGCCGCACTGCATGGTGATCAGGGCGTCCATCTGGTCCGCGCGGTAGGGCGTTGCGGACAGCCCGAGCCAGCGCCGGACCTTCGCCGTGCGGATGGCCGCCTCAGCGCCGGGCGCGCCCACGGCGTGGCACTCGTCGACGATGACCAGGCCGTAGCCGTCCAGGAGGCCGGCGGGCGCGTCGCGGTGGGTCAGCGTCTGCAGCATGATCAGGTCGACGGCGTGGGTGCGGCGGTCCTTGCCTCCCCCGAGCGTGCCGACGTGGGCATCTCCGAGGTCGAGGAAGGTCGTCAGCCGCTCCTTCCACTGGTCCAGGAGCTCGGCGCGGTTGACGATGACGGCGGTGCGCACGCGATGGCGGGCAATCAGCGAGCACGCCATCACAGTCTTGCCGGAGCCCGGGGGTGCGACAAGAACACCGGTGAGGTGCGGCGCCAGGGCGTCTACGGCCTCGCCCTGGACGTCGGTCAGCTCGCCCGTGAACCGGGCGGTGATGGTCTCGGGTTCGGGCAGGTCCGTGGTGACGTTCAGCGTGCCGCCGGCGGTGGCGATGAGCTGGGCGACCTCGTCGTGCAGGCCGCGCGGCAGGCGGAACCAGTCCGGGTCGGTGGCGTCGAAGCAGCAGACGAGGCGGGGCGTGCCCCAGGTGGAGAAGCGCTGGCTCTGGCGCCGGTAGAACTCCGGGTTGTGGAACGCGGCGGTGTGTTTCAGCGCGGCGAGCAGCTGCGGCGGGAGGCCGGTCGTGGAGATCTCCAGCATGGCCGCCTGCCGGGCGTGTACGACGGCCGGTGCCTTGCCGAGATGCTTGCGTCGGGGCTTGGGGCCCAGTTCGGGTGCGGTGGCGGCCGGGCCGGCCTTGACGGGGCCGAGCTTGTCGGCGAGCCCTTCGACGTCGGCCGGTGACAGCCGCTCGAGGTGGGAGAGGTGGGCGAACTGGTCGGGGTACGGGGTCCAGGTGTCGGGGTCGACGAAGACGGTGGTGCCGCCGGCCCGGGAGATGCCGTGCAGCGGCAGAGCGATCAGGTTGCCGAACCGGAAGCTGCCCTTGGCCTTGTCCGGCAGGAAGTCCTGGGCGGGGAAGAGCCGGTCGTAGCTGGCGAGGGTCATCCGCCCGCGGGCGTCGATGGCGCGGCGCAGCAGCGCCATGCCCAGGGCGCGGGTGGTGGCGGCCGCAACGGGGGCGGTGAAGAACGTCCACACGTGCGCGCCGGCGCCGGAGCGGGAGATCTCGACCAGCGCGGGGACGCCGGCTTCGCGGCAGGCTGTGGCGTATGCGGTCGCGTCGGCGCGCCAGTCGCTGCCGTCCTTGCCGTCGAAGTCGACCGCGAGGAGCCGGCAGGTGTCGCCTGCCAGCATGGGGTAGAGCCCGAGGTGGAGTTCTCCGCGCCCTCGGGTGGGGTCGAGGTGGCGGTAGACGGCCTCGTCGGTGAGCGGCCAGAAGACCCGGTCCTCCTCGGCCTTGTTCCGGTCGAAGGGGTTGTCCTCCGCGGGGCTCCAACCTGTGCGGCCGGATCTGGTGCTGACCCAGCGCTTGGCGTACACGTCCTCGCGCCCAGCGAACAGGGCCCGAAAGAGGGCAATCTTGGCGTCGGTGCCGGAGGAGGCGTCGGCGTACGGAAGGTCTCCGGGCTCCCGCACCACCGCCGGAGCGGGCTCCACGATGGACGGCAGCAGCGGCTGGTGCGGCTGGACGAGCGATGTCGGGGGGTTCTTCAGTTGGGCGATCTCGGTTTGAAGCCGGGCGATCGTTGCGTGTAGCTCGGCGTTCTCCTCAAGTGCCACATCAAGCCGAATCCGCAGTTCGACGGGGTCTGACCAGTCCTCCACAGCGATCATGATCCAGGCGGTCGGGCCCGCGCGCCGGGGAATCGACGATGTTGACCGGAACGTGGTCGTTGCGGGTACGACAACTGGAATGATCGCGCTATGGCGACCCCCAGGCACGTGATCCACACCGGCTTCTCCGTCACAACCGGGGAGCTCCCCGGCGGCGACCGACCCAGCGAAGACCGCATCCACCAAGCACCCGGGGCCGTCATCGTGCTGGACGGCGTCTCCACCGTCTCCGACGGCAAGCCGCGCGGGGGCTGGTACGCCCAGATCCTCGGCGAGAACCTGGTCGCCGGCCTCAACGACGAGCCCGACGCTGATCTGCGGCAGCTGCTTGAAAGCGCCATCGCCTCCATGGTCCATGACCACGGCCTGGTCCCGGGAGCCTCACCCGCCGCCACCGTCTCGATCCTGCGCCACCGCGGCGACCGCATCGACACCCTCGTGCTGGCCGACAGCCCCGTCGTGGCCTTCAGGACCAGCGGAGAGATCCTCCAGGTCCGCGACGACCGGCTCGCCCGGCTCGTCGCCGACCGACCCGAGCGCACCGCGTTCCAGGCAGCGTTGCGGTCCGGACGAGGCTTCGACAACCCCGAACACCGGGCCAGCCTGCAGCAGTTGCGGGCCCACCAGATGCTCCACATCAACCAGCACGTGCCCGGTGGCTACTGGGTCGCCGAAGCCGTCCCCGAGGCCGCCCGGCACGCCGTCGTGCGCTCCTGGCCCGCCTCCGGCATCACCGACATCCTCGTGATGACGGACGGCGTCAGCTCCGGCGTCGAGGACTACCGGCTGTACTCCTCCTGGGAAGAGATGGCCGACGCCTGCCGCACCCAGGGACCCGGTCATGTCGTGCGGACCATCCACGAAGCCGAAGCCCAAGATCCCGACGGCCGACGCTGGCCCCGCTACAAGCGCCACGACGACAAGGCCCTCGCCCACCTCCGCCTCAACCCGGCCCCCGAGCCGACCTCCTGAGGTTCGGGCGCGTTCTCAGGCCGCCTGCCGCAGTGAGCCCGGCTGACCGCTTCGTCCGTCAGAGTGGAAACAGGCGAGGGCAGTTGGATCCGGGCACCGGAGGACAGGACACAGGGAGGCGTCGGTGACCGTCAGGCTGCTCGAGGACCTGGTCGCTTGCGGTCGTCACGGTTGCCACCGACGTAGTAGGTCCTACGGAGGTGCCCTGCGGGCGGAGAGTTGAGGTAGTCGGCCCGGTAGCAGCCGCCCGGGTGCGGGCACTCGGTGACGCTGCTGGCGCACTCCTGGCATAGCACTCCGCGGATGAGGCTGGTGTGCCGGTCGTACTCGAGGTCCTGGGCCAGGCTGTCTCCGCACGCGTGGCACATCCGGCCGCCGACGTCGATGTACTCGGTGCGGCGGTGGACCCGCCAACTGCCCCGCGGCGCGATGCGGCAGGGGTCCCAGTCGCCCTCGTGGACGCTGATCTGGCACCGCTCCCATGGGCGGACCAGATCGGGCCGCTTCTCCTCGCCGGTCAGGGTGACGTCCCATTCCACGGTCCTGGAGCCGGTCGTCCCGATGTGCGGCCCAGGGCTCTCGATGCGGTACCGGCGGCCGTCGGTCCACCAGTGCGCCCACTGCTCGTGGTGGATCACGGCCCCCGGCCCGGGGGCGGAACCAGTGGTATCGGCGTCGAGGAAGACACGGGCCCGGACCGAGCAGACCATGGTGTTGCCCAGGCGCAGGTGCCAGCGGCCGTCATCGCCGAGGAGCGCGACCGTCGGCAGGTGGCCCCGACGCTTGTCCGCGCGAGGGCAGGTGGGCCCGAAGTGGTCGAGGTTGCGGCCGAGCTTGTCGGATATCTGCTGCTCGCTCAGATCCTGGAAGCGGTCGACCAGATCCAGACGGCGGTGCTCCGGCAGTGCATACAGGTGATGTGCTGAGGTCATGCCGGACAGACTCGGAGCATCCGCCTGTGGACAGCGGCCGGCCTTCAGCCACACAACGGCAGCCCGATTCATCCCGTCTGGCGTGGTTTGGTCAGTTGTTACCGATTGCGGTGGCGTCCGGGCGTGCGTGGGCGGTGGGAGCGGCGGTCACCCGGGCGTAGAAGAGCCGAGCCGTAGGCTGCGGCCATGACTTCCCAGACACCCACACCCCAGGACGCCTTCAAGATGCTCCTGGCCGGCAACGAGCGGTTCGTGTCCGGTACCGCCGAGCACCCGAACCAGGACGCCGCCCGCCGTAGCGAGACCGCACCGTCCCAGCAGCCATTCGCTGTGCTGTTCGGCTGCTCCGACTCCCGCCTGGCCGCCGAGATCATCTTCGACCGCGGTCTGGGCGACCTGTTCGTGGTCCGCACCGCCGGGCACGTCGCCGGCACCGAAGTGCTCGGGTCCATCGAGTTCGGCGTGAGCGTTCTGGGTGCGCCGCTGGTCGTCGTCCTGGGCCACGACTCGTGTGGCGCCGTCGCTGCGGCCTGCTCCGCCCTGAAGGACGGCCAGACGCCGAGCGGCTTCGTCCGCGACGTCGTCGAGCGGGTCACCCCGAGTGTGCTGGCCGCCCGCGCAGCCGGACGCGAGAAGCCCGAGGAGATCCTGGCCGAGCACATCGAGCACACCGTGGACCTGCTGCTGGAGCGCTCCCGCGTCCTGGCCGACGCGGTGGCCGACGGCCGGACCGCTGTGGTGGGCCTGTCCTACCGGCTGGCCGACGGCAGCGCCCAGCTCGTCGCCGCCCGCGGCCTCGACGCGGCGGCCATCGCCGCGTCCTGAACCGCCCGCCAGATCTGCTCAGGTCACGGCGCGGGGACCTGCGGCGCGGCGCAGCCGGTTGCCGATCGCCAGCCCCAGCCCCTCCTCCGGCGGCAGGGAGGCGACGATGAGGTCGCACCCCTGCTGATCGAGCTCGCGCAGGAACCCGTACAGCCCGCGGGCGTAGGCAGCCGGTGACTCGGGCAGGACCACGACGGCGTGCGCCTTCACCGGAGCATCGGCAAGCTGCGGGGGAAGGAAGACACCGACCTGGCAACCGTCCTCCTGGGCGAGCTCGGCTTCGGCGAGGATCTTCTTCGGTTCGACGAGAACGACCCGCGCCCTCGGTGCGTAGTGCGAGGGGTGCTGGCCCGGCACTCGGACGCCGCTGGTAGAGGGCACGGCGACCGGGTGCCCCAGCACCGCTGCGAGGTCTTCGCGTGTCACCCCGCCGGGACGCAGGATGGCCGGCTGCTCGCCGGTGACGTCGACGATGGTCGACTCGACGCCGACCTCGCAGGGCCCGCCGTCCAGCACGAAGTCGACGGCGCCGCCGAGCTCGCTGCGGACGTTGGCGGCGGTGGTCGGGCTTACCTGGCCGAACCGGTTGGCGGACGGGGCCGTGACACCGCCTCCGAAGGCCGACAGCAGCGCGAGCGCGACCGGGTGGTCGGGCACCCGCACGGCCACCGTCTCCAGTCCGCCCGTCGCCTCCAGCGGCACCCGGGTGCCGCGCCGCAGGACCAGGGTCAGCGGCCCGGGCCAGAAGCGGTCGGCCAGCAGGCGCGCGGCCGGAGGCACCTCGGCCACCCAGTCGTCCAGCTGGGCTGCGGCGGCGACGTGGACGATCAGCGGGTGGGTCGGCGGACGCCCCTTCACCTCGAAGATCCGCGTGACAGCGGCGGGGTCCTCAGCGTTGGCGCCCAGCCCGTAGACCGTCTCCGTCGGCAGAGCCACCAGGCCGCCCGCACGCAGCACACCGGCCGCCTTCTCGATGTCACTGCTGGTTGCCGTCACCCTCGTACTTCCCTCTCACGGTCCGCTCGCCGCGTCCGCCGCCTCGCCGCCATGCGACGAGCCGACTGCACAGCCCTTCGGCTTCATGATGCCGCCCACGCGGGTGGCCCGACGCCAGCCCCTGTGGCCGACAGCAGCGCCGTGCCGCCGAGCCCGGCGCCCGGGCGCCGGTAGCGGGGTGGCATCGGAGGAGATCGGGTCGAACGTGTTGCGGCCCCGGGCGCCGGGCGCGGTACCCGGGGCCGCCGACCTGCACAGGTCCATGAAGGCTTTCCTGCGACCCGTGCACGCGTCACCCCGTTCAACGCTCCCAGGCCCGGCAAGGACACGCCACGCCTGATCTCGACTCCCGCTCCGGACCGGCGCGCCCAGTGCAGAGCGGCGGCCGGACGGATGCGGAGGGAGCATGGAAAATGTGGACGAAGCGCAGCTTGAGGCCGGACTGACCGCGCACCTCTCGCAGCTGACCGCGGCGCCGTTCCTGTTCGTCGGCAGCGGCATGTCGCGCCGCTACCTGGGCCTGCCCGGCTGGGAGGAGCTGCTGGAGCAGTTCAGCGCGGACCTGCCCCGCCCGTACGCGTACTACCGGGCCACGGCCGGTGGCGACCTGCCCGGCACCGCCAGTCTCATGGCCGCCGACTTCCACGAGGTGTGGTGGGGCCCCGGCTACGCCGACCGGCGCGGCGGCGCTCCGGCGCCGTCCGGGCCGCAGTCCGCCCTCAAGAGGGAGATCGCCCGCGAGCTGGCCTCTCGCTCCCGTATCACCGACTCGGCCCGCCTGCGCGAGGACGGCACCCTCGCCGAGGAACTCGAGCTGCTGCGGCAGGCCACCATCGACGGGGTCGTCACCACCAACTACGACACCCTGCTGACGGAGATCTTCCCCGAGTTCCGCTCCTACGTCGGGCAGGACCAGCTGCTGTTCAGCGACGCGATGGGCATCGCCGAGACCTACTACATCCACGGCAACGTCACCGAACCCGACAGCCTCGTGCTGACCGCCGAGGACTACGAGCGCTTCGACGAACGCAATGCCTACCTCGCTGCCAAGCTGCTCACGATCTTCGTAGAGCATCCGGTGATCTTCCTCGGCTACAGCCTGTCGGACCGCAACGTCACCTCCATCCTCAAGGCCATCACCGCGTGCCTGACCAGCCGCAACATCGGCCACCTCGCCAACCGGCTGATCGCCGTCGAGTGGCACCCTCAGACGGAGGAGCCGCAGATGGCGCCCTCCACACTCGTGTTCGACCAGGCCCTCGTCCCGATCACCCTCATCCGCGCCGGTGACTTCCGGCCCGTCTTTCGCGCCCTGGCTGCCCTCGACCGGCCCTTCCCCGCCGCACTTCTGCGCACTCTGCGTGACCACGTCTACCAGCTGGTGCTCAACCCGCCGAGCGAACCGTCCTCGCTCGTCGTCGCCGACATCGACAGCCCCCAGGCAGCCGGCATGCGGGTCGTCTTCGGGGTGGGCCGCTTCGACGCAGGCGACATCGCCGACCTCGGCTACCGCAGCCTGGCCCGCATCGACCTCGTCCACGACGTCCTGGGCACCGGCGAGCAGCCGCTGCGCGCCGAAGGTGTCCTGGCCAACGCCTTGCCCCACCTGCTGCGCACCACCAAGTACGTGCCGCTGTGGAAGTACCTGCGCGAGACCGGCCGCATCAGCGCCGAAGGCACCGTCGACACCGACGGCCTCGACGAGCGCATCACCACCGTCACCGGCAGGCGCGTCGAGGACCTGAGGCCGAGCGCGTCCTACGTCAAACGCTTCGTCAACCTCACGCCGCGGCCGCGCACCCCGGCCGACCTCGACAACCTCGGCCTGGTGGAACTCGTCCATCTCGCCCCGCTGCTCGACCCCGGCGACTACGACCCCGAGCAGCTGCGGAAGATCCTGCTGCAGCGCATGGACCAGTGCGGGCCGGGGACCTCCCACGCGACCGCGTTCCACAAGTGCGTGTGCCTCTACGACCTTCTGCGCTACGGCCCCGCCCAGTCACCGCCGTGACCACCGACTCGGCCCGCCCGCTGGGGAGGCGATCTGTCCGGAGTGTCGCCGGCGGGCGCCGACCGTGCAGCGGTCAGGATGAGCCATGACACACGCCGCACCAGGCGGTCAGCCCCGGTGGACATCCGGTGTCCCGGGCCTGCACATCGACGCCGGCAACGGGTTCGAGACCGTGCGGGTGCTGGGCTGGCCGGGGATCGTGCCGTTGTCCGTACTGCGGGCCGTGGCGCCCGCCGCCGTCGAGGAACCCGCGCCGCCGTGGCGTGTCGCCGGTCCAGCAGTTACCCGCATGCGCCGACAATGGCGGCTGCAACCGGCACGACATTCAGGAGCGAGCGTGGCGCAGGGAACCGTGAAGTGGTTCAACGCGGAAAAGGGATTCGGCTTCATCGAGCAGGACTCCGGCCCCGACCTCTTCGTCCACTACTCCGAGATCCAGGCCACCGGCTACCGCAGTCTCGAAGAGGGCCAGCGGGTCGCCTACGAGGTCGCCAACGGCACGAAGGGCCCGCAGGCCACCGCGGTCAGCGTCGTCTGAATCCCAGACTCGTCCGGCCGCCGCGCGGCGGCCGGTGCAGTCCGGGGTCCCGATCGCACCTTGATGGCAATGCCGCGTCGGCTCGGTGATACGAGGATCCTGATCATCCCCCGAGCCGTCAGGGCCTTCGTGCTGCCAGGCGCTGTTCCGCGTACCCCGGACCGGGGTGGTGGACTGGTCGGGCTGCCGGACCGGCGGGCCCAACCACGGTGTGCCGGTCCAGCAGCCCGGGGAGCGAGGCGCCGTACGGCGCCGAAAGCTCCTTGGGGTGCGGTGCAGTGGCGGTGGGGCCGTGCCCGCGCCGCGCGGTCAGCGTACGGGCCAGGGTGAGCGGCGGGCGAGGACCGTCCACTCCTCATCCGGTCGGCCGGGCACCGTCCGGCCGGCGCTGGCCCACCGTGCGGCGAGCTCGGCGAATACCGGCTCCAGGTCGGGGCGGGGAACCGTTTCGCTCCCGGTGCGCTGGACGCCGATGACCGGCGTGAACCGCATGGTCGTGGTCACACCGGCTTCAACGCCTTCTACGCCGCGCGGGTCACTCATGGGCGCGGCCGACTTCGCGGAGGGCTTCGCGCGCCTGTTCGACGGTGAGAAGGAGGCTGAACTCGTGGAAGGCGGTGTCGAGGACGGCATCGGGCGTGGCCTGCTGGCCCTCGGGAGCGCGGCGGACGGCGAGCTGGGCGGCGCCGCGGGCCACGATCGCCTCGCGTGTCGCGTCGTCGAGGGTGTCGTCACTGAGGGCGGCCAGCACCTGCCGCCACAGCGTCACCGCTGGCTCCCGGCCCGGGGCGCGGGCACGTGGGCGGCCTGCTGCTCAACGTCCCCCATCGCGTCTTGGTCCTCGTCCGGGGCGGGGCGGCGGCCGAAGGGGCCTTCCTGTCCGGGGAGGGCGCCCAGCACTGGGGCGCCCTTGGCGCGGTGGCTTGCGTAGATCATGAGCTGATGCTCCCCCTCACCGGGCTGAGGATACTCCCGGCCCGCCGGAGGCCGGGGCCAGACGCGTGCTGCCGCTTCGCTCCTGCCGCGTACCTGTGTGTGCTCGTCGGGCGATGCCGCAAGAGGTGGCCTGATCGCGGAGCCAGCGGACGAAGGGGTCCGGAGCGCGTTGCTAGGGTGCAGAGCTGATCGGATCATGGCAATCACGAGGGCGGGGGATCATGCGAGCGCGTGCGGCGATGGCCGGGGCACTGGTGCTGACGGTGGTGACGGGCTGTTCGGGCTCCGGGTCGGATGCCGGTTCGGCCAAGCCGGGCGGCACGGGGCCGCTGGATCGCGCGGAGCCGCTGGTGAAGCTGAGCGTGCCGGCGGCCTACGACGCGGCGAAGGGCTGGGACGAGAAGCTGGGTTGGGTGCCGCAGTCGGTGACGACGCTGCCGGTGACCAACGTTCCGGGCACGCAGACGGTCGCTGTGATGCAGGTGGCCTCCAACGGCTACACGATCACCGCGCGGTCGGACGGTAGCGGCGAGGTCGCCTGGCGGTCCGCGCCGTGGAACCCGCCAACCCCGGTTGACGGTGCGCAGGGCGACGGCACGACCGGTGAGACGGCCGAGATCCCCGATGTGATGGGCTTCGAACAGGACGGCCGACGCTATGTGGTCGCCTACGCGCACGGCATGCGCGGCAAGGACGATCTCCACGAGGGTGTCGAGGTGGTCCGCCTGGCCCTCTACCCGGCCGACGCCTCCGGCTCGGCGGTCAAGCCGGTGAAGGAGATCGACGTCCCCGTCTCCGCGTCCCCCGGACAGATCCGCGTGCAGGCATCGGGCAGCCGACTGCTGGTGGCCTGGGGCGAGAGCGGTGCGTTCCCCCGCTCTTCGGCCACGGTGGACATCACCACCGGCAAGACGACCGTCTACGAGGACGCCAACAAGCTCCTGCCGCAGTGTGAGAAGGCGGCCGCCTGCAACAGCAGCCGCGTCATGGCCGCCACCCCCGACGGCCCGCTGGTCGGCATGGGCGGCGGAGGCTTCGGCATCCCGGGGAAGTGGTTCAGCGACTCCATCAAGCCCAAGCAGGTCAACGCCACCACCGGCATCCTCGACTCCTGGAACGGCACCGTCTACGCAGCCGCCCACGGCTATGTCCTGGCGGGCTGGAACACCGGCGGCAGGTACGGCCGTGACGACAACGCCGTATGGTCCGTGCACGATCTGGCCACCGGCACGCTCACCGCGCAGGTCGTCTGCGACTACGACATCCCCGACGAGACCAGCGCCAGCCGCGACTTCCCCGTCATCACCTCGCCCGACGGCCGCTACCTGGCCGCCGGCCCACTCGCGTTCGACCTGCAGACCAAGCGGGGCATCTGCCTCGAGGGCGACGGGAACCGCAAGACCATCGTCCTGGCCTCCGTCCGCGACGACGGCACCGCCTACGGCGCCGTCCGCGACGACTCGATCGGCAGCGACACTGAACCCGTCCCGGCACAGCTCAACCTCCGGACGGTGACCGGGGACCCGAAGGTTCTCAGCGTCGGCACTGAGGTCCCCTACCTGACGTTGCCGGACAACTCCGGCCTCTTCATCACCCGCAACACGGACAAGGACATCGTCGTCTCGCTGCGGCCGATGACGGGCTGAGAGCACGCCCCGACTGGCAAGACTGGCAGTTGACGCTCGGGCCCCTTTCCCGTGCTGCGGGCGGCGGCCGCCCGCAGCACGGGAAAGGGCCCTCGCCTGAACGCCGGCTTCTACACGTCGTCCGCTATGGGCGTCTGGAGGTAGGCGGTCCATGCCCGGGAGGCCAGGCGTCGCCACTGCTCTGCGGTGAGCAGGTGCACCCCCAGCTTGGCGGCCAGCTCGGCGGGCGGCAGTTCCACCGCGGCGTTCATCAGGGCCGCGGCGCGGCCCGGCTTGATAGTGATGCCGTGCTCGTTGAGCCAGGCCGTGAGCGAGGCGGCGGTCCGGTGGCGCAAGCGGTTGTGCGGGTGAGGGAACAGCCAGCGGGAGGAATTCCGTTCACCGCTGTCAGGGTCTTCGGGAGCGGCAGACGCCAGGTCGTTGATCAGCCGCGTGAGCGCCGGCGGCAGCATCACGGGTATCTCGCCCAGAAGCAGGTAGCCGTTCTCGCCCCGTTGCCGAAGGCAGGCGCGGTCCAGGGCGACGATCCGGGTGGCTTGCTGGCCGTGCAGGAGCACGAGCGCGCCGGCGACACGGACTTCGAGCGGGAGGGCTTCCTCACGCAGGCAGCGCTGGAGCAGCTCCCAGCGGACGTGGTCTCCTATGCCGATCGGCACCGGCTTGTCGCGGTGTGGGACAAGCAGGGGCTGCGCACGGCCGTCCTCGGCTGCCCAGACGAGGAAGTCCCGCACGTTGTGCCGGGTGCTCGCACCCTCGGCGAGCCACTGGTCCACGTCGTCCTGCGCGAGCTGGTCCAGGGCGAGGCTCCGGCCGCGCGCCCAGGTCAGCAGCTCCACCGCCGATCCCATGCGGGCGGTGGCCCACTGGGCCACGTACTCCGTGCTCGGACGCTGACGGCCGCGCAGGCGCGGGAGGACGGACCCGTAGCCGTAGGCGTGCAGATGGGCGGCGAGGTCAGGGTGCGCGCCGATGATCTCGGCGAAGCGGCGCTCGACGCTCGCGGTGTGCTCATCGCGCGGGGCAAGGACGCCGGCGTCGACCAGGACGTCGCGCAGATAACCGGCGGCTTGCCCGCGGCCGGGCTCCCGGCAGACGGCATCCAGCCCCTCATGGCTGATGCGCTTCCCACGGGAGGTGAAGTCGGCGAGCAGGCGCGCGGAGGCGGAGAGCCTCAGCCAGGACAGGGCCGCCCGTGGCTGATCGCCGCCCGTGAGGCGGTCCTGAAACGGCTGTAGCTGGACCTGCAAGGCGGCGGGCATGCCGCCGAAGTAGCGCTCCGCCTGGGCGGTGAGCGCGCAGCTCACGCACAAGCTGCCGGTGGAGTCCGAGGGTCCGGCGCAGCGCTTGCAGAGGTAATCGATGTCCGTCCCGGAGCAGGGGCCGCAGATCGGCTCGTTGCCGTTGCGGCCGATCAGCGCCCGGGTGACGCCGCAGGCCGGGCACGGGGCCGGATTGTTCCGCACCCGTGCGTAGCAGTTACGGCAGACGGGGCCGACCGGCCACCGGGCCATGACCTGGTCAGATGCGCTGCACAACGCGCAGTTCTCCGCGGGCCGCGGCCGGCAGCTGTCGCACAGCGAGCGACCGTCGGTGCGCGACCGGCGGCACACCCGCTGCTGCCCGCACTCGGCGCAGGGTGTCTTCGGTGTCCGCTTGAGGAGGCCGCGGGCGTAGCAGGCAGCGCACAGGCCCTGGGACGGCAGGGGCCGGGTCCGGGCGCACTCCCGGCACACGCCCACCGCGGCGGCGTACGCCAACGCTCCGAAGCACCCGCGCAGACGCGACCGCCCTCCACAGCGTTGGTCAGCGGGCGCACGCGGCGGCAGCGGTGGCAGGCCGGCACCTGAACGCGGTCGACTCCGGCCTCTGCCAGGGTCTGGATCAGCCGCTGTACGGCCGGCGGGGCCAGCGAGCTGCCGCTGACCAGGGCATCCGGATGCTGAGCCAGGTGATCACGCACCACCCGGCGGGCTGCCCCGTGCATGACGGAGGCGACCCGCTCGGCCCGGGCACGCCCTATCTCCGGCAGCGAGGCCACGAGCTGCTCCACTACGGCAGCCTGCAGCGGCGAGAGCCCGGCGGCGCCGCCTCCGGAGCGTTGGTCTTGAGCAACTGCCACGATGTCGTCCATCCCCCTGTCGTGTGGTGCTGGTCCTTTTCGGCGGGCTGTCAGCCCTGGTGCTCGTAGGCGTCCTCGTCGTCCCAGCCGGCCTCGCGGTCCTCGTCGCGCACCGGGCCCTGGTCACTTCCGTACTGATCGTTCATGAGCCTCATGATGCCGCCCACCTCGGACAATGCCGCTGACGGGCCTCGCCCTGCCGTCGGCTGCTCAGCGGATCCGGCTCGCGGGCCGGGCGATGGGTGCTCAACGGCTTCGGCGTGCCCCCGGGCGGGGCCAGCCTCGGCCCGGGTGGTGAAATGGGCCCGACCGTTCCGCACCGCGTGGGCACCCAGCGGGGCGGTCCGGCACGAAGCGGACGTCGAGGGAGCGCGTCCGTTCGGCTGGGGCGGGGCAGCGGACGGGGCTGCCCCGCTGCCGAACCTCGTCGGCGGACGCGTGAGGCCGGTGTTTCACGCCGCCCTGGTCTGGCCGGGCACCAGCCGCCACGGACCCTGGTAGGTCGCGCCGCAGGAGGCGCAGCGAGCCTGGTAGAGAGCGGCGGCCGGCCCCAGGCTCTCGGCGGGACGGGCGGCGAGGCGCCGGCCCTCGATGACCGTGATCAGCTCGGCCCAGGGCCGGGAACAGGTGCAGGTGTCCGGCCGTGGCTGCGGGGCAGGCTTGTTCATGCTTCGCTCCCGGACTCGGGCGGGTCGTCCGGGGAGGTTGCTCGCCATTCGCGGGGCTTGCGGCCGATGACTTGCTCGACCGCGGCCACGTCGCCGTGCCCGTAGGCCGTGCGGACGCCGGAGACCGACATTCCGGACGCGGCGGCCAGGTCCGCGAGCTTGTAGGGGCGGGGGCGGGTGAACTCCCGCCCGTAGGCGACCAGGCGGCGGATCTCCGCCTCGGCCTGTTCCTTGCGGTTGCGGGCGGCTCCGATGGCCGAGAGCAGCGGCTCGTTTTCCGAGTCGGCGTCCCAGGCCATCTCCAGGTTGAACGCCAGTTCCCTCCTGGCGGCGTCGACGTCGTGGCAGACGTCGTTGAAGACGTCCTCCGGTACGTCGCCGGGTTCGGGCATGGGATGGACGATGGCTGCGATGTCGTCGTAGGCACTCACAGATGCATTCTCTGCAAGGAATTGCGATGAACGCAACGGAATGCGATGAGTGAAATCCGGTCATCTTCGGCGGTGGCCTGCCCGGATCATGGCGGGTCGATGGAGAAGGCCCCGCCGGCGCCTGTCAGGCGGATGATCCGGGCGAGCGCGTGCGGGATGGCGCGCAGCCGCATCTCGACACCCCTGGCGCGGGCAGCACGGTTGGCGGCTAGCAAGGCGGCCAGCCCGGCGCAGTCACAGAAGTGCAGCCGGCCCAGGTCGACGACAATCCGGTCGTGATGGTCGATGGCCGCGTGCAGCGCCAGGCGGACCTCGCGGGCCGTGACGACATCGAGTTCCCCGGCCACACTCACCAGGCAGCTGCCCTGGTCCGTGGTCTGCACCTTGATATCGATGAGTTCGTTCACCAGCGCCCTCTGGTCCGATACCGCCGGTGCCCCGCGCAGGGGCTTGTCTCCAGGAGACGCCGGGAGCTCCGGAGCTGTCCACGCGCGCCTCGGATGCACATCCGAGGCGGCTCCTCGGCGCCCCGGACAGCGGACGGCGCCAACCGGCTCCACACCCGGATGTCCGTGTGACCAGGCAAGATGGGAGCACAGAACCGGTTGATCACGGGAGGGACATCACATGGCGCTGGAATTCGAATCGCTGCAGTTCGCCGCGATGGAGCTGGGCGAGGACATCAGCCCCCACGACCAGACCGGTCTCAAGGCGCTGAGCACCGGGCACCTGCGCGAGCAGCGCGACGCCCGCGAGGAGCTGTACGACTACGTCGACGGGCTGTGGGAGAAGCTCAAGGCCGACGGAGTCGACCCCGCCATCCGCGACGAGTACCAGGGCCTGGCCGGCCTGCGGGACCTGGCCGGATTGCTGAGGGACAACGCCGAGGATGTCCTGGCGGCCCGCGAGGACTGAAAACAGCACCTCGAACCGTGCGCCGCCCCCGGCTGTGGCCGGGGGCGGACGCATGTGCGCTGGGGGCCCAGCGGTGGCCCGACTGTGTCCCGCATGCCGTTGGCGCCGTTGAGGATGGCGAACGTGCGCCTGCTCTGACCCCACGCAGGGCTTGCGCCGTTGAGCGGCCCCGGTTCCTGCCCGGCACCCGGGGCCGCCGTCACGCGGACGTGCTGCCTGGTGCTTCTGAATGACGATCGTGCCTGCCTGGTCCTGTTCCGCCCGGTGCGGCGGTCCGCCCGACCAGTGCCCGGCGAGACCGTCAGCCGTTCCCGGCCTCGGAGTGCGAAAGCATCCGTCTGCCCGGTCGCGCTGGATCAGCGTGTGACAGGGATGCGCTCATGCTCGGGCGGTGATGCGCTCGCTGAGCTCGGCGGCGGCCGGGCTGTCGGGGATGCCGGGTAGGCGGGCGGCGATGTTGGTCAGGCCGTCGTTGATGCGGACGGACTGTACGCCGTCGGCACAGTCGAGGAACTCGCCCCAGGTCGCCAGGGCCTGGGCGATGTTGCCGCGCTTGAGCTGGACGTGGCCCAGGTCTGCGAGCACGATCGCCCGGGTGCGTTTGCGGTCGAGGCCGTGGATGTCGAGGGCCAGGTGCAGGTGCTCCTCGGCGGCGGCGAGGTTGCCCATCTGCGCATGGATCATGCCGGCCTCGTGCGCCCACCGGCCGTGGCTGTAGTGGCTGGCCCAGGACTGGCCGGGCCGGGTGGGGGCGTGCTCGATGGCGGTCTGGGCGAAGGTCAGGAGCTTCGCGGCCGTGGTGCGGTCGCCGTCGGCGGCTGCCGCGCGGGCGAACGTGTTGCGGTAGTACGCCAGTGCCTTGGGGTTGGTCAGCTTCCGTCCGCGCTGCTCGCACGCCTCGGCAAGCCGTACGGCTGTGGGGATGTGGCCCAGGTCGATGGCCTGGTCCGCCAGGCCGCGCAGGGCGGTGGCGGCGAGTTCGTTCTCGCCGGCCTCGGCGGCGAGCCGGTAGCTGTAGAGGTTGTACTTCTGGCTCAGCCCCTGGTTGCCCTCGTCTCGGGCCATCCAGCCGATCAGGTGCACGAGCTCGCTGGTGGCGGCGAACAGCTCGCGGCCGACCTTGTCGGTGTAGCGGCCGTCCAGCCAGTGGTTGACGTCGATGGTGAGGTAGCGGACAGCCAGGTGGCGGGCGTGTCCGCCGCCTAGCTCGGAGGCGACATCGCCCAGGGTGGTAGTCATGGTGCGGACGGCCGTCACCTCGCCCATGCCCACCGCGACGGGACCGGCGCGGTTCGCGCGCCGGGTGACCGCCTCGGCGTCGGGGAGATCGAGCGCGGCAAGGCCGACGGCAGCGGACGCTGTGAGGATCTGCCGTCGGTCCAACACGTCGCTGCCTCCCAAGCACATGACTGAGGCCACGGTATCGGCGAACGGAGCCTCATTCTCCCCGGATAGATCAAGCTGGAGGACCTGTTCGATGAACGGGAGCCATTCCGTGGGGACCCGTCGTCCGGTCTCCCAGCGGTAGACCTGCTGCCGGTCGAGAAACCCGGCCTTCCCCCAGCGCGCCACCGACAGCTCGTCTGCGAGCTTCGCCTGGCTGCACCTGGGCAGTCTGGCTTGGCGTGCCGCGCGGATGCGCTCCCCGAGAGTCATGTCCGGCCGATCGTCGGTCCTGGTTCACAACGGGTCTACAACTGGCAGACATTGTGGCAGCTGTCCACGCTGTGCGTCTGCCTGTTGACTCATCGTCATGGGGCTCAGGGTCCCCGGCGGGGACCATCCGGGCCTCGCCGGTGCCCCTCCGCTCCTTCTCCTTCCGCGGTCGGCGGGAGGAGCGTCACATCAGGCACCACCTCGACTCGAGGAGACACTGCTGTGGTTGAAACCAGGTACGTGGAGATCCCGCCGCCCGCCGGTCCGCTGGACCTGAGCCGTCCTCACTTCGTGGGGATCTGCGGGGCGGGCATGTCCGCGCTGGCCCACCTGCTGGCCGGCCGGGGCGCGCAGGTCTCCGGCTCGGATCTGCGGATGGGCGAGAGCGCGACCGCGCTGGAGGAGGCGGGCTGCCGGGTGCGGGCCGGGCACGACGCCGCGAACACCGTGGGGGCGTCGGTAGTCGTGTGGTCCAGCGTCATCGACGCCGCCAACCCGGAGATCATCGCGGCGCGGGCGGCGGGAGTGCCAGTGGCGCACCGCTCCCACGTCCTGACGCAGCTCGTGGCCGAGGCGGACCGGTCGGTTGTCGTGGCCGGGACGCACGGGAAGTCGACGGCCACGATGCTGCTGGCCGCGGCCGTGGGGCACCTGCACCCGTCGTGGGTGGCCGGTGCCGCACCCGCCGGCTCCGTCAACGGGCGTACCGGCTCGGGCCTGCTGATCGCCGAGGGTGACGAGTCCGACCGCAGCGTGGCGCTGTACCGGCCGGACGTCGCGGTCGTGCTGAACGCCGACGACGACCACCCGGAGACCTTCGCCGGTACCGGTGACGTGGTGGCCACGCTGACGGACTTCGCGGCCGGGGCCAGGGCCCTGGTGGTATGCGCCGATGACGCCGGGGCCCGTGAGGTGGCCAACCGGGTCCGTGGCCACGGCGACGTGCAGGTGGTGACCTTCGGCGCGAGCGCCCGGCGCCGACGTGCGGCTGCTGTCGGCGGTGCCGGCGCAGGCCGGCAGCAAGGTGACCGTGCTCGACGTCGACGGCGCGCGGGTGTCGTGGACGGTGCGTACGCCCGGTCGTCCGGCGGTGCTCGCGTCGCTCGCCGCGTACGCGGCGGGCCGGGTCCTGGGCGAGCGGCCCGAGGCGCTGGCGGCGGGACTGTCCGATTCGCGGGCGTGCGCCGCCGGATGGAGATGGTCGGCGAGCGGCGGGGCGTGCGGGTGGTGGACTCTTCGCCCACCACCCCGCCGCGATCGCCGCGGACATCACCACCGCGCGCGAGCTGGCCGTCGGGCGGGTGATCGTCGCGTTCGAGCCGTGCGGGGCGACGCGAGTGCGGGTCCTCGGGGCGCGGATGGGCGCGGCGCTCGCGGCCGCGGACGAGGTGGTGCTCCTGCCCGTCCGCAACGCGGTGCCCTCGCAGGCCGGACCGGCGGCCGGTGACGAGATCGAGGAAGCGGCCGTCGGGGCCGGCGCCCACGTGTTCTGGGTCGACGGCCTGGCCCAGGCCGTGGATGCGGTCGCCGCGCTCGCCGCGCCGGGTGACGTGGTCCTCACGATGGGCGTGGGCGCGGTGGCCGGTCTGGGGCGCTGCTGCTGGCGCCCGCGGACCGGCCCCTGACCGTCGTCTAGCGGTCGCCGACCAGGGTGTCGGGCTGGGCCAGGCGCTCCGCCGTGTGCTCCAGCTCGACACTGTGGGAGCCCTTGACCAGGACGATGTCCCCCGGCTGGATGAGGTCGCGGGCCAGGGTGAGGGCATGGTCCCGGTCGGAGGCGCGCACGACCTTCAGCTGCGGGTTGTCCTGCTGGGCGGCCTCGGCCATGGCGTGCGCGTCGTCGCCGCCGACCGCGATCAGCACGTCGATGCCGGCGGTGGCGACGAGACGGCCGACCTGCCGGTGCTCCTCGGCGCCTTCGGCACCGAGTTCCTTCATCTCGCCCAGGATCGCGATGGTCCGGCGGCCGTCCTTCATGGCCGCGAGGGCCGTGAAGGCTGCCTTCATCGAATCGGGGTTCGCGTTGAACGCGTCGTTGATGATCCGGATCCCGTCGGGCCGGTCGGTGACTTCCATGCGTCCCGACGCGACCAGGACAGCGCGGGACAGCGCGGCCGCCGTCGTCTCCACGCTGGCGCCCAGCCCGATCGCGACGGCGGCCGCGGCCAGCGCGTTCGACACATGGTGCACGCCATGCAGGGACAGCTCGACGCGCGCCTTGGTGCCGGCGGCGGCGAGGGTGAAGGAGGCCCGGCCGGACGTGTCGACGGTGACGTCCAGGGCGCGGACGTCGGCGTCGTTGTCGACACCGAAGGTCAGCACCCGGGCGAAGGTACGCGAGGCCATGGCGGCGACCAAAGGATCGTCGGCGTTGAGGATCGCCAGCCCGTCCGCGGGGAGTGCCTCGACGAGCTCGCCCTTGGCCTGGGCGATCTGCTCGCGTCCGCCGAACTCGCCGACGTGGGCGGTGCCCACGTTGAGGACCAGACCGACCGAGGGCGGGGCGATACGGGTGAGGTGGGTGATGTGGCCGATGCCGCGGGCGCCCATCTCGAGCACGATGTAGCGCACGCCCTGGTCCAGGTGGGTCACCGCCAGCGGCATGCCGATCTCGCCGTTGAACGACTTCACCGTCGCGATCGTCGGGCCGAGCTCGGGCAGGACCTGGGCGATCAGGTCCTTGGTGCTGGTCTTGCCTGCCGAGCCGGTCAGCCCGATCACCGTCGCCTCCGGCACGGCGGCCAGCACGGTGCGGGCCAGGGCGGCGAGCGCGTCCAGCACGTCATCGACGACCACGGCCGGGACACCGACGGGCCGGGCGGCAAGGACCGCCACCGCGCCGGCTTTCACGGCGCTCGCCGCGAAGGCGTGACCGTCGGTGTGCTCACCGGGAAGCGCAGCGAACAGACCACCGGGCTCGACCGTGCGCGAGTCGACAACGGCGGGCGCGGTCATCAGCACGGACGGGTCCGGTACGTCCCACAGGCGTCCGCCGACGGCGGCCGCGACGGCTTCGAGCGAAAGGGGGATCACGAAACGCACTCCGAATCAGCAGGCTTGCCCGGCACGGCACGCGCCCACCGGTTCAGTCCATCCGACCGTAGCGCCTTCGCGTGCCGGGGCAGCTGAGACCGGCCACAGCACCGATGAACAGGGGTACAACCTGATGACGATGCAGTCTCTTCAGCCCGGCCGAATCGCCGTCGTCTCCGGCGGCAGGTCCACCGAGCGGGAGCGGTCCTTGATGTCCGGCCGCGCCGCCCTGGAGTCCCTGGACCGGCAGGGATACACCACGGTGTTCCTCGACGCCGCCGACAAGGACTTCGCCGACCAGATCCGGGGCGCGGATGTGGCGTTCTTGGCCATCGCCGGGCAGTACGCCGAGGACGGCAAGCTCCAGGGGTTACTGGAGTACCTGGACATCCCCTACACCGGCTCCGGTGTGGCGGCCTCCGCCGTCGGCATGCACAAGGCCCGCGCCAAGGCCCTCGCGGCGGCCTCCGGGGTGGCGGTCCTGCCCAGCGTCACCCTCCCGGCCCGCGACGGCGACGTGAGCACGCAGACCATCACCGGCACGATCTCCTTCCCGCTGATCCTCAAGCCGCTGTCCGAAGGCGGCTCGATCGGGATGACGGTCTGCCGCGACACCGACCAGCTCGCCGCCGCCCTGCGCACGATCGACCCGGCCGAGGGCTGGTTCGCCGAGCCGTTCACCACTGGCACCCCGGTGAGCTGCGGAGTCCTGGAGCTCGACGGCCTGCCCGTAGCCCTGCCGCCGCTGGCGACGATCCCCACCGACGCCGAGTTCTACGACTACGCCACCAAGCGGGACAAGACCAAGTACCGCTACGAGTGCCCGGCCGATCTCCCCGGCTCCACCCTCGAAGCGATCACCACCGCTTCGCTCACCGCGCACGACGCCCTGGGCTGCTCCGGCTACTCCCGCTCCGACTTCATCGTCTCCCCGGACGGGCGCCCGGTCTGGCTGGAGATCAACACCCTGCCCGGCCTCTCCCACACCGGGAACCTCGCCACCATGGCGGCCGCGGCGGGCATCGACTACGACCGGCTCATCCGCCTGATCCTCGCCACCGCCCACACAGCCGAGGGGTACCGGCCGTGACCGAGCTGACCGCCCGCGACGTCCAGGACGCCGCCACCAACATCGAACCGGTCGCCGCCCGCACCCCGGCCCTGTCCGCGCTCTCCCTCGACCAGGCTGCCGGCTGGCCGGTCGTATGCAAGGCCGAGAGCCTCCAGCGCACCGGATCCTTCAAGTTCCGCGGCGCCTACCACCACGCTTCCTCCCTTCCCGCCACAGAACGCGCCCGCGGCCTGGTCGGCGCGTCCTCCGGGAATCACGCCCAGGCCCTCGCGCTCGCCGGCAGACTCCTTGAAGTGCCGGCCACCGTCGTCATCCCCGCCGATGCGCCGACCCCGAAGGTCGAAGGCATCCGCGCGCTGGGCGGCAGGGTCGTCACCTATCACCGGGGCTCCGAGAACCGGGACGCCCTCGTGGCCGAGATCGCCGCCCGTGACGGCATGGCCGTCGTCCCCTCGGCGAACTCCCGGCACATCATGGCCGGCGCCGGGACCGCCGCCCTGGAACTGCTCACCGACCACCCCGAGATCGAGACCCTCGTCGTGCCCGTCGGCGGCGGTGGCCTCGCCGCCGGGACCGCCACAATCGCCAAGCACCTCCACCCCGGCATCAAGATCATCGGCGTGGAACCGAAGGAAGGCGCCGACACCCTGCTGTCGATGCGCTGCGGCCAGCGCATCGCCCTGCCCGAGGTCCCCGCCACCATCGCCGACGGCCTCGGGCACACCAGCCCCTCCCCGCTGACGTGGACCGTGAACTCCCGGCTCCTCGACGCCATCGTGACCGTGACCGACCGGGACATCACCACCGCCATGGCCTTCGCCTTCCGGCACCTGAAGGTCGTAGCCGAACCGAGTGGCGCCTGCGCCCTGGCCGCCGTCCTCGCCGGCCACGTCCCCCACGAGTCCGGAATGATCGGGGTGGTGATCTCTGGCGGCGGCGTGGACCTGCCCACCTTCCACCGGCTGATCAACCAGCCCGCACACCGGAAGGAACCCCTACATGTCTGACCACCCGTTCGACACCGTCACGCAGTACGCCAGCCCTGACCTGATCGCCGCCTTCGCCTACGAGGGCCGCGCTCACGACGACGACCCCCGCTGGCCCGAGACCGGCGCCCCCGACCTCGAGACCTACAGCCGGTGGTCCGGCCATATGTGCGGCATCGCCTGCCTGCGCATGGCGCTCCTCGCCCGTACCGGCCATGCACCCACCATGTTCGAGCTCCTCGACGGAGCCCGGAAGTACGGGGCGTACACCGAGGACGCGGACACCGGAGAGATCCGCGGCCTGATCTACGCCCCGTTCGTCCAGTACGTGCTCGACGTCCACCCGCTGGACGCTGAGGTGCACCGCATTCTGACCGTGCCCGACCTCCTCACCCTGCTCGACGGCGAACGACTCGTAATGGCCTCGGTGCACAAGGAGATCCGCCGCCCGGAGAACCCTGCCCCCGGCAAAGGCGGCCACCTCGTGCTCGTCACCGGCCGACAGGGCGACACGGTCCACTTCCGTAACCCGTCCGGCCATACCGATCAGGCCCGCACCGCGAGCCTGCCCGTCGCCACCTTCGCCGACTTCTTCGGAGGCCGCGGAGTGTCCCTGACCTGACGCTGATGCCCAGGCCGAGCCACACCCTGGTGGCTCGGCCTGCTCCCGATGGTCGTCAGCTGGTCTGCACCGCCTCGGGGTCAGTTACCGGAAGGAAGAAGCAGCCCTGCTCGCCGTACAAGGTCGCCAGCAGCACGGCGACGGCGGCACCCTCGCTGGGCTGGCTTCGATCCGCGTCGTCCGGGGCAAGCACCCATTCGTGGAGTTCGGCGGTGGCGCTTCCCCATGGGCTGTTCTCGCGGTCGTGGAACGCGACGATCCGGAGGGCGGCGAACACCTGCTTGTGCCCGACCTCGACGAGCGACTCGCACAGCGGCGCGCTGATCCTCGCGTACCACTGCTCGGGCGGTGTGTGCTTGACCGATGTGACCTGCGACTTGTCCTTCAGCTGCTCCAGCTCGTCGTAGGTCAAGAACTCGTTGTCGACGCCGAGGAACGGCAATCGTGGTAGCGCCTGCTCGACCAGCAGGCACGTGTCCTTCTCGTCGATGAACATCCGTGGACCTCCTCACGCGCGACATCGCGAGCAGCGGGCGCGCACTGCCCGCCCCCCTGTGCCGCGTGGCGTTAGAACTGCTTCGGGTCGAGGTCCTCGACGTCTTTGACCAGCCACTTCCACTGCTGCTGATCGATGATCCACTCTCCGTAGATCACCTGGTCGCGGTTCTCGTCCTGGCGCTTCGCTTCGTCGAGTGCCTGCAGGAACGCGATGTGGAACCCAGCCGGCAACGGGTCGCGCTTGTCGAACTTCGTCGACCACTCGACGAGCGTCACCGGCATCTGCCGACCCGTCCAGGTTGCGTGGACCTGCTCCTTGCCGCCGATGACGTTGGTGATCACGTCGGCTCGGATCACCTGCCGCTTGCTCGAATCCGCAGGGTTGGTGAGCACCCAGACGTCCGACATTGCCCCTCCTCGTTGATCGCTGGCCTGTTCATCATGACCATCTGCGCTGTCATCCGGGCCAAGTCGGCCGAAGGTGCCGGAAGCCGTCCTGAAATGGTCCTCACCCCACGCGTGATGACCGGCCGGACACTATGCGGAACCTGGAGAGCAACGCGGGGAGCTGAGCCAGCTGTGCGATGAACTGTCGAGTGAATAGGACGAACAGGGCTGATACGAGGGGCCGGCTTCGGGCTGCGGGCGCTCATGGCCCACGGCCACGGTGTGTGCCCTGGAGGGGCGGACCATCAGATGCTGGCACGGACGGTCACTTCGCCGAGGTAGCCGCCCCAACTGGAAATCCAAAAGCGCTAGCGCCACTAAACGTTTCGTTTAGTCTGGGGCGATGACGTTTCCCTGGACGCGTACCAACCGCCGCCTTGCCGACGCCTACTCCGCTGCCGACATCGCCCGGCTGACCGGTCTCACCCGCGGGCGGGTGTCCCAACTGCGCAGCACCGACGAGCCCGACGCCCTTCCTGAGCCCGATGCTCCGAACAGCACCGCGACGCGGCCGATGTGGCGTGGTGACACCGTGGCTCGCTGGTGCGCACGTACCGGCCGGCGTCTGCCGCCGCGCACCGCGTCCTGGCTGATGCCGGGGCCGGATGGCCCGCACTTGCGTCGCGAGAGTCAGCAGACGCTGCAACTGCGCCAGAAGGAGTTGCCCGACAACCCCGACCTGCGGCGCCCGCCGATCGACGTCCATGTCGCCTGCTACACCGCCGCCGACGGCAGTGGCCCGTCCGTGTGGCTGGCGACCGTGCTGGCCCCGGGCGAGATGCGCCACCTGCTCGGCTGGCCGCACGAGTGGCCTCATGGAAGTCCGTTGGATCACCTGGTCCACGAGATCCTCGCCGATGTCGAGCCCGATGACCTCCCGGACACCGACCTGCTGGGCACACTGGTGCTTCTCCCGACCATCGCGGAACCCGAGTTCGGCTCCATGTCCGGGGACGTGCGCATGCTCCAGCTCCACAAGGCTGACGTGGGCGACCGCGCCCCAGAGCGCCTCCATAGCCGCCTCCGCCAACGACGGCCTTCCCACGCCGAGCTGGGGGACTTGGCCCTGGCGCTGGGGCACCGGCTGCCCTGGTGGCCGCCCGGCTGCGCCACCCCGGCCCTCGTCTCCAGCTGGGCGCCGGACGCCCCGCAGCGGCCGGAGCACGTCCCCCGCCGTTGGCCGAAGCGCAGGCGTTCCTCCGCCGCTGCGAAAGCGCCGCCGCCGAGCTTCAGGGCACCCTGCGCGACTCCGTGCTGAAGCTGGGCATGTCCCGTTGGTACATGGCCACTTCGGGATGGCGCCGCGGCACACTCCCCGACCACGCAGCGCTGCCCAAAGACTGCGACGCCCGCATCTGGCAGGTCGCCGTCGAGTTCAACCTGCCACCCATCCCCGCGACGAGCAGCGGCTACGAAGAGGGTCTCGAATGGGTCATGGACCACGCTCCCTCCCAGCGCCTGGCACACGACGCACTGCGCTCCTTCGCAGATCCCAGTAGCGCCGGGACCGTGCTCATCGACACGAACCAACTGCCTCCCCAGCTGCGTGCCCGGTTCATCGACCGCATCACCCCCGCCGGCCCCTCCGGCAGCTACCGCGCGCAACGTGTTCTCGATGCTCTCGACGCTCACCCCGCGGCGGCTGCCGGGTCCACCCTGGGAACCTGGCCGGCGGCCACCGGTCCGGCATGGTGCGCCACCTCCTCCGGCACCGGACTCGTCGCTCTCCACGTACCGCGGGCCATGACCGGGCTCACTTCCTCAGCAGGCTCGCCGCTGGAGGTCGTGCTGCTGCGCACCGAGCCGGTCGGCGGGTACGGGCAGTCGGCTCCTGCCGTCGGCTTCGTCATCACCGACCAGGACCGGATTCTCCTCCTACCGGCCCAGGGGCTGCCGGTGGAGCTCGCCGCCGCGATCGAGCACGCCGTGTGGCATCCCGAGGTACCAACGCCCCTCCAAGGGCTGGCGCGAAGTGCCAACGAATCCCTCGTCGCTGCGGTGGACGCGCTGGTGGAAACAGGTCCCCGTGTCACGCCGTGGGAGGAGCTGGCGGCACTGGTGAGGCCGCGCCCGTGCCAGGGGGACTACTTTCCCTGCTGCGGCGCCGTCGCAGCAGCCGCCGGGCAGCCGAAGGAGTAGATCACGCCGCGACCGCAGGCCGGGCGACCGAGAACTGGCTTTTGAGCTCTGCCTGCCGGTCGGCGGCTCACGGTGTCGGGCTGCACACGGCGGTGTGCAGCCCGACACCGTGAGCCGCCGTTGCCCCGGACGACGCTCCCTTGCTGCTTCTGAAACCGCTGTTCCGCACCCGCCCAACTCAGGCGGCAGTTGGGGACAGCCGGGACATGCAACCTCACGATGGCCACTCACAGTGACATCAGCACGCCAACAACACTGCGGCATTCTTGCCAACTACGAAGCGTCACAACGCGTTGACCACCACGCGCCGACTCTGTGATTTGCCAACAAGGTTGCGTCGTCACAGTTAGGCTGCTGCGGTTCCGCGGGTGGGCCACCACTCGTCGTGGTCTTCCTGCCGACACAGGGCACAGCGGCCGTCGTGTTCGGTGGTCATCCCGCAGGCGCAGTTGCCGATCGGCCGTACGTCGACCGGCAGCTCCTCGCCACGCAGCGCAGCGAGACATGCCGGACAGAGCCCGTCAGGGAGATCGGTGCCGGCGGCCAGGCGGAGAGCCTCGTCGGGGACGACGGCCAGTCGTCCGCAGGACGTGGGGAGCAGGGCGCCGGAAGGCGGGGCACCGAGAGATGCCGGCGTGGGGAGGATGTGCCGGTACCGGGGATCTGCGTCAGCGTGGGGGCTGTACGGATTGGGTGCGATGGAACTCATGGGGGCTCTTCTCATGCGGTGCGGGTGAGGGTCGGCGTCAGCGGGAGTGCCAGTAGCGGTGTCGATCGCTTCGGAGGCTTGGGACTCGCCCTCCTCGGTGGGGTCGGGGACGACTTTCAGGCGACTGCGCTCTTTGCGGAGCGCGGTGATGTAGACCCGCACGGTGTTCTCGGTCAGCCCGAGGCTGGGCGCAAGACGTTGGGCCAGCTTCCGGGCGGACAGGTCCGCATCTGGCGAGGTCAGGGCGTCGTAAGCCGTCTTTACAGCGGCGCGACCGTCTGCGGGTGGAGCAGGGAGTTCTTCCTCCTGGGGGGACGGCGGCGGGTCTCCTTGCGCGGCGGTCGGGGTGCTTTCAGGCAGGTCGGGGGGCGGTGGTTCCTCCTGCGGGGTGGCGCTCGGTGGGTCGGCCGGCGGCGGATCGGCCTGCGAGGTGGTCGGGGCGCCTTCGGACCGGTCGGGGGGCGGGGCCGGAAGTTCGGGTGCGTTGGACCGCTGTAGGACCGGTAGGGCATCGGCCTGCACGGGAACGCCGTACTTCGCCAGCCGCAACGGCATCAGGGCCTCGATGGGTGCTGTGCGCCGCCAGGCGGGCCCGTACCGCACTTCCAGCCCTGCTTCGTAGATCAGCCGGTCCTGCTCGAGCTTGATGACCTGGTCGTAGGAGCGAAGCTCCCAGAGCTTCATCCGACGCCACATCCGGAACGTGGGCACCGGCGACAGGATCCATCGGGTCAGCCGGACGCCTTCCATGTGCCGGTCGGCCGTGATGTCCGCAATGCGCCCGACCGCATGTCGGGCGGCTTCGACTGTCACGACGAACAGGACGGGGATGACGGCGTGCATGGCTGTGCCGAGCGGGTCCGGCCACGCCGCCGCGGCGTTGAAGGCGATGGTGGCGGCGGTCAGGAGCCACGCCGTCTGCCGGAGCAGCGGGAACGGGATTCTGATCCAGCTCAGCAGCAGATCGAGGGCGAGCAAGACCACGATCCCCGCGTCGACGCCGATCGGGTACAGGCGCGCGAAGTCGCCGAACCCCTTGGCCTCCGCTAGGTCTTGGACAGCCGCGTAGGAACCGATGAAGCCGATCAGAGCGATGATCAGGCCGCCGCCGGTGATCACAGCGACGAGAAGAGCGTGAGCGCGTGGAGCCCGGGTGGGCTGTGGCTGCTCTACGTCGGGCGGGGTCACTGGCGGACTCCCAACGGTTCTGTGGCCCTGGCTGTCTCGCATGGGGTAAGGCCGCAGGTGCCGAGATCGCCGCGGTGATCAGTACGGGTGGTCATGCGGCGCACGGTAGGAAGCGAAGCGGACACCTCCCGTGGAGCCAGCGCGCGGCAGGGTTCTCTCCGGCCGGTCGGGGTCCGTGTGGTCAGCCCGTACGACGGTGATCGCGCAGGAGAGCTGCGGCTTCCTCCCACCACTGGCGCTGAAGCTCCGGTTGTTCGGCTACCGCCCGGCACTGTCCGCGCTGGGTTCCCATGCCGCCGGTGAGCGGCCGCAGGCACTGCGGGATCGCGGGAAGGAGTCTGTGGGCGTAGCGCTTGCTGCCGAGGAAGATGACCTCTGCGCTGTGCAGGCCGAACGTGGTGGCCTGCTGGCGGAGGTGGTCGCTGGTCACCGAGGAAGGGTGATCGATCGTCATTTCGTATGGGACGAGGGGCTGGCTGACCGTGACGAGCCCGTGCAACGCTGAGGCGATCAGGATCTGCGAGGGGCTGCTGGTGAGTGCTTCTGCGGCAGCGCGCAGCGAACGGTGGTAGTGCCCGATGTAGAGCTTCCCGGCCGGCACTTCTTGCAGGTTGCCGGCGGGCTGGGTCTTATGGGAACCGCAGCTGATGATCACGATGCGACGGCGGGGCGGAGTGGGCATCAGCGTCTGTCCAGGCCGGTGTGCCGGGTGGGGCTGACGGCGTAGGCGACAGCCACGATGCCGATCAGGGCTGTGACCGTCATGGCGGCGAGGGCAACGAGGCTCATGGGTGTGGGGCTTTCTCCTCGGCGGGCCCGCGCGTAGGCGCGGGCCCGCCCGGCGTGGATCAGGCGGCCTGGACGACCGGCGGCAGAGGCTCGAACTCGACAGCGGGACGAAGCTGATACCAGCGGTGGTCGTCGAGGATGATCTTGTAGATGCCGAGCAGCGCGTTCACTTCCACGAGGCGCGCGCCGGGCTCGTCCAGAGCCTTCCAGGCCGTGCCCGAGAGCACCGCCTTTCCGGCGTACTCGTTGTCGAGGCCGTAGTAGCGGACGTCGGTGAGCCGTTCGCGCAGGCGGCTGGTGAGGAGTTCGTCGCTGGTGTCGATCGTGCGCATGGATGTGGTCTTCTCTCGGTCGTTGGGGACGGCGCCCGCTCGGCGCTCGGTGCCGGTCTGTGGTGACGCCGGGGAACGTATGCCGGAGGCTGGGTGCCTACAGAGCGCGCGCGAATCCCGAGCAGCCGGCTGCTGCTAACTGGGCGCCGCTGCCCTTTCCTCACGCAGAAGCTGGATGCGGGCGGCTTCCGCTCGGGGGCCGTGGACGATTCGGGCGAGCTGAGCGATACAGAGCCGGGCCCGCTCCAGGGTCGCCAGGGGGTCCACGACGGTGACCGCCCGACCGTCCACGTCGACCCGGAAGGTGTTCTCGCCGATGCGCCGCACCGTATAGCGGTGACCGGACAGGTCGCCCACAGTCCACCGGCCGTCGCCGTCTCCCTCAAGCTGTACGACGCTGCGGATCAGGTCCAGCGGGGTGAGTGCAGGATGTACGAGGTCGACGTGCTCTCCGAAGGCATCCGATGCCATCCGCCGGGTGGCGTAGTCACCAAGACGGCCACAGCCCTGCTCGGGGCAGGTGAGTCGGTAGGGCTGGGATGCGGGCCCGGTCTTACGGATCTGCGGTTGCAGCGGAAGTTGTGGCGCCGCCTGCTGTGGCTTCTCGTCGACCGGTTCTGCGCCGTCCTCTTCGTTCGCGGCGCCGGCGGCGTCCGTGTCAGCCAAGGAGGGGAGCGTCGGGCAGGCGCTGGTGTCACGCACGAACTCGAGCTGGACGCGGGCATCCAACTGCTTGTCGAAGTGGCATCCCGCGTTCTTGCACTGGGCCCGGTACTCACGTCCGGGGCAGTCCTCGCCCTTCCGGTGAGGACAAGGCTCTCCGTCGGCGTGCACGGGCTTGATGCCGGCGCGGTGACGGCCCTTCACGAGAAGCCGGGCGTCGGCTGTGAGCGTGGGAGCGTGAACACTTCGCGGCTCCGTGCACCTGCCGTTGTCGTTGGAGCGGGCGGGCATGTCAGTTCTTCCTTGTGGTCCGGTCGTTGCGGTAGGCGGCGTCAGAGGCGCCTTCGCATATGGGGGCGTCGCAGCAGGTCGTCCTGCCATTGCTGTTGAGGGTGATGTCGGTTTCCCCGCAGTCGCCGCAATGCGGGGTGAAGCCGCAGGGAGGCACTCAGGCCCCCTTCTTTGCGGGCAGGGGGACCGGCGTGAAGGCGTTGACGTAGTCGATCCGGCCGCCGGTCGCCGAGCCTTCGGTGAGCTGCCCTCCCACGGAGCACAGGGTCTGCAGTACGTCGGCCGACAGCGGCTTCGGGACGCCGTCCAGGACGACCCATCCCTGGAGGGTGCTGTGTCCGTCCGCGTGGACGGTGCAGGCGGTGATGCCTGCCGAGTGGCTCGGGCCGTGGGCTGCGAGGAGGAGGAACGCCGCGCGGGCCAGGTCCGGGCCGAGATGACGGTCGTGATCGGGTGTCGGTGCGGTGATGACGAGGGTGTCGCCCGGGAGGTCGGTGAAGACCTTGAGGGTGTGCTCGCCGTCTCCGAGCTGGTGGACCATGCCGCGCAGCAGCCCTTCCTGCATGCGTCCGAACAAGGCGACGTACAGGTCTGCCGGAAGGTTCTGGCGGGCTGCCTCGAGTCCGATGGCGTCTCCGCACCGGCGCAGCGCCTGCCGGGTCTCCGCGTGGTGGTCGTCTGCTGCCGGGTCGGTGTCCATGGCGGTCGCCTTCTCTGTCGGGGTGGGTCGCGGGGTGCCGACCGGAAGCTACGCAGAGCGCCGGCGAGGTCGAGAGGTCCGGCGAATTTGACTGCCCGACAGGCCAGGAGGCGGTCGTAACCAGCCCGTTGGGCCGCCATAGCGGTGTGCGCTCACGGGTGGGACGCCGGACAGGGCGGCTCAGGTGGCTGTAGGCACAAGAAGGGCCCCGGCAGACACCTGCCGGGGCCGGGGAGACCGGAGGATGTGCCTGATCAGCCGATAGGTAGAGCTTCCTGCTGCGTGGCGGCTCGTCCGGGGCACGTACGGGACGAGGCAGCGGTGGGGAGTTTCCGGGTCAGGTAGTCGGGCCAGGCACTGACCCGCCCGGGATGGGCGATCTCGTAGGCGCCTTCGGCGG
The DNA here is from genome assembly GCA_026913215.1 of Streptomyces diastatochromogenes. GTDB lineage: Bacteria > Actinomycetota > Actinomycetes > Streptomycetales > Streptomycetaceae > Streptomyces > Streptomyces diastatochromogenes_A. The sequence goes on along the minus strand of JAPTYK010000007.1, from coordinate 278,392 downwards.
TGGTGCTGACCGGCAGAGGAACGAACGAGTCCGCCGACCGGATCGCGACGTGCCAGCCCAGCGGGCTGTCTGCTCCCAGGCTGGCTTGGGGGCAGCGGCCGTGGGGATGGGTGAAGTACAGCTGGAGGCCGCGTCCGGGCGTGAGTACCGAGAACGTCTCGACGGGGAACCGCGCTCCCTCTTTGTCGGTCAGGTCGGCCAGGATGTCCGCGCCGTCCTGGATACCCGGGGAGCGGTGACGCAGCGGCGGGAGTTCCCCGTTGGCCGGCACCAGGTCGAGGACGAGGAGGCCGGACGGGCAGGGAGCGAGTCCGACGTTGTACGGCCCGTGGTCCCAGGCAGCGTTGATCTTGTGGGTGTCGGAGGTCGCCTTCTGCTGCCAGTTCTGGACAGCGGGCGTGGTGGTGCCGGGCCGGAGTGGGAATACCCGCCAGCCTCGGGCGGCAGCCGCGAGCGCGGCGGACTTGAGCGTCTGTCGGGGTGGGTGGTCGGTGCTCACGGTAGAGGGCTTTCTGGCGTCGGCAGCCGCGCGGCCGTCAGTGCGACGGCCGCGCGGCCTCTTCATCGGGCGGTGGGGCTCTGCGTCTGCTGGGGAAACACGGTGCGCACGGCATCGGCCAGGGCTCGTCCCAGCCACTGGGCGGCCCGCCGGAAGGTGCCGGGGAAGAAGTAGAGGAGCACGCTCACGGAGCCGACGAAGCACACGAGCGACAGGTGTGCGGTCACCCACGCGACCGTGATCATCACAGCACTGACGATCATGCACAGAGTCTCGAAGAGCAGCATCGTCGCGTTGGGGAAGGCGATGGCCAGGAGGCCGAGAGCGAGGAGAAGCCCGAGCTTCGAGCGCATGAAAGTCACCTTTCGGGGATTCCGGCAGTCAGGCGGTCGGCACCGCCGATGCAAAGTCCGGGTCTGCGGAGAACGCTGCGAGGGCCTGTTGAGCCTTGATGTGGGCGGCTACCGCCCAGCTCTTGATCCTTTGGACCTCGTAGGACTGTTCGTGGTCGCTGACCTGTGCCCGGAGCTTCGCAGTGCCCGCCTCCACCCGCCGAAGGTCGGCGAAAAGGTCGGGCGTCCGTGCCCGCTCCAGCCGGCCGACCAACTCCACCAGGCTCCGAATCTCGGGCGTAGGGCCGAGCCGGCGCTGGACAGTCGCGATGTCGTCGGCGATGTCGGCCATCCGGATCCGGAGCTTGTGGCGGTAAGGCCGCGGCGTCGGCCGCACCCGGCCGGTGGGCCAGAGGAATCCGACGTCCTTCATGTCCTGGCTGCTGACGAACAGCGGATCGGCGTACGAGCCCCCGGGGCCGGCCAGGGATACGACCACGCAGCCGTTGCCCAGCCGGGCAACGGCCAGCACCTCCGCGGCCGGGCGCCACGCTCGCGGGTACAGCGTTCCGTCTTCGGCCCGGCCGTACATCGGGGTACGGATGGTGTCGTCCTCGCCGAGATCGTCCCAGTCGCCCCATGTCCATCCGTCGGGCACTGCAGTGCGGGCGGCGTCCTGCTGTTGCTGACGTGCCGCGGATTCAGCGGCAAGGTCTCCGAGCCACACGAGGTCTCCGGCGGCTTCGCGGCGTGTGTCGTACTCCGGGCCGGAAGAACCGGTGCCCGCCCGCTGGTACTGCCACTTTCTGCCGCCGCCGCGTCGGCTGACGGTGCCGAGCTCACCGAGGCCGTCCGCTGATACCACGTACGTGTAGGAGCCGTTGCTGCTGCGGATGAGCGGCCCGAACTTCGCACGGGCCTGGTTGTCAGCCTTGCGCTGGATCTCCTGGTTCTGGAACGCCGTCCGCGCGGCGTCGTCCGCGCGCTGCTTCCGAACTCGCTCGAGCTCCCTGAGGCGACCGACGAGAGCGCAGACGGCGATGCGGCTCGGTTCACCGCGGGGTATGTGGGGTCCTTCACCGGTGGCCAGGAGGTGCCGTCGGTCCCACTGGAGGAGAGCAGCGATCTCGTCCGTGATGGACGTGTCGTCGAGCTCGGCAGCCGGCGTGACTGATGCGGGCATGGGCGGGACGGCTGCTGGTGCGGCTGTACTCATCGAAGGCTTCTTCCGATGCGGGGAGGGCTGTTCTGTGGCCAGAGCTGACCAGAGGGCACCCTGCGGTGGCAGCTGCGGCGAATCCGGCGCCGCACGGGCAGGCGGATCCGCATAGGGCCCGGGTGCCGCCCGCTCCTTCAGCTTGGGGAAGGCCCGGACAGGTGCCGCGGTCGGCGAAACGGGCAGCACCTGCGAGCCCAGGGAGCCCGGCTTCTGCCAGGGCTCCCTGGGCGGGCTCGCTTCAGATCCGGCGCGCGCGGACCTCCAAGATGCCTGGTGCCCGGTGCGCCCAGACGGCGCCGTCGGGGACCAGCACGCTGTGTGTGTTCAGCAGCAGCGTCGCTGCCGTGTCGGTCGGTGGCTCGGGCGAAGCCTCGTCCCTGCTGCGGACGGGGAAGCGGGTGCGCTGATCGTCGTAGATCTCCAAGCTCCACTGCCCTGAGGCGTGGATGAGGCGGACAGTGACGGGATCGGCAGAGGATGCTGCGGAGGTGATGGTGTTCAACCGAGAAGGCCTTTCCCTCTGGGCAAACGGACGTCGGCGAGGTTAGGAGCAGCCGCTTTCAGGGAGCGCCCCCACGCGAATCAGGGACGCTCCGGTCGGCGGGGTCCTGCCTGGTGCCTCAGCGACATGCTGCGAAGCGAACCGGTCAGCAGCGGCGGACCGTGCTGGTGGTCTGCTTCGCGAGGCAGACGACCAGCACGGTCGTCACGGGGTGGGGTACGCGTGTCGTCCGTGCCGTTCCCGCAGGGCTGTGATCGTTGCCGGGGCATGGTGCGTGGCCGAAGGGTCGTCCAGCACGTCCTGGAGGACGCTCCAGTACGTGGCGGTCGGCAGACCAAGGCGGTCTTGGATGTACGCGTCCTGCGCGGAGGTGTCTTCCAGCTCGGTGACATGGGTGGCAGAGGCGAGGACGAGGAGGGCGTCGCCGGTCAGTGCGTTCATGAGCTCCCTTCCCGTAGTGGGCTCCCGCGTCAGCTGGCGGCAGGCGTGGCGGGGTTGTTCTGGCAAAGGTCCATGGCGTCGCCGGGTTCCTCGGTGCCGCCGGCCCAGCCGACACGAGTGCCGCTGGGGGTAGTGCTGTAGCCGTAGCAGTGCCACCCGGCGTGGGTGGCACCGGGAAGATTCCAGTCGTGGGCGGCGTGCTCGGTGGTGCCGTCGTTCGTGCACTGAGCGGGAAACCGGCCGCAGGGGAGGGCGGGGGCGTAGATCGTGAGGGTCATGCGGGTGGCGTGCTCCTGGTGGTCGGTGGGGCTGGTCGGGGTTGACGCCACCGAAGCTAGACGTCAGAGGGCGCATCCTCGGAAAGCTGGCGAATTCGGGCGGCTGGTGGCGTTCGCTGGAAGGGGTGGGCCAGCGGGCCATATCCTCGAAGGCGCGCCTGCTGGCGGGGAGCGAACCGATCCACCGCCCGGACAAGGAGGGTCTCCATGACTGCGCAGCCTGTAGAGCCGGCACCGCGGCACCCCGCAAGACGCTGCGCGGAATCCGGAGGCTCTGCCTGCCGACCAGGTGGCGGCGTTCGAGACCGAACGCGACGGCCTCGACCTGGAGGACCTCACGCGCGTCGCTGCCTTCAGGGACAAGTGGTGGGCTCGGGCGGTGACCGCTCGTGATGCGCAGCTGGATTCGGACAGCGACGCCGGCATGGCTGGCGACCTGGACCTCGCGGAGCCGTGGTCGCTGGCGAGTGGCCAGTGAGCGAGAACGACGGCCGTTCTTCACAGCCGCCGGGAACGTGGCCGTGGGCCCCGTCCAAGCAGGCCCGCGCCCAGTACGAGGAGCTGACCAGTCACCCGGCTGCCCCGACGCCGCAGGATGCCGTCGACGCGATGATCCGACGGATCATCGCCGATCCGTATAAGGCAGGGTCGACTCGTTCACCAAGCCGGCCTGAGTGGGACCGGGTGGCGGCGGAGGGCTCCTTGGTGATCCCCTACCAGGTCCATGATCCGGAGCGGAATGCGCAGGCCAAGCAGCGTTTCGTGATCATCCTCCGCATCGTGTGGGCGGACTGACGCCGAGCGGTGCCATGCGGCCTTCCCACGTCTAGAGGTCGCTGTTCCTGGGCCTGTGCCGCTCTGCCAGGTCTCGCAGCCACTGCGGAGTCTCGTCGGGTTCAGAGGTTCCCAGCATCTGCCAGCCGGAGGCCCGCTCGTCACCGATGCGGCCTTCCGGGCCGAGGCGATAGCCGGTCACGGTGGCCTTGAACGGCGTGTAGGCCGCCTCGTCCGGCCGTTTGCGGTACTCGATGACCACCGCCTCCGGGTCGAGGATGTACGCCACGTCGGCGCCGTCCATCACCACGTACGCGGGAGCGCCGGAAACGATCATGTACCGCGTGACATCGGTCATCGTGACTGTAGCGGTGACCTGCAACATCTCTCCCTCGGCCAGGCCGTTCGGTCGGGAAACAGCGGGGGCCCGGGCCCGGCAGGAACGGGATGTCGCCCCTGCCGGGCCCGGGAAGATCAGGCCTTGTCGGTCTTCTGCGGCATGACGGCCGCGACGGAGTCGGCAATCGCGCGGGCCAGCCAGCGGGTCGCCCTGGGAATGGCGGTGGGGTTCGTGCGGGCCAGCACAGCGACCGCGCCGATGCAGCAGATGAAGGTCAGGTGAGCCTTGACCAGCGCTACGACGACCAGCACGGCGCTGATCACGGAGCAGACGATGCTGAAGAGGACCATGCCCAGGCTCGGGAGCGCCGCCCACAGGAGACCGAGTGCCAGGATCAGGGCGAGCTTACGCATGATGTGTCCTCCGGGGTTGGGTCGCTTTGACGAGGTGGAGATTCGCACCACACGGCCCGATCTCCTCAGCGCGCGCGAAACCGGGGAGAGCCGCTTGAGGGCGTGTGAGCGGGGTGAGGTGTTCCGAGCCGAAGCCCTTGCTGGGCCGTGGGCGTTCCGGCCGGGGTGCCAGGCGGCGGGGGCGGGTGCCCATGGTTCCGGGAAGAGCGGACAGCGGAGGTCATGCCTGTGGAGCGCGGCCCACGCGGGCCGCGCTCCGGCGGTGCCTCAGGCGCCGTAGGGCGGGCGGCCGGGGCAGCCGTACGCGGAAGGCGCCAGGTCGACGAGTGCGTTCCACTCTCCGACGGCGTCGCAGTCGGTGCACCGGCCCATGGGGGCCTGGTCGTCGATGTGCTGCTGACCGATGGGGAGCACGCGGTGCGGGCGGGTAAGGTCCGGGGTCCGCACGGTGGAGATGACGACCTCGTCAGCGGGCTGCAGCATCGACGTGCTCATGTGGCGCTCCTTCGGTCCGGGCTGCTCTTGATCAGCCGCTGTCTTATGGAGCTGAAGGTAGGCAGCCTCGGTGAACGACCCCTCGGCGCCGCGAAAGTCCCCTTCCGGAGGTCCGGCAGCACACGCCCGCAGCTGCGCGTCGGTGTCACGTACTGCCGGACAGCGCGCTCGCCTGGAGCGCGCGGGCTCCCACCCGGGCCGACGGGGAGCCGTCTGGGACGATGATCTGCACCTGGCTCACCGCAGGATTCACCCTGGCCGTACGGCCGGTGTCGATCGTCGCTGATCACCGAGGGCTGCCCGCGGGCCTATCGAGTCGCGGCCGCGGGCGTTCAGCATCCGGGGAGATCTCCGCCTTCGTCTGCCCACGTCTGCTCGACCAGGTCCGCCGCGCGCCTCCTGCTCGGCGATGGTCACCGACGGGTCCGACTGGATATCCGGCAGCGTGCGGAGAGGCGCGAGGAGCTCGCGGTACTGCGCGGCGCGCTTGCGGTGCTCGGCCGCCTTCCGGGTCAGCTTCTGCTGTTGTTCGCGCAGCTCCTTCAGCTGCTGCCGTGTGGCAGTGAGAAGCGCCGGGGCGCGGTCCTTGGCAGCGGCCAGGTGCAGGGCCTCTGCGTCCGGCCGCGCGAGATACCGCAACGCGAGTGCCCGCAGCACACCAGACGCCCGTCGTTCGGTGGCCACCGGTGCGGAGCAGCCGGTGGTGGGAGAGAGCCGTATGCGGGCCGGCAGTCGCTCGGGGGTGGTCAGGGTGATGCGTCCCGTGTCGCCGCTGCTGCTCCAGCCGCCGCTCAGTCGAATGGTGTTGATGGTCGGTTCGTCGCGTGCTTCATGGCCGTAGCGGCTGGTCGGGATCCCGTACGTGATGTTGATCCCTTCCGGCCAGGGGGTGTTGTTGTACCGGTAGCGCTCCACAGTGAACGATCCGGCGACCCTGGCGCCCTGGACGGTGTAGACCACGCTGCCAGGCCGTGCGCCGGCCGGGGCGGGGTTCTCTCGTACGGTCAGGATGCCCATCTGGTGACCGTGGCGGTCGAAGAAGGGCACCTTCACCGGGGTCGGGTCTGATGGAAGGACAACGCCGGCCCGCCGGCGCAGGATGCCGGTGAGCTGGTTGACCGTTCGGCGGGCCGAGGCTCGCTGGGCGGTCACTTTCTGGATTTCGGCCTCGAGCTGGTCGGCCTGCTGCTCCTCGTACCTTGCGTGCTCGTCTGCTCGGGCGACCGCAGCCGCCAGCTTCAGCTCGGCGACATCGTCGCGGTCGCGCCACAGCTCCAGGAGGCAGCGGACCACGGCTTCGGTACGTCGGCGGGTGCCGTCCGGCAGTCGTTCGGTGAGGAACGTCCGGCCGGAGGCTACGGCGTACGGGCCAAGGAAGTAGCGCGTCGGGATGTTATCCGGGTCGAGCCCGGCGGTGTGGCCATGGACGCCGACCCGGTAGACGACGGGCTCGTCGGGCCGCGGTGTGTAGTACGTCTGCGGCTCGAGTCCGTCGCCGTACTGCACCTGGACCGTCGTGGGCAGCACGGTGCCACCTCGCTTGGCCTCCGGCGCCACGATGAAGGTGCCCTTGATGTGCGGGCCGGTGACCTTGAACTGGACCCGTCCGTGGGGCAGAACGGTGTCGTGGATGGTCAGCGTGCCGATGCCAGGCACGCCGACCGTGCGGGGCGTATGTGTCGGCGCAGACATGGTCAAGGCTCCAAGGCGGATCGAGTGGGTTCAGGGCCCTCGGGCGTCACCGCGATCTGCGGTCGGCCTTGGGGCGGGAGCGAAGGTATGAGGAGGGCCTCCGGTGCGCACGGCACGGCGAATCGGCGTCTGCGATCACGGAAGGTGAGGCCGTCTACGGCCCGCGGACGGGGCGCCCTTCCGGGCGGCGCTCACCTTCCGCTCGGTACGACCGTCCGGGCCTGTGCCTGGGCCGCTGCCGTGCCGGCGGTGCGGGCCACGGCTCCGCGAGCCGGCGGCGGTGAGGACGGACAGGCCGGCCGTCCCGGATCAGGTCCTCGGCGGTCGCCGGCCCCGGGTTCCTCCGGGGCCGGCGTAAGCCGGTCACGCCGCGTACGCCAACGCCTTCGACGGTTTCCCGGTGTGGCTGCGCAGACCGCGCCTGCGGAGTGGATCGTGCCGCTGCGGGTCCACCGGGACGACCGTGGTGATCGGGTCTACGTCTTCCGGCAGCAGGTGGAAGTTGACCCAGTGCGGTTCGACGAACATCGTGACCTCCTGAGTCCGCTTCGGGCCGGTCCAGTAGCGGTGGAAGTGCCCGGCCCGCTGGTGCGGCGCTCGCTGCACTCCGGAGGGCACACCGTCGCCTTCCGTAACCCTTCCAGCAGCACGCCTGGCCGCGTGGAGGCGGGGACCCACGCGCCAGCCGACCTCAACGAAGAAGGGATCCCGGTCGCGCGGCGCAGGCCTCTTGCGCTTCTTGCGGGTGGGCTTGACGACGGGAGGTTCGACGACGTCCCGGTTGTCGCAGCACAGGTACACCAAGATGCTGAGAGCGGGCTTCAGCAGGGCCTCGAACAGGGCAAGGACCGGCTTCTCTTCAGGGGTGCGTGCCCATCGGGCTTCCGCTCGCGCTGCGGCGAAGCCGACCGCCTGCTTCAGGGTGAACTGCCGCAGCCCGGTGGGGATGTGGAGGCGTATGTACGTCTGGTCCCGCACCTCTCCGGTGTCGTCGTCGAGCAGGTCGATGACGAAGAGCAGACCGAGGCCTTCGATGTCTTCGTCGGTGTACGTCTGCCGCTCGGGCATCTGGTTGTACCCGTGGACGAAGAAGCCTCTCACCAGCCCGTCCGACCTCTGGTAGCGGATCGGCCACGGGTCCGGGAGGACGACCAGCGGATTGATGTAGGGCAGGTGGTCGAAGATCCGGCCGGGCAGCTCCTTGTACGTCGACCGATACAGCTCGGCGGCCAGGTGCTCGTTCACATCGAACGTCACCCGGCCGCGCCGGGCCCACATCCGGTAGATGCCGACGTGAGAGGCATCGTCGATCACGTCGGCCTGGTCCGCAAGGGTGAAGCGAGCCGGAACGTGACGCGGCGGGGTGACCACGCGGCCGCCGGAGAGCTGGTCGAGAACGGGAGCGATCCAGACGTGGTTCGAGCGGAGCTGGTCCTCACGGGCCTTCAGCTCCTGAACGAAGACCTCGTTGATGTCGTGGGTGCGCAGCGCTCGTGCGTGAGAGTTCGGCATGGCTCTACCTGGTCGTTGGCGGCGGGGGTCCACGGAGCCGCCCGGAGGCGGGACCGTGGCCGAAAGCTACGAACGCGGCGGTAGAAGCTCATCTGGTCGCGAATGCCGGGCGGCGGAGGGCGGGCTGGAGCTGGTCACCGGCCTGTGTCAGGACAGGCCGGGCGCTGCTCAAGGCGCCTGTCCGCCGCCGTCAGCCGGTGTGTTCGTCGCGGGTCTGGACCGCTGCTCCGACGATCACGAAGGTCACGGGCACCACGGCGGGCAGCCATATCCACCCGTCGGCTCCGCGCACCCAGTCCGTGAGCGTCAGGGCGCCTACGCCGAACACGATGAAGCTGAGGTAGCCGGCGTTCATCAGGTGCCGGCCCTGACCCCGCAGGAGTCCGGGGCGGCGCCGGGCATGAGTGCGGGGAGCATCTGGGTCCTTGGGTGGGGTCACGGTGGCTACTCCTGTTCGTGGCGTCCGTCCGCCGACTGTCGCGTCCGCAGCGGACAGCGCAGCCCGCGCCGGCTGACTGGCTGGAGGAATACGGAAAGAAGGGGAGGGGGCCGCTCGGGCGGCCCCCTCGGGGTGGTCAGGCGTTGGTCAGCGCGCGGGCGAGCGCACGGCCCACGATGGGCCCGAAGTTCGTGGGGTCGCTCAGGTACTCGACGTGAGCGCCGTTGGGAGCCCAGCCGCCGTCCTTGACGCTCAGCCACAGCAGCAGCACGCCCGCGCGGGTGAGGTGGTCGGCCGCCCGCTGCACATCCGGCGTGTTGGGCAGGTCCCCATCGGTGATGACCACCGCGACACGCGCGCCGGACTTGCCGGTGAGGTTCAGCGCACCGTCCAGCGCGTAGAGGGACTGGCCGCAGCCGTCAGAGCCGCCGCCCATGACCGGCACGGGGACGGTGAGGGGCCGCTTACCCGGCTTGATCAGGGCTGTGGCTATCTCGGAGCGGTTGTACCCGTTCCAGGCGACGGAGGCGACGGTGCCCGCCAGACGCGGAGACGCCACGGCGTGGGCAAGAGCCCATCCGGTCGAGGCAACCGGCCCGATCCAGGGGCCCATCGAGCCCGACACGTCCAGGCTGATGCCGACCGTGAGAGGCGGGTTCTCCTCCTGACGGCGAGAGGTGCGCTGCCACGGCAGGGCCGACACCTCCGTGCGAGCCCGGATCTGCGCCTCGCGGCGTACGACCTCCCGCATGACCATGCGTCCGGGCGGGGCGCTGACGGCGCGTGTCGTGCGGTTCACATCCCGGTACTGGGCCTTGCCCAGAGCGTTGAGCAGCGCGCGGGCCTGGCGCTGCTGGCTCTCGTCGGGCTTAACCTGCTGAACCCTGATCTGCCGGAAGCCGACGCCGCCGCCGGTAAACACGTTCTGCGCAGCCTTCTGCGCAGCCTGGTGGCCGCTGTAGTCCGGCCGCTTCGGGAGGGTAACCGCGATCTTCGCGTGCGCCGATTCCACAGCGGCGCGAGCGATCTGGTCGACAACGCGCTCAGCCACAGACGGGGTGCTCTGCTGGTCGCCGTCGCCGTCGCCGTCGCCGTCGCCGTCACTGCCGCCGCTGCCGTTCTCGGCCTGGGAGGGGTCACCCCAGGTGACTGCGCCGCACGGCATCATGACGGTGATCGGATCGCTATCGTTCTGCCCGTCCTCGGCGTCTCCCGAGCCTCCCTGCCCAGTGCCTCCCGACGGGGAGCCGGTGCCCTGCCCTCCCTGGCCCTCTCCGCCCTGGCCCTGGCCGCTGCCGCCCTCTTCGCCGTTCTGCTGGCCGTCGTCTGCGTCGTCCTGCGCGAGGCGGGCAACTCGTGCTCCCAGGGCGAGAAGCCCGTCCTGGTCGTCGTCGTCCAGGTCGAACAGCTCGCGGAAGATGCCGTTCAGCTCCGCCATCACAGCGTCACCGAGGATTCCCGTCACCTGATCGGTGACCGGCTGCACCTCATCGTCGTCCAGCACCCCACCGGCCGCGCGGCCCAGGATGAGCACTGCCTGGTGCACTGCGCCCGGCACCGACTTGTCATCGTGCCCGCCGCTGACACCGGTCAGAAGAACGTGGCGGGTAGAAGCCCGCAGCCACGCACGGTCGCCCGGCCGGTCCTGAATCAGCCGGTGCTCGATGCGGGGCTCTTCCAGGATCGTGGCCCAGCGCACGGCCGACGCGCTGTGCTGCCGGGTGGGAGCGAACTTGGTGTGCTTGGCGTGTGCGGCCTCGTGGGCGATGGCACCGGCGAACGCCGGGTGTGCACAGCGGTCGGCCCACGCGTTCGGGTCGATCAGCGCCGGGTTCGGCTGGCCCTCAAGGAGCTGGTCCGGGGCGAAGCGGCCCTCGGCGAGCGCCGGGTAGAACTCGGCGTACTTGCTCTCCGGAGCGCCGGGGTGAACGACCGCGATCACGTCGTCACGTTCCGAGACGGTCGAGAGCCAGTCTCCGGTACGAGCCGACAGGCCAAGCCATGCCGGGTGCGTCACGTCGTCCCAGGGGGAGGTCACGGGCGCTGTGGTGCGGGCGGTCATCGCGGGGCCTTTCAGTCGGCGGTTCGTTGCGCCCTGATTGGGCCACCGCCCACGGCCTCGGAACGACTCGCCGCGAATCCAAGAATCTGAAGGTGGAAAAGGCCTTGTGGCGCCTGGGATGCGCCGCGGACAGCACCGCCGCGAGCTCGCCGGAACCCTCCCGCCGGCTGCCGTCGGTGGCGTCTGGCCACCGACATGGATCGTGGATCGTGCCTGAAGAACGACGCGTGACTCATAGCCCGCCGAGCTGCCCAAAGCCGCTGAAGATCGGAAGTCGACAGGTCGTTGATGGGCTTACAACGAGCGTCCGAAAGGGCCCAACTTGCGCCGGACAGCCCGAAGTTGGGCGTTTGCCGGGGTTCTCATAAGTTCAGGGCATCGCAAGATCCCTTCCCGAACGAGACACCCGGAGATCCCCATGTTCCTTCTCGGTTTCAAGGTCCAGGACCTCGCCAGCGCGCAGCAGAAGACGTACGTCGCCGTTGCGACGTCCAACGGCTACTGCCACACGGCGAGCGCTGGGCACACCAAGCCGGTGTACCGGCGGGCCGGTGCCTACGGTGAAACCGGCACGAGGAACCCGAACGAGCTGGCCAAGCTCGCCTGGGGGGCGCTCCGGAGCAAGTGGGCCGACAAGCACGGCCGCAAGAACTACACCAACATTCTGATTCAGCCGATCGTCATCGAGGACTCGGGCCTGAGCGAGGAAGACTCCAAGGACCCCCGCAAGACCATCGAGTACTTCGAGGTGGAGTCGAAGAGCCCGTCCGGTGCCCACGTTCGCGCCGATGAGCCGCGCACCCTCGCGCAGATGTTCGTGAAGCGTCAGCTCTCCCAGGCTGCGCAGCCTGCCGTGGCGGCCCCCCGTGCTCAGGTTGCCGACCAGCGCGACGCCATGATCAAGGGTGAGCGGGAGTACTACCGGCCCAACGGCCAGATCTACCGGCCGCGTGACCTGGGCGGCCACCACGACGTGGCGCTGCTCAAGCACCTGCGCACGGCCGGTATCCCGGTGCGACTGTACGGCCTGCCCGGCACCGGCAAGTCCGCGCTGGCGGAGGCTGCTTTCGGCCGGGACCTGATCACGATCAACGGTCACGGTGACATGACCGTCTCCCACTTCGTGGGCTCCTACCTGCCGCAGAACGATGGCACGTTCAAGTGGGCCGACGGCCCGCTGACCCGCGCGATGAAGGAGGGGCGTCCGCTGTTCGTCGACGAGATCACCCGTATCCCGTCTGAGGTTCTGGCCGTGCTGTACTCGGTTCTCGACGGGCGCGGGACGCTCAGCCTCGATGACAAGCCGGACGCGCCGGTGGTGACGGCAGCGCCGGGGTTCTATGCGCTGTGCGGCTACAACCCCGAGGGCATCGGAGTGCGGCAGCTCGATGACGCCCTGGTGTCCCGCTTCGCGGTCCCGGTGGAGGTCACCACCGATCTCGACGCGGCCAAGGCTCTGGGCGTTCCGGCGAAGTTCATCAGGCTCGCGGAGAACCTGCGCACGAAGGATGCCAAGGACCGTGAGGACGGTGGTACCGGGGTGTGGGTTCCCCAGATGCGTGAGCTGCTGCTCGCCTCGACGGTGGCCAAGACGGCGGGCGTGATGTTCGCGGCCTCGGTCATCGTGGGTCAGTGCCCCCGGCCGGAGGACGTGCCGACGGTGACCGATGTGGCCTCGAAGGTCTTCGGTGTGACCGTCAAGGCCCTGGCTCTGGGAGGCCAGGTCTGATCGTGGAACCAACCCGCTGTTGCGGGCCCCGTTCAAGCGGGGCCCGCAACAGCGGGTTGGTTCCAGGCCGGCCGCCGGACAGCACCAGCACTTGGGCGCATCGGGTGCACCACTCACTCACGGTGGCCCCGCTCTCGGTGGGCACCCCTTCGGCGAGGAGGGCGCGCCCTTGCTCGCTGGGCAGCCATGACCGAGGAGAAGCGGACCATGACCAGCCGGGGCTCAGACATGGCTGACGCCGGTACCCAGAGCGCTCTCGATACCGGCGTCAATCCTCTACGACGCTCGATCAGGCCATGACGGAGCGCTTCCTGCTGGCCTTACCGTAACGACCCAACCAGCGGGATGGCCAGCGCACCTCTACGGCCCCGATGATCTACGCCGCCCGAGCCAGCAGCGGCAGGCCCCGGCCGGACCTATCCGAATCTGTTGGGGCACCGCTGTGCCCCGGCCGGCCTGTTTTCTGGTGGTCTTCGGTACTCGATGTCCGGGTGGAAGGCAGCTCGGTCGGGACGCGGTGACGGTTGCCTCGCTGCGCGGTCGTGATCAGGACGTGGCCCGACGCAAGGTGACCAGGTGAGCTCAGCGCGCGGGCGGCACCGCCAAGACGCGTCAGCGCCGAGTACGACTAGGCAGCATGAACAGACTGTATGTAACCACCGTGGTTACAGGGTTTTCCGGATGGACGATGTAGTGCGCTTCGTTCAAGGGACCCCAGGCCGGCCAGCCCTGTGGAGGCGGCCAGCGTCGGGTGTCACTCACCTGCGGATACAAGGCAGGACAGGTGGCGGGGCGGTAGTGGGCCCCTGTACGGACTCTCTGCAGGTGCACAACGATGCCCGGCGCCGGCGGGGGTCCTGCCGGCGCCGGGCACCGCGTCGTCACGATAGGGCGGCCACCACGGCATCCAGGTCGACGACTTGCAGCCCGGTTGTTGGGTCTCGCACCCAGAGCGTCGGCAGCAGTTCCTCGATGTCCTGGCCGAGGTGAGTGCACCAGCCTTCGAGGTCCGATCGGGCGTCGTCGTCCAGGCACGCCCGCCAGCGGCCTGCCTGCTCGGATTCCTGAAGCCAGATCCGCCCGGCCTCTGTCCGGCCCGTGTAGGTCTTCATGCTGACGGTGAAGCCCAGCTGGAGGTATCGAGCTGCGGGATGGTCAGCGCGGATGCGGGCCGTGATGAGGCCGAGGCTGGCCAGAGCAAGACGTGCCCGAGCCTGCCGGACCTGCTCGGCGCCCTGCTCCACCGCGGCAAGGAGGGCATCTGTGTCGAGTGGAGCGGGCTGCGAAGGCATGGTGTGGGGCTCCTCGTAAGGGATTGGGGCTGCCCGAAGGGCGCTCGGGAGAGCGAGACAGCAGACCCGGGGCCGTCAGGCGACGGCCCCGGGTCTGCCGTCAGCTCCAGGTGATCGGCTGACCGGTGCCCTGCGTGCGGCTTGCCAGCGTGTGCAGACGCCGCATCGCAGAGAGCCGCACCGCACCCTTGGCACTTCGGTCTGCGGATGCGACGGTCATGGCCGACAGCAGACGGCTGACGAACTGGTCGGCCGGGAGGCTGCGCACCGTGTCGTCGAGGTTCATGCGGCACAGGATGTTGTCGGCCGCCGCGGTCGTCAGCGTGGTAGACGAGCCGGGCGCGGAGAACGTGGTGTGCATGGCCGAGCGGTCCGTTCCGTAAGGGCTGGTGTGATGGCTGCACTGCACCATGAGCTCTCGCAGCGATCGACCGGGCGCGAGTCTGGGCGTTTGAGAAGCCGGCCTGTGCCTTGTACCGCGGGCGTCGATGTCTGGACAGGCCGACCGGCGGGAGGTGAGTCACCGAGCCTCCCACCCGTGCCGCACAGTGAGTGGCGGAGGCTCCAGGCGTACCGAGGTACGCCCGGAGCCGGTGCAGGTCACTTCCGCAGGCGACGCGTCACGTCCGAGAGGTAGGTTTCCCAGCGCGAGCTGCCGAGAGGCCCGGCTATCTCACGCTTCTGGAGGTCGTACGGGTAGACGCGGACCTCCGCGCTGAACAGACGGGCCAGCGTGACGACGTCCTCCAGGAGCGCGACCTCGTTCTCCTCTTCCGACGCCCACACGGGACGGCAGACCAGGTAGGCCCATTCCCGGCCCTCGCCGAACGGCCACCCTCCGTACCAGCGCAGCTCACCGGAGGGCAGGAACCCCAGACCTCCTTGAAGTTCTCCCAGTACGCCTCAACGGTCGCCAGAGGGTGGGTTGCGTACCGCTCCCGGTGGATGACCGCGCGGGGCCGGTCGAGCATCCAGGTGATGCCCTGGGTGTTGTTGCCCAGCCCGCAACCGTCGAAGTCGTCGACGGGGGCGGTGACCGTCCATACCTCCTCTTCCGTCCAGGGGCCGCCGTCCATGCCCGGGCGCTGGGCGGGACCGATACCACCGACGACGACGGTCTCCGTGCCGTCCCCGTTGTCGCGGACGAACGCGGTGTTGGTCGCTCCTTCGTTGTTCAACGCCCGGAAGTCGGGGCCGGGCGTCCAGGTCGGCGCGTCAGCGAATGCGTCGGGCGGGAAGATGAGCGCCACTCCGACCGTGCCGCGATCATCTCGGTCGGTGGTCATCCACGACTGGTTGATCGTCCGTTCGATGCGACGGCGAAGGCTGCGCTTCATTGGTCCGCTCCTGGAAGGGGTTGGTGACTCGGTTGGCCGGTGCGAGCTGGCAGTGAGGAAGTTACGAGCTCGCCAGGCACGTGCCGAGCTGCCGCGAAACCGACTGAGGGAGCAGGGCTGGGGCTGCGGCCGCGGACCTGTCCGGCAGGGGGCGGGCCGAGGTGAGGGCGCGGGCGCATGGTGGACAGGACTCATGTCCGCTTCATGGAGCCGCCCGGTGAGCACGCGGCCGGCGGTTGGGCGTCCACCCATGCGGATCATGAGGCACACTCCCAGGCCGGGGGGGTGGCCCCGGTCCCGGCAGGTGGCCAGCGTTCAACCAGCTGCCGGGACCGGCACCGGGTCGTCAGCAGTAGAAGCGTCCGGCCCTCAGTGAGCGGGCGGCGTACGGCACAGCCGCGTCCTGGTGCAGCTCGGCGACGTGGCGCAGCGCCTGGGCCCGGGCTTCCTCTGGAGTGCGTGTGATGCCGCTTCGTGTGCAGTCGTAGGACAGGCGGGCGTCGGCGCGGTTCCCGTTGGGGACCGGCACGCTGAACACGTGGATGCCGCATGCCCACCCGTATGGGTGGGAGTGGTTGAAACGGTGCCGGTAGGTGACAGCCAGCGGCCCGGGAGCGCCAGGCTGGGTGAGCCACGCGCTGATGATGTCACCGCGGTCGGGGTGGAGCACGTGCGCGGTGACCAGCCGCCACGACAGGGCGAGGGCGGGCCACCGCTCAGGCGGCAGCGGATGGTCGGTGACCAGCGGAGGAACGGCAGGGAACTCGGGCCAGTCGGTGGGGGCCCCGTCGGGACGTGTGAGGGCGTCGGGCATAGGTGCAGAGCTTTCGGGTCGCGGGTCTCAGCGCTGTGTCGCTGCGGTTCAGAGGTACGCCGCCAACGCGGTGATGATGTCGGCCTGTTCGGCGAGCAGGTCGGCGACGTCTTCCTCGATGGCGGAGAGGGTGACGGGGTCCTTGGTCTTCTCGCAGTGCCCCTGGATGACGGCCAGGTCGTTCAGCACGCACTCGTAGTCGTAAAAGGAGGTGGGCCTGCCGTCGCTTGCGCTGCTGGTGGCCCCAGCGGCGATCAGGGCACCCGTCAGCGCTGCCGAAAACCCGGTCCACGGGGCGCTGTAGCAGAGGGTCAGGCAGGCCATGTCGGCTCCTTCGTCTTCGGTGGGCTCGTCGGCGTTCGGCGATGCTGCGCACGGTAGGAGCCAGACAGCGGCTGATCACGTGCCCGCGAAATCCGCGGACGCCGGATCCGGGAGGCGCCGGGACGCTGCCCTCGAGGGCCAGCGTCCGGACCGGACAGGGCTGGGTCGCTGACCAGGACGCGCCGGCCTCCCACATCGTGTGCGGGGGGCCAGCCGATCCGGGGATCGACGCCGCTGCGCGCCAACCTGGGCAATGCGATGGGGCGCAGTGCTCAGGTCGGCGCGGAGCCTAGTCACGGACGAGAGCGTCCGGTTCTGCCCTCTCGAATCCGCCCGGACTCGGCCAGACCACGGTGATGCCGTTCCGGCCGCACAGGTCGGCAAGGTCGGGGCGCGGGCGGGACGGAAGGAGCATGACTCGACGCGGGGTCGGGTTGAAGAACCGTCGCATGTCGAGGAGTTCACCGAAGGCTGCGCGTACGTAGGTCCGGGCGACGCTCCCCGCGCACGCGACGATCTCGTTGGTGCTGTGATCAACCAGGTCGACGGGCAGGGGGATGAGCTCCAGGGCCGGAGTGACCGTGTGACGGCGGACGTCATGGCCCATCGACCGCAGATGGGAGCTGTAACTGCGGAGCAGCTGCTCCGCGACGTCCTCCATGAACGTGCGCTCACGTCCCCGTTCGTCGCCCGGCCGGGGGCGGAAGGGAACGTCGAGGTCACGCTCCTGGACGATCGTGTGATTGCTGAGCGGGTCCACGGTGAAGACACCGCTGGGTGGAGGAGTTCCGTCCTCGGGCGCGAGCCGGAAGACGTAGCCGGTGCGGTGAGGCTGGTCCGGGACGCCGATGACCGGCAGCGACGTCCGCACATAGGGGACGTCGCTGTCGAGGCGGTAGGCGCCGAGGTAGCGGACTGAGGGGCCGGGCACCGTGGAGAACAGCCGCAGGGTGCGGCCCTCGTTCTGCGCGTGGTCGGCGAGAGCACGGTTGCCGTTCTTGATCACCTGTTCCCGGTCTCCCTGTCCCTCCCCCTGGAAGTGGTAGTGCTCGCCGGTCCAGCCGTCGTGCTGACTGTCGTGGGCTCCTGGCGACGTGAAAAGGCAGATGTTGGGCGTCGTCTTGCTCGGGCTGATGCGGCCGTGGGGTCGACCGCCGACGAGCTGGTGAAGGTCGGACCGGCTGATGGTGGCGCCGGGACTGAGAGGGAAGGTCATGGCAGGGTCCTTGCCTGGGAACGGGGAACGTGTCCGGGACCGTAGGCAAGAAGGTGTCGGTGTCACGACTGCTGGCGAATCGGCTCCTGCCCGCAGGACCAGCCGCGTTCGGACAACGAGAGCCGGCCCTGTTCACGGCGTCGGCGGCCGCCGTCTACCTATCCCTGCGGCGCGACGGTGGCAACGTCGTCGGTGTGCCGAGAGCAGAAAGCCCAGAGTGCTGCTCACGTAGTCGGCACTGTGCAGGCCGGCGAGGTCTGTCAGGACGGCGGAGCCGGCCGGCTCCGCCGAGGGCGTCAGCGTCCACCTTCTGACGCCCTCGGCGTTGTCCATGGCGACGGTGAACCGTGGGCCATGCGGGCACATCACCTCGATGTTGTTGAGGAATGACCACACTTCCCAGCCCTGCGGGGTCAGAACCTTGTGCAGGGTGTCGGCCAGCGCGTCCAGCGGGTGCGGGGGCTGCGGAGCGGGGCGCTGCTCAGGGCTGAGGAACCAAGTGCTCACGTCGCGCTCCAGTGACTGCCGATGGCTGCCAGGAGGCGCACTGCCTGACCTGCGGCAACGTGATCATCAGGGGTGGTCGCTGCGGTGTCGATCACGTCCTCCGGGCGAAGGGGGGTGAAAGCGGCCTCCTGCTCGGTGGGGAAGTCGGCAAGGTCCACGAAGCGGCTGGGGTCGTAGTCGGGGTAGTCGAAGTCCTGCACACAGATGGGGATGACACTGCCGCTGTTGCTCAGGTAACGGCGGTAGTGGACCTCGCGCTTCCATCTGGCAGGGCCGGTCATGTCGAGCGGCATCTCGGTGCTCCTGATTGGTGATCTTGGTGTGGGTCAGAAGCTACGAGCGACACGGGGAACGATGCGCGGTTCGGCGAGATGAGGTGCCGGAGCCTGCTCGCTACCTGCGGCGCAGGCCCGCCGACGCGGACACCTGCGGACTGCCCGGGCGGGCAGCCCAGCCGCCCGCCCGGGCTGTCACTGTTCGAGCAAGGCCATGCACTTCTCGGCTTCCTCGAACTGTTCCTCGGTGATCAGGCTCGCCGCCTGAAGGCCCAGGAGGTAAGTGCGGAGTCGACCCTTTGAGGCCAGCCAGCCGCTTAGCGAACCGGCGCCGTCGCTGCCGCCGAAGTCGGCCCAGTACACGAGCTGGTCCCCTGCGATCTTGTTCAGCCGCTCGACCAGCTCACGACAGGACTCTCGCCGTGCCACGATCTGGTCCCATATTGCCTTCGCGGCGGCCCGCTCCTCGCTTTCCTCGGCTTCGGCCGCCTCGTAGGTCCGTTCCCACTCCCCGAAGAGGTGGTGGCCGGTGATCTGCTCCCGCAGGGCATCCATCGGTCCGAGCCGGCCGATCTGGCGCTTCGCGGCGGGGATGTAGAACTGCCTGGAGGGTGCGTCCTTCACCCACGGTTCACCGAGCCGGGCCAGATCGGGCGTCCCGTTCCAGGTCCCATCAGGCACTGCGACCGGGCGGACTCGTACCGTCCTGGCGCCGGTGGAGACCACTCGCCACACTCGGGTGCCGGCTTCGCGCACGGCGTCGCGCGCGCTGAGGTCCGTCAGCGTGGCCGCATCCGGTCCAGCGCCGAGGGTCACGATGAGGTCGTCGTCCTGGAGCTGCTGCGCTGACGTGACACGGCTGATGCCCGGCGTGGGTGCCGTCGGCCAGAGGTCCAGCCAGACCTGGTGGGTGAGAGCCGCGGCAGCGTCCGACGCCTTGGAGTGGATCACGGGGGTTCCTAGCGGGTGAGGGGTGGATGTGTTGGCGCAGCGGACGTTAGCGGGCGGCATGGCGCGCCCCACGCTCGCGCGAGTTGAGGCCGGGTCCGCCGGCGGCCGTGCCGTCGGGGGCCTGGAGCCGGCGGACAGGAACGCTGGCCAACAGATACCGCGCGGGCCCCTCTTTCGGTCAGTACCGGAAGGGGTCCGCGCGGTCCCTGCTGGTCAGCGGATGAAGTCGGCTCCGACGATCACGTGGTCCGCGGGCAGGTTGTCGAGGTAAGCGTTGACGCGCTGGTGGTACTCGGCGGCCGCCGTCTCGGGAGCCTGGGGGTCCGCCCAGGTCGGGCTGACAAGCCACGTCCCGTCGAGCTGAAGCAGGCTGTTCCCTGTGACGGCCTGGACGCGGGCACGCTCCACGAACGCATCCCGGTCCAACGCGACCAGGGCCTCCTGATCAGCCCAGGAGAGCCGCGCGCCCGCCAGACTGACGGCGACCTTGATGTGCGGCTGCTGCCTGAAAGCGAGCCCGGCGTACACGGAGTCCTTGGCGTCAGAAAGGTAGTCGGCGAGCGGCCTGACCGGCGGCATGGTCGCTACGGCCTGGGTCCAGGTGTCGTGCAGGCGCGCGGCACGATCAACGGCCCGAGTACGGCACGCGTGCAGGTCGAGAAGGCCGACCGGGCCGCCCGCGTAACGGGTGGTGGTGCCGCCGCTGACGCGTATGAGCTGCGGGTGGTTCGGGTCGGCTCCGTTCCGCAGAGGGAAGGTCCCGGCGTATTGGTTCTCGGGGTGGGTGACCAGCACCCGTTCCCAGCCGCCAGGCAGGTCCCAGAGGGTGTCTTCGGCCTCGTTGGCGAGGTCGCTCGCGGTAGCGTCCGGCTCCGGGGCCAGGTGAACGAGGGCGTGTTGACTGCTCACTTACTGCTTCCGTTCGGTCGAAAGTCGCGGGTTCTCCGCCCGCCGCCGGGTAAGGCCCGGCGGCGGGCGGGGGGGGCGTGTCAGGCGGTCGGCAGGGCGTGGTGCCGGTACGACAGGCTCCGGAGCGCGGTCGCCACGTCGGCGGTCAGGTCGGCGTCCGGGGTCTCCCGCACGGTCTGGGCGGGGATGGTGCGGCGGACCGGCACGAGCGTCCAGGAGATGTCGGTGTAGCTGTAGTCCAGCGGCGTGATGTTGATGCGGTCGCACAGCGGGGTGGTGGCAAGGATGTGGTCGAAGCGCGCGGTGATCGTCCAGCTGCTGCCGAGGACGTTCTGCAGGGCGGTGGCCAGGGTGTCGATGGTGGCCGTCTGCGTGGTCTGCGTGGCGGTCTCGGTCATCGCTTCTCTCCTTCGTGCGGTCAGCCCGTGGCGGCTGGCACGACAGAAGTTAGGTTTTACAGCGGTCTGGCTCGATTTCTCGCGAATCTGCCGCTATGCGGTGACCGAAGCCGAGGCAGCCGAGGAGCGGAAAGCCGCAGCTCGCAGCCGCAGACGGGGGTGCGCCGGAGCGGACAGCGATTGGCCGCGTCACCTCTTCGTTCAGCGCTCAGCCTGTCGAGGTCGCACGCCGCCTCTTGGCGGCTCCGATGACCACCTGGAAGCGTTGATCCGCTGGCACTGGCCGTGCACACGAGCACCCGGCACGTCTCGAACGTTGACGTACCGGGTTTGACCATGGCGGGGGCGGTGAGGGGCACCAGGTAGGCCCAGCACTCCCCGCTCGGCGCGGGTGGGGGCGGCGCGAGTGGCCTTGTGTGGATGCCCTGTCAGGGATTGCCGACGCTTAGGCCGCCGACGGCTTCAGGTTTCCCGTCCAACGAGGGTGCGTCATCCGGTGAATTGCCTTACGGCACTTGCGGCACACGTGCGTGTCGATCGACCGCGTATGAGCGAGGCGGCGCAGACGGCGGCTGTGGAAGTCCGCGAGCGGGCGGTGGCTGCCGTAGGTGCGCAGGTGGCCGCTCCTCTGCCACATCGCGGCCGACCAGCCGAATCCGAAACGGACCTGCGCCGGGACGGGAGGCATCTCGACAAGGGCCCCGCACAGTGCCGGCGAGCGCGTCCAATGCCCGCTGTTGTTCTCGTATCCCAGGGGCAGGGCGTGGAGAAGTCCACGCGCGCCGCGGCCACTGTGAAGGAGCGCAGCAGTGTCGCTCTTCGTCATCCCGATCTCCTCGTGCGTTCAGTTCGTGGTGACTGGCACGGCGGAAGTTAGGTGCGCGGGAGGCATCGATCCCATCTCCCGAGAGACGTGGGAACGTGCTCCATGTGCCCGGCGTACTCCGGCCCAGGCCGCGATCGTCGCGGCCTGGGCCAAGGGCGTTGCCGTTGGCGGACATCTGCTCCGGGGTCGACCGCCGTCATAAGGCGTCGCGCGGTAGCCGTCGGTAGCGCCAGCGGCTCATCGGACTGCCCCGGTCTGTGCGGTGGGCTCGGTCAGCGTGTCGGCCCACTGGGCGAGCGCCTCGAAGTCGTCCAGGTCCAGTCCGACGGCGGGGTCGATGTCGTACAGCAGCGCCGCCCCGGTGTGGTGCTGCTGGACGTAGGCTCGGTCGGCTGCGCTGAGCTGGTCATCGAGCCAGACGAACGGGCGGCCAGCGGCGTGACGGATGACGTCGGCGGTCTTGAAGTATGTGCCGTCCGGGCCGTACCCGCCTCGGGTGCTCCAGGTGACGACGGGTAGCTCGGGCAGGCCGATTCGCGGGCTGACGTACGTGTTCGCCTCGTCCTCCCATGTTGTGGCCCAGATCAGCTCATACGGAAGGTCGAGGAGTTCCTCTCCGTGGTCCGGGTGCAGCCACACCGGTACGTGGGGGACGTCGCGGGGGCGCAGGTGCGGGTGCTGGTCGATCCAGCAGGTGGGGCGCAGGTAGTGACGTACGAACCCGTGGTCCTCAGAGGCGGGGCCAGATTTGAATGGGTTCAAAACTCCATCGATGTCGATGAAAAGCAGAGGTCGGGACACGATCGCTCCGTGGGCGCGGCTAGTAGGGACGCTCGTACGGGCTCATCCCGTTGGGGCAGGTCGGGGTGCACGGCATCCCCACCGGCGCCTGGCAGTCCTCGCACGGCTCCTCGTCGTCGTAGGGCTCGTGGGGCTCGTAGAGCTTCGGCAGCATCGGACTCGATTCCAGTGATGGGGGCGGGTGCGGTGCTGAAGGTAGATGTGCGGCAGCGCCCGGCCGACTGCTGGCGAATCCTGCTCACCACTACGCGAGAGCCGCCGGCCCACGCACGCCGGATACCAGGTGGCACATGGCCACCGCGGGGCGGCACGCCGCGGTAAGGAGGACAGCAAGAGAGGGTGCGCCGAGCTCGGCGCACCCTCGGTCTGGGGAAGGTCGGTTACCGCGCGCGGCTCTCCCACGAGCTCGATCCGCGCGCCGGTGCCGTCACTCCCGGCACTTCGACGATCTCGTCGTCTGCGTCCGTCAGCGGCGGGTGCTCCAGACGGTCCCCCGCGAAGTCGAAGAGGAACACACGGCCATGGCCGTGATAGCCGAACACCTGGTAGTACTCGGGGCTCTCACCAGCGGGTGGACAGGCCGGCGTCTGGCCGGCCGCGCACTGCCACATCGCCGCCTCAGGGCAGAGCTCACCGTCGTGGGCGTTGTCAGCCGGGGACTGGACGTGGCCGCACGTCCCGCAGCGGAAGCGCCACTGGGTCCAGTCCTCGGTGCCGTGAATCCAGCGGCCGTACCGCGACCACACGCCATCGGCGAGCATGGTCCTGGCCGGGGCCAACCTGGTCACTCTCGTGCCGCGCCGAACTTGAGCGCGTGCATCGGTGTAGGAGAGGCCTTGGCCGTTCACGAGTTGCTGCCGCGCGGCCCTTTGGACCTTGCGGTTGCGCTGGGGCATGTCCTTGGCTTTCCCGGCTCCCATGCCGCCGACGAAGGCAGAGTCGATCCAACGAGGTCAACGCTGGGTCAGTGACGTCCCCGGCCGGGCCGGAACTCCTTGCGGCTGCATCCCGGACGGCATGGGCGCTGACGGGTGTGCCAGGCAGGCGTTGAACTGCCTGCGGGTACGGTAACGCCCGCCGTCTTCCAGTGGGCGCCGCTTGCCCGCCGGCGTCCGGCGCGTCCGGGTGAACGTACCGGACGCCCGTTGACCGCAGCGCGCGCAGCCCGTAGATCCAAGCTGCTGCGCACTGCGGTCACCCTCTGACCGTCTTGGCTCAGTAGCCGAGGACCTCAACATGGAGAAGAGCCTCGGCATACACGTCGTCCGCCATAGTCCCGATGGCGTTCAGGCCTGCCAGGTACGTCCTCAAGCGCCCTTCACCGGCGAACCATTCGTTGACCTTGGGGCCTCCCCAAGGCTCGTACCATCCGACCAGTTCCTCACCGGCAGCCTCGTTCAGGGTGCGGACCGCTTCACGCTGCGGGCGCACCTGCTCCGCACGCCGCTCGTGCTCTGCTTTCCAGGCCGCCCTCTCCTCGTCCGCTTCAATCTTGGCGGCGGCGTGGGAAGCCTTCCACTGCTCGAACTGCGGGTGCTCGGCGATGCGCTCTCGCAGGTCGGTCACCGCGCCCAGGCGCCCGATCTGCCGACGGGTGGTGTTCAGCCTCAGCGTCCGCTCGGCTGCGTCCTTGCGGGGCGTGCCGAAGCGGGAGATGACGCACGAACTCCAGTAGCCCGTGGGCTTGGTGCACTCGACGACGGTCAGCGTGCGTGCTGTCTTGGACGTCACCCGGGCTATGACAGCTTCCCGGCAGAAGACGGCCTCACGAGCGGTCCACATCCCCAGGAGGTCGAACAGAGTACGGCTGGTCTCGTCGTAGATCAGCACCAGGTCATCGACCTCTACGTCGGATGCCGAGGCGACCTGGGAGAGCCGGTCCTTCTGCAGAGGCCTGTCGTCCGGGTGACGTCGGGCCCACGTGGGCTTGAGGTCATCGGCGTGCGGCCACAGCTCGCTGACGATCTGCGAAGCGAGCTGACCAGCCTTGACGCGAGCGGAGTTGGGGACGTTCATGGGGTTCCTTCCGGTTCGGAGCGCCTCGGTAGGCGCCGTGACGAGGTGGAAGGTAGGTACGTCGGCCGGGAAGGCCGCAGGTCGCGCGAACCCTTGTCGGGCACGGGCGGAGGCGGCTTCGTCACCGTAGAAGTGGGGCGTTCGAGCCTCGGAAGCCGTATGACCAGGGGTTTCGAGCAAGGTGGTGCAGGGCCTCTGAACTGGCGGTTTCCTCTGTACGAGGTGGAGCCTGAGGTCTCCCGCGGCCGTCGACGCGTCGTGCGGCACCTAGCTGTACGTCCAGCAACAGGCTTGCCCACCTGAGGTAGCTCGAGGGATCGAGGATCCCGGCCGCGGCCGGCGAACACGGCCGCACGTCCCTGGAAGATCCGACCGTCGACGTTCGCATCACGTAGGCCCGGGCGGCAGGAACGTCGGAGCGGCGGTGCGAAGGACCGAGCGGCGCCGGGGGGAGGGCGCACGCTGGCTGGTTCGCACCGCCGCGTTCGGGGCCTGGTTCATATCCGGGCGGAAGAGGACCAGGAGGATGTGCTGGGATCTGCCCCGCCCGGTCCGTCCGGGCGGCCCAACAGGAGTGAAGGTAGCCCTGCGGGACGCACGACCCCAGCTCTCGCGAATCTGCCCGACTAGGTGATCGGCTCGTATCCACTCCCGGCAGCCGGCCGGCAGCACCGCGGTGCTGCCGGCGTGGACAGCGCCGGTCACCTGAAGTACGCACCGGTGGTCCCCGGTGCAGGTCACAAAAGCGGCTCCACCGGACCGTTGGAACCAGGCCGGTGGAGCCGCTGAGAGGGGTTGGTGCTGTTACTGCCGCGCGGGAAGCAGGCCGGCAATGGCCAGCTGGTCTCGAACGAGGTCGTACTCGTCGTCGGTGAACTTGCCCAGCGCGTGCAGTCCCGCCATATGCACGCGCAGGTTAGCCGCGTCCTGCAGGAAGTGGTTGTAGTACGAGAACACGACCTGCCCCTGGGTGTTCAGGCAGAACAGGTCAAAGCCGAGGGCCCGGTTGACGATGTGACCGATCTTCAGGAGCGCCTCCTGCCGTCGCGCTTCGTCGGCCTGCTGCTTCAGGGCCGCTTCCTGCGCACCCCGCTGGACGTCCTTGGCGTTCTCGTACTCCTGCTTCCACTCGTCGAACAGAGCATGCTCCCTGATCCGCTGCCGGAGCTCCTCCACGGTCCCGAGACGGCCGATACGACGGGTCTTGGTCTTCAGCGTGAGCGTCGTGGGGACGGAGTCGTAGGCCCGGTCAGCGAAGTTGGTCAGGTCACACTCCCAGCCATCGGCGGGCGTCGGGACCGTGACGACGGAGATGGTCTTGGCTGCGGTGGAAACGACCCGCGCCACCTTGAGGGTGACGTGATCAAGGCCCATCACTTCTCGGCCGGTGAGGACTCCCAGGATGTCGTAGGCGGCGTGGGAGGACCCCGCCGTATCGATGACGACCACGAGGTCGTCGGCCTTCACGTCAGTGGTCTCGGAGACTGCCGGAATGCGGACCTCTTCCTCCGGCACGGCACCGAGCATGATCCGACTCTGAGGCGTGTCTCGCGGCACGGAATCGCCGGGCCACAGGTCCAGCCACAGACGGGAAGAGACCCGGCTGACCTCGCCGTACGCCTGACGCAGCTTGTGCCCGTATGCCGGATCGTTCAGCAGACTCTGCACGCGCAGTACTCCTTCGAACGGGGCCACGGACCGGTCGCCGTGGCCTGACGTCCCGAAAGCTAGAAGCGGCCGGCCGCAAGTCAGCACTTGCGGCGAATCCTCTACCACTGCCTGGTCACAGCTCCCCCTTAGCTGATCGCTGGGTAGCGTGACTGACGCCCGCAGCTGAGCCACCGGGGCTACGCGCTCTCCGCCGGCCCCCGTTTCGCCTCGTCCAGCACATCCAGGGCCGGACAGACCCCGCACGCTGCGTGACCGGTGGCTCTGAGCACTACTCGCAGATCGCTGCACGCCAAGAGGGCCCCAAGGCGCCCGGACCGCCGCTGCCAATCCCTGCGTTGACGGCAGGCGCGCAACGGCTGAGTGGCGGGTCCGAGATCCGTGGGATCCGGGGGCCCGCCACTCACCTGCGGCCAACCACGCGTCTACGAGACGGCGTTGATGACATCGGGACCGTAGACCGCCTCCAGGCGACGGAGAGCTTTGTCCCTCTCCTTCAAGACATAATCCGTCCGCTCGTACGGGTCCAGCTCCAGGTCAGCTCCGGCAGCCCACAGAGGGCCAACCACCGCTGCGATCTCTGCCGCAGCAGCGGCCCAGTCCGCATTGGCATTTGCCGGAACGTCCAGGAAGAGCAGAGTCGGATGCGGCTGGTACGGGCCGTGCAGCAGCTTCCCCGTCTTCTGGGCCAGCTCGTCTGCTCGGCTGCGGAGGTCCTCGTTCGGGCACTGCCCGGTGATGAACTGTTCCCTCACCTCGATGCCGAACTCCGTCAACTCGGCTACCCGCTCAGCCGAGTACTGGAAGCCCCGGTGCATGCGGGCGCACGTGTCATCGTCGGGGAGAAACCGGCTGACGACTTGGCCATCACGCCACTCGTACCCGGCGCCGAGCACTACAAGGATCTGATGCAGAGCTTCCGTGCGGTGCGGGTAGCCGCAGGGGTAGCGCTCTATCAGTTGACGAACGGTTTCGTTGACGCTGGCCATGGGTGGGCTCCTGGAGTCCTTGGTGCGGGGCGGTGTGCGAGGAGACAGCGGCAGGTTCACCGTCGTCGCTGGCCTGTCGCGGTGACAGGTAAGCACCGCGTCGGTGCCCTCCCCAGAAGTGGCGAGTTGCCTTATGAGGCGCGGCCGGCGGCGAGCAGCAAGACCCAGACGCCGGCTCCGTACGGTCTTCGGACGGTGCGGACAGCAGGGCTCACGATGGAGGCCACGGTCGAGCGCCCGAACGACCTGCCGCCCCGCACCGTGAGGGGGTCACGGTGCGGGGCGGCAGTCATCGACCGGCTGAGGGGGAGGCCGGTCGGCGGTGCCGCGCCCGCAGGGGGATGCAGGGCGCGGCTGGTCAGGAGGTCAGGTCGTGAAGATCAGCGTGGGGAACCGGCGCTCGATCAAGCGCCAGGCCCACGAGGAGACCTGGGCAGCCTGATGGGGTTCGACTCCAGACTCCCAGCGCAGAGCGCCGGTCAGGCCGTACATGATCACGACAGCCCGGATGGCACCTTCGATCTGCTCCTGGGTCAGGTCGACGGGCAGGGAATTCGTGTGGCCGCCGTAGGCGTAGCAGAGCAGCGCGTGCACGTCGTTGGGGCCGAGTGCGAGCGCGCCGACGTCCAGCCGCAGCCGGTGGTCGGCGCCTACGGTGGCCGTCACAGCGCTGCCTGCACGTCGATGCTGGCGGGCAGAGTGACGGTGACGTCCACCCGGACGCCCTTCCACTGCGCGACCACGGTGTGCGTGCGCACGAGGCGTCCGTACATCTCCACCGGGGCACAACTCGTGACCTCGCCGCCCAGCGCCTTCACGTACGCCTGGAACGCCTCCAGCGTCTCGTGTTCACGCTGGAGGTACCCGTACAGCGCCCGGTCGTCCTCCGGCTGCGGGATCGGGATCGACCAGTGCGGCGTCGGCAGCTCCGGGAACTCGGTGAGGAGCTGCGACAGTGCGAACGCGACGGCACGCTGGTGGCCTGCCGGGGTGGTCTCCCTGATCGTCTCGGTGTACGCGGTGGTCATCGCTGCTCCTGGGTCGTTCGATTGCTGACGACCCAGAAGGTAGGAAGCGGAGCGGCCACAGTCCCGTTCCCGCGAATCCGGCGACTCCTCAGCCCAGAGTCGAGGTCCGCTTTCTCAGTCCGGCGGCAGTTGACTGCCGGACCTGTCGCCCTTGTGGTGGTCCAGGTCGGGTGCGTAGCCCTCCGCTCGCAGGAAGGCGTCGAGAACGGCCGCAACGAGGTTGCCCACGCCGAGGCCGCCGCGTTCGACGTTGTACGCGTTGAGGCGGCGCTTCAGCTCTAGCTGCTCAGGGACGGCGTAGTTCAGCTGCTCCCTATCCACTCCCCGGCGCATCAGGAGGGCTTCGGTCTCGGGATGCGGGCTGAAATCCGTGACTGCACCGCCCTCGCGCTCTTCCTGAGCTTTCAGGGCGTCGGCCAGCTCCTGGGCTTTGCGGGCCAGGGATACTCTGCGCGGCACTTCTTTCCTTCCACGTAGGGACACCTAGGGATACGGCTATGGAAACGGCTATGATTCTAGGCGTTCGGACGGATGAAAGCCTAGTACTACCTAGCGACGAATGCCCGCCACCTGGGCAGGTGGCGGGCATTCGTCCTTCCATAAGAGCTGGTCAGAACCGCATGACCCTCAGCCACCGGTCAAGGGCGACCGTGACGATGTCGGCAGGGGGCATCTTTTCCAGCCGGTTCAGGACTCGGTACATGGCCAGCCGATGATTCAGTTGCAGGTCCCTCGGCACCTGCGACTTGAGAGATTCACGCGTGATGAACCGCTCGTTGAGCACCACTTCAGCCGGACGGATGTCCTCAGGGGTGCCGTGCCCCGTGTATCGGTTCCACGGCGGCAGCATGTCGTCGGCCGAAGCCTTGCCACCTCGAAGGAACCAGTCCACGGCCACAGCGACCAGGTCGGCCGGCGGGATGTGGTTTATCCGGGACACGACCTTGAGCAGCTGCAGCCGGTGAGGGATCTGCAGCTCGGCAGGCACCGATGCGTTCAGTGCCTCCCTGGTGATGAACCGCTGGTTCAGGATCTCCTCAGCTCGAGGGAACCCCTCGTTGACCGGCGGGGGAACATGCCGGTCCCACTGGCTCGTGACGGTGACAGGGGCCTGCGCCGAGCGGCGTTCGAGCGCGGCGCCGGGGGTGTCCCCGCTGGCACCTTGGGTGCCGTCAGCCGCCGCTTCATCGGCCGTCTGATGCCCGGTCGCAGGCTCTGCCACAGCCGGCTGGGCTGCCTCTACCCGATGCGGGACAGCAGCAGCCTTCTCCTGGGCATCAGCCACACGATCGCCGTCGGAGCTCTTGGGAGCCTGCTGCGCTTCTGGAGTCCGCGCTTGCACCGGGATGTCAGCAGAACTCGGGGAGCCTCCGCCCTGAGTAGAGATATCCCCGGCGTCCGGCTTGTCGACCGGCAGCGCCGCCCCCTCCGCCGCCGGGGCAGCAGTCGCCACTGCCGCCCCTTCGTCGCCGGGGCTGTGCTCCATCTGCTCCTGTGCGGGCGCTTCCTCCGGCCCCGAGGTCGTGACCCGCTGACGCCCGGTATCTGCGCCTTCGACGTCCGTCACCTCAGAATCAGCAGCCGGCACGCTGACCGGCTGCTCCGCCGCCGCCTGGGCGACGGAGCGTCCGCCGTTCTGCTCCGCCGGGGCAACGCCAGCATCCCCTGCATCGCTGGAGCCTTCTGCGGCAGATGCCTTCGGAAACTTCGGCGGCGGCGGAGTCCGTCGTGCCGTCTCAACGGGGGCCTCGGCCACCTTGGTGGTGCCTTGGGTTGCAGCAGCCGTCTTCTTGGTGCCCTTACGGGCTCGCAGCGCAGCCATGCCGGCCTGCGGCTGCGTCGACGATTCATCGGCCATACTTCTCCACCGCCTCCGCGACAGCCTTCATCTCCTCGACGAACGGCGCCGTCCGCTTGGACACCGGGCTCGCACAGATGGGCACCCGAAGCCGACGCTGCGGGATCCAGTAGTAGTCACCCACAGCAGGACCGATCTCAGCCTTGTTCTCCTCTGCGAGGCGCTCAAGCTCGTCAAGCAGCCAAGCGGCAGGGCTCCGCCCGACCTTGTACGGGATGAGCAGGAGAGGGTAGTCCGGCAGGTTCTTCAGAAGGCCCTCCAAGGCACGGAGCTCCTCATTCCCCAGCACAGCCGGTACGACGGTCACACGAGCAGCCGCCATCGCCCCGTAGGTGGACTCACTTCCGCCCGGGTGGGTGTCGACCACCAGGCGCCGCTTCAGGTCACGCGACCACTGCAGCAACGACTCGGCCACCGCCTCGGACCGCGGCTGGTTGCGCTCGAAGTCGGTGTGGCCAGGAATGAGGTCCGGCTTCCGGCCTCGACCGGACAGGGGCTTAGGCGTCTCGCCAGTCTGGAATGCCCGAATGAGAGGCGATTTGAGCCTGGCCTCTTCGAAGTAGCCCCATCCACGGGTCACCCCGCCCCAGTCCCACTCGAAGTCGGTGAGAACGCCGTCCAGGAGCCAGGCCAGCTCCTTGGCGGTGCGGCTCTTACCCACGCCTCCCTTGAAGCCGGCCACAGTGACAACGTCCGGCTCCTGCTCCGGCGGCACGTACGCACCGCCGGCGTCAGTCGCCTCCCCCTCCTCATCATGGCCCTCGTGCTGAGCGGGAATGGCGGTCGCGCCTTCGGCGGTCACGTCTTTCAAAGTCTCGCTGGTCATGCGTTGCCACCCCTCGTGAGGTGGCTATCGTTGGTCTTCACGACTCTTGCTCCTTGCAGACGGTTGAGGGTCGAGCACCTTGCGCCCGTTGGGGAAATGCCTCCCCGGCGGGCGCTGTGCGTTTCAGGGGCGACGAGAGCGCGCTCGCGCCTCCCCTGACGGGCTCTATCTTGCCGGACAGCGGCCCGGCGTCTGGAACCGGTACAGCGCTGCTTGTGAGTTTTAGTGCACCAGCGGCGCTGAAACCAGCCTGGACAGCCCGCCCCCAAGGTAGCTGTCAGCCGCAGCCCGGCGTGGGTTGCCGCGCGAACCGATCCGACTACGGGTGGCAATAACCGGCCTGAAATGGTCACTTCCATCCGCAAGCATCACTTAGTCGCACAAACTCCTGGATACCAGCAACCAAGCATGCGTCACGTCTGCCGACAGTCGACACGGGTGGCAAACCACCGTTGACGGTTGACAACCGGATATCTGCCAACCCGGCGGGCCCCGCCACCATCCACGGTCGGCACAGCTGTCAACGTCCGGCGTGGCAAATGCGGCGACGCCCCTACCCGAAGCATCAGCGTTGCCAAGGGTCCCGAGGCGCCCCTGTCGGTGTTCCTCCCTCATGGATGGAACTGCCGCGACTGGATACCCATGGGTGCCCGCATTGCATCCGGCGCCGCTGCACGGCAGGAAACAGGCTGTCAGCTCATCCGACAACACCTGCCAGTCGCCGCCGCGGCTGGCTATGCCCTGCCATCGCTGCCAACTGCCGCCCGCCAACCGAACCGCAAGCGGCCAAACTCGGTATCCAGGCGCAACCGGGTCGGCCCAGGACAACCGTCTCCCGCGGGAGACAGTGTGGCGTTCCAGCTACTCCGGCAATCCGTCATTGGCAGCGGGTATCCAGCCCAGCCGCGAGGGCATATCCGGGCGACCTCCCTCGCAACGGCTACTCCGCCGCCGTATCCGGTGCGCTCCGGATACGGGTATCCATCCCCTCATCGCGGTCTCTTCCTTGTCGGACAACTGTCTCCCGTGGGAGACAGCGAGTGTCTCCCACGCCACCTACGCAGACTGCGCGGCACCTCAGGTCCGCCGCGCCGCCGCCTCGGCCTCCGCGAGATGCCGCAACGCAACCTCGTCGGAGGCCGGCGGCACCCCTTCCAGTGCTGCCTGGGCGCGGATGTCCCTGACCACTTGGCGGAGATGAGCGGCCGTGCTCGCCTGCTCGGAAGGTGTCTCGTCGTTGCCATCGAGGTGCCAAGCGAGGTCGTCCCACCACTCATCCAGGTCCTCTACCGCGATGAATGAAGACCGGACTGACAGCAGGTTGAGCGCGGCCTGGCGGACCCGAGCGTGCCCAGAGGTGACCCGCCGGGTCTCTTCCGCTTCCTGGGCCGCCCGCGCTTTCGCCAGGCGGGGAGTGCGCAGCTCCCACTTCGTCTGGATGGCCAGGCGCAGTCGCTGCAGTCGAAGGGCAGCACCCCCGCGGGACTCGATGCCCAGAATGACGCCCATCTCCCGGCCCTTGAGCCCGTTTCGGAAGCAAGCCTCGAGCACAGCGACCTCCTGGACGTCGACCAGCTCGCGCAACCGCCGGATCAGCCGGAGACGGTCGAGGTTGTTCTCCCGCAGGGCTACCCGGGCGTTGGCAAGTTGCTGCTCTTCTTCCTTCGTCCGCTTCCTCAGAGACTCCAGGCGGCGCACCGGCCGCTCCAGGACCTCTTCCCGCTCCCGGAGATAGACCAGGACGCCGAAGATGTCCTCCGGCGCAGGGAACAGCTCCAGGTCGCGATCGCCGGCCTGCCGGTGACGCTTCCTCACACGCTCGACGACAGGTGCTGTAGCTCGATCCCTCAGGGGTTCTGGCGTTCCTCGTGGCATGGCCAACAGCATGCCGGTTTGTCTTCACAGTAATGACACGCCTCTCCGGAAACGCCCACAGCGGGAAAGCTGACCTCCTCTTGCGCATTCGGTCGCACGTGCGATCAAGAGGAGGTTTCTGCAGCTCAACGGCTACCCGGACAGCCCGGCCACCGCACTCCCAATCGCTCCGGACAGCTCCCACCACCCGGAGCCGGACAGCCCGCCACCGAACACCGCAGCCAGCCCCCGTCCTCCGCAGCCAGCCACGCTCGCAGCAGCCGCCCCTCCTCCCCCCACACCCCCTTCCACCCCCTCCGCCCAACACCCCGCCTCCGGTCTCCCCAGGCCCACCGACGAGGCCTGCTGGTACTGGCCCCCGGCGTTCACGCCTCCGCCATGCCCGGAGCGCCGCAGGGCGCTCCGGGCGGGCGGTGGTGAGCCCGGCCATTCAGGCCGGGCTCACCACCGCCCCTGCCCTATCCCGCCTCCACCTCCGGGCCGCGGCACAGCCACGGCCCGGACCGATAACGGCGCCCTGCGGGCACCTCGGGCCCCGCAGGTGCGCGCACCTCGCTTCCCTTCGTGCTCCTGGTCCCCGTCCTGGTCCCGCTCGGGCCGTCACGGGCCCGTCGACCCTCTGCTGCCCCGCTCAGGCCGCTCCGCGGCGGCACCACCCCGAGTGCTGGCGCGGTGTACACCCTGCGACCCCAAGGAGCGCCATGGGTACACGGCCGCTCCGCGGCGGCCCCCGCCGTCCATTCGCCGGCTCAGGGACCGCCAGCGCGCCCAGGAGCACCTTCGAGCCCCTCTCGTGCCCACACCGCCGCCCCGGCACGTAAGGGCACCGGTAGGTGAGCCGCCGAGCCCCAGGGCGAGACCGCGAACCACCGGGCCCGACACCAGCCCACCATCAGCACCACCCCGCGCCCTCGCCGCGCAGCGGTCCGACCCCGCCCGCCGGTCGCCTCCGCCGCGGAGCGGCCCGGCAACCAGCGCGCAGCGCACCACCGCATCCCCGCCGAGCCCGTCAGGGCACACGGCGCCCGCGCCGACCCCGCCAGGCCCGGAGGGCCGCCCTCTCCTCTCTTCCCCACTCCTTCCTGCCTTTACTTCCGCCACCAACGGCATCTGCGCCGTGAGGCTGCTTCGGCTCTGACCTGGGCGTACGGCTCCAGAGCGAACAGGTTTCCTCCACCAGGTCAAGGTGTCCGGTCTGGTTGGTACTTCTCGGGCCGTTCGTGTTCGTCGGGACGGTAGGAGAGCCGATGCCGAGGCCAGTGTCGAGAGAGGTCACGCTGCTCCCTGAGGGGGTGCCGCCAGCGACTCCGCGGCGGCGTGCAGCGGTGCTGCGGAAGGCGTCGGCCGGAGGGCTCCGCGGGGTGATGGAACTGCGCGGGCGATGGGTGGCAGCGCACGGTCGCTGACGAACTGATGCTGGCGGGCGCCACACGGTTCGGCGTGATGACCCTGCGCCAGGCCGCACGCCGGTATTGGCATGGGGTGGAGGAGACGGCTCGTCAGAGAGTCCGCTGGCTCCGTGAGGCGGGCTATCTGCGCATGTCCTCGGATGTCCGCTGGGCGGGGGCGTGCGTGTGGACGACAGCGCGTGGCGCCCGGGCGGGCAGCACTGAGCTCCGCCCTCCGGAGTGGCCAGGGGAGCGGCTGCTTCACCGCCTGGCCGTGACGGACGCCGCGTTCACGTTCGAGCTCGGCGGTGCCCGGGTGCTCTCGGAGCGCGAGGTCCGACGTGCTGAGGCGACGACATCCGGTCGGGCGGAGCAGGTCGCTGCTGCTCTTACGGGGCAGCCCGGTTCCACGCTCGACGGCAGGGGGCGCGAGCGGTTCCTGTGCACCCCGGTCGGTGCGGGCGGCCGGGTCCACTACTCGGATCTTGTGGTTGCCGCGCCACTGGGGCTGGTGGCTATCGAGGTGGAGATCACGGCGAAGAGCCCTGCGGAGATACGTCAGGTCCTGCGGTCGTACCGGGACGCGCGAGAGATCTTTCCCCAGGTCGTCTACTTCGCCACGGAGCCGGTGATGGCGCTCCTGCACGGTCATGCACACCCCCGGACGGGTGCCTGGTCGGACGGTGTCGCGCAGCAAGTCGGGCTGCTGCCTCCGGGGCCGCCGCAGTACCGGCCCGACAGCCCGTTCCTCGTTCGGCACTTCCAGCCGAAGGACCCCGGCGTCGCCTATCAGCTCGACCTGCGGCAGGTGCCGGACACCTGGCGGGTGGATTTCACGCGGTGGAAGCAGTTGCGCGAGCGGTGGTCAGCGGAGGCGTCCGGCGTCGGATTCCTGGCCTGGTGGCAGCAGCAGGCGTAGCCGGAGAGAGGGCGCGCGGTGCGGATCAAGAGAGTAAGGAGAGCGGGGATGGCGTGGATCACATGACGGAGATGAGGCGGGCTGAAGACGAGTCCGTAGCCGCGTGGCTGGGTGCGGTCTGGGGGATGACGCTGCTTGCGGTGTGCGCGCCAGCCATCCCGATCGCGGTCGCGGGACGGCTCGCGGTGCGGGTGGGCAATCAGGCATGGCGAGTCCTCTCGGCCGCCGCCGCCTTCTGCGCCGGCGTGCTGTTCGTTGTGGCGTGGGTGATGGAAGGGACCGCTTCCGGCGCGGTCGACTGGCACGTCGCGGCAGTGGTCGGACTGTGGCAGGACATCGCGGTCGCGGTGGGGTGGAACCTGCCGCACGACATGTCGGTGACGGCTGCGATGGGCTGGATGGTGCCGCTGTCGGTCCCGGTGGGACTGGCTTCGGCGGCCGTGTGGATCGCGGTGGCCGACTTCCAGGCAGGGATCGAGCCGCAGTTCGAACTCGACGAGGTCCCTGCGGTGGCGGAGCTCAGCAAGGCCGAGCGGCGTGCTGCGGGCAAGACCGCCACACGGATGCAGACCGGCGCGTACACGGACGCCACGACGGTGCGCCGTGACTTCCTCGGCCGGCAGGTGGAGATACCGGGAACGGTCGGCTTCGGTACCGGTCTGGCCGGTCTGCCGGTCGTCGCCGAGCACGATGGGTTCCTGCGCCCGACGTTCGTCCAGGGCGTGCCCGGCTCGGGTAAGACAGCCGTGACCAACTCGGTCGGCGCGCAGCTCATCGGGCTCGGGTCAGGCTGGGTGGTGGTCGACTTCAAGGGCGGCCGGGACGTGGCCGCGCACTACGCGGAGGTCGCGCAGGTCCACGGGCGCCGCTTCCTCCACTTCGATTTGGCCGACCCGAACGGCTCGCCGTACACACCGGTCGCCCCTGGTGCACCGTCGTCGCCGGCGTTCTACGACCCGCTGGTGCGCGGCAACGCCACGTCGAAGTCGGACATGCTCCTGAACTCGGTGGGACGCGACGGGGACGCTGCGGTCTACTTCCGCAGCGCGTACGAGTACACGCAGCTGGCGTACCAGGTTGCCGACTGGTCGGGCTACAACGTGGGCAAGGGCGGCTTCGAGTGCCTCGTCGACCTGCTCGACATTGAGTTCCTGCAGAAGGTCGCGGACGGGATCGACATCGACGCGGTCGCCTCTCGGGTACCGCCCGCTCAGCACGTCGCGGCCCGTCGGGCGGTGCACGAGGTGCGCGAGCGGGTTGCCACGATGGTGGCGAACTGGCGGCGTGATGAGCTGACGCGGTCCGCGGTCGCGGATACGCAGCGCCTGATCTCGACGTACAGCAACGGTCCGGCGGCCGGGCAGTGGCTGCGCCCGGGGCCGGTGGAGCAGACGATCGACCTGCGCCGAGCGGCGCACGAGGGGGACATCGTCGTCTTCTCCCTGAACGTCTCCACATACGGGTCGCTCGCCAGGACCCTGGGAACGCTGGTGCTGCTGGACATGCAGAACACCACGGACATGCTGCGGCGCGACATCGCGTCGGGTGTGGCCCCGCAGTGGCCGCTGTACATGCAGGTCGAGGAGTTCGGTTCGGCGACCGGCGATGCGGTGCTCGGCCTGTGCAACAAGGCCCGGGACGCGATGGTCCGGCCGATCCTGTCGACGCAGTCGTGGGCGGACCTGGTGGCCGTGGACGGCACCGGGGTGTGGGCGAAGCGGGTGCTGGAGACGTGCGGGAACTTCCTGTGCCTGCGGGTCAACGGTGCCGAGGACGCCCAGGTGCTGTCCGGTCTCACGAGTCAGGTCACGAAGATCTACGCCCGGATGCAGCACCAGCTCGACCGTCACGGCCGCCGCCGCACGAAGCGCGGCGGGCTGATCCAGCGGGATCCCCGCAGGGAGCCGCGGGTGCCCGCTTCCGTCTTCCAGGACCTGCCCGACCACCACATGGTGTGGATCACGAAGCACCCGACGCTGGCGACCGTGCACACGGTCGAGGAGGGCCCGAACCGGTGGTGGGAAGCAGTGCACACCGTGCTGGTCGACGTCGCCGCGCTGCCGTCGGTCCGGCCGCCGGTTGTGGAGTGGAGGCCTGACGGCAGCTGGGGACGTCCTGGGCAGGAGCCGGTGGCGCTGGTGAAGCCGCCGACTGCGGTTCCCGTCGTGCCGGAGAGCGGCGTCCCTGGGCAGCAGGCGCCCGCGGCCGGGGGGTGGGGCGCGGCTCCGGCTGCTCCCGTTCCAGTGCCCGGCCGTACGGCCGTTGAGGTGCCAGGGCAGCCGGCCCGGCAGGCGGGCTCCGTCAGCAGTGGGGCGGGCCACTCGGACGGTGATGCCGACGGTGGTTGGAGCTCCGTCATGTCGCAGTTCGACTGAGCCTCCCGCCGGCGCACTTCAGCGGGGTTGGCCGGTCGGCCCCCGACACTGCTCGTCGCAGTCACCGCGCCCGCGCCGGGGGCCTTCGTCCCGACACCGACCCTGTCCGCTTTCTGTACTTGGAGATGACGTGACCCATCCGCAGCCCCCGTACGAGGGGACGACTCCTCCCCATCAGCACCCGCCGGTGCAGGATCCTGGGCGCCGCAACCCCAGGGCCCGGCCATGCCGTCCGGGGCCGCCCCTGGCTGGGCCCGGACCGTGGGGTGACCACACTGCCCCGGGACAGGCACCCTGGCCCGGCCAGCCGGCACCGGCAGCACCGGCTGGGTACAACCCGGTACGCGCAGCTGAAGAGCTGTTCGCCCAGGGGGCCCCACCGCAGGGCAGCCCCTCAGTACATGCCGGCCCCGGCGCAGAGTCCGGCCGCCGCACACCCGCAGGCGGCGCCGACTCAGACGGCCAAGGAGAAGAAGAAGCAGGAGAAGGAGGCGAAGCGGAAGGCCAAGGCCGCGGCGAAGGCCAAGCCGGGCAAGTCGAAGGACGTCACCAAGCCCGCGGCCGCCGGGGAGCGGTTCGATGTCCCACGGCCTGGCGGACGGCTGAGCGGCGGTAGGGCAACCCACGTCGCCGCCAGGATGACGGCCATGGTGACGGTCTCGCTCCTGGCGCTGGGCACGGTCGGCGTGATGGCGTACACCGCCGGACACCCCGCTCCGGTGGAGACCGGCATCACCGACGAGCAGGTCTCCCAGTTCCGGCTGACCTCGTTCCCGGTGGAACGGGCGATCGCCTTCGCGGACCGCTACGCCCGACTGTGCGCGAACCAGAACCCCGAGCAGGCTGAGCAGCGGCGCCAGGCCATCGCGCGTCTGTCCTCCTCCGGGGTGGACACCACGTGCGGGTGGGACGGCAAGGGCAGTCAGGTCGTGGCGTACTCGGTGTGGTCCGGCTACATGGAGCCGATCGCCGAGTACCCGCAGCACGGCTACTACATCGGTATCCAGGTTCAGCTGACCACGGGGGCGCTGCGGACCTTGTCCGTGCCGGTGTGGGTGGACGACCTGAAGTCAGGCAACGGCATGCGGGTCGTCGGCGATGTGGGCACGCTGCCGCAACCGGACCAGGCCACCCCGCCGACGGTGACGGACCCGCTGCAGGTCGACTCCGAGCTCTCGGGAGATCTCCAGGGCAAGCTGTTCGCGGACTTCTTCACCTCTTGGGGCTCCTCGAACGGCACGACGCTGACGCGCTACGTCGCGCCGGGAGCGAGCAACGCAGCCAGGGCGGGCCTTCGCGGTGCGCTGGATTCCCCGAAGGTGTCCGACGTCAAGGTGCTGCTCCCCAAGGGGGTGGGGGCAACGGACGGCCACAAGTGGAAGGTCGACGATGTCACCTGGGCGCGGGTGAGCGTGCAGTGGACGACCGGGAGCGCCCATGTCACCGAGCGGTACCGGGTGCAGATTGTGCTGACCGACCAGGGCTGGTTCGTGAAGGACATCCGTGCCGGCGTCCCGGACGAGGCGGGCGGCAAGGCTCCAGCCTCCTGACGATCGCGGCAGCCCCGGCCCCCGCTGAGCCCCGCCCCTTGCCCGCTGGTATCCGGCGGTTGAGGGGCGGGGCTTTCGCATGGCCGCCTGGGCCGGAAATGCGCGTCCAGAGGGGGTGTCCGCTTTGCGATCTACAACGTGAGCGTCGGAAATCCGCAGCTCACGCAAGGTGAATGCTCATGTCTCAAGCCCTCTCGACCGTCGCGGCCCTCAGCCCGGCGTCTCTGCACACGCTCGCCGCTCCAACCGTGGGCGGTGTGCTGACCAACCTCGGCACCGAGGTGAAGGTGATCGGCCTGGCACTGGCCGGTCTGATGATCGTGGTCCTCGGCATCAAGGTCATCATCTCGATGAAGGGTGGCCAGAGCCTGCGCGAGGCGATACAGAACCTCGGCGTCCTCGGTCTCGGCGTCGCGATCATCGTCAGCGGCGCGGTGATCCTCACCATCATCCAGGGTCTCGCGACCAACACGCTCAAGTAGCGGCTGCCCCCAGCAAGGCGCAGCCGACTGGGGGCAGCTCCACACCAAGGAGCTTCATGGACTGGCACGACGGCGACGGGATCGTCGCCCACGACTACACGCGGATGAGAGACCGCCCGAAGCGGATGTTCCGGCTGGGTGGTCCGCTGCCGCAGTGGATGCCAGGCATCAACATGCAGGCCTGCGGCGTGGCCTTGCTGGTGGCCCTGTGCTGGGGGCTGCTGCTCGGGCTGATCAGCCTCGTGATCCCGCCGATGCGTGACGCGTGGTGGGTGACTGCCGCGTTGTTCGCGCCTCCACCCATCCTCGTCGGATGGATGTGGTCCCGGCCCATCCCCGGCAGTCAACTGCGGCCCGGCTCGGAGCTGGTGGTCCGGCTCGACTATGCCTTCCGGCAACCGCGCCGGGTCCAGGGCCTGGGCCGGTCCGAGGAACCGCACCGCCTGCACTGGCAGGTCATTCTCTGGTCCCCACCTGGCGGACCTTCCACCCGCAGTACACGAAAGGAGGTCTCCTGATGGGGGCGCTCATCATCGGATTCGTGGCGATCGTGGCCGTGCTGGCCCTCGCGTGGTTCCTCGTGCCGTCGAAGAAGGACGACCTCGCCGAC
The DNA here is from genome assembly GCA_026913215.1 of Streptomyces diastatochromogenes. GTDB lineage: Bacteria > Actinomycetota > Actinomycetes > Streptomycetales > Streptomycetaceae > Streptomyces > Streptomyces diastatochromogenes_A. The sequence goes on along the minus strand of JAPTYK010000007.1, from coordinate 238,431 downwards.
GAAGCGAAGAAGGACAAGAAGCCCACCAGCGGCACCAGTACGCAGGCGCGTGAGGACGCCCAGCGGCTGCCGTACCGGTACGCCGACGACACGATGTTCATCCACGGGGACTCCGTGTGGACCGCGATCCGGCTGACGACCCACCCGGAGGAGCTGGCGTCACCGGAGGAGCTCACGGCCATGGCCACAGAGCCCGGCCGGGTCTTCGCCGCGCTCGGCCGGTCCGGCCGGCCGGTGGAGTGGCACCTGAAGATCGTGGAGAAGCCGGTCGACGCGGCCGCCGAGACCGCGAAGATCGTCGACGCGGCGTGGCTGCCGACGGCCAACTTCCGTGCCTACGTGGAGCGCATCGCGGAGTACCAGCAGCGGCTGGGTGCCTCCGAGCGTGAGGTCGCGCTGTTCATCAAGCTCGGGTCGCTGGCTCACGGCCCGGCGGTGGACCTGGGGGAGACGGCTGCTGAGGCACCGCGCGCACGCGGTGAGGCCCGGCCGGGGCTGACCGCGCGGGCGGGAGAGTTCGTCACCGGCGTGGCGGAGGAGGACCTGGCCCCGTCCACGATCGAGCGGTGGCAGGCGGTCGCGGCCTCCGTCCACCAGGCGTTCGGCAGGCTCGGTGAGCCGCTTTCGCGCGCCGATCTCGTCTACCACATCCGCAAGCCGCTCTACGGGCACCTGCCGGTCCCCAAGGAACCGCTGATCCACTCCAGGGCCTGGGGCCGCAGCCAGTTCGACCTGGTCGTCGACTTCCGCGGTGACAACTCGAGGCCGACGCACATCGAGATCGAGCAGGTCGACGAGGAGACCGGGCAGCAGCTCACCTCGTACACGACCACGCTCGTCGTCGCGTCGTGGCCGGAGAACGTGCGCTTCCAGCAGTACCAGGCGTGGGCGCGGCGGGTGGGGGAGCTGGACTTCCCGGTGGACGTTTCCTGGCGCGGCACGCTGCTGCCCGCCGAGCGGTTCACCAAGGAGATCAGCAAGATCCACAACAACCTCAAGGACGAGTACGAGGACATGGTCGCCGGTGGCCGGACACCGGACCAGCAGCTGACCGACCAGGTCGCCGTGTCCAAGGACGCGGTCGACATCGCCGTGGACAACCCGCGTCCCGGGTTCGAGGGCCGGATGCGCTTCACGGTCTCCGCGCCGACGGTGGAGGAACTGAACCGGCGGGCCAGCGAGCTGAAAAAGCACCTGGAGCGGCAGGCCGGTGTGGAGGTGCTGCGTGCCAAGCGGCTGCAGTGGCGCCTGATGCAGGAATCCCTGCCGGGCGACGACCCGAAGCTGCCGATCGCTCCGTACCAGCGCATCCAGTCCCTGGAGACGTTCGGGATCGGCCTGCCCACGGCCGGGGTCAACATCGGCGACCGCACGAGCCGGGACCGCAGCGGTCACGTCCTCGGCTGGAAGGGCCCGTTCATCGGCTGGTCCGGCCGCTTCCCGGTCCACTACGGCCTGCACGTGGGCCCGGCCCGCAACATGGGTGCCGGTGTCGCCTGCGCCGGTGCGTCCGGCGGCGGCAAGTCATCGCTGGGCCTGCTGAAGTTCTTCCAGGAGTCCGAGTCGGGCACCGAGTGCGTGGCGATCGACCCCAAGGTCGACTTCGCGCAGATGTGCTACTACCTCGCCTTCGGGGCGCAGGTGAACGACCCCGACTTCGAGCGGGAGGCGGCCGAGGGCACCATCGGCACGGCGTACTCGAAGTTCCAGCCGGTCAATGCGGAATTCTGGGCCGAGACCCGGGTCATCGACCTGTTGAAGTCCCACGACGGTGTGCTGGACCCGTGGTCGATCACCCCGGACGTCCACGCCGGCCGGTTGGTGGCGGAGACGATGTTCGCCGGGTTCATCGGCCAGCAGATGTGGCAGCGGATCCAGGTGCCGGTCACCGTCGCCATGGAAGCGGTGCTCGACCGGTACGACCAGCGGCTGCAGGCCGCCATGTCGCAGGGCGCCAGTGCCGCGCATGCCTCGGACACCACACCGCGGCCGACCGCGTGGGAGGTCGTGCAGAACATCGAGGAGCAGCTCGCGGCTGCGCAGGAGGACGCCGCGAGCCGGGCCGACAAGCTTGCCGAGCTCGAGCTGGCGGTCACCGTGCTGCGGTCGCTGCGGAAGATGCCGTACGCACGGTTGGCGTTCGCCAAGGAACCCCGGCCGTTCGAGACCGTACGCCGGCGCCGGACGGTGATCACGCTGCGCGGTCTGGAACTCCCGCAGGACGACAACCCGGACAACTGGCAGGCTCCGGACCGGCTCGCGTCGACGATCCTGCAGATGGTCATGCGGATGGCCAGCCAGATGCTGGACGTCAAGCTGGAGCAGCACCCCGAGACGGGGAAGATGGCCACCCGTCCCAAGGCCCTGTTCGTCGACGAGAGCTACGTGGTGACCGCGACCCCGGCGGGCCGGTCGCTGCTGCAGCGCGCCCTGAAGCAGGGCCGTTCGTACGCAATGGTCGTCTACCTGATCACCCAGCAGGTGACCGACCTCATCCGGATCGAGGACGCGGAGTCCCGCGAGGGTGGCACGAACCAGATCCACAGCGCCTTCATGTTTCTGCAGAAGTCGGTGGAGGAGGCCCGCCGGGTCGCGCCGATGCTCAAGCGGGACCCGGACGACCCGCGGGTCATCGCCTCGCTGATGGAGCCGCACCTGGAGACCGGCGTGTGCATGTACCGCGACGCCGACAACCGGGTGGGCACGACCGAGATCGACTTGGTCTTCGCGGAGCTGCTGCGGGCCACCGACACCAACCCGAAGACCAGGCCTGCCCGGCAGGCGGTCGATCCGCCCGCCGACGTGGCGGACTGGTCGTTCCAGAGCGAGATGAACGACCTGGAGGTGGCGGCCTGATGAGCGTCGCACTCACCGCTCGGCTGATACCGCCGAAGCCCCGCCGTGGTTCCGCACGGGCGGGCAAGACACCCTCGCCGTCCCCGCGGGCAGTCTCCCCGCGCCCCGTCGCCGCAGTCTGCTGGCTCGCGGTGTCCGCCGGACAGGCGCGGCGGCCCGGGCAGGCGTCTTCACCGTGCTGACCGTGCTGGCCGTCGTCCTCGGGACGCCCATGTCCACGGCGCAGGCGGCCCCGTTCGGGCTGGACTGCATCGGTGTGCCGGGCAAGGGCAACTGGGGGCCCGAGTTCTACGCCTCGGCGTCCACCGTGCTGCTGCCGTCGGCTCAGCCAGAGTACGGGCCCGAGCCGACGGCCGACATGAGCAAGAAGACCGTCGCCCGGAACTACACCCTCTACGAGCTGACCAACGGCCGGGGGCTGCTGTGGTCGACGTACAAGAAGAACGTCGACGGTGACGACTCCTGCTCGATCATGGACGTCGCCGGCAACTGGATGGCCCAGACCGTCTTCGAGTTCAGCAAGTCGCTGGGCAGCTTCAGCCTGGCCATCCAGGACCTGGCCATGAACACGGCCCCGTTCCAGGACCTGTACCAGGGCAAGGACGGCACCGCCAACAGCCTGGTGGCGAAGCTGTACGCGACGGTGTGGGCCCCGCTGGGCACCGTCATGATCATTCTCTGTGGCGCGTGGGTGGTGGTGCACAGCCGGACCAAGAGCCGCTCCAAGGTGTGGCAGGGCCTGGGCGGTATGGTCGCCTCCCTGTTTATCAGCGCACTGCTGCTTCAGGGGTCCTGGTACACGACCGTCACGTCTGAGGCCGACAAGGCCATCAACGGGTTCTCCTCGGCGATGACCGAGGTCATGCTCCCGGAGAACGCCGGCACGAAGACGGCCGACCCCTGCTGGCTCGCCGAGGGCGTCCCGAACCGGGCCAAGCGCATCAGCTCCTGCACCATGTACAAGGCGATGATGTTCACGCCGTGGGCCGCGGGACAGTTCGGGCAGAACGCCAACACCGTCATCGACAGCGGCTGGAAGGGCGACGCGAGCGGTGGGTGGGACACCGACGACTGCTCTCTCGGTTACCGGTGCACCGACATCCGCACGGCCCAGGTGATGGCGCAGACGTACACGCGCGCCGACAACCTCGACTCCCTGGGCAAGAAGAGCGACTACTTCGAGAAGGTCGCCAAGCAGATGGCCAAGGACGACAGGAAGAGCCGGTTCAACGACTGGCGGGGAGCCAACCCCTCCTCCCGGATGCAGGTCGCGCTCGCCTCCGGTGTCTCCAACGTGATCCTCGCGCCGTCGATCGACATCGTCGCCCTGTTCAAGCTGTTCTGGGAGGGGTTCATCCTCATCCTGATCATCGTGCTGCCGATCGTCGGCGCGGTGGCAGCGTTCCCGCCGGCGACGTTCGCCGCCAGGGAATGGGCGAACGCCTTCACCATCTCCTTCGTCCTCAAGGCCATCGCCTGGATCGCACTCACCCTGCTGATGGCGATCTACAGCCTGATCCTGGGCAGCAACGCCTCCCTGGGCGTCCAAGTGCTGATGATCATCTTGACGGCGGCCGGACTGTGGCACTTCGCGATCAAGATGGGGAAGGGCGCCAAGCGGAGCGCTGACCAGGCCTTCGAGGCGAAGGCCGCGTACGACGACGTCACCAGCCGTGCCGGGGGCTTCGCGAAGACCCGCGCACGGTCCGCGGCCCGGCGGGTCATCGGCGACCGCCGGCCCAGTCCGCGAGGGACACGACGGCCTCAGGGACCGAAGGGACCGAGCGAGTCAACATCTGGACGCGGCGGTACGAGTCCCTCCCGGCCCGGCACCTCCGGTAGCAGGCGCCCCTCGCCGAGCACCACGGACTCCCCGACGGGTACAAGGCGTCCGGAGCCTGTGTCCGGGCGGCGCCCGGATGCAGCGAGCGGTGGCAGGTCCCGGGCGGACACACGCGGCGCCGATCCGGATGCCACGGCGAAGACCAGCAAGCGGGCGGAAGGAAGCGACAGCAGGGCAGGGACGGGCGACGACGTCTCCCGTCCGGCCGGAGGGCGAGGCCGGACGCCCGCGCCGACGTCCAGGCCGGATGGGAGCGGAGGTCCCGGCGGGGAGGCAGCGACTGCGGCTCCGCCGACCCGGGCGCCGTCCCCGGGCGCGTGCTAGCCGTCCGGGGCCGGAGCCGGTGTCCATCTCAGGGCCGGACCGCTCCGATCCCGTTCCTCGTCGGCGTTCACCGCGGCCCGCTCCGGCCCCGGAGTCGGGTGAGCTTCCCCGCCGGCCGACGAGCCCCAGGCCGCCGGTCGACGAGACGCCGCCGAGGCCTCCGGCCCCGCGTGAGGACTGAGCGGGGCACGTAGGCAGACAGGAAAGGGGTTCGGCCACGGGATCATCCCGTGGCCGAGCCCCTTCTCCTTGTCCCGGATCCGGTGGTTCAGCGGATTGCCATGGCTGTCGCTGCGACGCCGCGCTGTCGCCGGTCTCCGTGCTGGCGAGCCGCCGCTCGTTGTCCTGTGGTCGCCACCCGGCGCCGCCTCACCGTGAGGTGCTGGAGGTGGCCTGTCGCTTCCGCGGCGGCCAGCAGGGTTACCCGGCGGTCGACGTACTGGTGAGCAGCCTTGTCCCACAGGCCGGCGAGGTCGATGGACAGCGACTCGTCAGCAAGACCGGCGTGCGGCGCCGTAACCAGGGTGACGACGTCGGCCGTGTCGATGCTCAGCGCCCGGGCCAGATCCTGGTCCTCGGCGACGAACCGCCGCAGCACCTCGACGAGTTCGTCTGCGGATCCGTTGAGCGCGTAGGCCTGCACCCTGGCTCCGGGCTCATCCTCGACGCGCGTGAGGGTGACACGACCGGGCGGCAGCCGGTGCACGACTGACACCACGCCTCCGTGGCCGACGAACACCTGACGCTCCTTGGGGCCGGACTGCGCCGCCGAGAGCCACAGGCGCCCATCGCCGTCGCGCACCTGCTCCAAGGTCCCGACGTCTGCGGACCGGACGCGGTGCAGCCGTGCCCGTACAGCCGCTGGGACGCCGGAACGGATCACGACGACCAGGAGGGTCAGCACGGCTGCGGTCGACAGTGAGGATGCGGGAAACACCGCGGCGGTCAGCGCGGTGACGCTGATCGCCGCGTGGCACAGCAGCACGGTCACAGCGCGGGAGCCGCGATGCCGGGTCGGCAGCCAGGCGCCGGCCGGTACCGCGAGGTGAGAGCCCACATCGGTACGACCTCCCATGAGGCGATCGCCTCGGGGACGCCAGCGGCCTCGCCGACCCGGCTGATGACAGCGGGGATCCACATCATCGTCAGGCAGGTCGACATCATGGCCGTCGCGACGGTGCGGTTCGCCCTGAGCCACAGGAGGAAACCGCCCAGGGCGCCCACCGCACAGACGACGAGTCCTGCCGTGGGGCTCGCTGCTGCCAGCTGCAGCGCGACGAGAGCGGCACCGAGCACGCCGACGGTGACGAGTAGACGACGCGAACGCGGTGAGATGCGTGCGGTCTGCGGGATGGTCATGCCGGGGCCGTCCTTCTGCTGCGGGGGTAAAGCCGCTTGGGACGCTAAGGACGGAAGCGGACAGGGTCCCCGAAGACGCGTCTTCGGGGACCCTGTGGCCGATCAGGTCAGGAGGTCGTGAGGACCTCGGCGTCCAGCAGCTCGTCCGCCCACGGCCCGATCTTCTTCCACTGCTGGTCAGCAGTGAGGATCCATCCGGTGGCGGTGTCACCGCTCTCGACCTTGGCCACGGCCTGGCCGTCGGAGAAGACCCACAGCTCGGTCTCGTCGTCGCTGCCTGTCGCCGCTGGGAGCGCCTTGGGCAGTTCCTCCAGCTTCAGCTGGGACCCGCGGTGGTGAACCGCCACATCTTCCGCTCGCTCTTGGCGCGGAGCCGCTGTCGACCAGACCGGACATGCCGTCCGGGGTCGAGGCGCCGTTGCCGCCGGCGCTGACGCTCAGCGGGAGGGCGGCTTGCCGTCGCTTCCCTTGACGTAGCTGAAGGTGACCTTCTCGCTGCCGGTGCCTGAGGCCGGGTTCGTCCAGCCGGTGTCCACCGTGCCGTTGACGGTGCGGTCGTCGGCCGGACCGCTGGCGACGGGGACGCCCGCACCGTCGACGACCCAGCAGCTCCACGGGGTAAAGCCCTCCTCGCCGGGGTTGCGGGAGAACGCCGTCTGGCACTCCTGGCTCTTCCAGTACGCCTGCACTTCGGCGGGGACCTCGTGCTTGCGCGCCGTGCGCTTGCCCGCCTGCCAGTCCTTGATGTTGACGGACCACAGCGACGTGATCTTGTACTTGTCGGCGGTCGAACTCGACCAAGTCTCGCCGGCGGGGCTGTCGGCCGCGGTGGTCTGGAACCAGAGCTCCGGGGACTTCGGCGCCCCGGTGAACTGGGCCCCGGACACCGCCCCGGTCACGCCGGCGGCGGTCAGCTGCTCGCGGGTCAGGGTCACGACGGCCTTGTCGGTGCCGGCTGCGGCGAGGTCGGCGACCTTGAGCTCCCCGTCGGAACCCTGGGCGCTCATGCCGCTCTCGCCCAGCAGGGCGTACTGGAAGGAGCCGTCGAAGACGCGGCTGCGGCTGCCGGTCCCGGCGAGCTGACCCTGGGAGACCGGCTCGGGAACGGTGACCTGCTTGCGGATCTGCAGCGTCTCTCGGTCCAGCGCGGCGACGGCGACGCCCTGGTGGGCGACGAGGTCCTTCCCGGGACGTATCTCAAGGCCCAGGCTCGGCATCTGTGAGGGTTTCGCGCTGCTGTCCTTGCCAGGCGTGCTCTTACCGTCGTCCCCGGAGCTGGAGCAACCGGCCGCGAGCAGGACGACGGCCGCGGCCGCCACGGCGCGGGTGGGGAAGCGGTTCATGTACCTCTCCTCGAGCTGGTCCGCCGGCACCTCGGGCGACGGAGTGGTGATCACAAAGTCGCGGCCATTTGACCACTGACTGTCCACGCGGGCGAAACCGGCTGTGCCGGGGACCGGTGGGTTTCCGCAACAACCGGCGAGAGGGCGCTGGCCAGTCGGGCATACGGGCCAGTCGCCGCGGCGGGGTCATCCGGACAGGATCAGAGCCTGCACCTCCGGGATAGCGAACGCGGTGCTTGCCGCGGTCGAGAGGGCCAGTACGGGAACGAGGACGGTCTTCTCGAAGCTGCCTCCGGCGCGTATCCGCAGCGCCGCCGGAGGTGCGAACTCCCACCACCTCTTCCCTCGATGCACCAGCGGCCAGGCCAGCGGGCACCCCTGCTTGGTGATCATGTCGCCGAGGCAGTGGGTGAGGGATCCGACCGCTACCGCCAGGCCCAGTACCGGATAGCCCCGCCCGGGCGGCAGCCACCAGACGGCACCTGCCGCCGCTGCCGCAGTCACCAGGGTCGTGACCATCCACCCCTGTCGCCTTGCCCAGCGGCCCATCAGGCCCCGGATCGCCAACCCGAGCATGAGGAACAGCACGGTCACCGCCGCCGGCTTGCCGAGCAGTCCGCACGCCGTACTGACCAGGCCGCCGACGGCCGCGGCGAACACAGCGGTGTGCGTCAGGGTGCGGTGCCCGCCCGTCCGCGGTGCTTCCCTGGCCGTACGGGTCAGGTTGTAGACCGTCGTCGCGGCTCGGTCGACCCCGTGTGACAACGCCGTGGAGACCGGCCCGAAGGTCCTGGCGACGGTCGACGACGGGTGGTCGATGTCTGGCAGCAGGGCCGCCCCGGCGGATACGGCTGCGCCCACCGCGACCTCAGCTCCAGGAAGGGTGACTCCGCACATCTGCAGGCCTGCGGCACCGGCCATCCACACGGCCACGCCCGACAGGGCGTGGGTAGGTCCCATCACCATCGTCAGGCCGCCTGTCCGAAGAGGTCCGACACGAGGCTGGCGAGGAACTCGACGGTGGGCGGCACCCACCGGTAGGTGACGTCGGCGATGCCTCCCACGAACGCTGTGACGAGGTCGCGGATGCCGCCCGCTCCGTCATCACGCACGTATCTGAGGACGCCGCATACGAGGCCGATGGTCAGCATGGCGGTCAGCAGCCACCGTGCAACACGTATCACTGGAGGATCCCTTCGAAGGTCCGTTGACGCGTCATCACCCGACCTGGTCGCCGAGCTGACTGATCAGGTCCTTCATCGACTCCCCGAAGTCCGTGACCGTCTCGGTGGTGCGGTCCAGCCAGCCCGGATCAGTGACGTCGCTGCCTTGGCCTGTCCACCGCCAGAAGCCGATGACGACGCCTGCGGCTACGAGAGCAACCAGAAGGCGCTTCAGGACCCCGACCGGACCACGAGATGGTGATGACATGCAGCAGATAGTCCATGCGGATGCGGACAAGGCCGGTGTGGGCCGGCTAAGCGATTCGTTCAGCCGGCGGACCGATGGGCCACAGTGCTCGTTGCTCGGCTCTACCAGGGTCTGAAGGGGCTGAAGAGCCGGGTTCACGTCTGCTTAGCGTTGGAGGGACGGACGTAGCGCGGGCTTCTCGCTCGAAGTTCGAAACCTGGAAAATCAGCCCCTTCAGCCCCTGGCGGTGGTAAGGGACCCCATCTGAACTGGGGAGATGTCGTCAGAGCTTCAGGGGCTGGAAGGGGCCTACTTCCTTCAGCCCCTGGATGGCAAGGCCCGGGGCCTGGCAACACGAGTCGTGTTGCCAGGCCCCAGGCCAGTTGTGCTGTTCGTGAGGATGGACCCTTATGCGCCCGTGGGGGTTATCGCTCGCCTCTGGGAGCGTTCGGTCTTCTCCCCGGTACGGCGGGCAGCCACGGTGAGTGGGTCGACAGCCTCGCCGGGTGACCCCGTTCGGTAGTCGCCGTTAGGCGCAGAGTCTCGATCATGAGGGACGAGGAAGAAGACACGGCGATGGAACAGACTCGTTTCAGGGTCCCGCTGCACAGTGGGGGCGAGTTCCGCGTAACCCACCAGGCGTCCGAGGCCGTCGAAGGGGGGCTTACCGACTCGGTAGGGGGTGCCGTGGACGGCCTGACGCACGTACTCCAACGTCGTGATGTCCTCCAGCCACACGATCGTGGCTTCCCCGGTGACGTCCGTGTCAGTGAGTAGCGAGCTCATGCTGTCCGCGCCCCTTTCTGCTCTTGGTTTCCTCGGGTCGATCGCTGAAGCCTCACGCCCGCGTCCACCATCCCTCTCCAGTTTAGTGGGGCGCGGCGGCACTGCGTAGTGGCCGCTCACCGCTCCGGTGTACATTTCCCCACAAAGTTCCGTGACTACTCGTCCTCAGTCCGCAGCGCCAGGCCCGGGTAGAACCGGACACCGTTCGACTTGATCATCTCCTCTGCGGACTTCAGCCCGAGTTCCTTCCGGACTCGTTCGGCGAAAGCACGACCAGTGGCCGGCTTCTCCTCCTCCCCCTGGCACCAGAGCTTGTAGAGCTTGTAGAGCTGAGACTGCAGCACCTTCGCGCTCGGGTGCTTCTCCGTGGCCTCGCCGAGGAACCGGCCGATGTGGTCTTCGGTGGCCGCATAGCCTGCCGTCGCCGTACGGACTCTCTCGGGACCGTCGAGATTGTCTCGATCGGCTCCGGGGGCTCGAGTCGCGAGGAAGCGGCGCGCTCCCTCGATGAGCCACGCAAGGATCCCCGGTCCTTCCTCTTCAACCAGGATTCGGGCCAGGTTGTCGATCTTCTTCTCGTCGGGGACCTTGCGCTCGAAGGGAATCAGTCGGAGTCGACGCCAGAAGGCGTGACCGCCTGTAGCAACCTCGGGATAGTGGTTGCCCAGGAGCCAGAGGTGATGGGTCGGCGCGAAGGTGAAGTAGTCCTGCCTCATGCGGCGTGCAGTGACCGGCTCACCACCGGTGAGCTGCTTCATGCGTACTTCGTTGAACTTGTCCGTGGCCTTCAACTCGCTACACACCACGAGTCGGCGACCGTACAGCTCGGTCAGCTCCGTCGAGTGCTCGTTGTACCCGCCACGGTCCATGAGGAAGCCAGGGGGTGCCGCGTGTGCGTAGTCGCCGAGGATCTGCACGACCAGGTCGAGGAGCACACTCTTTCCGTTGGCGCCGTCGCCGTGACAGAAGGGCAGGACCTGTGCGCCAACATCCCCAGTGATCGAGTAGCCAAGCAGAATGTGGAGGTACTCGATCATCTCCTTGCCGTCAGCATCGTCACCGAAAGTGTCGGCGAGGAAGGCGAAGAAGCGCGGGGTGTCCATCTGCGCGAGGGGGGCTACCCGGGTGCAGCGAGAGTTGAAGTCTCGGAACGGATCGGCTGCTCGGACCTCGCCTGTCTTGAGGTCGACCACGCCGGACGGTGTGCACAGCGTGTACGGATCGCCGTCAAGCTGGGTGGCGTCCAGTGACAGGGCAGGTGATGCCTTCGCTTGGTGCAGCATTGCCTTCATGCCGCTGGTCGATGATGAGTAGCGGCGGTGGCGTACCACTTCCTGCTGGGAGAACACGCCAGTCGGGTCGACGGTGGGCATCTGAGCGGCCATGTCTCCAGCAGCCCAGATCGCAGCGCCCTCGCCGCCGCGCAGCTTCCATCGGCCAGCGTCCCAGACATACCAGCCGTTACCGTCCACGTAACGGAACTTCCCGCTGTACATGGAGGCGAACAGTTCCGCATTTGCTCGGTCAGTGAGGTCGTGCGGAAGCATCCCTGCCGACCGTCGGTTCGGGGGAGGGCTGGTGGGCTCGCTGACTTCGAGGCTCGCTTTCTGTACCGGCAAGTTCGGCCGGTCGGCTCCGACGACCGGCGTGTCGAGGTCGAGCATCTGCTGAGCGACGGCTTCTGGGTCGAAGCCAGCCTGAGAGCGGTCGCTGGGGGTACTCATGAGCGTCCTTCGAGATGAAGCGGGCGCAGGGCCCCCGCCGTGAGTCCGTCGCTGATGATCCGGGCGATCTTGACCCGCTGATTGGGTCGAGCTGCTTCCGCGGCGTACGTCAGACGATCGACTGCTTCGGTTCTTGAGAGGCGGCCGGCCGCTACTAGGCCTCCGGCGGTGAAAGCGGCCTTGTTGAGCTTGCCGGTGAAACCGGTCCCCTCGTCTGCTACAGCACAAGCTTCGATGTCCTCAAGCAGCCTTCTGAGCCCGTCAACGGGCCCTCCGGTTCGACGAATCAGGGGGCGAATCGTCTGGCTCGAGGGCGCTGGCGAGGAGGCTATACCGTGACCGGTCCGAATCAGCTCTTCCGCCAGCCACTGAGGGAGCGGTGCTGGGTCCCGAACTGTGCCCAACGGCCTGTATGTGCCCTTCGACGTACATGTGAAGGGTGCTACGACGTAACCCTTATTCGCACGCACGTCTACCTGCCAGGCCAAGGCCGTCGTAGCGTCCGCTCCGCGGGAGGACCTCAACCTCAGGTCTGCCGGCAGCGAGTACCAGATATGCATGCCTCCAGAAGCCGTTTCCACCCGGAGAGTTGTGTCGTCATGGCAGGGATTCGGCTGGCGACGGTAAGCAGCCAGCAGCGCGAGCGTGTGGAACCCGTTCTCCAGGCCAGTCAGGTCGATTGACGGATGAATGGGGATACCTGGGAGAAGTCGGTCACGTTGTGGGTGCTTGCTTGCATGCGCGTCCACGTCGAGGACTACTACGTTTGCCGGGCCGCACGACACTGCTACTCCGAAGCGAGGCTGGGCGTCCCACCATGCTCGGATGCGGTCGAGGTCGGTGGTGGCAGCGTGGAAGCCGTGACACCATCGGCCGGCTTGGAGGCACGGACAGTGCACGGGTTCGTGATCTTGCTTCTCACGGCAGTGGGAGCAGTTGGCAGCCGGGATCTTGCGTCCAGGGACCAGTGGATGCACTGGCCAGCCCCTCTGTGCGCACCAGATCGCCGTGTCCACCAGAGATGGCCCTGGTGGTGCCACAGAAGATTCTGGAGGGCAGGGCATTCTTGCTGATCCTTGCTGAGGGTCTGTATGCGTTGCACGAGTCATCGGTGAATACGCAGGTCAGGGCTGCTTCGATGGAGGGGATAGGGGCTATAGGGGCTGAAGTCTCACGTCTGCTGCTGCGAGCCTAGCGCAGCGTGGGCCGCACTTTGGGACGCGCGCGCTAGAAGTTTGCGCAATGCCTCATGTTCAGCCCCTTCCGCCCCTGTCGGCGCCGGGAGCTATGAGGCCCCGAACCCAACCGGCAAGCCTCGGATCGAAGTTACCGCCCGCAATGCACCTTTTGCGTTCTATTTGGTGCTTTGTGAGGGGTCATAGGGGCTCGACTTCCGGCATGCGCCTGCGGCGGCGGCTGGGTGCTGCGGCGGCGGGCGGCTGGGTGCTGTTTGGCGCCCTTGAAGGGTCCGTCCGTGACCAACCAGCGCCCTCTGCGTAAGGCAGGGGCTGACCTTTGGCCCCTCAGGGTCTAAGTGCAGCCCCTCAGCAACTTGGCTTTTGTGCAGGTCAAAGCGCCTCTAGCTCGCCTGGCAGTGGCTGAAGGGGCTGAACTTCCCAGTTATCACGCTCCGGAACATCTCTCGTGCGCGCGGGCGTGCATGCGTGCCTGCGCGCGCCCGCGCGCCTACATCCGTACAGCAGACCCTTTCGGTACTTCACGCGGGCGCGCATACGCCCGCCCGCAAGTTTCTTCATAACCTGGAAGTTCAGCCCCTTCAGCCACTGCCAGGATGGTGAAAGCGCTCTGACCTGCACTTTGCGTAGGGTCAGACGGGCTCATGCAGGGGCCCAGGAAACCGCCCCCGCCCCCAGGCTCGTTTGAGCCCCTGCACAGACCAAGCCGGTGGACGAAGTTGCAGCCGTCTGCTGTGGCCTGCCCCGGTTGGTGGTGAGCCTCTAAGCTGCCCTGGCCGTGGGCGCGGGAGCGATCTTCAGAGAGAGTCAGACGGGGCCCCGCCCCGTCTGCCAGGCTCAGGCCAAAACTCCGACGGCCAGAAGGACGATCGATGCCCCGCGAGGAAGTCCAGCTCCTGGACCGGGTACTGGGGAGTACTCCCGTGACTCGGTGCTGACGATGCTGCGTGCGGCGTTGGACTCGCCGGGCTGCGCCCGTCTACATGATCATCTGCTGTTGGCTTGGACTCGAGCCCTGGCCAGCCGTGCTGCGGAAGGGCAGCAGGCGGGCGCCGGAGACCTCCCCGGCGTTCTGCATGCTGCCCTGCGAGCGGCCCCCACGCGCGGCATCACCACCGGCCGGATTCCCAACGACCCGGCGGATGCGGTGCGGTTCACGCTCGGGGAGAGGTCCTACCTGATTCACCCTGGTGAGCTCGACCATCCGCTCATGGTTCTGCGGGCTCTCCGTGACACCGCCGATGCCGCGGATGAGCACCTGGTCGCGGTGCGCGGATTCGGCATCCGGGACGTCCTGGAACTCGCGCTGCGACACACCGACCACATCGTCAGGCACCTGTCGCCGACGTGGCGTCTGACCACCGTCGTGGAACCGGCACCCGAGCAGATCACGTGCGAGGTCACAGCCGCAGAGGTCACCGCTGCGGGCGAGATCGGGACCGACCATGTGACCGGAGCCAACTTCTCTGGGGAATCCGACCGAACAGCGGCCGCGCTCGCCTACCTGACCCGCGACATCACCGAGCTGCCTCTCACATACGCACCCGGTCTTCCCCTGCTCGGCCCGACGCTGCTTGTGCGGAGCGTCGACGGCAGCACAGAACCTGTCCCTGCATCGACCGCTCTGGAGGCCGCGGCCGCAGCAGCAGGTGATCTGTTGCAGAGACACCCGATACCGGACGATGCCCAGTCGAACCTGCGCCTTCGCACCGTCACACGCGTCGCACGACTCCTCGGTCTCCGGGAGGCACCCACCCAGCCCGACGAGGTGTGCCGGATCAGCTCGCCGTCGCACCGACTGGAGATCGCCGTCGTCGCCAGCCTCGCCGACGATCTCGCCGCCCTCGTGGAGAAGGCGCGCGCCGAGCTCTTGAGGACCCCATCCGGGACCGGCCGGCTTGTCGTCTATGCAGGGCCACGTTTCCTCGGTCGGGAGGTCGTCACCGACACGGTCTACGTCCACATGGAGGAGCTCACCGAGATCTTCGCCGCGGCCGGCGGCGACCTGGCCATGGTCGCGTTGTGGGTCCTGGAACTCACCCAGCACCCCGGGGCGGACGCCGTCGCCTACTACGACGTGCTGGACGCCTGGAGCGCCTGGCACGCCCAGGCGACCCTCCTGCCTCCCGGCCCACCGCAAGAGGGTGTGGCCCTGGTGGAGCCGTACGGCCTGGACGTGTCGTGGAGCGCGCTGCGCTGTGGGCATCGACGGACACCCTGCTGGACTCGGCTGGGCTGCCACCGGCGGTCGACTGGGACCACTGCCGTCTCACGGCGGCGCAACAGGGTGAGGGGCGATGGGCCGACCTGGCACAGAACCTTCCGGAGCGAACGGTGCGAGTCTGCGTCAGCAGTCACCCGCCGCTGGTCATCGTCACCACCATCAGTCCCGAGCCAGGTGCGCTGCTCGGCGAAGCCGCGTTCACCGGCTTCGCCGACGGAATCCGCGGCACCCTCGCCAGCCATCTCGACCTCACGCGCCACTTCACCTTGCCGGGACGCCGTCCCGTCATCCTGCACCTCACCGAGACCGTCACCCCTCACGATCCGCCTGCGAACCGCCCCATGGACGTCCCCGCCAACGCGCTCGCCGTGAAAGTGGGTGTGGACGAACAGGCCGCCCGGATCGACCTGGTGCTCGACCCTGCTCTTCTGGCCCGGTTCACCGAGGACGGTCACCACATCCTCGGCCGGATCCTGCACCAGACCAGCAGCCGGATCCGCACCTCCCACGGCGCCGGCAGTGGTCTGGCAGCCGACGCGTTCAGCACCGCCTGGGACACAGTCGCCCCGGTGATCACCTGGTACGGCAATGACCCGTCCGCTCCACCTGCCGCGCCGGCCCACTACCTGCCGAGCACACCGCATGTCCGAGCTCGGGCACTGCGCCTGGCCGCCGAAGCCGTGCGGGAAGCAGGTGTACCGGCAGGCACGTTCACCGGGGCCGAAGCGTTGCGCAGGGGCGGCCCGGCCGAGCAGCTGTTGCATGCCCTGGAAGGCGCACTCGACGGACATCTCCGTGCCTACCGTCCGGCCTTGGTCCCGACCCTGACCCGACACCTCAACGCTGCCCTCTCCGCACGGAGCCGCGGCCAGCAGGAGGCCATTCCCGGAATCGTCCGCGCTGAGGGGAGCACCTGGGAAGAGGAGGCCCGCCGCCGGGAGACCGATGGCGCCGCCGTCACCACCGCCCTCCAGACCCTCCTTCAACAGGCCCTCGCCACACCGCCCGCAGGCGATCAGGCTGTCGACCTCATCGCCGTCGCTGATCTCGTCGCCTTCACCGAGCTTCTCCTGCGTACCGCGCTGGTGGCCGTCCCAGCAAGCCGGAAACTGCACTCCGCGAAGCTCACCGTCGACACCACAGGCGTCTTCACCTTCGAGATCCCCACCACCGCTGCCACGAGGAACCCGGCTGAGGCCACCGAGGCTGGACACCTCGGCTTCGACACGCTCGCCTTCCGTCAGGCACAGGAACAGGCGTGGCTCGCCCGCGCCCGGTCCTCCGACCCGCAACCCATCACCGCGCAGGAGCTGTTCGCGGCCCGGCGCGCCCTTCGCACTCCAACCGAGTTCACGAGTCTCAATCCGCCGGCCGGCAGCACCCTCGCCCGCGCCGACCGGGAGCTGACCGCGCAGTGGGGCTGCGGGCTCGACGCCCTGGCCGCCGTCCTCGCCACTGCCTCTGACTGGCCCGTCGAGGCTGGCGGCATTGCCGCGACCAGCAGGAAGGACATCGCCCGCGAGGCCGCCGCCTGGTCCCAGCTGCCAGAAGGCCAAATCCTGGCCGCCGTCGACCAGCTCCTCCTCCACAGCGGCAACGCCACCGCGACGCACGCACATGCCTACGCCGAGGTCGAACGGCGGATCCGGCCCACGACCCACCCTCTGATCTCTCACGCCGACGGCATCCTGATCGCGCCCTGGCTCGTCCACACCGCCCAGCAGCTCTACGCCGCTTCCCTCAGCGACAGCCGACTGCCCCGGCCCGACACACCGCCGAAGGTGGCCGACCTCCTGGACCGTTACCGCCAGCAGCAGAACAACCAGCTCGAGACGGACCTGGCCGATGCGGCAGCGCGCGCCGGCCTGCCGCATCGGCCCCGCTTCGATGTCGGACCGGCAGCACGCGCCGGCATCCCCGGACTGCCGGGTGAGATCGACCTGCTGGTCGCCGATCCGACCCGGGGACGGCTCTGGGTGGTCGAGGCCAAAAACCCTCACAGGGCGATCAGCAGCCACAGCGTCGCCCAGCATCTCGACCGCTTCGTCCGCTACCGCAAGAAGCTCCTGGCGAAGGCCCAGGTCCTCTCCGCCCATACAGAGGCGGCAGCGCGGGTGTGCGGAGTGGACACTCCGCAGGAGTGGAAGGTCGTCCCGATCTTCGTCACCCGCAACATCGACCCGGCCGCCTTCACCGCCGACCCGGGTGTCGCGTTCACCAGCATCGGCCACCTCGCTGCGGTACTGGGCAGCGCCACGGAGCCGGACATCGGGTGGAACCCCGGCCCCAGCAGGTGAGAACTGCCAACGTGCCCGGCGTGGGGTCCAGGAGCCCCGAAATCCCTCGTGTCCGCCGCCGCGCGGCCGCGGGTGGCCGCGCGGCAAGTGCGCGATCCGGCGAGCCCTCAGGAAGTTGCGGCGCCAGGCGCCTGGGCGAACGTCGAGAACAGGGCCCCAGCGGTCAGCTTGTGGTGGGCCAACTGCTCCGCGACAGCTTGCGGATTGCCCCAGCGGTGCTGGCCGTGCGTGAGCGCCTCTGCCCAGCTGCGCACCGCGGTGGCCAACGCTTCCCACCGCTCCAGGGTGACGACCCGCATCCCTTCGACAGTGATCGCCTGGAAATGAGGCGTGCGACTGGGATGGACGATCACGGGGAGCTGCTGGGTGACCTCGGGGTACGCCTGCTTGTCCCAGCGGACGCTGCCACCAAGCTGGTCCAGGTCGTGCTTGTCGATCGTCTCGGCGACACAGCCCGTCTTCAGCTCGATCACCGCGTGCCGGCCGCCGCCGAGTACCCACAGGTTGTCCGGCCCGGTGTCGTACATCTTCTCCGGGCGGGAGCTGGCGAACCCCAGATGGCGCCCCAGGGCTTCCCACGCGCGCTCGGCATCGTTAGAACGCTCCGGGTCTCCCCACACCACTTCCTCAAGCAGCGCCTGCACACCCAGGAGCAGCGCGGTGCCGTCGGCGTACGTCTCGGACAGGAACGCTGCCGCGGCCTCTGCCTGAACAGCTGCGGGTCGGAGCTGGGCGGGGGTGACTCCGCCGGCAGGCCGGAGGACGAACGGGTTGTCGTCCAGGGCCTTGGAGAGCAGCTTCTGCGCGGCCGCGGGTTCAACGTGGTGGAGGTACGCGGCACGCTGTTCGATCAGCCAGCCTCGCACCGCGCGGTCGCTGACCATGTCGATGGCCTTCTGCAGCCGGTCGCTCGCGTCGGTGTAGCGGCCGGTCGCCGCGAGGTTGAACGCCTCGCGAACGCCGATGGCTTCGTCCCGGACGGCTCCGGTGGGGGCGTAGTGGACGGCAGCGAGTGCTTCACGGCTCAGTGCCCGCCACTGCGGGTCCCGGCTCAGGCACAGGCCGATCGCTTCCCGGATTCCGTCCAGCCCCTTGCCGGTGAGCTGCTCGGCGAGGCTGCTGCTCAGGTCGATCTGGGCGCGGGTCGCCGGTGAGAACAGGGCCCGCTGCTTCGGGTCGTGCAGAGCGACGGCGAGTTGGCTGCCCAGGAGCAGTACGGCGCAGTGGTCCTCGCTGTCGCGTACGCCTCGTCCCATGCCCTGCTCGATGCGCTGGATCTGCCGGGCCAGCAGGGTCGGGCTGCCCGACAGGAGCGCGGCCTCCCGGCGTTCGGTCGGGTCCATCGGGCGCGGTACGCCGTCCAGGATCAGCAGTTCGCAGGCCTCCCGTGGGAGGTCGACGCCGTCGTACTTGTTCACCATGACGACGAGTCCGACCCGCCCGTCCTTGAGAGCGCGCACGGTGCTCGGCAGCTCTCCTGCGTGCACGACCACGTCCGCGTACGACCGCCACGGCGCAGCCGCCCGGGTACTGGGGACCAGGACCACCACGTTGACCGGCTGCGATTCGGCCGTGCCGTCGCCGTCCCGGTCACCGTCGGCGAACTGCCGGGCCAGCCGGCGGACAGCTTCCTCGCCGAGCTGAGGGTTGAGGGCGATGGGCGCGAGGATCATCCGGTCGCCGAGGTCCGCCGCGCTGCCCGGCGTCACCGGCTGCTGCACGTCCTTCGGTCCGGCGTCGAGGTCGGTGACGAGCACGCTGTCGTCCGCGAGCGTGGCCGTGAGGTAGACGCGCCGGCGCGCTCCTGCGAACGCGGGGATCATCGCGATCGGCGGACACGGGGGACTGACCTGGATCTCCTGGCTGGTCACGGTTGCCGAGCACAGGTGCAGCATGTTCGCGATCAGCGGCCAGGTGAACTTGAAGCCCTCCTCCCCGGCGTGCGGGTGGAGGATGTCCATGATCCGTTGCTGCTGGCTGATCCACGACCAGAACGGCACGGGCACCGAGGCGGTGTGGTCATGCGCCCGGATGTCCGCCCAGCCCTTGGGTGACTGCGCCTGGAGCTCGGAGGCGAACAGAGCACTCAGCGCCTCGTACGCGGCATGGCCGGCGGGCACGGTGAGCCGGAACTGGGCCTCCGTCGTGGTGAGGGCGGCGTGCGCGTCGTCCACGATGACGATGCCGACGTCCAGCTTCTCCCGGCTGTCACCGACCACGCCGAACACGGACTGCCCGTTGACCAGCTTCTGGAAGGTGGTCACCAAGATGGACTGCCCGGCCCGGAAGGCCAGGTCGTCGACGCGGTCGGTGACGGCCAGCCCCATCGACTCGGCCTCTGCCCGGACCTGCGCGGCGAGATAGCGGTCCGGCGCGAGGTAGACCGCGGCTCCCACTCCCTCGTTGAGGGTGCTGCGCGCGATCAGCAGCCCGACCGCCGTCTTCCCGCCGCCGGTGTTCTGCTTGATCACCACATCGCGGCGTTCGCGTCGCCCGAACCACTTCTCCAGTACCTCGCCCTGCTCATGCCGCAGGTAAGGCCACGGCCGGCGAGGCAGTGCGGCGTAGATGTCCCGGGGCCGCAGCAGCGGTTCGCTGCGTCCGGTTCCTACGCGGCTCAGGTCCAGTGGCATGGTCCGTTCCCCTCCACGCGGCGCAGCCTGGGAAGTGGCTGCTGCCACCGGACATCTTCTACCGCGCCGCCGGCCGGTCGTGGCGTTTTCGAGGAGGCGGAACCGGACTGGCGAGGGCCGCCCCCGGAAGCTGCTGTCCGCTGGCGCTCTTCGCCTGGGGGGCGCGGGACCAGGCGGCAGCCGGCGTATCAGTCCTCGGAGGCGTTGCTCGTGTTGGCGAGCGCTTGTACGGCGAGCTGGTGCCAGGAGACGGGCACGAAAGCAACGACCTCGTACCGGTCCACCTTGATCACGATGTGATGGCCGTGTTCTGCCACGTCCGTGAGGATGCGCGTCAGCTCGGTCCGCGCGTTGTCCGAGCTGAAGAGCTGGACCTCTGGCGCGGTGCCCAGAGCGTTGCGCGCTTGTCCGTACCAGCCGGTCGAAACGATCACCGCGGCGGGCCTGTTGTGGCGGGAGACGAGTTGAGGTCTGGGGCCGGTGAGGGTGTCGTTGCAGGACAGCGCCAGAACGTCTCCCCACTCTCCGCGTAGGCGGCCGACGGCGAGCTCCCGCTCGTAGGTGGGCATCGTCGGCGGCTCCATTGTCATGGCGCGCATCGTCGCAGCGTATCGCGTCACCCTGCAAATCTCACGACAGCGTTAGAAACTAACGACGTCGTGTTGCGACGTCGTTAGTTTCTGCGCTACGTTCCATGACGGCAGAGATCAACTGCCGGGCCGCAGAGCCACGTTGCTTCAGAACTGCACAGAGCGCATACGAACGGCCCGCTCATCGGCGGGCCGCTGAACTGAACGGATTCAGTCCCGCGCATGCCACCACGGATGTGCGGGAGCTGCGCCCGCTCAGGGCACACAAAAGGGCCCTCCGCACCCAGCGATTCCAGCGCTGGACGAAGGGCCCTCCAATCCCGGGAGCAGACCCCGGGGACCGTCCGCACACCTCAGTCAGCGAGGAGCACGGAACATGCAGCACTCTACGGCCACCGAAGGCGACCGGTACGCCGCCTTCGAACACCCGGCCCACCCCGACGACGAGAAGCCCAGGCTCCTCACCCTGACCAGCGCCGCCGCGCCGCCGCGATCCGCCGGGCCGAGGCCGACCGCCGGATGGACCGAGCCGGTCTCGGCCTGGGCCTCAGGGGGTCTGATGGCTACCAACCAGGTCACGGTTCTGAACCGTCGGCCCCTTCGCAACGCCCGCGCGGTTCTGCGTTCCGACGCAGACCGCGCGGCCTGCGCCAGCAGCGTCGACTTGTTCGACCGGCTCGGCGGGAACAGCTCTCCGAACCCCGCCGACAAGACGGCGGCCGCCAAGCTCTGCGCAACCTGCGCCCTCGGCGAGACCTGCGCCTTCCGCGTGAAGGGCGGTGGCCGCCGGTGACGTACGCCGAGCAGAAGCAGCGCGCTGACGAGGCGCGCCAGGCCGCCGAAGCAGCGGAACGGCAGACCGCCCGCCTCACCGGAAGGGGCGAGTGATGGCGCCGCTGAACTTCAGCTTCTCCGACCCCGGCCGACACGGATCCTCCGGCGGCAGCACCTTCGCGGCCGGGCACCGAGGAACGCAGGGCAGCCTCCGACGCGGCAGCCCGCTGGGAGGCCTCCGAGCGCGGCCGGGAGACCGGGCGCCGCGAGCTGGACCCCGGCCGCCGCGGGCTCCGTGGATGGAGGCGCGGCTGATGGATTGGGACCGGTACTTCAACCCGGGCCCCTGACGGTCCTCCGCCAACATCACCCCACCCGAACCGCTGCCGTCCGCAGCGAAGCCTCCAAGGCCGCCAGCCGCATCGGCATCCTGCGCAAGCTCAACGAGCCCAGCAGGCGAGGCAAGCGCACCTGAACACCCGACAAGGGGCGGGGCCATCAAGGCCCCGCCCCAAGGAGATGAACACCGATGACCACCCATGGCGGCGAACACACTCCAGACCGCCTGCTCGACCTCGCTCGCCGAGCGGACTCCCTCGCGCTCGACTCCATCACGAACGGCGACTTCCCGGAGGCGACGGCATGGGCCTCGGTCGGCCGGCTGCGCATGGAGATGTACCGCGCTGCCCTCGCCACCCACTGCCCCGACTGTGCAGGGCGCGGAGTGGTCGCCGTGCCGTGCACGAACTCCCACTGCACCGAAGACCACGGCGACCTCGACAACCACCGCCAGCACTGGGCCCCCTGTCCGAACCGGGTGACCCACCCCTGGATCCCCGACCCGGCGGCGGACACCGCTCCGGCCCCATGAGCACATCCCACGCACACCAGTAAAGGAGCACGCCGGTGTCCGGCATCAACCTGACCAGCCTCGCCACGTCCCCCGTGGTTCTCGTGGCGGTCGTCATCCTCGGACTCGGTGCGGTCATCGGCATCTCCAAAGTCCTCACCCACGACAAGACCAGCACCCCTGGCCCTCTCGACGAAAGCGAGGACCAGCGCAGAAACCGCGAAGAGCGAGAAAGGACCCTTCGCGTTCACCGGGCGAGGCGAGTAGCCGATATCGGCACCTATATCTTCGCCAGCATCGCCACTTTCGCCGCGCTCCTCGGAATGTGGCCGATCGCCCAGAACAGCGTGAAACTCGCCGGAGTTCCGACTGACTGGGTCAACCTCGGCGCACTCATCGCCGTCGGAATGGTCGAGGGCACCATCATCATCTCCGGGATCCGGGCCCGGGCGAACATCCTGGCCGGCGAACCCTCCGGAGCCGACGGGATCGCCATGTGGGTCGCGGTCACCGTCTCCGCGATCCTCGCCTCGATCGAAGTGGCCGTCGCCGACCACAACGGCCTGAGCGCGGGCGAAGTCTTCGTGGCAGTGCTGGCACGTCTGGCAGCACCCGTCATCGCGGGCTTCCTCTGGGAACGAGGCCTCGCCCCGGAACGGCGTGCGACCGGCGTCGAGAAGGTTCACTCGCTCATCACCCTGAGGCGGCTCCTCGTGCGCCTCGGACTGGCCGCTCCGCACACCGCCGACCTCGGCGCCCTGGACCGCGACTTCCGCCTCGCCAAGGTCGCCCGTCACATCGCCAACGCCAAGCGCCGGCGGCACGGCAGTGTCACCGGAAGCCGGACCGACCGCCGCAACCCGCGCCGGCGCCGTGGCCCTTCCACCCGCTGGTCCGAGTGGCGCGCCCGCACCACCTCATCACTGCCGTCCGGTACGGGGCGATCCAGCCGCCGGACGGAATGAGCCTCGGGGATCACGTCGGACTGCACGCGCTCACGGAGGCGCTCATCGAGGGCGAATCCGCGGTGCCCTCCACCTCGCGACCGCACGCCCCCGATCGGGCACCCTGATGGGCCTCCACCCCGACGACGATTCCCTGCCCCCGACTCGGAACCCCGACCGGCCGCCCCGACCGGCCGCCCCGATCATCGGGGCCGACGCCCGAACCCGATCATCGGGCCGACCCGATCCCACCCCGATGATCGGGCCGACGCCCGAACCCGACCCTGCCCCGACAATCGGGGCGACGCTGCCGCCCGACTTCGCTGCATCGGGCCCGACGCCCGAACCCGACCCCGATCTCACCCCGATGATCGGGCCGACGCCGGACCTCGACGCTGCCCCGATGATCGGGCCGACGCTGCCGCCCGGCTTCTCTGGGTCGGCCCCGACGCCCGAACCCGACCACGCCCGCCCCGACCCGAACGCCACCCCCGACGAGGTACCGATCGGGCACCCCGATCAGACCCCGATCAGCGGTCTCACCAGCGGAAACGAAACCGATCGGGTAGAGGAGCCGTCGCCCCCGACGCAGCCCGCTGGCAACCCCGATCCGCTGGAACCGCGTCGGCCGACCAGCTCGGTCCGTCACCCGATCAACGCCGCAAGTGACGGCAGCCGATCGGCTCGCATCGACGTGCCGGTCACCCCCGACGCCACGTCGGGCAACCCGGCCAGTACCCCGACTGCACCCGCGTCGGCCCCGACGGAAGACGCCGAGCAGGCTTCCCGATCGGGTCCGACCCCCGACGCCGTCAAAGGCAAGTCGGGGGGCCGACGCACCCGCGAGGAGTTGATCGCGGCGGTGGAGGCGCTCGACCCCGACCAGCCCACCCTCAGCCCGAACTACGTAGCCAACGCCGTCAACTGCTCCTGGAAGCGGGCCAAGGAACTGCTCCAGGAGACCGGCCGGCTCCCCGACCCTGAACCGGCCGAAGGGGAGTAGCCCGCGCCCGGCTTGCCGAACGTATGTACGATTCGCGGATGAGGTGAGCCGCCCCGGCCGCCACCTCATCCAGCGCCCCGCGTCGCTTCCCACAGCACGCCCTGGCGCTCGCCCGTGCCCCGGGCACCCCGCTACCCGCCGCCGCCAGCAGGCCCAGTTGTGCCAACAGGCATCCCGGGCCCGCTCCCTCCTTACCGCTTGGAGGCACGCGCCCATGTCCATCCGTATCCCACTGCCTCGAGCGCCTCGCCGTTCGGAACCCACCCTCCCGTCCCTCCCCGCTCAGCGCTCTTCCCCAGCAGCGCCACCTGACGGTCGTTCCCGACCTCAGCGTCTGGGACCCCAACGAAGAGCGCATACGCCAGCGGCTGATCGCCTGCGGGGTGCGCCTGTGAGCAGCAAGAACGCGCCGGAGGGCGAGCGGGGGATCGACTGGCGCTCCGTCGGCGACGGAGTGATGCGCGCCTACGACGAGACGCGCGACGAGCTGGCCGACGTCTACACCGAAGCTCGCACCGCCACCGAAATCGCCGTCCGGCAGAGAGCCACCGCATGGGGCTGGAAGACCCACATCCCGCTGAACCTCCAGTGGATGCGGCTACCACTCAACGTCCCCGCCCTGCTCATCGCCGGCGTCACCACCGCGATGGCCGACGACCCCTGGTACCTCCTCGGCCGAGCCCTTCCCGCCCTGGTCATCGGCCTGATCCTCGCGAAGACCCCCCTGGGCGGGCTCGTCCGGCTCGCATGGAGGACACCAGGTCTCGGCTACCTGCTACGCGTAGCCGTCACCAGCACCCTCTGGTTCCTCCTCATCGCCCTCGTCATCGGCTACCACCGTCCCGCCCTTCATTACCTATTCGGAGTCTGACCAGCATGAACACCACCGGAGCAGCACTCGGCGGGACCGGCACCGTCATCATCGGCATCGCCCTGCTGGCCTACCAGGTGGGCCGGTGGAAGGGCGGCGACCCCACCCCCAAGGTGCACTACTTCCTCGGCCTGACCATCGGCGTCCTGCTGTTCCTCGGCGGCGGAATCCTCGGCGCCATGGGCGGAGCCGCAGCTGCCCTCGGTGACGGGGTCGGAGCGTACGTCCTGGCGGGAGCAGCCGAGATCGACGTCACCGGCCAGAAGCCGGCCGCCACCGGCGCTGAGAAGGTCGGCCTCGGCGGTGTGGTCACGGGGCTCGTCCTCGTCTGCTTCTACGCCGGACTGATCAAGTCAGGCCGTGCAGACGTCACCGGCTCCCTCGTCCGAGGTGCACTCACCGGCGTGTTCCTCGGGCTCGGAGGCGGTCTGATCGGCAGCGCCATCGGTCTGATCACCACCAGCGGCAACACGGTCGGAGACCTCCTCCTCAACTCGGCCTGAGTCGTCCAAGGACCTGTCTGCGGCCTGGAATCGGCCTGTCTGGCACCTGCACCCGGCCAGGTGCGAGACAGGCCTCAGAACAGGCTCTGACCTGCTGAAACGGGTCAGACAGGCCGCAGGCACACCCCCACCTGAACCACCGAGAACGGCAGAAACCCACGATGACCCGCCCCGCTGACGAAAACGAGATCGTCGACGCCGAACTCCTCGAAGACAACGACCCCGGGCCGGGCGCCTCCCAGGACGACGAGGACCCGGACACCACTCCGTACGTCCGCATGCTGCTGCACCTGGCTCGGCGACTGGCCGCCCGCGAGGCCAAGGTGCTCGCCACGGGCGCCCGTCACACGGCCGGTGAGTTCAGGCGCTGGCGAACCGCCGAGGACCTCACCGACGCGCACGTCGCCCGTGACCTCCTCAACACCCAGTACCGCCTGTGGCAGACGGCCCAGCGCAAGAAGACCGGCCTCGCCAGGGCCCAGATCAGCCGCCTGGAAGCGCACAACAAGCGCCAGATGCAGCTGATGCTGCAAGGCCGCGGCCCTGGGCCCACACCGGCCACCGCGAACGCGATCGAGAAGTGGGCCAAGTTCCAGGCGAAAGTCGAGATGGTGGAGTTCGAGCCCGCCATGCCGACGCCCGTAGCCGTCACCGTGGGACGCGGGCAGATACGCCGACGGCGCGCCCGCCGCTTCCACGCCACGGCTGTGGGCCTCACCGTGGTGGACGGTCTCGGGCTCACGCTGTTCACCGGCCCGGTCGTGGTCACGGATCTCGTCCTGGCGGCGGCCACCGCCACCGTCCTGTGGGTACAGGGACGAGTGCGCACGACGCTGGCCCCCGCGCTTCCGCACCTGACATTTCCCTACGCCGAACTGCCCGAGGAAATCGAACCCGCGGAAGAACCTGTTGCAGGGGACGACGGGAAGCCGTTCCCGATCCGGCAGGCCGAGAATGCGGAACAGGTCGAGGAATGCCTTTTCCGTGCTCTTTCCGTCGATGCCGATATCGCACAGGTCACGGATGCCTCACGCCTCGCCTACGGCTGGCAGGCCATCGCCGTTCTCAACTCCGGTACTCCGGCGGACATTGTCCGCCTGCTGCCGAAACTCGATGTCGCGTTGCGCGTCGGGCAGGGCCGCACCATGGCCCAGGGGGGATACAACCCCAACGACAGCGCAGAGGTGATGGTCCGGGTCCTCACCGAAGACCCGTTCGCCAACCCGCCGGCCTTCCCGCTGCGGAACCCGTTGTCGTGCTCGATCCTCAAGCCCGTCTCCATCGGCATCAGCATCGACGGCGAACCCACGGACGTCATCCTCGCCGGCCAGCACATCCTCATCGTGGCCAAGTCCGGCGGCGGCAAGTCAGCGATGGTCCGCACCCTCGCCGAATACGCCACCGCCTGCTCCGACGCCGTGGTCTGGGACCTCGACCCGACCGGCCGCGGACTCGGACCTCTACGGGGCCTGGCCGGCCGGACCGCCTACACCGAGGAGGAGATCGAGGCCGCGCTGGCCGACCTGGTCCGCTACGCCGAGAACCGCATCGCCGCCCTCGACGAAGGCGAGGACAACTGGGTCGTCACCGACGAAGGGCCCGCCCTGATCGCGTTTCTCGACGAGTACTCCAAGCTGTCGAAGAAGGCCAAGGAGCACGCCCTCGCCCTCATCAGGATCGGCCGGAAGGCCAGGATCACCCTGGTGATCTGCACCCAGGACGCGACCAGCGACATCATGGGTGACGCCGTCGCCGACTCCTTCGGGATCCGCGTGATGCTGCCCTGCCGCATGGACGACGTGCCGATCGTCGTCGGAGACAGGAGCGCGATCTCCGCAGGCTGGCTGCCGCACCTCCTGGTGCCCAGCCCGGGGGAGTGGGACATCGCCGACGCGGGACGCTTCTACTGCCTGACCCCCAGGCACCGGGCGCCGATCCTCCGCTACTGCCCCCACCTCGACGCCGGCACGGCACTCCTGCGGGCCAAGGAGCGCCTCAACGTCGGGCTGCCCTCTCTGGACGCCGTCACCACAGGCGACGCGACCCGCAGGCCCGTCCCCCGCATCGCCCAGCTCCTGCTGGACGCCTTCGAAAGCGAGGGATGGCCTGCCCAGATGACCGTCGACGAACTCCACGGCCACCTGCGGGCCGCCGACGTCGCCACGTGGGGACGCTGGGACGACCGGACCGACCGGCTGGCCATGGTGGGACGCACCCTGCAGGCCGAGCTGAAGAAGGCAGCGCTCACGATCCCGACCGTGCGAATCACCGACCGCCCGAGCAAGCCCACCGCATACCGATTCCAGGACATCCAGGAGGAGATCAAGAGATCCAGCCAGTGACCACCACGCAAGCACCGGGATCGGCAGGATGCCGGTATGACAACCCACAACCCCACCATCCACCTGCGCCAGTCCGCGGACGCTCTCGAGCGTCTGGTCCGCGAGTTGAACCGCGGAACGGCCGGATGGCAGCACACCCGCCTCGCGGCGACCAGCGCACATGAGCTCGGGCGGATCGCCGCTGCTCTGCCTGCCGTCACCGAGCTTCTCGGCGCGGCCCTGCACACCCACGCAGGGCCGCGCGCGGACACCGCCACGGGAGCTCTTTCACAGGCGACCACCACCGCTCGGGAACTCACCGGGCACCTACAACGCGCACGAACGCACGCGCAAGCACTGCGCTGACCCGTCCACTTGGGGACCACTTGGAATCGATGCACGACGCCGGGCAAGCCGCCATCGCTCTGACAGCCCTTGTCGGCTTAGCACTGCTGAGGCTGGCCGGCTGGCGACAACGGCGGATCGCCGCACTGCGCCATGAGATCGAACGCCGATCCGAGATGGTCCGTTCCTACGACAAGGACAGCGAGGCCTACCGGCTGTACCGCGACGAGACCGACGATATGGCAACCGAGATCCGGCGCCTGAAAACCGGCACCGGCCCCCTCACCGTCACCATCGCCGTCATCGCCACACTGTGCGGCCTCGGCGCGGCGGGGTACGGCGCCGTGACCGCATCGCCCCTGGCCCTCCTTCTCGGCGGAGTGTCAGTGATCACCGGGTTCCTCCTGCTCCTCAGCTGACCGGACCGCACAGACCGCCCGCGACGGCGACCCCGCGCTTCCGACGGTGTACCCCGCGTCAAGGGCGCCCTCTTGCAGAGGGCGCCCTTTCGTCGTTCTGGCGCCGCTCCCCGTAGCCAGCAGTGCGGTAGCCTCCCGGAGCGGCGTGCACGTACGCCGGAGCTCCCAGGAGACGCGGCCCACGCCCGGTCTCCGAAGGCGGAGCAAGGTTCGAGGAATCGCGTGCTCCTGGTCGAAGCCGTCCTGCACAGAACTCCAGTGCGGCGTATGCGTGGGAAGCGCCGCGGCATGGAGCTGAGCATGACGAAGGACCGCACCCGCAAACTGAAAGTACGCGCGGTGATGGCGGCATCGGGGCGTACGTACGGCGAGGCCGCGGCCGTGCTGGCGCAGTGGACCGTGCCCGACGCCGGCCGGCGGCCCCCCACCGGTGTTCCGATGGCACCCGACCCGCTGGGGCAGGCGGACAGCGGGGAGCTGTTCACGGCTCCGCTGATGGTGGTGGCCATGTTGCCGCGCGGCCAGGGCGGCCTTGACGCGGCGCAACTGATCGCCGACGCATGCGACTACCTGATCTCCCACGACGGCTGGTACCGAGCCAGGGCCGAGGTGTACGGTCCGCGGCCGACGCGCGAAACGGGCATGCCTCCGCTGACCGGCCACAAGCCGGCGATGCTCCTGGTGCGGGTCTCCGCCCGCCGACGCTGGAGCGCCCAGACCCTGCACGCCTTCCTCCGAAACGCCAGCACCGCGATCCTGACCGCCCTCGTGAACGAGCACCCACGGATCACCGAGCGGCACGTCTCCGTCCAGGCCCTGCCCCCAGAGACGGGTCAGCAGATCGTGGCCGTACAGCAGGGGAAGCCCGACGCGCTGACCACTGAAGCCCATCCCAGCCTGACCGACCTTCATCCTCTCGACAGTGAAGTGGACGAGGTCGAGGAGTACCCGTTCCGAGTCGTCGACAGCCAGGACGTCGGCTGGTTCTTGGTCGGACCCGCCCGGTACACCAACACCCTCCTGCAGAGCGACGGAGGAGAACCGAAGAGCCTTGCCGCCCTGGATGCCGAACGGGGACCGCTGCGCACCGTCGTGCCCGTCCCGCAGGCGGACGTCGAGCGACTGCGCGACGCGCTCGCCGCAGCAGGTCCCAGGGCAACGGCTTCTCTGCTGGTTGCGCTCTACCGCCTCGCCCGACGGCACGCTGACCAGGAGTACGAACGGTCCGAGCGGCGCCAGAGCAGCCGTCTGTACGCCGGAAGCGATGACACCTGGGAGACACAGGCCATGCGCAGCCTCATCTGGGGCCTGGGCGTGGACCTGGCGGACAAGGACCGGCGCCTCGACAAGCAGGCGATGCGGGAGGTGATGACCATCGTCGACCAGTGGGTCACGCCCGAGGCCGACGTGTACGTCGAAGTCGCCGGCAGTGTCGCCCGAGCCTTCCAGGACGCGGCCGAGCACGCCGGAGGCTGGGAGGCACTGGCCGACCGTCACTTCCAGTCCGGCGACCGGTTCGCGCACCCTGCGAACGCGGCAGAAGCTGCCTACGCATGGCTGATGGGCGAGCCCATGCCCTCCACCGGGCCCGGGGCGGGAGACGCTCAGCGACTGTAGCGACTCACGGCCCCGGGATGGTGCGGGACTTGGGCGCCCACGTCCCGCACGAAGGCAGAGGCGTTCTAGCCGCGGCCGCGCAGCGCAACGACGGAGACGGCCGCCCAGGCCAGCGTGGCCACACCGACGGCCACCGAGCGGGCATCCTGCGGGGTGCCGGCCGAGACCATCGCTATCGACCAGACACCCCAGCAGCACCAGAGCAGACGCGCGGGCCATGACCGCAGGACAGCGCTCGTGAGAAAGGCCCCGGCGCCCAAGCCCACCCACCAGTCGACGAGGTCACCGGCGGCCATTGGCAGCCCCGCGCTGTTCGACCGCAGGTAGGCGACCACAGGCTGGTGAATCGTCTCGGCGAGCCCACTGCGCCGGGCGTACTCCCACGCCCAACAGGCCGCCCCGTAGACGAGGCCCACCTTGATCACGAAGAGGAAGATCCGGGTCGGTGACAGGTCGATGGGCACGTGCGGTTCCAGCCCCCACCGGCTCACCCGCTCCTCCTGGTCAAGCGGCTCGGTGACATGCGTAGCCATACGGGTCCCTCTCTACGTCCGGAGCAAGGTGCTGCGGCAGACGGCACGTCGGCATCCGACCGGGTGCCGCCAACGCGTGTCCGCGGCAGTGCACTCTGGCCTGAAGACCGGACACCGCCCAGGACAGGCACGGCTCGGGAGCTCCAACGTCGGCGTACGGTCGGTGGCTCCCCGGACCTCTACCGTTCGCTCATGACCACAGCGATCACCCGGTATGCCGCTCGCGATCAACCAGAGGTCGTCCGACACGCAGCCTGGCTGCTGTGCCGCTGGCTGACCGAACACCCCGACGGCGCGGCGCTGGCCGGGATCCAGGCCGACCCGTACTTCCGTGAACGCGTTGATCACGCAACGGGCGAGGAAGTCACAGCAGATGTCATCGAAACCGCAGCCCGGGTTCTCGTCGAGGAGCGCCGAGTCGTCACGGAGGGCGATGTCTACCGGCTGCAGCCCGCGCTCCGCACCCCGCTGGATGTGACCACCTTGGAGTGGAAGGGGGCTGTCGTCCCCGGATTCAAGCGGAAGCGGTACACGATGAGGCTGTCGCTGTGCCCCTCAGGCTGGCCGCTGCCTCCGGAGCGGGCCGGCTACCCCGGTCACGAGATCTGCGGGTCGGTCTTCGACCGTGTCCGTGACCCGAGTGGATTCTGTGACGCCCTGCCGATCTGGCGCATCACCCGGAGCAACGGACGGATGACCGGCACGCAGTACTGGTGCGACGAGGAGCTACCAGTCGACCTCCGGGCCGCCGCTGTGACACTGGAGCACCAGCCTGGGACGGCAACCCGCTCCGTATAGCCCTAGCCCGGCGTCGGGGCGCCGGGCCCAGTCCTCCGCGACACGGCTCAGGGCGCGGTCGCCCGCCCGCTACCCTTCGGTGCCCCACGAGACGCGCACGAGGTACGGGCGCTGCTCCGGAAGCACCTCGAAGGTCCACTCCAGCCCCGCCGAGTCGGTGACGCGGGACTCGCCTTCCTGGGTGGGCAGCGAGATACCCGCCCGCGCCATGTAGTCCCGCATCTGCTCGATCACCTCGGCGGCGTTGTCCTCGGTCATCTCGAACCCGAGCTCCAGGCGGGCGAAGAGCCGCGCGGTCATCACGCCCATGCCGAAGGGCAGCTCGGTCTGCAAGGCCAGGAACCACTTCTTCCTCTCGCGATGGCGAGGAGACGCCACACGGCTGGGGACGCCAGCCTTGACCTGGGCGTAGGTCCGATCCACGTGACGGGCCTTGTAACCGGTGACGACGGAGGCGTCCCTGCTGAGGGTGACCGAGAACTTGTCCCGCTGGGTACGGAGCCGCCACCGGCCGGTCTCGGGATGCCGCAGCGCCGGGCGAGCGCCGGTGGTGAGTAGATCTTCGAGCAGCGAGCGTATCTGCGCCTCTGCCGCCCGGCGATCTCCTCCGTGCGCGTCGATGAAGTGGTTCAGGGCCGCGTTGGAGATGGAGACCTCGTACGCCTCGTCGGACTCAAGCGGACGATCGCTGGTCTCCCGCCAGAGAGTCGCCTGCTGCAGCACGGGCTCCTTCTTCGGCTGAGCAGCTTCAGGACGGCCGAATCCGTCGCAGGTCCGGCACCAGCCGTCGGCCGTCACGGTCTTCACGGCACAGCGTGAACCGTCCTTGTTGTATCGGGTGCACTGCCTGGTGGGCGGCTGGGGGATCGCGGCCATCGTGAGGTCCCTCGGGGCGTAGTGAGGAGGAGCAGGCGGAGAAGCTCCTGACCTGCGTGTTGACGCCCTGACTGTGTGGCGGGACCCGCCCGATCGCCGCATGCGCGCGAATCCCGCTCCCCTCGTGCCCTACTGGCCGCTTCTTTCGCCAGGCCGCCGATGGACAGCTCGTCTCCCGACCTGAAGCCTCGGCGCCCCTGCGGCCGCTGGGCCTCAGCAGGAGGATGTGGTGCTCCGTCCCAGAGCCCGGCGGATCGTCAAGTGGTGTCGCGTACGAAGGCGTTGGAGCTCCCACACCGACAGCAACGTGACGGACACCGGCGGGCCGACCACGAACAGCGCGTGCACTGCCGGAGGGGCAGCCACCGGCGGGCCGTCCAAGGCCTGGACGACGAACAGCGACCAGACCAGCACGGGTGACAGCAAGGGCGGCAGGACCTCGGAGACGTCACCGACGCGGAAGGTGTAGTGCACGCTCAGCACCACGGCTGCAGCACCGAAAGGAACGCCGAACAGTACGCCCGCCGTGGAGACGAGCGCGCCGACGATCGGCAGACCGCCAAGCGCCTGGGTCACCTGCACAGCGCCGCCCAGAAGCAGGAACCACAGTCCCACTGCCGATCCGAGCAGCGCAGCGAACCCCGCGGCCGGCCCGGCAAGACGCCGGCAGTAGACGGCGCGCACGGAAGACCGCGCGGACAGCACGAAGCAGGCCAGAGCGATGGGGCCCGCGACGAGCAGAACGCCAGCGCTGAGGAACAACTCGAGCACCTGGTCCGCCGCGACATCGGCCGCCGACTCCTGGAGGGGGTAGGACCGGATCAGCCACAGTGTGGCCGCTCCGCCGACAGCGGTCCGCGCGACCTGCGCGGCCGTGATGGCCGGGTCCGATATCCGGTCCTGGCGGCTCGGGCGGAACAGCCGGTAGGCCGTCCGGAACGGAAGAGTGAGCAGCCGGAGGCACCCAGCGGTCCGGGTACCCCCGGTGTACCGGGTGCGTGCAGCGATGCTCATCGTGTGATTCCTCGTGGAAGTGGTTGGTCGGGTCTGGACGTGCTCGTGCGCCTTGGGCAACTGGCAGCGAATGGCTGCTCGAGAGAGAAGTGCTGAACTTATGAGCTGATGCGACGAATAGCGACGGTTAGCGAGGATTGCCCGGTGAGGTGGCATCGGGAGGCCTCAAGAGCTGGGGAGATCGGCGTAACAGCCGGACAGCGTGCAGGTGAGAACGCCGCTTCTGATCGAAGGTGCCTGCTGCCCCCTCTCGGTCCACCGAGGGGGGCAGCAGCAGCGAGGGCTGTTCAGGGGCAGAGCGCTTCGCCGGTCGTAGGCAGGGCGGGCAGTGCGGCGACAGCCGGTCACATCCAGAACGGGATGAGCCGCTGGTGCTCATGGGCCTGAAGGAACCGGGTGATGACCGCGGCGGGATCTCGCCCGGGCACTTCGACATCCGGCAGCCCGAGCGCGGTGACCACCACGGTGCGCAGTGACGGGTCCAGGAGCGGCGCGTCCCAGAGAAGGCAGGTCACCGTCCGGGTGGAGGCGTGGACGTCTTCTTCGATGTCGGTGATCTGCGGGTTGATGGACCCAGGAATGGCGTACCGCTGCCCCAGGCAGACGCGGTCGGCGTCCTCGATCAGCCGCGCAACGGTCTCACGTGCTTCCCCCAGCTGCTCGTCCAGCGCGACCAGCCTCGTCCACATGTCGGGGCTGTCCGCTGGGACGCCGAAGAGGTCGGTGGCGCTCTGGCGGCCAGCCCTCCACAGGAAGAGCGCATCGTCCGGCAGGGGGTACAGATACGTGTGCTTCATGATCGTCTTTCTTGGTCGGAGCGTCTGGTCTCGTCGGCGGTCGCGGGCGCCCAGAGCCTCTTGTGCGCGCGGGCCTGCCGACGGGCACAGGAGCGGCCGTCGGGGGCTGCGGCGGCCGGCACGTCAGGCCCCGCCCGGTGCAGAGGGCCGGAACGGGAAGGAGACGCGGAGCCCGCCCTCAGTGAGAGCGGGCTCCGCTGGATGTACGACCGATCGGGTCAGTTGGTGAACTGAGCGACCAGGATCGCGAACGCCTCCTCGTTCACCACCTCGATCTTGTGCTTCTCGGCCTTGGCGAGCTTGCCTCCGGCCCGCTCCCCGACGACCAGCAGGTGGGTCTTGGAGGTCACGTCGCGGCCGGGCTTGCCGCCCGCGTCCTTGATCAGCTGGTTCATCGCGGCGCGGTCGTAGGCAGCGAGCGGCCCCGTCATCGTGCCGGTGACGACGACCGTCTTGCCCGTGAGCGGCCCGCTCACGGGGCGGACTGAAGATCGGCCGCCAGCTTCACGCCTGCCGTGGCGAGCTTCCTGACCACCGCAGCGACCCGGGGAAGCTGCCGGGCGATCAGCTCGCCCTTCTTGACCCCGATGCCGTCCACCTCCATGAGCGTCTGGGTGTCGGCCGTGACGAATGCGTCCATCGACCGGAAGTGAGCGGCGAGCCGCTCGGAGAGTTCCACTCCGGTACCCGCGATGCCCAGCGCTGCCAGCACCTTCTCCAGCGGGCGGTCCTTCGCCGCCGTGATCTGCTCCAGCAGGTTCGACGCCTCACCGCTGCCCCGGGTCGCCTTGGTGAGCTGATCCAGGGTGAGGTGGAACAGGTCGCCGACATCGCGCACCAGACCAGCCTCGACGAGGTTGCCGATCACCGTCGGGCCGAGACCGTCGATGTCGAACTGCTCGCGTCCTGCGGCGTACAGCAGGGCGGCGGGCAGCCCGCAGGAGCCGCCGTTGTTTGCCGTCTCATCGCAGGTCCAGCGGCTCTTGTCGGTGTTGATCTTCCCGCCGCACACCGGGCAGGACGCGGGGAAGGTGATCGTCTCCTCTGTCCCGGTGCGCAGGTGGGTCACCGGCCCGACCACCTGGGGGATGATGTCGTTGGCCTTCCGGACGTAGACCATATCTCCCTTCATGAGCCCAATTCGGGTAATTTCGGAGGGGTTGTGCAGGGTTGTGGAGGTGACCATGCTGCCGTCGATCTCGACCTCCTCCAGCACGGCCCGGGGAGCGATGGCACCGGTCCTGCCCACGGCGAAGTCCACGTCGAGGAGCTTGGTCATTCGCTCCAGACTGGGCAGCTTGTAGGCGACGCTGTAGTGGGGGTGCCGCGAGCCGGTACCTGCGGTGGTCTGCTCGGTCCGGCTGTTCGCGCGGATGACCACGCCGTCGATGTCGAAGGGCAGGTTGGGGCGCATCGCCGCGATCGCCGCGACCTGCTTCTGTACCTCGGCCATCGTCGCGACGACGTGGGCCTTCGGCGGGGTGGCTTCCGTGGTCTGTATGCCGGTGTCGGCGACCCACTTCATCAGGTCGGCGTGCGAGGTGTGGGCGAACAGCTCGCCGCCCGGCAGCTCGACGGCCTGGAAGGCGAAGAAGGTCATCTCCAGGGTGTAGGCCCTGTTCCTCGCCCGGATGGTGCCAGCGGCGGCGTTGCGGGCGTTGGCGAACGCGTCCCCTCCGTGCTGGGCGCGCACCTCCTTGGCCCGTTCGAACTGGAAGTGGGTGAAGAGGACCTCTCCCCTGACCTCGAAGGTCAGGGGCCGGTCCAGTTGCTGGGGGAGGCCGGTGATCGTGCCGATGGCATGGCTCCAGTCCTCGCCCTGACGGCCGTCGCCTCGTCCGACGAGCTTGACCAGGCGACCGCTCTGGTACCGCGCGGCGACCGCGAAGCCGTCCAGCTTCACGTCCACGACATAGCCGCCGGTGACCGGGCCGCCCAGACGCCGCTGGAGCGACGCCTCCCAGGCCAGCAGCTTGGCGGGCGTGTTCACCTTGTCCAGGGACTGCATGGGCACCGTGTGCGGGACCTCACCCGCAGGGACCGCCCCGTCAGCGACCTTGCCGGAGGGGGAGTTCGCCGCCACGTCCTCCGGGTGGTTCTCCTCCCATGCCACCAGCTGGTCCCGCAGCCGGTCGAAGGTGGCGTCGTCCAGCGGGCTCTCGCCGGTCGCGTAGGCACCAGATGCCTTCTGGATGGTGGCCAGGGCCTGGCGGTAGGCGGCGGTGCTGCTGATCGTGGTCTCGATGACCGACATGGGCACGGACCTTTCTGGACGCGGTTCAGGACCCGTCCGGCAGTGCGGAGCCAGCGCCGCACGGATCGTCCGTGCGGCGCTGGCGGGTGGGGTTGACGGGCTGAGCCTGCGCCCCGGAACCGCGATGGTCCTCACGCTCGCGAATTTCGGCTCGAAGGCCCGCACCGCCACGGCCCACACGCGGGTGCCGGCGTTCTCGCCGGTTTCAGACGGGACAGCGCGTCAACGGCCGGCCCGGCGCCGCGCATCGCGGAGGATCTCGTCCCGCGCTGGATGCGCGTCCACCGCCGCCCGCAGCGCGGCCCACCAGGTGCCCGCATACCTTTCCCGCTCCGCGGCTTCCGCCAGGCGTTCTTCGGCCCTAGTCAGGCGGGAGGCGAGGGTTCTGCAGGTGCAGGCGGCGTCGGGGTCGTTGATCCGAGCTAGACACCCTGGCAGCAGGCACAGCGCCCCGTCCGGGTCGGTCCACCAGTAACAGCCCGGCGGAATCTGCTCAGCAGGAACAGCGATGGGCGCCTCTCGATCTCCGGGTCTTCTCATCGCAGTGGGGTGGCGGGGTTCAGGGCGGCAGCCAGTGTCGGTGGGAGCATGCTTGACCTTCCGTGTAGCAGAGGCTTTCGCCGGCCGACGGAGACCCATGGTGGGCCCGGTGGCGGACAGCCCCGCTGCAGAGCCGATTCGTGGCGCCGAGGGTTGTGGTCCGGGAGCGGTGTTTCCGCCCTACGCAAGGAACCGCAGAGCCGAGGTGGAGCCGGCCAGGAGCCCGTCGCGTCCCAGGGTCGACAAGAACGTCATCCTCCGCCGTGCGGGCGCCGGGCCCCTGGCTGTGCCGACAGTCCGGGGCCCGGCACGGAGGGTGTGTTCTACATGGGCTCGCTGATCTCGTCGAAGAACGTGGCGGCGCGCTCCAGCACGTCCTTCTGCGTTTCGCTCAGTTCGTCGTTGACGTCGCCGTGCGTGCCGAACAGCTCCACGGCGGTGTGGGCGAGCGCAGCCAGGTCCCAGCCGTTGAACGTCCCCAGAAGGGACGCCAGAACGTCCTCTCCACCCTGAGGACGGGAGGCCCGTGCGCGCGTGGCTTGGCGGGTGCAGGGTTGCCCGGTGCGGGCCTGGGCGCACTCCTCGGCATCCCCATGCGGCAGGCAGTCGGCGCAGGCCAGGGTGAAGGAGCCACAGACCACGTGTTCACCGCTGCGGCGCGCCGAGTGCCGCCACTGCGGCAGATGGCAACGGGTGCACCGGCGCTGACCGAGGCGGCCAAAGCCGTCTCGGAGCGCGGCGAGGACCTGGGCCATCTCGTCGATGCTCAGCTCGAAGAACCTCACGTCCGCTGTGCCGTCGTCCCGGATGACCAGCGAGTCCTCGTCTGAGGTGTCGGTGTACGAGCCCGGCGCGGCGGCTCGGGGCTCTTCGACATCACTGCCATCGGCGTCGACCAGGACGAAGTGCTCACCGCCGTGCAGGGCGGAAACGGCCGCGCTCCACAGTTCCCAGTGCAGGCCGTGGGCGCGAAGGGTGGCCCGCTCGGAGTCGGTGGTCACGAACACGCTCCCGCAGCCGGCACGCTCGAACGTCAGGCCGGGCTGTTCCGCCGGGCCGCCAGAGCGACTGACTTCAAGATCAGAAAAGGTGGTGGTCAGGTAGCGGGCGGCGTACTCCTCGGCCTGTGAGAGTGAAGCTGCCCATGCCTGCCGTGCAGCGGTCTCCGGGCAGTGGGAAGCGAAGGTGATGGGGTGCGGCATTGTGCGCTCCGGCGTGGTCGGGAAGTGGGACGCCGGAAGACTGCTGCCGGACCACGATGGAACCTCATCCGTCGCGAATCTCCGTGACGATCGCGCCAGGTACACGAGGCTGATGGCCACCCAACTGAACTACCTCGCGACCTGCCACTGCTGGAGGAAGAACGGGTCCGAAGGGGCAGCGTCCCTCAGCGGATGACCATCGGCCAAGAGCTCGTCCCGGGAGACCAGCATCGGGACGGCGCGGGTGTCGCCACTGGACAAGTGAGGGCAGAACTCCAGCGCCAAGTCCTTGCACTTGGCGTGCAGCGCGGCCTGGAGTACCTGGCCCTCAGGGGTGGCCAGGACCCACGCCTCCCCGGTCAGCTCATCGCCGCACACCTGGCAGAGCCACCGGTTGTGCGCGAGAGCGCAGCGTGCCGCATCAAGGGCGAGCCAGAAGACGTAGTCCGCGGTTCGGGGAGCGACCCAGGGCACCGGCAGGCCCTTGTGGACCGGGCGGGGCAGCCCGGGCGGGTCCGAAGCAGCGAGCCCGGACTGTTGCAAAGCGCGCCAGATAGGGACTTCCATACCCAGCGCTGTGCACTGGAGGTTGCCGCAGACGAAGCGGCGGATCTCCACGTCGTACTGAAGCGGCTCGGCGCACTCTGCGCAGGGTGGTGCAGGGAAGCTCACAACCCCATCCTCTCCGAAGGGACCCACGGGCGTTCCCATGGGCCGCGAGCGGGCCCATGGCTGACGATCACGGATTCTGGGATGGGGCGCAGCAGATCCGTGAGTGCCCGCGAGTTCTGCGATGCTCGGCGAAGGGGGAGGGCGATACCGCGGGGGCACAGGCCCCTGGCCGTTGGACAGGCCGACGGCCAGGGGGTACGCCGCCGCCCGTCTGGCGGTGACGGGCGGCAGAGATCTCAGTCCAGGGTCTCCAGCCAGGCAATCAGCCCGCGCTCGTACCGGTCACGGGCCGCGTCGGCGACGGCCCGTAGTGCTGCCAGACCCGGCACGTGGGCGTCCACGGCGTCGCGCATGAAGCCCGGCATTACGGCGGCAAGCTGCTCCTTGGTCCGGCCGGCTGCCAGCCCGGGGCCTCGCCGCTGGGCACTGACGGCGAGCTCAGCGAGCTGCTCCGCGGTCATCGAGGTCTGCGCCGTGCTGACCGTGTCGCCCGGGTCCTTGTTCAGGATCTCGAGTGCGTGCGCCTGCCACAGCGTGACGCCGTGGCCCCGGAACTGGACCTTGCCGGATTCCCACCCGCAGGCACAGAGCAGACGAGTGTCGTCGTCGCTGTGGTGGTGCCAGTTCGGGATATGCCTGCCCGATGTCCAAAGAGCCTGCGCATGCTCGGGGCACGCGTGACCGCTCAGCGGCCGGTGCTGGAGCCAGCCATCACTTGACCAGCCCTCGCGTTCTGGAGGCGCACCGGAGAGGGAGGCGATCATGTCGAACTGGCGGAGGCAGCCAGGTACCAAACACGAGCGT
Source organism: Streptomyces diastatochromogenes (assembly GCA_026913215.1). GTDB lineage: Bacteria > Actinomycetota > Actinomycetes > Streptomycetales > Streptomycetaceae > Streptomyces > Streptomyces diastatochromogenes_A. Next base: position 198,709 of record JAPTYK010000007.1, on the reverse strand, counting down.
AGGGACACTCCACTGCGCTCCCACTCCTGGTGAGCGAGCAGCATCTCCTGTGCGAGTACGTCAACGACGGCGGAAGCCACCATGTCGGCCTCACCTCCTGATAGGCGGATCGGCTGCTGTGCCGATGCCATCGCAAGAGCGTTGGGGCCGAGTCTGATGGTGATCGTACGGGCGGCTGCTGCGATGCGGGAGCGCAGCTCGTCGACGCGTTCCGGTTCGGTGAGAGGCATCTGGTCTCCGTTCTGGGGCGGGTTGCATGGTGGCCGGTGAACCGGCCACGTCCTGCGGCGCTCGGTGGGGCGTCGGGTTCACGACTTGCCCGGGCCCCACAGCGGCCGGGGGTCGGTGGGAGTGCCGCGAGGTGGTCACCAGCCAGGTGGGGACGGCGGCTCCCACATCGATGGGGGTTCCTCCGCGCGGGTGTAGCTGGGATCGATGACGCCCAACGGGCAGTCAGGGTCGCAGTACTGACCGGGTGCGGCGTGGCAGTAGCTGCATTCCTCGTCGAGGTGTAGGGCCGTCTCGGCATTGTCGAAGCGGCGTTCGGCGTAAGGCATGGGGTTGAGGCCTCCTGACCTCTCAGTGGCCCGGGCAGACAATGCCGGTGCGGCGTCGCCGCCGTGTACTACGTCCGCAGGCATGACCCGGGCCGATACGGATCAGGACGGGGTGACGTCCGGCTGCGGATGGTCGGCGTCGGGACCTGAGCAGGCGTCGACGGTGCACCAGTGCGAGCCGGCGAAGGTGACACCACCGTGTGTGACGATCGCGGCGGCCGCCAACCCCCTCGCGAGCGCGTTGAACGCTTCGGCTGCTGCTCCTCGCTTCGGGGAGTGGAACTGGAGAACGTCGCCCATGGAGCCGACGACGCTGGCCGACCGGCCAGCGATGGCCACGAGCACGTTAGTGGGGCGGTCACGGAGCTCGGCGATATGGAGGGGCACTGCAAGCCGCAGTGTCTCGACGAGAACGACGTTTTCCGCGGCGGCGTTCTGGGTCGGCTCGGAGCTGCGGACCGGACGAATGGGCATCGGCTTCCTCAGTCTGGGGGCGTCAAGGAGGCCGATGTTGCGTTCAGAGGGCTGGATCCATCGCACCGTCGCGAATTCCGGGACCGTCACGTCTTCAGGCGCCAACTGGCAGTGCAAGGGGCGAGGTTGAAAACGGCGGCTGTCAGTGGGACCCCATAGGGTCGAGACACCGCGACTCTCTCCTGCTTCCCTCCCTTCTCGAAGGACAGCGATGAGCCTTATGTCGCGCCTGCGGTTAAGACCCTCGGCCTGTCATTCGGAGCCCGGCCGCGGTCATTCGCCACCGCGAGGACGCATCCGCTCTCTCAGCACCCAGGAAGATCATGCTCACCGCCTTCGGACCACCCATCGACCTCAGCGACCTGTCGAACTACACACAGGTGGACACGCGATCGCGCCGGTCGGCCTTCGTCGGCCGGGTCTCCACCAAGGACCATCAGAACCCGTCCTCGTCTATCCCCCGGCAGGTGGCTCTCGCCGCCCAACGCCTTGAACCCGGCGAGGAGTTCGCCCAGTACTACTGGGACGTCGAATCAGGGATGCTCCCCCCGGAAGCCCGGGGTCTCGGCCCGCGCGAGATGTACGAAGCGCTGCGCGTGCCCACCCCCCGAGACGGCGGTCTCCAGGATCTCCTCGCGCACGCCGAGCTGATGGGTATCACCCACGTCCTGGCCGAGCGCTCCGACCGCGTCGCGCGAGCCATGCTGACCAGCCTGACCGTGGAGCATGAGCTCCAGAAGGCCGGCGTGGAGGTGGTGTATGCCAACGAACCGACCGGCGGCACCGAGTCCGGCCGGCTGCGCACCCGCCGCTACGGCCAGGTCGACGCGGAGCTCTACAAGATCGCCATGAACGAAATGTCCATGGGCGGGCAGGTCCAGCATGCCGTCGGCGGCTGGAACCACGGCATCCCGCCGTACCCCTACGTTGCGGTCGTCGACGAGAACGCGCCGCCACCGACCCGGGGCCGGTTCGGCGAAGCGCGACCGAAGAAGAAGCTCGTCCCGCACCCGGACGTGCGACGCTTCGACGCGACCCGGGAGCTGTGCCGCCTGCGACGGGAGGAGCACCTGAAGGCGGCGGACATCATCGCGATCCTGTCGGCCGACCCAGAGCGGTACCCGATCGAGGGCCAGTGGACGCACAGCCGGGTCGAGGGCTTGATCGGGAACCCCAAGCTCACCGGCTACCAGGTCTACAACCGGAAGGCGTCGAGGACCGGGCGGCCGGGCTACTCCCGGTGGAACCCGATCTCGAAGTGGGTGTGGTCACCAGTCCCTGTGCACGAGGCCGTGGTGAGCCTGGAGCAGTGGAAGCAGGCCCAGGAGGTGACCGCCATGCTTCAGGCAGGCACGGAGGGCGGCCCGCTGCTGCGCATCCAGGCTGCCGCCGGCCGACGAGGGTTGACCGTCACGCTGGTCGACAGCACCGGTAGCCACACGCGGTACCGGATCGGCGCCCAGCAGGTCGTCCTGCCCACCCCCATCCCGGACGCGGTCGCCCAGCAGATCATCGAGAGCCTGGAGCATGCGGCGTGAGCGAGGTCATCGAGTGCCGGGCCACCCGCCGCGGCCGACTGTGGGTGGCGCACGAGCCCGAGCACGGCGTGTACGGGAGTGGGCGGACGCTGCGGCTAGTCCGCGAGAGCGTCGAGGATGGCCTCGCACTCGTAGGCGTGACTGCCAAGGTGAAGATCATCCCCGTGACGCCGGAACTGGAGACACTGCGTGCTGCTGAGGATGCCCGTACGACGGCCTTGGCCAAAGCCGTGGAGGCCTTGGCTCTGCGACGGGCATCCAGGAGTGACATCGCCCTGGCGACCGGAGCGTCCGTGAAACAGGTGAAGCTGATCCTCGCCAGACCAGCCGAGGATCCGAGGGTTCACGCGGATCCCGACTCCGCGACGGGGGTCCGCTCGCCGGCCGTCCTTCCGTGATGTGAGGAGAGCACGTCGTGGGCGATCGGTCCTTCCTGGGTAGCGAAGCGTGATAGCCGACTGACCGGTCGGTGACGCTGTTCCTGCTGCTTGAGGGGGCTGATCGCCCGGCTCACCCATGGCCGCCGGCTCTGAGCTTCCTGCGACCGGAAAGCTACTCCAGAGGGACCACGTGGGCCGGGCGCCCCTGGTGCAGTTGGATGGTCGCAGCCGTTGCCAGGGCGGAGCTGACGAGCTTGGCGTGGCCGCCGATGGTGATCCGTGCGTCATCTAGGGTCGCCAGCCGGGCGTCAATCAGAGTCCGGCGGCTGACCACCTCCACAGTGAACCTGCCGGGACTCTGCTGCCGGGCCACGTAGCTTTCCGCACCGATGGTGCACTCCCAGGTTCCAGCCTCGGTCTCGGCCATGTCGACGAGAGTCGGACCTGGTCCAGCGGACTCTGGACTGCCGGGTGGTTCTCATCGACATGTTCCTCGAACGCCCGCCGTGCGAGCAGCGCGAATCGGTACCGGCCGACCTCGCCGCACAGCGGACACTCGAGCTTGTACCTGTCCGCGGCAGTGCTCTCATCCTCGGTGATCTTCGGCTGTAGGCCGTTCACCGAGGGCTCGGGTGCTCTCTGCTTACGAGGTCGTGGGCTCACCGGCTCATCCCTGGGTCTCGGTGTTGATGGCATTCGCATTCTGCCCATGAGGGAAGCGCCGCCGGACAGTTTCGACCCGCTGGTCTGGATGCCGGCCGGGGTGTGCACTGCTTTGCGCCAGCAGGTCGCTTACCTGGACGGTGCTGAGCTTCCGCTCGAACGAGTGAGGCCGCGGGCGGCCCCGCGACCTCACCTCGTAGGCCCTACGTGTCACCCCGCGCTGGACCACCCGGGAAGAGCTTCCAGGCGGCGACGCCGCTCGGCGGGCTGCTTGCCCTCGCGGATGAGGGTTTTCTGCTTCAGCAGCCAGCGGTAGAGGCCGACGCCGTCGATTGCTTCATCGGCGGGGACCTTCAGGTGACCGTGGGCGGCGGCCCAGTCGGCCAGGACCTCGAAGCTCGCCTCCCAGGCGGCAGCGTGGCCGTCCCACATCCATTCGGGCCGCTGTTCCAGAGTCTCCGCCTGACCGGCGGGCAGTGTCCCCCTGCGGTAGGCCGTCCGCTTCCGCGACACGGCGTTACCGAGGGCGAACTGGATGCCGTCCTTATTCACCTTGTACGGCTGTGGAACCCGAGCATGCCCGTGCTCGCTGATGAAGTCGTCGAGGTGCTTGAGAAGGAGCTCGAACTTCGCGTCGTGTACGTGCCACATCCAGCCGGGTAGGGCCTCGTAGTACGCGATCTCATCGGCGTCCATCAGCTTGTCGCGGTATCGATTTCGGGCCAGCGTGACGAAGTTGTCCAGTCGGTAGCCCGTGGGGGAGACGAAGCCCCGTGGCACCCTGGCGTGGCCCTTGACTTCGACGAACGCTTCCAGCTCCGTCCGCCCCTGCTCCCGTTTGGTGTCGGCAAGGTTCCACGTCCATCCAGGCTGCCCCGACAGCAGTTCCTCCCGGCGGGGCAGGAGCTTGCCAGCCGCGCGCAGAGACCTTTGACGAGTCGCCCAGGCCCCGAGGCTCCCGGCCTCGGTGGAAAAGGGCACAGCTGCGTGTCCGTGCTGCGCGACGTATCGCTCCAGCAGGCCGAGCCACCGGTACCAGTCCTCGGTGGTGTTCTCCAGGACGTGGACGCCCAGGGCCTGCACGAAGCGGGCCTCCACCGTCGCGCTGCCGTAGATCTTGATCTTCTCGGGCAGTATCGCTCGGGCGTCGATGCCGTCCGCCGTCGGCTCACTGCTCAGCCGACGGCGAGCGGCAGTGAGGGCAGCGTCCATGCGCTCGTCCTGATCGCGGAGCGTGGCCAGGACTCGCCAGACATGCTGGAAAGCACTGGCTTCCAGGACCGCCTGCGGATTCTCGCCCGGCGCGACGTAGACCGGGAGGAGGATCGTCGCCGGACGGTTGTGCTCGGGATGGAGCCTCAGCGCCCGGCCGACAGCCTGCACGATGTCTGTCTGGGAGGACTTCGGGTCCACCAGGCAGATGCCGTCGACGCTGGTGACGTCTACGCCCTCGGTCAGGGTACGGACGTTGTTGAGGACGACCCGTTCGTCCCCGGCGGGCGCGGCCAGCATGGCCAGCTGCTCAGCGCGCTTCCCTGCCGGGGTGGTGGCGTCCATGTGCAGAGAGGTGATCGTCACGCCTGTTGCTGCGGTGCTGATCGAGCCGAGGGAGGCAGAGAAGCGCTTGGAGCGGGCTACTCGGCTGTGGAAGGCGATCACGCTGCGCAGCTCACGTTCGCGCATGGTCCGCGCCAGGGCAATCTGAGCGGCCACCGCCGAGGAGTCCCCGGGGCCGGTCCGGGACGTCGCCTCCTTCTGCAGTGCGGCGTGCACGTCCTCGTCGGAGACCAGAACGATGGCAACCTCGTAGTCGGCCAGCAGGTTCCGCTGGATGGCGGCGCCGAACGTCAGCTCGTGAACCCGAGTGCCGTACTGAGCCTCGTGGTCCATCGAAATGACATCCGCCGTGCCGTCAGCGCCCTCGTGAATGCGACTCGTGGCCGTAAGCGACAGACGGAACGCCGCCGGAATCCGGTCATTGTCGAGCACGACTGCATAGGACTTTCCCGACGGCCCAGCGGTGTGGTGGGCCTCGTCCAGAACGATGAGGTCCAGCGGTGAGAGGGAACGTCCCGCATACGCCTCGGCTATCCGCCCCACCGACTGATAGGTAGAGATCACCAGCCGTATCCGCCCGGCCTCCGCCGCAGCGAGGAACGCGGCGACCCGCTCGGGGGCGACGGTCACCGGTACGTCCGCCCCGCCCACCGCGGAGTCCGAGCAGACGATGAGCGTGTCCAGAGTTCCGGGGAAGTCAGCTGCCCACCCGCGATGCACCTGCTCGGCGAGTGCGAGGGTCGGCACCGCGACGAGCACCGAAGAGGCCGCCCGCCTTCGGGCCGTTTCACGTCCCACAAGGGACTTGCCCGTACCGCACGCCATCACAACCAGTGCGCGGTCCCCAGCGGTCCGCATGATGGCGTGCAGCGCCTCCTCCTGATGAGGGCGTGGGGTGAAGCGGAACGCACTTCCAGAAGAGGAAGCGCGGGACCGGCTGGCATACATGCGGGCTCCGTAGGCGAGTGATCTGAGTAAGGGAGCCGATGGTGCGCCAGGTGCATGAGGTGGCCAGAGTTCCTGCGAATTCCGGCTGAGCACGGCGGCCAGATGAGCAAGTGAACTGAAGACGTTGTCCGGCGTGACAGACGGACAACGGGGGCCAGCCGCGCAGTGTGGTGTTCATGGGTGCAGGTTCGTCTCAGCGCTTCTACCGTTGGCCCTATGAATGGGAACGCCGAGCCGCTCGGGGAATCCGGGCCTTCGCTGAACGCCGTGGAGGTTGAGACCGCCGACGGGATATGGATGCTGATCTACAGCGACGGCCCCGACTGCTCCACCATGGACACCGCGTTCGTTCCAGCCGCGCTGATTGAGCGCCCCGGGGACGTGACCTAGCGGCTGGCGTCAGTAGCCGGCCAGCCGCACGGGCAGCGGAAACTGCACTCGCCTTCCATGACCGGCCGACACGTCCTGGCCACAGCCCGCAGGGCCCAGGAGCACATCCTGGGCCCTGCCGGTGAATGACGGATCAGCACCCAGTTCGCAGCGGCGTGAAAGCGAGCTTGTCGCCCTCCGCAGCGGCGGCCGCCTTCGTGTACGTCGCGGAGTCCACCTCGTACCAGACGTCGTCCCTGCCTGCGTTGCCGTCGACGTCGTCGAGTTCGACGCACCACCGCGCGTGCCGGACGACCCGGTCATAGGTCTCCGTGCCCTGCTGCACCTTCCGGCAGGTCCGGGTCGGTTCGGTCGTGTACCAGGTGCGGGTCTTCCCCTTGACCGTAGAGGTGTGCTTGACCCGCTTGGTGCCGGTAGTGCACTGCTCGACCATCCGGGGGCGAGTGTCGGTCACGGTCTTCTTCGTGACGATCCGAAGGTCATCGCGCGCACCGGAGACAGAGCCGTCCCCGGAGCCACCGCAGGCACTGAGCGCGCAGGCGAGAAGGGCGACGCCGGCTGCCATCCGAGCGGCCATGCGGACGGAACGAGACATCGGCTTCGACTTTCCGGTGGTAGCGGTAGAGGAACGGATTGATATGGGCACGAACAACTGCTCCTGTCTCCACAAGGGTGGGGTGCGCTGCACTTGGCCGGCGCTTACGGAGCAGAGGGTCCTCGACGAATGCGGTGGTACCGAGTTCTCGCGAATCCCCCCTCGGCACCATGAGCTCGGAGCCATGCCAACCACCTACCGGGCGGACAGGAACGCCTCGGAGCCCAGAACAAGCGTGACCCGTGGACCTTGCTCATGCGCACTGCTGAACCGGGATGCCCGGCACCCGGTTCTCGTCGGAATGGACGCTGGAGCCGCACCTCCCATAGCCGAGCCTCACGGCGCCGCACCTGCAGGAAGGTGAGACCTCGTCCAGTGAGGGTGGGAAGAAGTCGGCCCAAGCCAGCATCGAGGCAGTCCACCGGTGCTGGAGTAGCGCCAAGGCTTCGCCCTTGGTAGCTGGACGTCCTTCGTGCCTTCCGGTGACGACGTACGCCAGCCCCTGGCGGGCGACATCCACGAGCATCTCGCGCTGCTGGCAGGACCGGCCAGGGGGAATGTCTGCGGCCAAGCTCAGACTTCGGTACCCCTCCATGAGGTAAGGGCGCTCCGCAACCTCGCACGAGTCCAGTGCGGCAAGCAGGTCGTCGGCAAGCCGGTTGATGTGCATGGTGGTGAACGAGCCGGCGGCGCCCGCGGTGTGCGTCGCGCGAGCGTCGAAGATCAGGCAGGCCCGCTTCAGGAGATCGTTGAGTGCCTCATCGTCTGTCACGCCGCGAACTTAGGCATGGAATCGGACAGCCGTAGTTGCCGACCCCTACCGCTGGGTGCCCAGATCGCTGACTGCGGCGCCCGGAAGGGAGGGGGCGGCACAGCAGGAGGGAGGAGAGCCGGTTCCGAACCGAGCAGCATCTCGGCGGCGGAGTGTTGGAGGCCAGCTCAGACGGAACGCCCGAGGCGCCTGGTGGCTGGGCAAGCCACCAAGCGCCTCGATAACGCGTTCCACCCGAGGGCGGAGCACGCCGCGAGCAGCGTGCTCTGCTCCCTCAGCGGTTGCTGGGGGACCGCTACTTGTACGCGTTTCGCGGCCCCGCGTCCATGTCGATGGCCACCACCTCGGCCTTCTCCATCAGACCTCGGCGCACGAGGCTGACGAGCGGCCGGTTCTCGGACCTCGGCTTGGAGTAGTGCTCCAGGGCGTGGACGTTCACACCGTCCGGGGTGTTCTCCAGCATGCCCGGCACGCACGTGTAGATGCGGCTGTTGTTGTTGGCGTTCTCCGCCGTGATGACGACCCGGTCGCCGAGGCCGTTGTCGAGTTCCATGGAGACGCGGTACTCGAAGAAGGACCCGGTGCCGTTCGACTGAGCGGAGTAGGCGACTGGGATCACGGCGCGTATCGAGTCGTCCAGGGTGATCTCGATGATCTCCTCCGCAACTCCGACCGTCTGGCGGCCGACGTCGCCGAGATGCTTCACCGCCCCGTCGGCTGTGGCGAGCTGGGCGGGCACTCCCTCGGCGGGGAAGGTAGCGACCGTCTCGACTCGGCCGTCGGCGTAGACGACGAGGGCGTACAGGTCGTAGTCGGTTCGGCTGTCCCACCAGCACCGCACCCGGATGCTGGAGGACTTGGTCATGCGGGCGGGCGCTGAGCCCTTGGTCATGTTGATGGTGCTCACTGCTGGTGGCGCTCCTTATCGCTTCGTCTTTTGGACGTCGCCAAGGTGAGGCCGTTGATCGCCAAAGCCCTTCTCCACGCGAATTCGCGTTGGCGCGATCCACCACCGGCAGGGCGCGCACGTGGTGCTGCGGACCCTGCCGGCGGACAGGCGGTGGAGGCGGTCGAAGGCCCTCGGCGTCCGCAGGGGGCGGGTGCCCGGACGCGCCACCGATTGGTGGCTGGTCTGTGCGGCGTCAGTCGGCCGACACCCGCGGAGCCGTAGGACCGTCAGCTGGTCAGACCGTCGGCGAGGCGCTGTAGTCGTAGTTCAGGTAGCCCTTGCCGTCGTTGCGCCATTCGAGCTTCAGCTGCCCGTCGACGTACGCCTTCGCGCTCCCGACCGGGTAGCTGATCGTCGGGGTGGTGTAGCTGTTGTTGTAGTTGCCCCAGTAGTCGGAGTTCTCCAGCTTGGCTTCGATCCCGTAGTAGTTGCCGCTGCGGACAACCGGATCGGTGCCGGCGACGGACTTGGCTATCCAGATCCGCAGGTATGCGCCGTTGAAGATCGACGTGTCGTCGACCTCTCCGACGGGGCCGTCCCAGGAGGCCTTCGCGTAGCTGTACACCGTCGAGCCGGAGCGGGCGGAGCAGAGACTGATCTTGATGTCCCAGTTGTCCGCCCACGGGCCGGAGTAGGCCGGGTTGTCGATGGACTTCGTGCTGGTGGTGCACTTGTAGGAGAGCGCCGACGCCGGAGAAGCGGCGAGAAGCGAGGTGCCGGCGAGTGCGGCGAACGTGAGCGCGGCGGCGGTCCCACGGCGGGCGTTCGAGGAGAGGTTGCGCAACTGAAATCAACTCCAGAGTGATGTAAGCCGCATACCGGGCGGCGGGTGGGTGTGACGAGTCATGCCGACCTGCGCCGTGGCGGTCAGCGGGGTGGGGGAGAAGGGGTGTCTGGCCTGCTGGCCAGGGTGCTGGCATCACCAGGCACGCTGGTCCGGCGGTGGATGGGCGCCGCCCTTACAGCGCTGTGGCTGACGTGTCAGCCGTTCCGGACAGAGCTGTCAGACGGCACTGGTGGGCTGAGGCCACCGGTACAGGTGCATGAGCTGCTCCAGGACCGGGGACGAACCGATCCCCAGAAGGACGCAGGCTTCCAGTCCATCCGTGAAGGATGCTCCCGGATGGCTCGTTGCCTTTTCCAGGCGCTGCTGCGTGGTAACTCCGATCAGGCCGCCGCCGACGATGTACTGCCAGAGCTCGGCGTACTGGTCCGCGAGCAGCACCAGGTCCGCCGATCCCCTGGCCGGGTGGGGCCCAGGGAACCCGAGCTTCAGCTTGACCAGCGGACTGGTGCCGCTCATCCCCGACCAGGAGGTGGCCACCGGCATACGCTCGTGCAGAGCGACCGACCCCATCTCGTCCAGCAGCTCGAAAGCGGTCCGAAGCTGCGGCGCCGGCCCGAACGTGCGCTCGTCGTCATGGACGTAGACAACGAACACCGGGCTCAGACCGGTCCCATCGCCCTCGGGGAACATCACCCCGGCGCCGTCCGCGAACACGCCGCCGGCCAGGAAATCCTGGCGCTGCCGCTCCTCGTCGGCGGGCGAGAACACGGCCGCCCGGGCGATCCGACCCGCCGGAGCCTGAAAGGACGGCCCCGGTTCCTGACCCCTGTGGTTCCTGCGCGCCGCACGCTCGGCACGGCGTCGCTCCTCACGGTTCACTGACTTCTCCGTTCGTCGTCTGTCAGCACGCAAGGTCTCAGCCGATGCGGACACGGCATCAGACGTCGTTCACGCAGCGGTCAGGACAGCTCGGTCGCGGACGCGCCACGTTTGATGGCTGGCGCCCGGTGCCCGGGAGGCACCGATGGCGGACGGCAAGCCGATCCGACTGCTCGGGAGGGTTACCGGCACGGGCCCGTCGCGTCGGTCCTGCGGCGGCCAGTCCGCGGCGACCTGAATCGACAGCTGCTGCTGCCCGGCGCTTTCGTCATGAGACGGCAGGAGCCGGCGTGCCACGGACTCGTGGAGCTTGGGGTTCAGCAGAAGACGGCTGGGACGTCCTCTTCGGCGCAGAGCGTGAGGAGGTCAACGAACTCCCGCCCGACGCGCCCGTTGTAGCCGTCGGGCCCCCACAGGAGGCCCTCGGGGTCACTGCGGCCGAGTTCGGCGAGTGCTTCGCTCAGTGCCGGGGCAAGCTCGCGCGCCTGCTCGGGCGTCAGCTCACCGCGGTCGTCGTCGTGGTCCAGGAGGTGACGCAAGGGACTGGTCACGCTGCTCCATCGACGGCGGCCGCCGTAGCCGTGCATCTGAGAGAGGTTGATGCCGATGTGGCTGGCGATCCCGCGGCGGAAGAGACTGAAGCCCGTGTACGACCACTGCGGCAACGGATCACTGGGCAGCGGGCCGTTCGGTCGACCTGCTCGGATGGAAAGCCCCACGTCGTTCTCCTAGTCGTCCGGTGTGAGAGCAAGCAGGGGCGATGGTGCGGGTGTGGGGGGACGGCACGGCGGCGACGGCGAATCTGAAGGTGTGGCCCTCTCGTGGTCCCGTGTCGTCGACCATGACGCGCAGGACAGCCGCCCCGCAGATCAGGACGGACGCCGCGTGCGGGGAGGCCAGTACTCCCCGGTGCCCGACGTCAGGCACCGGGGAGTAACACCGGGTCAGGGAAGGCACAGCCCCGTGTGGTCGACAGGCTGCGCGCACCCGTCCGCGCACTGGTGCCCAGCGGCTGCCTGAGCGGTTCTCATCGCCTCGTGACAGTCGGGGCACAGGGCCGGGGCCCCGGGCCAGTCGGTGGCCCGGGCGAGGAACGCCACCGTGCCGCAGCGCTGGCAGACGTCGCCGCTGGTGCGCAGCCACGAGGTGTGCAGGTACGTGTAGACGGTGTCTGGCGGCGGAGTGCCGAGGGTACGAATGTGTGCGCTCTGGCTGAGGACGCTCAGTTTGTCGGCCGGGACGATGACGTGGCGCAGGCGGCGGTCACCAAGGACGCCCACCCAGGTTAGATCTGAGGCGCCGAGCGCGGCGAGCGCGTCCTCGGTGCCCTGCATGCTGCCGGGGTAGATGACGGCGGCCTCGGTCAGCCGGGGCGCGTACATCGCCCCGTTGGAGGTCCGCCAGATTCCGCGTTCATCACGCCAGAAGGTCGGCTCCCGTCCGCTGGTCAGGCAGTCGTCCACCCAGCCGGCCACGATGAACTGCATAACGCTGGCTGGTAGCCCACGGCTGCCGCTGCGCCGGGTGCCGTCAGTGATCAGGTCGTGGGCGACTCCCCACACGCGGCGGCGTGCTTGATGCTCGGCTGCGACGCTGAAGTCACCGTCCTCGAGGTCGTAGGCGGCGGCATACGCCGCTTCCCAGGTGATCGCCGCAGCACCGTCGGAGAGCTGATCGAGCGCCGCCAGCAACTGCTCCGGTAGGAGATCTGCATCGAGCAGGGCGGCCGCGTCCTCTTCGCTGATGCCCAGGGCATCGTGGGCCGCATCGATGATGGGGCGGCCCGCGTGGCTGATGTTGGGCAGGTGGGCGGTGATCCAGGCTTGAGGATCTTGCGGGGTGGGGTGGGCGGTGAGCTGGTCGCGGAGGCGACGAGCGAGGTCGTTGTCTGGCATGACCGCAAGAAACCGCGCTCCACGGCAGTGCGTCGCGCCATCGCGAATCCTGGAACGGGTAGGTCACCGAATCTGGCGGGCCGGCCACCGGGCCGGTCGCAGGTAGCCGCGCACCGCGGAACAGGAGCGTGGCAGCAACTTCCATGCGCCCGCGTCCTGTCGTACTTCCCGGCACGGGTTCCGGCCCGCACCGTCCTGAGTGCGGCGTATGACGGCGTCGCTGCAGTCCGTCTGCCACTGCCCCACGAGCAACACCGCCCCCAACGAAGCCAGCACTCGTGCCCGAAACCGGAATGGTCCCGCTTACCGGGAGAGTGAGCATGCTCCCGGGCGCCAGCTGGCGCCCGGGAGATTGTTCGCGCAGAGAGAGGAAGACGACGTGTTGGGCAGCCGTACGTGGATTACCGGACTGGCGCGCAAGAGGCTGGGCGCCGACTTGAGGCGGGCGTACGACAAAGGAGCTTCGATCCGGACCCTAGCCGAGGGCTGCGGACGCTCCTACGGCTTCGTTCACCTCTTGCTTACCGAGGCCGGGACGACCCTGCGCCCTCGGGGCGGAGACACCCGAGGCCGACCCGTCGCCTGATGAGGAGGCCGTGCGGTGGAGTGCCCAGGTGGAGCTGCCCACCCGTGTTACGCGCCGTTCTCGGGAATCAAGCCTGGAGGAGCGCCGGCGGTCCTGGCGAGCGAGGTGCAACCCGATGCGCCTCGGAGCCACGCGTCCGCATCAGGCGCGGGCAAGCACACCACGTCGGTAAGGCAGGGCAGTTCGACATCGCGAAGATGGGTTTCCCACACCTGACGGCATGCGATTGCGACTGCGACCACATCGGCCGGCAGGTCTGGGCTAGGGCGGAACCACAGGCGCGCGAAGTACATCACCAGATCGGCGGCCGCACCGGCCATGCCTTGGCGCTCTCCTATCTCAGCAGCCCATGACGCGATGTCTTTCGGAACGGTGCTTCTCCCGACGACGGCGGCCGCGGGGCCGGGCAGGTGGACCACGGTGTCGGCGAGGCGCTGGCCGAGATTGCCCGTGTCGGTTCCCGGCACCGTGCTGGCGGTGACGAGCAGCAGGGCCTCAGCCGGGGCGGTCGCATCCATGGCCGCAACCCTAGGGCCCTGCTGCGGGCCACATGGCCTCAATGCGCAGATGGCCGGAGGACCTACGGCTTCTTCTCGGCGATCTCCCGGGCGTGCTGCATCTCCTGGCCGGTGTGGGGCGTGCCGCCGCCGTTGACGAGCAGGTACATGGCCGCCTCGTCATGGATCGTTCCGGCCGTCCGGAACTCGGCGACCTGGAACTGAGCGCGGCGGTCGAACTTGAGCCGCCCAGGCTGGCTCAGCCCGCCATAGCGGACGTAGGGGCCATCCTCGGTGAGCTCGGTCTGCTCCACGACCGCCGAGTCGAACCAGGAGGCGGGAACAGCGAACTGATCGGTGAACCACAGCTTCGCTGTCAGGATCCGCTGCTTCCCGTCGACGGCCGCCCATACCGCCGCCCCGGCCTTGTACACGTCTTCCGTGGCTGCGGCCCAGTTCGGATTGTCGCGATCGCTGATGATGATCACGCCAGCGGGCAGGCCGATCATCCAGGAACGGACGAGTGCCACTCGCTGGCCCTCCGTCCAGACACTGCCCCGCTGGTAGGGAGGGTCCACGTCGAGCTGCCCTTCCTCGACCTGGCGAACGAGGTCGTGAGCCCCGCGGGCCCTCGGGTTCAGGGTGGTGTGCTCGATGTGGGTGGGCGTCTGCCGAGTCATGGGGATGAGGTTCCTTCGCTCCGAGGGACGGGGTACTCGGAGGGAGTGAAGCGTCCTTGCCGACCGGGCAGGAGCAGCGGCGAATCCTGGCTCCCACTATCCCTTGATCCGGTAGTCACCGTCCTCGATCAGGCCCTCGTGGGCGAGCCCGTTCAGCAGCACCTGCGGGTGAGGAGCGGGGCCCCCTCGGGCCATCCACAGACGGGTGGTCTTGGCGTCGTGCAGGTTGCCGTGGACCTGGAACTCGCTGCCGGCGGCCGTGCGGGCGTCGTAAGTGCGGCCGGACAGTGCCGCTACAGTCCGGTCCAGGTCGTGCGGGAGGAGGACTCGCAGGGTGATCGTCTCGTAGGGAAGCTGGGGCATGGCTGCTCTCCGATCGGTCCGCTCGGGACAGAAAGGTGCAGGCTCGGAGGAGCCGGGCACCTACGAAGCGCTGCCGCGGCTGGTCCGCGGTGGACGCTGTCCTGGTGGTCAAGACGAGCGCAGCCTGCCTCGTGAAGCGGACAGCCTCCGGAAGCACGTGGACGCCGCTGTGCGGAACTCCGCTGGTTGACGGTCGAGGGGCAGAAGCGGGAAGCCACGCATCGCGGGAACGACGACGGTCAGGCGGTGCGCTCGGTGAGGCTTACGGCATACGAGGGCAGTCCCTGGCGAAGGATGATCGTGTTCGCCCCTTCCCAGAACTTGACCGGATCGAGGGTCAGAACCGCATCCGTCCCGCGCAGCGCCCGCTGCTCCCGGCAGAAGCGGTCAGAGAGCGGAACTCCGAAGTATGCCGTGGCCCACCCGTCTGGCAGCGCTGGATCGGCCACCTTGCCTTCGGCCGTCAGGCACCAGGCATGCTCGAAGCCGCTGAACGGGATCTCCGACGGAACGAGCACGAAGCCTTCCACGTACGTCCACCCGGCCTCGTCGGCCCACCGGCGGGCGACGTGAAAGCAGCGCCCGGGATGCTGGGCGTCGGGCATGGGCCAGGCAGCCGGCTCGTATGCCTGCCCGTGGCGGACGACGAGCTCCGCGAAGCTGGTGTAGACCCATGATTTGTCCCCGAGCGGCAGCTGTCGGTAGCGGGCTATCCACTCCTGGAGCGTGTCAGACGCCGCAGTGCTCGACTGGTTGGCATCGGCGGTCACCCGGCACCGCCCGAACGCCGGTTCTGCTTGCCCTCGGCAGCCACGTCCCCTCCTGGCAGCGTCTCGTTGTCTGCGCACATTTGCGACCGGCCCCGAAGAATCGGGGCGAGCGTCGGGTCGCCCTCCGCGACACCGTTGGCCACGGCCATCTCCGCGTAGTCGTCGTACAACTCGACCCCGGCAGACAACGTCGGCACCTGAATGAGCCCGGCCTCCAGCAGTTTCAGCACCTGCTGGTTCCCCGAGGCGCCGCGCAGCAGCCACCCAGCACAAACCCGCGGCGCTTCAGCAGACGAGGAGTGGCAGCCGAATCGGCGGTCACTGTCCGGGTAGGACGTCGGAGCTGAAAGACGGAAGGCCTCCGCGGGAAAAGCGCCCGGAACCGCGTCCCGCCGCCAGGGGCACCGCTCCGTACCCGCGCAGGGGCTGCGCTGAGCGACCGGCGGCCCTTGGTAGTCCACTGACGTCACGCCCCAGACCGGGCCCGCCGGCCGCTGCTGGGTGACCGTGCCCCTTTCGACTGCTCGGAAGCCCAGGGGCAGCCTCGCCGTCGTGCTCAGGATCTGTGATCAACGGTTGCCCGGACGCCAGGGTCGCATTCAAGGCCTCCAGGACCTCGTCGACCGACAGACCGCGAGCGTTGGCCAGCCTGGCCAGGTGCGCGCGGACTCGTTGATCGTGCTCGGCCTCGTCGTCGAGCGGCTGCTCAGGACTGAGGAGGGTGCGGTCTGCTTCAAGGGCCATGGCTAACGACTCCTGGAGTGGTCGAAGAGGGAGGATCGCACAGGAGCGTGGATCGTGGATCGTGGGCCCAGTCTGATCTCGAGCGCCTCGACGCCGAGGCCTGGCGAAATCCTCTCGGCCGTCGGGTCGACGGGGTTACCGGTGGAGTTGCAGAACTGTGCGCGGGGCAGTCCGTTCAACATCCGGAAGCGCCTGGTCATCCGTCGTAGGTGAGATGGAACCGCCAGGTCAGTCCTGAGCCCCCCGAGCCGGGCGCTGGCGCGAGCACAGGCTGGCCCCGTACGAGTAGATGCCGGGCGACCACACTGAGTTCGGAGGACACGATGCTCTGATGCAGGGCGTGCAGGATTCTCGACCGGTCATCCTCGGCGCCGGGGAGGAGGCTGCGGTCGCATCGGCCCAGGAGAACCGAGTAGCTGGGGCGTCACCTGGGCCTTCCACCGTGATGCCGGAATCGTCGGCGTCGAGCCTCTGGCCGGGCAGGGTCCCGATGTCGGTCAGGTACGGCTTCCAGCCGCCGGCCGGTACTGCAACGGCTCCCGGCGTACGTGCCGTGCCGTTCTGGTGGTCGTACGCGAGCCACAGCACCACCGCTCCGTTGCCGTCCGGGCCGTTCTCTTCGTCAGCCGGGAAGCCAGGATCGGAACGGTGCGGCGGAAAGACCTGCTTCCCGCTGTAGGTGAACCATTCGCCCACCTCGTGGACGGCGAGCGTGCCGATGGCGTAGTGAGCCTGAGCGACCGCGAGCGCCAGGATCTCCTCGTCACTGGCCCCGGCGGCGCAGGCGGCCACCAGCATGTCGTCCGCCCAGTAGTGGAACCAGCGCAACTGGATCTTGCCCCGGTCAGGGTCTGTGACGTCGGGAGCCATGAACAGAACCCGCGGGTTGAACGATTCCGGACTCTCCCCAGCAGCCGACCACGTCAGGCGAATGTCGCGGTAGTCGTACGAGATGTCCGCCAACAGCCGGGTGAGGCGCCCGCCATGCTCCTCCACTGCTGTGCTCCGACAGGACTGGCATAGAACCTCTTCGAAGACCCAGCGCGACACACCGCACACACAACTCCCCGCGTCACGAGCGATCGGCGGCACGTACGGCACCAGCGACAGCATGAAGAATCTCCCGAACAGGTCTCGGCCCACGCCGCATCCGATGACCGGAGCAGCGCAGTCAGTCTGAACGGTCCTCCCGCTGGTGTCCCAACCACCGCGAGACCGGGCAGCACCCATGAGTGGAGGCTTGTCGGCGAGGACTGCGTGGACGGCGAAGGAAGTGCTCGACGAGGGTGTCCGGTTCACGGCCCACCATCCCGTCATGCGACAGCCAATCCACCCCGCACCAAGCTCTCCAGCCCCCGATCCGCGTGCCAGCGGTCCCGCTCGCGGACACTGCCGGCATGCCCAGCCGTCAGCACCAGCTCGAGCGGCCGTACTCGCACCACACCAGGACCCGCCGTGTGCCGGTGACGGAGCGCGGCCGCATGGCCGAGAGCACGGAGGCCGCAGGTGACAACCACCGCGACCTCCACGGCCCGCGTGGCCCCTTCGACGAAGCGGTCTCGGCTGCTCCTGATCGGATACTTCGCCACTCTGGGCGTGGTCATGGCCGTATGGGGCGCCCGGATGCCCGCCGTTCGCGCCGCTGCTGATCTCCAGTCCGGTGGCCTAGCCGTAGTTCTTCTCTCGGCCGCTGCCGGGATGGTGGGAGGCCTCCTGATCGGCGGCCGCATCGCTGACCGGCTCGGATCATCCCGCCTGCTGGTCCTTCCCGCTGTTGGCTTCGGCTTCTCCCTGGTCCTCTTGGGGCAGGGGCGCTCGCTCCTCACGCTGTCGCTCGCCGCCGCGGTGTTCGGGGCCTTCCACGGACTGCTCGATGTCGGAGCCAACGCCTCTGCAGTCACGTGCGAACGGGCTTACGAGCGTCCGATCATGTCCGGGTTCCACTGTGCCTACAGCGTCGGCGCGCTCCTCGGAGCCGCGCTGACAGCGGTGACCGCATGCCTGCCGCACGACCTGTTGTTCGCTGCTGTCGGCATCCTGGTCTCCCTGGCGGCGGTCACCTCCGGCCGCACGGTCCGGGCTGCAGGCCACCTCGACGCCCCCGCCAGCGCGTCACTCGACGATGAAGACGAAGCCGCGCTTCCCCGGCGCAGCCTGTGGCTTCTGGGTGCCCTCGCGGCGGCCTGCCTGCTCTGTGAAGGTGCCGCCGTCGACTGGTCCGCCGTACACATCAAGGACCTGGGCGGATCGGAAACCCTCGCCGCCGCCGCCTTCGCGGTCTACAGCGCTGCGATGGCGGTTGGGCGGCTGTGCGGGGACAGGATGCTGGCCCGTTACGGGCACGTCACCGTGGTCAGAATCGGTGCCGGACTCGGAGCCGTAGGCCTGGCGATCGGGGTGGCCTCCAACTCGATTCCGATCGCCACGGCCGGATGGGCCGCAGTGGGGCTGGGGCTGTCTACCGCCGTCCCCTCCTTGATTTCCGCCGCCGGCCGCGGAGGGCCACGTGCTGTCGGCACGGTCGCGGCCACCGGGTATCTCGGTCTCCTCGCGGGGCCGGCCTTGATCGGCGCGCTCGCCTCCTGGACCTCTCTGCCGACTGCCCTCTACCTCCCCGTACTCATGGCCGTCGTCATGGCGGCCACGACCCGCCGTGCACTGAGACCCTGAAGGCGGGCACCGTTCCCTTCGTGCCGGACAGGTCCGAGTCGGCGCCCAAGACGCGCCCCACGATGAAGCTGCCGCCCCTGTGTCGGGGCGGCCGCGTCTCGCGGGGTGATCGGCTTATCCGTTGCAGCGGTTCTGGCCGATCTGTTCTGTCGCGCTCGGCGTGCGGCGCCGGATGGGTGTTACTGGGAAACCTCGTAGGTGTAGGTCGTCCCGCCCTGGGTCCGAAGAGGCTTGCCCTCCGGTCCTTTCGTCACCTCCGGGAACAGGTCCTCTCGGTGCTCGTGGTACTTGAGCTCGGTGTCCTGCATGTCATGGTGCAGACGCGGATTCATGCACGTCATGCGCCGGTGCGGCGGCACCTTCCAGCGGTACTTCCACTCCACCTTCCGTCGACCGTCGGAGGCCGCCGCGTCCCGGTCAGCTTCGGCCTTGGCCGGTCGACGGGCGCGGGTGAGGTCGACGACGTGCACGACGCCGTCACCGACGGCCGGTCCCAGGCCTGACTGCCGCGCCTTCGCCTTCGCCTTCTTCCGCGCCGAGGGCGGCAGCACGTTGTGACGCTTGATGTCGACGAGCTGGGTCACCCCTGTGCGCTGCTGCATCATCTGCCATGCGGTGTAGAGCACACTGGCCCAGTCGTGAGCGCCTGGCTGGGGCTGTTCCTCGAAGCGCTCCCCGATCGGCAGCAGAGCCTCGTCATGCCATCGCAGAGGCCCCCACAGGTCGGTGTACTGGCGGGAAAACACCGCGTCGCGGGCGCGGGCCATCGCGGCCGTCACCGGCACCCCGTTCATCATGGCGACCGGAGCCTCGTCGGGAAGGTCCGGGATGTCGCCCGGCCGCGCGGAGTAGAAGGTGACCCATATCGCCCGCATCGTCTGAGGAAGGCGGGCGGGTTCCCCGGTTTCTTCCCGGCAAAGCCACGCGATGGGATGCTCAGGGCCGAGGTGTTCCATCTGCTCGCGACCCCACAGGGACCAGGAAGCGGCGACGATCGGGGTGTGCAGCTCCACCACGTGGCCGTCAGCCGCCATCACGGGCTCGGAGTGGTGGCCGATCGGATCAGCGAACACGATCAAGCCTGAAGGGCTGGGGAGCCGAGTCGCGGTGATCTTCTCCCTCGGAGGTGACCCGGCCGCCGCTGCTACGGCCATGCCGGTGGCGTTCGACCCGAAGGAGTAGGTACGAGCCTGCTCCAGCCGCAGGGACTCCTGACTGGCCAGCACCTTCGCCGCCCAATCGGCGGTATCGCAGGCGCCCAGGTTCGGCACATCCGGGACGGGAAGGACGGACCAGCCACCCTGGCGGATGGCCATGGCCAGTTCCTCAAGGCAGATGTTCGAGCGGGTGAAGCGTTCCTGGCGCTGCTGCCAAGTGGGAAGCAGGGCAGGCTGAGGCGGCGTCCAGCGTGCTCCGTAAGCCTGCCTGACCGTGCCCGTGCTCATGTCGCTCCCCGTGGTTCCCGGCCGCGCTCTCTACCGGCGCGGTCTCGTTGGAGCGCACTGAACAGGTAAGGAGCGGACCGGGGCATACTTCGGCGAATCGGCGTCGCGGGTGGGGGCGGCTGTCCTCTGTGACGCCGCGGCTGGACTGGACAGGGGCGCGAGCCTGGACGAGTGACGAGCCGACCGGTCAGGCCGCAGCCTTGGCGGCGCGGTGCGCACGGACCCGACACGTCGTCGAGCAGAAGCGGGCAGGGCGTCCAGGACCGGGGCGCAGCGGGAACGGTTGCCCGCACCCGGGGCCCTCACAGAGGATTTCGTTCCGGATTTCGTTACGCAGCTCTGCCAGCGCTGGCAGAGCCGCAGCCCCTGATCGCGACTGCTCCCACAAGATCCGTGCGACCTGGTCTGTGCCTCGATCCCTGCGCGGACGTGAGGGGGTGTCCCATCCTGCACGGGGCCGAAGTGCCGCAACCTGCTTCCAGCCGACGGCACGCAGACTGGCGCCCGACTCGCCGTCCTGGGTGTAGGTGATGAGCCGTAGGTAGCCGGCAGCCGACGCGGTACGCCATGCGGCCCCGTACAGGGTGCTGCAGGCGTTGGGAGTGCCATCGGTAGCTACTCGGGTCACTTCAAGCTGCCACCCGTCATCGAAGCAACGGGCCACGGGGCGGCCCACGATCGCAGCGCCACGAAGCGTTCCAGCGTCGTCGAGTACACCGAGGCTGAACTTGTGGCCGGTCGGCCGTTTGTGATGCCGGTGAAGCCTGTCAACGGCCTCGGCTGCATCACGGAAGGCGAGCGGGATGACCGTGAGCTTCGACTGACGGCCGGATGCCGGCGGTTCGGCACGTCCGGGGCTGACCGTGCGTGACACGCCCTGAAGCGTTTGCAGGGGACTGTTGAGTTCGACCAGTGACATGGCCTGCACGGAACAACGACAAGGCCGTCGGAGCCCCGCCGCGGCGAATCTCGTGTGAACCGAGTGGCCCAGAGCCAGAGGGCGCCTCCTCCTTGGCCGGACAGGGGGACGCCGCTCGGGCACGCGCCCCTCCCCTGGACTGGCTTGGCGTACCGGTGGCCACCCGCTGGCCCTGCCTGCCCCTTCGAGTCCCCGTCGACGTCGACAGGGGCTTCATCTGCATCTGCGCACATCCCAGGCGATACCCGACGACGAAAATGAGGACAGCATGATCACGATCCACGGAGCCATGCTCGCCACCGAGACCGATTTCCATGGACCAGCGGCCTACCTGGCACTATGCGCGGTGGCCGGACTGCAACCGACCGCCGAGGGGTACGGCTTCCTCCTGGCGCTCGACGGTGACGGCGCGCCGTATACGGCGGTCCTGTGGGACGTGGAGTACGTCCGGCTGCTGCTGACGGCCTGGGAGGCCGGAGAAGCGCGGGAGGTGGTGGTGCCGGCGGAGAAGGTGGTCGGGCACATCCGGGAGTGGCCCTGGATGTGGGTAGGGGTCGCTGCACGGCCTGCCGAGATCTGATCCCCGGCTGGGGTCGGCGGCGGGACGGCGAGGTTGCCTCGCCAGCAGAACAGCGCGCTGGCGATGAGCGCGGTGAAGCCGAAGCGGCCCCGAGCCCTGGGCTCCAGGCAGCAGACGGCTGTTCCCGCTGACGGATCGGGACTTGATGTCGGGCGACGAACCTGATCGAACGCATGCAGGGCCTCCGAGTTGTGATCGCCCGGGTGCAGTACCAGTACCTCTGGCACACCATCCGTCGGCTATCGGGTTTCACGACTTCAGCAGCAGCGACGGGCTGACGGCCGGGATGAGCGAGGCGGTGAGGGCGGTGAGTAGACGGGTGTTGGCCGCCTGGTCGTGGCTCAGATCGATCGCTTGCCGCGGCAGCCGGTTGAGGTGATCGAGAACTTCGGCGCGGGCCCCCGGCGTCCCGGCGTTGCTCCCTTCGGTGAACCCGAAGAAATCGGGATAGCGCTCTTCGTCCGAGATCACGAAGACGCTGCTGGTGACTTCAAGACGGCGGTCCTCGTTCGCGTGTCCAGGGGCCGCGAGGGACGGGGTGACGCGCGGGAGGAGAACCCCGGCCGCCGTGCCGGTGGTTGCCAGAGACAGGCCGAACCAGCGGGTGAGCTGGTCGGGCCAGATGTGTGCCTTCAGTTCCCGGCCGGACGCGGACACCAGCGCACCGTCCAGCCCGGTGGTGAGGGCGTCGGTGACGCGCTGGTCCTGGGTGGGATGAGGCGGTTCGCCGGCCTGGAGGTGGGAGCGGGCGGACTTGGTGAAGGTGAGTGCGTGGAGAAGTCCGAGGCCGACGGCGGCTGCGGCGGGCCAGGGCAGGAGGTCGAGCATGCCGTCGGTGTTGGGACGGGCGAAGCAGCAGTCGTTCGCCAGCAGCGCGGCGTCGGCGGAGGCCAGGGTGAGAGCGGTCGTGGTCTTGCCCGCTCCGGAGTCGCCCAGGGCGAGCAGGGCACGTCCGCCGGGGAACACGACGGCGGAGGCATGGAGCAGGACCCACCCGTCGGCGATGAGCCGGGCGCGCATCATCTCGCGGGCGAAGCGGGTGGTGGCGGTCGCCAGCCTTGTCGGCCGGCCCGGCGAGGCTGCCGTCTGAAGGGCTTGTTGGCTGCTGATCCGCAGGTGCTGCTCGGCGGGGGCGTACTGGAAGGCGAGGCGCGGGTCCGACAGGGTGTGCGCGCTCACGGTCCCGTCTGGGTGGCGGGTGTAGCCGAGGGGCTCGCGGGCGAAGACGGCATGCTGCGTATGCGAGCTGGCGGCGGGGGCGCGGTGGTCACCGTCCATGACGGTGACCACCGGCCCGGTGGCGGCGGTGTTGTTCTCTGGCGGTGAGGCCTTCCAGTACCGGCCGAAGTACCTGGTCGCCCAGTCGGTGACACCGGGGGTGTTGGAGTGGATGGTGACGACTCGCTGATCGGCGGTGAGGGAGAGGGCGTGCATCACGGCGGGGCCTTCCGGTCGGCCCGGCTGGCGGCCGGGGGCGGGTTAGTGAGCGGCTACGCGCTGGTCCGGGACGCATCAGGGGCGGTGAAGGCGTCCGGTGCCCGCTCGCGCAGAACATTGGCGAGCCGCGCGATACGGCGCAGCGGTTCGAGGTCGGGCGCGGGTGGGGCGGCTTCGGCGAACAGGGCCGCAGCCGCGTGGCGTACGGAGGTCTCCAGCGGGGAGTCAGCGAGGACTTCGTCGTGCACGACGGCGCCGTCGCGTACTGCGGTGATCCGGTGGTGGTTGCGCTCGAGTTGCCAGCCGCCGGGTGCGGTGACGGGTTCGAGATGCAGGGTGAAGCGGGTTCGTCCGGCGTGGACGGTGACATGCCGGTAGCGGTCGTCGGCTGCGCGAAGCCCCTGGCGCCACGGGGGCCGGGGTGCGGGTGCGTCGTCGTCGGCCTGCCCCGGGCCGAGGATCGAGGAGGTCAGCTCCAGCCGCAGCGTACCCGCGGCGCCGGGACGGGGGAGGTCGGCTCGCTCGGTCAGGGCGGCGACGAACAGTGCCGGGTCGTATTGCGGCTCGGTCGTAGTGGTGGCCGGATCCAAGGCCAGGTAGTGCTCCCACGTCGGGGTGGGCAGGATGCCACGGGTTACGGCGAGCATGTGCAGCCATTCGTAGCCCAGCACGCCGTAGTCGCGGTCGATGAAGCGCCCCGAAGCGCTGTCGGGGCGCCGGTCCTTGGTGAAGAGCACTGAGACCTTGCCGATGGGCGCGCCGGGTTCCAATGCGGCGATGAGACTCGTGAACGCCGGCAGCGTGGTGGAGTGGCGGTACTGGTCGTTGACGATGATCCGCGCGGTGGGGTGGTTGGCGAGGAGGCGGCTGAAGGCGTCGATTTCGTGCCCGCGGCAGGCCGGCTTCTCCATCAGAACGCGGGCGGCCGGGTTGTGCCGGAGGATCGCGCGCAGGACGTCCAGGTGCTCGGCGGTGGGGCAGCAGACCGACCACAGGTCGATGCCCGCAGCGACCGCCGGGGGCAGTTCGCTGACCTGGTGGGGAAAGGTCCGCAGGGACGCGGGCAGGTCCTGGTGCTTGGGGTCGATGACGGCCGGGGTGGCGCCCAGCGCGGTGAGGATCTCGGTGTGCAGGCGCCCAGCGACGCCGTATCCGACGATCGCGGCCCGCTCCAGACGGCCACGGACAGTGGCGCGCGGCGCGGGTACGGCGGCAGCCTGGCCGACACCGGCGCCGGGTGCGGCATACAGGTCGTAGTACGCCTCCCACAGGCCGGCGTCTGTGATGGCGGTGTCGGCCGGGGCAGTGTGCAGCCCGGCGGGGATACGTCCGGGGTCGGCGCACAGGGCGGTGGCGACGATGAGGGTGGCGGCGCGGTAGGCGTCGTAGCCCTGACTGGGGATGGAGTCGGCTTCGAAGAGGTTCATCGAGCGGCCGTTGCCCAGCAGGGTGACCGACTTCTCGCCGGGCAGACCGAAGCGCATGCCCACTCCGGGGAGCTGGACGGCTCCCGCGCGGTGTACGGCGTTCTCGGTCAGGGCGGAGAAGTCGCGGGTGGCGAAGGGGGCGAGGAGTACGCCGTCGGGAAGGACGCTCAGGTCGGTGTCGGTCAGCGCGATCTCGCCGGTGGTGCCGATTATGAGGAAGGGCCTGGTGGCGGCGAGGGCCTGGGCGGCGGTGCGGTAGGTGGTAAAGCCGTGCTCGGCAGCGTCGATGAGCGCCGGGAGGTCGGTGTCGACGACGTCGACGCGGCAGCCCAGATCGCGTAACTGGGTGGCCAGGCGGGAGCCGAGGGTGCCGTAGCCGAGCAGCAGGACCTGACGGCCGATGATCTTGCGGTCCGGGAGCAGGGCGCGCAGCCGTCGCAGGCAGGAGTCGGCGATCTCTCGGTAGCCCAGGCGGGACTTGACCTGGGAGCGTGCCATGTTCAACACGGGGATCGCCAGCTGGCCGGCGGCGGCGATCCGCTTGATGCCGCTGACGGTCAGCTCCAGCGCGGCGTCCACCGTGCGGGCGCGCCCGCGGCGCCGTAGCCGCGGGCCAGCAGGCCGCCGTCGTCGACGACCAGCACCTGCCGACCGGCCGCGTGCGCGGCGTCCAGGAACGCGTCGATATCCGCGCCGACGCGGGCGAGTTCGCCCCGGTGCGCCTCCGGTTCGTTGACGGCCGTGTTGTCCAGGACGTCACTGCGATACCCGCGCGCGGTGAACGTGGCGTGGACCCGGTCCCGGTTCCACGTCTTGTCGCCCTTGTCCAGGGCGAAGATCCACTCAGGGGGGATCCCGGCCCGCTCCATCGCCAGGACGAATCCGGTGCTGTGCTCCAGGTAGTGGTCGCGGAAGAGCAGCGCCCAGTTGCCGAACGCCGGCTGCTCGGTGCTGTAGCGCTCCAGCAGCGGCATGGCGGCCCGGATGCCGTCCAGTTCGCTCCCGGTGTAGGGGAGGGCGCGCGCGGACAGCGCGTCGTGAAGCTCGCCGGCTAGCTGGCTCCCGCCGGAGCCGGGTGCGGGGTCGATCAGGATGTCCACGGCGGCCGGCGGCGGAATCTGGAAGCCCAGCGTGCGCGGCGCCTGCGGTGGCAGGCTCTTCCACCGGACCGTGACCAGTACGTGTGCGGTGACCGGGTCGGTGAGCCGGAGCGTTCTGGCTCCCTCCTCGAGCGCGCACTGCAGCTGGCGGTGCTCCGCGAGCGCGGTGGCGGCCGTGGTGATCGTCTCGGCGCTGAGAGGTCCGCGCAGGACCACCCACTGGTCGGCGGCTATGGCCGTCGTGGACATCGGCTGCTCCTTCATTCGTGGACCGCCCAGAGGCGGCCCGTCAGCGGTGATGTGCTGCCCGGGCCAGGGCGCTCTCGACCTCGCCGAGGCCCGCCAGTAGTCGCTGAGCCGCGGCGTGCCGCAGGAGCCAGAACTGGTCCAGGTCCTCCTGGAGGAGGCCGGGCTTGAGGTAGTGCTGCTTGACCCCGTACAAACTGGTCATCAGCTGCAGCAGCGCCACCCGGGCGCAGGCGGTGACGTCGGCGGCGGGCACGCGCGGGTTGGTCTCCAGGTAGGCGCCGACCAGGTTCACGCCCGCCGTGATCCAGTCCTCGTCGAGGACGACCGTGCGCGGGTCGAAAGCGATCCGGCCCAGCTCGTAGGCAATCAGGAACGGGTCGGGGGGCAGGAAGTCCAGCACGGCGGTCAGCTCGTCGCCCTGGAACAGCAGGTTGACCGCCGAGTAGTCGCCGTGCAGGACCTGCGTCGTCAGCCGCGGAAGACCGTCCAGGAGCGCGGGGATGCGGTGCAACACCGCGCGCCGCTCGGCCAAGGTCCGCAGCGCCTGCTCGTCGAACGCGTCACGCTGGGCTCGCTCCCCGGCGATGCCCAGCAGCTTGACCGCAGTGGCCTCCAGCTTGTCGATGTCCGGGCGCAACCACTTCTCCAGTTTTGCCGACCGCCCGGATCCGGCTGGGTGGTCAGCGAACGCGGTGTGGATACGGCCCAGCGTGGTTCCAGCTGCCCGCTGCTGGGCGGGGTTGAGGCCGTCCTCGACTACGGCGCCAGGCACCCATTCCCACACCGAGACGGCGATGCCGTCCCGCCGGACGACGGTGTCGCCGTTGAGCGAAGGGCGCACCGAGGCGACCGGAACCTGGTGAATGCCGGCCAGCTGCGTCTGATCGACCGCGTCCTGTTCGGCGCTCAGGTCCGATTCGCTGCCCTGGTAGTGCTTCACGAACAGCACCTCGTCACCGTTACCCACATGGGCGCGGTAGTTGACGGTCACCTGGCCGACCGGCAGCCGTTCCAGCACGGCGCCGGGCAGGCCGTAGGCGGTGGCGAGCACCGCGGTGAGATCAGGCTGGGCTTTCGGGTCCACGACAACCCCTCCTTGTGACGTGTAGTGATCGGATGGACACCCTATGGCCTTCGTGGGGCAGCCCCGGAACGCTGCGCCCACCACCGACGGGCCTCCTGATGCCGGTCCAAGCACGCCTGGACGGTGCGGGGTTGACCGGTCCACTCGACAGCGACCTCGATGCCCTGACCGCTACCGACCCGGTCCCGGGCCCGTCTCGCCACCAGGGCGCGGGCCGCCGCGTCCAGGCCGCTTCCGTCGTCGGACAGGTGCAGCACCCGGGAGAGATCGAGCACCCGCTCCAGCGCCTCGTCCCCCTCACCGGCTGCTGACGGCAGGGCAGCGGCGAGCTGGGATGTCGGCCAGCACCCGTAGCCGGGGCCAGCGTTCCAACAACGTCTCCAAGGCGTCCAGCGCGGCGGGTGCGAGCCAGCCGGGGTGGTGGAGCTCCACCAGCAGCGGTAGTCGGGAGACCGGCAGCTCGCCGGTGAGCATGGCCGCCTGCAGCGGCCCCTGGGACACGGTGCGGCCCAGCAGCCGTACCCAACCGGCGCCGATCGCGGCGGCCGCGACCGCCAGGAGCTCCAGCTCGGCACGGGCCCGGGCCCGCTCGGGGGCGGACAAGGCGAACAGGTCGGCCAGGTCCAGGTCGGCCGTCACCCCGGTGACCGGCACGAACGCCTCCCCGCACCGACGCCAGTGCGCGAGCACCTCCGGTGACTGCCGGGCCAGGTCGTAGCCGCGCGGCCCGCCTCTTAGATGTACGAATGGAACGCCCTGCTCTCCGGCCCACTCCAGCAGCTCCGGCACGTCCAGGCCCCGCACACCGATGCTATAGAGCCCGATGCCAGCCGCACTCACGCCGTCCTCCAGTCCAACAGCAGGACCGGCTCGGCCGGGCGGCCCGGCGCGTCGAGCAGGGCGAACAGTTCCGGCGCCTTGTCGCCGGGCACCGTCCGGCACCAGAACGTGGCCAGGGCCGGATCGAGATGCCCCGTGAGCCAGCGGCAGGCCGTGGTGAACGCGGTCTGGTACGCGCCCTCGGCGGCGGGCGCCAACTCGTGCATCCCCACCACGATCCAGCCGGCCCGGTGCACCTGGAGCGCACCGAGTGCGTCGCCGTCGGTGGGAGTGCCGAGCAGACCGAGAATGCCGCCGGGCGCGGTCAACATGGCCGCGCTTGCCGGGACGCCGGCTGCGTCGATGACCAACCGTCCCCGCCCGGCGTCCTTGGAAGGTACACAGATCACACCCGGAGCCCGGCGGATCGCGGCGTGCCAACGCGCGGTCACCACCCGGATGCTGGCGGCCCCGCGGCGGGACAGCTCCAGCACGCAGCCGAGCGCGACCGGCCCTGACCCGACGACCACCACGTCACTCAGGTCGTCGGTGGGCACCCGGTCCAGGCCCAAGCAGGCCATCTGCTGGAACCGGGCCAGCGCCACCAACCCCGGATCCATCCCCGGCGGCGCGGTCACCGCCCCGGGACACGCCGGATCGAAGGCGGCGCCATGCGGCACCGGGGCCAGCACCCAGCCCGCCGCTTCGTCCGCCCGGCCGAGCGTCATGTACCCGGCCTCGCGGTCCGCCCCGCCAGATGCCGCCGCTCGGTGCCCGGGCTGAGCACACTGAACCGGCCCGCCACCATGCCCGGCCCCGGCACCGCCGCCGCAGCCAAGCGCGCCCGGCCCTGCCCGACGCGGACCCGCGCTCCGGTGTACCGGCGCGCCGTGGGCTTCTCCTCGGACATCAACGGACCTCCATCGACTGAGCTGGTGCGCTGGAGCCGGCCAGGTCCAAAACCCGGCCTGCGATCGCGTCAGGTGCTCCCCATGCCGCGTACAACGGCAGGGCGCGGGCCAGTGCCCGCACCCGGTCCTGACGGCGGGCGGCGGCCGGACCGTCTTCGAACTGGCGCAGCACCACCGGACTGCCGTCGAGTAACCGTTCCAACAGGTGGCCGCTCGCCCGCCACCACACCGTCGCGGCCGTGTGCGCGTCCAGCACCTCGACCGCTCCCGCGCCGGCTACCGGGTCGCCGTCCACGTCCACCACGACAGCCACTGCCACCGGGCCCGCCTCCACCGGCGCCGACTCCCGCAGCCCGGGAGGCGGCCCAGATCCACCCGGTCCACGCCCGGCGACGGCAGTGCGAGATCGGGGAACCAGCGCAGCGTCGGTCCGCGCCGGGCGAGGAAGGCAGCCGTGCCACCCAGCACACGGGCCCGCTGGTCAGGCTCGGAAAGGTCCACCAGCGCTACGTCACCGGCAAGGACCCGCCAGCCCCGGCGCACCAGCGCCAGCGCGACGAGCGATTTGCCCGCACCATGTCCGCCGAGCAGCACCACGACCTGGCCGTCGGCCGGAAACCGCATGGCCACCGCGTGCAAGCACAGCGTGCCGCAGGCCAAATGCAGCAGATGCAGATGGGCGTTCAGCAACCGCCGAGCGTCCCCCGTCGACACACCGCCCGGCAGAAACACCGTCGCCGGGCCGTCAGCAGGCTGCACTGCGCCAGGCAGAACCCCGGGCAGGTGCGGGGCAATCTCCTCCCAACGGGAGGCCAGGATCGGGTCCGCCTGAACGCGCAGGCTCCGTCCGGCGCTCACCACCTCGTACGCGCCCCGTCCCAGCCCACTCACCGGCCACGCCCTGTCCCCGGGATGACGTCCTGAAGAGCGTGCCACACCGGCGCCGACTGCAGATGTTCCACCGCCACACGCAAAACCGCCGCCGGAACTCCGGACATCAGCCCCTCCAATTGCCCGGCCCCGGCAACCTGGTCCGCCAGCCGCGCCCCACCCATCAGACCCAGCGGGTCGCTCACATACAGCAGCTGCTGGGGGACATGAGCAGCGCGGACCACCGCCCGATGAAGCATCCCCGCCTCCGCCCGGACGCCCTCCACGGCGTCCGCTTCACCGTCCACGATCACGACAGCACCGAGCGGAACAGGAGGCGAGTACGCAATCCCGAGCGCAGCACGGTGCTGTGCCGGCGTGAAAAGGACCCGGTCGCGCCGCACGCCGGTTACAACGGTGCGCTCACGCCTCCCGCCGTCGCTATCGCCGACGAGCTTGGCGGGAACCGCGACGCGGGTCGGCCACCCCACCACCGTGCGGTCCGGGCCGATCAGCACCAAGTCGTCGGCCAGGAACCGTGCACCCAGCTCCTGCACCGCCCGGTGGGCGAGCGTGGACTTCCCCCCGTGGCGCCCCGCCAGGAACACCAGCGCGACACCGTCGACGGCGACCGCCGAGGCGTGCAGCATCCGCCAGCCCGATGCCAGCAGCCGGGACGCGAAGAAGACCCGCCCCAGATAGTCCGCCCACCGCAGACCGACCACGTCTCCCGAGGCCACCACGAGCCGCGTCACCTGCTGGCGCGAGTCCACCTCCATCAACACCGGTGTCGTCCCCGGCCGGTAGCACGCCGCCACCCGCAGTGCCCCCTCATCGACGCCCACGACCGCCAGGCGCCGCCCCCCGTAGGGCAATTCCAGGACCAGCCGGCCGTCGAACAGGCCGCTACCAGCCTGGACCTCCGGGCCGCGCTTCTCGACCTTAAGCGTCCAATGCGTCACCACGTTCGGGGAAGCAACGGAGCAAGCAGGAACCAGCATGCCCAGCACGGATCCGAGCACGTCCGGCGTCGGCGTCTCGACACGCAACCGAAAACCGTTCAACTGAGCAACGCCGTGGCCGTTCACCGACTCTTTCGCGGTGCGGTCGCTAGGCGTGATGCCAGGAGTCATGGGGCTTGTCCCTCCAGCCTGAACAAGTTCCGCGGACGGTCACCGCAGGCGCGGTCGGCCCGGGGAGTCGATTACAGAGCAACAGAGCTGATTCGCAACAGTGTTCGGGTGTCATCCCCCTGTCATCCCACTCGATGATTACGCCTCAGCGAGGTGGTGCGGGATGCTTCCATGAACTGGTGGACGAACCCATCCGGCATCCTCTGGCCTACGCACGGTGGCTGCACGGCTGGTCACAAGCCGAACTCGCCCGGCGCGTGAAAGAGGCGGCCCGACGCCGCGACCGCCGGGCCGGCACCAGCCGACAACGTGTCTCCTTATGGGAGAAGAGCGTCATGCCGGACGACTTCTCGCAACTGCTTCTTTCCGACATCTTCGATGTCCCGTACGACCAGGTCACCGCACTGGGCTGGCCACACTGGTTGCCCGGCCATGAGACCCCCGCACCCCTCGGAGCGGGGCTAGGTTCTGTCCGGCGGATCATGTGACTTTCTGGCCGGTCGCTCGTTGGTTCGGTCATGGGTCGGGGGGATCTGACGAACCGCGAGTGGTCGTTGCTTGAGCCGCATCTGCCACCTTTGGGTGGCCGAGGCGGCCGGTGGAACGACCACCGCACCGTGGTCAACGGGATCCTGTTCCGGATCCGGACCGGTGTTCCGTGGCGTGACCTGCCGGAACGCTACGGCTCGTGGAAGACCGTCTACGAGCGGCATCGTCGCTGGTCGGCGGATGGTACCTGGGACCGGATCCTGCAGTCGGTCCAGGCCGACGCCGACCTGGCGGGGCGGATCGACTGGTCGATGGTGGGCGTCGACTCGACGTCCTGCCGAGCCCATCAGCACGCGGCCGGTGCCCGTAGGGCCCGGCCGCGGGTCCCGAAAAAAGCACGACGCCCCGGCACCACCGCCCCGACGAGGGACTCGGACGGTCCCGGGGCGGCCTGACCTGCAAGATCCACCTGGCCGGCGAGGGCGGCTGCCGCCCCATGGTCCTCCTGCTCACGCCGGGCCAGTGGGGCGATGCCCCGCAACTGATCGAGGTCCTGGACCGGATCCGGGTCCCCCGCCCGCTGGGCGGGCGGCCCCGGACCCGGCCCGACCACGTCAGCGGCGACAAGGCATACAGCTCACGCCGCAACCGCCGCTACCTGCGAAGACGCCGCATCCGGCACACGATCCCGGAGCCGAAGGACCAGCGGGCCAACCGCCGACGCAAGGGCAGCGCAGGCGGCAGACCCACCGGCTTCCAGCGCGACAACTACCGGCGCCGCAACGAGGTCGAACGGACCATCAACCGACTCAAGAACTCCCGTGCGATCGCGACCCGTTACGACAAGCGCGCCTACGTCTTCCACGGCACCGTCACCGCTGCAGCAATCCGACTCTGGCTCCGCCAGTGATCCGCCGGACACGGCCTAATACTGCAACGGTCTTTGTGCTGATGGTTGGGCAGTTTCTGGTGGTGTGTGGCCGCGTCGTTTGTAGTGGCTGATGCGGGCCTGGAACTGTCGTCGCCGTCGCCAGTGTGACCAGTGCAGGACGTGTGGGACGGGTGCTGGTCGGCGATGGGTGAGGCGGGTGATCAGACGTCGGATTTCGGGGAGGGTGAGTGGTATGAGCTGGGAGGATCCGTTTCTGCTTTCCCGGCATCCGTGGCTCGGGCCTTGAGGACGGTGAGGCAGGCATGGGCGGCCATGGCCAGGGTGATGTGTCGATGCCAGCCCGGATATCGGCGGACCTGGTAGTCGTCCAGGCCGCACTCCTGTTTCGCGGTCTGGAAGCATTCCTCGATCGCCCACCGGCTTCCGGCGACGCGGATCAGCTCGTCGAGGGTCGTATCGGCGGGGCAGTAGGCGATGTAGTACGAGATCTGATCGGGCCGGCTCACGCTTCGGCGGGCCATGACCCAGTGCCGGCGGTCCTCGCGGTGCCAGGGCCGGACCTCGACCCTGGCCCAGTCGTAGACGCGCGGGCCGTGGGCACCCATCCCGCAGGAACGACGCTTCCACTTCTGCCTCGGCAGGCCGGGGAACAAGTCGTGGACCGGGTGGTCCATGGCCCAGCGGGTGACGACGGTGTCGTGGCGGGTGGTGGCCATGACGTGGAAGACATCCGCGCGCTCGAGCTCGATCCGCCAGCCTTTGGAGAAGCCGTAGGCGGCGTCCGCGGTCACCCACCGGAACGGGATCTTCTCCGCGATCGCCCGGCGGACCATCGCTTTCGCGATGACCACTTTCGTCTCGAAGGCGGTCGTGTCCTCGATGCCCGCGGCCCGGCATCGGCCCCGGTCATCCGTCCATGACGTGGGCAGATACAACCTGCGGTCGATCAACGTCCGGC
This sequence comes from Streptomyces diastatochromogenes, assembly GCA_026913215.1. Lineage (GTDB taxonomy): Bacteria > Actinomycetota > Actinomycetes > Streptomycetales > Streptomycetaceae > Streptomyces > Streptomyces diastatochromogenes_A. The sequence goes on along the minus strand of JAPTYK010000007.1, from coordinate 165,702 downwards.
CGCGGGCACCGGCATAGGCGAGGAAGACGCCCACCTGGCAGTTTTCCGTCCGGCCGGCTGTTCCCGAGTATTGACGCTGAACGCCGGCCGAGCGGACGCCCTTCTTCAGGAAGCCGGTGTCGTCGACGATCAGGACCGCGTCCGGGTCGCCGAGGTGCTCGACCACATAGTCCCGGACGTCGTCGAGGACCTCGTCGGCGTCCCAGTCGATCCGGTTGAGCAGCCGGTGAATGCGGTCAGGACCCGCATGCCCGGCCTCCTCAGCCAGCGTCCAACCGTTCTTCCGCTCCAACGGCGCTATCAGACCACGCATATAGGCCAGCGCCGACTCCCGCGGCTCCACCCTCGAGAACCGGTGAGCGAACCGCTCATGCAACACCGACAGCCCCGCCGACCACACACGGGCATCCGCCCGCACTGACTCCCACCCCATATCCACCACAACGACATGACTGCCCAACCGTCACCGAAAGAACCGTTGCAGTACTAACCGTCACCGTCCTGAGAAAGGCCGCGCAGATGGCCGTCGACCGCCGCACCTTCCTGACCTATACACCGGCCGCCCTGGGCGCCCTGGCACTCGAATGGGCCACGATCGACCCGGCCCTGGCCGCCGGTTCCACCAGCGGACGCCCGGTCGATCCCGCCCTCGTCGACTGGCTGGAGAGCTCCGCCCGCAACCTGAACAGCCTGCCGACCGTGCACCGCCAGCACACCGGGCCGCTCCTCGAAGGACACCTGACAACCGTCATCGAACTCCTCGGACAGGGCAGTTACGGCCATGCCGTCGGAATTCGGCTGCACTCTCTTGCCGCCTCCCTCAGCCAAACCCTCGCCTGGCACCGCTTCGACCACGAACACCACGCCGCAGCCAACCGGTACTGGCACGCCGCCGTCCACGCCGCCCACCAAGCCAGAGACAGAGACATGGGTGCCGGAGCCCTCTCCGACATCGCCTACCAGAGCATCTGGCTCGGTCAGCCGCGCGCCGCCGCCGATAGCCTCGAACACGCTCTCTCCCGCACGACCAACCCGACCGCCCGGTCCCTGCTGCTCCTGCGCAAAGCCCGAGCACACGCCATGCTCAACGAACCCCGAGCCTGCTACCGCGACCTTGCCCAGGCCGAGAAGCTCCTGGACTCGACCACCGACATTGCGCCCCAATGGTGTTCCTGGATGAGCCCGGCCGACTTGGCAGTGGACACGGGCAGATGCCTGATCGATCTGGGGCAGCCGGTCCGCGCGCACGACCAGATCAGCCAAGGAATCCAGCTGCTGCCCCAACCACGAGACAAGACCAAGGCAGTGTTCCTCGGCTACGAGGCAGAGAGCCTGCTCGCTCAGGGAGACGTCGTCCAAGCTGCACAGATGGCTCACCAGTCTCTCGGCCTGGCTCAACAGATCGGCGCCTCCCGCTGTATCCAACAGATTCGTGACCTGTCCGCCAGCTTCGAACCATTCAGCTCGGAGCACGGTGTCGACCGCCTGTTGCACGATGTCGCCTCCACAACCTGAGAGCCGCCCTCCTCCACCTCTTCCGTGAATCGCCACATGAACAGTTGCGCCCCGCGGCCGGGTCAGGCCTCCAGCATGGCCTCGGGTGCCGCGGCGAGTGCACGGCAGCGGGCGGCCACGGCCTGCGGACCGAGCGCCCCCAGCGCCCACAAGGCGCTGACCCGACGGCCTGTGGACCAAATCCGGGTCGCCGGCGGCCGGAACGGGAGGACGGCGACGTCCTGTGCCTCGAACGGAGCTGGGGCGAGGTAGGTCATGCCGCCCGTCCCGCACAGGTACGTGCGGGCACCGGTCGCGGCGGCCAGACCGCGGGTCCGTTCGGTGGCGAAGGCGTCCGCTCGACCGCCTGGGCGCAAGCATCCCGGCGGGGGCGACGCAGCGGGCGAATGCTCCAGGCCAGACCTCTTACACGGAGCAGCGCTGGCCACCTTCCGACCGCTCGACAACCCGCGGCGCCGACCCGGCGGTCCTCGTCGCCTCACGACCGGAACCCCTCCGGCGGGCTCACCCGCTCACGGGCCAGCTGGCGCACCTGCGCACGAGCGCCCGCCGGAGGAGTGCGGCCCTCCCAGTACGGATGCGTTTCCACGCGCGCGGACAGCCTGACCAGTCGGTGCCGCAGCGCGTCATGCCTTATGGCGCACGGAATGGGCAGCGATGACACCGTGGATCGCCTTCACCGACGGGGTGTCGTAGAGGCCCCTGCGATCCGGCGACCGGCTCAGCCCGAACCGAGTCCGTCGGGCGACTCCGGGTGCGCAGAACCACGACAGGTCGAACTGCCACCCCAGCCCGTCGTCCACCGCACGGCTCACGCGGATGTTGAGGGTGAACCCGTCCTCGTACGGGGTCCATGCCTGTGCGGCAGTCCAACCGTGGTCCTGGGCATGGGAGAGCAGGTTGGCCGCTGCCTTCGGCAGGGCGTATCCGCGGGGAGGGGCGAACACGACCCCGGCTTCGAGGAGCCGCTGAGTCCTGTCACGGACCTCGCGCTCGGCCGGGGGCAGCACGTTGTCACGCGCCAGGGCGGAGGCCAGGGTGACGGCCCGCCCGCTGTAGCGGCAGGTGGAGCCGATGCCGTACGCATCCCGGATGACAGCACGACGCTTACCGTCCAAGGTCCACTCGGCCTTCGGCTCGTGTGCGCTCAGGACGCCATCACGGACGTCCACTCTGGCTGCGCTGCCGCACGGGCACAGCGCAAGGACGCAACGCTGAAGATCGGACCACACGTTGGGCAGGAGGATGGCCGTCTCGTGCTTCGGCTCAGTGGCCAGGCGCTCCAGTGTGGTCGTCATGCTGCTCTCCTAGAAATTCGAATCCGGCTGGAAGGCAGACTGAACGGGATCCGGGGCCAGAGGCTCGTACGGGCGAGAACCGGCGGCCGTGATGCCCGAGACCGGCAGGTTCCCAGGCGGACAGCAGTAGGCGGCATACGCCGAGCGTCATGCCCGAGTGGATCAGACTGGGCGGCGCGCCACCGGTGAGGTGTCCGTCGGCAGAACACCCGGCCCTCGAGGGCGTACGACTCAGGCCCATCCATTCGAGCCGTACGCGCGACGACGCCGGCCACCTTGCGCCGAGGTAGAAGGTGAGCCATGGGAGATGTCCGGATCGGGGCCTAGCTTTCCAGCGTCCCAACCACCGACGGTCCAGGAAGCCTTCATGACGACACAGCCCTACGGCCCTTCCGACCCCACTCCCGCCGCTGGCAGCGCGTACGGCTCACTCAGCCACGTCCCGGCCGCGTACGCGTCCTACGCCCCGGGCCACCCACACGTCGGGCCGGTGCATAGCGGGCCGCCGGCAGGCCCGCTGCTCGCCAACATCGGTGCCCGGCTCGGCGCCCGGCTTCTGGACCTCGTGATCTGGTACGTCGCCTACTTCGTGACGGCGATCCCGCTGATGATCTGGATCGATTCCGGCGCTGGCGCCGCCGGACAGACAGTGCTGGTGGCCTGGCTGCTCACCACCTACGTCCTGTACTTCCCCTTCAGCGTCTGGCGGTTCGGTTCCACCATCGGGAAGAGGATCTGCAAGATCCGCATCGTGCGGAGCCAGTCAGCCCTGCCGACCGGGTTCTGGCGGGCGATGGGACGGGAGACCTTCTTCTTCGTTGCCGCGGTGATTCCGGTCCTCGGCCTTCTCAACCCGCTCTGGTGCTGCTGGGATAAGCCGTACCAGCAGTGTCTGCACGACAAGGTCGCCGACACGATGGTGATCACCCGGTAGGGCGCCTCCAGGCGTAAGCGCTGGCCTGCCGACGCAAGACGGCGTTCTCACCAACTCGACAGCGACGCCCCCACCGCGGATCTCCACGGTGGGGGCGTCGCTGCTATGGGTGGGCTTCCGGGTCTCCGTCGGCCGCCGCTACTCCACACTCACGGGTTCGACGGCGGCTTCCGGAGGAAGGTGCGCCCACCAGATCTTGGCCGAGAGCCTGATGGTCGCATGCGTCGTGTCGGAGGCCGGGTCCCACAGAGCGTAGATGCCGTCATCGGTGTACGTGACGGTGACCGGCGTGGCCTGGGTCGGTCCAGTCGAGCGGGCGCCGCCCTTGCCACCGAACAGGATGCGGGTCGTGTGGCTGCTGGCCTTCACGCCCGGAACGAAGCGGAGCTCGGTCATGGACCACTTGCCGGCCTCCGGCTCCGCGGTGTGCTCGATGACGCCTGCGTCGGAGAAGAGCGTGGTCCAGGCGGTGCGGTCGCTCGCGTCCGTGCCCTTCGCGCCGATGAACAGGCGAAGGCCCTTGGCTGGGAAGCCGTTGCGCCGGGCGTCAACGAGCTGTGGTTCGGCGAGGAGGTAGCCCGTGCGAGTGACCTGATGACCGCGAGTGTCAGTGCCCGTGGCTGTCACATGGTCGCCGACCGAGAAACCGTCGAGCATCCTCTTGAGTTCTTCCGTCATACGCGCGTTCCTTCGTCTGGGAGTCGAGGTGGGTTTCGACGGGGCGAGGCCTTCGATTGGCGGCCGCCGACGTCGCGCCGCTCGGTGGTAGTGCGGCGATGTGGAGCCGATGCTTGTCGCGTCCGCGTCCAGCTCGCAGTCGTGGCGAATCTCCCTCCGCTGCACCCGGGGGCAGACCGCGACCGGCCCGAGCTCTTCCGCAGGGAGCCGGCCGCTTCTGCCCGCCCATGACCACGGCCGCAGCACCCGGCGAGACGGGCTGGAGAGCCGCGGGGCAGTGCTGGCGGACAGCACGTGAACGGGTGCGAGCTGCCTCCCCGGCCGGGCGGGCGAGGTTGGAGGCGTGGGCGGTCCTGGACTCGCCCCGCCTCCGGCTTCAGACGTGGATGACCGTGGGGGCGGCGGGTAGCTCGAGGCGCTGGGGAGAGATCATTCGGGGCATCACGCGGCCTTCGAGCACCGGTTGCGCGTTGACCAGGGCGAGAATCTCCAGAAGCAGGTCTGCTGGCACGTTCGTCAGCTTCAGGACCTCTGCCGACGAGGCGTCATCAGCCAGCCGTACGGAGCCGGAGCAGTGCGCTCGGGGCGCCGAGGACCCATCAGGCCGATGCTGAGCCGCTGACCAATGCGACTGCTTGCGGGCGTCGACAGCATGCGGCTGCTCATACGAGGCGGCCCGTAGCGCTGGCAGTACGCCCTGCATGCGTCGGTTGAGCCTCTGCCGGCTCCGTGTTTCCTCCTGGACCCTTTGCTGCATCGCACGGGCGGCCCCGAAGGTGCTCAGGTAGTCGGGCAGCAGACGCCTGATGATCTGACGGGCCTTGCTTTCGCTAGAGGTGTCGATTCCCACGGTCACGGGCTCGGCTCGCCATCCGCAGTACTCGGATGGGTAGCCGCCGCGCACCGTGAGCCGCCTACCCGCCGCGTCCTTGCGGTAGCTGCCCTCGTGCGTGAGTGACAAGCTCATCCCGCTGGGGTGCGTCAGGAGGACGCTCACGAAGTTCACGGGAGCGACCTGGTGACGCCAGCCTCCGCCCTCGACCTGCCGGTCGTTGAACTCGGCCGCGAGCGTCCGGCCGATCCGATGGGCCAACTCCTGCCGTTCCCGGCGTTCGGCGTCCAGCCGTTCGGCGCGGGCCTGCGGCGTCCACGAACGGGCCATCTCCGGGGGCATCCCCTGCTGTTCACCCACAGCGGTCACAGGGAGCCTCCCTCCACGTCGACAAGGCCCCGAGTGGCCGAGTTGTAGATCGCCCCGTGGAACGGCTTCTGCGCGAGGCGGTCAAATCGGGCCGGGTCGAACGAGGCGAACTGAAGATCCACCCCGTGGGACGTCAGAAGCCGGGCGAACTCCAGGTCGGTGCTCTCCGGGTAGATCCGCTTGTCAGGCACCAGGTCGGCCGCCTGCCAGTGGAAGTGCTTCTCGTAGCGCACCACTACGCGAGTGACGTGGTTGTACACCAGGACGTGCAGGTAGGCACCACGCACGTACACATGCCAAGTGTCCCGGTCACAGGTGTAGCCGAGCAGGAGGGTTCGCTCCGCGCCGGGGATGTCCTGGGTGTCCACCGCGCGCAGGTGCTTGGTTTCGATACGCAGACGGTTGAGATCGGCAAGGTCCATGACAGCTCCAGGAAGGCGTTGGGAGGCCCACTGAACCGCCGAACCCCAATACCGTCGTCTTCTCGCGAATTCACCGAGGAAGCAGCCCGGCCCCGGGCGACGCCTCACATGGAGAGGTCGGACATCAGCCTGCCCGCGGACTCCCCGACCGCAGCCTGAAGAATGCGACAGCTCGAGACGGAGGTGCAGCGGCGCAGCACAGGAGCCTCATTCCGATCGGAGCGGAACCGCAGGGGACTTCGAGACGAGAAGCCTGGGCCGGTTGGTCGTACGGTCAACCACCGTCCAGCCGTGTTCGCGCAGGAGGTCGGCATAGACGGCGACGAGGACGTACTCCTCAGCCGCGACCCCTTCGAAAGAAAGCCCATTGGCGGAGCTCGGGAACGGGGTGCGGTGGCTGACGCGTGCCTGAGCGGAACCTGGCGCGCCCGGTGAGCACAGGAATCCAGCCGTGACGACGGCGCCGGTCGCGTCAAACTTCGCCCTGGGGTGGTGTGCCAGGAGAAGCGTGGTCACGGCTGTGGTTACAGGGTCGGCCGGTTGCAGGGTGTCCAACTGGTGCCTTCCATCGTCTTCGGTCGGGGCGACAGCTTCTTTCCGAGATATGGCCTCTCATAGCTTCGAGGACGTGCTCGTCACGAAGACGCTGCGGATGCCTTGAATCGCCTCGTACAACCGGTCTGCAGCCGCGCTGCCGGGAGCGCCGAGGTCCTCGCGGGCGGCGTCGAGCAGGACAGCCAGGTGCTGGCCGCGGATCCGGCCGCTGGCACTGCGCCTGGACTGGCCGAGCGCGGCGTGGAGCTGCTGGCGGTAGGCGCCCGGCTGGATCTGGGCGAGCCGGCCGCGCCGCATGTCGACCCGTCCGGCCGCGCCGTAGAGGTCGCTGCGGAGCCCCGCCGGGATGCGCAGGTAGGCCTCGTCGTCCAGCTCGGGCAGCGGAACCCAGGCATCCTCCGCCGCGATAACGGCTCGGGCAGCGGCATCCCGGCTGGCGTGGGCCGGGCCGCGCCCGAGGGTGTGCCGTCGGTGCTCGGCCGTCCACCGGACGGTGTCGGTCTTGCGGCGGCGGACGGGGCGACGGCGCCGACCTCGGTGTCGTCGGCCAGCACCCGGTAGCCGCCCTTAAAGGTGGGGTCGGGCTCCAGCCGCCAGGCGCGGCCACCGATCGTGCCCAGGTCCACCGGTCCGGTCTCCTGCTGCGCCGCAGAGGGGCCAGCTCCTGAAGTGCGCGGAGCAGTTGCCGGGCTTCCTTGCTGCGGCCGAGTTCTGTGGCGTCGAGGGCAGTGAGCTGCCGGAGGTCGTCTTCGCCGGGCACCCGCAGTGCGGTGCGCAGGGCGGCTTCCCGGACAGCCTGTGGGAGCCGGGCCAGCCTGCCGCCGCGCTCCGGCGTGGCGATGGCCAGTGGGATCACGGCGGCGACCAGAGCGTTCTGGTCCGGCTCGGTCAGTGCGGCGAAGGCGGCAGCCACCGCGGCCGCCGAGTCGGGAGCTGAGGTCCGACGCAGGCCCTCTCGGACGACCGCGCCCGCGGCCTGCTCGCGGTTGGCGAAGTGCTTCTGGCCGTGGGGCGGCCGCAGCGGCATGGCGTGGCCGGTCCGGGCGGACCAGCCCAGGAGCGAGGTGCCGTGCAGGGAGGGTTCGGGCTGGATACTGCCCGCAATCTCACCGTCGCGCAGCACCCGCCAGCGACTGTGATCGTCTTCGTAGCGCACCAGCGTCCACCCGGCCCCGCCGTGCACGCCCAGGTCCTCGATGGCGACAGGAGCCCTAGGTTCGTCATGTGCGGCGTCGGTGTCCTCGTCACTGTCGGCCGGGTCCGGACCGGTGTGTGGTTGTCGTCGTGTTCGGCGGTCGTGTCCGGGGCGGGGGCCTTCCGGGCGGTATTGAGCTCCGCTTGCAGGGCGGCCAGCTCCCGGCGGTGCCGCTGGCGCTCCTCCTCCAGCAGGCCGTTCAGCCGGCCGTTCTCGGTCTTGAGTTCTTCGCGGTGCGTCTGGAGTTCGTCAAGACGGGCGGCCAGGCCGGTGTTCTCGCTCTGGGTGGCGGCGAGGTCGGCGGCCGTGCGCCGCTGCGTCTCCTCAAGACGGGTGTGCTGGCCGGACAACTCCTCCAGGCGGCGGCGCTGCGTCTCGGCTTCACCCTGGAGCCGGCCATGGGTGGTGAGGAGCTGGCGGTGCTCGCCGGTGAGGGCGGTGTGGGCCTGCTCCAGTTCCTCGTGCCGCGTCTTCAGCGCGTCGTGCGCGCCGCCGAGCTGCTGGTGGGTGTCGCGCAGCTCGCGGTGCGCCTCGGACAGCTCGTCGAGCGCGGCCCGGTCGCGGTGGCGCGCCTGTCGGCGTCGGCGGCTTCGCCCAGCGCGCAGGCGGCCTCCAGCAGGGCTGCCTGCCGCTCGGCACGGGCATGCTCGGCGGCCTGCTCGCTGTGGGAGGCCTCCGCGCGGGCCGCCTCGGCATCGCCCACGGCCTCCTCGCACCGCTGTTCGGCCTGGCGGACCTTCTCGGCGGCGTCGCTGGTGACCTGTTCGATGTGAGCGGCGACTGCCGCAGTGTCGGCGCCGGCCTGCTGCCCCTGGTGTACGGCTTCCAGCGCGGTCAGAACCCGGGGCAGCAGGGAGGCGAGGACCTGCTCCTCGCGGGCGCCCCGGGCTACGGCCTGCTGGACCGGTACGGGTTCCGGTGCGGCGGCGCGCTCTTTCTCCAGCTCCTTGCGTTTCCGGTAGGCCCTCTGACGGTCGCGCGGGTTGTTGTGCTGCACGCAGAACTTGGTCGGCGTGCCGGACTTGCCCGGCGGGCGCGGTGCTCGGGCGTTCGTGCAGTCGGGGAAGTCGCAGTCGGCGCCGCCGAACCCGGCCTCGATGAGCTTCCTGGCCAGCCATTCGTCCGTGGCGGCCGCCTTGCCGCGCCGGATGGTCTTCGTGGTCATCGCTGCTCTCGTCTTCCGGCCGTGTCAGTTCTCGTTGCGGTCGTCGATCATCGGGTCCGCCACGGGGCGCCCGGACTCGTACGTCGCCTCTCCGCCGTCGTACTCGCCTCCGTGCCGGGTGACGATCGCCTCCACCTCGCGGTGTCGCTCGTCGAGGCCGCCTACCTCGACATCGCGCGCGGCCAAGAGCCGCCACTTCGGCGTGACTGCGGGGTCCGGCTCGTCGAGACGGGTGACGTAGTCCGCCAGGTCTTCCGCGCATCCCTCAGCGCTGGTCCGGTCCGGGAAGTACGCCCAGTGCGTGTAGGAGATCGTGCTCAATGTTCCTCACTGACTTCCTGGTTCAGCAGGGACTCCAGGGTCTGGGCCGCTGAGGGGGAGAGCTGCGGGCGGTACAGCGCGAACCATGCCCGGATGCCGTCAAGCGTCTGTGCGGCGTCGTCCTGCCACGCCGCGACGACCTCCCGGGCCCGCGCGCTCGCCAGATCGGCGTAGGCGGCGGGGACCTCGTTGGCGATGACGTCACTGATGCGCTCGGCGAGGGTCCCGGTGGTGCCGGGGACTTCCTCGGCCTCCAGGCGGTCGGCCTCGGCGCGCAGCGCGGTGGCCTTCTCCGCGAACATCCGCTCGTTGTCCGTGCGGGGACCGGCGTCGGCCGGAGGGATGCGGGCCTCCAACTCGGCTGCCCTCTGGCGCAGTTCAGTAGGACTCTGCATGGCTTTCCCCGTTCGGGTTGAAGGTGGAGGAGCGGTGGGCGACGCCGTCAGGCGAGGTACCGGCCGAGGAGGACCGCGGTCAGGAGCACGGGCGCGAAGATGCCGGCCAGGTTGATCAGGTCCATGAGCGGACCGTCACCGCCGCCGCCCCATCGCCGTCGTCTCAACGGGCTCTCCTCGCTTCCCGGCGTCCGGGGTCCGCGTTTTCGTGCCCGGCTGGTCGCCGGGTCGTTCCGCACCGTAGAGCATGGATCTTGAACTTACAACTCAACTCAAACACGATGGCTATTGAGTCGTAAATACGTGATGCGTAACTGCCTCTGAACTGCGGTGAAGCTCTGTACGCCGTTCTCGGGGATGATGTGCATTCCCGGCCCAGTCATATCGCCAGCGCCATCGCGCGTTCAGATCGCCTCCTGCGCCTTCGGTGCTGATCGGGCGGGCTCCCAGCGCCCCATTTAGTTGAATCGCGTACGGACGGGTGTCGGCCCTGCGCCGGGTCCTGATTCCGGATACTCTCTGCTTAGCCGGAATCAGGAAACGACCGGGACACGACAATCCGCGCCCGCAGGTATCCGGCTCACGCAACGACTTCTGTGAGAAGGCCGGAGAGGAGCGGGGGAGCAGATGACGGTGGACATGTGGCAGCCCCTGGCCGGGCCCGGTCGACCTGCGGTCGCCATCCGCGACGAGATGGCCGAGGTGCTGGCCAAGGCGGAGACGGAGACAACGGAGACCAAGCTCGTCCGCGTCCACGGCGGCCGCCTCGACCACACCGTCCGTCAGGAGCGCCCCGGCCGGTGGCGCATGGCGTGCGGCACCCTGCCCGTGAGCCAGCACGACTTCGAGCGCTCCCTGTGCGGCACCCCTGCCTGGCCTGCGACCGCGCGCTGCGCCTCGCCGCCGACCCGGCCGCCGCCGCCCTGCGGGCCACACCGCGACCGTGCAGCGCCGCCAGGCCGCGGGCCAGCCGCCGCTCCCGGCAGCGAACCCCGTCTGAACGCAGCACTGGAAGCCGCCCACGCGTACGAGGGCAGCCCGCGTCATGACGTCGACCGAACTCGTCACCAGCGCGGGCGCCGCCCCGGCCGTCCGCCGCCGGCGCCGCGCCGAGCCGGACATCGTCTCCGCCGCCGGCGAGCGGATCTCGGCCTCGGCCGCCCGCAAGCTCACCAACGCCGTCCCCGCAACTCCCGCAATGCCCGCGCCAGCCGGTGGCGCTCGTACGCCGAGTGGTGCGCCATTTACGACTGGGCCGAGGACGAGCCCAACGCCGTCCTGTCCTACCTCTCCGACCTCGGCGACCGCGGCCACCCCGCGACCTCCATCGAGGCCCACTTCAGCACCCTGCGCGCGATGCGTGCCATTCAGGGTGTTCCGCTGTCGGATCCGGAGATCAAGGCCTGCAGGCTCGTTATTCGCCATCGCGCCGGCGAGGAGGCCGACGATCCCCTGGTGGAGCCCGGCCCTCTCCAGGCCGACCCCGTCGACCTGGACGAACTGCGGCTCATGGTGCGCACCCTCGACCGCACCACGGTGCGGGGGAAACGGGACGCCGCCGTCCTGCTCATCGCCTGGTGGATGGCCGCCCGCGCCTCCGAGCCCGCCCGACTCAACCTCCACGACGCCAAGATCACCACCGTGAAGATCGAGGACGAGGACGGCCGCAAGAAGACCTGCCAGGCCCTGATCATCAAAATCCGCCGGTCCAAGGCCGACCAGGCCGCACGCGGACAGGAAGTACGCATCCTCGCCCCCGCCGACCAGGAACTGTGCCCCATCCACGCGCTGCGGGAATGGCTCGACGTCCTCGCCGACGACGGCCAGCTCACCCCCGGCCCGCTCCTGCGCCGCATCGACCGGCACGGCAACATCGGCGCCAAGGCCGCGGGCCGCCCACCCAGGACGATCGCCGCCGCGCGGCATCACCGCCGACACCGTCAACGACATCGTCAAGGCCGCCGCCCGCGCCGCCGAACTCACCCCGACACCCACCCCCACGAGCTCGCGGCCGCGCCCGGGTCAAGAAAGAGGCGCACGCGGCCGCCGAGGCGGCACCCACCGCCGAAGACGCCGACGCCATCCTCAAGGCCTGGCGCACCGCCCGGCGCGCAGCCCGTTCCGCCGTCCGGCGCATCACCGCGCACAGCTTCCGGCGCGGCTGGATCCAGCAGGCCCTGGCAGCCGGCAACCCGCCCGAGACGGTCGCCCTGCACTCGCGGCACTCGCTGCGCAGCACCGCCTTCGACGCCTACCGCCGCAAGAAGGTCCCCTGGAGAGAACCCGACCCGCTTCCTCGGCCTGGCAGCCTGACCAAACCAACCAGGCTGCCCTTCCTCCCGGCCCTGCAAGAGCCGCTCCGCGCCGGGGCTACGCCGGGCTGGTCAACCACGGCGGCAGGAACCCCGATCCGGGGGAGACCAGGGCGACGCCGTCGGGCAGCCGGCCGTTGACGTGCTCCACAAACGCGCCCGGCAGGCAGGGCGACTCGTGGATCTGGAACAAGGCCTTCACCGCCAGCCGGGGCGTGGACAGCAAGCTCAGGACCCACGCCTGGGTGGCGCTGCGGTCGGCGGGCTGTGCCGTCTTGGTGACCACGACGCGGACCAGGCCGTCTTGGGCACAGGCCAGCGCGGCGTGGTTGGTCGGAGTGAGCTGCAAGGCCTCGGTGTACAAGAGGCAGTCGTCCCACGCGATGCCGCTCAGGACGCCGTCCGGCGTGGCGAACACGACACCCCACTGGATCACCCCGATGGAGGGATCCGCACCGTCGGACCAACCGTGCTCGATCATGTGCCGGTACGGGTCGACCCGGGGCTTCCCGGGCTGGGCGGAGCTCGGCCACTGGTGCACCACTCCCGGCGCGACGCCAGCCAAGGACCGGTTCCCCGGAGCCGTCCAGTTCGCGACGACCAGGGTGAGGCAGCCGGGGCCGCCGTTCCCGTACTGCCGCAGCACGACGAGTTCGGACTCGCGCCGGAGGCCGGCGGACGTGTAGGGCTGGCCAGTCATGGCGGCACGGGCACGGACCGCGGACTTGCGAGCGTGGTTCTTCGTCATCGATACGTCCTTCACAGCCCGCGGCCCATGACCCGCCGGCCGGACAGCACGGACAGGACGAGACACGCGCTGATGCGGAGCACCTTCGGCCGTGTACGTCGCGGTCATGGGACGGGACGGGAACCTTCGGCCGCACGAGGGCCGCGCCCGACCATAGCCCCGAGCCCTTCAGGCGGCCAAGGACGTGCCACCCGCCCGGGTGAACGCCCACCGAAATGAGCCGCCGGTGAAGTGGCACCGCCAGAGGAATTCGGTCCGGAGCAGACGGCCAGTAGCGTAGGGTGGTCTTACCGACGCGGGGTGGAGCAGCTCGGTGGCTCGCTGGGCTCATAACCCAGAGGTCGCAGGTTCAAATCCTGTCCCCGCTACCAACGCACCGGCCCCCTTCGTTATGTCGAAGGGGGCCGGAAGCATGTAGGCGCCCGCCCGCCGCAGGCATCAGGCAGCGACGCCGCAGCCGGGTACTTGTCTCTACTCCGCGCCGCGCTGCGCCTCGAAGGCTGACATCATCACCTCGTACGTCTGCTGCTTCCGGGCCGCGTGCTCAGGGCTTGCCAGGTATCGCAGGTGCTCCTCGTGGTCCCGCACTCTCTCCTCATGCCGGCGGCGCCGCTGCTCGGCGACCTGCGGTGACGGCGCGGTGCGTATCGCCTCCGCAGCCACCTCCGGGTCCGGGGCATCCACGGACATCTGGACCCGGGCGAGGACGTCCTGGCCGACGGAGCTGGACTCCAGCCACAGCACCATGCCGGGGTCCTCGTCGAACGCGAGGCGCAGCCGCTCCCGGCCCGGTGCCGTTTCCGCCAACGGGAGGAGTACGGCCGGGTCGTTGCCGGCGTACACCAGGGCCGAGGCTTCCGGGTCCTCCTTGATGAATCCGGCGATCCGCTCCAGGAACGCGGCCGTGCGCACCAGCGCGGCGGAGTTCGGGTCGTACGGACGCGGCCCCGGGTCGCCGTGCTTCCACGACCGCGCAGCCTCGATCTGCTCGTTGATGTCCACCCAGACCCCTACCCCTCGTGATCTCCGGCCTTGAGCCTATGAGGTTGCAGAGTGGGCCGGTACAGCGGGCCTGGGGGCGATCTGCATCCGGGCGCCGTCCCACAGCACCGTTTCTGCGGGCAGGATGAGCAGTCCTGCCTCCCCGTCCTGCCAGGCCGCGCCAGTACGTCGGACCTGGACGGCCGCGCCTCCCGCACCGGCCATGTAGACCGTGGGGTCGACTTCCCATCCGTGCTGGGCGAGCCACGCCTCCAACTGGATCATGTCCGACGGTGTCGCCCCACGCGGCCACTCGAACGTGTTCTCGCTGCCCATGTCCGTCCCCCCTGTTACCGCCGGACGCCCGGCCACTGGCGATCCTCCCACCCGGCACTGACAGAGGACTGTGCAATTTCCTGGACCCGACCGTCGCCCCGTCGATGCCCGCTGCGTCAGTCGGTGACGGGCCCGAGGAGCATCTCGGCGACAGCGCCGGGCAGCGCATCGATCGCCGAGATGCCAGCCTCGAGCGCCCGGCGGGCACGGACGAGCTGCTCGGGGATCTCGGCGGCGCGCACGTCGTCGACGGCGGTCACGGTCGTGCAGGCCAGGAGGTCCAGCAGCGCGTTGGACGCGTGCGCGGCGGCCTCCACAATGGGCCCGGCGCCGCCGCCCTCATTCATCCTCTTCAGCGGCTGACGTACCTGGCCCGCCTGCCAGTGCAGGACGCCCATGACGCCCACGTCGTCCGCGCCGGACGCCTTGAGGACCTGCTCGCGGGCCAGGCCGAGCTCGCGGCCGCCGGCACCGCTTTCGAGCATCCGGCCCTCGGTGACCATCCCGGTGCCGATCGACGCCCCGTACAGGGCGTTCGCGAGGATAGCGGCCAGGACCTGCTCTCCGCCGACCGCGGCGGCCTGCTGCGCGAGCTCGGCCTCTGAGGGGACGCTGGCGTACACACCGAGCGCCGACAGCGCTGCGGAGATCTCCGAAACGGTGGCGACGGGGCTGGCGGAGGAGGGCTGGGGCGGAATCGTCATGGGTCTGAAGGTAGTAGACGCAGGATCCTACGGAACCGCGTCCGCCTGAAGACGCCCACCGTCACCAGGCCCGTGGTAGTCCCCTTCCTATCGGTCCTGCACGGCCTTCTGGCCATCACGGATGGCCCCCGGCCCCGGGGCAGGCTGTCAGGTCCACCCTGCCGCGCGCATCATGTTGAACGACGCTCGCTCAGCCGCCTCCTCTTCATCCTGGTTCACCTCGACGCTCTCCCAGCCCAGGCCCTCGGCGTACCGCAGCACACCGGACAGCGTCTCGTAGTCGTCGGGGCCGTGAGGGCCGTCGAAAGGCGAGACCAGGACCGGTGACAGTGCTTGCCGCACCCAGTCGGCGACGACGGCCTCGTCCCCCTTGGGCATCCACGAGTAGTAGGGCACTCGTCCAAGCTCACCCAGCGCCTCTCTCAGGGCCTGGAACTTCGAGCCGGGACGCGGACGGGCCGCGCGGTCGAGGGCGTCGGCGAACGTGGTGAGCAGGGCGAGATCCGCCTCGGCTACCTCAATCGACGCCAGGTGCATCACGTTCCCGCCGTCGGGCCCCACCAGCAGCAGCATGTTGGGCGGGTACTCCTCCGTCCCGTCCACCAGCTCCTCCGTTCCCTCGGGTAGTGCATTGCGAACCTGCCAGTACGCCTCGGTGACGTCCTCAATCGGCGCGCCGGGGATCGGCACTCCTCCGTTGTCCCGGTAGCCCACAAGGTCCCCCTCATGATTCAGGACCATGTCCATGCGGAGCCTCAGGAGCAGTCCATCCAGTTCGTACAGGCTGCGCAGGGCGTCCGGCACGAGAGGCAACAGCATGGTGCGGGTGGGGGAGGGGTGCGGTGGCAGTGGCCGGGCGTCGGCTCGGGTGCGATCGTTCGCCCGCATCGCCTCGGTGAACCGCAGGCCGGCGGCTCGGCTCAGCTCTCGCAGTTCCCGCGTACGCTTCCGCGACTTCCGGGGCGGATTGGTAGGCATGTCTGACTCCATGCAGCGGCGTGTCCCACGCACACGCCGCTCTGAAGGCAGGCATGGTCAGGTGCACGATGCGTCGAAGGACGGCTTGGCCTACCAACGAGGTCTCCAGCGTGGGCGGAGGGCCCCTTCAGCGGTCGGCGGTCGTGGCCGCCTGCCGGGCAGCATACCGGCTCGGCAGCGGCAGGATGAACGGGCAGACATCTCTACATATGCCGCCGCGCGCCGTCCGTCACGGTCTCATCGGCTTCTGCCCATGAGCGCGCGATCCTGGGCCCAGTCGGGCCGATTGCCCGCGTACGGGCCGCCGCGCTACCGTCAACGCGGCGTTAGTGACCGCCCGACTCCGATGCTGTGGGTCCCCACGTGACCAGCAGCCCCGGCGGACAAGGTTCTGTCGAATCTCACTCACCGATCACCTGTGCTTGAAATGCCGAAGTGCGGGACGTGGGACCGCACGGGATGACGAGCACGCATGACGCGCAACCGCAAGAAGAAGTTGGCCATCCGAGCCGAGGCCGATGGCGCCAGCCACGCCCGCGCCGCCCGACTTCACACCCCCACCCCCAAGGAAATCCTGACGGCCGACCTCCAGGACCGCCTGATCAACGCGTTCCAAGTCGAGGGCTGGCCTGTAGAGACCGACGGGTTCCCCGAAGGCGGCATCTGGACCGGCTGGCTTGGGCCGGTCTGGTCCATGCTCTCCCGCCCGGGTGGAACGGACACCGAGGCAGATCCCGATGACCCGGATCATTACGACCTCACCACCGTCCCCGAGCTGACCCTCATCACGCCCAAAATCCCCATCAACTCCGGGGAAGCGATGGTGCTCACCCTGCCCGGCACTACACCACTCACAGACATCGTGCACACGGTATGGGAGGAACTCGGCCGCGCCCGCGCAGCCAAGGTCGACGCACTGGTCAACGACGCGCAATGCTCCCTGTGCGGCGACCGGTACCCGGCCGCGCACCTGCTGCCGGCCACCGAGCAGGACCGGCTCCTCTGCCCCTTCTGCGTCTTCGACGGCGACATCCTCGGTGGTCACCCGTTGCGCCTGGCCTACCTCATCGACGCGCTGACCGACGAGGATGTCGCCGCGCCGGCGGGCTGGTCAGCCGTGACCGCCCTCTTGGCCTGCGCCGCAGGCCCGGACTTCCGCGAACGGCTTGAAGGCGACGACGGCGTTCTGCGGCTACCGCTGCCGCACTGGTTCGACCCGGGCCAGGTGTGGGTGTGGCTTCCGCCCGGCAACTTGCCGCCAGCCCTGCAGGGGCTGGGGCCAGGCACAAGCCTGAACAACCTCGTCAACGCGGTCGAGGCCGCCCACCCCGACCTGCGCGACCGCTTCCACGCCGAAATGGCCGGCATCCTGGAAGAGGACGAGGAGGACAGCCCTTCAGCAGCGCAGGACTATCTGGTCGAACAGCTGTGGCCGGCTGTCATCTGCTACGCCGTCACCACGGCTACCCAGTTTCGGGAACGACCGCACGGCCAATCACCATGGGACCTTCTCACCGACGGCTTCGAAGAGGGCACTCTGGCCGACAACTTCCACCAGATCGGCAGCACCCTGATCCCCCAGTCCTTCCGGTCGATGCTCACCCTGACGATCGGTGTGCCGCTCGTCTCCAACGTCCTCGGCCTGAAGCCGGACCACGAGCACTGAAAGCTCGCGCCCACCGACACCGGTACGGCTCTGGCCCCCTCCCCGTGTGAAGGGGGCCAGACCCGGCTTGCGAGCACACCGCGTGACCGAAGCGGCGCGCGCCTTCCGGCAGGCTCTGCGGCAGGTTGCTCTCCCAGTGGCGCCGGGGAGCTGAAGTCCGAACTCGGGGACCACCTGCTCATTCCCACCCGACGCAGCGCAGCTCAGTCGCGGGATCGGGGCAGGGATTCAGAGATGGGGCCAGTCGACCTCGACGTCCCCATTGGTGCCCGAGCCGGACCCGAACCGCCATCCGGTAACAACCTGCTCCCGCGCCTCGCGCACCACGTCCCGTCGGGGGAGTGTCACCCGAAGGCGGGGCGCCTTGTCGCCAGTGATCGTCTTGACCGTCGCCCCGGTGAAGTAGTTCAGCAGGACCATGCTGCCGTCTTCGTTGTGTCGCAACACCGGCCGTCCAGCGAACTTCGAGACGAGGACGCCGTCCTGCCCGGGGACCGGCACGGCGGGGGCCGGCTTCCAGGACACGGTTACCTTCTCGTCGCTGTCCAGGACGGCATACGTGGTGCGCTCCCCCTCCAGGTCCTCCGGCCACACGATCATTTCCGCGTTCTTGCCGAAGTCCGGGTCGTACGCGGCCTGCGGGGTGGTGATCTGCTGGGGCAAGGGGATCGGGGCGCCCTCCGGCCACCATAGGGCCAGTCGCTTGCCGAAGATGGCCACCCTCCCCGGCAGCCAGTCTGCGTGGGTTCGAGGGGCGGGGACATCGAAGCGTACGAAGACCCGCTGTTCCGGGTGCGCTCGCTGTTCGTCGTCGGCCGGGTAGTAGAGCCGCTGGGTGTCGATCGCCATGTCTGTGGTCCTCTCGGAGTGATGTCGCCAAGTCCTTGGGCCCACAGGAGCTCAGCCCCTGTGGTTGAGGCGGCCGACGGCCGTGGGTCGGGCTGGGCAAGTCCAGTCCACCCGGCCCTCCCGCAATCCCTAGCTCTAGGGCAGGACACCCAGGGCCGGTCCGCGGCCAAGTGGCTGACGAACTCACGGGGTGAAGGGAAGGTGCGGGGCACGGCTACGGAATCAAGGCGTGCAGGCAGCGCCCGCGCCGGGGGCGGGCTGCATCCCCGCTACGGCGGGAACCACTGGGAGACCGGCTGTTCTCCGGGACCGAGTCTGCCGTCCAATGGACGGCACCTCAAGCCCGCTTTCGGTCGTGCCTCGCCCAGTCGCACGGTGCCTGCTGTCATCGTTGACAGCGGAGCCCGCCCGGAGGCCCTTCGCACGTCGTCCCGGGCGGGCCACCGACGGCCATCCGCGAGTCAGGATGTGCAGCTCACCGCCCCACGGGTCCCGCCTGGGGCGTCCCCGCGACCGGCGTTAGGTCCGATACCCGGCGCCCCAGGAGTCGGACCGCACACGGGCCGCACATGTTGCCGGCTCCCGTGACGTACAGCTGAGCGTCGGCTGTGTAGCACTTCGGGCAGTACGGACGTCCGGTGGCTTGGGCGCGCTCCTCTGCTGGGCACAGGCTCGGACCTCCGATCAGACCGGTGATGATGACACGGCCGCAGTGCGCGCACTCCAGGCCGTACAGCGCATCGCGTTCACAGCGGGGGCACCGGGCGCCAGCCGGAGCTGCCGTCACCGGGGCCGGTGAGGACGCCGAGACCGGCGCTGTCAGGCCGGAGGCCTTGGAGCATCCCGGGCTGGGAACGGCGAGCGCGGCGGTGTGAGAGGCGGTCATAGTCGAGAGGCTCCTTCGGAGAGGCCGGGGCGTCGGCCTCATTGAGCCCGAACCGTTCGGGGCCGGCACAGCGCTGGCGAATCCCCCGCGTCCATGAGCTCCAGCATCAGACGACCTCAGGACCGCGGCCGCGCATACGCCTGTCGTACTCCGCAGCGGATTCCAAGCCCATGGCGGCACGTCGAGCGTCGAGCAGTTCGGGTTCGGCCACGGCGTACGGCTGCAGCTTCCCGTCCGGGGCTTTGATGTACTGAGTCCCGTATACCTGCGGTTCGTCGGTCGCGACCCGAACCCGGTCGGTGAGGTAGGCAAGATGGCGAGGCAGGGCCTCACCATCCGCAACAGCGTCCTGAAGGAGACCGAGCACCTGACGTTGAAGATCGAGATCACGGTCGGCGTGCTGGACCAGGAGCCACGCTTCGTCGGCTCCCTGCTCGCCGACCAGGCTGATTCCTAACCAGCCATGTGCCGCGATGGCCCGTTTGAGCCAAGCGGTGTTGTCGGCGTCGACCCGGACAAGGTCGCGGCCGTCGCCGGTCTCGAGCATCCGCCGGCGGGCAGCCTGGTCCTGCTCAGCGCGGCGGTGAAGGTCGGCAGCAAGATCGTGGTTCATCAGTTCCTCCGCGTGAAGTCTGCCGAGTCCCTGGCGCCCACGAGCGCTTCCTGGACCCGTTGGTTGGATGGGGCTGGCGAACCTCAATCGGCGGTGCTGCCGTGCTCCTTCGGGCCCGTGCGGCGCACGGGGCCAGCCAGCGCCTCGGTGTCCTTCAGGAGCCGGTCTACGGGGCGCTCGTCGCCTAGTTCGATGGCGAGCGCGGCCCGAACGAAGGTGATGAGCTCGATGCTGCCGGTCCGTAGTGCGAAGGAGCGCAGCACCTCTCCCGCGGCAGCGACGTGATGACGGCACCCGGCGTGCAGGCAGTGGCCCTCAGCAGCGAGACCGAGCCGCTCGAAGAGGGCAGTCTTCTCTGGGGTGAGCTGGGCCGGGCAACCAAGGTGGTCCAGTGTGATCTGGAGGTGCTTGCCATCCTTCCTGACGGTCAGCCGCCCGCCGCCGGGTGTGACGTAACGGCCGCCGACCTCCACGGTGCCGTACGGGTGCAGCAGCGGCAGGTCCTTCTCCCGGGCGTGCAGCGCCGGGAGGTTGTCGTACTCGGTGTACGGGCGGCGGCGCCGCGGTCTTCGCTGGTCATCAGCTGCTTGTCTCCTGCGTGCGGTCGATGGTGAGTTTGCGCTCCTGGTCCTCGTCGTCCTGGTGGTCGTCGGCGGACCAGATGCCGAATGGGCCGGACAGGCCAGGGCCAGCAGCGCCGAGCTGGGCGGCCCCGCCCTTGAGTCGATGGTGAGCACGGATCACGGGCGCGGTTCTCCTGAGGCAGACGAGCGGTACATCCTTATGGTGGCCTCTGCCGGAAGGCGCGTACGCGCCTTCCGGCCTTCCTCACGACAGTCCTCTACAGGCTCGAAAACGGGCTGGCCCGGGGTACGGAACCACGCGATCGGCTTGGGCCGAGATCAATGAAGCGCGGACGCCTGGTGCAGGCGCTGCGCAAGATCGGTTGACTCGGCAGATGTGCGGTGGACTGCTGACACGCGGTTTCCTCCTGCCATGTGCGCGTGCACGTTGGCGAGGCCGAGCCTGCGCTGCCATGGCCCCTGTCGAACGCTGACTGTCTGAATTCGGGCAGCGGGGCAGATCGTGATGCTGTTGCGGAAGAAGTAGCCGCGCCAGGTGGCGAAGTACCCATTGCCGAGGCGGTAGCCGAGCGCCCTGTGGAAGGGCGTCGCCCTGCGGGCCTTCCCAGGCGCCGGAATGGGAGCGTGGAGATGGGCCACGGCGTCCGCCCCAAGGAGGTGAAGCACCAACTTCTCGGCGACGGTGCGCGGGCACACAGGCAGCAGCACGCCGGGTTTTCCCGCTCCGGCCACGGCCACCCGCACCTCGACCCAGTTGAACCGTCGCCACAGAACGGGCTGATGAAGTTCGATGGATGCGACGCGGGAGGCCCGGTAGGTGTACTGCTGGGTGTCGAACAGACCATGGTCGGTGCGATAGCTGCCCTCGGCGATACGGGTGACCGACCACCGGCTGTAGGTGAAGAGCCGCCGCCCCGTCAGCTTCCACACCTTGGGCACGCAGGCGACCAGCGTCGAGAGGGTGAACAACTCGCCGGAGAGAACGTACGGGCCCACGCCGATTCCGACGAGGAGAAGCGACTTCAGGTTCGTTCCGAGATCAAGGAGGAGAGCCACGACCAGGTCCGCAGTCCTGACCTGGTGCAGCCGCTCATCGGCGGTGTCTTCGGCGAGGATGCGGGCCTTGAGCGCTCTCGCCTGATTGAGGGTGAGGTAGGAGAGGGTCATCGTCGTGCCCGACATCACGACTCGGAGGGTGCAGACCCCAAGAAGCCTGCCGAAGAAGGGCTGGCCGATGTCGACGCTCTGGACGTGGTGAAGCTCGCAGTGACGCCGGACCTTGAAGAGCAGGCCACTGCGGTACTCGAGTTCGTCACCATCCAGGCTGTAATGGCTCAGTCTCCACGACGCAATGAACAGGCTCAGGACGACCACGACAACCACCGTTACGGCTGTACAGGCGACCCAAAGGGGCACGTCGATCTTGTTCCTCGCGTCTGAAGTCCCCACGCTGAAGAGGTTGTGCTGCTGGTACGCCAGACCTGCAAGCGCGGCGAGCACGGCCCAACTGCGCCGCAGCGGGGTGGCCGGATGAAGGCGGCCCTGCAGGGGAGACAGCGTCATACCGGCAGCCTCCGCTTCCGGGCGAGGTCGGTCAGCCGGTCGCGCAGCTCGTATGCCGTCTGCGGGTCGACGTCGGCGATGGCGATACGCCCGGCGGCGCTGCTGATGGTGACGGTGGCCAGGTCGTAGCGGCGCTGGATGGGACCGGAGACGACGTTGACTTCCTGTATCCGGGCGTAGGCCAGGACCGTGAACCGCCGGTAGAGAAGACCGGCGCGTATGTACAGCTCCTCATCGCCTAGGTGGTAGCCGCGAAAGCGCCAACCGGCCCTGATGCGATCCCAGCGCCAGGCGTACAGAACGACGGGGACCAGGACGAGGAAGGACAGCGCCGGATGCCACCAGCTGACCATCTCGTGCCAGGTCCGTGCCTTGCTCAGGAGCGTGTGGATGAGGGTGGTGCCGGTCGCGGCCGTCGCCCCGATCAGGGCGCTCATGCCCAGGATCTGCAATGCGGCCGTAATCCGGCCTCGGGGAACATCGGTACAGCGGTTATCGGTGAGAACGATCATGGATCTGACCTGGAGATAGCTCGGTGCGGGCCGGGGCCGGTCAGGCGTCTCTGTCGCGGGCCTGTGCGAGCAGCTGGGCCACTACGTCGTCGGAACGGTCCTGCGCCTGACGGGCCAGGTCGTCCAGCACGGTGTCGCCGCCGAGGACCTGCGCGGTGAGCCGTTCCATCAGCTCCACGTCGGTGCCGCTGCCGGGCTCGGTGATGCGGGCGCGGACCGGGCGGCGGGGGCCGATGACCTGTGCGTCATCCGCCATGGTGTCGTCCTCGGCCTCGGCGAGGGCCCGGTACAGCGAGGCGACCGAGGGGTGGCGCCCAGCGTTCTTGCCCGTCTTGATCGTCAGCTTCTTCGCGATGTCGGGGACGGGGACGCCCTTGTTCTTCAGCGCGACGGCGAAGGTGAGCATGTCGTCGTCGATGACCTTGGGGCGTCCGCCGTGGTTGCCCTTGGCGGCGGCGGCCTGCTGGCCCTCCAGGGTCTTCTCGCGGATGTAGTTGCGGTCGAGCTGGGCGGCGACGGCGAGCACGGCGAAGAACATGGCGCCCATGCCGTTGGGGTCGTAGATGCCGGTGAGCGGGCCGGTGAGGAGTTCGAGCTGCACGCCGGCGTCTTGGAGCTGGCCGGAGAGAGTCATCAGCTCGGCGGCGTTGCGGGCCAGGCGCTTGAGCTCGTGGACGGTGAGGATGACCTCCTGGTCGGGGCGGCCTCCTTGATGTCGTACGCCAGCTTGAGGGCCTTCTCCAGCTCGGGCCGGGTCTTGATCCGGGTGGAGATCTTCTCGGAGAAGATCCGCTTGCAGACCGGTTCGAGCGCGGCGCGCTGGGAGGCGAGTTCCTGGCTCGCGGTCGAGCAGCGGGCGTAGCCGATCCGGATCGGCTTGGCCGCCGCGGCGGCCGGCGCCGCCTCCACGGGCGGGCCCTGCTTCCAGGTGCGTCCCGGGCCGCGGTCCTCCGGCACGAGGACGTCGAGTTCCTCGCGGAGCGCGGGCACGAGGATGAAGCGGGCGGTGTGGTACTTCGTCGCGCACTTCCCACTGCGGGTCCGGCAGGCGCTGCCCGCCGGGACCTCACACTTCGGACAGTCGTTTCGTTCTACCGCGTTTGCGGCTTGATCGGGCGTCAGATCCACCCGCGCAGTCTGTCAGAACTGTCTCGCACAACGCCTTGGTTTTGAGAGGGGTTCTGCGAATGGCGACCTGGGGATACGTGATCGACTCCGGGTCTCTCGCAGAACTCTCGCAACTGGTCGTTTGTGAGAGCGGGCGTGGTGCCGTCAGTGCGGCGAGAGGATGGTGCAGATTCCGTTCGAGCCGCAGGTGTCGGGGTCGGTCTGGGATGCCCGCTGGGCCAGTTCGCGCAGGGCGGCGCGGGTGGTGCGGAGTTCCGTCAGGCGGCGTTCGATGTCGGCGAGGTGCTGGCCGATCAGTGCGGTGACGTGGCCGCAGGGGGATTCGCCGTCGTCGCGCAGGGCGAGGATGGAGCGGATCTCGGCGAGGGTGAGGCCGGCGCCCTGGGCGTCGCGGATGAAGGCGAGCCGGCCCGCTGCGTCGCCGTCGTAGTCGCGGTAACCGCCCGTGGTGCGGGGCGGCTCGGGCAGGAGTCCGGCCTGCTCGTAGAAGCGGATGGTCTTGGCGGTCAGTCCGCTGGCGGTCGCGAGGTCCCCGATGCGCATGGCTCCAGGCTACGCCTTGACCTTCCAGTGCACTGGAAGGTCTAGCGTCGGGGCACAGACTCCGACCTGGAAGGACGCGCCATGCGCATCACCGTACTGACGGTTCCCGACTGCCCGAACGTGCCCCTCGCACAGGAGCGGATCGCTGCCGCGCTGGACGGCCGGGCGGCGGAGGTGGAACTGGTCGAGGTGTGTGACGAGGCCGAGGCCGCGCGCTGGGGCATGACCGGCTCGCCGACCGTCCTGCTCGACGGCGTGGATCCCTTCGCCCCGACCGGGGCAGCTCCGAGTGTGTCCTGCCGCCTGTACCGGGACGCGGACGGCACGGTGTCCGGGGCGCCGAGCGTGGCCGCCCTGCGCCAGGCCCTCTCTGGCGCAGACATGGCGCAGTCCGTCGTCGTGGGTGACTGCTGCGAGAGCGAAGGATTCGCTGTGGTCGGCCGGGGCGGCCGGGGGCGGCGGGCACCGGCGGAGCGGGGACTGCGTGCGGTGCACCAGGCTGTCCTGCGGCACTTCGCCGCCACCGGCATCGCTCCGGAGCCCGGCGAGCTGGCGACGGCCGCCGCCTCAACGGGCCGGACGGCCGGGCAGGTGCTGGAGGATCTGGCCCGCGAGGACTTCCTGACGCTGGACGAGCAGGGCCGTATCCGCGCCGCGTACCCGTTCTCCGCTGTACCGACCCGGCACCGGGTACGGATCGAGGGAGGCGCCGAGGTGTGGTCGATGTGCGCGATCGACGCGCTCGGCATCCCGCCGATGCTCGGCCGGGACGCGGTGATCACCTCCCTCGACCCGGTCACCGAAGAGGCGGTCACCGTCACCGCTGACGGCGGGCTGATGACCTGGGAGCCGGCGGACGCCGTGGTGTTCGTCGGACAGCGGCCCGGCGGCGGCCCGGCGGCCACCACCTGCTGCGACGCACTGAACTTCTTCACCAGCGACAACGCCGCCCGCACCTGGGCGAAGGGCATCCCTCGGTTCCCGGCCGGATCGTCGGCCAGCAGGACGCGGAGAAGCTTGCCGCGCAGACCTTCGGACCGCTGCTGGCCCCCTGACTCCCGCCCATACGCTCCCCGGCGCGGTCCTACTCCCCGGCCTCCTCGTCGTCGTCGAGACCCGCCGCGTCCGGGTCGCGCAGCGGCGCAGACCGCCGCCGGACGGGGTGGAGGCGGTGAAGCTGTACCTGCCCAACAGGTTCAGGTTGCGGTGCTTGAGCGGGGAGAGGCGGGCGATGTCCTCGTCCCGGATCTCGTGGCCCTCGGCGCGGAGCTGGGCGACGGCGGCGTCGATGTACTTCGTGGTCCACAGCACGATGGCGTTGAGGACCAGGCCGAGCGCGCCGAGCTGGTCCTCCATCCCGTCGCGGTACGCCTGGTGGATGGTGCCGCGCTTGCCGTGGCACACGTCCCTGGCCAGCTTGTGGCGGGACTCCTGCACGGTGAGCTGCCGGTTCATCTGGCGGCGGTAGGTGTCGTCCACCGGGTCGACCACGCGCAGCAGGTGCTCGGTCTTGGCGATCCGCCCGTACTCGGCGAACGCCGCCCCGAGCGGGGTCGGGCGGCCGTCGCGGCCGAACATGCGCAGCAGGTCGTAGGCGCGGACCTGGTTGGTGACCAGGGAACCGGCGACCTTCAGCATGTCCGGCCAGTGCGTGATCACCTTGTTCAGGTTCACGCGGTTGCGGGCCAGGTCCTCCACCGCACCGTAGGTGCCAGTCTCGACGCCGGGCATCGTGGCCCGCCAGAACCGCTGGTCGTCCAGGTCGCGGAACCGCGGACTGAAGTTGTAGCCGAGGATCTTGAACAGGCCGAACACCATGTCGGAGTAGGAGGCGTTGTCGGTCGCCACCATCTCCGGCTTCACGCCGCCGTCCAGGTTCAGCAGGGCATCCAGGATGTGCAGGGAGTCGCGCGGGGTGCCGGGGACGACCATCTGCCCGATGCCCGCGACCTGGTCGTTGACGGCATTGAGCCAGGTGATGCCGCGCTTGAACCCGAAGTACTTCGGCGACGGGGCGGCATTGATGGTGCGCACCGGCACCTGGAAGCGCAGCCCGTCCACGGAGGCGAGCAGTCCGTCACCCCAGTAGCGCACGATCGGGATGTCGGCCTGGGCGGTGATCAGAGCTGCGTTCGCCGCGGCGATGGTGTCGGCGCGCAGGTAGTACTGGTCGACGTGCACGAGCCGGGCCCGGGTCAGGGCCTCGTAGCCGGGGTTCACCACCGGAGCCAGGCCGATGTTGCACGCCTCCGACACCAGCAGCGCGACCATCGAAGTGGGCAGGTCCTTCATCCGGGTGGTGCCGTCGCCGAGGTGGACGAAGGCGTCGAGGAACCCGGTCCAGGCGTTCACCTCGAACAGCAGGTCCGGCAGGTCGATCTTCGGGAGCATCTTCTCGACCCGCTGGCGCAGCCAGGTCAGGGACTTCGGCTCGCCGAGCGCGCCGAGCTTGTCGACGTTCAGCTTCACCCGACCGTCGTCCTGCACCTCGATGGAGACCTTCGCCGCCGGCCCCGCCTCCTCCAGCCGTTCGGCGAGCTGCTTCCATCCGGCGTCCAGGCCCCGCACCAGCTCCGCCAGGTGCTCGGTGACGGGCATGTCCAGGCTCAGGGCCGCCAGGACGTCCTCCTCGACCGCGTCCCAGTCGGGCCCGTCCAGCAGTCGGGCCCGCGGGTTGGACCAGCGGTGCGAGGGTGAGGCGAAGACGTCGCGGTTGTTCAGGGCCCGGTGCAGCTGCTCCAGCACGCACACCACGTACGCGTCCCGGTCCACCGCGCCCTGCGGCAGATCGGGGTTGGCGTACACCGCCTTGCGCCACGCGGGCGGCACCAGCTTGTCGTCCACCTCCCGCGGCAGCAGCGGCTTGATGCCCACCTTCCGCCGGGCCAGCGCCGGAAGACTCCGGACCCCGGCCAGGACCCGCTTCCCGGCGCTCGCCGCGTCCAGCGCCTTCGACTCGCCCAGCAACGCGAGGAACGGCCGCACCGTGGCGTACCGGTTCGCCAGCGCGGCCCGCATGGCGACCTCGGCCGAGTTCTCGTCCTCGGGCACCAGCGAGACCACCGTGGCCGCCGCGGTCATCACGGCGGCGCGCGGGCGACCTCCTCCACCGCCGCCCACAGCGCGGCCACGTCCAGGTCCGCCTCCTGCTCTTCGACGAGCTCCAGCTCCTCGAAGAGCACCTTCGCCGCCCGCGCGAGCACCCGTGACGCCTTCTCCAGCTGCGGCAGCGTGGACAGCCGCTCCTTCTCCGTCTTGCGCTTCGCCGTGTTCAGTAGCCGGGTGGCCATGAGGACCTGGAACAGGTCCAGGGCCTCGTCGATCGCCTTCGCCTCCAGGTGCCGCATCACCGCGGTGAGCATCGCCGTGCGCTTGGGCTCCGCCGCCCGCTCCAGCAGCGGCGCCTTCGACCCCAGCGCGTACCGGGCCAGCGCCGCCATCCGGTTCGGCGGGATCTGCGACAACCTCAGCCGCCCGAGCCGGTACGCGCCGATCTCGTCCACCCGCTCCAGCGCGCGGGCGAACGCCGTGCCCGTCGTCCGCGTCGGCGGCCGGCGCAGCCGCTCCAGCTCCGAGAACCGCGAGCCCTCCGGCGTCTTCAGCGTCGCCACCAGATCCCCGGGCAGCGCCGGGTCCGCGCGGCGGGCAGCTCCCGCGACGGTGGCGTGCAGCCGCTTCTCCGCGACCGTCCGCGCCTCCGCCACCTGCCGGGCCAGCACGGACACCCCGGGCAGCAGGACCCGGTGACGGCGCAGCCAGCCCACCGCGTGGTCGAACAGCGCCTTCGGGCCCTCGGCGTGCGTCCACGCCCGCCCGTGCAGGAACGTACGGAACCGCCGGCCCCACTCGGCGTCCTCGTAGGGGTGGTAGCCGTAGGCGTCCCGGATCTCCCACGCGTGGTCGTACAGCGTCTGGCGCCGCTCCGTGTACCGCTTGACCACCGACGCATCCTCGACGCCGAGCTGCACGGCCAGGTGCTCGACCACTGGCCACGGCACCGCGAGCGGGTCCTCCAGGAACAGGCCGACGTACCGAACCGTGCACATCTGGAGCGCGAAGCCGAGCCGGTGATGCTCCGTCCGTCGCAGGGCGATCAGATCCCGGTCCACGTCGTCCAGAAAGAAGAACCGCTCCAGCTCGGGCCTCGTCGGCTCCTCGGCGAACGTCCCGTACGCCTCGGCCTGCTCATCGCTCAAAAATTCCACCGGCACGAGCCGGACCGTAGCCAGCCCCAGACCAGGCCCAGCGGCGTTTCACCGAACCCCAGCGGCAAAGTGGATCACTGTGCTAGACGGCCATGATCGTTCTCACCGATAACCGCTGTACCGATGTTCCCCGAGGCCGTAATCCGGTGGACGCGGACGGTGCGCGCGGGGTGCTGGGTCATCTCCACGCGGTCGAGCGTGAAAGGTGGTTCGGGTCTGATGTAGCGGGCCATGCCGGAGGTCCTGCTTCCCTGGAGCGAGATGGTGTGCACAGCGGAGCGTCGTCGTGCACGGCTCACTCAGCGAGGCGCCGCGAATCTTGACGGAGGGTGACATCCCCCGCTACCTGCGGCCGCCGGCGCCGTGGGCTCCGTGGTGAGAAGCCGTAAGACCAGTCGTACAGCCGTGCGGCGTCACTCGTTCAGGACAGGTCAGGAAAAGGCCGGACCGCGGTCTGGGACGCGCTCGTCGCCCGGGTTACGAACGGCGGTCTGAACCCCACCAGGGTGCCCGCGCGTCCCAAGCTCCTCTCAACCGATGGGTCGTGTCCAGCCGTGCTCGGGTGACCGCACACCTGTGATCCCTGGCCGATCGCGGTACGGGTAGAGCGGAGTGGCGGCTGCCGCCTCGGGGAACGACTCGGCAGGGCTGATCGCACAGGGTGGGCCGGGCCACTCGGTCTGCGCCCAGTGGATCGCCGCACGGCGGCTCCACTCGCGGCGCAGGGTCACGCCAGTCTCGGGCAGCCAGACGATCCAGTCGCCGCGGCCGTGCCGACGGTGGCTCCACAGAGCGAGGAGAACGAGGCCGATGATGGCCTCGGCAGCGGCCAGAGGCAGGAGCAGAAGGCGGGCCGCCTCGTCGGCGGCTGTGGCGAGGAGAGCAGCCACGGTCGCGCCGGTCAGCCACGCAGGCCAGTACCAGTACGGGCGAGGCTCAAGCGTCCGGCGATGCGCCATAAGCGCTCCGACCAGCAGACCACTGGCTGTGACAGCCAGGAAGAGTGTGCCGGTGACGAGCGTCAGGAAAGCACACACCGCCGCGCCACAAGCAAGACTGCCGGCGGTCCTGCGATCTTGTGTCTGCGGCATCGTGCTCTCCCCTTCGGTCCTTCGAAAGATCTCTACGTCAGTTGGCGCGGCCCGTGCTCAGGGCCTCATGAGCTGCGGAGTTCCAGCCGTAGACGGTAGGTATCTGGCCAGCTGTTCACTCGATCGGGTCACTGTACGCGGCCGCTATTTCGTCGCAGAAACGGTTGGCGTAGCGTCGCGGCACTTGCCTGCTGAGTTTGGCGGGGGAGGGGATGACGAGGTGAGAGGGCGGGGTCGGTGAACAAGGGGGGCCAGGAAGCCTGGCGTGCACGAGGATCATGTCGGACAGGAGACCCGGAAGAGCTTTTCGTTCAAGGCTCGGCTCAGAGCAGAGCAAAGGCTATTTGCACGGGCTGCCCGGTGCGGACCGAATGCCTCGCGTACGCCCTCGATCACAGGGAAGAGCATGGCGTTTGGGGTGGAATGACCGAGCGTGAGCGCCGCGCTCTCTTGCGTAGGCGCCCGACCGTCACGTCGTGGCAGGGCCTGCTCACCGCAGCCCGTACGGAGCACGACCGACGCTCCGTCGCCGAGAGCGCTTGGAGCGTTCAGCAGGAGCCCTCGACGAAGAGCGTCGGCTCCTCCGTTGCTTGATCAGCGGAGGAGATCCTCTGGCGATGCTTGCTACTCCGGTCGCCGGCCGCAGTTCGGACATGGGGATTCAAGTTCGGGGCTGTAGACGGCGTCGCAGTCCCGGCAAACCGCCAGATGGACGTAGTTGCAGCTGCAGCCGGCGTCGGTGCATGAGTCAGCGCCAGGGCACACGTACGGGTCCCTTCTGGGTGCCGGGCGTGGCAGACGCTCCGTCGGGGGGAGGGTCTCCAGGTAGGCGCGGTAGGCCGGGTTCTCCCGCGTCGGGCAGCCCTCCGGGCACGGACTGGACAGCCATGGGTCATGCCCTGCGATCGGGTCAGTTACTTCGCAGCAAGGAGCGATCCACGGATCCCAAGACGCCCGGTTGTACGCACTGCGCTCGCGTCGTACGGCCTTGGCCGCTTCGGTGTACGACTCGCCGGTGTCCTCTCCGCGGCGGCGTACACGGCTTTTACGGGCGTGATCAGCAGGCATGGCAGCTCCGTGGGCATTCAGAAGGTCTGAATGCGCTGGTGCAGAGCACCTTTCCGTAGCGCGTCAGCCGGGCCGACAACGCGGGCCTGCGCTCGGCCCGCCCACGAGAATCTGGGGCGCGCCGAGCGTAGCAGCCCCTGGGAGCCGGATCAGGCGGCGCCACCCGCATGGGGGCAACGCAAGGTCCGGGGCCCTGGTGCCTGTGCAGGATGGCGAACTGCCGGAGGGGTGTTGCGCCCCCGTCTGATCACCTTGGACGACATGCTGCGCAGGCTGCGCGCCAGGTCGCTGAGGAGGAGCGGTAGCTCCGGCAACTCGTGTCCCAGTCAGGAGGGGGTCACAGGGATCGCATAACGGCAACGACCTTGCCCAGGATCACCCCGTCGTCTCCCAGCCTGATGGGCTGGTAGGCCAGGTTGCACGGCATCAACCACGCGCCGTCGTCCGCGATACGGAGCTTCTTCACGGTCGCCTCACCATCGCTCAGGAGAGCGGCCACGATATCGCCGGGCTCGGCGCTGCTCTGCCGGCGCACGGTCACCACATCGCCATCACGGATGCCGGCATCGATCATGCTCTGGCCGGCCACCAGGAGCGCGAACAGGTCACCGTGACCGACTACCGCACGAGGCATTGGCAGCACGTCTTGGACATCCTGTTCGGCCAGGATCGGCGGTCCGGCGGCGATGCGTCCTACGAGCGGGACATGCGCCACGGCGGCCGCTCGCGCCGCCTGGGCGGCCCGCACAGCTACGTCCTCCTCCTCAAGGGGCGTAGGCAGCCGGTGGGCGTCGACCAGGGCTTGGGCGCGGGGGGCGAGGGCATACGCCCGGGGACGCTGAGGGTCACGGCGCAGAAAGCTCTTGCGCTCGAGTACCTGGAGCTGGTGAGCGACCGAGCTGGTGCTCGAGAGCTTCACCGCTTGCCCGATCTCACGCATCGAGGGCGGGTAACCGCGCTCTCGGACGGAGCTCAGGATGCAGGTCAGGACGGCGCGCTGGCGCGACGTCAGGCCGTCAGCGTCCTCTCGGATACCCGGCGGCCGGCCAGGAAGAGCAGTATCGGCGTGCATGGAACCCCCCTTGCGATCTTGCGTGGAACCGAACGTAACCGCATGTATCCAGAAAGGGAACATTATTTCGATGCGAGCTCTGGCTGTCGCCCCTCCCCGAACCGCGTGGCGCCCCTTGGTGAACACCCCTCCGAGAGGTGTCACGGTTGAGGCAGTCCGGCAACGAGCTGCAGCGGGCTCCTCTCCCCGGCCGAAAGCCCGCACCCTTCGGGAGTAGAGGCGGACCCTTATGGCTCCAGGCGAGATTCCGGGTCGGGACGGCGATGGATCCTCTACGGTCGCGCCATGACTGTTCTGATCGTCGGCGGCAGTGGACTCCTCGGGGCTGAGCTGGTCCGCCAATCGACAGCGGCGGGGCACACGACTGCCGCGACCTTCGCGTCCAGGCCCGGCAGCGTCCCGGCCGCGACGTGGTACGAGCTGGACCTTCGGAACCCTGACCGCCTCGAAGCCGTGATGACGGAGGTGAGGCCCAGCGTCGTGATCAACGCCACCAGCAGTGACGCTGACTGGACAGTCACAGCTGAGGGCCCTATCCGCTTGGCCATGGCTGCGGCCCAGCACGACAGCCGCCTCGTCCACGTTTCCAGCGACGCGGTGTTCTCCGGCCTGGGCCGCGTTCACTACAACGAAGCCTGTGATCCTGACCCGCTGACCCCGTACGGCGCCGCAAAGGCCGCGGCGGAGACAGGCGTACGCCTCCTGTACCCGGCTTCCGTCATCGGGCGCACCTCCCTCATCATCGGCGGCACCGGATCCGCACATGTGCGCATCGTCCACGACCTCGCGGCCGGTCGCCGCGATGGAGCGCTGTTCACCGACGACATCCGCTGCCCCGTGCACGTCACCGACCTCGCCGCCGGCCTGCTGGAACTCGCCGCCACCGACGCGCGCGGCGTACATCACCTTGCGGGCGCCCACGCCGTTACCCGATACGAGCTCGGCGTCCTCATCGCCCGCCGCGACCGACTCGACCCCTCCCGACTGCCCCAGGGTCTGCGGGCGGACACGACGCTTCCCGGGGCGCTCGATGTCCGCCTCGACAGCCGCCGTACCCAACGAAAGCTCCGCACCACCCTCCGCGGCGCCCGCGACTTCCTTGCCCCCAGCGTCTGAACGTCGACCGTGCGTCTCCGTGGCGTGAAACAGCGCTCGGCGGCCGATGCGACTCCACCCCCAGAACCACCAGCCGCTCGCCCTGCATAGGGTGCTCCCTACTTCCCCGAAACGCCGACCCGACCTGACGGAGCCCGTGTGTCTTCCCCTCCCGAGCACGAGCGGGCAGAGATCCTGCTGCCAGCCATGGCCCGCGCTCTGGGCCGCATCCGGTACCTCGCCAAAGACCTCGCGGACATCGCCGACGTATTCGACGACATGGACCAGGCCATCGCCGACGGCATCTCCATACCCGTCGAGGAGGTGCCGGAGATGACCGGCACAGCCGAGTCCCTCAGTGAGAGCGAGCGCGCCCTGGACGCGCTCCTGTCCCGAGCGCTGCTGATACTGCCGGATGACCTGACGGCCGGGCTGCCCGAGGACGACTTCGACACAGCAATGGAGCAGCAGTTTCAGACCTCTTGGCAGAAGGCTGCCGAGGCCATCGCCGCCGGTGAGCTGAACTACGCCACTCAGGTACTCCAGCACACCCTTACTCGGCGCTCGCCCGTATCGAGAAGGGGCTCGCGCACTGGGCACACTGCCTGGAGGCGGCGCAGTTCCGACGGAATCCGCCTGAGCGCACCTGATGTCCTCGTCGACGGACAGCTATCGACTAGCCGTGACGTGAGGGCAGATCTCCCCTACCGAGGGCACCGTTGTGGGGACCGCGGTCATCTGCCGTCGGCGTCCCCGCCATCGTCTGGGGGTGCTCGGCCGGGCGGCCGGCCCCGTTCGGCACGTCGACTACGTTCCGTTGTCAGTGCCGGATGCGAGGATGGCGACACCCCGGCCGAAGCACCTGCCGACTGGGGACGCTCAGAGACTTTGGAGTAACCGCATGAACCGCAGTGAGCTGGTGGCAGCGCTCGCAGACCGGGCCGAGGTGACCCGTAAGGACGCCGACGCTGTTCTGGCCGCCTTCGCCGACGTCGTCGGTGACATCGTCTCCAAGGGCGACGAGAAGGTCACCATCCCCGGGTTCCTCGCCTTCGAGCGCACTCACCGTGCCGCTCGCACTGCCCGTAACCCGCAGACCGGCGACCCCATCGAGATCCCGGCCGGCTACAGCGTGAAGGTCTCGGCCGGTTCCAAGCTGAAGGAAGCCGCCAAGGGCAAGTAGCGGGTAATCCCGAAGCGGGGCCCCACCATCTGGTGGGGGCCCCGCTGCCTGCGGACTGGATTCAGTCGATTTCCTTTCCAGCCTGTTAGGCAGTCTCCTTCCGGAGAGCTCCACCTCGGCCGCGCATGGTCGTCAGGGCTTCGCCGAGCAGAGTATGGACGAATCCGTACGACTTCCCCTGCTCCTCCGCGATGGCTCGGACCGAGGCACCAGCGTCGTACTTCTTCTTAAAATCGGCGGCGAGCTTGCTTCGCGCGGCGCCAGTGATCTGAACCTTCTTCGGCATCGGAGACTCTCTTCGTTCACGGTGTTACGTCGTCGTTGCCCGACGAGCATCGCCCTGGAGTCCAGGGAAGCGACGGTCTGCGAATTCTGCGTGGAGAAGAGGACACGCGCGCTGTGTTCACCTCAGTCTGCGCGGTCCGTGTGCTCCGTTTCCGCGAGGTAGTCTGCGAGCGCCTGAGCGGCGGTGGTGCGCATGACCCGGACGTGTGGAGCAGCCTGCTCGGCCAGGCGCAGCGCAGTCTCAAGATCGAACTGGTGGCTGGCAATCCAGGCGTCACGTCCTGCGTGGTAGTCGTCCTGTTCGGCGTCGGTAACCGGCTCTCGGTCACCTCCAGGCCACCGGTACCCCCAGGACCACTTCCCGTCGGCACCGAGGGAGCACAGTTCGTCGCGGATGACTCGATAGCGTCCGGATCCGCGGTGCTCGACGGTGATGGTGAAGACCTCGCGGTCGGGGACGTCTTCGGGAAGCAGGTTCACGGAGAACCGTGTCGGCCGGACGACGGGCCGGCGTTCTTGCGGGGCTGCGGCAGGTGTCTGTTGATCGGGGGCTGTGGACATGCAGTCGATCGTCATGCTCAAGGTGGCCAGACGCCCAGCGACCGCGAAACCGAGGTGCAGTCGAGGCATGGCGTCCAAGGGCGGGTTCGACCTGGATGGCTTTGTATAACGGGAACATCGGGCTTCACGGCGCCGAGGAAGATACGAGCAACTTGGCACGTCCACCCGAATCCGGCGCAGCCTCACGATATCGACAGCATGAGAGGCCGAGCACCAGCGCGGGGGGTTGCGCAGATGGTCTCGGCCTCTGCTTGCAGACTACGCCTAACCGGCCAATAAGCGACAACCCTTTTCGGCACCAGCCCCTTCCGTGGCCGACCGGGCAGAGCGGTGCAGACAAAAGTGGCAACAGGCAACAAGGACAACTCCCTCCCTGGCTCGTGAAGCGTCGGAACACTGAGCTCATGACTCAGCACGCCTTACGCGGCCACGCCCGTCCCTCCGGGTTCATTCAGTCGGTGATCACCTCGTACGGAGAAGGTCATCACGACGCTCCGAGTGGCAGCGCCCTTCGCGTAGACGCCCGTCCGCTCCGCAACCCGCCTGACGACCCTGCCGTCCGTGAGCGCATGCTCCACTCCACCGGCCTGGACCCTGAGGTACGTCACTACGTCATGTCCACGCGCGGAGCGGACCAGCTCGTCGACCGCAGCGTGCAACGCGCACTCGCTCTCCTCCGGCTACCAGCTGCACCCCGCGGACAGCTGCACCGCGTCGATGTTCATGTCCTTTGTGCAGGCGGCCGGCATCGATCCGTTGTACTAGCCGAGGAGATCTGCACTCGACTGCAGGCCGTGGGCATCGGGTGTGAGGTCGAACACCGCCACATCGATCGGCCCGTCCTGAGCCGATGGGTTCCCCACCTGACGGAGCACGAGGCGGCGGTCCTTCACCTGCTGGCCCGGGGAGACTCGTACACCGAGATCGCTACCGCGCTCCGGGTGCGCTCCCAGACTGTTGGCCTCCTCGTCGCCAGGCTCCGGGGAGTACTTCGAGCTCGGACCGCGGCGCACGCCGTCGCCGTCGGTTACGAGACCGAACTGCTGCCGGCTCGACCTCGCGCGGGTGCCTTGCGGCGGTCATTGAGCGACAGAAGCGATTGTGTATAGAGGCTCCAGTACGGAACACTGGCCGTGTCGGGCGCCGACGACGTGGGTGTTGGATCTCATCGAGGGTCGGCCCGCCAGGCGCCCGACACCACCCCTGGCACGCGTGCCGTACGTCCCCATCGTCGATGTACGGCCGCCGTTGAGTTCAAGATCATTCGGGACGTCGGACCAGTGTCCTCCGGGTGCCTTTTCGACGGCGGTCAGCATGCCTTCGAACGGGTGCTCTTCGTGAGGCTCGCCGAACACCGGGACAGCACGGGGGGCGATCCTGCGCCCCGGAAGAGCGCTCTGGGAGCCTCGCTGCTGGGCGTCTATTGGGCGTGTGCCTGGCCGGTGGTCGAAACCCCGGCGTGTCCCCAGTGGATGGTCACGTCGATGGTGAGGTCTGCGGTGTGCGGATCCAGAACGGGTTGTCCCGGGAAGGACTGGTGCATCTCCAGCGCCTCGTGGACAGCGGATTCGACCACCGCGGTGCCGGCGCACAACAGCATCGCCGCTTCCGGGCAGTATCCGGCTGCGTGAAACTCAAGGGCTCGGAAGGTTCGCAGAGGGAAGGCGATCACCCCTGATCGTGGAAGACGGGGCTAAGACTCGCGTCGTACCTCCGGGGCCTTGAGGGGTTCTCCCGGTCGTAGCAGCCGATGTAGAGGTAGGCCCGCTGCTCGGCGAAGGCGAGCTGGTCGATGCAGTAGGAGGTCTCGCGGTGCAGCCACGTGCCCGTCAGGTGCCATGTATCGACCAGCTCGTACCACAACGGGTGCCACATGTTGTAGAAGGCTTCGTCCAGGGGCGGCAGATCTTTCAGGGGTGGGTCGGCGGGCAAGGCGCGGCAGGAGGCCTTGCTGCGCCACAGGGGCGTGGCTGGCCCGTCCAGAAAGGCCACGTCGACCCCCGTGACGAAGTGGCCCAGGGTATGTCCTTCCAAAAGAAGTCGTTGAGCCACTGCTCGACCATGGCTGCTCCGTGGACAGCCCACGGCGTGCCGGTGCGATCGAGCCCTGGCCCGTGAGCAGAGACGACAGCGTTGCTCACAGCACTTCGTCCTGGGGCGGGCGGCGGGGAACGAGCAGGTTGAAGGGAGTGGGAGGCAGGTCCAGGCGCGGGCCAGCGTCGTCTCCGGTGTACTGGCCTCCGCAGGAGCAGAAGCTTCCCTCGTAGACGAAGCAGTGTCGGAAGTGCCTTCCGTGGGGGTGCCCCGGAATGGTGTTCATGCGGTTCATCCTTTCGAACAGCGATCGGTCAGACCGGCTGGGGGAGCGGAGGGCCGGGCACGTACGTCGGCCGCGGCTGGGGCGCGTGGTGGCCGTTCGGCTCCAGAAGGAGCTGCCCATGCTCGCTGGGTGCAAGTCGTTGATCCGCCAGTTCCCAGACCTGCACACGCTGCGCATCCCCGATTTCCAGGGTCAAGACTCCCTTGGCGCCTGCGATGAGGGAGGCCCCCAACGCCGAGGTGAAGCGCTCTCGGTCCCGATCCTGGACCCCCGGCTTCGGCCCAGCCTCTACCGCGAGCGAGTACGCGCCGAGTTCGAGACCGGCGGCCTTGGCCACCAGGGTGACCAGGCCGTACGCAGCGGTCGACGGTGCACCCCGTGCACCTCGTCGATGAGGGCGTGTAGGACGCGGGCAGAGCAGTCCCTGGCCCAAGCCTCCGCTTGAGGGCCAAAGCGGGACTGTGCCGCACCGAACACCTTCATGCAGCGGATCATCATGGCCCACGCCGACTGCTCCCTGCGCATCTGCCGCAGCATCGACTCTGGAGACTCCCCAGCGAACGGCCACAGCTCCTCCACCGGGTGAAAGCGGTCCGCGTACGCGTCGAAGCCGGCCTTCGAGCGAGGGTCCAGCCCCACGTCGTTACAGGCGCGGATGTAAGCGAAGTCGACCAAGGGCGCCAGCAGAGGCTGTTCGCCTCTCATCAGAGCCTTCTCCGCCCGAGCATGCACACTGCGCCAGTACAAGGAGAACGACTCACCGCTGCCGCGGGCTTCCGGTACGAAGGCGAGATCACGCTCGTCGACGGCAACCAGCATGCTGGCGCGAGACTCTCCCCGCTCTTGAGCCCTCATGACTCGGGCACCCCTCCTCACGGGCAGAGTCCCTCCCCGCCCGGCGCGACCACTCTGCTCTATCTGGCCGGGATGCAGGGAACGACGGCGAGAACTAGGCCGAACGCCAGTCGCTGTCGAGGAGGAGCTCGGCCTCGGCCCAGGGGCCGTCGTATGTCGGCGGACCGAAGAGAAGCGGGGAACCGGAGTCCGCGCTGCCCCGCAGCAGATTCGTCCAGTCGTCCCATGTCTCAAGGCCCGCGCCAGCGGCGCCGAAGCGGCCCCCCACGACCGTGCGTACGAACTTGCTACTGCTCCTGTCGAGCACGGCCAGGGCCGCCCTCGTCTCCAGAACGCTGACAACCCACCCGGTCGAGGCGAGCTTGTGGGCGCTGATGCCCAGAGGCGCTGCGGGATGCCATGAGAGGAAGCGGCGGTGCTCGTCGACGTAGGCACGCAGGGCGTCGTCGAGTGCGAACACGGGCAACCCCAGCTCCGCGGCAACGCACTCATGCTCGCGGCCCTTGATGAACGCCGGCTGCTGGGGGACGCCGTTGACGATGTACATCATGTGCAGATCGATCATGCTCAACGCCAACGCATTGACCTCGGACTCAGCCAAGGGAAGATGGTTCACGGGTACTCCTTATGGAAGCTGGTGCGGCTGGGTGGCAAGGAAGCTGCACGCGCGGTCGGCGTACTCAGGCGCATCCGCCCGACGCTCTTGCCGCCCACCACGAGACCCGAGAAGTCGCGAGGATGTCGTGCCGTCGCGAATTACACCTGCGGGCCTGACCCGGCTGCCTCTTGACCTTCGACCTGGTGGACCGGGGGCTGGCGGGGCGCGGGCCGCCGGCTGACCATGCTCGGGGGTCCAAGGCACAGGCGTGCCGGACCTAGGGTGATCGCATGCAAGATGACCTGGACATCTGCGAGGGCCAAAGCTCGCTGTTCGACCTGCCAGCTGCTGATGAGATGCCGGACTGCGGATGGTCGTACGAGGCGTACGTCCACTTCCTCGGCGCCCCGGACATCGCAGCGCTCCCCGGCAACCTGTCAACGGCCATTCAGTTCTCCCCGGAGGCGGCCAGTAATTCTCCCCACTGGCGGCCAGTGAATCTTCCCCAACCGCGGCCAGATATCCCCCCGCTGTTGGTGGCTGGGTCAGCGCAAGGGGATCACCCCCCTGTCCGCTGGTGGCCTGGTTGAGTCGGAAGGAATCACCCTGGGTGACCACGACGTGAGCGTGGTGGAGGAGCCGGTCGACGGTGGCCGTGGCCAGGGTCTTGGGCATGATCTCGTCGAAACCGGACGGGTGGAGGTTGCTCGAGACGGCCAGCGCCCGGCGTTCGTAGGCGGCATCGACCAGCCGGTAGAAGCCCTCGGCGGCGTCCGGGGAGACGGGCAGGAGCCCGATGTCGTCGACGATGATCAGGTCCGTCCGGATCAGCCGGGACATCGCCCGGGCCAGGAGTCATCGGCCCGGTGGCGGCGGACGAGGGCTCCGAGATCCTCGATGGTGAACCAGGCGACCGTCATCCCGGCCTCGATCGCGGCCTGGCCGAGGGCCTCGGTGAAGTGGCTCTTGCCCGTGCCCGAGGGCCCGCAGATGCAGAGATTCTCCTTGCGGGTCACCCACTCGAGCATCTTCAGCGAGTCCTGGGTCGGCCGCGGGATCGACGAAGCTGTCTCGTCCCAGTCGCCGAAGGTCTTGCCCGCCGGGAAGCCGGCCCGCTTGCGGCGAGTACGGAGATTCGCGGCGTCCCGGCCTGCTGCCTCCTCGGAAAGCAGGACGCGGACGACCTCGGCCGGGTCCCATCGCTGGGCCTTCGCGGTGGGGATCAGATCGGTCAACGCCCGCCGGATGTGCGGGAGTTTCAGCCGCTTGGTGAGTTCGATGGCCTCGGCCAACGGGTCGCCGTGGGTGCCGGTGACGGTGCGGATCGGGGTGGCCATCAGTGCTCTTCCTTCTCATCGGCGATGCCGAACTTCGACCAGGCGGAGGTGCCCGGCTGCAGGCTGTGATCCTCGGAGGCCCGGGTGGGCTCGACCGTCTCGAGGCCGGACTGGTAGGTGAGGATGCGGATCAGGTCGTTCTCCGCGAACCGCCCGGCGATCGCCGCGGAGCCAAGGGCCCGGTCGACATCGGCGGCAGTGTGGAGCTTGGCCAGGGCGACGGCCTCGGCCATCTTCGGCTTGATCCTGCGGGCCCCGGCGGCCCCGGCCTCGATCAGCCAGGACGCCGCCCCGGGACCGAGGGCGAGGAAGGCGGCCTCCTCGGCGGAGTTCGCCCGCGGGGTCCGGTCCGCTTCCTTGTTCTCCCGGGGCGGGTAGTGCTCGTCCTTGATCGCCGGGTTCCCCGGAGTCGAGCGGTCATGGCGGGCGACCTCGGCCGGCCCGTCCTCACCGACTGCGGTGACGATCAGCTCGTCGCCGTTGAAGCGGGCCCAGACGCGGGTGTCGACCAGCTGGTGCGGAACCGAATACCGAACCCCTTCGACCGAGATCGTGGCGTCCCAGTTCACCCGCCTCGTGGTCCCGAACGCGACCGCGAACGGCTCCTTCGGCAAAGGGTGCAGCCGCTGCCGTTCCTCCGCGAGGACCTCGACGGGCTTGCGCCGGGTGGCCCGGTGGACGCGGTTGTTGACCTCGTCGCAGAAGTCACGGCAGGCCGCCTCGAGGTGTCCGAAGGTCGGGTACTGCTCGAGGAGATTGGCGTCGGTGGGCACCAGGTCGGCCTTCGCGATCCGCACCGTCGCCTCCGATCCGCCCTTGGTTTCGGGGTCGGCCGGCAGACAAGTACGGATCGTCAGCCCGTAGTGCCGGGCCACCTCAACGATCTCCGGGTTGCGGACCGCGATGTTCGCGACGTGCGTCGTGGTGACCGTCTTCTCGTTGTCGGTCAGCACATAGGCGGCACCCTCCTATTCGCCGCAACGTGGCATCGAGGCAGGCCACGATCGTCGGGAGTGTCTTGTCGAACACCGGGATGACGATCCGAAAGCGGGACCAGGCCAGCCACGCGCACCACAGCTGCGTCTGCCGCCCGCCGATCTTCGGCCCGTGACCCCAGTCCCACTGCAGCCACAGACCGGGCTCGGTGATCCACGGCCGATAGACCCGCCGCGATCCCGCCCGCAGGCTCGTCTTGACCTCCGCGACGACCCGCCGCGTGGTCCTCTCTCCGCCTGTGAAGCCCATCGCCGTGATCCGCCGATGCACCACATCGGCCCGGATCCGGCCGTGGAGTTCACCACCAGTTCCTCGATCTTCGACAGGTACTCGTCGATCGGCCGGGCCCGGTGCTGCCTCGCCGTCGGGCTGGCGCCCTCGGCCCGCATCTGCACATACCGGGCCACCGTGTGGTGGTCGCAGCCGGCCAGCTCGGCCGCCGCTCGGTAACTCCCCGTGAGGTCGTATGCCTCCAGGATCTCCATGATCTCCCTGCTGTTCTTCACACCGGCCAGCTTTGCCGACCGGCATCGGTCCAGGTCCGGGGAGATATCTGGCCATCCGTGGGGAAACCCTTGGCCATGAGTGGGGCGCTAAGTGGCCGCCTACGGGGAGTATCTACTGACCGCCGTCAGCAACATCGAGCGATCTGGCACGGCCACTTGGGAGTGGCTGACCGGCGCTGCTCGCTGGCCCGGCGCACCGGGCGGCGCCGTACTCGTCTCCATGCAGACCGAGGAAGACATCGCTCAGGCACTGTGGGAAACGGTCGAAGCCCTGGAGGAGACCGGGCTTCGCATCACCGAAGTGCGCGACGTCTTGCGGGTGGCCTCCCCGGCCGCCGAGGCCCAGCCGGAGAACGAAGCCGCCGCCCTGGTGAACAACAAGCTAGGGCGGCGGCCTGGGCGCGAACTCCTTGTCGAGCTGGAAGACGCGCGGAGCGCCTGGCTCGAACGGGCTGGCATCACCCTCGAACGTGGTCTGGAGCAGACTGCGCAGATCCGGGTTTGGTGGGAGCAGCACCCTCTTGGTGATGACGGCTCCTCCCAGCTGCGGACGCTCACCGACATCTATAGCCGGTTCCTGGAAGGCACCTGACACCCTCCCTCGCCTTGTCGCAGGGGCGTGGGCGTCAGCTGTCTGAGTCCGTGGGACTCAGACAGCTGACGAGGGCCGGCGGCTCAGCGTGGTCGCATCTCGACACGACCTACGACTGCTCTTGGTCCAGATGCAGGTCCACGACGAGACGATGGCCTTCCGTTGGACGGAGAAGTGCACTGAGTGCACCCAGCGCCCGGGCCAGTTCCCCGTCGTCCAGGTCGACCGCCTCGTTCGGATCGTTCTGCCCCTCGGCGTAGAGCTCCACGTCCTGGCCGACGAAGCCGGCGTGGCTCATTCCCAGCTTCGTCTCCACAGCCTCGAAAACGGCGATCGTGTAGCGGTCTCTGCCCGGCGCGAGGGTGCGTACCCGACGGGCGGCTACCCGGCGCCACGCGCTCTCTTCCGCTTCTGCAGCGCTCTCGCGGATCGCGGTGAGCGTCTGCGGGTCGAGAAGGGGGAGCAGAGCGCGGATTGCCCTGGTGTGCTCCCCGCGCCGTGCCGCTTGCAGGGCGACTTCAGCACAGCACTCCGACCGCCAGCACATGCATCGCTGGCAGTCCGAGCAGTCCTGAGCCCGGGGGCAGCCGCATCGGCAATCGAAAGCCCGGCAGCCAGGCTTGTGGGTGCTCTGTTCCGGCCGTGTGGGCACAGAGTGATCGAGTTCGGTCAGGTCACGATGTGCCTCTACGATGCCGGCCGAAAGGGGCAGGCCGTCGCGGGCCAGCATCTCAGCCACATCGGTGCACGCCTGCCGCCATAGGGCGCGCGCGTACGCCTCTATCTGTTCGCCGGCGAGCAGAAGGAGACGGTCGACGGGGTGGCTCTCGCGCATGGTTCTCCAGTCGGTGCAGTGTGAATCTGCCCGTCCTGAGGTGGCCGGGCAGCCGC
Organism: Streptomyces diastatochromogenes; assembly: GCA_026913215.1. Taxonomy (GTDB): domain Bacteria; phylum Actinomycetota; class Actinomycetes; order Streptomycetales; family Streptomycetaceae; genus Streptomyces; species Streptomyces diastatochromogenes_A. Next base: position 122,965 of record JAPTYK010000007.1, on the reverse strand, counting down.
CGACCGGTCGGTCCCGTAGAAGAGCTACCGGTGCCTGATCGACGTCTGCGCATCCCACGGCGTCAGGGGGGTGCGGTGCGAGGAACTGCGAATCCTGACGGCGTCAGCCTGGAGCGCCACCGGTCAACCACGCCCGCACCGACATGGTGAAGAAAGGTTCAGCGTGCCGGGCAGCGACCGCAGGAGCAGGGGTTTGTGGCAGCGGCGACGTGAGCCTGACGAACGGCGGAAACCGCAGCGGCGTACGACGATCGGACATATGTGCTCAGGTCCGTGGGCCCGTACGGCGCCTGGTCCGAGCCGTGGCGGCGGGCCAGGTTCGCTGCGTAGAGGGTGTTGACGGCTGCGTGCTCCAGAATCGTGGCGGTGCGCAACGCCGCTGAATCGCTGGTCGTACGCAGGTGTCTCACTGCCTCGAACAGGCTCATGGCGATGTGCCCGCCGTGCTCCCGGTCAGGGTTGAACGCTTGATCAGTGAACGGCTCGACGGTCTCGGCGATCCATCCGGCCAGGGCATCGCGAAGCTCGGCGAGGGCGCGGGCAGGTGACAACTCGTGCGGTTGGGCGCCGAGGTCAGCTTCATCAGCGGGGACCAAGTGGGCCCTGTAATCGAACATGCGGTTGTGGAGGTCCTTCAGATGTGGCTGCCCGGCGGAACGTGCCAGCCAGAGTCGGAGGCGACAGGCGAGTGCCCAGTGCGATCGTGACAGTCAATCCGGCCAGTGGGTCAAAGGGGAGATGCTGCGAATTCCCGGAGGGTCGCCCTCTCTCCAGCCCTCCGGTTCAGAGCCTGTTTGACCAGGCCCCGAGCAAGAACCCCAAGCCGATCACGACGAATAGCACACCCTGGGCGACGAAGAGCCACCAGAAGCCGTTGCCCTCAGCAGGGAGCATCCAGCGTGACGGATCCTTCGGGTCGTAGCGGAGATCGACGCGAGCACCGACGGGGAGGGCCTTCTTCTTGGGGCGAGCTATGTCCGCCCTGGTCTCCATCGCTTCGCCATCGCCCGTGGTCCATGCGATGACTGGGTAGTACACGGCGGTCCCGGAGCTGCGGCTGGTACTCATGGAATCCGCGCCTGGTGCAATACGAGCCTGCTCATGGCGGATCACCACACCCCGCGCCGCCGAGCCTTCCCAGAGCAGGCGCCGAGTGCGTCGAATCTTGAGGGACGCAACGACGCCGACAACAGCCCCCGCGGTCGTGAAGAGCAGTGCGGCGAGGCATAGGCCCTGGCAAGGAGACATAAGCTTCATGATCGCGCACCGAGCGGATAGGACAGCGGGGATGGTGTCCGCTCCCACCGGCACAGTCTTGGCGACAGTTCGTCCCGCTATGAACAGGAGTAAGTCGTGCCGGTGCCCCACTTCATCAAGCGCTCCCTCCCTGTCGCTCTGGGAAGCGCGCTCGCGGTTGCCGCGATCTCCGCCACGCCCGCGTCCGCCAGCTCCGGCTGGTGGTACTCCAGCGGCAACGGCGCCTCGGGCTACTACAACCACGTCAACGGCAGGGTGACGGCCTGCGACATCAAGACCGACGGCTACAAGGCGGCCGTCCAGGTCCTCAGGATGGACGGATCGGTGATCACGACCGTCACCGACTCCTACAACAACGGCAGCTGCTCCTGGCGGACACCCACCCTGTTCGAGGGTCGCCACAAGATACGTGTCTGCATCCAGAAGAGCAGCGCGCGCCCCGTGAACTGCGGCGCTGTGCACGAGTTCACCGTCTGAGCGTCGATCTGCTGAACCTCCGGCCCACCGAGGCTGAAGCCCGCATAGCGGTCGAGATCCGGCCGACGTAGGCCGGGTCCCGACCGCTATCTCAAGCCGCACCCTGGTGACAACTACGTGGAGCTCGTCGTCTTCATGGGCGGGCGGCGTGAGTTCAGTGAGTGCGTCCAGCGATTTCACCAGCTCCGGGTCGTTCCTGGAGTCGTAGGACGCGAGGGGGACGTCCTCTGCGCCGGAACTGCTGCCCAGGAAGGTCACCTTCTGATCGGACCACTGGGGGCCGTTCTTGCTGTCCTCCGCCTGGAAGACCACCGTGCACGTGGCCGGGACCTTCTCCGCCGCCCACTGGGCGAGGTAGTCCTGATGGGCACGTTCGGCAGCCGTAGCAGCAGCGTGCCAGTCCTCCTGAAGCATGTGACGGTCGGCGGCGCGCTGAGCGGCTTCGTCGGCGACGCCCGCCATGGCGCGGGCCAGGAGCAGCACTGCGGTATGCGGGGAGTATGCCGCTGCGGCGTAGTTGAGCAGGCTTCCGACCAGCGCTAGGTGCGTGCGGGTGACGGAGACCTGCGAGGGATCAGTCTCGGGATCGTCCAGGGTGGAGTGGCCCGCGAGATGGGCAAGGGCTGCTGCCGCCAGATGGAGATCACTTACCCGGCCGCCGGCCTGCTGCCGAAGTCGGCGAGCGTCATGGAGCACGTCGGTGATCAGATCGCCTGCGTCTGCCCGGAACTGCACCTCGTGGTAGTTGAGGACCTCCTCCGTGGGCAGGCCGAGGGCGGCAGACAGTGCTACAGCCGCCTGCCCATGTGCCTCCTGACTTCCCGGGACGGAAGCCTGCACTGCCAGAGCCGCCTTCACGGCCTCCCACCGGTGTGTGGTGGTGAACGGTTCGGGCGTTGTGCTGGTCATCGTGGCCTCCTGGGGACTCGGGGAAGTGCGGGCGTGGCCCAGTGAAACGGGCGGGGGATTGCCTTTCCGTCGTCGTGCGAATCCCCGCTGCCCATCGCCCTCCCTCACTGCGGATGGGACCGCAGCTCAGCACGTGCGGGCCTATCTAGGCCTCCACTGGCTTCGGCGGTCGGCATGCTTGGCGCGGCCACCGGCCTGCGCCACTCGGTGTCGCAGGGGCCGGTCAGAGCTCGTCGGTGACGCCGCGACGTGAAGCACGCGGTGGCCTGACCTCGGCCTGCAGGGCACGCCGCTCGGCGTGCCGGTCACGGGCGTTGAACCGATGCTGGTGGGCTCTGCGCTCACCAGGGCGCCCGGCGACACCACCTACAGGGCAGCTACTCAGGGCCAAGAAGCCGGTGTCCGGTCTCGTTGGCACCTTTGGGTCACGACCTTCAACCAGTCGCGTCATCATGCGAATCGAGTTGGTGCCCCATGCCTGTTCTTGCAGCTCAACAGCCTGTGACCGCAGCGGCGGCCAGCACACAACCCAATCGGTCCGCCAGGGCGTTTGGCCGAGTCTTGCGTGCCTTGGCGCAGATGGGCGCTGACCTTGAGCACCAGGTCGCCGACATCGCACTCGCTGCCGGGCTGCGCCCCGGCCATGCCTCCCGCCTGCTGCTGACTGCTGTCGAAGAAGGCTTTGCCGAACCTGGCGAGCGCTACGGCACCTACCGGTTGACCTGCGACGCCGCAGTTCTGCTCGGCCCTGCCCCAGTACGGACCAGCACTCCAGAGATCACCGAGACGCTACGCGCCCTGCACAGGGACACGAACCTGGCGACGGCGTGGCACGTCCCAGGCTGGCGTCCTGGGACCGGCCTGCACCTCGACCTGGTCGATGCCGTCAGCCCCCGGCTGGCGCTGCGCCTCGACGCCGCCCAGCAGGATGGAGACCTTTCCCGGACAGCCGCCGGCCGGATCGCCCTGGCCTTCCTGCCGCCGCAGATGACCAGCACCGCCGACGGCCGACCCCTGCGCTTGTGCGAGGACCTCGCGCGAACTGTGACGAGCAGCAGAATCGCTGCCAGTCGCACGAGCTCCACCCACAGCCTGGCAACCGCGGTCCTTCGCGGCGACGCTCTGGTCGCTACCCTCACCGTCACCGGCACCCCCGACCAGTTCACCGACGACCTCATCGTCCAGGAACACGTGGTTCTCCTACGCCGCGCCGCCGCGCGCAGTAGCCAGTCACGTGCCGCCTGACCAACTGGGACACGTCCGATTCCCCGTACCGGAGAAGACGCCGGGAGACGTGAATCTCCAGGGCGGGAATTGCAGCCGCACGCCCGCCTTCCGCTTTCTACTGTGGCGCCACCCTCATCCGGAGGGCCCGTCAACAGGAGGTGTCATGCGCCCCATCCGTAAGACCTCGGTCCGCCGTCCCTGCCGGTTCTCCCGACCGGTCTGACCCATCGGCACACGCCGCGATGCAGGCGGCCGGACCTCTTCAGGTCCGGCCGCCTTCGCGTGTCCCCCCCCGTGCCGTTTCGTCCACCTCGCTCCTGACCGGGCCCCAGTGCCCACCGTGAGCCCGAACGCACCGTCCAGCCTGCGTAGGCCGACTTTCACAGTGTCGAAGGAGGAATCGTGACGTCGAAGTTCCTGAACCTGCCTTGGCCCGACTCGAACCGTCGCCGAGGTCTGCAGCCTGACCATCCCGACCGGGAAGGTCCGCCCCCAACTCCAGACGGAGGACACACCGGCCGGCCTGCCGAAACCTCCGACAGGGCAGCCCGGCCCGGTACAGGAATCCCTGCTCAGCCCTAGGCAATTCGGCGACGAGAGGACATCCGTGAAACTGACGCAGAAGCTCAGCCGTACGACCAAACTGGCCGCCGGGGCCACTGCCGCCCTGCTCATGGTGCCAGCGCTCGCCGGGACAGCCCAGGCGAGCACCGCCGCCGTCGGCACGTCCGCCTGCGGAAAGACGTATCCCAAGGGCTACTGGTGGACATACCCGACGGAGAACGTCAACCTGCGGAGCGGTCCGGGGACGAAGTACACCTCATACGGCCTGATCCTCAAGTACGAGGGTGTCGAGGTGAAGTGCAAGGCGAAGGTGGCCGGCTGGATGCGGGTCTACGTCCTGAACGGCCAGATGAAGGGCCGAACAGGGTGGGTTGCCAGCAAGTACATCGACTGATCACCAAGCGCAGCTCACGACGAAATACGCCCGCAGCCACATGGCTGCGGGCGTATTCCTGCTCAGGCTGGCGGGCTGCTCGCCCTCCATGCGGTGGTACTGCGTTCGAGGTGCTCCGATCACGACGGATCGGCGACGAAGATCATGACGTCTGCGTGGACGTCCGCCATGCTCAGGTAGTCGGCTCGCTGATGAACAGGGCAGACCAGCACGGAGACGATGTCGGTTCCCTGGCGGCGCACGACCCGCTGCGCTCCGCGCAGCGCACTGCTCTTACGCGTGTAGGAGCCTCTGACGAACGCGGTCCGGGTTGTGTGGTTGACGACTATCTGTGTATGCGGCTGGCCTTGCATCTTGCTGCCTCTCGGAGTCCTTGGGACGGGCGGTACCGGCTCGTGGTGGCAGCCCCAGGGCAGGGGTGCCACCACGAGCCGGGAGGTCACGCCTGGGGCGTGAGAGGAACCACTCACTGCCGATACCAGTGACGATCTCCAAGGCGGCCTGGTGCTGCGGAAGACCGGAGTCGCCATGGCTGTGCGGTCGGTGGATCCGCGTCTCTCGCACGGTGACAGGTGTGTCGTGGACGAGGGTCAGGTCACCGGGCTGCAGGTCCGGGTCAGAGGCGGGCTTAACGAGCTTGGCCAGCTGGACCGTCGTCTGATGGGCAAGGACCCAGTCGATCAGGTCGTCGAACACGGTGTCGATCTCGCTGCGCTCGTAGTGGTGGCGCTCGTAGTGGTGCTTATCGGCGTCGTACGCGACAGTGCCGCGCGCCGAGTCCAGCTTCTCGACGAGCTGGTTGATGTCGATGGTGCTGCCGGGCTTGGGGCGGTTCATCGGTACGTACTCCCTGCGGTGCGGGCCGGGGAAGTGCTGGGGTCTTCCCTCGTCGGTGGCCGCAGTGAACCGCTCCGGGTCGGTGAGCAGCGAGGATCCGCGAGTTCGTGCGGATGGTGGCCGCTGAGGCCTGTGTCAGCCGCCGTACCGTCAGGACAGGGAGGGGATGAGCCGCTGGTCCATAGAGCCGCGGCCCCGCGGCCCGGGCTGGGTCGACTGCCTGGACCCTTCACGCCGATTTCGGCTTCGGCAGTGGCTCTCGCAGTGTTCACCTGTCTCGCCGCGGCCTGCCGGCGGTCCGCTGGCTCTCGGAGCAGGGCGGTTCTCGTTCACGAGTCTGGTTATGGTTTCGCTGCGCCCGTGAGAATCTCGTCGGCGTACTTGGCGCCGGGAGCCGGTACGAACTGCTCACCACCGAAGGCGACCCGCGCGCCGATCGTGAACTTCCTGGCGTCCTCAGGAACCTGATCGTTCAGGCTCTCCCAGACGAGGAGCCGCCAGTTCCTCCTCTTCGCCTCTGCCAGGAGCCAGATGACGGCTGTGTCGAGGCCGAGCTGGGCGTAGCGGGGGCTGTCCGTGAGGTCCTCACTCTGGTGATCGTAGAAGGTCTCGATGGTGCCCAGTGGGGTGGCTTCGTCAGGGTGCTTGCTCTGAGTCAGCAGGTTGATCGTCCACTGTCCGCCGTAGCGGTTCCCGATCACGAGAAGGACAGCGATGTGGTTCTCGTTGAACTCGGAGTCCGGGACCGTCAGTGGCTTGGTGGCTTCGTAGTGGAGGGGCATGGGGGTCATCCTCTCGGATTCAAGGGGCGCATAGTGATCATTCGTGAGACGGTCCGGCTTGGAGTAGGCCGGACCAGAGACAAGCCCGCCGCGCCGGTGCTGGCAGCCGGCGTACGCAGCAGGCATGGGACGCTGCAGTCATGAGCGGGTCCGGTCGGGCAGGCGAGCGTGGCACCATGCGCAGCGAGTGGCACTTAGATGTCGGAGGGGCCAGTGTCGGCCGTTGCTGGTGCTTGGGCAGCGGCGGGTGACGCGCAGCACGTCAAGCGCTTCCACCGCAGGCCCGATCAGCCGACAGTTGTGGCTGAGCTCATGGCCTGCCAGCCCGGCGATCCGGCGGGCATGCTCGGCCAGGGTGTCTCGCTCACGCCGGACCAGAGCTAGCTCCTCCGTCATCGCCCGGACTAGATCAGCGGCAGACGTCTGCCCCAGCCTGTCCAGGTGCTCGACCAAACCGAGTGGATCAAGCGGCGCGGTCACGTCGTCCGTCTCAGGGACTTTGCGTCCCTGCGGACGTTCGGTCATCACAGGCGGTTTTTGGGGAACGGCGAACTCCTGCTCCGTGCGGCTCACGAGCCGCACCCCGGCCCGCAGCGGTGACGGCCAATGCCGCGCCACCACCCCCAGTACAGGCGCCCCACCCGCATCCTCACCGTCCGCGCAACCCGGGCCGGGCCGTGGATGCCGAGGAGGAATTCCATCGTTACCCCGGCCTCGTCGGCAATACAGGCGAGGTCGGTCGTGCTGGGCGTGAACGTGCCATCACACAAAGCCGGCAGCTCCTCATACTGGAGCGGGCGCCCTTGGGACGCTCGTTCGATGGCGAGAGCCCGAATCCGGTTGAGGATCGCCTCCTCGCTGCGGTCAACAGACGCGGTGCGCTTCATAGTGTCGGGGTGCTCCTTGGGTCGTGGCGGGCTGAGAGGTCCGAGGAGACCTGGTGCTGCCCGGGTGCGTCACGCGCTGGCGAATCCGAGTGTCCAGGCAGCCGTACTAGGTACGCCGGCTCCGCATCCCAAGATCACTCGGTGCCGTCGGCCAGCCGCCACAACGGGCAGTCGGTGATCATCGGTGTGGCGGCTCCGACGGCACAGTCCTCGGGGGTTTCCGGACAGTTGCAGTCCCAGCCCCCACAGCCACCGGCAGGCTCACCAGGCTCGTAGTGCTCGCACGTCTTGCAGGACCGCACCTCGGGATTGCTCCAGCAGCGGGCGACGTGCGCGGTCGCGGCGGGCTTCTTGGCCCAGGTACGGCGGCAGTGTGGGCACTGGTGGCGTACGACGGTGACCGGGAGAGTCACGGCAGACGGAAGACGGGCCGCTCGCAGTGAGGAGCGTTCCTCGTCGGCGGCCTCCAGTAGTACGCGGACGAGCCAGTCGACGTATGGGGCGGCGGTGAGCAATTCTGGAAACGGCTCTCGACCGGTAGGGGCGCCGTCGGTGTGGTCCACGGGGAAGCCTTCCTTCTCGTGTGCGGGCTGCTTCATCGGCCGTGGCCGCCGTCGAAGCCGCTGAGGGCGATGGTTTGCGCCTGCACCAGCAGGGCGCGGCAGTCTTCGCCGCTGGAGCCGACAGTGATCGGGGTGCCAACTGCTGTGACCAGCTCCCACCCCTCACGGGTAGGGCGGAGGTTCAAGCAGGGCTCGCGGCGGACCCCGAAGCGCAGCTCGGTGCACGGCGGTATGACCTGGATGTTCATGTCCGGGACCGTGCGGTCCTCGCAGGTCGCTGGCCGTACGGCACTGCCGATGGAGTTGAAGGACCTGGCTATGGCCGAGGTCTCTTCCTGGGTGGTCAGCGAGACGTTCCACGCGATGTTGCAGGTGCGGACGGGGTGGCGAGGGTTGGTGGTCGGAGGGTGGTCGGGGCACCACAGCTGAGGAGAAAAACTCCGGAGCCATGCGGTCATGACTCGCCGGGCGTACCGACTGGACGGGCGGTCGTGACCGCGTACCCACCAGCGAAGGACGCCGGCGAAGCCGTCCTCAGCCAGCGCGTCGGCTAGCTGCTGGTGAACGATCCGTTCCTCCAGCAGCTCGACTTCCACCTCGCGGCGACTCTTACGCTGCTCAGCGACGATCAGTCGAGCGCGAGCCGCTGCCAGCTCATCCTCAAGCTCCTCCACGGTGTGCGCGGACAGCTGAGGCGCTTCGAGCTGCGCGACCTCGGCACCGATGTTCTCTACCAAGGCGCCGCGCAGCTCCTGGGGCACGTCGGGGCGGACGGCGATGAGGATGCGGACGCCGGGGCCGTTCAGCGTCCCGAACGGTTCCAGACCGTCGGCGCCGAGAGCGACAGCCCACTGGGAGAGGTCGGAAGCATTGTTGATCAGGTCGTAGATCGTCTGCTGCGCCTGGCCGAACTGCTCCTGATTGAGCTCCGCCCAGCGGAGGTCGCCCTCCATCTGCTCGCCGACACCCATGAAGTCGGGATCCTGGGTGAGGGTGCCGCGCTGGCGGGCAGCCTCGGCGCGGAGGTCGTCATCGGTGTACGGGGCGGTGCTCATGGATGCCTTCCTTGAGGAGAGACCGACGGATACTGCGGCCGTGGTCACTGAAGCCGACCGCGGCCGCAGCGTCGCCTGGCCGCGAATCTGGTCGGTCGGCCGCGGTCGGCAATGGGGCAGAAGCAGCGGGTGGGCCCTTGTCGGCGCGGCACTGTGTCAGGGAGGTTGCATGGCCGCCGTGAGCCTGCCGCAGGGAACGGACAGCCGTCCCTGAGTGGGGGTGGGGCAGGGCCGTGTGACACCTTGTCGCCTCGACGAGGAGAAGTGGCCAATCGGCTGCCGCTGCGGTGAACTCGGGATTGCGTGCGGATGGGGGCGCCCCAGGGCCCCGAACGTGGACTCTGGAAGTCCTGGAGCGCCGAGTTGTAGAGGACTACAGCGGGGGCATCGGAACGGTGCCGTAACGGTGAGCCAGCGCGTCGGTTACCTCGCGGGCGCACCGGACGGCGTCGGCCACCGCGTCAAGGTCGCCCGGTGCGCCGTCGACCAGGGTGGCGAGGTAGTCGCCGGTGGCATCGTGCAGGTGCGCGGACCAGGGTTCACGATGCTCGGAGGCGGGGCGGTCGGCACGCTCGCCGGCGTACATCAGGACATGCGGGCCGTCATAGGCGGCGTCCTCGTCGTCCGGGGCGCCGGGAAGTGCGGCCATGATCAGGAAGGTCATCCCTCCCTCAGTGCCGGGGAAGGCGTAGCGGCCGACGTCAGCCAGAGCTGCGCGCAGCAGTTCACCTTCGGTGGGCACGCTCTGGTGGGGCACTTCATTCATCGTATCTCCGCTCCGCGGGTGGTGAGCGCCGGCGGAGCCTTGGTGCAGCGCCGGCAGGACGGCCGCAGTGAACAGGGCGGGTGCGGAAAGGGCGACGATCGGCGAATCCGTCGACGGGCCGGTCTGCCGCGCGCAGGATCGGGGTCAGCTGGTGACGCTGCATCCCGACGTTCCAGCAGGATCCCAGGGGAGAGCGCCGAGAAGGCGGCGGTGATCTCCCTTGGCGCGCTGGTGATGCGGATGTACGTCTCGACCGCCAGATGCCGCCAGAGGCCATGCGCCACATTCGTGAGACTGCTGCGGGCGGGTTACGCGATTCCGTTCTTGGAGACCGTGTAGCGGAAGCCGCAGGCCGAGATTATGACGAACTCGGTCCCGCGCGGCGAGGTGTACGGAACCCAGGTTGCGTCCTCGTCCCTCAACAGCCCAAGGGCATCCCTGAACACGACCTCCTGGGCCCAGGGCGGCATCTCCTCGAGCGGCTTGCCCTCCTCCGCAGTCCCAGAGAACGTGCGCCCGCCCTGACGCTTTGCCGTGGAGAGGGCGGGTCCGGTTGTGGGAGCTGCGGCTCCCGTAGTCAGGGGGCTCATTCGGAGGCTTCCTGCTTCTGGGGATCGGTAATGGGGGAGAGGAGGGCGCGCATTTCGCGCACCTAGTGGATGCGGTGCTCGTTCCACCGGTGCCGTGCCGCGACGTTCTTGAGCGTGTCGTCGTCCCAGCCGATGAGGACGCCCCACAGATAGGCGTCGTGCCGGTCGGCGGACCAGTCACGGGTGTCGCCGACGCCCACGCGCATCATGTTGCAGACGGCGTTGACGGCCCGTGCGATCCCGCTGAAGGTATTCCGGTGCCAGTCCCAGGCCTTGTACATGGCCTGCGCTGCCTCGCGGGTCTCGGCTCGGTCGTTCTCGGTGTCCTCCAGGACTTCGTAAAGCTCCGCCAGGCTGGCCTCCGTGTGCTCGTCCAGCGACAGCCGACCGGGTGTTTCAGCGAGCGTCACAGGCACAGCGAGCTCCCCGGCTGCGAGCAGGAGGTGTTCCTCCCACAGCGGCCGCAGAAGACCACCGTAGCTCTGGGAGCGGGACATCCAGCCGCAGGCGCAGGCCACCATCCAGCGGCCGTTCGGTACGTCGACGGTGCGGGGCAGGTGCTCGGTGACGACGCCGACATGATCGGGGCAGACGGAGCCGGTCGAGGGACCACGGGTGACCTGACGCCAGCCGGCACCGGACCAGGAAGGACGGGCTGGCTCCCGCCCGTCCATGCGGGCCGCCATGTCGAACTCCCGAAGACATCCCGGGTAGAGGCAGTGGCGGAGAGACGGCTGGTTGCGGAACGCCGTGGCCTCGGCGATGAGATCGGCCAGCTGCTCCTCAGTGAGCGTGGCCAGGGTCGGCTGGTCAGTCACGGGCTGTTCCTCTCAGGGCGGCGGGGTGACGGGAGCAGCTAACCGCGAGCTGGGGATGCGGGCAGTCGTGCGGCGATTTGGCGTGCTGCCGCCACGGCTCTCAGCGCAGCCCGGCTCAGCCGCTGGAAGGTGTCAGCGGCCGGCGACATGCGGTTTTCAGCGCAGCCGTCCCCGGCGGGACTGCCTCATGGGACGTTGCGGGTTCGATGAGCCTGCCGCAGGGATCGGACAGCAGAGCAGTGCGGCAGCAGGTCCATGCCTCCACGGCCGGTCCGCTCGAAGCTGTCACTGGATCGACCAGCGCCCGGCTGGTGAGGAGGCCTCCGTCTTCACCTGCGTCAGCGGGGAAGGGAAGTCGGCCAAGGCCCGGCCCCCGCAGGCGGGCCGTGACGGTGCGCTGCTGCGGGCCGGGGCCCAGCGGCGTTCTACCCAACCGCTGAGCCCCGACGTCGCCTGGTTGTCCTGCTACGCGTGCGGCGGCATGTCCGGGTCGTCGCCCTGCTCGATGCCGAGGGCCTGGGCGACCGCCTTGAACACCTCGGGGTCAATGGACGGCCGAGGGAAGCCGTCCTGCCAGTCGAGACCGGCGGTCGGCCAGTCAGGATCGACGATGACCGGACGGTAGGAGCCGGAGAGCACTTCGCTTGCGAGTAGACCGGGCGGGAGCGGGAGCCGTTCGTCTGCTTCAGGGAGCAGCCCGGCGAGCTCGGCCGCCCCCGTACGGGTCTTGTCCGCGCCGCCGCGCCGGAAGTACTTCTCGCCCAGGTGCTGGCGTACCACGGCTTCAAGCTCCGCGTACTGGGAACCGGCAACGTACGGGGCAGTCAGGGCGCGAGCCTGCTGCGGGGTCATGCCGGTGGCCGCGACGAGCGACTTCACCGCGGTGTCGGACAGGCCGTCGGCGAGTTGGTCCAGGCGCTCGGTCGCTGAGGCGCCGGGCTCCAGACCGAGGAGCTCCATAGCCCGGTGCCGTTGAACTCCGGCGGCAACGGCGACGCGCTTCACGTAGCCCTCAAGGCGCTCACCGGGCCGGGGCAGGGGAACACCAGCGATCCGGGAGGGAGGCCGGGGCGTGGGCCGGAGCGGGCGGCGACGGCGGCGCGGGCCTGGGCCAGGGTGATGCCGGGGTGGGCCCGTTTGTACGCGCGTACGGCACGGTCCTGCTCACGGCGGCGGGGATTGGTCATGACGTCTCGTCCTTGTCCGGCCTGCTGCCCCACACGCGCCGGCCGTCCACGAGGAGAGCATGACGAATTGGCTCGCGCGAGTCTCAGACGTCTGTGGTCCCCGTCGACGGTGTGGGCGTCGAGGTCGGTGTGGACCGGGCGCGGCGCGGTTGCCCTTCCAGCGTCCTCATCATAGGCGCGGTGACGGTACCGGGGGAGCCTCCCGGACGGTCACTGCCGGGACCAGGCGGTACCAGTGTGCCAACGGTTGGCCAGACACGGGTGCAGAGGTCAGTCCGCGCGCTGTGGAACCCACCCGTGATAGGTCCACGTCCCCGTGGCGAAGCTGTACACGACGGCACTGCCTTCAGGGTCATCAGGAGCCTTGTCGGTGCACGGCAGGACCTCTATGCCGAGGTCCTGCGCGGCCGCGATCCGGTGACAGCCATCGTTGATCTCTCCGTCATGAATCCAGATAGGTACACGAAGGCCGTGTGTCTTGATGTCCTCGACCAGCGCGGGGTACCAGGCGTCCTTGCGCTTGTCAGGAGTACGGCAGACACGCGGAAGTCGGGCATCTCTGGGTCGTCAGGCATGTAGTAATCGCCTGCGATGGCGTCACAGGCATACGTCTCCAGCAGCTCGGCGAGCGTACGGGTGTAGGGCATCGAGCCGGGTTCCTTCGAAGGGCAGGTTGAAGTACGACTGGTTGCCTTGGGTCGGCCTCGGCGACCAGCGGGTGAATGGGCGGCAGCAGCTCAACTCGGCAGCTTGTTGGAGAGCACCATGCGGCCGTCTCGGGCGGGGTGGTCCTTCACGGTGAAGTGCTGCTCCAGGTAGTCCCGCATGGCGTTCAGCTTCTCCGTGCGGAGCGAACCGTCCGAACGCCACATCGAGTGGCACTCCACGTAGTTCACGATCACGCCGTGCGTGGGCGAGGTGCGGACTTGGGCGCCCTCGGACCAGCGGTGCCCGGAGCGCCGCCCGGTGGAGGTCCGGCTCAGACGGAACTCCTTGCCGAGACGGTAGCGAACAGCGGAATAGGTGGCCTTGGCCATGGTCTCGGTTCCTCGTTGCTCTCGGTGGGCGTTCAGCTCGGCGTGCATGGGGTGGGTTGCCGGGACGTATCTGACCGCACCCGGGCGGTGAGGACCCTTGTCCGGCGAATTCCGCAGGACTGACATTCACAGAGAGGAGCAGCGGCACCTCGCCGTCTTGCAGATCGGCCTGCGGCTCCCGAAAGAGGTGCTGACTTGCAGGCCCTGGCGCGTCCCTCGGCCCAGGAAGCTGTCGCCGGCAACCGGCTGGCCCTGGTGGTGACCGCCCTGCCTCTGACCCGGACACCTCCTGAGCACGCTCCCCGTCCCTGTCCGGCCAGGGGACCGAGGCTGCACACGCCGTGGGCGCGTGCGGGGAGAGTCCATCAGCGGTACTCAGCCTCGGTCTCCGGACCGGTTTCAGCCTGACCCGGATGCCGCCGGTGCCTGCCGGGCATCGTTCAGCGTGGTGCTCAATACCGCACCAAGCTCCTCCTGGAGCATCCTGATCTGCCCGTCGTTGTGGCGGTACCGGTCCTTGGCCGTCGTCTCTGGTTTGGCTGGCCTCAGTTCCGGGACCGTCTTGGCCCCGGGGTACTGCTCACGGAGGTAGGCGAGCAGGAGCGGCAGCCAGCCACCGCGGTTCCGTTTGATCCCGAAGAGGTGACCGACGGTCTCCCCGAACACGGCGGCGGAGACGACGGGGGCCACGATGTCCGCGAACTGCTGACAGATGCTCGTCCGTGAACCCTCGGCGAGTGCTGCGTAGTCCCGGGGGAGGGTGACCAGAGCTGCCACCTGCTCAAGGGTGAACCGGCCGCCCTTGTGCCCGACATCCACCGACCGGATCCGCGAGGTGACACCCGGGATCACGCGGCCCATGGCGAACGCGTTGCCCCCGCTGGTCTTGCGCACGCCCCGGGTGATCACCTCCAGACCAGCGGGGAGTCCCGTCGCCTGGTCGGCGGTGATCGTGATCTCAGGTGCTACCGGTCCGGAGTTGTAGCGCCCGAACGTCGCCATCATGAAGGCCCGGCGGCGCGTCGACGGCGACCCGTACGCGGCGGCGTCGATCTCTTCCCACGTCACCGAAACCGCCGCGCCGAGTTCACTCTCCCCGGCGCAGTACAACTCTTCCTTGATCACGTCACGGATCTCTTGGGGCAGCTGGTTGGACTGCTCGAAGAGGATCGTGTGCAGCGGCGCCCCGCCGTGCTTGAGGGCGAGTGCCCAGATCATCGGTTCGAGCATGAGCCCGGCCGTCTGGGCGCCGGGCATGTCGGCGACGAGTGAACGGATCTCGTCCCAGGTGGCACCCGATCGCGGGCCGAAGTGGTCGTAGGCCTCCGGCCCGCACTCGCACTCTTCGTCGGTGACGCACATGCAGCCCGGCCCGTCGACGATGTAGTTCCCGACGGCCGCCCCGGCCTGCTCGATCGCATCGGCCAGGACCGCGACGTTCTCAGGCAGCCGCCCGGCGCGCTTCCCGGCATTGGTGAAGTCGATACACGGCGAGGACCCGATCAGGATCTGGGTGTGCCGGAACACAAAGTGCTCGGGGTCGATGCTGCGCACGTCCGCGCAAATGGCGTGGCAGCCGGCCCGCGTCGCTGTGGCCGTGGCGTCGCGGCTAGCGTCTATGCACAGCATGTCGACCTTGACCCCGAGGATGCGGCGGATCCCGACGCACCAGCCTCCGCAGCCACCAAACAGGTTCACCGCTCTGGGCGCGTCGCCCTCGGCGGGGCGAACAACCATCGCACCGGGCCTGGCCCGGCCAGCCTCACCAGGTCGGCGGTGTCCTCTTCGGACGTGTGCGCGGCGACGAAGTCGGCGTACGTCCAGCCGTCCAAGTCGTCGTACGTGAGCGGCGTACGGCCCGAGGCGCTGAAGGTGTCCGGCACCCGCACCGGAACCGGCTCTTGGACCTGAGGTGCGGCGGCGCCACCGTCGCCTGCTGCCGGGGCCTCCGGCCGGGCAGCGGGCGGGCGGTAGCCCCGTCGTCGGGCTGCGGGGCTGGGTGGGGTACACCCGGCCGTCAGCGCTGCGGTGGAGGGTTCCGGCCGCGATCAGCGGCAGCACCCGGGAGGGGTTGACCTTGCGGCCGGCGTGGCGGAAGCCGTCACCGTTCTGCCACAGCAGGCCAGCTCCGGCCCACTCGATCACCTCGGCCTCTGTGCCCGGCTTGGCGGTCTGCACGAACTCGCGCGAAGCCCACAGCTCCGCCGGTTCCTCCGGCCCTTGTTCGGCCTGATCAAGCAGGGCGAGCGTCGTCGTGCCTGCCTTGATGGCGGCGGCCAGGTCGAGCTGGTACACCCCGTACCGCTCATTGACCGTCGTGCACAGCGCGTGCCAGGTCTGGGCCGTGGCATCGGTGAGGTTCGCGGCGGCCGCCGACAGGACATTGGCGGCCGCCGGCGTGATCGGCTTCTCCACGCCGTTGACGTTGTAGGTACGCGTCACCCGCCGGTCGCCCCGGCCCGTGCCACCATCAAGACGCGCGGAGGTGGCCCCCGGACGGAGACGGGTGACCACGTGGCCGATGTACGCGGCCGACAGGACCGTGGCCGCCTCCGCGTCCAAACCGTCAGCGTTCAGCGCTTCCAGCACGGCCAGCTCATCAACCGTGGGGGTGGCGGCCCGCTCGGCCGCCGCCTTCTCCTCCGCGGCCCGCAGCGCGGCGGCCCGCTCGTTGGCGGCTTGCTCCGCCTCCGCTGAGGCCTGGGCCTTCTCCTGCTCCCCGGGCCAGGTTTCCCCGGTGGACAGCCACCGGTAGCGGGAGCTCTTCACCGCGGCGTGCCGGGTGTCTTTCTCCGGCTCCGTGACCGCGTTGATGCGCATCGCGTTCGACCACAGACGAAGCGCGCGGACTCCCTCGTCGGTGAGACCGAACGCGCGGGCCCCGGGGGCGATGGCGAGCACCTTCACGAACCCGGCTGCCCACAGGCGCGGAACCAGGGTCTTCCTGATCTTCTTGGAGACATCGGCGCGGTCGGGGCTGATGTCGTAGGCGCTGAATCCGTCCGCGGTCTCGCGCACCTTGCCGTCACGTATCCACCCCAGCGTGCGCCACTGGTTGCGGGAGAAGTTCAGTGCTTGGGCAGCGTCGATGTCCTCCGGCGTCATCACGTCGGCGTCTTCCCGGGCGTGCACGTCCAGGTGGGCGCGGGCGGCGTCGGCGGCATCCTGCTCGGTGTCGTAGACGTAGGCAGCGGCGATGTCGGCGACCGCGTCACCGAACTTGTTCAGCCCCATGGAGACGGGGCCATGTCGGTCGCACTCGGCCACCCACTGGGAGCCGATCAGGTCGAGAGCGACCGCCCGCGCGGGGCGGGGCGCGGTACGCCTCCCCGACCTTGGGCAGATCGCCGCCCGCGGCCACCCGGCCCTGGCCGGTCTCCTTGGGCGTAGCGACGGCGGCACCGGGCGGCGTCCATTCGGAAAACGTCTCGCCGCGCTCCGTGGCGTCGGCGTGGGCGCGGACGATGTCCCGGACGCTGGCCGCGTACGGCGCGTCGTTGATCACCGAGCAGACGTCGATGCGCGTGCCGTCCGGCGCGATGACCAGCCAGGGCCAGTCCTCGCCGCCCTCCTTCGACACCACGTAGACCGCTCCGCGGACCACCGCTTCCCAGATACTCGGGCTGACCCGCGTCACCGTGACGCGTCGCCTACCCGTGCCCATGACGATCTCCTGCGGGCCGTGCTGCGACATGACGAGACCGTCATCGCGGCGGTCATCCTTCGCCGCCTGCCGCTCCTCGGCCTCCTGCTCGCTCCGCGCCCATGCGGCCGCCTGCTCCTGCTTGGCCTGCGCATCCCGCTCCGCCTGCTCCGCCGCAAGACGCTCCCGCGTGGCCTCCATCTCCTTGGCCCACTGCTCGACCTGCCGCATCTGCGCGGCGCGGCGGCGCGCCTCCTCCTGCCCGTACGGCAGGGGAGTAAGACGCCGCGCCTGGTCCCTGGCCGACTGCTTGCTCGTCCGGCCGGTGTGGTGCACACGCACCCGCGCCCAGTAGGCGGCTCGGTGGTCTGCGTGCAGAAGGTCGGGGCGGCGGTGCACCAGCGGTGTGCGGTGACGCCGTCGGGGTGACGGTGACCGGGCCGCGACGGCCGGCGCGGGGACCGCGATGTAGCCGCCGGACGCCAGCAGCTCGACCAGGGCGGCCCGTACCCGGCGTCCCTGGCCCTCACGGCGGCGGACGATCCCGGACGTGTCCGCGTGCAGGTCTCCCGCGTACGCGCGGGCCAGAACGTCGGCCAGCCCTGTGCACCAGCCCATACGCGGCAGTTCGGTTCGGGCGTTGCTCTCATCGAGCCACTGGTCCGCGCCGCTGTTCTCCATCGCTGAGTCAGCGGGTTCGGCGAGCGTGGTGCCAGCCGTTCGGCTGGCGTCGTGGGCCCGCTCCGGGGCGTTGGTGTCGTCCGGACCGTACGCGGCGTCAGTCGTCGAGGCCTCCGTCGTGGAAGCCACCGCTGCGTGAAGGGACGTGCTGCCGAGGCCTTCCTCGGCGGTCTGGCCGGAGTCGGCCTCGCCGGGGCGCTCCTCATCCTTAGTAGTGGACGTGGCGTTGAGTCGGGCGGAGAAGGCGGTCCGGCTCGCCTGGACCGCGGCGACCAGGGCGGCCCGGTCGGCGCGCGCCTCAGCGGCCAGCGCGGCGGCCTCGTCCTGCGCCTTCTTACCGCCGCCCCGCTTGCGCACAGCCGCGCGGGCTTCCCGCTTCGCGCGCTCGTCACCGTCAGCCGCGCCCTGAGCTATGAGCGCATCGGCCAACGCCTTGGACGGCCACGGCGCCCGCTCGCCGTTTTCCAGAGCCTGAGTGAGCATCTGCCCGCACCGCTCCGCCGCACGATCACCCCACTGCTGCCAGTGCAGAGCGCACGTCTTGGGATCGCCCTTGGCCAAGTCGCGGGCGAGGTCGACCACATCCCGCCCGGCGGACCGGTCGCCGCCGTGAGCGTCGTCCAGGATCCGGCGGGAGAGGCAGCGGGCGCAGGCGACGAACCGGCCGAGCTCGCAGTCCTGGTCGTCGACGACCGCCACCCAGTAGCGGGCACCGGAGCGCTTCGCGCTGCACTTGCCGACGTAAGGCGCGGACATCGCACAGTACGCGTCGACGTCGGCCTCCTTGTCGTCGTCGGCACATACGGAGACGACGCGGAGACGGGAGTTCGCCACACTCTCCAGGGCGGAGTTCCACACCTTCCACTCGGCCACATAGCGCCGGTGGTCAGTCCCCTGCGGGACCAGTCCTCACCCGTGCAGCCTTCACGGCCGTCTGCGGCGGTCAGGTGCTCGAACCCCCAACGGCACTCGGCAACCAGGCCCACGGCGCCGAAACGGCGGACCAGGAACACACCGGGCTCAAGCTCCACACGGTCCGGCATCCACCCGAACGCCGGAGCCTGCGCCGTGTGCTGCCCGTACTTCGCCCACAGGGCGGCGAACCGAGCACGGGTGTCGGAGTCCTCACGGATCCGGGCGAGCACCTTGGCAAGCGGGCGGTCCTCGATGTTGGCGGCCCACCAGTACGACCCATCAGCGTCGTGCCCGGCCTCCCACTGGCCCTCCTCCGGACGGCAGTAGGTGATAGGCCGGATCCGGAACGCGTGCCCGGCCGCTGTCGTCAGCACCCAACCAGCGGCAGGCTTCGGCCCGTCCAGGAACGACACGGCCGCGATCGACTCGCCTTCCTGCAGCGCGGCCGCGAGCTCGCTGGCGGCGATGTTCCCGGCTGCAGCCTCGGGCCGTCCGGCATTGCCGTTGACGACGGACTTGTGCTGGCTGTCGACGGAGCTGGGGACGGTGTTCACGGGATTCCTTCGTGGGCCGGGAGAGACCACGCGGATGCGCAGCCGGGGCCACTGAAGCGGCGTACGCCAGCGACGTCGCCTTCTCGCGAATTCCGCTATCGGCGCGCGCACCAGCGGGTTCTCAACCGCGTGCTGGCCGGTAATGAGGGCGCCCTCGACGACGGACAGCGGCCAGCTCGGGTCGAGGGAAGCGACCCAGACCGGTTGGTGACCGTGCATGTCCGCGGTCCGACTGAATAGCGGGGCTGCCACATCGCGAGCGGGAGGGCCTGCCCGCGCCCTGAGGCGCCCTCACGCCCGGCGGGGCAAGGACCCCGCCGGGCGCGCGACGGCCAGCAACGGGAGTCCGAGACCGTCACGCTCACCCGGGGCAGCGCACCGCACCCGACGGGGCCCTACCGGAGTGCGGCCTCGCGCCGGTCCTCCTCCGCCTGCGCGGCATCCGCGAAGGCACACCCGTACAAAGCCAGCGTCTCTTCACGCCCGGACTCGGCACGGGCGGCGGCTTCCTCCATGCGCGCGCACTCGGCCACGAAGTCAGACAGGGCACCCGCTGCGCGGTAGGTCTCGGCCGACTCCTCGTAGTGGCCGGCGTCCCGCTTCGCACGGCTCACGTCGTCGTACGCCTCTTCACAGGACCGGACGGCCAACCACACGCCTTCAGCGAGCGCATCGCCTTCCTGGACCCGGTCTCCGCACGCCCGCGCCCGCTCCACGTCACCGGCGGCAAGCACCCCGCCGCGTGCACACGCATGCGGGCCTCCGTCAGCCGCTCCACCGCCGCCTCCCACGCGGCCGCCGTTCGGCCGGACGCCGCGCGCTCGGCCCGGGCCTGGTCACGCCCGGCCAGCCCGGCACGGTCGGCTTCCGCCCGCGCCTCCGCCCGCTCGCCGGCGTAGTGCGCATCCCAGTGCAGGGCCTTCTCGAAGTCCCGAACACCGTTGTACGCGGCCTGGGCGGTCTCGAGCGCCGCCCACTCGGCGACCGCGTGCTCAGCGAGCCGGGTCGGCTCCCCGTAGCTGTTGTGCGGGTACTTGGCCCAGTTGGCCAAGTGCTTGCGGTCGTTTCCAGTACCGAATCCCCGGGGGTTCTTGCGGACGGCGGCCGCCGTCTTTCGCAGGTTCTCAGCGCCGCGTCCCTCGATACGGTCAGCGACGGCCAGCGTGAACGCCACGGCAGCGGCGTCGACCCGGTCACCGGCGATCAGCGCGGCGGAGGTGTACCGCGAGGGTAATACACCGACCGGCTGGAGCGCTTGGACTTGGCCCAGGCGTCGTACTGCGCCACGAACGACAGCGAGGGATCGCCGTGCCCGGCGTGCGTGACACCGTCGTAGTCGGTGTGGCCGTCGAACCACCCACACCAGGCGCGCGAGGAGTCCTCGAACATCACGATCAGCCCGGCGTACCCGCGCGCCGACGGTTCGCGGCCTGCATCGGCCAGCTGCTTGCGCCACTGGGCTTCCTGGGCGATCAGCCGCTCCTGCGCCTCCTCAATGATCGGAGCGGCGAGCGCCTCCCGCTCCGCGCGCGCCGCAGCGTCCGCGATCGCCTCCCCGGCTTCCTTGACGTGCTGCCCGGCCAGCACGATCGCACGCCGCCACGACGCACACCCCGCGCATCCTCACCGTTCGTCTCGGCCAGCCACGCCCGCGCCGCCTTCACAGCGTCGGTGGCCGACCGCTCCGCCGTCTTGGCCTCCGCGTAGGCGGCGGAGCCCAACTCCACCGCCCGCGCACCCGAGGGCGTGGAACCGTCGATGGCGTTGAACGCGTCCCGAGCGTCACTCAGGGCAGCACTCACCTTCGCCACGGCGTCGTCCATCTGCCGGACCCACTCCGCGGCGTCGCGCCCCCACACCGTCCGGCCCGTGGCCTCCTGCTCACGCGAGACGACGCGTACAGCCTTGACGGCCTCGCGCACGGCCTTGAACCCGCCGGTCGAAGCGGACCCCACGAACTTGCCCGTCGCCTCGTTCCATGCGCACACGTGCTCGGTCTCCTCCACCCCGGCACGCACCATCACGAGCCCGGAGAGCACCGCGGCGCGCACCCACAGGCGGCCGGTCCAGCGGCGCTCCACGTGCACGTCCCAGCCCAGCTGTTCAGCTTCACGCACCAGGGAGCCCGCGTTCTTGGGCATGCCTTCCAGCGCGGCGGCCGCCGCGTCGGCCCCGAGGGCAGCGGCACATCCGCCGCAGCGCCCAGAGCGGACCTCCTTGCGCTGGCACGCCGGGCACGACTCGGCTGCGGTCTCCTCCCCGGCGGCGGCACCGCGAGCATCATCGTGTCCGCCGCAGCGAGCAGCGGCGGGAGAGGACTGCGGGTGGGAAGCTGCGGTACGCGAGTCGGCGTTCATCGGGCGCCTTCCTGAAAGAGGACTGCCGGCGGCTGCGCGGCTCGGCCACTGAAGAGGCAGAGCACCGTCACCGTCGCGATCTCGCGAATCCCGCGCACCGACTGGGCCGGGGCCCCAGCCTGCCGACCTGTCGGTCCGGCGGCAGGCGCTCGCCAGCCGGAGTGCGGCAACGTCAGCGGCGGCGACCTGGCGCACGGTTCTCGTAGATCAGGTCCAGGTCCCAGGACCCGCGGTGCTCGTACACCGTCATGTGCTGGCAGGCCGGACACCGGAACGCCACGTAGCGGCCCGGGGGTTCACTGCCGCGCCCGGATGCCATCAGCCCGGGCCCCGAATCCTCACACTTCTCGCACGCCGTCGAGTAGTGCGACAAGACGAGCTGTGGCTGCCAGTCGCACCAGACGAGTGGCCGACCCCGGTGTTCACGTGGCAGCGCAGGAATCCGCCGCTCAACGGGCTCGATCGGCTCGGCGCCGGGCAGCTCCTCGAGGACAGCCTGCTGCGGGGCCGGGTCGCCCCGCCACACACGCAAGCACGCCCGGCATGTCTTCGGTCCATTCCAGGGACCGTCGTACGCGCGGACTGCGGGGGCCTGTTCCGGATCGGTGCAGCACAACAGAGGGACGGTGAACACCGGCAGTGGGGGAGGCGTGGCGCCGGGGGCCAGGAGGTGCAGGACACCGGCGGGGGTGCGGACTACGACGGCCGCAGGGCCCCCGGTGCTCGCGGCCGAGGGCGCGGGGGCGCGGCGGTTCCTGGCTGTGGCGGTGCGGGGCTGTTCCACGGGCGCTCCGGAGGCGAAGGATGGGGAGGGCCGGCGGATAGCCGGTCACCAGCCGTTCCCGGTGTGGCGTTCGAGGATGGCCGCCAGGTCGCGGTGCCAGCGGTGGTACATGGCCATGCGGTGCTCATGGACGAGCCGGGCCATCTCTGACGCGTCCTGGCCGAGGACGAACGGCGCCTTGGTGTTGAGCAGCTGCCGCATGGCGGGCTCGGGGAGCTCGGCACATTCAGGCGCTGGTCCGCTTCGGACAGCGCCGACGCGCCCGTCCAGGAGTGGGCGCGGGCCCACAACTGGTGCAGGGCCTGCGCCCGTACGAAGGTCTCCAGCTGCATGCCGGGGACGGGATCTTCGGCTTCAGCGGTGTTGACCAGGAGGGTGATGGCCTGGTGGTGGGCCTTGCGGGCCACTCGCGTCTCCTCCAGGACGGAGGCGACGATCCGATCGTTCGTTGTCGGCTGGGGCATCGGATGTCTCTCTTCTGTGAGGCGTGTTCGGGAGCCGCTGGTCCAGGGCTCCCGTCCTGGATGCGCAGCGGGGATGGTGATCGTGATGAGGATCGATCGGGCGGCCTGGAGGGGCCGGGCGGGAGCGCCTCGCTCCTGCGGCTCGTCGGGTCAGAGCCCGCTCACGGCTGTGACTGCTCGACGGCCTGCACCGACCACGTCAGCAGGTACGCCTGGAACACGATGCCCTCGTACCTGCTGCGGTCCTCTTCTGTCGCCCATCGGGCGCGCTGGATGGCTTCGGCCGCATCGGGAAACGTCGACAGCCGGTTGTGGCCACCGTCGCGGTGCGCGTCGAAGTCGATGCTGCTCCATCTGTTGTTCCAGGAGGGGGTGCTGGAGACGAAGGCGTAGTCGAGACCGCCGGGTGCGGGGGTGCCGGTGTCCGCCGGCGCACTGGTGCGCGTGATCCGGTACAGCGTGGGCCCGGGCCAGGGCCCCCGCCCGGCCGCTTCGGCGTCTTCGCGGCTGCGGTGGGCGTGGGGGCCGAACGTCCGGGTGATGTTGCTGTCGGAGGATTCGGCCAGGAAGACCAGGCCCCACGCCATCGAGGGGCTGTCGGACCAGACGAACCTGGTTCGGATCTCCTGCGCGCTCATGGGCGGCCGTCCTCTGCTGCTGTCGGGGTCGTGGGTGAGGGGCGGTTACCAGCGGGCACGCCCGCTGGTAACCGCTGTTCTCGGTGCACGGCTGGTGGCCTGCTTGGCGGGGCTCGTCGGGTGGGTTCAGGCGTCGGGGACGAGGGTGAAGTAGAGGCTGCCTCGGCTGGTGGTGATCTGGGTGGCGGGCCGGTGGCGGGGGAGACCGGAGCGGGGGTGCTTGTGGGGGGCGTGGAAGTCGATGCTGCGGACGGTGGCGGGGTGGCCGTTGTGGAGGATGATGTCGCCCTCCTTGAGGTGGGGGTCGGTGGGCTTCTTGGCGAGCTGGGCCAGTTCCTCGTCGCTCAGGTGGGTGCGGACGTAGTTGATGAGGTCCTCGAAGGGGAGGTAGCGGCCTTCGCCGTCGACGGCCACGCATTCGGCTTCGAGCGCGGCGATGAGCGCGAGGGGGTTGAGGGGAGTGCCGTTGCTGGGCATCGGGTCGGGCTCCTTGGCGTAGGGCAGGTGCCGGGGCCCTGCCGGGACGGCCTTCAGTGAACGGGAGCGCCGCCGGTGGTGGCGACGTCTGGCGAATCCTGGGTGCCGGCGGCCGCGCGGTTGCCCTACCGCGGTCGTGCGCGGTCACCAGTCGGTGGTCGCAGGCACGGGCGCTGTCCTCTCTCATGAGCAGTGCCCGCACCGTACGAACCAGACCGGACAACATCAGGACGGTGGCGGTGTGGTACTTCCGGCCGTGGGTGACATAGACGCGGGCCCGGTCATCGGTAGGTCTCGGGCGTGGTCGTGGGGCAGCCCGGTGCCGCGCTGAGAAGGCCGAGGGCGACGTCGTACGCCGACCGGACGCGGGAGCAGGGGAATCCGTCGCAGGAGCCGCACGTGCAGTGTCGATGCGAGCAGCAGCACTCGGTGCCGGACCACGCGTGTCCGTCGGGGCCGGTGCCGAGGTACACCTGCCCGGTGCCGCCGCAGCCGTGGCAGGACGACTCGGTCGTCTCGGGCTGCGGGGCGGGCCCGTGCGTTTCCTCGGTGACGGTGTCGAGCAGGTCGGCGAGCGGGCTGGCGGCGGCTGCGGGCACGAGGGTCTGCCCGTCCTGGTGGAGGGCCTCCACGGCCCGGCCGAGCGCCTCGTGGACCTGGTCGGCGGTCGGCGGCGGGGAGGCCAGGAGGATCGCCCCGTGGTCACCGTCTTGTGCTCCACGGTCCAGCCGGCCGCCTTCAAGGTGGCCGCGTACAGGTTGGCCTCGCGGCGCGCCACGGTCCATCGCTGCTCCTGGGACAGTCGGTTGGGGTCGAGGACGTTGAGGTTCGGGAAGCGGTGGTGGATGCGGGCGCGCCCGTCGGCGCCCGGATTCACCGCGTATCCGGCGCGGGTGCAGGCGCCGTACGCGTTGATGGTGGCTGCGGGATGCTCGGGCGCGAGGGCCTGCACGGCCGCGCGGACGGCGGCCAGGACGTCGGGCCCGCAGGAGGTGTGCTGGTCGCAGCGGCGGCTCCCGCATGTCGTGCAGCGATCGGTGGCCGTGGTGTCGCGGGCGGTGCAGCAGCCGCACGTGGTGCGGTCGGTGGCGTCGCCGTTGTCGCACGGCTAGGGGCGGACGTCATGGGCACGTCGCGGGTGGCGTAGCGCGGGCCGAAGGGCTGCGGGCGGTGCTCGTGGCCGTCGGCGGCCGGGTCGGGGATGGTGTGGGTCCCGGCGGTCATGTCGTGTCCTCTCTCGGTAGCGGGTTGCGTGGATGGGGCGTGCGGCCCGGGCACAGCTCAGGGGAGAGGACAGCGCCCGGGCTTGCTCAGTACTCGCCCGGGACTCGCAGGCGGACTCGCCAGCGGCCGGGCTCCAGTGCTTCAAGCGCCGTGGCGGTGGTTCCGCGGAGATCGGCCTCCGGAGAGGTGCTGCGGTTGATGTAGGCGAGAAGGCGGAACTCCGCTTGCGTGGCGTCGTCGGCATCGAGTGCGAAGTCGGCTACGGCGGCCGCGCGGGCGTCGTCTGGTCGCTCGATCCCGAGGTCGGCGATCCTCTCTGCGTTCCACGCGTCGTCAGGCACGTCCGGCAGGCCGGGAGGGTAGGTGATGGGCATGGTGAGGTACTCCAGTCGGGCGCGGTTGTTGTGGTCCGCCCCCGTAGGCGGGGCGGACGGACGTGTGTCAGGCGTCGTCGGCGTCGTCCAGTACTCGCCGGTCGCCGGTGTAGCGGTCGATCAGCGGCAGTGAGCCGCGGCTGTAGAGGAGTGGGCGTGCCCCTCGGGCTCTCCGGCGGCCCGTGCGGCCGCGTGGTTGATGGCCTGCTCGAAGGCCTGTACGTAGGCGCCTTGTGCCGCGCGGCGGCGTTGCCAGGCACGGCCGGGTGGGGTCCGGGCGTCGGCGACGTACCGGTCGATGATCGGCTGCATGAGCGTGCGTCCTCGGTGCAGATGCCCGAGGGCGATCCGGGCTGCCTGGGACGGCTCGTGCCCGTACAGCATGAGGTCGCCGGCGAGCAGGACTTCGCGGGCGACGCGCTTCCATGACTGGCTCTCGTCCCGGTCCTTTCGGTGTGCGGCCATGGTGCTCCTTCGCGGGTTGGGGGCCGGGGGCGGCTTTGAGGGAAGCAGCGGGTGGCCGAGGGGGCGGAGCGCTCGCGAATTTCGCACGGGAAGCGACCTGCGGCCGCGGTCAGCTCCGAGGGCTGGGGAGGTTGCTGCTGCACGGCGGATCCTGCGCTGTCCGGTCTTCTTCGTACGGTGCGGGCACTGCTCACGAGAGGACAGCACCCGTGCCTGCGACCAGCCGACGAATCCATAACGGCAAGAAGCCTGGAGTCCTCCTCTATGGGTGGCTGTCCGGCTCCCGGCCCTCTTGGGGCCCGGACGTGACGATTCGGAACGACACGTGACGACCCGTGACGAGTCGTCACGGCCAGGTGGGCACGGTGCGGGTGGGGCAGGCGGGCTAAAAAGAGGGGCGAAGCGCTTCTTGCCGTTATGGGTTTGTCTGCTGGTCGTGGACACGGGGGAGGCGGTTCGGTGAGGCACGAGCGCACCGTACGCGGGGGAGCGGACACCGCCCCTCTTCCCGCCGCCCGGGCGCGCCCCCTGCAGCGGAGCCTGTCCGCGGCCGCGCCTACAGTCGACGGCCCACGCGCCGAGAGGAACCCGATGACCGAGACCGACCTGCCCGCTCCCGCACGCACCACCCCGGTACGCGACGACCACGCCTGGCCCTTCCCCCTCAGCACCGGCGGCCGCTCCCACGTACGCCTGCGCGTCTGGCCCACCCGCGACCGCCCCGGCCCCCTCGTCATCGCCACCGACCTGATGCTCGGCGCCGGACTCATCAACAACGCCGAGAGCCTGTGCCGCGCAGCCCACGCCGAATTCGGCCCGCACACGACCGTCGTACGCCACTTCCCCGCCTGGTCCATGCTCGCCATCAACGGAGAGGACGTCTTCGACCAGCTCACCCTCGACGAACAGGACCGCGCCCGGGCCCGCCGGTGCACCGAACAGGTCCTGGACCTTCTCGGCCCCGGCGTCCTCGGCTACCCGGCGACACCCCGCCCACCCACGCCGGCGCAGGCGCGGCCGCCGTCCCGCCGCAGAGTGCCCACATCGCCCGCGCCCTCGCCGCCCTGCTGCGCCTCGACGAGACCCGGGTGATCGAACGACGCCCCGACGGCTACCCCACCCGCACCGGCCCCGTCGCCGAGAAGGACCTCGCACCGCTCAGCCACGTCAAGCTCGGCACCGAGGCCCTCCGGCGCCTCGCCGGCTTCCTCGCAGAGGCGGACACCAACCCTCACCAGAGCGCCGCCGGCGTCAAGCGGGAACGCCGGCTCGGCAAGATCATCCACACTCTGCAGGAGCAGACGTGGCAGCTCGGCCTCCTCGCCGACGAACTGGCAGCCGAAGAGCGGACCTGAACCACCCACCACCCGGACGCCCTCACCCCGGCCGGGTTCGGCCGCCCCGGTGAAGTCTCCCCCCGCAAGCAGGGGCGGACAGCTCCACCGGGGCGGCCGGCACAGATCCGGCGTCCGCTCACACAGTCACGCCGCGGTGCGCAAGACTCCCACCGTGCCCCCCTCACCCAAGAAGCCGACGAACCGCATGGAGCCGCTGGGCCAGGTCGCCCGGGAACTGTGGATCCTCAGCGGCAACGAATGCGCCTTCGACCCCTGCACCGAGCGGCTCATCTGCGAAGACGGCGCGTTCATCGGCGAAGTGGCCCACATCCACGGCGTCGAGCCGAGCAGCCCCGGCACGATCCCGCACTGGACCGTCAGGCCCTCCGGGCCGCCAGCAACCTGATGCTCCTGTGCCCCAAGCACCACACCCGGATCGACCACGTGAACAGCCGCAGCAAGTACCCCGCCCCCATGCTGCGCCGGATGAAGAGCAAGCACGAAGACCGGTTCCGCGCCGCGGCGGCGTACATCGAAGCCCAGTTCACCGATCACACGAGGGCCGCGACCGTCCACTACGCCACCACCCTCGACGCACTCCACGCCGCCATCGGGGTCGACAAGCTCACGCCCGACGAGAAGCACGACGACGTCGCGATGGTCAACACCATCGCGGACAAGCTCGCCGAGCTGACCTTGCCGGCCCGCAGCCTCCTCTCCTTCCTCGTCCAGGCCGACGCCGTACTCGGCATCGCCGAGGTGTCCCGGCGCACCCGCCGGTCACAGAGCGAGATCAGCAGCACGATGGAGGAACTGGACCGCCTCGGGTACGCCTACCTGGAACGCGAACCCGACGAGGACGAACCCCGCGGCGCCCTCAAGCTCTACGCCCACGACTCATTCGACGGATGGCCCTTCTGGGATGACCTGCGGTCCTTCCTCGGCGAGCACCCGGAGCACATCGCGCGGGTCATCGTCGACCTCGAGTTCAACCTGCTGGACTGACAACGCAGCGGCCTGGGCACAGTCAGCCTCTCGGTCCGTCTGGTGTGGGGTTGGCGGTGGGCGAGGTCGGTGACAATCGCGCGGATGCTGGGGCGGTCGCGGACCTCGCGGAAGCGCTGAGCGGCTGGCGGGTGCGGGGGGCGGCTGGCCGACGCCGAAGCTCTCGAACAGGGGCTGTACGCCTCCCTCGACCGGCGCGCCGACACGGACCCGTCCGCTTGCGTGGAGAGATGACCTCCTACCGGCAAGCCGCCGTCCTGGAGACGCCCCTCGCCGCCGCCCGCACACCGGACAAGGGGTGGGAGGAACGAGTCGAGGAGCAGAGCCTTGGGGCGCACCGCCCTGGAAATCCTCAGCCGTACCCACGGCGGCGCGTTCTCCCGGCTCACCGTCGCCCGCGCCCACCACCGCACCGCGCACTGGATGCCCGCGCCCACACCACCAACCACCAGTAGTAACCGTCCCGGCCGAACACCGGCCGGGACCATCACCGAGAACACGAAAGCGACGAGCACATGATCATCTGGGTTAACGGTCCCTTCGGCGGCGGCAAGACCACCACCGCCCGCCTGCTCCACCAGCAGCTCCCCACCAGCCTGATCACCGACCCCGAGGAGATCGGCTTCGTTCTGCGGAAGAGCATCGGCGACCACCCCAGCCGGCAGAAGGACTTCCAGGACTACCCGGCCTGGCGCACCCTGGTCGCCGGCCTCTGCGCCGAGCTCGACCGCCAGACCCGGGGCGGGCCGGTCATCGCGCCGATGACGCTGCTGCGCCGCGAGTACGCCGAGGAGATCTTTGACGCCCTCGCGAAGGCCGGTGTCGATGTGCACCACCTCCTTCTGCACGCCGACTCCGACGTCATCAAGAAGCGCATCGAAGGCAGCATGGAGTTCCTTGGCGATGAGGAGCGCAGCGAGAAGGTCCGCGCCTTCCGGCGTCGGAAGCTCGAGGTCTACGAGCAGGCGTACGGCTCCTGGCTGAGTGAGCGGGCCGACGTGATCGACACGACCGCGCTCACTCCGGACCAAGTCGTCGCGGAGGCCCTTACCCTCCTGAACCTGTCGTGAATAGCGCCACGACAGCGATGATGATGGCCGGGCCGGCTGGTACTCCCCCGGACGCACCGCGTGCCTGGACGTCGCCGAGCCGTTCTCGACCCGCGCCTACACCCCCGTGCTCACGATCGGAGACCGCTTCCGGAAGGTCGGTGCTATCCGGCAGGCCGGATACTGGCTCGGCCAGGTGTGCGACGAGATGGTGATGGACGCTCTGCCCACGGACTTCATCGGGCCGTCAGCTGTCGCTCCCTCGCGCCCCGCGTCTGACTGATCCACTCGCGCATTTTTCGTACGGGCAACCGGGTCAAGCGGACAACGTCCGCGCCCCGATATCGGGGCCTGGCTGAAGAGGCTCGGCATGCCCTAGCTCTCCCTTCGATGTCAGTGACGGCTGCGATCGTGGGCCCATGGTCACGGCAGAGGTTGCGAGGTCCGATTCGGTGTCCTGGCTGGCGGTCCAGCTCGCCAAGCCGGTGGGCGAAGTGCTGGCCGTGCGCGCCGCCGGTGTCCGTGCGTTGTTGCCTTCCCGACCGGACAGCGCCTCCGGCCGGTACATGTGGTGGCGCTGTCTCAGCATGGAGCAGGCCCGCCAGGCGATGATCCTCGGCCGGCTGGAGGCGCTCAGTCTGCACCTGCGGGGGATCCCCGCCCTGGGATACGCCGCCGACGACCTCCTGCCACTGGAGGCCGTCGAGGAGGCCGAGGGGTTCGTGGACGGACCCCTGGCTGAGGCGCTGGCGCGCTATCGAGCGTGCAGGGAGCGGGCGCGCAGCACGCCCGCGCCGCTGGAGGATCAGGTGTCCTGCACGGTGAGCAGCACGGGTCGTCGTCCGTAGGAGGCGCTGAGGGCATCGATCACCTGACGGCCTGCCCCGGTCAGGTCCTCTTCAGTCGCGTGCCAGAAGCCTGAGAACGCCTCGTGCATCGGAGCCTCGGGATCCGCGTCGGGTTCCCGAAGGGCCCAGGTCGCCCCGGTGGTCCCGAGCAGCAGATGTCCGATCAGGCAGTCGGAGCGCGAGGAGACGTCGATGTCGTCGTCCAGGTGGGGGAACGCCTGGTGCCATGCCGGGGCCGGGCCCACCGGTTCCTCGGTGAGCACGGCATGGACGTCCAGACCTGCGGCGCACACGATCATGGGCTCCTCGGTGCGCTCGGGCCATAGCGCGTACACGCTGGTGCCGCAGCCTCCGTAGCTGTCGAGGTGCGTTGGCCAGCGGATTAGTGTGCCGGTCATGGCGGTGGCGTCCATACGGCGCCAGAGGCTGCCCACGGTGCTCTCCGTTCGTAGATGGGTGGGATGGGCGGCCTTACGCGGAGGCGGAGGGCGGCCCCGGGTAGACAGGGGCGGATGGACGTTCGGCGCCGTACCGGACCGTGCGGTCGGGCCGCTGGACCGCGCCGGGCTCGAACAGGGCGTACTCGCTGTAGCCGCAGATCATGTACGAGGTGTTCGTCCTGTCGGCGGACTGGGCTATCACCTCCCCGTCGCGGCAGGTCAGGTGCCAGGCGAACGTCCAGGTGACCGCGTCGACCGGCTTTCCGTCGCGCATGACATCGAGCGGCTCCACCTCCACCGTCGCCACTTCACCGACTTCGTACTCCTGGCCGAGCCACGGCCGGAATACCGTCTGGATGAGCAGTCCAGGCTTGAGCTGGCTGGCCGTTACGTACGGCAGCCCGGTGGCGTCACAGGCGGCGCAGGTTCCATCGGTGGGGTGGCGGTGCGTCATCGACTTCTCCGAGGGGGCGGGATCGCGGTTGCGGGGGTGTCGGCTGGATGCTTGCGCAGGCCGAGCAGATGGTCATCAGTCCGCGAACTCCAGCGCCGCCGGCCGGGAGGCGGCCGCGTCCCGAGTGCCGGCCCTGACTGGTTGATGGGTGGGCAAGGGCGTGACGGCGGCGGACAGCGGTGCGTGACGTCTGCCGCCGTCACGCAGAAGACCGCCCTCGTCCTTTGGTCCGCACCGCTCCGAGGGCACTGGCCGTCAACACCACGGCTCCTCTTTCGAGGGACCCGTGCCTACTTCCCGGCAGTCGCTCCTCGCGGTGCCGGTAGCGTCGGGTGGACGGCAGAGTGCCTGCCGGTCTCCCGCTGATGCGACACCCCACGCGGTCCCAGCGACGAGGCGAAGGAGCTTCGCGGTGTCCGCGGGGTGAGTCCCGGACCCGGCACGCACCATCTCTTGTGAGACCGACCGTGGACTTTGACGGCCGGGCGTGGGCGGCCTCGAAGGACGCAGCATGGCACGGAACCGGACAGTGCAGCGTAGGGCCCGCCAGCTCCAGCGGCGGGCGGGCGGCGGGTTCAACGCCGCCCGCGACCAGGTGGTCGCGCTGCCACCGTTGCGGGCGCGTCTCACGCACGAGGAATGGCTGGCCGCCGGGCGGGCCCGGTTCGGCACGGACGACATCAGCCAGTGGTCTGCCCTGTGCCCTCGGTGCGGGCACGTCACGTCCGTGGCACGGTTCGCCGAGGTCTCCGGGAGCACGGAGCTGACGCAGGCGTTCACCGAATGCCTCGGCCGGCATCTTCCCGGCGCCGGAGCCCACACGTTCCCGTGCGACTGGGCCGCTTGGGGCCATATCCCCCTGTACGGCTACACCGTCGTCGTCGACGGGAGGAGTTCCGGTGTTCGCCTTTCCGGCCCCGGACGAGGACGTGGCGAGGAACAAGGCGCGCCAGGAGGAGCGGGCTGCGGCTTGGCAGGCTCGTGTCGACGCCCAGGCGGAGGCCGAGGCCGAGGCGGAGGAGGACCAGGAGGGGGACGAAGACCAGACCGATGTGTGCGAGTCATGCGACCGGCCGGTGGGCCGGCGTCACCGACAGGACTGCATCTGGCGGGTCGAGGAGCTGCTGGGTGAGTGGACGGACGTCGAGGAAGTGCACACCTGGGCGGACGGTCAGGCGCTCCTCGACGTCGCGACGGACCTCGAGCCGGCCATCGGCGCCTACATCGAACTCGTCGGACAGCTGTTGACTGGCCGCGGCATCCCTGTGACGGAGCAGGCCGCGGTCCGGGTGGAGGACGGGTTCGACCTGTCGGCCGACTGCGACGTGACACTGCGCGGGCGGAACCAGCTGGGTGGTCTGCAGTGGTTCTCCTGGGATGCCGAACACGGATGGTCCTTCACCTCCATCGATCCGGCCCAGCGGCCCAGCCCGGTCTTCTACGCCGGAGGCCCGATCACGCCGGTGGCCAGCGTGGCCGCCGAGCGGATCGCGGCGGTCGTCGAAGGCCGGGAGTCGTGGACAGGGCAGCGCATCCGTCAGCGCGCGGTAGTCGAGCCCAGCGCGTGGCACGGTGTGGCGCGCGAGCTGAAGGCTGCCGTCGATGGCTGTGCCCGAGTAGCAGGTCAGGGCGCCGAGCTGGTGAACTGACGGCCGTCGACGCGCGCCGCTACGGGTTCACCGTGCTGTGCACGGCACGGTGAACCCGATGACCACGCCCGTGCCTGTTCCCGTCCCGCTCATGCGCCCTTCCGCGGTGTCGTCCGTGCCTGCGGGGCCCGGTTGGTCCCATGCCATGAAGCTGGACGGGTGGCGGGCAGCCGTTCACCGCCGCGGCGGTCAGGTCCTGGTCCACTCCCGGTCCGGCCGGGACATCACGAGGGAGCTGCCCGAACTGCGGACTGTGCTGATGGACTTGCCCGACTGCGTCCTTGACGGTGAGATCGTGGCGGCCTACGCGGACGGACGGATGGACTTCGGTGCCCTCGCACGCACGCCGGCGTGGCGGGCCTCCCATGGGGTCGGGGTCGTTTTCACCGCGTTCGACATCCTGGCCTTCTCCGATTCGCCTGGCCGGCCTGCGTTCGACGTTCGCTCCCGGCCGCTGCGGGATCGGCTGCTGCTCCTTGAACGAGCCCTGGCGGGGCGCGGTGTGCGATGGGTGCCGGGGCTCGACAGCGCGGCCGAGGCGGTACAGCAGGCGCGGGATCTGGCACATCTTGGAGTGGAGGGTGTGGTCTCCCGCCGGCTTGACTCGCCCTACAGCACGCGGGTCTCCCGGGCATGGGTGAAGTGGCGCACCGACGGTGATCCGGTCGACGCGAAGGTGATCGCGGTGATCGGGCCGGTGCACCGTCCTTGGGCGTTGCGAGTGCTGGTCAACGGCGGGGAGGCGGAGACTTCACCGCGGTTGGACTCTGTGCGCGCTGCGGAAGTCGCCCGGCAGCTCACAGGCCACGTGGGCGCTCGCCGGCAGCGCGACGACGGCTCCGAGGAGCACCTGGTCGTCGGGGTGATTCTTGCCGAGGTGCGTCCGCCGGTCGGCAGGCACGGCAGCCTGCACTTCGTGCGGCTCCGCACGGACATCTGAGGACTTCCGCAGTTGATGGCCGGACCGGCCAACTGCGTGAGCGCCGCGGTGTCCGCTTCGCACGGCAGACTGCCTCACGTAGCCACACACCGCCCCCGGCGCGAGCTCTCGCCGGGGGCGGCCGTACGGACATCGCATGTGGTCGACCGCTCGCACGCTCGTGTCGACGCCGGTCGTCAAGGAAGGACGATCATGAACGACGCGGCTCCCGCTGCGCGCGGCGACGCCCTCCTGCAGCAGGCCATCGCCTCGCTGCGCCAGGGCAACCCTCTCGTCGACCCGGCCTTGTACGAGCCCCTCACCGAGCTGCTTGAGGACGCTGCCCAGGGCGACGACGAAGGTGTCATCAGCCCCTACGCCGAAGCCGTCGCCGCAGCACTGCTCGGCAGCCCGCTGACGCCTGCCCGGCCGGCGGCCGCGCATGGGCACGAGTCGGCGGCCGCTTCCGACAGCCACACCCCTACAACGACCAGGAGCACCCTCTCGTGACCGCCCTGCCCCGCCTCACCGCCGACGCCCGTGCCCAGGCACTGCAGAAGGCCATCGCTGCCCGCAAGGAACGCAGTGAACTGCTGATCAGCCTCAAGGCAGGCCAGATCTCCCTTCACGAAGTCCTCGACCGTACGGACACGGTCGCAGGCAAGATCCGCGTACGCCCCCTGCTCGAAGCGCTGCCGGGCATCGGCAAAATCCGTGCCGGCCAGCTCCTGGACCACATCGGTATATCCGAACGCCGCCGAGTCCGAGGGCTCGGGCCCCGTCAGAAGGCCAAGCTCCTCGATCTCTTCCCGCCCCAGAAGAAGTGAGCCGCCGTGGTGCCCGGTGCCCGTCCCGCTGGGCACCGGGGCGTCGTCCTCTGACCTCGCGTCCCGGCTGTCCCTCCGGGCTGTTGGACTCAGGCACCGAGCGATCGAAACCTGGGGCTAGGCCCGAGCCCTTTGTCGTGCTGTGCGGCGCTCGTTCCGGGCGGCTTCCACCGCCGTACGCCGCCGTTGGCGAGCCTCCTCCGTGGAGCGGCACTCGTCCGCGATCTGCCGCCCCAGGGCTGCTGCCGACCATGCGCCTGGGCGGTCGGTGCTGCCAGCTCTACTCCGGCGGGGGTGTGGGTACCCGGGTGAGCTCCGGCTCGTTGCCCGGACCGCCGTACAGAGCGACGTATCCAAGGCCGACAGCCCAGAGTCGGAGGGCTTCGACCTCGCGTACCACTGCTTGCCCCAAATCTCCGTCGGGGGTGTCGGCCCAGAGAGCTACCTCGTGCCAGCCGTCTGCCGGGGGCGGAGTGAACTGCTGTACCGCGCTGGCGACGGACTCGGTGGTCTCTAGCCACAGCCGGGTGCCGGTCTCGTCCCGGCAGGCCACTCCCAGCAATGGCCACGTCCGGACGTCGTGCTCGACGGCTTGTCCGTCGGAGGTGTACGGCGTGAGGCGTACACCTCGGAACCGCAGACCGTTCACTGTCACCTCGGCATGTGGGGACCTGATGCCTGCGCCGGTGTCCGCAGGCCTTGCCATTGTGGCCGACACAACCCCGCGCCTCATGGGCCTGCCAATCCGAGGGAGAGAGTTTGCTGTGCTCCGTCATGAGCCGTACGCGCCTTGTTCCTTGCCGCTCGCAACCTGCGGTGCGTGCGGGGGTGGGCCGGTCGTTCACGGTCTTCCTGGCCGAGGCTGTCGCAGTGTTCGACGGTCCGGTGGACGTTCCTCCCGGCCTGACAGCCGGGCTCCTCCGCGCCCAGTCTTCCGGACAGCCACAGGCCGGCTTCCGGCACCCCGCCGGCGTCGCCTCTCTCGCTGCCGGAACCACCGAGCGTGCAGGACGTCCGCCCCGTCGTCCTTCTTCACCACTGCCCGATCGACACCAGAGGTCCAGGTATGAGCCAGGAACGTAGCCACGACGAGATGAACGATCTGATCGACGCTGAGCGCAGGGTCGACTGGGACGAAGAAGAGTACGAGCGGTAGGCGTCTCAGACCTCAAGTCCCTCGATGGGGTGAGGCAACCGTCGGCAGGCTCGTGGCATCTGGGACGACCGCTAGAGTCGGGCTCCGGGGGTAGCGCAACCTGACTCCGGCCTGCATGGGCGCCCACGCCGCCGCAGGACCGGCCAAGCCGTCTCGGACGCAGCGCTGCATTGTCGTGTAGCCAGCCGGTACGTCTTCCATCGTGGAACGGACGGCGGGGGCGTGGGGTCCGCCGGAGGGGTTCACCATGGTCAAGAGCCGTAAGGCGCGCCGGAACACCCAGGCCCGCGTGGCTGCCACGGGACAGCGGCCCGCCGCCGCCTACCGTGAACTGCGCGCGGTCAATGCGCCCTACGAGGGGTACGTCGTCGATCTTCACCATGTCGTGGACGACATCACCACTCCCGGGCACCAGGGGGACTCCTGGGCGTACCGGGTGCGGACTCCGGAGGGAGTCGACCTGACGTGGAACGACGTCAACGCCCCCGATGCCGGCGGCCCGGAGCTGACTTCCAGGCAGCAGATCTCTCTGTTCGGCGGGTGGCCGCTGACTCCTGAGCTGCTGCGGGCCCGGTTCCCGGGCGCCCGGATCATCGAGCACAGCGTCATGCCGGAAGGTTGCCACGGCTGCCATCTGGTGAAGTGCTGGACCGTACACGGCGGGTGCACCGTTCCGTGCGAGCGGCTTGAGGCTGCGCGGGAGACGGAGGCGCGGTGGGAGGCCGAGGAGGCGTTCGACCGTGCGTACACGGCGTACCAGGCGGAGCTCGCTGCTCTGTGGCGCCGGCACGAAGCCGAGGATGCCGATTTTGAGCGGGATGCGCAGAAGGTCCGCGAGCGGGTGGAGGCCTGGCGGACTGCGGTGGACTCCGGGCGCTGGGACGATGCCGGGGGCACCGAGGTGATGTGGAGTGAGTGGGACGCCTGCAACGCTCGGGAGCGCGATCAGCGCGAGCGGCATGACCAGGAGTACAAGGAGCTGACCGGCAGGCAGCCTGAACCCCCTGCCCACTGGAAGACGGCTGCCTCGGCCTGAGCGGTGAGCTGTCGGCCTGTGGCCGCACCGGTGAGTCCGCTGCGTAGATGCTGTCGTGCGTGCATCACTAGGCGGCGGACACGCCGGTCGTACGATGTGACGTCATGGACCGGCTCGAACGCCCCGCCCGCACCGAGATCACCGCGCTGCTGAAGAAGCTGGCACGCGGCCCGCAGGCGACGTACGACCAGCGTGCCTTCTTCCTGAACGAGTACCTGAGGGTGCTCAGCGACTTCCTTGAACTCCCCGAGGAGCGGATCCAGGCAGGCGACCTCGCGGACGTCGGCTACGCGGTCGCGTGGCTGAACGCCGCGGCCGCGGGTTACACCCGCCAGCGTCGGGTGGCCGGCAAGCCGGACGCGGCCGCGGCGTCGCAGGCAGCTCGCTGCGCCACTTTCAACGCCTTCGCTCGTCACCTCGGCCAGCCGGAGCGTCTTTCCGAGGGGTGGCCCGGCAGTCAGGGCCTGCCGGTCGACGAGAGCCGCCGGGTGGTGGAGCTCCTTGCGGACAACCGACCGCCGCGCACGAACCGCAGCACGTGGGAGCGCACCAGCGCGCTTGCGGCCCTGAGGCTCGTCACCGGCCGCCCGCTGTCCGAGCTCGCTGGTCTTCAGGTGTCGGCCCTCGACCTGAAGGCGGCTCCGCCCACCGTCACCTTGGGAGATCGCGTCTTCCCGCTGGACGATTTGGCGGTGCGGACGATGAATCGCTGGCTGGATACCTGGAAGCGGCTGACCGAACAGCTGGAGGGTGGGGACGTCACGCAGGTGTGGGTCACCATCAAGCCGGGCCGGCCCCGCTATGGTGAGCCGGCCAAGCACCCGTACCTGCCGTGCTCCATCCGCGCTCTTCGGGCGGCTCAGCATGACCTGACCAGCAGACTGCTCGCCCGGCCGACGCGGCTCGGGCAGCTGAGCGGCCCTGATCCAGACGACGTCGTCTCCCAAACCCCCAAGAGGCGCCGTGCAGCGTCGGCAGCTCCTCCGCCGGAGCGCACCGCCGAGGACCGGGCGCTGGCGCTCCGACAGGCTGCCGAGGTCAGGCGGGAGCGGGCGGAGATGCTGGGGCGGCTGAAAGCCGGTGACC
Organism: Streptomyces diastatochromogenes; assembly: GCA_026913215.1. GTDB lineage: Bacteria > Actinomycetota > Actinomycetes > Streptomycetales > Streptomycetaceae > Streptomyces > Streptomyces diastatochromogenes_A. The sequence continues at coordinate 85,233 of JAPTYK010000007.1, read as the reverse complement.
TGTCGCTGCCCGATGTACTGGCTCGGGAGGACAGGGTGGTCGGCGGTACCCGGGTGGGCCGGCTGGTGGAGTCGCTGCCCGGCGTTGGGCCCGCTGCGCGGAGGCGCATTCTGGCGGAGGTCGGCTTGGACGAGCAGCGGCGTCTGCAGTCCCTCCGCGCCCAGCAACGTGAGCGGCTGCTCCACGAATGCTCGACCGTTTCGTGAGCCACGCAGTCGCCCGTGGCTGACGGCTCCGGTGAGCCGACCCGAGGAACCGGGAAGGCACCTGGGGGATGAGAGCCCTGTGGGGAACCGCCGGACCCGCGGGCTCTCGCTGTCAGGGAGGACCGCGCGGACAGTCGAATCCACACCTGTTGCGGCGTTCGCTCCACACTGGGGTTTCTTGATTCCCAGCCTGGAGTGAACTGCCCATGACCACGGACCCGAGTGGCGGACCGGTCGCCGGCGACGCCCTGCTCGATGAGACCGCGCTGTTGACGCACGGCGACACGATCGCCCGTGCGCTGCGGCGTTGGTGCGCAGACCGGATCGAGGATCTGAAGGAGGAGTTCGACCTGTTCGGTGCGCCCGACAATCCAGCGGAGCGGCAGCGCTGGACTCTCGAGCTTTCAGAGCCCCGGGCGCTGGCTCTGGCGGAGGTCGAGCAGCTCCAGAGGGTACGGGCGGAGACCAACAGCGCTTGGTCGGAGGACCGGTGGGCCGACCTGGGGGCGTTGGGGCTTCGCCACCAGCGGCACCTGGATGAGGAAGCAGTCGCCACAGCTCGCCGCCTGCATGATCTCTCCGACGCGTATCCGGGGCGCGGGCGGGCCCCCAGGCCCAGGCAGTCTTCTGCGACGCCCGGGCCGGGAGAGGTGGCTGTGCCGTGGGGCGTCGATCCCGGCGCTCCGGCCACCGGTCGATCGCCGCAGATGACCTCCCGGTCCTTGTGGGCACTGCTGAGGGAAGCCTTCCCGGATGCCTCCTCCGGCCGGTGCACGGTGACGGCACACCGGCTGCTGAAGGAGGTTTTGCAACCCACACTCGGTCCGGTCGAGGCGATGCAGATGCGCCGGGAGCTCACAGGGGCCCTGTACGACGGTGTGAGGCCGCCTGCCGACGAGCACGAAAAGCACCGCAACCAGTGGATCGTCGAGTCGGTTCTTGGGCGGGTGGTTGTACCGCTTGCTGATCAGCGCAACCGGCTCGCGGCCGCGGTGGATGACGTCCGCGCTCTCCATCCGCTCATCTCGGGTGGCAGTTGCCCGGTTTGCAGGGTTGCGTCTCCGTGTCCGACACGGCGAGCGCTGGGGGACACGGCCGTAGACGGCATGTGAGCGGAATGGCCCTGGGGCATCTGGGCTGGCGCCGCCCGCACGTGTTCTTGGGCAGAGGAGCTGGTGGCGGCCGCCGAAGTTCGGGGCCGCCACCAGCTCAAGCGGATGCCGGGCCAGTCAGAGGGGACGCCCGGCGGGCAGCAGAGAATCCTCCGGCAGGCCGTCCTTGAGGAGCGAATAGCTTCTGTCCGGGTCCTGGAGGATGCCGCCGCCGTCATACGGCCACCGCTGCGGATCACGGAACGCCACTCCGATGTAGGCACGGCCGGGGGTATCGGCCCAGGTGGGGTCCAACACCGTCCCGTCAGCGCGGACGCACCAGGCGTGCGCGAGAGGGAAGTCCACGCCACCGGGGAGGGCGAACCCCTCGGCGTAGACCAGACCTTCGGAGCGGTGGTCGCGGGCGTACCGGGCGGCATTGCTGTAGCACAGCCGTGGCTCCATGCCCGTCAGGTCGGCCGGAGGAGGGAAACGGTGAAGCGGCGGCCGTGGCGGAGCAGGAAGTGGTAGAGCGTGGGGAACGCCCATCCGTCTGTGTTGTAGTTGCCCTCAGCAAGCCTCGCTACGTCGTGGAGATAGGTGGCGACCGCCTCTTCGGAGAGCGGGTCGACGATGGGTGTGATCATGAGCGAGAGCTTCCTCCGGAAGGGCCGACGCGCCGAGCCTAGGCGAAACCCGCATCGGGGGTGAGGCCCTCCGTCAAGGTGATGCTCGCACTGCGGCACGACGCCCTGCACGCGTGCTGCCGGCCACTACGGCCGGACACCGGCCGTAGAGCCCGCTCAGGCGGTGAGCGGCCACTGCTCGGCGACCTGCTGCTGGGCCTTGTGCCACGCTCGCTCCAGCTCGCTTCCCTCGGTGGGGTCCTGCAGGGACCATCCATCGGCGGCGAACTGCCGGATCTGCGGCAGCAGCATGAGAGAGGAGCCTCGCAGGGCTGCCCTCAGCACAACGGTGGCGGCCGGCTCGTGGGGTGAGTCCCCCCACCAGTCGGGCACGCGCCCCTGCCGTCGTGGCGCCGGCTGATGGACGACATCACAGACGCGCAGCGTGGAACCGAGGACGAAGGGGCGGAAGTCGTCGCGGGACGTCAGTCGTAGCGAGCTGACGCTGAGGCAGCTGCCGATGGCCGGGACGGCGAGGCGAGGTACCCGTCCGGGCGGCAGAGCGCCCCGAGGAGGCGACGCTGGTCCACGTCCACGGTGGCGGCGTCGAAGAATTCGATGCGGATTCCCAGGTCAATCATGGGTCGATCCTGCTGCCGTGACCGGACACCCCTTGGCTAGGTGCAGGCGCTGGCATCCCGGTGGGGCTACTCCTGGGCGCCGTCGTTCCCTGGGTCTCCGGCCGGGATGGCGGCCAGAGCCGTTTCGAGCTTTTCCTGGGCGATGGGCCCGGAGTCCGGAAGGCCGGCAGCTCGCCAAGCGGCGACGGCGCGTTCAGTGTCCCCGCCCACGGCCTCGACCATCATGTCCTTGGCGTCCTTCTCCGCGACAGCTCCGTCAGCGGGTCCGAGGTCGACCAGGTGCACGGCCATTCGGACCTTGCTGGGCCGTTCTCCAGCCTGGGTCTTCGTCGTCTCCATCTCCTTGTAGACGCGGACGAGCCGGCCGACCAGGCGCTGGGCCGTGGCGTACAGCGCCTTGCCCGAGTCGTTCTCGAGCCGATCGGTACGGAACCGTTCCTCACCCCGGCCCAGAGCCTTGATGTAGATGAAGCCGCGGTTGCTGCTCTCTTCGATCTCGACGCGGGTGAGGACGCCGCGGACACGGTCCTTGGCTCCTTCGACGCGCGCGATGTCGGCGGCCAGCTGGGTGCCGTCCAGGTAGAGGTTCAGCGCGAGCTCGCGCACCCGGCCGTGCCAGGCTGCCTCCAGCCCGGGGCGGCAGGGACCGGCGGCCTGCGCTGCAGCGACGATGAGCTGATGGGGTACGGATCCATTCACGGGTCTCATGATGCCGCGCGCTGTCTCCGACGCACACGGGAGGTGCGCCGGGCGTCATGCGGGTCTCCGAAGCCCCGCATGACGCCCGGCGTGGCCGAGGAGCGAGCCGACGGCCCTTCTTTGCAAGCCATCGGCTGCCAGCGGTGCTACTGGATGTGGAGCCCCTCGCGTTCCCACTGCCGCAGCAGCGTGTAGTCACGGTCGATGATGCTCTGGTTCTCAGCGGCGAGGTAGACGTAGCCGGGGGAGCTGGTCAGGTCGCTTGTGCGCTCCAGGGGTTCGCCGGGGGTGATCGAGGAGCAGACCGCTATCGCGCTGGGGAGCGTAGCTACCGTGCCGGCGGCCTCGGCGCTGGCACGTCCCGGGGTGGGGTTGATGAACTCGACATTGCGGATCCGTCCTGGCCAGGAGGTGAGCTCATCGTCGAATTCGAGGAGGGTGCGGGGGTCGACGAGGGCCGCGGCGAGCAGAGCGGTCTGGGAGGTCCCCAGGTACTTGTCGATGATGTCGGGGGAGGTGGCGCCGCCGAGTCGGGCGCCGGTTTCGATCAGGACGGGGCCGCGGGCGGTCAGCATCACCTCGGTGTGGGCGGCCGACTCCTGGATGCCGAGTGCGTCGAGGACACGGCAGGTGTAGGCCTTGAGCAGCTGCGCCTCGGCTGTGTGCGGGGCGACGGGCTCTTCGAAGTCGTACAGGGGCATGGGCCCGTCGGACGCCCGCTTCGTGTAGCGCCAGATCTCCGCGATCCGGTGGGCGCCGCCCGAGCTGACCGAGTTGATGTAGTACTCGTCGCCGGACAGCCGCTCTTGGACGATGACGGCGGCGTTACGCTGCCCGAAGATGTTCGGCTTGCCCAGGATCGCCTCGGTGGCGTGGGCGATCTCTTCAGAAGTCCGGCAGAAGCGCACACCGTCGGTCGCCGCGCTGGCCAGGGGCTTGACGACCGCTTCAGTGAGGCCGGAGGCCGTGAACCATTCGGCTGCGGCCGCCGGGCTGCTCGCCGTGGTTCCTTGCGGTACGTCGAGTCCGGCACGTTCGGCGGTCTGGTACATCAGCGCCTTGTCCCGCCGTGCCGGGCGGTCGGCGGGGGTGTTCGTGGGGAGGCCAAGCTGCTGGGCGAGTGTCTCGGCCAGCGTCACGCCAGATTCGGAGCCGGCGACGACGCGGGAGATGCCAAGGGTGGCGAGCTGCCCGGCGAGCGCGGGGATGTCGTCGGTGTAGCCGAAGTCCAGGAGGTAGTCGTCAAGGTGGAAACTGCGCTGGAGGTACTCGTTGGTGCGGGGCTCGCTCTGGACGTGGATGCAGTTCACGCCGAGGTCGCGCAGGCGTCGGGTGAGGGTAGCGCCGGTGGAGTAGCCGTCGACGATGCAGATCTTCATGTTCTTCCTAGGTTCTGGCGCGGGGTGAGGTGTAATGCGCGAGGTCAGCTGAAGTCGAAGCCGGACATCCAGTTCCCTTCCGGGGGCTGGTCGGAGGCTGGCTGCCGAGGCGCGGGGGCGGCAGGCGACGGCGTCGGGGCCGGAGCTTCCGGCAGGCGCGGCTGCTCCGGTTCGGCCGAAGGGGCCGACGATGTCGCGGGGGGCGGCATCGGGGCCGGTGTCTTCGACAGGCGCGGCTGCTGGGGTTCATCCGCCGGACGTGGTGAGGGCGCCGGTGTCGAGTCGGGTGTCGGTGGGGGCTCGTCGACGAGGTCGCCGCGGACCCAGCGGGGGTCTTGGCCGCCGTCCTTGTTGGGCACGAGGACCTGCACGTAGCCGAGTTCGGCGAGGTGCGCGCGGGCCAGGTCCTTGGCCCCGTAAATGGTGACGGTCGGGTCCCACGGCAGGGGCGTGGTGTCGTCGGGCAGGAACATGATCTGGGCCTGCTGGTAGCCGTACTTGGGGTCGTAGCCCCAGGAGCGGCCCTTGGGGGTGCCTTCGGCCGGGAAGCGGGTGCCGTGGTCGGAGTTGAGGATCTGCTGCGATTCGTACTGGTCGAGTGGTCCGACGCCGAGGCGTCGGCCGAGCTGGGAGCGCAGTTGCATGCCGAGGATGTCGCCCGCCGGCTTCTGGGCGGCGCAGGCGATGTTCGTCTCCAGGGCGCGGCCGAGGCGGGCGACCTTCTCGAGCATCGCCTTGGCGTCGTTCTTGAGTTCCTCGATCTCCTTGTTCGCGGACTTGGCGAGGTAGTCGGCGATCTCGTCGAAGAAGAGGATCAGCCGGCCCGGGATGGTGTCGTCGTCGCGCAGGACGACTTCGCCTCGGGCGACGGCGTCGCGGAGGAGTTGCAGGTTGCGGCGCCCGTACTTGTTCAGGAGGGACTGGCGGTTGTCCATTTCGCCGGCGAAGGCCTGGATGGCCTCGTAGATCTCTTCGTCCGTCGCAGCGAATCTGATGACGGCGGGGAACTCGGGGGTCCAGGTGAAGTCGGTGCGCTTGGGGTCGCAGACGATGAGCTGGTAGATGGTCGGGTCGTACAGGGCGGGGAAGAGGATCAAGGACAGGGCGACGGACTTGCCGGCGCCGGTCTTTCCGCCGATGAGGGCGTGGGGGGTCTGCTGCAGGTCCCAGTCGAGCCAGCCGCCTCCCTTGACGGGGCCGAAGCGGATGGTGCCGCGGCGGGCGAGGGCGAGGAACTCCTTGAACTCGGGGCTGCCGGGTTCGGGGAAGGCGAGCTGGGTGGGCAGTCGGGGGACGGCGCTGACGGTGACCCGGCCTTCCGCCTCGCTCCAGGCGTAGTGCCAGTCGTTGGTGTTGGTGAGGGAGTCAGCGTGCTGTTCGAAGGCGTCCCTGGTCTCCGGCTTGGTGACGTCGTAGGCACCGAAGGTCACGGTGAAGGACTCGGGCCGCTCAACCGGAGAACCGTTGCTTCCTCGGTGGCTGCTCCAGGTGTGGATGTCCACCTCGACGGGGTCCTGGCCTCGCTTGGTGGGGAACTTGGACTCGACGACGGCCTGCAGCCGGGCCGTTTCCCGCTTCCGTACGGCGCGGGGATCGGCGTTGGAAACAGCCTTCAGGACGAGCCGGTTGGTGTTGGCGAAGGTCCAGTCCGGCAGCCAGGTCCGGTCCGGAAGGGTTTTGGACAGGGCGGTGTCCAGGGTGCGCTCGATACGGGTGCGCAGTTCCGGCGCGGCAACGTCCAGGGTGCCCAGGCCGATGGTGATCTCAAGGGGCGTGTTGGCCCTGGGGCTGTTGGGGTCGTCCTCCCACTTGGTGATGTCGACGGTGAGCTGGCCGGCCTGCCGGGCCGGGATCTGGGCGGTGATGAGGTCGGAGATGTAGCGCGTGCCCTGCTTACGGATCGCCTCCGGTGAGGCGGCGGGCACTCCGCGGATCGTGAGCTCCCCGGGCTGCCAGGTGTAGATCCACACGTGGCCGCGTTCGATCTGGGCGTCGATGACGCGTTCGACGTTCTCCCGGAAGGCGCGCTGAGAGACGTCGTAGGCGCCCAGGGTGACAGTCAGCTCGGTGGGGACTTCTCGACCATCGCGGTCCTCCCACGCGCCGACCGCGACGGACACGTCGACGTCGACACCGCGGGGCGCCGGGAAGAGCTGGCCGACGACCGTGTTGATCCACCGCTCGTCCTGCATACGCAGCAGTCGCGGGTCGCCCTCGTTCACGAGATCGCACGCCAGGGAGCCAGGGTTGGCCCAGTCGAAGACCCAGCCGGTACCCGGCGGGATGGGCGCGGCTTCGACGGCCTTCTCGGCCTGCCACCGGGTGCGGGCCTGAGCGGCCGGCGCCGAGGGGGCGATCATGATGCGGGCCGCGGCGATCACGGTGGAGCGCCGCCAGCGGGTGACGCGGATGTACTGGCCTTCGTTGACCGGCCGGGTAACGGTGGGAGCCGGCAGTCCGCATGGCTTCATCACGCGGCCGTACAGCTCGGACAGAGCTCGCCTCTGGCGGGGATGACCCGTGCGGCCCGCCCGATGGTGTACAGCAGGGCGGTGACGGTGGCTGAGGAGAGGACTTGCCACTGGCGCCACTGCAGGTACCAGACTCCAGCAAGCAGCAGCAGGATCAGCCAGTTGAGGAGGACGTGCGGCACTTTCCCGAAGGCGCGACTGCGGTCGCGGCCCAGGGTGAACGCCAGCCACGTTCGGGTGTGCGCACCTACCGGCCATCCGGGTCCTGCGGCGGGCCGGCGGGCGGCGGGACGGCGGCGTTTTCTGGCCGCGGGCATGAGGGTGGTCCTCCCGAGTCGACAGCGGTGTTACCCGGATCGTGCTCGGGAAAGCGGACAGCTCTGATACGCCGGTCCGCAGCCGGTGAGCAGGGAGGTGAGCAAGAGCCGCGCTCCCGGCCTGGTGTGACGGTGGCCCGCGTATACGCAGACCGGGCACCGTCACCTACGGACTTGGCTGGGCTATGCGAGCGTCGCGCTGGGGTCGAACCGGTCGTAGGCGAAGCCCTGCCAGATCTCCCATGCGGTGCTCACGTGGCCGGTGCCCGCCGGCGTGCCGGTAGCGGACCAGAAGGGCGCAGGACCAGCGCACGGAACTCCGGCGGCCGACATCCGACCGCGTGCGTGACCAGGTGCGCCGTGTGGTCGAACTGACCGGGGCCGTGCAGGTGACCGCAGCAGGAACACGCCAGTCGACGACTCGGTGGCTGGCCGGCACCCGGCGGCGGTCCATGTGGGGACGGTAGTGGTCGCGGATGACGTGGTCGCCGTGGGCCTTGGCCGCGTCGAGGTTGGTGTAGGTGCCCAGTGTCTGATCGAACTTCTGGACGTTCCAGAGGCTGGTGCTGGCCATGGTTGGGGTCCTCGCATGTCGGCGGCGTGTGTGGATCGCTGTCGCCCGGAGTCGGCGTGCTGTCGGTGCGTGTGTCATCGCAGATGGGTGTCGTCATGGAGGGCGACCCTGGCCAGCTCAATGCTCTGATCGGGCAGTCTCCACCACATCAGGCGAGGCGCAGCCGAGGTCTGGTTCTTCAGGTGGCAGCGCATCGCGACGGCCTGGTCGGCGCGTACGAGCGGGACTCCGCCGCGCTCGTCGCGGGCCCGCATCCGGTGGACCTGTCGGCCGGGGATGGCGGCGGCGAGTCCGGTGAGGACTTCGACGGTCACCTCGACGATCTTGCGTCGGTCCACGAGTTCGATGGCGTGCAGCGAGGTGAGCCAGTCCGGGCCGAGAGTGAAGGGGGCGAGCGGCTGGCTGGGGCGGTCCGGCTCGGCGATCATGCGCAGCCAGCACTGGTCGAGCTCGTAACGGAACTGCTGTTCGGGGTCGGCGTAGATGGTGGGGGTGTCGATCTCGGCTCGCTCTTCGGCTGCTCGCAGCGCCTTGCTGAGCCGCCGTACGTCCTGACGCAGCGATGAAGTGGTGCGCTTCTCGGCCGCCAGCAGGGTGCGCAGGTGCTCGATGTCATCCGGCGCATGGCTGCTGCGGTCGCCAGGCACGGGCGGGCGGCTGTTGCCGGGCTGGGGCGTCGTGGTGCTGTAGACGAGAGTGCGCCCGAGCAGCTGGTGGTGGATCTCCCGGAGGGCCTCGTCACTGCGGCCGGGGGTGATCTTGACAAGAGGATGCCGGTGCTTGGGGTCGTCCGGGGCTGCGCCGGGGCGGACGATGCGGACGGCCCCGCCCCACACGGCCAGGTCAGGCATCAGCTCCCGCAGGTTACGGGCGGCTGTGTGCGTGGTGAGAACCGCGACTTCCGCCTCAGGGTGGATCCGGTCGTACAGGCGGATCGGATCGATGAGCGGGACGCCGTCCTCGCGGTGGGGATCAGGAGACAGCACCGCCACGGGGGCTGTGCGGGACAGATCGAACAGATGGTTCATGAAGGCGGCAGTGTCCGTATCGCCGACCTCACGTACAGGGCGAGACGTCGCCGCGGTGCTCTTTCCCGGCGCGCTCGGAGGGGGGCTTGGTACAGGCATGGGACGGCTTCCTTTCTGAGTCAGATGTCAGCTGGCGTAGGCGTAGAAGGCCTCAGAAGTGGGAGGGGAGGGCTCCTCCCTCGCTATGGCAAGGACCTGCTCGCGGGTGGCTCTGCGTGCCCGCCGGATCCGTTCACGCTGCTCGCGGTACTCGGCACTGGGGGCGTCGCCCGGGTGCGGGCGCGCAGGAGGGGGTGTTCCTGACGGCTGCGGGCATGTGGGCTCTCCAGCTGCTTTCCGCGCGGCCCGGGCTTCCGCCTGCCGGGCACGTTCCTGCTGGTACTCGGCGGTGGGCGGTGCGGCACGCTCCTTGCGGAGTACCGGGGCAGGTGCCTCGGGGACCGCTGGCGCAGCGTCGTGGGATGACGCGGTGGGGCGGCCGCTGCGTAGCTGCACGTCGAGTCGGCGCAGCGGGCTGGACCGGCGCTTGCCCTGGTGCGTCGGATCCTGGAGCCGCTCGAACTTCTCGTTGACCTCGGCGATCACCTGGGCTGACAAGAGCCGCAGGTTGGCCGCCCATGACGCGGATTCGCACAGGACTCGCAGGGTGCCGGTCTCTTCGTCGAACTCTTCGGCCTTCCAGTGGGTGGCACGTGTTTCACCGAGGAGGGAGGGCCACTCCTTCTTCAGGTCCGCTCCCGCAGCTTCTCCCTCCCATTCGTTGTCCACCACCAGCTGGCTGATGATGCTGCCCAGGGGGTTGGGGTCCCGGCCGTCAGCGCCGTTGGCCCGCCGGGGAGCAGCAGCCCGCTTGCGTTTGGTCTTGACGGGGTTGTTCTTGGCATCGGCCCTGGCCCGTCGCAGAGCGATTCGCGCCAGGTCAGCACCTGCGGCCGACTCTGTGGATGCTTCGGTGGAAGGGGCGGCGGGGAGCGCAGCGGCGTCCACATTCGGTGCACCGGTGAGGTCCGGTTCCAGGTGCATGGCGGGGTGTGCCGTCATGTCGTTCGTCCTCCTCGTGCTCGAGTGCGGGTCAGCAGGCGTTCTGCAGGCGCGGGTTGTTGTGGAAGCGAATGCAGGCGTCGACGAGCTGCGCGGTGTAGAGGCGGGATGCCTCGGCCACACCGAGTCCGTCGACGGCGGTGAGGACCAGGTCGGTGTCGCCGTAGTGCTTGAAGCGCCCCCAGGCGTCGGCCCTCATCTGCTGCACGAGGCTGGCATCGAGCTCGGCGATGGTGGTGGCCGCCGCGAATTCCTCGATCTCCTCGGCGTTGCCGGCGCTGTCGTTCCTCAGGGCCTGGACGGCGTTGGTGAACTCGGCGGTGGGCGGGGTGGCCCGGGCTTCGTCGGCCAGCCGCTGCGCCGTCTCCCGTTCGTGGGCGGCGTCTCGCTGGAGCTGTGCGGCGACGTAGGCGTGCGCGCGGTGGGGCGCCAGCGCGGTCCGAAGTAGTGGCTGGGGTTGATCTCGTGGAGCCAGGCATGGACCTGCTGGAGGGATGCGCCGGCGGCGGCCTTGTCGACCAGTACCCAGGACAGCTGCTCGATGCGGGTGCGCTGAAGCCAGGTGTGGAGCGGGCGGAGTGCTCGGGCGAACCGGTCGGCTACCTGGTAAGCGGCGGCGGTGACGGGGTGGCCGAGGACGGACTTCTTCTTGGGCTGAGTGATCTTGTTCGCTCGCGCCTGGCGCGTAGTTGTTGATCTACCTCTCACGTCAGCTTTAGGGGAGTGGGTGGTGGTGCTACGGGAAGGGGGCTCACGCCGGTTCTGATCTGCTGTTTCCTGCGCGGCGGCGATGGCCTGGGCCCGGCCTTCGGGGGTGAAGCCGGTATGCCTGGCGGTGTATCCGTGGCCGGACAGGCGGTGGCCATGGGCAGCGTCGTAAGCCGGCGGGATGGTGGCGCCGTAGACGGTGGCTGTGGCCGTGTACGGGCGGCCCGGGAGACGGAGGTTGCGGCGGCTGCCGTGTTCCAGCCAGACGAGTGCGCCGAGCTCGCGCAGGACCTTGATGTGCCGCTTCACGGTGGCGCGCGATATGCCGACGCGCCGGGCGGTGCCTTCGAGGTCGTACAGGACGATGCCCCGCTGGAAGTCCATACGGGCAGCGAGGTCGAGGGCGATGTCGACCGTCGTGGTGGCCAGTGCCTTGGGATGCGCGCCGCTGTCGATGAGCCAGGCGACGGCCCGGAGCCAGGCGCGGGGTTGGCAGCGCCGGGACCGGGTGGTGATGACGTCCTGCTCGGCAGGCGGGACAGGATCCAGCCGATGCGGCTCGGCGTGCGGCTGGTGGGACGGGCGGCGCATGAAGAGGGGCTCTCAGTGTTTTCGGGCAGCACAAAGTCAGGCGTGGCTGCCGCTCAGGTGCGGAGGAAGAAGGGGTTCCGCCTCAGGGGCGGGCGCTTGCCGGCTGAAGACCGGAAGCGAGGTAGCCGGGGTCGGCGGTCAGCCGCTGTGGGCGGCGGAGGCCGACCCCGGTAACGCAACGGGCGAGGAGGCCGCTCTCGGCCTGTCGCAGCTCGCGCTGTCCGATGTCACGGTCAGAACCAGGGCAGGAGCTGTTCGGCGGTGCTGAGGACCTTCTTCGGGGTGAGAGGGTTCCGTCGCGGCCGTCGGCGCACGTTGCAGGAGCTGCGCTGCTTGCGGCGGATCGTGCGGGTGGAGCAGCCGAGCTCCTCCGCCATCTCCACCTGCGTCAGCTGGCCGGCCGCGGTCATGGCCGCGACCTTCTCGGCGTCGACCTCGTCGTAGGTGCGGCGGACCATGAGGTAGATGTCCGTGTCCTCTTCCGCGAAGGGGCCAGGCCGAGGCTGCTGCGGATCCGCTCACGGTCGGTCTCGGTGGTGCCGGCGACGATGCCCTTGACCGCATGGTCGGTTACCGCGGCGAACAGGCACGACTCAAGCATCGGGCAGGCGGCGCACAGGGCGCGGGCCTGGCCGAGGGCCTCACGGAAGTCGGCTTCCTCGTCGGTGAACATGGCGAGCTGGTCCCCGTCGAGCATCTGGTCGTTGATGCCGGAGCCGGACAGGTCCTCGAGGAGTCGGAAGAGATCGGCGTGGATGATGCAGGGTGTGGTGCTCATGCGATGTCCTGGCGGGAAGCTGCGGAAGGTGCGGGGGCGACGGCGATGGTGACGCCGGGCTCCGGGAGGGCCCAGTCGTGCGTTCCCAGCGGCGCGGGATACGTCTTGTGGGGGCCGATGTCGTAGCCGACGATGCGGGAGTCCTCCGTGTAGACGCGGAAGGCCTTCTTGTCGGCAGGGGACAGTGCGTCCTGGACGGCGCGGATCAGCTTGTCGATGTCGGGCTTGGTCGCGGCGTGGACGGCTTTGGTCTTGGGCGCGCTCTTGGGGCGGGGCAGGGTGAAGACGGCCGACATGATGAGCGGGCAGTTCGCCGGCTCCCAGTCCGTGCCGCAGGTCTTCCTCGCGGCCGTGTTGATCTGGCGGCGCCACTCGCGGAGTTCACGGCTGTACTTGACGACGCCCGGGGCGGGAACTTCGACGGAGCCTTGGGTGACGGGTGTTCCGATGACGGTGAAGGTCAGTCGCCTTTCGGGGAGGTTCTGCAGACTGCCGATGGCTGCTTCGCTGACGGCGGCCAGACGCGGGCCGGAGGTCTTCCTCGGCTGGGACGCGTCCGCCGACGGGGCCGGTACGAGGGTGCGGCAGTGGGGGCAGCGGGTCGTGGTGGGGCGGAGCACGGCAGGGCATGACGGACAGGGACGGTAGCCGCGGTCGGTGATGAGGCGCTGTATGTCGATGCTGGTGCCCATCGTGCGTCCTTCTCTCGTTCGGGCCCGGTGGGGGCGGAAGCGTCTGTGCGGCGCTCCCGCCCCCACCGGGGTGGATCAGGCTGCTGTGGCAGCGGGTTCGGCTTCGGCCGTCTGGCGGGCGGCGGCGCTGGCCCGGGCGGCTGCGAGGAACGCGGCCGGGTCGGCTTCCCACTCCGCGAGCGCGGGAAGGAAGTGGGCGATCTCGATGCGCTCCAGCTCGTGGGTGCCGAAGCGGTCGGTCAGCAGCGGGAAGACACGGTCGGGCCAGCCCGCGAGGCCGACGTCCTTGTGGGCCATGAGGATCTTGAAGCGGGCGAAGGCGTCACTTCGGGCCACCGGGTGCACGACCGGGATACCGTCCGGGCCCACAGCGCGGACGGTCTCGGCCACGCGGGCCACCGTGTCCATCAGCGGGCCGACGGTGGCGATGACCTTGCTGGCCCACGCGTTGCGGGCGAGGACCGCCTCCGCGCTGATCGGGTCGGTCATCTCGGCGGTGTAGGCAAGTGCGGGCTGGTGGCTGACGACGAAGTCGATCCACGCACGGGCTTCGTGGTGGGAGCGGTCGGACCGGATGGCGCTGCCGTCGGTCTTGCGGTAGACGCCAAGCTGGATCCGGTCGGCCATCCCCAGGATCAGTTCGGCGAGGGTACCGACCACGGCCGGATCGGTGTCAGGGTCGACGCCCACCGAAGCGATCATCTGGTACGCCTGCGCGTACGTCTCCCGGATGGCGGTGGCGCGATAGGAGCCGTGGTTGAACCGGCCGTCGGTGTTCCAGTCCTCCCACGGCTTGGCCTCGGCGGCGTGGGCAGCCCGCTGCGCCGGACGGCCCGGACGCGCGCTGGCAGCAGGGGCGGTGGTGGAGGAGCCGAAGAACTTCTCCAGCTCGTTCCGTATCTGCTGGCTCACGTCGATGCTGCCGGACGAGGCGTTGGCGGCGGGGATGATCGCGCCGCCGAAGACGGCGTAGCCGTCGGGGGCGAGACTGCCGTCGCGGTTCTCCCGCAGCGACTCCCACTCCTCCGGGTCGGAGACCAGCTCGTCGGTGAACACTCCGTTGACCGCGACCACGAGGTTGCGGCAGTTGCGGTTGGTGATCTCCGCGTTCGCCCGGGTCGAGTCGCCGACGATGCCGCGCAGCTCGTGAATGGGCGTGAGCGGGCTGATCAGCTCACCGCTGTCGTTCTGCTTGTACCGGCGGGTCGTCTCGATGGCGACGGTGACCGGCAGGTCGTTCTTGAACGCCTCGGCCAGCAGTTCCGCCGCCTTGGAGTCGGCCTGGACCGACCCGTGGAAGTCGTGCTCCAGCCCGACGGACTCGGCGTCGAAGGTCACACGGCCGGTGCGGAAGGGGCCATCGTCGGTCGCCTTCGTCTTCACCTTGTACGCGCTGACCTTCACACCCACGTGCTCCCGCACGTACACGCTCGGGCGGGCGCGGACGGTCTGACCGTCGGGCCCAGCGGCAGCGCGTGCCTTCTTCTCGTACGCGATGAACGGACGGCCCTTGGCCGGCGGCTCGTACGCCATGGGGTGACTCCCTCTGTAGTGGATCGACGGGCTCAGATTCCGGTCGGACGGGCCGCACAGCGAGCTCTCGCGAAAATCCATCGGGCGGCTCGGCAACAGGCTTCGGAAGCCGATCGCCCGGATGATCAGAGGAGGGTCGGGATAGCGAAACTGGCAGAAGTTGTGGAGCCGTCTAGGCGGGGACGGCACGCAAGTGACACACTCATCTCAGGCTCCAACGCTGGGTGGAAACATGCCGAGACCAGGCTTTTGACTGGTTCCTGCGGGCAGGCTCGGTCACGGCTCCTCACGGAGCGGACAGCTGGTTGAGGAGCAGCTGGATCAGCCCCCCGATAGGGAAATATAGACGAGCCACGTTTGGCTATCAAACGGATAGCTAAACTGAAGTTGCCACATTCCCCCGCCACCACGTTCAGGAGCGTCTCCGGATGCCTACCCCTCGCCACTTCGACGGTTCCCTCGTGCGGAAGCTCCGTCGCGACAAGGAACTCACGCAGAAGCAGGTTGGGGCTGCCGAAGGGGTCGAAGTCTCCGGCACCGCCGTCGCGAACTGGGAAGGCGGAAAGTCCACACCCGACCCGGAGAAGCTGCCGGGCCTCGCCAGAGTCCTGGGGAAGCCGCTCGATGATCTGTTCCCTCGCGACGGCCTGCCGGACCTCGCCGACCTGCGGTGCGACGCCGGCATCCCGCAGTACCGCACCGGCAAGCTGATCGGCACACGCAGCCATATCCCGGTCAGCAACGCCGAACGCGGTGTTCGCCCCCTGGACGACGACTACGTCGGAAAGCTCGCCGCCGCCTACAAGGTGACCACCGAGGAACTGCGGGCTGCCCAGGACCGGTCTTTCGGCAAGTACGTCCCGGACGTCACCGGCGCCTTCACTCCCGCGGCCGCGCCGGCCCGACCGCGCACCATCGCCGAGAAGATCTCGTACATCCTCAACGAGACGTACGACCAGCCCCCCACCGACAGGGAGCTGGCCGCACGTGGCAACGCGAAGTCCTCGCGTCAGGTACTGAACACCGAGCTGGTCTTCGCCCTGCGCACCGGCGCCGAGACAGTTGCCTCGGACGAGGTCCTCGACGCGATGGCCACGGCTCTCGACGTCCCGCCCATGTTCTTCCGCAGCGACGATGAAGAGGTCGCCCGGATCGTCGCCAGCATCCGCACCGCGAAGAACGGCCTCAAGGTCATGGCGGCCCGCGGTGGCGAGGACGGCGGCGTGTCCGCCGAACTGCTGGACTACGTCAACGACGAGCTGGCCAAGCTGCTCGGCCCCGACGGGCTCGACGGGCTCGAGGACCTCTAAGACGCCGAACGACTACACCTCAACGTAGAGCAGCCGACCCTCCGCCCGGGCAATCAGCGCGGCCTCCCACATCTTGCGCGCCAACGGAGGGATGTCCGACTCGGGGATGTCATCGGGGGCGCTGAAGCGGTACTCGCTCAGCTCCCCCTCCTGCAGACGGATGGACTGCTCTTCGCCTGCGGTCAGCTGTCCGCATTCAAAGAGGTAGTACGCGTGCGCCGGCCTGCCAGGGGGCGAGATGAAGGCGGACACCAGAAGGCGCCCCACCTTCAGGTCGAGGCCGACCTCCTCGCGCAGCTCACGCGCGCACGCTTCACGAGGACGCTCTCCCTCATCGAGGTGACCGCCCGGCAGGTTCCAGCCCGGCTTGTACGTCGGCTTCACGAGGAGAACGCGGCCTTCGTGATCGGTCACGATCGCCCCGGCGGACACGCCGGCACTCAGGTGGTTGGGTCGCATGATTCTGTGCTCCGTCTGCTTCGTCAGGTCGTCATCGCTGCGATGGGGGCCGACGGTCCGCCGCGGTTCTCGCTGGCACTCACCGGACCGATGCGGCCGTAGACGGCAGCGACGGCCCGGAGGTGAGGGATCTCTTCCGCGAGGTCGTCTCCGGCGCCGAAGGGGAACGGAGCCGGAAGGCCAGCCTCCCGCTCGGCCAGTTCGATCTTGGCACCCCGGATCCAGTAGGCCTCGGCGGTGATGTCCGCGTCGCTGCCCTGCGCTCCGTCCAGTTCGGCCTGCCGCCGGGCCCAGTCGACAAGGCCTTCCGGGGCATGCCGGCGAAGCTCGTAGATCACATCGCGGATCTCAGTGACATAGCGGCCAAGGCGCCGGGTCGGGGAGTCATCGTGACCGAAGAGGTCGCGCAGCCTGTTCACCGGCGCACTGAGCTTGCTGTTGCCCAGGAGCTGGCTTGGACGGTGCCGTACGACCTGGGGCGCGGTGAGCGCCAGGTCACGCCACAGGGGGTGAAGGTCCCGAAGGGAGCGCAGCGTCCGGTACCTGACGCCGGCCGCATGCGAAGCCGGGGCAATCGCGCCCAGGCCGTAGAGGAGGAACGTCGCGTACAGGATCGTGTCGGTCACGGCTTCCTGCTTGATGGCGAAGCTGTCGGAGACCGGGTGGACCGTGATCAGGATCAGGTAGCCGATGCGCAGGACGGCGTAAACCACGGCCAGGACCATGGAGACGGACATCATGCGCAGCCCGATCTTCAGCGAGCGCATCGGCGCCTGTGACACCGCCCCGCCCCACTGGACCGCACAGACCGCCGCGGCCGCCGCGGTGTAGAGGTAGAAGAGGCCCATGTACACCGCGAGTTCCGGCTCGCCGGCGTGCCGGGCCAGGAAGAAGACAGTCGAGGTGTCGGGATCATCGAGGCCGAAGAGGAAGACGGCCGCCATGACCCCCACGGTGACGAGAGACGCGCGCGTGGCCACGCGGTGAACAAGGGCGGAGATCCGCACCGATCGGCGGACTCTGGCGGCATCGTCAGCAGTGCGGTAGACGGCCGTGACGTACTTGAGGAGGACGCAGATGCCCAGGATGGCCAGGACGTGCTTGACGAGGTAGGCGAGGTCCGGCACACCAAAGCTATTGAGCAGGTTGCGCCCCGGCTCGGTCCTTGCGAGCCAGGACGCGGCAAGGGCAGCGAAGGCGCCCCAGAGCGACCTCTCGCGCACGCGACCCCGTAGTGCGGACTTGGCTCTCAGTACGGCCTGCACGAGCAGCAGGCCCGCGATGACGTACGCGAGCGCGTCAGACATTGTGATCCCCTCGTAGGGTGCTTGTTGCGTTGCCGCAGGGATAGGCGAAATCCGCCGCCAGGCGTCGGGCGGTCGTGTCTTCGATGTAGGTGTCGAAGGAGGCTGCTTCGTTGATCCGGGCGGCGGCGGCTTCTGTGCGCACTTCTCGGTATGACTCGTACCGGCGGCGGGCGGCGACCTGGTTCCGTCCGATGAGCCGGTCAACGAGGGCTGCCGGAAGGCCCGCCACGAGGTCGTCCATTTCGCCCTCGGTCACACCGTCTGCGTCGTCGGCCCAGAGATGGACCAGCTCGTGCAGGATGATCTGCTGCCGGTGATAGGCCGAGGTGCTGTCCACGTGCAGGATCACGTCCAGCGCCTTGTGCTGGTGCTTGAGCCACAGGCCGCACACGCCGCTGCTGCCCAGGAGGTGGTCGGGGACTGGCATGAGGATGATCCGCCGGCCTCTGGCCGCCTCGATGTTTGCGATGAGCTGGTCCAGGTCAAACGGAACGGGGATGGGCATCGAGTCGACGATCTCGGAGACGTCGCGCCGCAGGATCCGCCGCCGCTGCCAAGCAGTGCGCCAGGAAGAGAAGACAGAAGGGCGAGCGGGTCTGCGTGGAACTCGCAGTCGGCGGACCTTGCTGTCCGCCTCTGCCTGTGCTGTGTCCTGGGCTATGTCTGCCGACTGGCTGGAGCCGTCGTTGCGCGACATTCCGCTGCTTCCCCCTTGATCATCGAGACGGGTCTCGAACCCTGCGGCGTCACGATGACGCCGACAGGTCGGACAGCCCTTCCTGTGCTGTCCTCGGCAGGACGCAGGTCAATCCCGGTACGTCCCTGTCCGCGGCGGTGGACACCTGCGGCAGCCATGCCGATGAGCCCCGTCTCCCACCGGCACAGCAACCGACCCTGGCCGGATCATTGGCACGCCCAATTCGGAGCTGTTCCGACTGGCGGCAGCAGTGCAACTCGCCCTGTAGGACGGAGGTTTGACCGCGAACTGCTCATCCCCGTCGGCACGCGGCACACGGAAAAGCCCTGCGCCACGGCTCGCGGCGTAAGACCTCACGGCGCCAGCCCCTCGATCCATCTCAGTTGATCAGGCCGGTATGAACGTATGCGTATGCCCGTGGCATAGTCAACTGAGATGGATTGCCCTCGACGCCGAGAAGGACTGCATGACCCCCGCGAACCCGCGACCCCAGCCGGAAGACCCCACTGAGGCGAATGAGGCCTGTGACGAAGGTCTCTCGCTAGCCGACAAGCTGAACCAGCTCTTCGAAGTCGTACACCCGAAGAACCGCGGCCCCTACACCAATGACGAAGTCGCCGCAGCCCTTAAAGAGCAGGGCGGCTCCACGATATCCGGCACCTATCTATGGCAGTTGCGAACCGGACGGCGCGACAACCCGACGCGACGCCACTACGAGGCTATCGCGGAGTTCTTCAAGGTGCCGCCGGCGTACTTCTTCGATGATGATCTTGCACGCCGATACGGCGAACAGTTGAAGCGTCTACAAAAGCTCCAGCATTCCGGCGTAGAACGCGTAGCCCTGCGCGCCGTCGGCCTCTCACCCAAGAGCATGGACACGCTGATGACCATGATCGACAGGGTGCGGGAACTCGAGGGGCTGCCTGACGAGCCCGACGAGCCGGTTCTCTAGTGTGTCTGACCAGCGCCCATGACCAGCCCGGGAGGATTAGTTGATGCAGGAACAAAGGCGGGCCAGCGAAGGCTTCGTCCGCGGCCTCCGCCTCCCGCCTGCCCCCAGCATCCGTGACCTGGCACCCGAGATCGAGCGGCGCACAGGTCGCGCAGTCGAGCTGCAGCCCGCCGAATTGGACTGGTCCGCCCCATGCGGCATGTGGGTCGCCACGAAGAGTCGGCACATTGTCTTCTTCGATCCGCGAACCACGCTGGCTCACCAGGATCACATCATCGCCCATGAATTCGCTCACATGCTGAGGAATCATAAGGGTGGAGTGAGCATCGGCGGCGAGACCGTCGGGGGACTTCTTCCGGATCTCGACCCTGAACTGATCCAGATGGTGCTCGGTCGGACCCAGTACGACGAAAAGGACGAGATGGAAGCCGAACTCGACGGCTCATATCTCCAAGCCCACATCCACGCATCCCAGCGTCGCATAATTTCCCAACGCGGCGAATCGGAAGTGGACCGACGCGTAGCGCGCACATTTCTGCGCGGAAGAAAGTAAGGCCCGTGAAGGACATACTTCACCCCATCTGTTTGGTGATCGCAAGTTTGGGGTTTCTTTTCCTGCTCCGGGACCTGAAACAGAACAGGCGAGAATCATCTCTCGTGCTTCTGAGCCTGGTGTATCTGTCGTCCGCTCTGAGCTTCGCGATATCCATAACACCAATCTGGATTCGCATCGACAGCACCTTGGGGATCACCAACATCGCGGTTCCGCTCGCCCAAAGCTGCGTGATCCTGGTGCTGGTGTTCCAGACCAGCGTGCTGGCTCACTGGGCCCTGCCCGCCCAGAAGGCACGTCGTCGGACCCGCCTCTTCGGCGCCGCCGGTGTCGGGGTCATCGTCGGCTTGTTCACTCTGTTCGCCTTCCTGACGCCGGCTGTGCAGCGGACCTCCGACTTCGCCACCTACTACGTCCACGATCCGGCTTACAAGGCCTACCTCGCGCTCTACATGGCCGCGTACACGACCGCGGAGGTCTACCTCGGGGTTGTCTGCTGGCGACACGCACGCCAGGCCGGCAACGTCTGGGTCGTCCGCGGGCTGCGGACCATCACGACCGGCGCTGTCGTGATCATGGGCTACTGCGCCATCAGGATCGGCGGAATCCTCGGCGACTCGTTCGGCTTCAGTGTCGCCCGATTCAAGGACATCGCCTGGTTCTGCGGAGATGTAGGTGCGCTGCTCACCTTGATCGGATACTTCCTTCCGACCCTCATGGGGCGGATTGAGGGCCTTCGCGTCTGGTCGCGTGATCAATACGCCTTGTGGCGCCTTCAGCCCCTCTGGCGAGCACTTCATGCTGCCGCACCCACGATCGCCCTAATGCCCGCTCCGTCGCAGATGCAGGAGCTTGTGCGGTTCCGTTCGGTGAGCTTCCTTCTATACCGACGAGTAACTGAGATTCGTGACGGGATGATCGAACTTCGGCCCTACCTGGACCCGCAAGTTCGAGCCAAGGCCGAAACCCGACTCCGGGGGCAAGGACTTCAGGATCCCGAACTTGCGGCCGCGGTGACTGCCGAGCAAATCAGCCAGGCTATTTCCAGCCTCACGCGTGGCCAGGACTACACCGAGCCGGCCGAGTACGCCGACGCCCGACTTTCGATTGCCACGACACAAGAGGACATGCAGGCCCAACTGCGCATCGCCGCACACTTCACTCCGCCCGCCGAATCAACTTCACCAGCACAGCACCCGGCACGCTCCGCCAGCCGGGCGGGAGACGAACAGTGATCAGACGTACCTTCCTCGCCGGCACCGCAGCAGCCGTGGCCGTAAACGCCTCGATGCCCAGCGCTGCCCATGCCGTAGTTCCGCCCCGCACCCAGGACAAGGACGACCGAAGGGCCGCATCCATGACCACCGCTCCCCACCTGCGCCCCGCCCACGAGCAGGTGGCGGCCCTCACCAGCCGAAAGATCTCCAGCCGACAGCTCCTGGAGCTGCAGCTGAAGCACATCGAAGCGGCCAACCCAGGGGTCAACGCGATCGTCACCCTGGACGTCGAGCGCGCGAGGAAGGAAGCCGACAGCGCCGACCGGCACATCGCGCGTACGGGCAAACCGCTCGGACCCTTGCACGGCCTTCCCCTCACGGTGAAGGACGCCCTCGAAACCGCCGCCATGCGGACCACATGCGGCTCACCCGACCTGAAGGACCACGTTCCCGACCAGGACGCGGACGCCGTCGCCCGGCTTCGTGAAGCGGGCGCGATCATCATCGGGAAGACCAACACCCCGGCGTACTGCCAGGACATCCAGACCTCCAACGCCCTGTTCGGCACCACCAAGAACCCGCACGCTCCCGGCCGGACCGCAGGTGGTTCCTCCGGCGGCCCGGCGGCCGCCGTCGCCGCAGGCCTCACGAGCGCTGAGGTCGGCAGCGATCTCGCCGGGTCGCTACGGCTCCCAGCCGCCTACTGCGGTGTTTACACCCTGCGCCCGAGCTACGGGCTGATCTCCACCCGCGGCCACATTCCCCGGCTGCCCGGCTGGCTCACTTCGAGTGACATGACCACGCTCGGTCCGCTCGCGCGGACACCGGCCGACCTTGCTCTCCTCCTGGGCGTCCTCGCCGGGCCAGCACCGGCAGACGCCCCGGCCTGGCGGGTAGAGCTGCCCGGCCCCCGCTTGTCCCGGCTGCGGGACTACCGGGTCGGCATCTGGGCCGACGACGACCACTGCCGTGTCGATGCGGCCACCCGGGACCTGATGAGCACCGTGACGGGACTCGTACGCTCCTCCGGGGCGCAGGTCGACGTCACCACGCGGCCCGTCAGCATGCCGGAGTCCGACCGGGCCTTCACGAACCTGATGTACGCCACGTCAACCGCCACCACCCCGGACGCCGTGTTCCAGGGCGAGGTGGACCAGGCGGACAAGCTCGCCCCCGGTGACACCTCTCCCGGAGCCTTCTACTTGCGGGCACGCACGCAGCGCCATCGCGACTGGCTGATCGCTAATGAAGCCCGCGAGAAGTTGCGCCAGCGCTGGGCCCAGTACTTCACCCAGCACGACATCCTGATCACGCCGGCCACACCGACAGCAGCTGTCGAAGACCAGACGTCCATCCCAGTGCAGCAGCGGTCCATCACCGTCGACGGAGCGAAGCGCAGCTACTACGACCAGACGACCTGGCTTAACCTGACCAGCCAGGTACGCCTCCCGTCAGCGATCGTCCCCGCCGGGCGGACGACCGACGGGGTGCCACTGAGCATTCAGATTGTCGGGCCGTACCTCGCCGACCGCACGGTCATTGCTGTGGCAGCACACTTGGCACAGCTGCTGCCGAAGCTGCCGAAGCCCCTGAGCCCTGCTGAACTGCGAAAGCAGTAGAGCCGTGCCAGGGCCCCTCGGCTGAGGTGCTCTGGCACTTTCCAGCAGCTCGGTATGTGGTGCACGCCGTCAGTGCAGCCTCACGCACCTGGGAGCGGACAGTCCAGCAGCTCCTCGATGGTGCCGTGCTCGGCGAGGAGCTGCTCGGCTTGCTGGAGCAGGACGGTGTCGCCGAGTTCGCTCAGGTGCACTCCGTCGCTCCACAAGGCGGCCGGGTCGTCCATCAGCCGGGCGACGGTGGTGAACGGGGTCCACACGTCCAGGAATAACGTGCCGTGCGCGGCGGCCGCCGCGCGGGCGGCCTCGTTGTAGCGGCCCAGCTCCGCGTTCATCGCTGTGACAGTGGCCGGATCCTCGATCGGGCCGAACGGGGTCTCGGAGACGACGACGATCCGGCGGGAGTATCCGCTGAGCTGGTCAAGCATGCCGGTCAGGTGCCGGGTGTACTCCGCGATGCCGACTGCTTCGGCCATGCGGCCTTGGAAGCCGCGCCAGACGTCGTTGATGCCACAGCCGAGGAACACCAAATCGTAGTTGGAGCCGGTTGTGGACCGGTCGGCTTCGATGATGCCCGCAATGTCGCGGCTGGTGGCCCCGCCCTGCCCGTGGTTGCGGACGTCGAAAGCGATGTGCGGCCAGGCGGCGCGCAGAGACAGGGCCAAGCGGTGCACCCAGCCGCGCTGGGCCCAGCGTTCGACCGTGACCCTGGAGCCGATCTTGGGCAAGTTCGCCTGGGCAGTCATCTGCGTGTTGACGGCCTCAAGGTGTTCCATGATCGAGGTGCCGAAGAATCCGACGGTCAGGGCGTGGCGAACTTTCCCCAGCCTGTGGTGACCGTCGGAGCCGGTCACCACAGGCTCAGCGCTTCCAAGACGTGCGCGGCGGGTTCCAGGGGCGCGGAAGGGATGGTCGTGAGGATGTCGTTGGGGACGACGGCCTTGCTATCGAGCCTGATCATCTCGCGCCACCGCAGGACCTCCGGCCACAGCGCTGCCCAGGCTGGGCGCAGTTCTTCGACCGGGATGCTTTCGAGTCGGCGGCCGTCAATCAGGAGCCGGGCTGCTGTCTTAGCGCCGATGCCACGGACGCCGCTGATGTTGTCCGCGGGGTCGCCCATCAGGGCGCGGAAGTCGGGCCACTGCTCGGCAAGGACCCCGTAACGGGGACGAATGTGCTCACCGGCCGTGTAACGACGGCCCTGAGCGAGGGCGGTGTTCAGCAGACGCACACCAGGGTCGACCAAGAGCTGGATGTAGTCCTTGTCGGTGGTCATGATGTCGACCGCGCGGCCTTCGGCGCGAGCGATCGTGGTCAGGGTGGCGATGACGTCGTCCGCCTCACAGCCGTCTTGCTCAACCCACTGGACTCCCTTGTGGTCGAGAGCGTTCTTGACCAAGGCAAGAGACTCGACCAGGCCCGCCTCCGGGGCTGGTCGCTGGGCCTTGTAGTCGCTGTCATGTCTGGCGCGGGCCTGGGAACCGTCCTCGGAGTCGAAGACCACGACGATCTCGAATCCATCGGCATGCTGGGCTTGGGCCTTGCGCAGCAGCGCCAGGAAGCCGAAGACGCCGGTGCGGTCAATCGCGCTGTCGCGGCTCATGATGCGCGCGGCGAACCCGTGCCAGGCACGGTAGGAAGATAGTGACCGTCAACAAGGAGCAGTGGTGTGGTCACGACTTGGCCTCCAGGCGGATGGTACGTAGCTGGGGGTGCCTGTGACCGCGGCGTACGGGCATCCGTTGCCGGATGACCACGAAGTCTAGCCCCAGGTCAGAAGTGAGGTCGCCGATCGAGCCATGCCGGGCGGGGGTGCTGTGCATCGGCTGCATCCCTGTACAGGTCGGGGCGAATAGGTGGGGTCAGACGTCCAGGAGCCCGAGCAGCGCGCCTTGCCCGGGCTGGAGCACATGCGCGGTCTCCGGCGGGATCCAGAAGCACTCGAACCGTGTCGACTCGCCGTGCCTGTCGTGGTCCTCCTCGCTCGGCCACCGCTCGGGCGTCAGCTGATTCACCCGCCCTCTGAGCCGGGCGCGAGGGTGATGTGCATCCAGGGCGCGGCGTTCTCGCGGTGGGAGTGACCGAGGGGTTCGATGCCGCTCTGGTCGGTGAGGCTGAACCCGGTCACCATGACCATCGTGGACCCGTCGGCCACGGACACGAGGTGTGTTCCACAGTTGGGGCAGAAGCCTCGTCGTAGGGTCGGGTAGGTCGCGTACCACTTCGGCTCACCTCCGGTCCCGGTCCAGATCAAGGAGTCCAGGGGGAAGCCCACCCATAGCACCGCGGGCCCACCGGAAATCCGCGTCTCATGGACGCATGAGCACAAATGCGGATCATCCGGAACTCCGACGACCTGATAGGAGAGCCGGCCGCACTGGCAGTGCCCCGTTCGAACCGGAGGTGGAGCATCCGATGCGGCTCGTGTGGCCAGCAAGGGCTGAGCGGGCACGGGCGGCGTGCCGAGGGCGGGTGACGTGTTGCTCATGCGAGTCCTCGTTTCGAGATGGGACGTGGCGGGCTACAAGATGGTGAGGTCGGTGGCGTCCGGTAGTTCGGTGAGGGGCTGCCGCGCGGCACGGGGGATCCCGAGCCGCGCTCGGGCCTGGTGGACGGCGGCGAGCTGGTCGGCCCCCGGGATTCCCCAGTCGAAGAGCTCCAGGGCCTGCTCGAGTGTGGCCAGGACCCGGATGTGGGTGCGGCCGGTGGCCGGGTCGACGGGTGGCGGGCCGAGACGGGTGAGGGGCGCGGCGTAGCGGAGGCGTGCGTACGGCTCGTCGGGGTCGGTGAGGTGGCCGAGGAACAGCGGTTCGCCGAACTCGGCCGCGCCTCCTCCCGTACCTCCCGGCGCAGGGTGACGAGTGGGTTGCCGCGGTCCGGGGATTCGGGGTGCCGCCGGGCAGGCAGGCCGCGCCGGTGTCCGGTTCCAGCAGCACCAAGGCTCGGCCGTCGGGTCCGAAGAGCCACCCCCAGGCCTGGACCACCGAAAGTTGCTCCGGTGCGGGGCCGGCGTGGAAGGGGAGGTGGTGTTGGGTGCGTGCGGTACGAAGGGTGCCGGCCCGGTCAAGGACGGTGGGGGCGATCGGGAGGCCGTTCTCCAGCAGGGCGGGGCCAGCGGAGTTGATGCGGGCGCGCAGGGCGGACAGGGCCCGGCGGGCGTCGCCGGGGACATCAGGTCCGGGAGCCGGGCGGGTTCGACGAACTCGACGGACGTGATCTCGCGGTCGGGCAGCTGGACTGCGGCGATCTGCTCGTCGTTCCACGTGCCGCCGTCGTAGACGTGGAGGATCTCGCCAGGGAAGCGCAGGTCGGCGGGCGCGTTGAGGCTGTCGGCGCTGACCCAGTCCACGGCGAGCCCACGGTCGACGGCCATGGTGACGCCGAGCTCCTCGCGCAGTTCGCGCGCGGCCCCCTGGGCCGGGGACTCGTTCGCGTCGACGGCGCCGCCCGGCAGGAGGCAGGTCGTGCGGTAGTCGACGCGCTGGATCAGGACCCGGCCGCGCTCGTCGGTGATGAGCACGGACGTTCCGGCCCACAGGGCGGCTGAGGCGCGTAAGGCTCCGTACTCCGCGTCGGTCATCGACGTGCTGGGCGGAGCGTCCTGGGAGGGTGTGGTGGTCATCTCGTCTCCGATCGTGCGGGCGGGACTCTGTGGGCGGTGGGCCGGTCAGGCGACGAGTTGGTGCGGGTCGCCCGGCGCGGGACCGGCGGAGAGTCGGGTGAACTGCTCGGTGCTGATGATCTCGTTGCGTTCCGGTTCGGGCAGGCGGGCGAGCAGGCCGGGTAGGGGGCGCGGGCGGGCGGCCTCGCTGCGGTGGGCGCAGATCGCGGCCCACTTCACCGCGGCCCAGGGTGAGACGTCGACGGTCGTGGTCGCGTATGTGTCCGGTGCCGCGAGGAGCGTCTTGCCCACGCTCTGAAGGAGGGGGCCGAGCCGGCCTATCCCAGATTCGGAGTGCGTGGCCGCGTACAGCGCGGCTGGCTGCCAGGGCTCCCCGGCGTCGGGGTACAGGTGCGGCAGGGCGGCGGCCCCGACGGCGAGGAGGGTGATCTGGTGGGCGCGACGGTGGTCCGGGTGGCCGGTGAGTTGGCCCAGGGCGTCGTGGCCGACCACGATGTCGGGCCGGAACTCGCGGATGTGTGCGACCAGGAGGCCGACGGCTTCGTCGAGGGGCGCGTCGACAAGGCGTACGGCGCCGCCGGGCGTGGAGGCGGGGTTGCGGGCGTCGGCGTAGCCGAGCAGCCGTGGTGAGCCGGCCCCGAGAACGGTGAGAGCGTCGGCGAGTTCGGGGGCACGGTGGCTCGTCGGCGCCCAGGTGGCGGTGACGACGGCGGTGCGGGCGCCGGCGGCGTGGTGCTGTGCGAGCACACCGCCAGCCAGCAGACTCTCATCGTCGGGATGGGCGAACACCCCCATCAGCGAGGGCAACAACTGGTTCATGGCGAAGAGAACTCCTCGTAGGACGGGACAAAGAGGTCAGATGATGGGTGGCCGCCCGGCGGCCGTGAGCCGGTAGACGGTCCGCCAGCTCATCGGCCGCCGCCGCTGCATACGCCGGGTCCTCCACCTTCACTCACGCCGCGCAGCGTCTGGCCCAGTCCGCCGCCGTGCACGGCCCGGGCCAGGGTGATCGTGGTCCACACGCTCAGATAGACGGGGAGGAGCGGGGCGGGGAGGTTGCGGTAGGCGATCCAGATCCTGTTGCGGGCGGCGAGCCGGTGATACAGCGCGTGGCGGGCGGGGTCGGTGAGCGGGTGGTGCATGTGGATGTCGGTTGCGTACCAGCCGCTCCAGCTCGCGGCGTACAGCCGCCAGGCCAGGTCGAACGCGACCGCGAAAGCGCCGCGCATCCGTGTGACGTCCTCGGCAGCTTCCGGGGCGGTGAACACCGGTGCGGTCATGCTCCGTTCCCTCATTTCTCTTCGTTGTGCTCAACGGACGTGAGCGGGTGCCTGTCACGGCCTGGACCTGCGGGCATAGGCCCCGAGACACCAGCCGCTCCGTGGTCTCGCCGCGCAGGAGACCGGGTCAGAACAGAGCACTCTGCTCTGCCTCCGTGCCCGAGGGTGGCCGTTTGGGCTGCAGTCCAGCGGCCGCGTCCAGTTCGAGGAGCGTGCGCCACCGGCCACCGGCACACCCTTCCTCCAGCAGTCGGGCCAGCACCTGGGCGGTGACCTCGACATCCGGCATCGCCCGGTGCCGTCCGGCCGGCTTGGCGATCCCGTAGTAGCCGAGCAGACTGTCAAGCCCGTACGAGCCGAGCCCGGGCACCACGGCCTTGGCCAGACGCAACGTGTCCAGCAACGGTGTGGCCGCGAGTATGGGACAGTGCTCTGCCTGGCGGGCGATGATCCCGGCTTCCGTGGGGGCGTGATGGGCGACCAACCGGTACGGCGGCGCTGTCAGGCGCGCGTCAAGCCGGGCCATCACCTCGGCTGCCGACGCTGCCGAGGACAGCATCTGCTGGGTAATGCCCTTGAGCTGGACATCCCTCGCGGTCACAGGCACGTCAGCCGGCGGACGCATCAGCTCCTCGAATCGGCCGACTTCAGCCAGCCGCCGGTCCACGGGGCGCAGTGCCAGCACGGCGACCTCGACCGGCTCGGCGGGTCGCCCCGCCGGGGTAAGGCCCTCGAAGTCGATCACCAGGAGCGTTGTCCCGGCGAAACGCGGATCGCTCATCAGTTCTTTCACAGCGTCCCTTCCTGCCAAGCCTCCGCTGGCCACTTCCCCACAAGGTGTCGGGTGGAGCGGAGCCGGGCCAGCGTGCGGTGGCCGCGTTCTACCAGCTCGGGGTCTCTGTGGGCGGCGCCGTAGGCGATGCCGGAAACAGCGTCCAGGACGGACAAGACCGTGAGCTGGTCCTCTTCCTCGCGGGTGAACGGACGGCCGTAGCCGTCCATCACGGCCTGGAGGAGGTCGGGGCGACCGTGCCACGCGTCGGACAGCCGCACGAAGTCCCGTACGGCCGGACCGTCTTCCGACCGCTCGAAATCGATCACGCGCAGGGCCTCGGCGGATCCGTCCCAGAGGAGATTGCGCAGCTGGAAGTCACCGTGTGTGGGCACCACGTCCACCCCGGGCAGATGGGCGCCCTTCTCGGCCACGGTGCGGATGAACTCCTCGTCCCCGGGCGCGAGATTGGGCCGGGCTCCGTCCAGGTGCCGCTCCAGCTTCCCCAGGGGCAGCATGCCTTCGGCCGGCCGGGCCGGGGCGCTGGTGTGGATGGCCGCCGCAAGCTGCCCGATCCGGCGGAAGATGAGGCGCTGCTCCTCGGGCGGATACGTGGCACCGTGCAGGGACCTGCCTCCCACCTCGGTGAGCACGACGACCCGCAGCCCCGCATCGGCGGCCACCAGCCGGGGCGCGGCCGCGCCGAGCCCGCCGACCCAGCCGCGGAGCGCGGCGACTTCGCGGTCGTGGAAGCGGTCGCTCTGGTGGATCTTGACGTACCAGGTGCCGCCCTCGGCGCCGCGCACCCGCCATACACGGCTCTCTGCACGGGCCCAGGAGACATCGCTCCAGGTCGTGATCCGGCCCACCGCCTGTTCGACGAAGGCGCGCACCGCGTCCTCCGGTACGGCCCTGCGGTCGGTGTGGCCGGGAACCAGGGCGAGGCGGTCGGCAGCCGGGTCGTAGGCGATCGCATCACCGGGTTCCTGGAAGTGCAGCGCGACCGGCGCGCCGGCCCGGTAGGCATCGATTCCGGCGCGGCAGTAGGCGACCATCGGCTCCGGGAGCCCGTCGAGCTCGAACCATCCGATCGCGTCGCACTTGTCCTTCTCCACGACCCGCGGGGTGCCGCTCCAGCGGCGGGCCTCGAAGAAAAGCCCGACCCTCGCCTGACCGCCCGGCGGCCGGTGGTGCACCGTGACCGCCGCCCGCACGTCCGCCGCCTCCACGACGAGACCGGTCTCCTCCAGCGTTTCGCGTACCACGGCATCGACGACGGTCTCGAGCTCCACATGGCCCGACGGCGCGTGCCACAGACCGCTCGCGTACACGTCGCCGGCCCGCCGGGACAGCAGAACTTCCGGGCCCCGATCTCCGTCACGGACGGCGAGCAGGTGCACGTCTACCGGCACGGTGTGCCGTCCGCCGGTCACGCCTTGCATCCTGGACGTCGGGCCAGCAGCACGGTGAACACCGCTTCCTCAACAAGGCCGGTGTGCTGGCTGTGGCGTTCCAACAGCTTCAGGGCTTCGGCTTCGAAGCGGTCGTGGCGGTCGCCGAAGAGGTCCGGGCGGGCGAAGCTCGTGCTGCGCAGGTAGCCGAGGACCTGAGTCGGCGCCCAGACACGGCGGACAGGGAAGCGGCGCTCGGTGACCTGGCTGAACGCCGACGCGGCGAGGTCGTCCTCGTACCGCCGGCCCGGTCCGGCATACACGCCGCCCGTGCCCGCGCGGCGCTCCTTGCCCAGGTAGGACTGGATCAGCTGCTTGAGCGCGGCCGTCCAGTCCGCCCGGTAGGTCCACAGGCTGCCGTCCCCCATGATCGCCACTGTGGCCCCGGGCGTGGTGACACGGTCGACCATCTTCAGGACAGGGAACCGCTCCATCCAGTGAAAGGACCGCGCGCAGGTGACCAGGGCCGCCCGGTAGCCGTCGAATGGGGGCATGAAGTCCTCGGCCGCCACCGGGTGGAAGCCGGCCCGACGGCCGGCCAGAAGGTGTTCAAGAGTAGCGGCGGCCTGACGGAGCATGTCCTGGTCCGGGTCGACCAGGTCCACGCGGTTGATCTGGGGAACGGCCGGGAGTAGAGCGGCAGGCACCTGGCCCGTGCCGGAGCCGAGGTCGAGGAGGGCTGGGCGGTCGGCGTCCCGCATCGTGTCGGCGAGGAGCGAGACGGCCTCCGGCGGGATGCCGGGGCGGTGACGGGCGTAGTGCGCCGCCGTCGACGTGAACAGCCCCGTGGGCTCGTTGTGCGGCGGGGTGCTCACGCGTCCTCCAGCAGTTCCCGCAGCCCAGCGGCGTCGGCCTGCAGCTGTGCCTCGTCCTGGCGCCCGCTGTCGAGGACGTCCCAGGGCAGTGGCCCGCCCGGCGCCGGGTCGGTGTCACCGGCGTACCGGGGGCAGATGTGGCTGTGCAGATGGGGTACGACGTTGCCGAGCGTGGAGAAGTTCAGCTTGACCGGCTCGTAGAAGGCCGTCAGGGCCCTGCCGAGCGCGAGGGAGTCGCGCCAGTAGGCGGCCGCGTCGGCTTCGGACAGGTCGGTCGGCTCGGCCACGTGCGGGGCACCGCGGTGGATGAGCACGCAGTAGCCGCGCAGGCGTCCGCTTCTCCACAGGTAGGCGTTGGCCACCTCGCCGCGGCGGAGCAGGAGACCCCACCCGATGTCGTCCGCGGCGTAGTCGTTCGCGCACATGGGACAGCCGTCGCCGGCACGGTGGCGGAGGAAGGTCTCGGGCCAGCCGCCCGGCACGGCGGGTCCGACGGCTTGGGGGTGAACGTTCGGTGGCTGGGGCACCCGTAACTCCTCGTTGCTATACGGCTGGTGTGGTGGTGCGGTGCGGCCTGTCAGAGGTAGCCGTGCTGGTAGGCGAAGGCGACGTCGCGTAGCAGCGAGTCGGTCAGGACACCGTCGGCCGTGAGCCGGTCGACCATGCCGGTGCACCGACGGCCCGTCGCCGTGTGGAGGTCAAGAGCCAGGAGCGGGGTCCTTCCCGGGAGTGGGCGCAGCAGCGGGCATGGTGGTCAGGCGGCGGACCGGCGAGGCCCACAGCAGTGCTGCAGGCACGAGGTAGAGCAAGGTCCCGGCGATCAGCGCGGCATGTACGGAGGAGGCGGCAGCGATGGCGCCGGCCGTGAGGGCGGCTGCCGGGCGCAGTCCGGTGACCAGCCAGACGGAGGTCTGCTGCGCGCGGGACTGCAGCTCGGGAGGGCACAGTTGCTGGCGCAGGGACCGTTGTGTCGTGCCCGCCGCGACCGCGGCCGCCGTCCTCAGCGCGCCGGCGGCCGCGATCACGCCCAGCCACACCGGTTCCGGCCGGGCGACGAGAAGGGGCACGCCGCACACGGCGTAGGCGAGGAACCCGGTCAGAATCACGCATGCCGGCCCGAACCGGTCCACGAGACGGGTGGCGACCACCGCCCCCGCGAGGCCGCCGACGGCGGTGACGCCCATGACCTGGCCGAGACCGGTGCTGCCGGAGTCCAGCCGGGTCAGCAGCGTGTACGCGAAGTACGTCGTCACGATCCCGTCGGCGAAGGCGAGACCGGCGAGCGAGAGCACCAGGGGACGCTGTATCGGATCGCGCATCACGTAGCGAAGCCCCTCGCGGATCGCGGCGCCCATCCGCGAGGGCCGGGCAGCCGCCGCCCGTCGTGCCGCGCTGGGCCGGATCCGGGAGGCGCACCAGGCGCTGAAAAGGTACGAGACGGAGTCCAGCCACAGGGCGCGGCCCGCACCGAGGAGGCCCACGACGAGGGTGCCGCCGTAGGTACCGGCTGTGTCCGCCAAGGAGAAGGCGCCGGCAATCCGCGCGTTCGCCGAATGCATGTGGGCGCGGTCGACGATCTCAGGCACGATGGCGATCGACGCGGCCTGATGCAGCACGGTCAGTGCCCCCAGCAGCAGGGCGACCGCGTAGAGCACGGGCACGGACAGAACGCCCACGGCCCAGCAGACCGGCACCACGGACACCACCACGGCTGCGGCAAGATCCGTACCGATCATGATCTTCTTCTTCGGGTACCGGTCGCCGGCCACCCCGGCGGGCAGCGCGAGAACGAACGCGGGCACCGTCGCCGCGGCGGCCAACAGCGACACCTGGCCGGGGGAGGCGTCCAGCTCCAGCACCGCGATCACCGGCAGCGCCACGCCGTGGACCGATGACCCCGCGAGGGTCACCGCCTCGCCGACCCAGTAAGCGCGAAAGGACCTGTTGGCGCGCAGAGGAACGGCGGCCGCGCCTTCCGCGGCCGCGTCATGGACTGTGGTGGTGGGCGTCACGATCGGCTCCGCCCCGGTCTGCGAGCCAGGGTGTGCACGAGGTGACCCAGGTCCCGGTAGGGGCTCTGCGAGGACGCGGCCCACTCCAGCTCCAGTGCCGCCGCGTAGGCGGCCGGATCCGGAGCCCAGGTGTCGTCGAAGTGGTCGTGGAAGATCCGCACACCCTGCCACGGCTGCGGACTCAGCCCGTGCTCGGCGGCGAGCCGGTCGAGGGCGTCGGGGTCGTCCCCGCGGGTTTCCCGGCCGAGATTGCCCACACTCCGGTCCGCCCCGGACACGATGAGCCGACACGCGGTCTCGGAGTCACCGGCGAGAGCCTCGCGCACGCCGACGGCTCGGCGGTTCTTGGCGAGGATGCTCAGCAGGCCGCCCGGCGCTACCAGCCCAGCCAGACAGGCGACCGCCTCACCGGGATCCTCCAGGTACATCAGCACGCCGTGGCAGCACACCCCGTCGAACGGCTCCCCGTCCAAGGACAGGGAGTCGAAGCCGGCGTTGACGAGCTGGACGCGGTCGGCGAGCTCGGGCCGGGCCGCGAGACGGTCGGCGCGGCCGCCAGCATGGTGGCGGCCGGATCGACGCCGGTCACCCGGTGGCCGGCCGCGGCGAGGCGCAGCGTCATCTCGCCGTTCCCGCAGCCGACGTCCAGAATCCGAGCGGGCGCGGCCGGCAGCTCGGCGAGAAGCCGCCGTTCCACCAGGTCGTGCCGCAGGCGGCCCCGCGCGCTGTCGGAGTGGACGGCGTACGCAGCGCCCACGGAGTCGAATCCGGTCACCGCGTCCATCCCAGTTCCGTGTAGACGCGTCCGGCCCGAATGCCCTCGATCGCAGCGCACGTGTAGGGGACGACCTGCTCGGGAAGGTCCTTGACGTTCCACCACTCCCACTGGACGCACTTGTCCGGCTCCCGCAGTTCCGGCTCACCCTCCCAGCGGAGGGCGCGGAAGAAGAGCTGGACGCGGGGCGGGTCCGTGGGGTGGTCCCTCATGTGCACGGTGTGGACGAGCTCGACATCGGCCGGTTCGATGACCAGTCCCGCCTCCTCGTACGCCTCCCTCACGAGGCACGCGGTCGCGGCCTCCGCCTCGCAGTGGCCCGCCAGCACATGCCAGGAGCCGCCCGCGTACGCCGAGTCGGGATGCCGCAGGCCCAGCAGGACCTGCCCGCCGCGTTCCAGGTAGAGGTGAACACCGACCACGTTCAGCACGGTCCCGGACGGCGCCTCCGCCCGCGTGGTCCCTGCGGGCTCCGTCGGACCGTCGGCGGGCCGGGGTGATCGGCGGCGTGCTGCTCCAGCAGTTCCCGGGTCGAGGGCAGCATCGTCATGTACGGGAACTCTCGGGCCGCACCCAGGCGAGCATCACGCCCTCGGTGAGGGGCAAACGGGCCGGGTCGCCGTTCCACAGGCCGGTGAACAGCTGGATCTGAACCCTTGTCCCGTCGGTGCCGGTGACGTGCTCGACCGCGTACGGCTCCAGGTCCAGGGCCGTCAGGCCGGCCTCCTCGCGCAGCTCCCGACGGACCGTGTCGAGCAGGGTGCGGTCCTGCGGTTCCCGGCCGCCGCCGAGCAGCGACCAGCACCCGGGCTCCCAGATCCACGGCTTGTTGGCGTCCCGCAAGTGCAGCAAGTACCGGCCCTGGCCGTCGTGGATGATCGCGGAGGCGTTCACCGCAACGATCACCCCGTCCAGAGCCGAGCCGGCGAGTTTCTCGCGCAGCGTCGGGGAGGACACTTCGTCGAACGGCAGCCACGCCGATCCCGTGACCTCCTCGGCCTGCAGCACGAGCTCGGGCGCACCGTCGGCGAGGTAGAAGACGAAGCGCACGTCGTAGTGGCAGTGGGCTGCTTCGCCTCGTGCCGGGTTGGGGTCGATGGCGTGGACGTCGATGTCGATCGGCTCGTCTTGGAGCTCGGGCGTCAGGACGAGAGCCGAGGCGGGGATCCCGGTCTCCTCCTTGACCTCGCGCAGGGCCGCGGCCAGGAGAGTGCCGTCATCCGCCTCGACGTGTCCGCCGGGGGCGAGCAGCAGTCCTCCGCTCGCCTTGTGGCGGATGTGCAGGACCCGCCGGTGCCGGTCGATCACGACGGCGCTGCACGTGATGTGGGCAGGAAGGGTGGTGCGGCTGGTCGGCTCGGCGCCGGCGTCCAGCGCCGCCAGCAGGCCGGCCAGGGCGTCCCGCTCGCCGGGATGCCGGTCGAGGTAGGCGGTGACCACGGTACGGATGTGAGAAGAAGAGGGCGGCATCAGGACCTCGGCGCTGAGGGGACGGGTGTGCTCGGGCTCTGGTTGAGCCGGGCACGGGGGCAGGGGTGGCTTGGCGGTCAGCGAGGGGACGGGGCGTGGCGGTCAGCGGTCCTGGGAGAGCTCCAGCAGCTCGGCGAAGGTGCCGCCGGCGTGCACGAGGTCGTCGTACCTGCCCTGTTCGGTGATCCGGCCGTCCTCCATCACGATGATGTGGTCAGCGATCTTGGTGTTCTCCAGGCGGTGGGTGACCATGATCGTGATGCGGTCCGCCGCGATGGCCTTGATCTGCTCGAAGATCTGGTGCTCGCCGCGGGGGTCCATCTGGGAGGTGGGCTCGTCGAGGATCAGCAGCCCCGGGCGCCTGTACAGGGCCCTTGAAGCCGTCCGGAAACAAAGCGTTGCTTCGCAGACCCCAAGATCGTTGATCTTGCATGCTCATATCCCAGCCGGCGTCTCGTCAACTTGCGTCCAGATTGGGGGCTTTGCTCCCTCACCTCAACGAAAGGCAGCGGCGTTTCCTGCTGGCTGCCGAGGCCCGCGAGCTGGGACATGGCGGTATACGCGCAGTATCCCGCGTGGCGGGTGTCAGCGAAACGACCGTTCGCAAAGGAATCGCCGAGCTCGCCGAAGAGTCGACCCCTCTTCCGGCGGGACGCAGCCGACGCCCAGGGGGTGGCCGCAGAAAGGCGACCGAGAAGAACCCGGCGCTGTTGCCCGCCCTGTTGGCGCTGGTCGAGCCGGACGAGCGAGGCGATCCCATGTCCCCCTTGAGATGGACGACAAAGTCGCTGCGAAATCTCGCTTTCGAGCTGACCGGGCAAGGGCATGCGGTCTCCGCGACCACGGTCGGAAGGCTGCTGCGCGAGAACGGGTTCAGCCTGCAGGGCAATGCCAAGACCTTGGAAGGAAAACAGCACCCGGACCGAGACGCTCAGTTCCACTACATCAACGATCAGGTCAAGGAACATCAGGCAGCTGGCGAGCCAGTCATCAGCGTGGACACTAAGAAGAAGGAAATAATTGGTCAATACCACACCCTGGCCGCGAATGGCGACCCAAAGGCGAGCCGATCGATGTTGAGGACCACTCGCTCTTCTTCCGCGGGACATTCAGCAGGCCATCCCTTACGGAATCTACGACATCGCAGCAAACACGGGCTGGGTAAACGTCGGAGTAGACCACGACACGTCCACTTTCGCTGTTTCCTCGATTCGTCGATGGTGGGAAAATCGAGGCAGAGGCGTCTACCCGAATGCCCAGCGCCTCCTCATCACAGCAGACTCCGGCGGATCGAACTCTCCTCGATACCGACTGTGGAAGTCTGAACTCGCAGCTTTCGCTGAAGAAACTGGTTTGGCCATTACCGTCTGCCACTTTCCACCCGGAACATCGAAGTGGAATAAGGTCGAACACCGACTTTTCTCCCACATCACGATGAACTGGCGCGGACGTCCACTGACCAGCTACGAGGTCGTCATCAAGACCATCGAGTCCACCCGCACTCGCGCTGGCTTGCGCGTCGAGGCCGAGCTCGACACAGGTATCTATCCGATCGGGATCACCGTGAGCAAGGAGTATCTGGAATCCCTGCCGATCCAGCCACATGAAACCTGCGGAGCCTGGAACTACACCGTCCAGCCAAACGGCTTCTGCACTGCCGCACAAAACGGTAGCGGCCCCAGAGTCATCCCGTCGGAAGTGCTGGATATGCTTTCTCATCCAGTACTTACCGGCATGAGCCGGGAAGAACTTCAGCGTCTCATCGAAGTGCTCGCACCAGCCCAGGAGGCCCAGGCCGAGAAACGGGCTTACAACAAGCGAGGTGGAAGGAGGCGCCGCACGAAAGGTGCGGGCGGAATGACGGTAATGACGCCCGCAGCTCGCATTGTGGCCACCCTTGTCTACCTTCGAGAGGTCTGCCCAATGCCTGTTCTGCAAGACCTGCTCGGAGTAGGCCGAAGCACCATGCAGCAGGTTACTCGCGAGACTCGAGTCCTCTTGACGGATCACAACCACCCAGTACGTCCCATCGCGCTCCGACTTCCCAGCACTCAGGCGGTCCGCGACTTCGTCGCGTCCGCTGGCACCCTGAAGGAAGTAGACCCTCAAGAAGCATTGCGCCATCCGGCCATCACCGGCATGAGCAGTGATGAACTCGATGCCATTACTACCCGTCTGGCCATTAAGTACCAAGCCCGCCTTCAGGAGATTCGGCGCAAACGACGGGGTGCCGAACTGAAAAAGGACCCAGGCGCAGTTACTGGCCACAGGAAGATCACCGATGAGGGTCGAGTTCTTGCCGCGATCCTTGCTATGCGCCAAGTTGCCACCCGGCCGACGATCGCAGCTCTCTTCAAGGTGAGCCCCCGCACCGTCGGCAACACGCTTGTAGAACTTCGGCCTCTCCTTAAGGCGGACGGATACGACCCCACGCCCGTCCACAGGAACCATCGGTTTCACAGCGCGGAAGAGGTACTTCGGTTCGTCGAGTCCATCGAGGAGTCGAATGTCCATACGAAACCGTGAGGTTGTTTCCGGACGGCTTCTTGAACAGGCGATGCGCTGCCACTGCCCACCGGAGAGTTCCGAGCCCCCGAAGACGTCGCGAGCCAGGAGGGTGTCGAGACCGGCTGGCAGGTCCTCGACGGCCTCGCGCAGGCCCACCGCGTCGACGGCCTCCCACACGGGGGCGTCGTCGTGGGTGCGGGGCTGGCCGAGGGTGACGTTCTCACGGAACCGCAGCGGCCACTGGGCGAAGATCTGAGGCACCAGGCCGGTGGTCGCCCACACCGTGGCCGGGTCCATCGCGGCCAGGTCGGTGCCGTTCCACGTGACCGTGCCCTTGTCGGGCAGATAGATGCCGGTCAGCAACCGGGTGAGCGTGGACTTCCCCGACCCGTTCGCCCCGACGATCGCGAGGATCTGCCCACGCCGCAGCGCGAGCGAGACACCGTTCACGGCCGGCTTGTCCTTACCCGGGTACTGGTAGACGACCTCCTCGAGCCGGATCTCCTCGGTCGGCGCGGCATGCGCGCGGGGCCCGCGCTTGGGGGCGCGGGCGGCGGCATCGTCGAGGAAGGCCTGCATGTCACTGAGGTACAGGCTGGTGTGGAAGACCGCGGCGCCGTTGATGACCACCTGAGACAGCGCGGCAAGCGTGGTCTGCACGGCGATGACCGCCGTCGCCGCCACCGCGAGCTCGACACGGCCCGAGACCGCAAGCCACGCCAACGCGCCCCAGGTCGCAACGAGGAAGACACCGCCGGCCAGCGCGGAGAGCAGGGCGATCCGCAGGGTCCGCGGCGCGGCGGCCAGGGTACGCCGGTCGCACCGATCGGACAGAGCCCGGTACCAGAAGATGAGGTAGTCGGTCATCGAGTTGGCACGGACCTCGTCGCCGTACTTCGACTCGGTCGCCCACCAGCGCATCATGCCGCGCACATTGCGGTCGGCGATGTTGGCGTAGTGGATCTCGTAGTCGACCCGCGCGGTCAGCACCGCGCCCACACCGGCGGGCAGCACCGCGAGCAGGAGCGGCGGCAGCATCCACGGATTCAGCACCGACAGCACGCCGCCCGCAGTGACCATGCGGATCAGCGCGGACACCAGCCGCTGCGCGTCGGTGACCATGACGTGCGTACGGATCACCCCCATCTCGGCCGCCTCATGCCGGTCCGAGAAGCCGTCCTCCGCGTAGGCCGAGGCCTCCACCCGGCACACCGCCTCGACCAGCGCAGTGTCCGTCTCCGTGGTCAGCCGCGGAGTGATCCGCCGCTCGGCGTACGCGGCGACAGCCCCGCCGCGCGTGCCAGCGCGGCGGCCAGCGCCACCACCAGCAGTGCCGGCAGGGCGCCGCGCAGCCGCTCGCCGGCGGTGCCGTCCCCGAGGACCGGTGCCATGGCGCGGGCCGTGGCGGCCAGCAGTACGGCGGCAGAGACGCCTGTGACCACCTGGCAGCCGAGCAGGAGCTGCACGGCCCGCTGGTCGGTCCGCCACGACAGCCGCGCGATCCGGCCCAGGACGGCCGGGATCTGGGCGCACATCCGCCGGAAAGAGACCTCGGCGAGCGGGTTGACGGAGTACTGCCCGCTGTAGGTGATCTCCGCTGGCGGAGGCGGCAGAGGCACGGTCTCCTGCTGTTCGTTCGTTGCGGCCGAGCTCAAGGCGGGTCCCCTAAACGGTCGTCCAGCATCATCGTGAGGTTCAACGACCACGCCGAGATATCGAACTGGTGTATTTGAGTCGCTTCGGATTTCCCGAGATAGAGCGGCCGGAGCCACATGGAGAATGCACGGACCCAGTCCCCGCAACAGGTCTATGGAACGGAACGGTTGGCCGAATCGCCGAGGGTGGTGTTCGCCGCCTAGCGAAGGCGAAGTCGCTGGCAGTGGCCTTGAATGTCGTGAACGATCGTGCGGGCACGTGGGTGTACTGCACTGTGCCGGTCAAGGAAGAAGGCAAGATCGCGTAGCAACATGACGCTTCGGGTGGATGCAACGGTCGGCAACCGGGTGAGGGCGGTCTCGGCTGCGTCGACGGCGGTGTCGAGATTCCCAAGCTGGGCTTGAGCCAGGCTGTAGAGGGCTCCGTGGCGTAGGGCGGAGCGTTGATGGTCTCCCCAGCGGTGTCTGCGCCCTGGCCTGTAAGAGCTCGGATGCCCGGGGCAACACGATCAACGGGTCAGCGGTGCGCTTGGCGGCGAGAATGACCAGGCCGCGTCCGGCGATGGCGTCAAGTTCGGTTCGGTCGGCGTGGCCAGCCCAGGAGGGGGCTTCGGCTTGAAGATCTGCTTGTTCGAAGAAGCGGTTACTGTCGTCGATCGACGCCTCGAAGGCGTCCAGTTCCCGGGCGCTGGCGTGGGCGATTCCCTTCCGGGCGGCGACGAGCGCTCGCACACTCGGCGCGGCGTGCGCGGCTGCCTCAGTGGCTGTTGCAGCGAGTTGGACGGCATCGGCGGCCTGTCCGTAGTCAGCCGCTTGCCCTGACATGCGAGCGAGGATGCTTGCGACGAGGGCGTGATCGCCTGCGGCATGGGCGGCTCGCAAGGCCATGAGGTAGAGGCGCTGGGAAATGCCAGCAGCGAGTTCGTCATGGTGCATGGAGGCCAGGGTCTGGCAGACCTGAGCCAGGGATCGGGCCAGGTGGGCACCGGCTTCGGGGGAGTAGTCACCTTCTTGGAGCAGCTTCACAATGATCGGGACGGACATGCTGATGGTCTGCCTGGCCGAGCTGCCTTCCCGGTCGTCAGCGGCCTGCGCGGAGGCGACCAGGCTGTCCACGATCCGCAGTGCGGATGGAGGGACCGCGGTGGTCGGCTTGCGTGGGGCGATGAGACGGGGAGTCGGGGCTGCGAGAGACTGCCAGGCAAGCGTTGTCAGTACGGTTCCTGTGGCGGCCAGCACCACACGGCGGGCGGGCACCGTGTCCAGTTCCTGCAGCAGATTGTGCAGGCCGGTGATGTCCCAGGGTTGATCGAGCCCCTCGTGTGCGCGGATCACTTCGGTGACGGTAGTCGGACCGCGATGCACCCAGACGTCATCAAAGGTGAGATCCCTACCCAAAGCAGTCGATAATGCTCGGACGACGAGAGCCGGCACAGGGCCACTCGGGACGTGCCCACGCAGCCACTTGTATGGGGTGGTGCGGTGGATCACGCGGCGGCTGCCGGCCTGGTGGAGTAGCCGGTTCACGCGGTCGGCAAGAACACCGACGCTGTCCCATCCGGTCTCGGCTATCAGCTGTCCGAGCCGGTGATTGGGTGAGAGCTCTTTGACCGAGCCATGGGGAGAGTCCTTCAACACGATGGCGCATCAGAGAGTGACGGAGAATGTACATCGCGTGGCTAATTGTCCCGGGGTAGTTCCGGGAAGTGGCTCGATCATCCCGGCCCTAGACGGCACCGGGGAGGGGCCGCAGCGGGTTGCACAGGTTGCACAGCATCGAGCTCTAGCGACTAAGCAGACGTGCGCAGCACCCTCAAAGGGCTCTATCAGCAGTCGGGTTGACGGCCATTCAGGTTCCTCTCGCACCGGTGGCCTCCTACTGCTCTCCGCCTGTCCAAGAGGAGCCTCATGACCGTCATCGTCGGCTTGAACATGAGCCACGACAGCGCCGCGGCGCTCATCGTGGACGGACAACTTCGCGGGGCCTTAGCCCTGGAACGCACCACCGGTGTGAAGCGCGGCGTCGTCGCCCACCACGCCTACCCCGCCGCTATGGCCCGCCTCATCGACGCCATCCTCGCTGACCAGGACCTCGGCCGACGGGACGTCGATCACTGGATCGCGACCTCCACCGAGACCCGCAGCCAGGGCGAGGAGAACGGGCTGCTGGAGAGCCTCGGGCTGCTCACGGACCCGGGATCGGCGCTCGCACTGCCCCACCCCGGGCACCACCTCGCCCATGCCAGCGCCGCGTTTTACTGCAGCACCGCAGACCGTCCGGCTGCCGCGCTTGTCATCGACGCCTACGGTTCACGTATCGGCCAGAACGCCCGCGAGCAGGAGAGCGCGTTCCTCTTCCAGCCAGCGGGTGAGCCGAGGCTGCTGTGGCGAATGGTGCGCCCCTCCAGCCGGATCGCCGGTCGCCGCCGGGACGGTGCACTGTGGATCCCGACCGACCTGTCCGGCATCGGAGAGGTCTACCGGGCTGTCACGCTCGCTCTCGGCTTCGCCGAGCCCGGGTCCACCTACGACGACGCCGGCAAGACGATGGGCCTGGCCAGCTACGGCAAGCCCCTGTCGAAAGAGCCTCTCTTCATCCACATCGACGGGGACCAGATCCGGTTTGACGGAGCCGCCGACCACCTCGCCGACCTCGGCTTCGCCACCCGGACCACCGACGGCTACCTGCTGCGCCCCTCACACAGCGGGAGTGGGTTCGACCACCAGCACTTCGACCTGGCCGCTCAGCTCCAGGGGAGTTCGAGGCCGCCTGTCTGGCGCTGGCCGCCCGGACCATGCAGGAGGCAGGCACCCGCCGCCTCGTGCTGGCTGGCGGCTGCTTCCTCAACAGTGCCCTGAACACACGCATCGCCTCCGAGCTGCAGCCCGAGGATCTGTTCGTCTTCCCCGCTGCGACTGACGATGGCAACGCCGTCGGCGCCGCCCTGTATGCCGACCGAGTCCTGCTCGGCCGCGCCGCCCCCGCACTCACCTCGCGGATGCCCCACGTCTACCTCGGACCGTCTCAAGTCACCGGCCAGCAGGACACCATCCAGGCCCTCGCGCAGAAGACCGGGCTGGATCCCGTGACCCACGCCGACGAGCGCAGCGCCGCCGAAGCGGCGGCCGCCGCCGTCGCGCGCGGAGAAATCGTCGGCTGGTTCCAGGACCGCGCCGAGCTTGGCCCGCGAGCTCTGGGAGCCCGCTCAATCCTGTGTCACCCGGGGATCGCCGGGATGAAGGATCGGCTGAACGCCCGGGTCAAGTTCCGCGAGGGCTTCCGGCCGTTCGCTGCCTCGGTCCTCCAGGAACAGGCAACGCAGTGGTTCGACCTGCCCTCCCACGACAGCCCGTTCATGCTCCTGGTCTGCCCCGTTCGGCCCGACAAGGCGCCGCAGGTGCGGGAGATCACCCACGTTGACGGCACCTGCCGCCTGCAGACCGTGGCCGCGGACCTGCCCGGCGGTTTCCGGGCGCTCATCACGGAGTTCGAGCGGCTCACCGGCATCCCGATGGTGCTGAACACCAGCTTCAACGTCCGGGGCAAGCCGATCGTCGAGGACCCCGCGGAGGCGATCGACTGCCTGTTCGGCAGCCAGCTCGACCGGCTGTTCATCGGCACGACCGAGATCCCCGCCCCCGATCGCCTCGATCTGCGCCCAGTCCGTACACCGGGGGCCAGCACCACAGGCCTCGATCCGGACGAGGAGCTCCTGCTCGACCTGGCCACTGGCGAGCGCCCGCTTCGGGAGGCCGCCGAGCATCTCAGCTGGCAGCCGGACCGGGCGCTCGCGATGGCGCTCGACCTGCGCCGACGGGCGCTGCTGGACTGGGACGCCATCCCCGCCTACACGGCCCCGGAACTGCCGATGGCACAGTACGACCCCCACCACGGGGGCTGACGTGCCCGGTATCGACCTCGCCGACCCGGACATGTTCGCCACCACCGGAGGTCTGGAAGAGCTACGCGAATTGCAGCGCAGCTGCCCGGTCTACTGGAACTCCGGGGATGGTACCGGGTTCTGGGCGCTGACACGGTATGCCGACGTCGTCGAGCTGTACCGGAGTCGGCGCCAGCTCTCCAGTCAGTACGGCATCCACGTCGGACAGCTACACGAAGCTGACCAGCCGGCCCGCGGCCGGATGCTCGTGCAGTCCGACCGCCGCACACACAGCCGGATGAAGGCCGTGCTCAGCCGGACCATGACACCCCAAGCCCTCTCCTTCGTCGAGGAACCGCTGGCCGAGACGGCACGCGGGGTGGTCGACGAGGTACTCCAGGCCGGGAAGGTCGATTTCGCTACGGCCGTGGCCACACGGATGACCCTGACCCTGACCGGTCTGATCCTCGGAATCCCCGCCGCCGACCGCGAGCAGATCTCCCAGTGGACCGCCACGGCCTTCGGCTCCAGCTCCGGCCCGCTTCCCACGCCCGAACCCAGCCACCAGGACGTGGCCGAAGCCAACACTGAGCTGTTCCTCTACTTCAAGCAGCTCCTGCACCGTCCCGACGCAGGCGAGGGAGTACTTGCCCGGCTTCGCGCCGACAAGCAGGAGGATCTCGGCCTGGAACAGATCCTCTACAACGCGCACCTGCTGCTCGCCGGCGGGCACGAGACGACACGGCAGGCCTTGGTGGGCGCCGCCAGCACCTTCATCGCGGCGCCCGAGCAGTGGCAGCGACTGCGCACCGACCGGCACCTGATACCGGGCGCGGTGGAGGAGGTCCTTCGCCTCAGCGCGCCCAGCCTGAACGTGATGCGGACAGCAACCGAGGACCTCACCATCGGCGGGACCACGATCCGAGCCGGGGAACGCATCACGGCCTGGCACCCGATCGCCAACCGCGACCCCAACGTCTTTCCCGCCCCTGACCGGGTCGACATCGGACGCCATCCCAACCACCACCTGTCTTTCGGGATGGGCTCACACCACTGCCTCGGGGCCTGGCTTGCGCGGCTGACCCTCACCTGCCTGCTCGACGCGATGGCGCAGCGCGTGATCCAACTCGCCCCGGCGGGACCCGGCCGACGGTCCCGTTCTCTGCGCACCTGGGGCTACGACTACCTGCCCGTCACCCTGCTCAGCTGACCGGCCTTCACACACTGCCGAAAGAGAGCACCATGACCACCTCCGCAACGTCATCGGCCCCGGCCGGGGCCCTGGATGCGGACGAGCTGACGCTGCTGCGCGTAGGTGTCCGCGCCGGGGCCGCCGTCGTCCACCTCCAGCTTTCCTTCGTCCCCGACCGCGGACGCCTGGATGCCGCCTGCCGTGCCGCTGCCACGGATCTGCCCGGGCTGCGCAAGGCGCTGGCCCTGTGCGAGACCACGCCTGTGTGGCGGTTCCTGGACGAGCCGCCGCCCCTGGCCGTCCACGACCTCGGCGATGCACCCGCGGAATCCCTGACGAAGGCCGTCGACGCGCTGGCCACGTCCTGGGGGAGCGAGGTCACCCAGCTGGATCCCGCCCCCGAGACACTGTCGCCGGCCGTACGCCTCGGGCTGATCACCGGCCCCGCTGCCGCCGCTCTCCTGCTGGTCCACAACCCGGCCGCACTGACTCTGGAGCAGCAGACTCAGGCGCTGGCCATGGTCCTGCACCGCTACCACCAGCAGGACGCCGTGTCCCACCGGAACGCAGCCGATCTGATGCTGCCGTCCGCTGTGCCGCCTGTGGCAGTAGCGGAGGTGCAGGACGGGGCGCAGCATCCCCGGTTCTGGATCACCGAGCCCACGGAC
The DNA here is from genome assembly GCA_026913215.1 of Streptomyces diastatochromogenes. Lineage (GTDB taxonomy): Bacteria > Actinomycetota > Actinomycetes > Streptomycetales > Streptomycetaceae > Streptomyces > Streptomyces diastatochromogenes_A. The sequence goes on along the minus strand of JAPTYK010000007.1, from coordinate 40,646 downwards.
TCATCCTGCGACACAGCCGTATCCTCGCCGTCGCCGGGTGCCCCTGTCCGGGTCCGGGTGCCGGTCGGCACCGGCCACTCGCTGGCGTCCTTGATCAATGCGCATCTCGCGGCGGTGCGTATCGCCACCGGCCGCCCGGCCCCGAACATCGCCGTCCAACTGAGCAGCCGCCACCGCCTGATCGTGACCAGCTTCCCCGTGCCGCCGACCGAGAGCACCGGCCGCCTCTACGACGAGCAGCCCGGTGCCGGCCGCGCCCTGCTGGCTGCGGCGTCCTCGGCCACCCTCTACGAGATCGCTCGGAAGCTCGGCGTGGGGGACGTCCTGGACACCCAGGTCCTGGTCGACGAACACGGGCCCGCCGCCGACCTGGCCGACCCCGACACCAGCGAGCTCATCCCGCTGGGAGGCACCGCGCTCGGACCGGCAACCACCCACCCGGCGGACGCAACGGTGCTGCTGCACCTGATCCACTGCCCCAGCACCGGAACCACCGAGCTGCAGCTCGTCTCCACGCGCCTGAGCCCGGCACAGATGCGGGCACTGGGCGAGGTCCACCAAACCGCCTTGGCACTGCCGTCCCGCTCCGCTGAGCCGCGGGGCCTGATGCGGCCGCACGAGAACCTGACGATGGCCGCCTGGCAGGGGCCGCAGCGCGGCTGGGACCTGCAGACTCCGCTGCACCAGCTCTTGCTGGATCAGTCACGCCGGACGCCCGGCCGCGTCGCCGTCCAGGACCCGGACCAGGAGTTGACGTTCCGCGACCTGGACGAACGCGCTGCCCGAGTCGCGGCCCGGCTCGCCCGGCTCGGCATCGGCCCCGGGGCGATCGTCGCTGTCCGGGCGCGCCGGAACGCGGACCTGCTGGTGGCCTTCGTCGCGGTTATGAAGGCCGGCGCGGCCTACCTCCCGCTGGATCCGCTTGCGCCGGAGAGCCGGACCGTGCACATGTTGCATGACGCGAAGGTCACCCTGGTGCTCAGCGACGCAACCTACGCCGCCAGCACCCCGGGCGGCCCGTGGACGGTCACGGAAATCCGGGATCTGGCCAGTGGCCACACTGATTCCGACGCCCCGACGGAGCTTCCGGAAGTCTCCGGTGACGATCTGGCCTACGTCATCTACACCTCCGGGTCCACCGGTCTACCCAAGGGCGTCGAGGTGCCACACCGCGGCCTGGTGAACTACCTGCACTGGTGCGTCGAGCAGTACATCGGCGAGCGCACCGGCGGCGGCGCGGTCTTCTCCAGCGTCGCCTACGACATGGTCGTGCCGAACCTGTACGCGCCATTGCTCGCCGGGCAGCGCGTTCTGATGATCCCGGAGAGAGCCGACCTCTTCCAGATCACCGAGACGCTGGCGGAGAACGCTCCGTTCGCGTTCTTGAAACTGACCCCCGGACAGCTCGACGCGCTGGCCGAGCTCCTCACCGCGGACCAGGCCAAGGCACTGACCGGCATGCTGGCGGTGGGCGCGGACGCGTTCACGACCCGCACCCTCGCGCACTGGCGCGACCGGGAACCGACCCGGCACGCACGGGTCCTGAACGAATACGGGCCCACCGAAGCATCCGTCGGCAACAGCGTCCACACGATCGACGACACCGTCGATCTCGGCGTGGAGCTCGTCCCCATCGGCCGCCCGATCGCCAACACCACTATGTACGTCCTCGATGAGGACCAGCGGCCGGTTCCCGTCGGTGTCCCCGGCGAGCTGTACATCGGCGGCGCCTGCGTGGTCCGCGGCTACCGCGGCGGCCAGAGCTGACCGCGGAGAGATTCCTGCCCGACCCTTCGCCGCCGACCCGGCTGCCCGGATGTACCGCACCGGCGACATCGGCCGCTGGCAGCCGGCGGGAGCATCGAGTTCCTGGGGCGCCGGGACCAGCAGGTCAAGATCCGCGGATACCGCGTCGAACCCGCCGAGGTCGAGGCCGCGCTGACCAGCCACCCGCAGGTCACCGAGGCCGTCGTCGCGGCAGTCGGTAGCCGCCGCGAACTCCTGGCCTTGGCCGGCTACTACGTCGCCACCACACCGATCGACAGCGGCCAGCTCCGCCGGCACCTGGCCACGCGGCTGCCCGAGCACCTGGTCCCCACCCACCTGATCGCCATCCCTGCCGTCCCACTCAACGCCAACGGCAAGGTCGACCGCTCCGCGCTCCCGGCGCCCGTAAACGCCAGGCACCACGCCACCGGACCTGCCGCCGTGGACAACGCCATCGGCCAGCAGGTGACCGAGGCCCTGGGCCTGAAGCCGGCCGCCGACGCCGCGAGCGAGTTGCCCAACGCGCTGGCCTGGACGACCGGTGCCGCCCTCGTGCTCGCCCGCACCCTCTCCCTGCCCGCCCGGGTCGCTCTGAATGCCGTCGACCGGTCGCCGCGTCTGGGAGAGCTGTGCGTTCACACAGCCGAGGCCCGCCGGCTCCACCATGCGGCTGCGCCGACAGCACCGGAAGGAGAGGTGAACTGATGCCCGCCCAGCCCGTAAACCGAGACCGGCTCCTGCGCCGCCTCACGGAGCTCGCCCAGATAGGTCGGTCCGAGAGCGGCGGTGTGACCCGCCCCGGTTTCAGCCTTGCGGACCTCGAAGCACGCCGCTACGTGGTCCGAGAAGCCGAGAACTCCGGTCTGCCCACCGCCGTGGATGCCGCCGGGAATCTGTGGCTCGGGCCGCGCCCGCACCCCGGTACGACCACGCTGGTTCTGGGCTCGCACCTGGACACCGTCGTCGATGCCGGTCCGCTGGACGGGGTCTACGGGGTGGTCTCCGCCCTGGAGGCCGTCGAGAACCTCACTTCCCTCAACCTTGCGCACCCGGTCGCCGCGGTCGCCTTCGCCAACGAGGAAGGGGCGCTGCACCCGCAGCCGTTCTGGGGATCGCTGGCCACCAGCGGACAGTTGTCCACGCCCGCGGCAGCGACCACCGCCTACGACGGCACCCTCCTGCGGGACGCGCTCACCCGGGCCGGCGGCAATCTCGACGTCATCGACCAGGCCCGCCTGGACCCGCATCAGCTCCTGGCCTACCTCGAACTGCACGTCGAGCAGGGCCCGGTCCTGGAACGCGAGTGCATCCCCATCGGCATCGTCGACGCCATCGTGGGACGCGTTCAACTGGAAGTCGAGCTCATGGGCGCGGCCGCCCACGCCGGCACCACCCCGATGCCCGGCCGCTCCGATGCGCTTGCCGCCGCCGCGGAGATCGTCCTCGCTGTCGAAGACCTGCCTGCCGCCGACTGGTGCCAGGTGGCCACAGTCGGCCGGCTCGAGGCCGCGCCCAACTCGCCGAACACCATCGCGGGCCTCGTGCGCCTGACCGTCGATGTGCGCGATGCCGATGAAGCGCGGCTGCACCAGGCGGCCGGCGAGGCCGTGCGCCGAATCGAGAGCATCGCGCAGCGCCGCACGGTGAAGGCCTCGTGTACCCGAGCCGCATCCTCCAAGCCGGTACTCACCGACCCTGCCCTGCGCCGGTCGATCGCCGCGGCGGCCGCCCGGCGTGCGGTGCCGACGCTGACCCTCACCAGCGGAGCCGGGCACGACGCTCAGATGATGGCGGCCATCACCCCTGCCGCGATGATCTTCGTGCCCAGCGTCGGTGGCGTCAGCCATGTCCCGCATGAGGACACCAGCCCCGATGACCTGGTCTTGGGCGCACAGATGCTCCAGGACGCAGCGCTCGCGCTCACCTCACACCCGGGGAGCCTTGCATGACCATCCCGCGCACCCTCACCGCACCGGTCTCCGTCCCGCTCGCCACCTGGACCGGCCAGCACGCGGACCAGGTAGAGCGGGCGCTCGCCGCCACCGGCGCGGTCCTCCTGCGCGGGTTCACCGTGAGCGGCCCGCAGGAGTTCAGGCGTGCCGTCCGCCCCTTCCTGGGCGACCTCCTGCCCTACGTCCACGGCGCTTCCCCGCGCACGCGCGTCACTGACGGCGTCTACACCAGCACCGAATGGGACAGCACGCAGGACATTCCGCCGCACCATGAGCTCGCCTACAGCCCGTTGTGGCCGGCCCGGATCGCGTTCTACTGCGCGCAGCCGCCGGCCCTCGGCCGGGGCGGACAGACCCCGCTCGTCGACGGCCGCACCGTCTTCGCCCGTGTCACCGCCGCCGCGGGCGAGATCCCCGACCATGTCACCTATATCCGCCACCAGACAAGCGCAGACGGGCCAGGTGTCAGCTGGCGGCAGTCGTTCGGCACCGACGACAAGAGCGAGGTCAGCCGCTACTGCACCGAGCACGGCATCGACCACGCCTGGCTGCCCAACGACACCCTGCGCACCGCCCAGAGCCTGCCGACCGCGATCCGCCACCCGGTCACCGGCGAGCCGGTGTGGTTCAACCAGATGCACCTGTGGCACGCCTCCCACGGCGGTCCCGAGCGCGAGGAGCTGTGGAGGGACCTGTTCGGCGAGCAGATGCCGATGCACGCGCGCGCCGGCGTCGGCGCGGAGATCCCCGCCGATTTGCTCACTGTGACCCGTACCGTCCTGCGTGAGGAGGCCCACCAGTTCGACTGGCAGCTCGGGGACGTCCTGCTGCTGGACAACATGCTGACCGCCCACGGCCGCCGCGCCTTCCAGGGCGAGCGGACCATCCTGGTCGCGATGGGCGGGCCGGTCGCCGCCGCCGATGTCAAGGCGGTGACGTTCCATGTCTGACCGGGCCCCCGCCGACCTGATCGCCGCACTGCAGACCGTCGCCCGCGCCAAGCCCGAGGTCTCCGCATTGCGGCTACCCGGCGACCGACTGACCTACGGCCAGATGACCGATCACATCCGCGAGCACGCCGATGCCCTTCGCCAGCAGGGCTTGACGCCAGGTGCCCTGGTCGGCGTGGACGTCTCACAGTCCGTGCCCGCGCTCCTGGATCTGCTGGCCGTCATGGCCTGCGGATGTGCCTACCTTCCGCTCGACCCCGCGCACGACCCGGAGCAGATCACCGGCCGGGCCAAGCCGCACTTCCTCCTCCGCGACGCCACCCTCGTCCCGTTCGCGCCCGACGAGGCCCCTGTCACCGACGGCATCGCCTACGTCATGCCGACATCCGGCACAGCCGCGGCCTCGAAACTGGTGGAGGTTCCGCACCAAGCGGTCCTGCACAACCTCGCGGCCCTGAACCAGCTCACCGAGATCACCCCCGAGGACCGCTGCCTGCTCCTGGCCCCCCTCAGCTTCTCCTCCTCGGTCCGGCAACTGTTCCTTCCCCTGCTCCACGGCGCGAGCGTCGTCGTCGCCGACGAGACGCAGCGCCAGGACCCCGACGCCCTGCTCGCGCTCATCGCCGCCGAGCACATCACCAGCCTCGACACCGTCCCCTCCCTTCTGGCCCTGCTGGCCGACACCCAGGAGCCGGACGCGCTCGCAGCCACCGGCCTGAGCCGGATCATGGCCGCCAGCGAACCCATCCCCGCCGCTCTCGCCCGGCGCTGGACCACGCTGCTGCCCGAGTCACGGTTCTTCGCGATGTACGGGCTGACCGAGACCGCCGGCATCATCGCCGCCCATCTGGTGACCGCGTCGGCCCTGCCGGGAGACGGCTACCTCCCGATCGGCGACCCTCTGCCCGGCACCCACGTCGCGCTCCACCCGCGGCAGGAAAAACCCGGCGACGGACGAAGCGCGATGCTGGCCGTGTCCGGCCCCGGCCTGGCCCGCGGCTACCGCTATCAACAGGGCGAACAGGACACCTGGTTCGCAACCCGGGAGGGCCGCCGCTGGCATCTCACCGGCGACCTCGCCCGCGTCGACGGGGCCGGCCGGATCGTGCTGACCGGCCGCGCCGACCGCCAGGTCAAGGTGGCCGGGAAACTGGTCGACCTGAACGCGGTCGAGACAACTCTGCGTACCCACCCGGCCGTCCTGGAGGCCGTCGCCATCCCGCTCACCGCCCCTGACCAGGACCCGCGCATTCACGTCGCCGTCCAGCTGCGTCCCGGACACCTGATCGACGACAGCGCTCGCCCCCTGCGCCAGCTCGATGCGCAACTGCGCGTCCTCGAGGCCAACCCGCCCGAAACCACGCACATGTACGAGGAGATCTACCGGCACCGCGTGTACGAGCGGCACGGCATCGTCGTACCGAGCGACGCCACGGTCATCGATGCCGGGGCGAACATCGGGTTGTTCTCCCTGTCCGTGGCCCAGCGTGCCGCCCGGGTCCTCGCCTTCGAACCGTGCCCGCCCACCTACCAGCTGTGCGCCGCGAACCTGCAGCTGAACGCAGCCGCCACCGTGCAACTCCTCGGAGCTGCCCTCGGCCACCGCAGCGGAACCGCCGAGATCACCTGGTACCCGGGGGCGACTGGGCTGTCCACCCTCCACCCCGACCCCGTCGCCGAGGCCGCCACCTTGCATGCCATCGCCCGCCGCGAAATACAGACGGGAGCGGTGGACGACGCCGAGGCATGGCGCGAGCAAGCCGCCGACATCATCGAGAGGAAGCTGCGCGGTCACCTGTTCCCCTGCCGAGTCCTGCGTCTGTCCGAGGTACTCGATACCGCCGGGGTGAACGAGGTTGACCTGCTGAAGATCGACGTGCAGAAGGCCGAGGCCGACGTCCTCGCCGGCGTCGACGAGCGCCACTGGCCGCGTATCCACCAGATCGTCGCCGAGGTGCACGACATCGATGGCCGGCTCGCTGACCTCGTACACCAGCTCCACACCCGAGGGTTCCACACGGTCACCGAAGCCGACCCCATGTCACAGGGCGCCAGCCTGCACTACCTGTACGCTCGCCGCCCCAGCTACGCCAGAAGCCCCGCCTCACCGGCTGCCACCTCGGGCACGGTCTGTGAGGCCGTCCTCCTCGACGAGCGCAACCTGCTCGCCTGGGTGAATAGCCGCCTGCCGCACTCCCATCGCCCGGCCGCCGTCACCGGGCTGGCTCGGATGCCGCGCACCCCCAGCGGTAAGCCCGACCGCCGGGCGGTGGCACGTCTGCTCGCCGCCGCTCCCGCTTCCGGACAGAGCGCAGCCGGTCACCACAACGCCGACGACCCGCAGGTCCAGGCGGTCGCAGCCCTCTGGTCCGAGATCCTCGGCCGCCCAGTCGCCCCGGGGCAGCACTTCTTCCTCAGCGGCGGCACCTCTCTGTCCGCGGCCCGTGTCGTCAGCCGGCTGCGCCGCAGCGGGCACCCGCAGCTGAGCGTGCGCGCCTTGTTCGACCACCCCGTCCTCGACGCGTTCTGCGCCGCGCTCACTCGTTCTCAGGAGGACACCGCCCCATGACGGCCTCAGCCACCCCGCCCCATGCCAGGAGCCGCCCGCTCACCGCTGGCCAGCAAGGCATGCTGTTGCAGACCGCCGCGAGCGGACCGGTCGCCCTCAATGTGCCGACCGCTGTCCGCCTGACCGGGGCCCTCGACGTCCCCGCGCTCCGGCTGGCCCTGGACTGCATCGCCGAGCGGCACGACGTGCTGCGTACCACCTTTCCCGCCATCGAGCCGTCATCGCTCGCACAGGACCGGCTCCCCGCACAGCTGGTCCACCCGGCGAGCCCGGTGCCGCTGCCCGTGGTCGACCTTCAGCCTGTCCCGGCCGCGAGAGGCCGGGGGCGGCCCGCAGCATCATCGAAGCCGAGGCCGCGCGCCCCTTCGATGTCGCCGGCGAGCCCGGGTTCAAGGTCATGCTGCTGCGCCTGAGCGCTGACGAGCACGTGCTGTTCTGGCTGATGAGCCACCTGGTGTGCGACGGCTGGTCGAAGTCCGTCTTCGCCCGGGAACTGTCCGCCCTCTACACCGCCCACACCACCGGTACCGCCGCGGACATCCCGAAGCTGTCCGTGGACTTCGGCGATTACGTCACCGAGACCCGGGGCCGGCCGCGCATCGCCACGGATCTGGTGTACTGGCGCGAGCAGTTGCGCGGTGTCGCAGACCAGCCCCGTTACTGGAGGCAGAGGAGACCGACGATCCGCCGGGCAGCGCCCGAGAGATCCGGATCCCGTCCGTCGGTGTGTCCCATAGTCAGCTGTTCGAGCTCGCCCACCGCACCGGTTCCACCGAGTTCATCGTGCTGCACGCGGCCTTCGTCGCTGCCATGGGCACCGCGCTGGGCCGTCAGGACCTGATCGTCAACACGCCGCGAGGTGACCGTCCCACTGCCGACTTCGAGAACCTCATCGGATTCTTCGTCAACGTCCTGCCGATCCGCAGCCGCATCGCGCCCACCACCACCTTCACTGCCCTGGTCAGGCAGGTCCGTGAAGAGGTCATCGACGCGCTCGACCACGCAGACGCACCCATCGCCGAGATCGCCGCGCAACTCGCCGCCGACCATGCCGGCCGCATCGGCCCGCTGACGCACCTTTCCTTCGCCTACGACAATCTCCCCGCCGCCGACATCGGCCTCCACGCCCTCAGCGCGGCACCCTGGCCCATCGACCGCGCCGACACCAGGTACCCGTTCGAGCTGCACCTGTGGCCCAGCAACCAGATGATCGCGTGCCGGGCCACCTACCGAGCCGATCAGCTCACCGCCGCCACCGCACACCACCTCCTCGACCATTTCCAGGCCGTCCTTACCGCGGTGCTCAGCGAACCGGACGCCCCCCTCAACCAGCTCCCGAGCTCCGCCCTCCACCACAGCCGACAGCCCGCCAGCCAGGTGACATCGGACGAGCTCACCCCAACCGAGCAGCGTCTGGCGGGGGTGTGGACCGAACTGCTGGGCACCGACGACATCAGCGCCGACAGCCACTTCTTCAACATCGGCGGAAGCTCCCTGCTCGCGGCGCTCCTGGTCGCAGCCATCAGGGAGACCTTCGCCGCGCAGATCCACCCCCGCGACCTCTACCAGGCACCCACCCTGCGAACCCTCGCGGCCCTCATCGACGACCACACCGCGCCGGCGACGCCGGTCCAGCGCTGACGAAAGGGAACACCGTGACCACCACCGGACAGACCACCACCGGACAGACCACCACCGCCCACCCCCGCCTGGCCCGTTACCTGGACGGCTACCAGCGGGTCATCGGCGCCGACATCCCCGCCGGGGCCGCCGAGCTCCTCCCCGCCCTGGACCGCATGGTCTTGCACGACGACCCGTTCCCGTTCGCCACCGTCGACGACTTCCTGCCCGAGGACCTCTACCACAGCGTCCTGGCGAACTGGCCCTCGCAGTCCGGCTTCGACCCGGTCGCCCGGTTCGTGGAAGGCCAGCCCAAGGCCTATCTCGGCAACCGCAAAGAGCGCATCATCGAGAACTTCGCGGGCAGCGACGCGCCGATGGCTACCAAGACGTGGAACCGAACGCGCCTGGCGCTGCGTCATCCCGAGTTCGTTTGGGCGCTGTTCGAGCGATTCGCGGGCCCCTGGAGGAGCACCTGGGGCTGGACCGGCTCCAGGACCGGGACCAGCCCAACTTCAAGCTCTACGCCAACCAGGACACCGGCGCCACCGAGGCGCTCGGCGCACACCTGGACGCCGCACCGAAGCTCCTGACGATCGTGGTCTACCTCCAGCTCGAGGGCAACACCGACGAGACCAGCGTCAACCGCTACGGGACCGCACTGTACGAGTGCCGCGCCGGGGAACACGACTTCCTGAACTTCAGCTCCAACGCCGCGCACCGCACGGCCCACCAGGTGCAGTTCGCCCCGAATCGGGCGTTCATTATGCCCAACTCGCCCCTCTCGCTCCACGGCGTCGCCGGCAGCCAGGACGGCGTCCTGCGCAAGACCCTGATGACCGGCTACTGGGCCAACAAGCAGTGATCCCGTCTGCGGCCCTTGGGGGTGCTGCTCGCAGCCCCCGGCATCCGCCGGCGCCATACACCGGCCTACCAGCGCGGGATTGAGGACCCAGGTGACACAGCCACGCACACTGTCAGCTCCGCAGGAGGCCATCCTCGAAGCCGGCATCAGCCATCCGGACCCCGCCGCCTACACCATGGTCAACGCGATCATCGTCGACGGTGTCCCAGCGAAGGCGCTGCGGCAAGCCGCGACTGGTACCGCCGCCCGGCACGACGCCCTGCACTGGATTCTCAACCTCGACGATCGCTACCGCATCAGCGCCGGGCTGGGCCCGACTCTGATCCCCGCCGAAGAGACCGACCTGCGCTCCCTCGATCCTGCTGACGCCATCGCGACGGTCGAAGCCTGGATGGCCACCCAGCGGGCCGCCGCCTACGACATCTGGGGCAGCGGCCCTCGCATCCGCTTCGCCCTCTTCCACCTCCCTGAGACCCCCTCCGGCCCCAGCACGGTCTGTGCCCTGATGACGCACCACCTGTACACCGATGAGCATGCACTCCAACTGCTGTGGACTGAGATCGTGCGCCGTGCCGGTATCCCACCGATCTCGGCACCCATCAGCCCCGACCTGCGCTACGGCAGATGGGCCGAGGCCAGCACCAGCGCCGCGGCGGCTACCAGCGCGCGCACGGCCGCCGAAGCCGTCGCGCAGCGCTGCCAAACGCACGAAACCCGCCCCTACCCCGAGTACCTTGAACGGCTACCGGCCCCAAACGGCTATGGCCAACAAGCTCGCGCCCTCGGCCCAGTAGACACCGCCGATGTGTCCGCGCGTCTGAGCGTCGGCCCGGCCGCGGTCTACGTCGCAGCCGTCGCCCAGGCCGTGGCCGAGCAAACTGGGCACGGACGCATCGTCCTGCACATGCCGATGAGCCTGCGACGAACAGCCGCAGAGGCCGGCATCGTCGGCTGCTTCGTCGCCTCCGCCCCCCTGCCCATTCGTCTCGAACCCACCGGCGACCGCCTCGTTCAGCACTGCCAACAGGCGCTCAACTTCGCCTCCCGGCACGCCCACGCCCGACCGGGACTGCTCAGCCGCTCCGTCGGACGGCCACAGATCTCCCTGGCCATCGAGCAACCAGTCACCACCCGCCGGCTGGGCCCGGTCACCTGGAGCAGCTTCGCCGCACCGAACGCCGGGCCGAAACACCCACTAAGCCTGCAACTGTCCGCCTCGGCCACCGGCCCAGGGCGCCTTCGTGCGTCCTGGACATCCGCCAGCCTCACCCAAGAGCAGGCCGTTGACCTGCTGGAGCGCACCACCGACCACCTGAACCGCCTGACCGCGAAGGGATGAGAGTACCGCTCATGGACCGGACGACCGACCCGCGGCAGGGCCCGCCTGCGGACGACCGCGCGTGGCTGCTGGAGGCCTGCGCGGCCATCACCGACCAGCCCGTCGACGCAGACGCCAACCTGTTCGAACAGGGCCTGACCAGCCTCGGGGTGGTCAGGCTCTCCGGCGCGATCCAGCGCCGTCACGGCTTGCGCCTGGGCGCCGTCGACCTCCACGACCACCCCACCGTCACGCAGCTGTCCGCACTGATCGCGGAACGGAAGGAATCCGGTGTCTGAGCTCGCGGCGCACCCGGCGCAGATGTCTCTGCTTGCGGCCCGGCGGCTCGGCCATCCGACGGCGAACTCGGGTCGGATCTTCCGCCTAGACGGGCCCCTCGACCAAGACCGGCTCGCCGAGGCCTACCGCGCCGCCGCCCAAGAACACGACGCGTTGCGACTGCACCTGTCCGACCGAGACACCTGGCAGACCGGCGCCCAGGCCCGCATCGACGTGCGGCTCGTCGACCAGCGGCGGAGCGGACAGCCCGTCGAGCCGACGATGAAGGCCATTCTTGACGACTTCCACCAAGAACTCGGCCGCCGCTACGACCTTGCTCACGGCCTGATCGGCCACATCACCGTGCACCGTGTCGCCGAACACACCTGGGTGGTCACCGAGATCATCGACCATGCCTTCGCGGACGGCCGCTCCATGAAGCTGCTGTTCAACACCGTGGCCGCGATCTACCGGGGCGACCTGCACAAGCGACCCGGTTCCTTCGCCCGGGCCCTCGCCGCCCAGACTCCCAACGAAGCGGCTGGCGCCTACTGGCGCCGCCGGTACGCAGACTTCACTGCTGCACCGCAGGCCCGGCTCTTGCCCGATCCGGAGCCGGTGCGGACTGTGCCCCGGCTCCGTGTGCACCTGTCACCCGCTCAGACAGCCGCCCTCGCCCGCGCCGCACGAGCGTCGCGCGCCACGGTGCCCGCTGTCCTGCTGGCGGCCCACGCCCACACCACGGCCCGCCTCCAGGGAACCGGCGACCTGAGTATCCACGTGGCCGTCGACACCCGCACCGACGAGCACCTCGACACTGTCGGTCAGTTCGCTCACGTGCTCCCGCTCCGGCTGACCATGCCCTGGGCCACTCGGCTGCCGGAATACGTCCGGGCGACGCACCGCGCCATCCTGGAGGCGCGCGACCACGTCATGGTGAACCCCGACCAGTTGCACGCTGCCGGAGCCCCCACTCTGGCAGCCCCCGGCGTCACCGCGTTCGTGATGCAGGCGGTCGCCCCACCCGGGGACCCGTCCCTGCCCGGCATCACTCTCTCTGCGATCACGGCCGACAGCACGCCCCAAGGCGCGGCGCTCAGCACCGTCGTGCGCACACTGGACGACGGATTTACAACCGTCGAGCTGACCGGCCGCGCCACCGGCCCGCTGGCGGTTGGCCTCGACCGGTGGGGCAGCACCTTCCGCCAGTTCCTCCACACGCTCGTCGAAGAGCCGGACACCCCGCTCTGCTCCGACCAACTGCTCAGCCCGACAGACCGCGCCAGCGTCCAGGCCCTGGCCACCCCGGTATCCGGCTACACCGGTCCGCCGCTACACGAAGCCGCGGTCCGGCAACTGAGCCAGACCGACCGGACCGTCATCCTGGACACTGACAACGCCTGCACCGGCCCGCAACTGCTCAGGCTGGCCACCACCACCGCCAAAGCGCTGCAGCACGCGGGCGCGCGAAAGGGCAGTGAGGTCCTCGTCGGCGGCCTCCGCCTCGCCGACCGAGCCGCGGCCTGGCTGGCCTGCCTCCAACTGGGCTGCACCTACATCCCCTACAACGGCGACACGCCACCCGACCGGCCCGCCGCGCTGCGCCTGGACTCCGCCGGCGTCCACCCCCCATTCCTTCCTCCCCCCGCGGACCAGGACGGCCTGCCGGACCCGCCCGCCTACGTGATCCACACCTCCGGGTCCACCGGCCGTCCAAAGGGCGTCGCCGTCGGACTGGCCGCGCTCACCAACCTCATCCACGGAGAACAGGACCGGTTCGGCCTCGATGCCACCAGCCGCGTACTGCTGGTCGCCCCGCCGACCGTCGACCCCTGGATCTGCCACGTGACCACGGTGCTGGTCCAGGGAGCGACCCTGATCCAGGGCAACCCCGCCGGAACCACGACGCTGACCCAGCAGTTGCGGCATCACCGCATCACCCACGCCTTCCTCCCGGCCGGCCTACTCCGAAGCCTCGATGCCGACGTGCACCTGCCCGATCTGAGGATGATCGCCTCCGCCGGGGACAGTTGCCGCAGCACCGACCTCGACCGATTCGCTCCTGCCCGCACATTCAACATCTACGGGCCCACCGAAGCGACCGTCACCGCGACCATCCATGAGTCAACCCCCGGAGCCGGCGACCCAGTGCCCATCGGCCGGCCCATCCGTGGTCTGGCCGCCCGAATCGTCATCGACCGGGCAGCCGCTGCCCCACCCGGAACCCCCGGCGAACTGGCGCTGACCGGCATCGGCCTTGCCGAGGGCTACCTGGAACAGCCCGATCTGACCGCCGATGCCTTTCACCCATTGCCGGACGCCGCTGATCGCTGGTACTTCACCGGCGACCGAGCCGTGCACACCGCCGCCGGACTGGTCCATCTCGGCCGCGCTGACCGTCAGGTCAAGATCCGCGGACACCGAGTGGAGTTGGATGCCCTTGAGAATCACGCCGCCCGCACCGGCCTCTGCACAGCCGCACGTGCCCTGACACACCGCCACGACGAAACCGTACGGCTGCTGCTCTTCGTGGAGGGCTGCCCGGACGCCCAGCAACTGACCGCCCGGCTCCGACAGATGCTGCCGCCGACTCACTGGCCCCACCAGGTCCACCAGGTCGACCGGATCCCCACCCGCCCCACCGGAAAGCCCGACGACGACGCGCTCGCTGCCCTCGCCACATCTGCGACACCCTCGTCTGCCCGACTCAGTGCCGATGACACGGCGCTCGGCCAAATCTGGCGTGAACTACTGGGCATCGCACCGACCCCGGACAGCCACTTCTTCCACGACGGGGGAGATTCCCTCACCGTCCTGCACCTGCTGACCCGGCTGCGCCAGAGCGGACTCCAGCTCACCCCCGCCGACGTGTACGAGGCCCCTACTACCGCGACCTCGAGCACCGGCTCGCCCACGACCGCGCCCAGAGCAGAGCCCGGCACGCGAGCACGCAGTTTCCGCTCACCCCTACCGGCCGGTGGATGCACCATCTGAAGATCCCCGCCTGGCGCCGGTGGATCCTGCGCCACAGCATCGCCTTCGACCGCATGCCTTCAGCAGTACAGCTCGCCTCCGCGCTGGAGCACCTCGTCGAGAGCACCCCAGCGCTCCGCTGCCGCACCAACCGGTGCGAGCAATTCCTTACCGTGACGTCCCCCTACCAGCCGCTCGTCGCCACCGTGGCCGAGAGAGCCCCCGAGCTGGACCTGCGGCAGACGCTGGCCCGGGCTCAGCGCGCTGTGGACCCGGTCACCGGACGCATGCTCGCCGCGGTCGCCGTCCAGCGGGACGACGGATCGGGACGCCTCGTTCTGTTCGGTCACCACCTTGCCGTCGACCCCTGGTCCTGGGCCGTGATCGGCCGACGACTGACCCTCGCCCTGGACGGTGCCAGCCTCTCCGAGGATCACGCCTACCAGGAACTCGCCGAGCTGACCGAGCAGCAGACCGCGGCCGGTCACTTCGACGCCGAGACCGGGCTATGGCGCGCCGTACTGGCCGGAGGGCGCACCGCACCCCAGACCCCGCTGGTCTCCCGGCTACGGGAGACCAGCATCACGTTGCCGCCCCTGAGCGAGCTCACCCGGCGCTGGCAACACAGCCCGGCCACGTATCTCCTCGCCGCGACCGGGCAGGCGCTGGGCCACCACAACGGCGGCCAGCCCACCGTCATCGACCTGGAACGCAACGGGCGCAGCCATACAGAACTGGATCTGAGCGACGCCGTCGGCTGGTTCGGACTCCATCATCCCGTCCTCGCGCCCTACCTGCCCACGACCGAGGCGATCGAGCACCTGGCGCTGGAGCTCGCCGATGTCCCGGATCAGGGTGCCGGCTACGGCGCCCTGCGCTGGAGCGGCCGGGCTCACCTCGGATCAGCAGTCGGTCACATCGCCGTCGACATTCAGGACACCGGCGCAGCGCCGGACGCCCTGGAGCGCCGCATTCAGGCGCTGGCCTCCGCCAACCCGGCGCTGCTCACCCCGTACCCCCTCGCGCTGACCTTCCGTGCTGGCGCGGATGGCACGACCGCAACCCTGAGACACGGCGACACCACCTCCCCTCAGCAAGCCGCCACAATCCTCGAAGCCATCAACGCGGCGCTCAGCACGCCAGAGGCCGTGATTTCTACACGCCCGACCGCGCGGCAGCAGCGATCGCTGCGAGCCCCCGCCGGCGCCATGCAGCAGATGATGCTCCACTTCGGCGCCTGCGACCCAGCGGCGGGGATCTACCTCCCACGACAGCTCCTCCACCTCGCTGTACCTGCCAGCGAGCGGGAACGATTCCTCCAGCGCCTCGAACACTGGCTGGATGGTCTGGACGCCCTCCACCGCCGCTTCCACACCGAGACCATCACCGGCGTGCTCACCCAACGATGGCTACCGAACACAGGGCCGCATCTGCAGATCGAACCTGGCGATGAAAAGGATGCCCGTGCGTGGATTGCCGCGCCCGCTCACCTCGACGTTCAGCAAGCTGGCCACGGCGCTCCGCTCGCCGCGCTGACCGCCTTCACCGGTGGCGATGGCCTACTCCTGGGCATGGAGACTCATCACGCGCTGATGGACGGACACAGCAATCGACGCTTCCTCCACCAACTCGCACTGCTGGCCGACGGCAACACTGTCCCCTCCGGCCCGCCTTCCGCCCCCGTCCTCCGGCATCTGGGCCGCGAGACAGCCGCCGGCGCGCCCGCGCACCGCCTCCCACCACTTACCTGGACTCTGGGACCGCCTGACGAAGACCACCTCGTCGTGCCAGCGCAAACCGTACGTGCATGCCGCGCCCGTGCCGCAGCGCAGGGCACCAACCTGCGAGCATGCCTGGCCGCGCTGACCGGACAGGCTGTCGCTGCCGAGGAGAACACGACGCTCTACCTCGTCACCAACGGGCGAGACCCCCGCATCGCCCACGCCGACGACGCCTGGGGCATGCTCTGGTACTTCACCCCTGTGCCGGTCCTACCCGACGACAATCCTGCCCGCCTCCAGTCACGGATCTACGCCAGCGAAGCGGCCCCACTGGCCAATGTCCACGCAGCCGCCTCGACCTGGCGGCAGTGGGAGCACGACTCGGCGGTCTCCTTCAACCTCACCACCGCCTCGGCCACCAGAGGCAGCGGAAGCAGGCTGAAAGTCCTGGAATCCCGCGACCGGTTTCACTGGCCCCGGCAGATCACCGCGGTCCTCCGCGACGACGACCAGGTAAGCCTGATGCTGTGCACCCTTGACGGCGCACCCGCTGCCCCTTGCTTCAGCGCGCAGGGAGAGCTTGCGGCAGTACGCGACCGAGGCGCCCGAGTCTGCCCGCAGCCGCTGCCTCTAGGAGCAAGGCTGCTGCGCACAGTCCCACGCCAATCAGCAATGGGGCGGTCTGGCCGCCGTCAGCCGATCAGCCCGGCCTTGCGGCTCTGTGCTCGGGCCAGCCGCCGCCAAGGCCGGGCCAGCCGTAGACCAATGGCAATGTCCCGATCTTCAGCGTCCAGGTCCAGATCCGTGACGGCCAGAGCCGGACGGTCCTCCGCCGGGCAGCGCGCGAGCCACCGGCCGCCCGGGCCAATGACCCCAGCGGGGGCCGTGGAGCCGAACTGGGCGGGAACCGAGTAGCCGATCCAGTAATTGAAAAGCGTTCCGTATGCCTGAGCGACGACAGCGCGGGCCGCGTCGTCCACCATCACCGACAGCAGGACCACGTCCACATCGAGCGCCTCGTACTGGGCGAATAGCTCGGGAAAGTTCGCCTCGATACACAGCGCGCAGCCGACCCTCAGCCCATCGATCTCGAATACCACCGGCTCGCTACCAGGGGAGTACAGGCGGGTGGCCTCAGTGTGCGAGAGGATCCGCTTGTCGTACCTGGCCGTGATCTCTCCCTGATCCGATACGACCAGTAGAGAGTTTCGCGGGAGTGCCGCTGGAGCCAGAGGACGGATGGTGCCGAAGACGACCCAGATCCCGAGCTCTCTGGCGAGCAGCCTGATCGCCTCCTCCTCTGCGCCTATGACATCCCAGGCCGTCTCCGTCCAGCTCACCGTCCCCCCATCTGCCGCCGGCATAGCGTCTGGGTCGGGGTAGACGATTGCCCCCTCGGGGAATTGGACCAGTCTGGCCCCGGCATCGGCGGCCTCCCGCATTTGCGCGCGGACCTGAGCCCCGCTCGCGCGAAGAAGAGCAGGGTCGGCTGGGTCCTCCGGGACGTTGCTCTGCGCCACTGCCAGCCGCAGGTGACGAGCCGCGCCCGCATGGTGCGGCAGGTCCCAGCGTGGCGTCGGTGGCGCGGACGAGCTGACGGTGGAGCGGGGCACTGTTGCCTTCCTAGACGTAGGGACTGCGACCAAACATGCAGATGACCACATTGTCTAGCAAATCGGAATTAAGGCGCAATGCGAGAGGTGGCAACTGGGGATCCGATCGCCCCCCGGGCTGCCGATGAGGCGATGCCGCCAGCATCCTCCCAGGCCGGAGCGGTTCTACCCGAATTTTCGTGATCACCACATCAACCGATGTAGCAACTTCAGCGCCGGCGGATGTGTGCGTCGCGTCCTGACGAATCGCCAAGTCCCGCTAGGCTTGGGACCCTTGCTCGGGCCAGCCAATGCGCAAGGGAGCCACCGCACCGTGAGTAGCAGCTTCGTTCACCTGCACAATCACACCGAGTACTCGATGCTCGACGGAGCGCAGCGAATGAAGCCAATGTTCGAGGAAGTGGCGCGCCAAGGAATGCCAGCAATCGCCATGAGCGATCACGGCAACATGTTCGGGGCTTATGAATTCCAGTCAGTGGCTAAAGGATTCGGCGACGTAAAGCCCATCATCGGCATCGAGGCATACGTCGCGCCTTCGTCGAGAAGGCATAAGAAGCAGGAATTCTGGGGACCTGGCGGCCGGCGCGCGATGAGCGATGACGGCGAGGGTTCAAAGGACGTATCCGGCGGTGGCCGATTCACTCACATGACCATGTGGGCAGAAAACGTCCAAGGCCTCCGCAATCTTTTCCTTCTCTCGACGGAAGCCTCATACACGGGCCAGTTCCCCGCTGGCAAGCCGCGTATGGACATGGAGCTGATCAGCGAGCACTCTCAAGGGATCATCGCCACCACCGGTTGCCCTTCAGGCGCCATCCAGACCCGTCTCCGCCTGGGGCAGTACGAGGAGGCGCGAGAGACCGCCAGCGCCTACCAGGACATCTTCGGCAAGGACAGCTACTTCCTTGAGTTGATGGACCACGGCCTGTCCATCGAACGCGAGGTGCGAGACGGACTGCTTCGCCTTGCAAAGGAACTGAACATTCCCTTGCTGGCAACAAATGATGCACACTACGTCCATCCGACCGACGCGGAGGCACACGACAACCTCCTGTGCATTGGGGTGGGTAAAGACAAGAACGACCCCAACCGTTTCAAATTCCAGGGCACCGGCTACTATCTCAAGACCGCGGCCGAGATGCGTGAACTGTTCTCGGAACTGCCGGAAGCCTGCGATAACACATTGCTGATCGCTGAGCGTATCGGCTCGTACGACGACGTATTCGACAACGTCGATGAGATGCCGCAGTTTCCTGACGTCCCGGAAGGGATGACCCAGGAGGAGTACCTGCGCAGGACGTCCTCAAAGGACTCGCCATGCGCTATGGAGACCCAATCCCCGATCACGTAATGGAACGCTTCGAGACCGAGATGAAGATCATCGGTCCGATGGGATTCTCCTCGTACTTCCTCGTCGTCGCCGACATCTGCAAGTACGCGCGCGACAATGGCATTCCGGTTGGGCCCGGCCGTGGTTCGGCAACCGGATCTATCGTCGCCTACGCCACTCGGATCACCGAACTCTGCCCACTTGAGCACGGGCTCCTGTTCGAGCGGTTCCTCAACCCTGAGCGCATCAATCCGCCGGACGTCGACCTCGACTTCGACGACCGCCAGCGCGAACGGATGGTCCGGTACGTCACCGAGAAGTACGGTGACGAGTACACAGCCATGGTCAACACCTTCGGCCGGATCAAGGCGAAGAACGCGATCAAGGATTCCTCGCGCATCCTCGGCTTCCCGTTCTCCCATGGTGAGCGGATCGTGAAGGCGCTGCCCCGGACCAGCAGGGCAAGACCATCACCCTGTCGGGCATCTGGGACCCCGAGCACCCCCGGTACGGCGAGGCTGGCGAAATCCGGGCGCTGTACGAGAACGAACCTGATGTGAAGAAGGTCATGGACACCGCCAAGGGTGTCGAAGGCCTGATGCGCGGCACTGGCGTGCACGCGGCCGCGGTGATCCTCTCCAAGACCCGCCTGACGGATCGTATCCCCCTGCACATGCGCGCCTCTGATGGCGTGAAGATCACAGGGTTCGACTACCCCAGTTGCGAAAATATGGGGCTGGTCAAGATGGACTTCCTGGGGCTGCGCAACCTCGGTGTCATCGACCAGGCGATCCAGAACATCCGGGAAAACCGCGGAATCAAGCTGGCGACAGTAGACCCGATGGACGGCGATACAGAGACAGTCGTCATCCCCTTGGACGACTCCAAGACCTACCGGCTCCTGGCCGACGGCAACACGTTCGGGGTTTTCCAGCTCGACGGCGGCGGCATGCGCACCCTGCTGAAGCTGATGCAGCCCACCCGATTCGAGGACATCGCCGTAGCGCTCGCGCTCTACCGGCCCGGTCCAATGGCCGCCAACGCCCACACTAACTACGCACTGCGGCAGAGTGGCAAGCAGGAACCCGCCCCTATCCACCCGGACCTGAAAGAAGCCCTCGACCCGATCCTGGGCTCCACCCACCACCTGCTGGTCTACCAAGAGCAGATCATGGCCATCGCCCGGCAACTCGCCGGCTACACCCTGGGCGGCGCCGATATGCTCCGCCGGGCCATGGGAAAGAAGAAGCCTGAAGTCCTGGCCGCCGAGTGGGACAAGTTCGCAGGTGGCATGAGAAGCAATGGCTATTCAGAAGAGGCGATCAAGGCCATCTGGGACGTCATGCTCCCGTTCTCCGGCTATGCATTCAACAAGTCCCACACCGCAGGCTATGGCCTGGTCTCCTACTGGACGGCATATCTCAAGGCCAACTACCCCGCCGAGTACATGGCCGCGCTGCTGACCTCGGTCGGAGACGACAAGGACAAGGCAGCCGTCTACCTGGCCGATGCCCGCGCGAACGGCGTCCGCGTTCTGCAGCCAGACGTCAACGAGTCGACCGCAGAGTTCACAGCCATCGGCGACGACGTGCGCTTCGGCATGCGAGCCGTTCGCAACGTCGGCGACGCAGTGATCGAGGCCATCGTCGCTGCACGCCGCTCCAAGGGGAAGTTCTCCTCGTTCACAGACATGCTTGACAAGTGTGACCTACCGGCCCTGAACAAGCGGGCCATCGAGTCACTGATCAAGGCCGGTGCCTTCGACTCCCTCGGCCACTCCCGGCGCGGCCTGTGCGCGATCCACGAAGACGCCGTCGACGCCGTCGTGCCCGTCAAGAAGGCAGCCTCTTACGGGCAGGATGATCTGTTCGCCGGTCTGGGAGGCAGCGAAGCCGAAGACGCTGGTGCCGGATTCGGGCTCGACTTCCCTGTCGACGAACAGGAATGGCCCCGCCGGCAACTCCTCGCTACCGAGCGGGAGATGCTGGGTCTGTACGTGTCAGCGCATCCCCTGGACGGTGCCGAGCACATCCTCTCCGGATCCAGAGACACCACGATCGCTGAGCTCTTGGCCTCCGGACGGACCCAAGGAGACGTTCAGCTCGCCGGCCTGATCACCGGCGTCCAGCGGAAGATGACCAAGCAGGGAAACAACTGGGCCATCGCCAACCTCGCAGACCCTACAGGGTCCATTGAGGTGCTCTTCTTCCCCGCCGTCTACCAGCTCTTTGCTCACGCCCTGACTGAAGACAATGTCATTTCGGTCAAGGGAAAGATCGAGGACCGAGACGGCACCCTGAATATCTTCGGTAGGGAGCTCTCGGTCTTGGACGTCTCTAGCGCCGAGCACGGCGGCAGGCCCCCCGTGCGCCTAGCACTTCCTCTTCATCGCGTCTCCGACCGGACTGTCGCAGATCTGAAACGCATCCTGCATGCACACCCTGGCGACAGCCCTGTCCACTTGGCTGTCCGCGGCCCGCAGAAGACAACTGTCTTCGCCTTGGCAGCACAAGTCGACGCGGCCTCGCTGGCGTCCGACATCAAGGGCACGTTCGGACCGGATGCTTGGCAAGGTGTGGCGTGAGTGACACACATCGGACCAGGGCGACTCCTGTCCTCGCCAGTCATGACGAGCTATTCGTCAAGATTGACGATGTGTCGGACTGCCGGGCCTGCGGAACTCCTGGGCTCCTTCTCGTCCGGTTTAGTCACTCGTGGAAAAATCAAACCGGAAATGATGTCCCAGGCATCCGCGAGACCCTGTTATGTCCCCAGTGCTCTCGCCGATACCCAGCAGCCGCCGAACTGATCGCACTATTTTCCGTTGACGAAAAGATGAGTCCCGAGAACGTCACCGTTTTCGGTGGGCTCGTAGCAGCGTGGGTCGAGTCGCTACGCCAGGAGCGCGTTGACGAGGAGCTTCTCGCAGCGGAACACGATCTGTGGCTGCGCGGCGCCCTCTGAAGGCTGCTTGCTGGCAGGATGCGGCACGCTATCAGAATCGTCCCGGCCGATCCAGCGTCCGCTGGTTTGTGCATTCCCGGTTCACAGGATCCTCGGGGCAGCGGAACCATGGTGTGACATGGACGGACTCCTCTGATATCAGTCGTCCAACCGGAGGGATTCCGCGTGTGGATCGGCTATTACTCCATACACGGAATTATCCAGGTTGGTCATTAGAGCCGCAAACCTCGTCCCGATCTCAAAGTGCCAGCTCTCATACCAATGGGGCACCCAGCCGCCATGGGCCATAGCCGAAATCAGCAGCATTCTGTTGGCGCGAGCCTCCTCTGGAAGGGTGTGCGCATCCAGGAATGACGTTTCTCTGGATCTTTTGGGAGTGGCGTTGACCCGGTAGCCGATGTCCAACTCGGTGCCATCCAGGGAGGCGAGAGTGACATCGACCGCGCCGCCGCAACTGTGCGGGGCGACCCAGGGCGGCGAAACGTACAGGCCAGCCAGTGCAATGAGCTGATCCGGGGTCATGTCCGGATGTTCAGCGGACAGCCGCGACATCTCCTCCCGGAAGTATCGGCTCTGCTGGGTCGGCGGCCGGTAGCACTCAACGACGCGCAGTCTGCGGCCTCGCTTGCGCAGATACTCCTCGGCCGCCCATAGCTGATCCACTAGCCCTGAGCGAATCATCACAAAGGCCTCCGTGGTGGTGGCCTTGCGTTCGTCGATCAGAAACCGATCGTCGTCGCGTAGGGATACCAGAGGCTCTCCACAATCAGCGACCCGCACGGCGACAACCCGAGGATCGGACATCGCAATGCCCTCCTCCGCGATCTCGGGCATGCAGTGAGCGGCTGGCAGGAAGCGGCGGGAACTCTCGCTCATAGCGCAGATGCCTTCGGTCCATTCGGGTAGCAAGGGCCTGGGGTGGCGGACATCTGGCGGCTGATGGTCGGCGTCTCGTGGGCTCATAGATCTGTCTATGGCCGGTTGCACCGGCCCGCTCCTCTCCGGGAAACGTGGTGAAGGAGGAGGAAGGTGTCGATCGCGGAGGGCGCGTACCCGAAGTACCTGCCCCGTTCGGCGTCGTCCCTGGGCTGGAGCGGGCCCCAGCTGACGGTGTGACAGGTGTTTCGGTGGAGGGAGAGACCGAGTCGGACGCGCGGGAATCCGGGCCGGCCCCGCAGGGCCGCCCAGACACGCACGGCCTCAGCCACGGCGCCCACCGACAGGTAACCGCCGCGGCGGCTGCCGCCGGCGGGCACCGCAAGGAGTACGGCGCCGTCCACCTTACACCAACCGCGCCGTCAAGGAGGTCTGGGTCGGCGAGGCGTTCCCGGAACCAGGCGTATTCCTCAGCGCACTCTTCGGGTGAGGGGCGGCAGAGGGGAGCGGCGATGTGCGCCAGCGGGAAGCGGGGCATGGAAGGTGCGGGCCTCGCATCGTGGACATCGGTCACACCGTTCGGGTGAGCTAGTGGTTGGGGATCTTGGTGAGGGTGTCCCGGTCCAGGCGCACCACGACCGTGTGGTGGTCGGACAAGCCCTTCATATCGACACGCGGCGGTCCCAAGAGACCGCCGGACGCTGTCGGCATTGGGCGCTGACTCCGAGGCTTCCGCAGAAGAAGTCACGGCTTTGCAGGGAGTCTGGCAGCCGTTAGGGCACTGCCGGAGCCGAGGCGGCATGCCGGGCGAGCTCGGCGTACAGAGTCGAATACGCGCGCTCAGCGAGCGCGTAGTCGTCGTCACTCACTTCGGCCTTGAGTCCCTCGAAGTTCTTGTCTACTTGCTCCGCGCTGGAGACCCCGGCCAGCACGATGGAGTCAGGGCAACTCCTGAGGCAGCAGTGCAAGGCAAGCCGCGCGAGAGCCTGCGGATCTCTCCCGAAGCGGTTGCGGAGCACCTCCAGGCCGCGGTCGACGATCTCCAAGTCCGCCGGGGTGTACCGGGAGCGAATGTCACCAGGCGAGAAGGGCGATTCGGGACCGTACTTCCCGGTGAGTAGTCCGTGCAGGAGCGGTTCGTGAATCATGGTGGCGGCACCGCGCCGGCGTGCGAATGAGAAGACGCTCTCGGCTCCGCCCACAATGGTGTGACCGGCCTGCGGTGCAAGCGGGCTGGCCGTGGTGCTGAGAACTCGCGGGTTGAGCTGATCGAAGAGGAAGTCGTAGCGCGCCTGGGTTCCCCAGCAGTTGGCGCTCGGGTCGGAAGTGGCTGGACTTGCCGGCAGGACGCCAGGCACGCGCATCCCGATCGCTGTGACGTCGCCGGAGTCGCACAGAGCCCTGAGGGTGTCCCGTGCTTCTTCGAGGTAGCGGTCGCGCGGCCCGAAATCGTCGTGGGCGAGGACCAGCACGTCGAGGTGCTTCACGCCGAGGTTCTCCTGGGTCTGCTCCACCTGACGGAAGAGGTTGAGGGAGCTGTAGGCGTGCTGGCCGGTGCCCTTGTATGTGCCGACAGTGCAGGTGATGCGCACGCTCGTACGCGGCACCTGGGTGAGCATCCTGCCCAGCAGCCTCTGGGAGTGGCCGAGCCCGTACACGTCCGAGGTGTCGTACACGGTCGCTCCCCGGGCGTGCGCGTGAAGCAGGGCGTCGACCGCGCTGCTGTCGGCCACATGGGCCCATCCGACCGGACGGCCCTCGTTGGTCGCCGGTCCACCGATGGGCCGGCAGCCGACCCCAGGGGTGTTCGTCCGGCCCGGCCACCAGGCGCCGGCGGGACAGATACGAAGCGGTCACGAAGGCTCGCTCTCTCGCGGGGATCAGGGGCGCCGCGTCGGCCCGCTGCGGCGGGCGCGTCGGCGCGAAAGAAGTCGGCGGGCGGCGGCGGTGCTGCCAGCCTGCCCCCACTCACCGTGGCATTTGCCCGGCAGCCGCGTCCAGGTGACCGGTGTGTCGTCCCGGTGGTCACCTCTCCAGCAGACAGCTCGCAACGACCGCAAGATTTGTAAGAGTTGTGCCGATTTCGCCGCCCGGGTTCGCGGGGTGGGACGGGAAGAACGACCACCGGGACGACACACCCGCACCCTGGCGGGACCGTCCAGGAGCGCGGCAGGGTGTTGATCAGTTCCAAACCGGTCTGATGAGGCCGGACTTGGAGCTGATGACGGCTGCACCACCCCTCACGTCCCTCAGGCGAGAGCTCGGGAGCACTTGACCACTCGCCTGTCACCATCCGCCGCTTCCCCGGATGCCGAACATCCCCCAGGGTGACCCTGACATCACCCCACGGTGTCCGGGGAGGCGGCCTCGATACCCGAGGACCTGACCGTGACTGCGATACACGAAGTGGCCATCGCGGCCTTGAGCGGCACAACCGTCGGCGGCGTCACTGCCGCCGTGGCCCTCATGACGCGATCACGCCGGGCCCTCTCTCGCAGTCGCGCCGATGCCCGGGCGGCCGCTGAGGCTGATGAGCAGCGGAGGAACGAGGCGCTGCAGCACCTTGTGAACGTGCGGCTGCCCAGCCTGGCTCTGCATCTGCGCAGCACCCACTACCCCGTTCCCGGCCTGATGGACACCGGCCTCGTCGGCACAGAGTTCGCGGCCTTCCTCGACTCCGTTCAGGAGCTGTTCGCGAGGGCGGTTCTCGAGGAGCGGCACCGCGTGGATGCGGCTGCCCGCGCCGCGCTGCGCGGTGCATGCATGGAGATTCAGGCAAAGTCGTACCAGATGCAGACCGATCTCGACTTTCTGCAGCAGGCGTGCGAGGACGAAGAGACCCTCAAGAACTACTTCCGCCTCGACCACCTCAACGAGCAGCTGGCGCGCCTGGTCCAGAAGGCGGCGATCGTCACGGGCTCCTGGCCCGGCCTGGTGCGCCCGGACACCCATCTGCCCGATCTCGTCACCGGGGCGACCTCCCGCCTGCACGGCTTCGAGCGCATCCACGTCCACTCCAAGCTGCGCACCGACACCGTCGGTGTCGTCGGGCGCGCCGCGGAGCCGATCGCGGTGGTCTGCACGGAGCTGCTCGCGAACGCTCTGGAGTCCTCACGCGCGGACCTCTCGGTGGAGGTCACCCTCCTGCAGCCCGACAACGGCGCGGTGTGCATCCAGATCGACGACGCCGGCAAGGGCATGACCGCGGAGGAAGCCAACAGAGCGGCCCAACTGCTCGCTGGCAGGCAGCAGGTCCTGCTGACCGAACTCGGTGATCCTCCCGCCCTCGGCTTCGCGGCCATCGGCCAGCTGGTCGCCGACCACGGGTTCCAGGTCACCGTCGACCAGGTGTCCACCTACTCGGGCGTCCGCGCGGTCATCACCATCCCTCCGGCCCTGGTCACCTCGATCAATCCCCACACCGATCCCCTCTCCGCCATGTCCCCTCGGCCTGCCCCCGCACCCCGCGCACCCCGCCGGGCGATCACCACCAGCGACGACTCCCCGGCCGCCAGTCCGGGCAGCGGGGCCTTGCCCCAGCGGTACCGCCGCCGCAGGGAGCCCACCTTGGAGGAGCGCACCGCCCCGGGCGGGCATCCCCCCGAGCCGGAGCAGGCCCGCTCGACCTGGGACGCCTTCGAACAGGGGATAGCCGCCGGACGAGCCGGAACCCCTTCTGACATCCGAAACGAGGACCGAACATGAGCAGCTCCACCCTGGTTGCGCAGATCGCCGATCCGTCCTGGGTCCTGGACCCGATCACCACGATCAACGGTGTGCACGTCGCACTGATCATCTCCTCCGACGGAATCGTCGTGGGCGCGTCCGAAGGCACCACCACGGGCCCGGCCGACCGGACCAAGAGGGACATGGACGACCGCGCCAAGAGGGACACCGTCGACCGGATCTCCGCGGCGATCTCGTCCCTCCACGGAGCGGGCCGCGCCGCGGCGGTGGAGGCCCTCGGCGCCCACGAGAAGACACCCATCTCGACCATCACCGTGCAGCTGGACGCCGACCCCACGTCGCAGAGCGGCGTGAGCGCCGGCACCCTCATGGTCATGCCTGTCGGCGGGGAGACCAACGCCTACCTCGCCGCCGCGTTCGGCCCGGCGACGCCGATGGGCATCATCGCGCAGACCATGGCCAAGCAGGCGAAGAACCTCGGTGACCAGCTCATGACCGTGTCCTCGCGAAACGACGGCCCCGCCTCATGAGCCGAGGCCAGGGACGCAGGCTCGTCCCGAGCTACCTGGCCCCCGGAGGCAGCAGCGCTCCCACCCGCAATTCGCTTCAGTCGCTCACCGCGCTCATCGCCACCAGCCTGCCGGCCAAGCCCCACCACACCCCGGCCCAGCAACGGCTGCTGGACCTGACCGCCAAGGGCCCGCTGACCGTCGCGGAATCCGCCGGCTACCTGCGGCTGCCGATGGGGGTCTGCATGATGCTCGCCTCCCAGCTCGTCGACGACGGCAACCTGATGGCCCGGGCGCCCCTGTCCGGAGTTCCCGACGGCATCCGGACACCCGGGGCCGGGCGACCCGACAAGTCTCTCCTGGAAAGGGTCCGCGATGGTCTCCTCACCGCCCTCTAGCAGCGCGCCGTCACCGGTGTACTTGCCCGACGGGGACTTCGACCTGGTGAAGATCCTCATCGTCGGGCCGTTCGGGATCGGCAAGACCACGGCCATCGAGACGGTGTCCGAGATCCGCAGCCTGCACACGGAAGAGCCGATGACGCAGGCCGCGGCGTCGGTCGACGACCTCGTCGTCGACGGCAAGAGCACCACCACGGTCGCCATCGATTTCGGCCGCATCACACTCGGCGGCACCCGCATCGTCCTGTACCTGTTCGGGACGCCGGGACAGGAGCGGTTCCGGGTGATCTGGGAGGACATCGCCCAGGGAGCGCTCGGCGCCCTGGTCCTCGTCGACACCCGCAGACTCGACGCCTCCTTCGAGGTGATGGACCTAGTCGAGGACGCCGGACTGGACTACGTCGTCGCGCTGAACCGGTTCCCTGACACCCCCGCGCACGAGCTCGACCTCGTGCGCAAGAAGCTCGACCTGGAAGACCACACCCCTTTGGTCACCTGCGACGCGCGGGACCGCACGTCGGTACTGGACGCGCTCAGAACACTGGCCGACCACCTCGTATCCCGCGCCGGAGCCGATCTGTCATGACGTCCGCCCCCCAGCTGTCCGCCGTGCCGCTCTACACCGCCGAGCACGCCGCCGACCCCCAGCTCAGCTTCACCCGCCTGCGACAGCAGGGCCCCGTGGGACTCGCCGAGATCGACCCCGGCGTCCTCGTCTGGGTGATCACCGACTACCGGGCCGCCCTGGACCTGCTCCACGACCAGAGCGGCCTGTGGACCAAGGACACCCGCGGGTGGATGGAGCACGTCCCGGCCGACAGCCCGGTCATGCCGATGCTCCAGTGGCGCCCCAGCCTGTTCTTCGCGGACGGACAGGAACACGCCCACCTGCGCCGGGTCATCACCGACAGCTTCGCGCTCCTCGACCCCCGGCACGTGCGGGACACGACGATGCGGCACGCCGACACGCTCCTGGCCGAGTTCTCCCACGCCGGGCGGGCCGACCTCGTGAGCCAGTACGCCCGGCGGCTCCCTCTGATGGTGCTCAACACCTCTTCGGGAAGCCCGACAACGCCGCACCCCAGCTCATCGACGCGATCGAGGCGATGACGAGCACGGACCTCGCCCGCAAGGCCCAGGGCGAGCATGCCCTCGGCGCCTACCTCAGCACGCTCTACCAGACGAAGGCCGCCCGGCGAGGCCACGACCTCACCTCGTGGTTCATCGACCACCCCAACGGACTGTCCCCCGACGAGGTGATCAACCAGATCCTGATCACTCAGGGCGCAGCGTGGGAGACGCTGGCCGGGCTCATCGCCAACACCGCCGCCCGCATGCTCTCCGACCCGCGATACCGCGGCACCCTGACCACCGGCAGCCTGCCCATAGGGCACGCCGTCGACGATGTCCTGTGGAACGACCCCCCACTGGCCATGTACAGCCTCCACCGGCCGAATCGTTCCGTGCACTTCCACGGCCGTGACATCGAGCAGGGCCAGCCGGTCTTCGTCTCCTACGCCGCGATCAACACCTGCCCCTACACCGGGCAGACCCGTGAGGGGTTCCGCTCCGACCGCAAGGCGCACCTGGCGTTCGCCGCCGCCCCATGAGTGCCCCGCGCAGTCCATCGCCCTCGTCGTCGCGACCGCCGCGATCGAGCGGCTCACCGCAACCCTGCCGGACATCGAACTCGCCGTCCCTGTCGAACAGCTGATGCACCGGCCCGACCCCATCTACCGCGTCCTCACGGCCCTCCCCTGCCGCTTCACCCCCCTCGCACCGGCACCGAGCACCCCGCCGCGCCCGATGAGCACCGAGTCGCGACGGCCTGAGGCCGGGCGGCTGCCGACGGCCGCCCGGCCGCGCTGAACCTCGCCTTTCCCGCACCACACCGCAAGGAGTACAGCGCCGCGCCACAGGTAAGCCCGGCCCGGCCACGTCGCCCCGCGCCTCATCGCGGCCATCTCGGTCCGCTCGGAAGAAGAAGGAGGCTCCCATGCCGGTCCTCGACCAGATCGGGAAACGCCAGCCGGTGCCACCCACCACCGTCCTGTCGGATCTGTCCGCCGTACGGGACGAAGTCGATTCGATCCTCGCCGACTTCCTCGCAGGCAAGGCCCAGGCCGCCCCCGGGCCGGAGCTGGCTCCGCTGTACACCACGCTGAGCGGTCTCCTTGCCGGCGGCAAGCGCCTGCGGGCGCACCTGTGCGTCGCGGGGTGGTACGCCGGGGAGAGGGCGGAGACCAGAAGATCATCCTGCGTGTGGCCGCGTCCCTGGAGCTCTTCCACGCCTTCGCCCTGATCCACGACGATGTGATGGACGGCAGCGACATGCGCCGCGCCGCCCCAGCGCGCACCGCACGCTCGCCGCGGCGTACCTCGCTGACGGGGCACTCCCGGCCGCGCCACGGTCCACGGCCAGGCAGCCGGCCTTCTGCTCGGCGACCTCGTCCTGACCCTGTCGGACGACCTCATCCGCACCGGTTCCGGCGCGGAGGCGATAAGGCGGATCCAGCCTCTGCTGGAGACCATGCGCAGCCAGCTGGTGTACGGCCAGTACCTCGACCTGGCGTTCACCGGCCGCCCATGCGACGACGTCGAGGCCGCGCTGCGGATCGTGCGCTACAAGACCGCCTCCTACACCGTGGAATGGCCGCTGCGCATCGGCGCAGCACTCGCCGGCGCCGGACCCGATGTGCACAGCGCCTGCAGCGAGTTCGCCATCCCGCTGGGAGAGGCCTTCCAGCTGCGCGATGACCTCCTCGGCGTCTTCGGCGACCCGGCCACGACCGGCAAGCCAGTCGGCGACGACATACGGGAGGGCAAGGCCACCGTGCTGATGGCACTCGCCCTGCGATCGGCCTCCGCCACCGACAAACAGCTGCTGCGCAAGGCGATCGGCAACCCGAACCTGACGGACGAGGACTTCGGACGCGTCCGTCAGGCCATCGAGCACTCCGGCGCCCGCCGACAGGTCGAGACGATGATCACGGCCCGGCACCATGCGGCCCTGACCGTACTGGACCGTGCCCCGTTTCCCTTCCCCGCCACCGAGGCCCTGAAGGAGATCGCCGGCATAGCCACGGAGCGGCAGTCATGACCGGCAGCCGGGCAGCAATCAGCACCGCTGCCATACCGGAGGCGCGTCGCCGGTACGACTCCCAGGCCGTACGCCTGATGGCGGACATCGACGCCGACCCGTGGGGCAGCGTCCGCGCATCGGTGTACGAGACGGCCCGCGTCATCTCCCTGGCCCCGGACTTCGCCGAGCACGGAACCCGGCTCGAATGGCTGCTGAACCAGCAACTGCCGGACGGCACCTGGGGCGAAGGCCCGGCACGGTACCGACTGCTGCCGACACTCAGCGCCGTCGAAGCCCTGCTCGCCACCCTCGTACGGGAAGCGACCGCCACCGTCCCGCCCCGGGTCCGCCTCGCATCGGCAGCCGCCGACGGACTCACCGCGCTGCGCAGGCCGCCTGCCGACGGCCGGTGGCCGGACACGGCAGCCATCGAGGTCCTCGTCCCCAGCCTCGTCGCCCGGATCAACAGCCTCCTGGACCACTCCGTGACCGGCACGCTGCCCCACCTCGGGCCGCTCTCACGCGGGGCGCGCCTGAGCGTGCCGCACGGATTCCGGCCCGAGCGGCACGAGGAGATCGCGCAACGGTGCCGCACCGGCGTCCCCGGCAAGCTCCACCACACCTTCGAGGGCATCGCACGGCACCTGCCTGGCAACACGGTGCCCGTGCCACACGGTCTGCTCGGCAGCTCACCCGCAGCCACCGGTGCTTGGCTCGCCTCTCAGCCGGAGGGCGAACAGGGCGAACAGGCGCGGGCGGCCCTGTCAGCCGCTGCCCGCCGTTACGGCGGGCTCTTCCCGGAGGCGGCACCGATCCGTGCCTTCGAGCGGCTGTGGGTCGCCGCCGCCTCGCCCGCCCCGGCCTGCCGCCCGCCTGCCGGGCTACGGCCGGGCCTGGGCACACGACATTTACGACCCGGCCGGAGTCCGCGGCGCCCGGGGCTGCTGCCCGACGCCGATGACACCGCGATGGCCGTGCTGGTAGCCGCCCTCACCGGCACATCGGGTGACCCCGCCCCGCTCGCCGCGTTCTGGGCCGACACCCACTACCGGTGCTACATCGGCGAAGACACCGGATCCGTCACGGCGAACGCCCACGCCCTCCAGGCCCTGACAGCGCACCTCCGTCTACGGCCGGCCGTAAGCCCGGTCCACCATCCGCGCATGGATCTGGTGCGCGACTGGCTGGTGGAGCAGCAGACCGACGGCGCCTGGACGGACAAATGGCACGCCTCCCCGTACTACGCCACCGAGCGGTGCGTACGAGCTCTCCTCAGCCACGACGGACCGGGCACCCGCCAAGCCATCCAGAGGGCTGTCGACCGGGTCCTGGCCAGCCAGCACGACGACGGAACCTGGGGTATCTGGGGCGGCACAGCGGAGGAGACCGCGTACGCGGTGCAGATCCTCCTCGCCGATCCCGCCGCCGCCATCCGTCCCGGGTGGCGCACAGCGCTCCAGCGCGCCGAGCACGCCCTCGACGCCTGGGACACCCGGCACGAGCCGCCGGCGCTGTGGCACGACAAGACGCTCTACGCCCCCACCTCGATGATCCAGGCCGAGATCCTTGCCGCCCGCCAGCTGCTGACCCGGCACGGCCCCGGACGGCACACGCAAGGAGTGGCCTCGTGACAGCCGACCACCGACTCGCGCCGATCGCCCCAGGCCGGCGCCCGCTCATCGGACACGCCCTGCCGCTCCTGCGTGACCGGCTGGCCTTCCTCCAGCAACTGCGCACCCGCGGCCCCATCGTGCGGATCACGCTTGGCCCGAAGGCCGTGACCGTGGTCAACTCGCCCGAGTTGATCCACCAGATGCTCACCGCCCAGTCCGGCCACTTCACCAAGGGCCTGCTCTTCGAGAAGCTCAAGCTCTTCGGCAAGGACGCCCTGCCGGTCGCCGACGGGCCCCGGCACCTCACGCGCCGCCGGCTGATGCAGCCCGCCTTCCACCGCGAGCGGGTCACCGGCTACGTCCGGACCATGCGCGACACCGCCGCCTCGGCCATCGGCACCTGGAGCGAGGGCGACGAGCTCGACCTGAAGACCGAGATGCAGCTGACGGCCCAGAAAATCGTCATGACCGCCGCGTTCTCCGCCACCCCCGAGCCTCACGCCGCCCGCGCGATCCTCACGAGCGTGGACACCCTCTTCAAGGCGGCCCTCCGGCGCGCCCTCCTGCCGCTGCCGCTCCTCGACCGGCTCCCCACCCGGCACAACCGGCGTCTCGCCCGCGCCAGCAGCATCCTGCACCAGGCGGTGGCCGCCATCATCACCGACCACCGCACGCGGCCCGACGACTACGACGACGTCGTCTCGATGCTTCTGGACGCCCGGGACGAGAGCGGCATCTCGCTCCCGGACGACGAGATCCTGTCCGAAGTCACCGGCCTGCTCGCCGCCGGATCCGAGACGACGGCCGTCGTCATGGCCTGGCTCTTCCTCGAGGTCGGCCGTCACCCAGGCCTTGAAACCCGACTCCACACCGAGGTCGACACCGTCCTGGCCGGACAGGAACTCACCGCCGACCACCTGCCGCGGCTGACGTTCACCCGCGCTCTCGTCCAGGAGACCCTCCGCCTGTACAGCCCCGGCTGGCTGGTCACCCGGCAGGCCACCGACGCGGTCCGGCTCGGCGACTTCACCCTGCCCGCCGGCACCGACGTCGTCTGGAGCCCCTACACCCTGCACCGCGACCCAGGCCTCTACCCGGACCCGTTGCGATTCGACCCCGACCGCTGGCTGCCGGACCGGCCCCCGCCGCCGAAGAACGCCTTCATCCCGTTCGGCGCCGGCAAGCGCCAGTGTATCGGCGACGCCTTCGCCTGGACCGAGATGACGATCATCACGGCCCTCATCGCCTCCCGCTGGCGACTGCGACCGGCACCCGGGATCCGGCCCGTGCCGGTCGGCGCGATCACGGTCCACCCCTCCGTCCTGCGGATGAGGGCCGAAGCCCGCCAGACCACCACCGCCCGGGAGGCAGCGTGAACAGCAGCCCCGGCACCGTGCCCGTCTCCCTCACCATGCCGGATCTCGGAGTCGCCTTCCCCGGCCCGTTCCCGACCAGCCCCCACGCTGTCACCGCGGACAGACACCTCCGGCGCTGGGCCGCCGAACGAAACCTCCCCGTGCCGGCGGATGAGCTCCGTGCCCTGTGCGGCATCACCAGCCAGGGCATCGCCCGCGCCCTTCCCACCGCCGATCTCGACAGCCTGCTGCTCGCGGCCGAGCTCTTCCTGTGGCTCGTGGCCTTCGACGACACCTACGGCGAGGTCACCGCCGCGACCGACCCCGCAGCCCTGGCCGGCCACATCGACGAGCTGACCGGAGTCCTGACCGGTAACACCCCCACAGCACGGCCAGGCCCGTTCACAACAGCACTGTGCCACCTCCTCAACCGCCTCGGGGAAAGGGCCACCCCCAGCCAGTACCTCGACCTCACCGGACACCTTCGTGGCAACCTTGTCGGGATTCTCTGGGAGGCCCAGCACCTCGCCGACCCCAGCCGTGTCCGCCTGCACACCTACTGCACGATGCGGCCCCTCACCGTCTTCGCCCACACCATCATCGCCCTCACGCCGATCGTGCTCTCCTACGAATTGCCCGACCGACAAGGCATTCCGCCCCTGGTGGACCGAGGGGAGACCGCGGTCGCGTGCCTGGTCGGCTGGGTCAACGACCTCGCCTCCTACTCACGGGAGGCGAGCCGAAGCCCCGTCTCACCGTTGAGCCTTCCGACACTGCTCATGCACGAGCGCCACCTTCCGCTCCCCGAGGCCTTCACCGTCGCCGCCCGGATGTGCGAAGAGCAGGCCGCGCTCGCCCGCGCTCTGATCGACGAGCTATCCGCCGACGCTTCCTCGCCGCTCACGCGCCACGCCCAGGCCCTGAAACACATCGTCCACGCGTTCATCTGGCACATCAGCCACGACCGATACACCACCCCCGTGACCTGAGCCGGGGTACTCACCTCACCACCGAAAGACCTCCCTCCCATGCCCGTGAAGATCCGCACCGCCCCAGCACTCGCGCAGCTCACCCCGGCCGAGAAGCGGGCTGCCGAGCACCTGGTCGCCGGTGCGTCGAACGCCGAGGGCGCCCAGGCCCTTGGCATCAGCACCACGACGTTCACCGGCCACATCGTCGCCATCGGCAAGAAGTACGGCATCACCAGCCGCAGCGGCCGGCCCGCCCGCGCACACGCCGTACTGGCCAGCGGGCAGATCCCTCCGCCGCCGGCACCCGAGCGCATCCCCGACTTCACCGAATGGGACCTGCGGCTGCTGCGCGCGCTCGCCGAGAACGCGGAGACCCACGACATCGCCAAGGCCGCCGGGATCGCCCCCGCCGATGTCCGCCCCGTGATTGCCGAACTCGTCGACAAGGCCGGGGCCGCCAACGACACGCACCTGGTCGGCCTCGGCCACGCCTGGGGGTTCCTCGGTACGGGCACCAGAGCTGGTGCCCGTGCGCGGCATTCGCTGACAGGTCAGCGAACGGAGACTGTAGTGCCAGATCACAGAGCGCCGGTCCTGTCGCCTGAACGCCAGCACACGCACACTCCCTCAGCGGAAGGACGTGCTATAGGCCTGCTATGTCAGCCTGCAAGGGCCACGACGATGGAGCTGACGGAGACCGCTGCGCGCGCCGCTGATCCTGTTCAAGAGCCCTATTCTTGGCTGCACTGGTCCGTGTCCAGTGCTGTGGGTAGCCGCGGCCCGCGTCACGCGGCTCGGTCCCGGGCAAGGGGATGAACCACTGCTCGGGCGGAGTGTTCCACAAGGGTGCCAGACCATCGCCGCTGGGCTCACCGCCGTCCAAGAGGGCATCCTCGACCAGTTCCCAGTCGTCGTCACGGTGCCGGGGGAGCCGGTCGTAGCTGGCCGCCGTGCCCGTGACCACCGCGGCCTGACCGCGGGCGTCGTCGAGGGCGCAGTCAAGGGCCACGCGCTCGGCGGCGCAGCGCGGGCTCGGCCGCCGGCCGGCCTCGATGTCCTTGGCCAGGTCGTGTGCGGCGCGAGCGAAGTCCCGCCGCCAGGCATACCCCTGTGCCCAGGTGGATTCAGGCAGCTCGGTGTAGATGGAGGAGTAGCACTCGTGCTCCTGCCGCAGCACCTGGTCACCGAAGAAGTCGGCGGCGTCGTGACCCTCGTCGCCGATCACGGACAACGCCATGTGGAGGACGTACGCGGCACGCGGTGTGAACTGCCATGCGTCCGAGGCACGTTGCAGTGGAAACAGGGATGCGAAGTCGGGCAGCGGGCAGACTCGTTCCCATTCCTTCTCGCCCATCCCGGGCCCGTTGGGAGCTTCTTCCAGGCGCCAGCCTGGTCCGAAGTCTGCGGTGAAGCCCTCCGTGCTCCAGTCGGCGAGTTCGTCACCCTGCTCGGAGTCGAGGACCTTCATCGTGCTGCCCCCGCTGATGACCTGGGCGCCCGGCAGATCGAGGTCGGGGGCGGTGAGGCTGTGTGCGGCCTGCATCAGATGCAGCGGGTCGCCGAGACCGTGCTGCGCGAACGGTCCCGCGGGCTGCCATCCCATGCTGGTGGCGGAGTTGTAGAAGGCCACCGGGTCGGTCAACAGGTACTCGGTGAAGTGGACCCGGCGGATCACCGGCGCCTCAAGGCGCTCCAGGTTGTTGTCATCGATGCGGGTACGCCAGGCGTTGAGCGCGGCCCGGGTCTCTTCGTCGGGCCACCACGACAGCTGGTCCTCCTCGACGAGCCAGCCCCCGGTCCGCGCGGCGTCGATGGCCTCGCGGAAAGAGGCGAGCACGGCATCGGGGAGCTCCAGGGCGAGAGCGTCCGCCTGGCTCATGATCTCGGGAGCGACGGGAGAACCACAGGCGAGGACACCTTTGAGGATCTCGGCGGCCTGCTGGGCATGGTCCACGTCGCGGCAGGTCAGTACGGCTTTCAGCGAGGGCGGCCCGTCCGCATGGGCGACCAGGGCCATCACCCGGCTCTTGCTGGCGGTGTGCTCGCAGTAGAAGTCACGCAAAACCGCCAGCTCACGCGTATCGGCGGTGGTGGAACGATCAGACACGTCCGGCTCCAGAGAGGACGAGGCGACCGGAGCAGACAGCGCCGCAGGGGCGCGCACCGACCGGCGCCGTGGACACGATGACAGGCAGCACACCGCAATATGCGTGCCGCGGATACATCGACTTGGTGAAGGCCACGACTGGTGCGGCTGGTACGGCCAGCCACCCGGATCGGATCTGAACGCAAGGTAGCACCAGGCCAAGGCCGCGCGGGCCGAAACGCGGGAACTCTCCCGGACCCGCGCCAGCAGGCCGCGGGAGGGAAGTCCCGCCCCTGAGTGCGTGGGAGACTGAGCCGGTCGCCGTCCACCGGCCGGCGGGCGACAGGCGGAGAGGAACGATGAGCAGTACTGCGGAACCGGATGCGTTCGGCGGCTACACCGAGGACGCTCTGGCTTACGAGATTCCCGAGGACGATCTGGACAGGCTCCTGCCCGCGTTCGCGCGCGGTCTTCTGAACGCCGCCGGTCGGATGCTCGCGACTCTCGCCTACCGGGACGCCGTGTCCTACGGCGACCGGCCGTTCGACCGCACGGCCCCGGGGCCGCCGGGGCCGTTCTGCACCAGATGCCGGAGTCCTGCGACGACCGCGACCGTGACTTCCGCGCCCGGGCCGCCCGCGCCTTCTACGACCTGGCCGAGGACCTGACCGCTGGAAGGGCGTCCCTGCCGCGCTGCGCCGCCGAGGACTGGGCCCTTGGCCAGATGCTCACCCTGGCGTCACGCGTCTGCGCGGCTTCGGACGACGAACTGCGCTTCTTGGGCGTCCCTGTGCCGGAGGACTACAAGCAGACCTCGTACCGGCCGCCGTACTGGGAGGAAGCC
Source organism: Streptomyces diastatochromogenes (assembly GCA_026913215.1). Taxonomy (GTDB): domain Bacteria; phylum Actinomycetota; class Actinomycetes; order Streptomycetales; family Streptomycetaceae; genus Streptomyces; species Streptomyces diastatochromogenes_A. Next base: position 3,301 of record JAPTYK010000007.1, on the reverse strand, counting down.
TGGCGGCTGCTCATTGACGGTGCGAAGTACTCCATCCCCGAGGCCCTGCCCGCTGCCGCTGAGGACGAGGGGGACGACGACCTTGAGGACGTGCCCGAGCCCGAGGGAGGCTGGGACGGGCCGGATCACTGGTTCTCGCCGTACTCCATCACCACCCCCCGCGACCCGCAGCGCGGACACCCTGCTTGGGCGCAGGCTCACCTCGACGGCGGACCCCTGGCCCCCGAGGGCCCGCTCACCGTCGACCGCGCGGCCGCCATCATGCGGCTCGGCTCGCTGAGTACGGCATGGTCCGCCTACGAAGGCCAGAACGAGTACGAGGAACTCGCCGAAGTCCTCACCCCGCTCGCGGCCGCGCTCCTTGAGGCTGCGGCCACCAACGTCGCCGAGGCCGGCTGGCACGATCTTCTGCAGTACGGCGATCGCGTCGTGGAGCGTCCCGACGAGGACGACTGGGGGTACGACGAGTCCTTCTTGCTGAAGCTCCCGCCCATCTGCGACGGGCAAGGAGCCGCCTGGCGCCTCGCCATGGTCCGCGCGGTCACCGACCTCGCCGACGATCTGCGCGCCGGCCGGGCCCCGCTTCCCCGCTGCACCGCCGAGGAACTTGCCTTCCATCTCATGCTGCGCGAAGCCGAAGAGATGCTCGAATACCTCGACGACGCGGACTACGCCGAGAACTACGGACTTCCCACCGCCGAGCATTTCACCGCCCGGCACCGGGCGTTCAGCCTCTGGCGTGAGGCTTTCCTGCAGGACGAAGACGTCCTGTTCCACTACGACCAGGACCTCGCGCACGTCGCGGCCGACCCGGAACACCCGGCCAGCCAGCAACTGGGCACCGGAGATCTGCGCCCCAACGCCTGGTTCGTCACCTTCGGGAACCTGCGTCCGCGCGACGCGGCCCGCGGCTACAACCCGAACGTCCTACACCACCTGTCCACCGCCGACCCCGACGTCTTCTTCGCCAGCACCCCCGCCCTGACCGGCGATCCCTCCGAACCGCCTGCGATCGCACCGCAGTTGCGTGACGAGTTCGAGACTCTCGTGGGCCTGGCCCAGCGCCGCTTCTTCGACGAAGCATGCGCGATCAACATGGCACGCAGCATCGACCGGCTCCTCACCCTCCTCCTGGACACCCCCGGCCTCGATCTCAAGCACGTGTGGCCACGCCACGACCGCGCAGAAGCCGTCCACGCCGGACAACTCCTGGTCGACCGCGACTTCTGCCTCACCGGACGGAGCCACACCTGGCGGCTTCATGCGGACCAGAACGAGCCACATGCCCGGACCTGGTCTCTCAAGCTCCTCGACGACTGCGCCGCCTACGTTCTGCGCCACCTCGCCGCCCCAGTCCCCTCATACATGGCGCGCCTCGAGCCCGCACGGCCCACGCCTGATCCGCAGCTTGCAGCGCGGATCACCGCCGCACTGAACGAACTCGCCCACCCGGACACGACCCGAGGAACGCTGCGCCACCAGCTAACCGCACACAAGCTCACCTGCGCTGACCTTGCCGCCGGCGCGATCCTGCCCGAGCCCCTGATCGCCTCCTGGCTCGATGGAAGCGGCCCCATCTCACCGGCTCAACTCGTACGCTGCGCCCCTGTGCTCCAGATGCCTGAGGACGTCCTGCTCGCGGGGCTCGGCGGCGGACGCGACCGCTACTACTGGCCCCTACCGCAGCCAGAACCAGATCAGCTCACCCGGGGCAAATGACGTGTCGCGCCCTTGCCGCAACGTCGCCTCCGCGAGGCTGGAGACGACGCGCAGCTTCCGCCGCCTGTGACCCTGATGCCGAAACGATCAGCAGGACGGCGGCGGCTACGGGGCGAATGTGAGGGTAGGGACGCTGTGCGGCCCGCACCGGGGTCGCAGCATCGATGGTGCGATGACCTCCTGCAAGGCCAGCTCCTGGATGAACTGGACCTCCGCCCAGAGCAGGTGGGACACGCTGCCGGCGGCCTTGAGGTCTTTGCGTCCGACCGCGACGTGCAGGTGAGGGGCCAGGGAGTCGGTATCCGGGCTCAAGGCGAGGGTTCCGGCGCCCACGGCCTCTACCGTCTCCAGGACGGTCTCGTCCCACACGGGCGCTTCCGGGTCCTGCAGTGGGCCGGCTGCCCCCACCAGGCCCACCCGACGGAAGCCGCCGAGGAACATCGGGATGATCGCCTGCCGGATGCCCTGCTCCGCGCAGAAGTCGGTGAGCTCCTTGACGAAGTCGTCGCCGTCGTCGAAGGCCAGCGCGAAGGAGCGCCCCATCGTCAGTTCGGTGGCTCGCATCAGCCTCGTCCTTCCGCGGTCGTTCCGGCGGGAGCGAACGTCGCGCGGATCGTGTCGTTGTCGGCGCCGCTGCGCAGCAGGAGTGTCAGGAGGTGGCGGGCCTTGTATGGGTCGAGGTGTCCGGCGCCGATGAGACCGCGGGAGAGCAGGTCCTTCTCCGAGCCGTCGAACCCGTACGCGCGCGTGAGGGTGGTGCCGGCTCCGGTACGGGAGGCGAGGACGACCGGGATGCGCTGGGCCGCCTTCGCGAGGACGGGAACCCAGGTCTCGGGGACGTGGCCGACTCCGAACCCGGCGATGACCATGCCGTCGACCTGGTTCAGCAGCACCTCCAGGAGAGTGCCGTCGTCGCCGAGGGTGGCGGGGTACAGGGCGACACGAGCCTTCCTGTCGAGAGGCGTGGTGAGGGGACGGGGCTTGTGCGCGGGGACGGCGAGCAGGCGGAGGGCGCCTTCCGCGACGACGCCGAGAGCGCCGGTATCGGGGGCGGTGAACGCGCTGGTGCTGGTGCTGTGCGCCTTGCGGACACGCGCGGGGTCGAAGACCTCGTCGTTGAAGACCACGAGAACGCCCAGACCGCGTGCATCAGGGCTGGCCGCGACGGTGACGGCGGCGAGCAGGTTGGCCGGTCCGTCGGCGCCGGCCAGGTGCGGGGCGCGCATGGCTCCGGTGATGACGAGCGGGGCCTGCTCCGCGTACAGCAGGCTCAGCAGGTAGGCGGTCTCCTCCAGGGTGTCGGTTCCCTGGGTGACGACGATGCCGTCGACAGCGCCTTCGCCGGCCATCGCCCGGAGCTGGCTGGCGAGGCGGTCGATGTCGTCCAGCGTCAACGAGGCGCCGGGGTTGCTCGCGAAGGACAGCGTCTGGATGTCGACGTCCGTGCCGTCCAGTTGGGGTACCGCGGCGAGCAGGTCCTTCGCGCTCAGGGTGGGGCGAGCGGCTCCGTCATGGTCGGAGGGCATCATGGCGATGGTGCCGCCGAGGCCTACTACGACAACGGTGGGACGGGTGCGGTCCT
>JAPTYK010000006.1 GCA_026913215.1 Streptomyces diastatochromogenes | reverse complement strand
TGAGGGGCAGCAGCTGGCGCAGCCCGTCGTACCGCAGCCGGCCGACCCGGTAGGAGGTGACGAGGCCGTTCTCCTCCAGCGGCATCCCGGGCGGGCGGATCGTCGTGTGCCCGTCGTCGTCGAGGACACCGTCGTGGTTCATCCAGAGCGACACCCACAGCTTCGAGGTGCCGTGGGCCCGCTGCACCAGGTCCTCGCGCACCGGCAGCCAGCGTTCCAGCGCGGCCCGGGTCAGCGCCGAGGTCTCGACCCACTCCCCCTCGATGGCGCCGCCGCCCTGGGGGCGCCGCTCGACGTACACCGCGGCGTTGTCCTCGCCCAGGCCCGTGGTGCGCAGCTCGACCAGCTCCCCGCTGCGTGCCGCGGTGTCCAGCTCGACGGCGAGCACGGCCGTCAGCCGGGTCTGCGCCGGGGACATGGGCCCGGCGAGGTACTGGTCGAGCTGGCGGGCCAGGGCGGAGAGGGTGGCGGCTTCCGGGGCGGGCTGCAGCGGGATCTCCCCGCCGCCCAGGCGCAGCGCGGGCAGGCCCAGCGCCTCGCGCAGCAGGTCGACGCACTTGCGGCGGATCTCGTTGGTCGCCTCCGACGTCGGAGGGAGACCGCCCTCGACCCGGCGGTGCCGCAGCGCCCCGGACTCCGCGAGCCGTACGTACGGCCCGAGCGACTCTCCCTCCAGGAGTCGCCGCAGGCTGCGCCGGGCGCCGACCGGCAGTGCGCCTCGCTCCAGCGCCCGGTGCAGCTCCCCGCGGACCATGTCGAGCTGACGCCGACGGGCCGCGCCGGCGCCCAGGCCGTCGAGGAGCTGGTCGAGCGCGCGGACTGAGGGGAACGTCGACGTCTGCACGCCGCGATTGTCGCGCACCGGGACGGGCCGGACCTGGGGGACGGCCGAGTTTCTGGACTTTCTGGACCCCCCTTTATGCGCGCACGCGTACGTGCGCGAGGACGGCCCCGGAGGTCACCGGTCCCGGCCGACGAGCAGGACGAGCCCGCGCACCAGCCCGGTGCGCACGGCCGCGAGTGCGAGCAGGCCAAGGCCCAGATCGAAGGGGGAGCCGGGGTCGAAGCCGTCCCCGGCGCGGTCGACGAGGAGGTCCAGGAGAAGCCCGGCCATCAGCCAGGCGTACAGCTCCAGACAGGGCCGGGCGGTGAGGTACGAGCCGATCGAGCGGCGGGGCAGGTGGTCCTTCGTCCAGTTCATGGGCCGGACCATCACACCCGAAGCGGACACCCCGCCGGACACGGCAGAGGGTCAGTCCGTCGGAGCGCCGGGCGGGAAGTCGGGGACCGTGACTTCTTGCACCGCGAGGTCCAGCGTCCACTCCCGCAGCTGCTCTTGGCCGCGGACGAGTGCCGCCACCCGCGCGAGCATGTCGGCCGGCATCGGGCGACCGAAGTCGGCCAGTTCGTCCCTGAGCTTCACCGCGTCGGCTTCCAGCTCCAACGCGAGGCCGCGCAGGTCCTCCACCGTCCGGCGAGGTGAGGCGGCATCCAGTTCTTCGGTCACACCCCGATCAACGGCACAGCGCCGACGACGGACACGGCTGGCCGACAGCCCGCGAGCCGACGACCCTTCACCCGGGATAACCTCACATATGCGGGATAAAGAAGCTACAAACAACGGTACGAACAAAGGGGCGTGACAGAGCATCATGGAGCAGACCGAGGCGAGTAAGGACGTTCGACCCATTGTGACGCCCTCGCTCATCCTGCCCGGCGCCGCCGGCGGGGCGCCCGCCGAGTTCACCCCTGACGTGCTGGCCAAGCTCCAGGAGCTGGAGGACCGCTCCAAGAAGCACGAGCAGAACACCCGGCCCAGGAACACGGTCGAGGGGTACGCCGCCGACTGGAAGCAGTGGACCGAGTTCTGCGCGCTGCTCGGACTCCCGGTCAACGCGATCACCCCCGGTTCGCTGACCGCGTTCGTCGAGTGGCTGTGGTGGCAGCCCGGATGGAAGGAGGGCACCTACAGCGCGCCCTCGACCATCGACCGCCGGCTGTCCGGGGTCGTCGTCACCGGCCGCGTCGAGCACGGCCTGCTGCTCGCCAAGACCGTGGCCGCCCGCGCCCGCCGGGTGCTCAAGGCCAAGGTGAAGGAGCTGGAGAAGTCCGGGGAGGTCCGGGGCCGGGGCCCGGCCGCCGCCTTCACCGTCCCCCAGCTGCGCGCCGCCGTCGCCGCCGCCCCCGACACCCTGCTCGGGCTGCGCAACCGGGCCATCGGCACCCTCGCGTTCGCGCTGATGGCCCGCGAGCACGAGGTGGCCTACCTGCGGCTGCGGGACCTGGTCGACCACGAGAACGGGCTGCTGGTCGACATCCGGGTCTCCAAGGTCAAACCCCGCAAGGTCAAGGTCCCCCAGGGCTCCCGGCCCTCGACCTGCCCGGTCCGCACATGGCGGGCGTGGAGGAAGATGGCCAGCCTCAGCGATCCGGACGGGTTCGCGTTCCGGGCGCTCCACCCGCGCTGGCACACCGTCATGGACAGCGGGCTGGAGCCGGAGACCATCGGCGACGTCATCACCGCACTGGGCGCCGCCGCCGACCTGGGCGTGCGCCACACCGGGCACTCCACCCGCCGCGGCGGCGCTGACGCCGCCCGCCGGGCCGGCGCCGACCGCAAGGCCATCGCCGTGCACGGCGGGTGGGTGGCGAACTCCTCCGCGCTGGAGGTCTACTTCGACGACGGGGAGGGCTGGGAGGACAACGCCATGAACGGCGTCCTGTAAGACGATATGAACCGCGCTCGACTAAGGAGCAGCCCGTGCCGATGACAGCCCGTCTTCACCGTGTGCACCTCGACGACTGCAGCGAGCCCTCCGCCGCCCGGCAGGAGGCCGTCAACCTGCTGTGGCCCTTCATGCCCACGCGGAAGGTGCTGGAGCAGGACGCCCTCAACCTGCTGTCCTGCTACCTGATGGCGGCAGCCCTCGACGGGACCGGACTGGAGACGGTCCGCGGGTGGGCCGCCGACCCGGAGGACCACCGTGCCGTGGAACTGCTGCGCGCCGGCCCGGCGCCCGCCTGGGCCGAGGAGTGCGAGCGGATCTTGACCTGCAGCCAGTGGTGGCGAGGCCAGATCCTGGCTCCCGTTCGCCTCGCGCTCTCGCCGGACCGCGCCAGCGCGGCATAGCAGCAGACCCAGCAGGGCCCCGGACGGAGAACCGTCCGGGGCCCTGTCGTCTGCCGGGCTGTCAGCCGTCGGAGCCCGCGGCGAGCGGTGCGCACCACCGGTACCGGGAGTGACCCGTTACGGGGTTCTCGCCGAACAGCTGGTAGTGCTCCCGGCTCTGCGCGACCTCTTCGGCCGTGCGCCCGGCGGCAGCCTGCTCGGGGATCTCGCCGGGGCCCCACCAGAACAGGAAGGCGGGCAGTTCGTCCGGTGCGCCGGGGCGTGCGGCGAGGGTCTGTGTCGTTCCGTCGTATGGGCCGCCGATGAACTCGACGTCGTCGGAAACGGTGGCGGAGATAGCGCGGTCGTCCATGCCGGTCAGCCTAGGGGCGGCTGCGCCGGCGCCGTGCCGTCACCGGGGTCTGGTCCGGCCTACTCCCCTTCCACAGGGGCGATCCGGACATCCCGTGTCGAGTTCCGGCCGAGCACTGTAAAGAGACTTGCCATGTAAAGCTGTTTTACATCACTGTCGTTGTGTGAGTACGAGACGAGACGACGTGATGGCCGCACTGCGCGACTGGTCGAAGCCCGGACGCCGGGCCGACCTGCTCGCCGAAGCGTGGCAGGCGGGCGAGACCAACGTCTCCGCTCTCGCCGAGGCCGCCCGGATCAGCCGGCCGACCGTGTACGCGGATCTGCGATCGAGGGGCATCGACCCCGACCACCGACCGAAGGAGCACACCAACATGACCGCACCGCTTGTCATCGACGGCATCGACGGCACGAGCTTCGAGAACGTCCAGGACGTCGTCAACCGCTACGCCAGCGAGCACCCCGAGGACCCGAACGCCGTCATGACGGCCATCGCCTGGTCCCAGCCGATCTTCACCGCAGTCGGCCGCTACAACGGCCTGCGTACGCGCCTCGCCGCCGAGGAGCACGCCCGCCGTGACCGCGACCGGGCCCTGCACCTGGTCGAGACCCGGTGGGAGGCGCTGAGCACCGCGGCGAGCTGGCTGGCCGCCCACCACGCCTACGTCCTCGCCGTCGACGAGGCCCACACCGCCATCACCGCCTGGGCCGAGAAGGCCGCCCCCGCCGTGGAGTGGGCCGGATTCGACGGCGACCTGGACACCCAGATGCTGCGGGTCTACCGCGACCGCATCCTCGCCGAGGGCTACCCGCCGCTCGCCCCGCTCGACCTGGACGTCGAGGCCGAGGCCGAAAGCCTGCACGCCAAGCTCGACCAGGCCCACCAGCGCCGGAAGGCGCTGGCTGCCGAGACGCTCGGGCTGACCGCGAACTGATGGCCCACCAGATCCTCGACTTCCCCACCTCCGAGGCCCCGAAGGAGAACGCATCATGACGACTGACACCACTCCCGTCCGCGACAGCGACGCCGAGCCTTCCGAACAGGAACTTCGCGACCTCGCGGCCGAGCACAACATCGCCATCCCGAACCGGCCGCCCCTCGGTTTGGTCCGCCGCAGCCGGTACGACGACCTCGCCGACGACCTCGCCGCCGCCCTGGTGGCGCTGGCCAAGGCCAAGGCCGACGCGCGCCACTGGCAGGGCCGCTTCGACCAGGCACACGACCGGGCGGCCGAGGCGGAACTGTCCGCGACCGCGGCGCGCGCCGCCTACGACATCGCCAACGAGCGCGCCGGCCAGGCCGAGGCCGAGCGCGAGCACTTCCAGCGCAGTCACCGCGCGGTGTGCGCGGAGCGCGATGAGCTCCGCGACCAGCTCAAGCAGCCCCGGGAAACCGAGCCCGCCCCACAGCCCCCGGCCGGCACCCCGCACCGCACGCACAGCGCGGCCGAACTGGCCCAGCACCTCGAAGACGGGTGCGCGAACTGCGCGGCCACGCTGCCCGGCCAGTCCCGCACCTTCCTGGTGGAGGTCGCGCACGCGGCACGGGACGCCGGCCAGGCCGCGGCGCTCCTCCTGCTCCTCCAGGACCTCGACCGCCGCAACCCCGTGAAGAAGGAGACCCTGTGACGTACGAGAGCGACCTCGCCGCCGCCAAGCGCGTTCGCCGTGTGTGGGGGTGCCCGTGCGGAACGGACAGCCCTTCGAGTTACGCCGCGTGCCACGGCTGCGGGCGCCCGTCCTGGGCCTGCGACCGCTGTGGATGCGTCCAGTCCGACGCCTGGAGCCAGTGCCAGCACTGCGAGAACGGCATCCCGGATGAGCTGCGCGGTGACCGGGAGGAGGATTTCGAGATGACGTGGGAGGAGTTCGTCTCTCTCCAGGTCGGCCCCCGCCGGGTCGGTGGCCGCTACGACCACGGCTACACCGGTAGCGAGTACGAGGTCCTCGCCCTCGACCGCGGCCCGCGCGCGTCGTGGCCGTCGTGGCGGATCACCGTGCGCGGCAGTGACGGACAGGTCCGCGAGCACTGCACCGGCTGGGACGCCCGCCAGGACCGCGTCGTCGCCCAGCCGCCGGCGGACGTGACGGTCGACCGCTGACCGTCCGGCCACACCACACAGGGGCGCCCGCAGCCATTCGAGCTGGCTGCGGGCGCTTTTGCCGACTCTAGCCCGGCCGTCCCCCGGCGCGAAGATGATGGGGCCCACACTCACCGAGCAGAGGAGCCCGCCGTGCCCGCGACCGTCTGGATTCTGAATCCGTCCTTCCGGGACGGCCCGTACCAACTGCTGCGCATGGGATGGGTCGCACGCATCGAGCAGGACGGATACCGGCAGGTGATCGTGCACGACACCAGGGGCGACAAGCACTGTCCGGTCCGCAGCACCGAGGACGTCGAAGTGCCTTCGGACTTCGGGCTGCAGCTGCTCCAGGCGCTCGACCGCGCCCGCCGAGCGGCGGAGGAGGCCGACAGCGACCGCATCGTCGCCGCCCGCCGCAGCGAAGACAGCTGGTCGTGGCAGGTGTACGCGCCCGACGAGGTCCCGCCCGCGCAGGACGACCCGCCAGCCCCGCCCTCGAAGAGCACGTTCGTGCCTCCGCCCCCGCCGGTCATCCCGCGCACGGTCATCCCCAACCCGGCGGAGATGCCCCTGTGGGCCCCCCAGAAGCAGCCGGAGCCGGACACCGTCACCGAGTGACCCGTCGTCCGGGCGGTCCGGCCGGTGCCACGATGGACGCATGAGCACGGCAGGCCGTAACACCATCTCGGGCCGCACCTACCGCCGGACCCGCCCGCGCGGGTTCGCCGACTGGTCCCCGAAGCCCGACACCTTGCGCCTGGTCGACCAGGTCCACGCGGTCCTCGACGAGTATCGCGCGCACCTGCCGCTGACCGCCCGACAGGTCTTCTACCGGCTGGTCGGCGCCTTCCAGTACCCCAAGGAAGAGAAGGCGTACGACCGGCTGCAGGAGACCCTCAACCGGGCCCGGCGCGCGAGGCTGATCCCGATGGACGCCATCCGCGACGACCGGGCCGCCTCCGCCGGTCACTCCTTCGGGTACAACAGCCCGGCGGAGTTCTGGGACTCCGTCCGCGCCTCAGCGTCCTACTACTCCCGACCGCTGGACGAGGGGCAGCCGCGCGCGGTCGAGGTGTGGATCGAGGCCCAGGGCATGATGCCGATGATCGCCGAGGTCACCCGGCACTACGGCGTGGTCGTCTACTGCTCCGGCGGGTTCGAATCGGTCTGCGCCAAACACGACGCCGCCGCCCGGATCGCCTACCGCGAGGTGCCCACCACGGTCCTCAGCATCGGCGACTACGATCCCAGCGGGCTGAGCATCCTGGACGCCGCCGCCGAGGACGTCGCCGCGTTCGTCGCCGAGATGGGCGGCACCCCGCCCACCGTGAAGCGGCTGGCCGTCACCGAGGAACAGATCACCCAGTACGGGCTGGAGACCGCGCCGCAGAAGGCGACCGACCGCCGCGGCGCCCTCATGTCCCGCACCGTCCAGGCCGAGGCCATCAACCCCACGCTGCTGACCGACCTGGTGCGCGCCGGCGTCGAGGAGGCCGTGGACCTGCGGGTGCTGGAGCGGGTGCGGGCCCGCACCGAGCGCGAGCGGCAGCGGGTGATGGCGAAAGCCGAGCGGCTGCGCTGACCGTACGGGGCCGGGGCACAGACCTGTGGCTGAGCAGCGGGTACCCGGGGGCTTCGCCGCCCCCGGGACCCCGCTGCCCCGTCACTCCCCGGCGCGAAACGGCATCGTCGTGGTGCAGACCGGTCGCGCCAGGGAGCAACGGGGGTTGTGGTCAAAGGCTGCTGTCCGGCGGGGAGTCCTGTAGGGACTCGGTCCGGTCGACGGCCGCCTGCAGGCCCGTCGGGGCCGACCACACCGTCGGCGCCGCGAGGTGTAGGTGCAGGGGCGCAGCGACAGGGGGCGTGGAGGCGGGGGACGGTTCGTTGTCGGGCGCGCGGTTCGAGGGTGCAGGCATGAGGATCTCCCGAGGAACAGCGGCGCCCGTTCGAGCGCACCCCTCCGTCGTACGCCGCCGCCGGCCGCTGCAGAGGGCCCGGCCCCGATCCTCCCGCACTGTGCGCCGAGAACCTCCCAGGCCGGACCGCGGGGGGCTGACCGCGTCTCACCGTGAGACCGGACGGGCATGGCGCTGACCTGCACCGAGGTACGCCCGTGGAACCTATGAGACCGTCCTACGCGCACGCGTGCGAGCTGGTCGCGCCGAGGGCGTGGTCGATGGTGGCCGCGAGCTTGGGCAGGTCCCGCCCGTAGTCACCCCGCAGGGTGTCGACGGCCATCCGGACGCAGCCGACCACGACCATCACCGTGGCGATCTGCTCGACCTGCAGCCGGTTGCCGTGCCAGTTGTCCTCGCCGGAGAAGCCGGTGTACCCCATGAGCCCGACGCTCCCGTATGGGTCGACGCGCTCCAGCAGGTCTTCCGGAACCCCGTACTCGCCCTCGACCCAGCCGCACCCGTCGGGCGCCCGGTGGCCGTCGTCGGCCGGGTCCAGGGAGGCGAGGACCTGCTCCACCGTCTCGGCGAGGTCGAGCAGCGGATTGGTCTGACCGCGGCACCACTCCGGCCGTTCCCCCTGCTCGACCGCCCGCGCCCGCAACCACGCCCCGGCCCGTTTGCCAGCCGCCGCGATGGACTCCAGCGCCTCCCGGTCACCCGGCCGGAACACGTACTCCGGCTCCGGGTCGGCAGCAGGCGGGTCGGGCAGCGAGTACACGGTCATGCCCGGTGAACGACTCCGGCCCCTGGAGGGCACCGGGCGGCTCCGATCCGGGGTATCGCCGGGTTCTTGCGCTACTTGCGCAGGTCCACGCGCGCCCGCGCGGGCGGACGAGAGGGGCCCCGGTGGTGCAGAGCCGCCCTAGCTCTTCTGCACCACCGGGGCCCGGGGGAGGGCCCGCGCTCACGGGGGGAAGCGACGGGCCGAGGCCGTGGACCGGCTCAGCCGGGGACGGGTCGGGGCGTGTTCAGCCGGTCGAGCCGGGCGTAGAGGTCGCGCACGATGCGGGCCCGGCCCTGCACACAGCGCAGGGTCGGCTCCAGCGGAGCGGCCAGCCGCTCCCGCGCCTGCCGCAGGACGTCCTCCGCGAACAGCCGCCGCCCGTCGTGCTCCGGAAGCTGTCCGGCCAGCTGCTCGACGTCGCGCGCGACAAGCCGGGCGTGCCCGGTCAGCTGCAGCGCGATCTGCGAGCAGTCCGCCAGCGCGAGCCCGGCCGGGTCGGTCACCGCGAGCACGGCCCGCACGAGGAGCTGGTGCGGCCCCCGGTCCAGGGGCAGTTCCGCGTCCAGGATGCCGTCGGGATCGTGCAGCACCTGGTGCCCTCTCACGAGGCGACCGCTCCGACGTCGACCAGGCGCAGCAGCGCGGTCGCCAGCTTCCCGGAGTCGACGAGCCGCCCCGCCCGGGGAGGGCTCACCCAGTGCGCCGCGATGTTGCCGGCACCGGAGAACGGGACGAGGACCAGCGAGCCCGCCGACAGCACGCGGACGCCCGGGACGTCCCGGCAGACGTGCCCGGTGCCCGGGGCGACCATCACGTACAGCCGACGGCTCAGGTAGTCCGCCAGCACCGGATAGCCCCGCTGCAGTCCCAGGCCCAGCACGTCGAGCGCCTCCAGGCCCCGCTGCAGCTCGACCACGACCGCGTCCCACTGCTGGCCGCAGTGCGCCCAGCCCGTACGGCAGACCGTGCTGCGCCACCGTTCTCGCAGCAGGTCGTCCACGTCGGCGTTCGAGGTCCAGGTGGCACGGCGTCGGCCGTCGGCGGAGTTCGGCACGGGAGGCTCCCGGATCGGTTCGTGTCGGTACTCCCAGACAACCGCCACACGTCCGGGTGGGATCAGGCCGGAATCCGGGCACTTCCCGTCGAGAGACCGGACAGTTTTGCCAACGCGCGGGGTGCCGCCGCACTACCGTCTCGCGCACGCACAGCACCCCGGGGGCTCCGATGGACAGACAGCGCAACGCGATCCTCGAAGCGCTGCTCGACGAGCACGACTTCACCCACGAGAGCCTCGCCGACGAGGTGAACAAGGTGGCCAAGGACATCTTCGGCCGTCCCGGCGGCTGCAGCGACCGGCATGTCCGGCGGTGGATCTCAGGCGAAGTCCGGTGGCCGTGGACCAAGTACCTTCTGCCACTGGAACGGATCTTCGATCGTCCGGCGCAGGCGCTGGGGTTCGTGCCGCGCGGCAAGGCCAGTGCCAACCTTCCCCGCCCGCCCCGGCCGGCACAGCAGGAGGAGGAACCCGTCGTGCAACGCCGCAGGTTCATCACCGCGTCCGCCGCCACCACCGTCGCCGTCGCCCTGGGCATCGACGAGACCCCCACCCGCGGGCGCCTGTCCATGAGCGACGTCGACCGCGTCCACGAGCGCATCGGCCGCATGGACGCCCACTTCTTCTCCATCGGCGGGGGCCCGCTGACCTCCGTCACCACCGCCTACATCGCCCGGCTGCGTGACGCCCTCGACGGATGCACCTACGGCGACCGCGTCGAGAAGTCCCTGCACAGCGCGATCAGCAGCCTGTACGCCTCCGCCGGCTGGGCCCACCACGACAGCGGCGACCCCACCCAGGCCGCCCTGCTGCACACCGCCTCCCTGCAGAGCGCCATGCTCGCCGCCGACCCCTCCGCCACCGCCCGCGCGTGGTCCAACCTCGCCCTGCAGGCCCGGCTGGAGGGACGCCACCGCGAGGCCGTCCAGATCACCCGGGCCGCCCTCGACAACCGCCGCGCCCGCAGCGACCCCCGCATCGCCTCCCTGCTGCACGCCCGCCTCGCCATCGGCCAGGCCCGCATCGGCGACCGGAGCGCCGCCGCCCGCGCCCTGCTCGGAGCCGAGAAGGCGTACGACCGCGTCGACCCGGGCCAGCCGGCCGCGACGTGGCTGGCGTTCCTCACCCCCGCCGAGCTGTCCGGACTCGCCGCCATCGCGCACCAGGCGATGGGCCACTACGACCACGCCGAGGCCGCCACCGTCCAGGCCCTCGACCTGCTCCCGCCCACGATGCGCCGCAGCCGGACGTACTACTCCGTGCAGCTGGCCGAACTGCAGCTGGCCCAGGGCGAGCACGAGCAGGCCGCGGCCACCGTCGCCGGCATCGACGCGTCCTCCCTCGACAGCCGCCGCATCACCGACCGGCTGGCCACCGTCCACCGCACCCTCACCGCCTAAGAGGAGCCCGCCCGTGACCGCGCTCGACATACGGCACTACGACCACCACCAGGCCGCCGAGATCCGACCGCTGCTCCTCGACGTCTACGCCGAGGTGTACGCCGAGGCCGCGAAGACCGACCCGTTCGCCACCGTCGACCGCTTCGCCCAGGGCCTCGACGGCTGGAGCCGCCGGGACGGCTGGACCTGCGTGGTCGGCTACGACCAGGACCAGGCCGTCGGCTACGCCTACGGAGCCCCGCTCCCGCCCGGCGCCCCGTGGTGGGGCGGGCTGCTCACCGAGGTGCCGGCCGACGTCGTCGAGGAGACCGGCACCCGCACCTACGCGCTCAGCGAGCTGATGGTGCGCGTCCCGTGGCGCAAGACCGGCACCGCCCGCCAGCTGCACGACGCCCTGCTCGCCGACCGGCCCGAGGAACGCGCCACGCTCCTGGTCGACCAGGAGCACCCCAAGGTCCACGCCCTGTACGAGTCGTGGGGCTGGCAGACCCTGGGAGACCTGCGCCCCCGCATCCCCAACGCGCCCCTGTTCCACGCCATGCTGCTCGACCTCCCGCCGCGCTGACCGGGCCGGGCCGCGAGCAGAGGTGTCACAAAATTCCGGCGGACGACGTTCCCTTTACTGTGACGACACCACCGACATGCCCGGCAGGCCGCCGGCCCGGACAGCCGTCTCCCGGGAGACGGGAGCCTCAGCGGGAGACACCCCGGCCCCCTTCCCGCCCCGGGGGACACCACCTGACGTGCGAAAACTGGTGTCCCCATAGCTGTAACGATTCCGCAGGCCGATACGTCTACGGATTTGAGAGCACGGCACGGCCCAGCGGAAGAAAGGATGTGGAATGACCGGATCGGGTGAAGTCGCGGCGTGGCCAAAGGTCAGCCCAGCGGGTCCCGTTGTTCGCGTGCTTCACGCTGCAATGGGCCCGTTGCGCCTGAATCCCCCTCACTTCCCGCCCGACGGCCCGGAGCTGAAAACGCCCGCCCCACGGGAAATCCGGCGACACACCGACATCAAGGTTGCGTACATGAACGTCGGTGAGGAAAGATCACCAGTATGGCCAGGCCCTACGGAAGTCGAGACGCAGAAGAGCGGGAGTACGTCCCGCCTGTGCAGGACAAGAAGCGCCACGGACTCGTGCGCCTCTCCCCAATGGTCCCGGCCGACGTTCACGCAGCCGCGTACTCCAACGCCAAGGCTGCGGGGGTGTCGATGGGCAAGTACATCGCCGAACTCATCCGGCGCGACCAGCTCGACCAGAGCGGCCGTCCCGTGTGGGCCAGCGAGGTCTTCGGTGAGCCAGGCCAGGGAGAACTTCCCATGACCGGCTGATCGGAAAAACGCGGAGGGCGCCAAAAAGCCCCGGCCAATCCAACCGGGGCGGCGCCCATCCGACGTACGAACGGGACTCAGCATCACTCCCCAGCGAACTGAATCCCGGTTTTACCTGCACTGCAAACGCATTCACGGTCGGCCTCCCAGCCGACCAGCACCCGCAAGGGCGCCCATCCAGCGCCACGGCCCAGAGCGACCCGGCTTCCAACCGAGTCCCTCGCACCGCACCGGAGGAGGTGAGTCAAGCCCCACAGACGCTTTCCACGGCGACTGTCGGGCGGGTTGTCCCCTAACCACACAGGAGTTAGAAGCGCCCCCTTGAGCGACCTGGTTGGCCGCGTTCGGAGCCCTCCGCCGTCTCGGCGAGAGGGGGGCTTCGGCGTTCATATGGAGTTAGGAGCCCTCCCATCGTAGCGGACAGCTACGGTGCCGGACAGCTCATGCCCGCCCCCGGAGTGTCCCGGGAACCGGGCGTGCACAGCCCGTCATCTGCCCCGATTCACAACCCTCATACCGGTGAGATCCCCGCCCCCCGGGCCGCGCGCGCGGACCTGCAGGAGCTGTTCCTGCGGCTGTCCCCGCGGCTTTCGGTGCGCGTCGACACCAAGAACTCTTCGGGGCAGTGGCAGCACAAGTACGTCGAACGCTCCATGCACACCCTTCGCGGCGCCCCTCGCGGGCCGTACGCCGTCTACCTGTCGAGCTTCTTCCGCGCGTTCCGC
Source organism: Streptomyces diastatochromogenes (assembly GCA_026913215.1). Classification (GTDB taxonomy): domain Bacteria; phylum Actinomycetota; class Actinomycetes; order Streptomycetales; family Streptomycetaceae; genus Streptomyces; species Streptomyces diastatochromogenes_A. The sequence continues at coordinate 37,100 of JAPTYK010000006.1, read as the reverse complement.
TGGATCTGCTTCGACCTCGACACCAAGCGTGGCGACGTCGGCCCCGACCTCGCAACTCTGATCCGCTGGCTGGAGGAGGCCGGGCTGACCTACGTGGTCGCCGCCTCCGGGTCCGCCGGCGGACGACACGTATGGGTGGCCGCCGAGACGCTGCTGGACGCCCAGGTGGTCGAGGCCATCGCCGTGGCCGCCGCGAAGCGCCTGCCCACGCTCGACTTCGGCCTGCTCAAGTCCCGCACGGGCGCGGTCCGCCCGATCGGTGCCCCGCACCGCAACGGGGGGCGCAGCGAGCTGCTGAGCCCGTCCAGCCCCCGCCGGGCCGCCGAACTGCTCACCCCGGCCACCTGTGGCAACCCGTCGGACGCCTTCCTGCGGCTGCTGCTCATCATCGACGCCGTCCCGGCCGCCGTGGACGTCCGCCCCAAGCTGGTCGGCCGGGACACCTTCGGCGAGATCATCGACGACGACGGCCCCCGACTGGCCGGCACCCCGAAGACCCTCCTCGACCGCGAGACGATGGCGCTGCTGACCCGCCGCCCGCCCGCCGACCGTGTCAGCGAGGTGTGCGCCTCCGTGCTCACCAGGCTGGCCCTGCGCCGCTGGTCGCAGCCGATGGTCGAGCGTCTGCTGGAGGACCGCCAGTACCGCGAGGGCGGGCTGCTGCACCTGTGCACCGCGCCCGGCGTGGGCCCGCTGCGCGTCATGCTCAACCCGGCCGAGGCGCAGGAGAAGTTCGAGCGCCAGTGGGAGCGGTGCGTGGCGTACGCGGCCAAGCTCCCGATGCCGCAGGAGGCGCTGGAGTGGACCGAGAACCTCGCCGACGTCGTCGCCCTGGTCGAGCAGCTGCAGCAGGCCGCTGACGCCTGCCCGGAGCGCTGGACGGGCGCGTCGGGGCCCGCCGACCGCGCCGCGCTGGACGTGTTCTGTCTGCTCGCCCTGCAGTCCGGCAGCACCGTGCTGAGCCTGGACGCCCGACGGGCCGGCCTCGCCGCCGGTTACGGCCGCTCGACCATGAGCCGGGCGTTCGCGAATCGCCTGACCCCTGACGGCTGGCTGGCCCGAGCCGAGGACGACGGCCCCGCGAACACCTACGAGCTGCTCCCCGTCACCGCTTCGCACCCTGCTTTCTCCCTCGTTGCACGGGGTGGGACACAAAGGAACCTGCCCCCCAAGGGGGTAGACCGGCCCACCCTGCTCTCCCGCCTGGAGAAGCGCCTTGCCGCAGGTCAGGCCGACCTCTTCTCCTACGGCCGCGCCACCGCGCACCACGCCGGCGGGCTGGGCCACCACGCCGGGCGCGTCTACCAGCAGCTCATCCTGAACGCCGACCGCGCCCTGAGCCTCGCCGAGCTGGTCGAGGGCACCGGATACAGCGCCCGCACCGTCGCCAAGCACCTGGGGAGGATGCAGAACCTGCTGGTGGCCACGCGCGCGGTGATGACCGTCCACCACGAGTGCCCCACCTGCCAGGCCGTGCCCGGAGAGCGCTGCCACACGGCCACAGGAGCCGTTCTCCGCCGTCGTGGAGCCGACCAGCACGCCACCCGCCAGGCCCTCGCCGCCGAGCGCTCCAGCACCCCGTACTACCGCGCACGGCCCGGCGCCCTGGTCGCCGCGGCGAAGGCCCTGGGCTGCTTCGGCGTCACGGCTAGCCGTGCACGCCGGTACGCCGTCGAGATCGAGCTGTACCGGTGGTGGCGCCAGGAGGAGGAGTGGATGCACGCCCCCAAGGCCGGCATCCGCACCGGCGTCCAGACGCACCCCGAGCAGGCCGCCCTGGTCCTCACCACGCTGGCCCGCCAGCCCCGCCGCCGCTACCCGCGCACCGCCGACGGCCGAGGTGACCACGCCGCCGCCAAGGCCCGCATCGAGCGCCGCATCGCCACCGCCTGACGTCACGGCAGGCCGTGCCCCGGCGCAGCCGCTCCGCCCTTCCCGATCGTCCGATGAGCCCACCGCAGGGCTTGTTATCGCACCCGGTCACCTTCCGGCCAATCTCTGTCAACCGGTTGACGTTCCCCTGAGACATCGTCAACCTGTTTACGTCAGAACGCACTCAGCGAGGAGAACCGGATGAGCGACCAGACCGTGCCCGTGCCGCAGGTGAAGGCGGCGACCTACCAGGCGCCCCGCGTCACCATCACGCCCGTACAGAGCGTCATCCCGTCGGAACCCGTTGCCGGGGCCCACGCGCCCGGCGGCTACCAGAACGTCCTGCTCAACACCCGCACCGGCGAGCTGAGCTTCCACGAGAGCACCGAGCACCGGGAGCCGTGGAACCCGCGCTGGAAGGCGGTCAACGACGTCCCCAAGGAGACCTGGAACCGCTGGCACCCGGGCACGCCCTACCTGCCCGGGTCGGGGCCGCACATGTGGTTCCAGCCCGTCCCGGACCTGCTCAGCTGGCACGTGGACTCAGGCTTCACCGGTCACCCGTACCTGGACGTCGAGGACGCCAACGCGCTGCTGGAGCTGATCGCGCCGTACGCGCAGGAGCTGCTGGACGGGTTCTTCGAGGCCGGGGGCGAGCTGGACTGGTCGGCCGCCTCCGCCCGCGCCGGCCGCCAGCTGTGCCGCCTGACCTCCCGCCACCGCGAAGCCGCCCGGTCCGAGGTCGACGCCGACCTGGTCGACTTCGCCCGCATCGTCGAGCAGTTCCCCCAGGTCTACCGGCCCGAGCTGCTCGGGCTGTCCCTCGACAAGCTGGCCGAGGAGTGCGAGTACCAGACCCGGTTCATCGGCTCGAACGAGCACTGGTACCCGGAGGTCAAGGACGTCTTCGGCACCCCGTACCGCGACGGCAGCGCGGGCAAGTACCTGCAGGTGCTGGGCGTGCGGTCCTGGTACCGGACCGTGCTGCTGCAGGGCGACCCCCGGCCGGCGCGCGACTTCGGCGACTGGGACGCCGAGCAGCGCCGACTGGACGCCAGCAGCATCACCTCCGAGACCACCGACGCGGAACTGGACCGCTGGATCAGGGACGAGGAACTGCGCGCCGCGCAGCAGCAGGGCGTGCGCCTCTTCGGCACCAAGGACGCCGCCTACAACCACCGCGCCCGGCTGCGCGAGCAGGACTGGGACCGCCTCGCCGTGGTCGGTGCCGAGTGCGCCCGGCTGGAGAAGTACCTCGCCGAGCGCCGCCAGCTGGTCACCCGGGCGATCTCGTGGGGGTACGGCGACTCCGACATCGCCGGACGGGCCCGCGTGTCACGGCAGGCCGTGCACAAGCTCAGCAAGAAGGCCGACGGCCAGGCCGACGACCCCGAGCTGGCGTGACCCCGATCCCGACCACCACGGCGGCCGGAGCCATTCGAGCTGGCTCCGGCCGCCGGCCACTCCCTTTCCGAGAGGACCTGATGAGCACCACCGACCCCCTCGCCCTGCTGCGCGCGACGGCCGCGGTCCAGCGCCTGAGCGACGAGCTGACCGTCCGCCCCGGTGACCGGCAGCGCGAGCGCACGTACCTGGTGCACCGCGCCGCCCTCGCGGACCGGGCTGTGTCCGCCCTCGCCGAGGCCGAGGACACGGTGACCACCGAGCAGGACGCCGAGGACACCGCCCGCCGCCTGCTGGAGCACGACCGGGCCCACGGCACCGGCCGCGGCCCCGTGCCGCCGCCGACGCCCGATGGGACACCGACGCCCGCGGCTACGCCCGACAGGAGCACGCCGCCGCCGTCCTCGACGAGCACGACCAGGAGCACGCCCGTGGCTGAGCTGCAGATGAGCCCCCAGGTGCGCGCGCTGCTCGGACCGGAGGGCCTCGCCCGTGCCGCCGAGGTGTCCCTGGCCGACGGGCAGTGCGTCACCTGCCGCCGGCTGCTGGACGGCACGGTCAACATGGTGGTGCGCATGAACGGGGCCTTCACCCACGTCGTCTACGTCCACGCCGGGTGCGGCCCCTCCGAGGTCATCGAGATGGGCGACGACTTCGGCCCGGCCGAGCCCGCCGACGGGTACGCCATGACGATGACCGCTGCCGTCCTCGACCATGGCGGCGCCGACCTGCCGGTCCTGGTCGCCGAGACCGTCGGCAAGGCGTACGTCGTCAGCGACGGCTCTGGCGAGCTGACCAACGTGGTCGTCAGCCACCTGCTGGGCAACGGCTTCCACCTGGTCTCCCGGCTGCGCCAGGCCCCGCCCCAGGTCGCCGAGTGGGTCGGCGTGCTGCTGCTCGGGCACGGTCCGGCCGGCGAGGACGGGCTGCTGGTCCTCGACCCCGAGGGCCAGCAGTTCTACGCCGGGTCCGTCGACCTGCCCGACGGCTGGCTCACCCAGGCTGCCCGCTACGGCTGGGCCGTGCTCTACGTCGGCAACGTCGGCGGGCCCGGTCCCACGGCGCACGACGCCAAGGCCACGGCCAGGGCGCTGCGCAGCGCCGCCCAGGCTGGGCAGCTGGTCGGCGCCCGCATCGCCGTCGGCACCCCGGAGCCCGCCCGGAGGTAACCCGCGCCCGCCTCGCCACCAGTGCGCCGAGACCACCCCGGTCCCGGCGCACTGTGCTGTCCGCCCGCGGGGTTTTGGGACTTTTGAGACCGTCCTACGCGCCCGCGCGCGTGGACGTGACGAACCCGCGCCGCCGGAAGGGCGTCGAGGACCGAGCGCCTCATTCCCGGTCGGATTTATGGAACCCGCGCAGGTCGGAGCCACAGACCAATGCCTCCGGCGGGCCCTCTCTCCGAGGGGGAGGAGGACGTCGCCGACCCGTCGGCCGGTGGGGAGCTGGGGTCAAGGCGGGGTCGCCGTGTGATCCCTCGCCGACCGGGCCCCGGAGGGTGCCACAGGAACCCCGTCCACTCCGAGGACGCCTCCGGCGCCGCACGCGGTCGCGCGAGCGCGATCCCCTCCGCTCCCGGGAACCCTGCGGCAGCGCTGCGCGCGCCCGACCGACGAGGGAGCACCCGGCTCCGGCCCGGGGCATGGCGCGGGCCCGGGGAGGGCGCCCAGGGTCCGTAAGTCTCCGTGGCCTGCAGCGTGCGCGGCTGCGGGTGCTCCGGGCTGGGAAAAGACGGCAGCAGCGGAGGGGAGGGGGGCGGTGGCGGACGGGGCGCCGTCCGCCCGGCCGGAGCGGGGCGGAGCGCCGTACTCCCGCCGTCGCCGATGACCGACGCGTGAGGAGACCGCGCCGCCGGCCGGGGCCGAGGGGAGCAGCTGCTGCCGCGCCCGGATGCCGCCGGTGCGGTCGCTCCGCGTCGGCCCGGGTCTCGCCGTGGCCGAGGAGCGTGTCGTCGGGGCCGGCACCGCTAGGTGAGGTCCCACCCGCCCAGGCCGCCGCCCCGGGCGCGTGCCGTACCCGCCGCGCCGTGGCACGCACGGCAGGCCGTGACACCCCGGCCGGTCGTCGCGACCGGTGAGCGCACGGCCGCGGTCACGCCGCCACCACCAAAACATTGCGTTACATTGCATCGCACGTGATGAAATGTATTGACGAAATGCAATGCAATGAATTAGACTGGAATCCTGCACAACTCACCACGAAGGGGGCACGGGATGGGGCTGCGGGACGAGGGTCACGAGATCCGACGCGAGGACGGCACGACCGCCCGTCGGCCCCTGTGGGGCACCGGCTGGGACCGGCCACCGCCGCCCGCTACGCCGCTCGACGCGCGCGCTACGTCGACACCGACCGCCTGCAGCTGCGGGCGCACGGCCGCGCCGCGGTCCGCCTGGACTTCCCGTACGCCGCCGGCCGTGGCCCGCAGCGCGCCGAAGCCGCCCGCGCCGTCGCCGTCCGCTTCGGCGTCCAGGCCCGCCCGCTCGACCGGTCCGGCCGCGCCCTGCGCATCACCGGCCCCGCCGAGGACGTGGCCCGCTACGCCGCCGCACTCCCCCGCGTCCTCGACCACGCCGAGGGACTGACCAGCTGGGCCGCCCGCATGTACGGCGAGTGCGCCCGCCGGCCCCAGCACGCCGACCACTTCGAGGCCCTGGGCACCGCCGGGCGCCGGACCGCCGCCGCCTACTTCCGCGCCCGCGCCTTCCGCCGGATCGTCCAGGTGCTGACCGGCCCCCAGCCCACCGCCGTGCCCGAGGTCGCCCCCGCCCTCCCCCTGTGGGAGCAGGCCGAGACCCTCGCCGGAGTTCTCGGCGAGTACGGGTGGGTCGAGATCCGCGACGCCTACGACCCGGCCGCCGCCGTGCAGCTGCTCGACGCCGCCGAACAGATCGAGGCCCCGGCCGCCCGCTGGCCGGTCGCCGCCGCGCACGGCGAGCAGCTGGCCCTGTTCGGCCCCGCCGCCCCGGCCGGGCCCGTCGTCGTCATCCCTGCTCCGGACCGAAGCTGGCACACGCGGCCCCGGCCGGAGACCTCTACCGCGGGTCGCTGCACACCCACGCCCGCCGCACCGCCGACGCCCTCACCGCCCACGGGGGCACCGTCCTGGTGCTCAGCGCCCTGCACGGCCTCCTGCCGCTCGACCAGGTCATCGAGCCGTACGACCACACGTGGAAGGACGCCGGCAGCGTCACCGTGGAGGAACTGCGCGCCCAGGCCGCCGAGCTGGGACTGGCCGACGCCGACGTCGTCCTGCTCACCCCGGGCCAGTACACCCAGCGCGCCGCCGCCGTCTGGCCCCAGGCCCGCACCCCGCTGGCCCATCTCGGCATCGGCCAGCAGCGCGGACGGCTGACCGCCATGCGCGAGCACGCCGGCCACTACACGACCGCCGCGTGACCCGCGACCCGCTCCCCGCCCGCCCCCGGATACGGCACGCTGTCGACCGCAGCGCACTGCCCGACCGCACCGCCCCCCCGTAGGAGTTCTTCCAGATGAGCGAGCAGCCGACCGAGCAGACCACCGAGGTCCCCGTCGAGGAGGCGCCGCAGTGCGCGTTCCCCGGGTGCACCGTCCCGCCGGTCCCCAAGGACCCCACCGCCCCGGGCCGGGCGCCGAAATACTGCTCCGACCCCGACCACAACGCCATGAGCGCCTACCGGGCCAAGCGCGGGAAGACCGGCAGCACCAAGGCCCAGGCCGCCGAGGAGCCGTCCGACCGCGTCGTCACCGACGCCGCCAAGACCGCCGGCATCGTGCAGGGCACCGTGCTGCAGAAGGTCGACGAACTGCGCGCCGAGCTGGCCCGGTACGTCGACCTGCTCCAGACCGTCACCGACCCGGAGGCCGCCGAGGCCGAGGTCACCGCCGTCTCCGCGCAAGCCGACCAGCAGATCGCCGAGTGGCGTAAGAAGGCGAGCGCCGCGAACACCGAGCGGGACGCCGCCGTGCGCCAGCGCGACCGCGCCCGCCAGGAGACCCAGGAGGCGCAGGAGGCCGCCGACCTCGCCATCGCCGACCTGGAGAAGGAGACGGCCCGGTTCGAGCGGGAGACCGAGGAGATCCGGGGGAAGGCTGCGGCCGACGTCGCCGCCGCCCAGGAGGAGATGCGCAAGGTCCGCGCGGACGCCGAGCAGGACATCCAGAAGGCCCGCGACGAGGCCGAGGCCGAGGCCGCCTCCGTCAAGGCCGAGGCGAACAAGCGAGTGAAGGATGCCCAGGAGGCCGCCGGCAAGGCGCAGCTGGAGGCGAAAACCCAGGTCGAGGAGATGAAGAAGACCGTCACCCAGGCCCAGGCCGACGCCGAGAAGGCCAAGGAGGACGCCGCCCAGGCGACGGCCGCCGCCGAGAAGCGGGCCACCGAAGCGCAGGAGGCCGCCGAGAAGGCGCAGGTCGAGGCGCAGGCCCGGGTCGACGCTGCCGACAAGGTCGTCACCGAGCTGGGCGTCGCCCTGACCCGGCTGCGCGAGGACACCGAGGGCTACCGCACGCGCGCCGGCGAGCTGGAGGCCCGTGTCGACAAGCTGCGTAAGGAGCTGGACACCGCCCTCACCGAGAAGCGCGCCGCCCAGGCCGACGCAGACTCCGCCCACCAGCAGCTCAAGGACCAGAACCGGAGGAAGTAGCCATGTTCACCGCCTTACTCGCCACCACCTCGGGCTGCGCGGCCCTGCTCGCCGCCGCCCTGCCGCACGCCCGCCACCGCGTCCAGGAGTACCGGGACGAGCAGGCGCGGCGTATCGCCGCCGAGCACCGGCAGCGCCAGCTGCTCAACGCGACCGACTGGGCCATCACCACGGCGATCCGGGAGTGCTGGGCGCGCACGGTCGACGACTGGCGAGCACCCCGGATCATGCTGGTCAGCGTGGCCGACGTCATCCGCCGGGCGCAGGAGGACTTCAACCTGCACGTCAGCTGGGAGGAGGCGCACGGCGTGCTCATGTACCGGCTGACGTGCCGCGGCCACCTGCAGACCGCTCTCGTCACCGACGCCCACGACCAGCAGGAGGGGACCGCATGACGCCCACACCGGGGCGCCGAGACGGAGCCGGAGCCAGCGCCCGCCGCCGGGGCGAGTTACAGCGCGCCGCCGAGCGTGCCGCCCAGCACCGCCGCGCGAAGTGGGCCCTGCCGGTGACCGCTGCAGCCGCCGCCGTCACCGGGTGGGCCGCCGGCACCGTGACCGTGTGGCAGGTCGGCGCCCTAGTCGCCGCCGCGGTCCTCGCGTACGGCATCCGCCAGACCTACCGCCGCCAGCACAACAGCTGGACGTCCGGCGCGAACGGGGAAGAGGCCACCGCCCGCCTGCTCGCGCCCCTCGCCCGCCGCGGCTACGCCGTGCTGCACGACCGGGCCATCCCCGGGTCGAAGGCCAACCTCGATCACCTGGTCGCCGGCGTGTTCGGCGTGGCCCTGGTCGACAGCAAGAACTGGCAGTCGAAGAAATCCCGCATCACCATCACCGGCGGACTGCTGCGCTACGGCCGCTACGACCAGACCCGGGCGCTGCAGACCGTGGTGTGGGAGGCGGAGCAGGCCGCGAAGGTGCTGGGGGTGCCGGTCCGCCCGATCCTCGCCGTGCACGGCGCCAAGGTGCCCGCCCCGCGCGGGCGCACCGAGCTGCACGGCGTCACCGTGATCGAGGCCCGGAAGCTGCGGGGGATGCTCTCCGGGCTCCCTGCCCAGCCAGGGTGGGACGCCGACCGGGTCACTGCCGTGGAGCAGCTGGCCGAGCGACGTCTGCCCCGGCACAGCGGCTGACCGCAGGCCGTCGCGACAAAGGGCCCGGGAGGAGAACTCCCGGGCCCTTCGTCATGTCCGTCCAGCTACGAGGCGTTGGGCTGGGCGTGGTCCAGGTCGAGGTCGAGGAGCACCGCCAGGTCCTCGCCGGCCGCCCACCGCTGGAGCAGGGTCCGGTCGACGAGACGCACCCCGTGCCGGGCCGCCCACACCACCCGCTCACGGGCGAACGTCCCGGAGCTGACCACGAGGAACAGCGGCCGGGCACCCGGTGCGGTAGCAGTCGGCAGCTGCGGGCGCCGCCCACCGGGCGCAGCGCCGCCCGCCCCCGCCGCCCTGCTCCGCACCGCCGGTTCCCCGCTCGAAGGCCACGCCCAGCTGGCGCCCGTCGGGCCCGTTGCCGACGAGGTGCACCACCTCCCGGCTGATGCGCACCCCGCGGACCTGCGTCCAGCCGTCGCGCTGCAGCAGCCGCCCGACGATCGTCCGGAACCTCCGGTCGTCCGAGGCGTCGATCTCAGCGGGGGAGAAGCACCTCGCCTGCCGCCGGCGCCGCGCGAGCACGGCCCGCCGCCAGCGCACCGCGCCCCGGCCGCGTACACGAGGGCCGCCGCCGCGAGCAGCGCCGCCCACCAGCCCACCCGGGACCACAGCCACCAGAGGCCCGCCAGGGGTAGGCCGAGCACGGCCAGGACCGCCGCGAACGCGGGCACGACCTCCCACCACTCAGGCCCCTGCTTCCCGTTCAGCCACCGCTGCAGTTCCTCGCGCTTGCGCCAGGACCGCCGCGTGCCGACAGGAGACCGGCTCAGCGGCCACACCGTGTTCACCCCCACCACCTCGCCCCGTGCTTTGACGTCCCTTGTCATATCTGCCCGCCCTGCCCCGCGTACAGCTACACCGCCGCAGGTGGAAACGGGAAACGGGCACCCCGCCCCTCGCGCTAATAACAAGCCCTTCGGGGCGCCGGTCACCCAAATTTGGGTGACTCGGCAGGCCGCGCGAGAGCCGTCATCCCGGGCCAATTTCGGTAACTCAGTTGTCGCAGGACTTTCGGGTAACTAAGTTGTCAGCATGGGAAGTGACTTCTACACCGACGCGTTCGCCGCCGACGTCGCCCGGCTGCGCGACCCCGCGTGGACCGAGCCGGACCCCGAGCACACCACCAAGGTCCGCGCCCGACTGGACGCCCTCGCCGACGAACTGGCCGACCAGCTCTCCACCCGCGTCCGGGACCTCCCGGCCGCCGCCCCGAGGACGCCCGCCTGGTCGTGCGCGACGCCGGCGACTGGCAGCTCTCCGGCTGCGCGCACTGCGCGAGATCCGCACCGTCGCCGAGCAGCTTGCCGACCGCACCGTGGCCGCCGCCGGCATCCGCGGCGCGGGCTACCCGCAGCTGGGCGACGCCTGGGCCATCACCCGCCAGGGCGCCCGCAAGAAGTGGCCGCACGCGGTCAGCGCCATGTCCGAGCCCCCGGCCGGCCAGGAGCCCCGAACCACACTCGATGCGTTCGGCGGCAGCGTCGACCTGTCGTGGCACGGCGACGAGGGCGGCTGGTGGTGGATCGGGGAGGCAGCCGACGGCACCACCGGCGAGTCCGCCATCACCCACGACACCAAGGAGCAGGCCGCGGCCGACGCCGGCGCCTTCCTCAAAGAGCACGCCCGCACCACGACCACGGATGGAGACCCCAAGTGATCCAGCTGGCCCTCGGCGCGCTGCTCGGCGCCGCCGTCACCCTGCTCGCCCTCGCCACGTACAGCCGCCTCGCCCGCCGACCTCACTGCGGTTGGTGCGCGACCGCGTCCGGCTGGCCCACCAGCGACCACGACGCCCGGCAGTGCCGCGGCTACGTCCAGGACCGCCGCCGCGAACGGGAACGCGACATCGCGCACGGCCGCCCGGTGCAGCAGCCCGACTTCTGGGGCGAGGCGTGGCCCCTGCCCGAGGAGACCTCCGCGCGCGACCGTGCCGGCGTCGGGAGCCCCACCCCCTCGGCGGCTGTGTGATGTGCGTCACGCCCCCGCAATGTCCTGACTGCTCGACCGTGACCGAGCGGATCGAGGTCGAGGGCGAGGAGGTCTGGCGTTGCACGGCCCCCGACTGCACCCGCCGCACCTACGGCACCGGCGACCCGGACGACGACGTCGACCTGCCCTCCTACAGCGAGACCGACGAGCACGGTGCCGTGATCATCTACCACGGCACCGGCGAAGCCGACGTCGAGGCGACCGCCGAGCTGGCCGCCCAGGACGGACCCGACGAGGACGACCTGGACGACGAGGAGCAGCCCGCGCCGGCCGCCGGTGCCCCGTGCCCCGCGAGAGCCCCGGCCGTGGGGCACGTCCCCGGGGAACCGGGGCGGGGGGTCGTCCCCACGTGGTGGGGACGACCCCCCGGAACCGAGCACACCCCGGACGCCGCCGACACCTCCACGGCACTCACGGACAGCGACGACGGGGAAGCCGGACGCCCCAGGCTTCCCCAGCCCGGGGTGGGGCACGCACCGCCGCCCCAGTACCCCGCCCCGTCCCCACGGGGGCACCGATGATGCGGGCGGGCGGGGAACCGCGCCCCGGTTCCGGCGGTGCCCTTCCCCGCCCGCCGGGTGGGGAACGGGGCGCCGGTCCCCGCCTCCCGGTCCCCGGCCGTGGGGAACGGGAGGCAGCCGCGGACCCCACCGCGACTGGGGAAGGAGTGCCCTGGGCGACCCTGCTTGCCGATGGGGAAACCGTCGCCCGGTACCGCTCCCACGTCCTGCGGCGCGGCCCGGACGAGTGCTGGTGGTGGACCGGCGGGCTGACCGACACCGCGCACGGCACGTTCCGCGCGGTGTCCCTCCCGGGCCGCACTCGGCGCGGCACCGTCCCCGCCCACCTGTTCGGCTACCGCCTCGCCCACGGGCCCGACTCCCTGCCCGCCGGGCTGGTGGTCAGGCACACCTGCGACGAGCCGCCGTGCCAGAACCCGGCGCACTGGCTGGCCGGTACGAGGGGCGACAACAACAGGGACGCCGCGAGTCGTCGCAGGTTGGCGGGCCACGCGCTGGCCGACGTGCGCGGCGCGGCGGGCGGGCGCGGGCGGTCCAGGCCGCCATCGCCGCCGCCCGGCCCGAGGAGCTGGACGCGGCCATCGCCGCCGCGCTGGCCGCCGGCAACCTCCGGGGCGCACCAGGACGCGCTCTTCTAGGACGCCCCGACCGGCACCGGCCCCGGACCTGTCGGTCCGGGGCCGGTCGGCGTTCCCCAGCAGGGAATCTTCCCCGGCCACCGTCCCCGGGGAAGATTCCGCGCGACGCATGGGAAGGCGCGGGCGCCCGGGGAATCCCCACCCCGACGTCCCCGCCGCGGCGCCCGTGGGCGGGGAACGGTCCCCGCTCCGCACCCCTCACACGGGGACCGCCGGGCCGGACCCCGTCCCCACCACCCCTGGGGGAACCGGCCGCTTCCCCGGCCGCCGCGTCCCCACTCCGTGCCCCACGCCGTTCCCCGGCGGGTGGGGCAACACCCGCCCGAGGTGCCCCAGCGGAGCCCGGCGGCCGCGCTCCGTGCGCGCGGAGGACGGCCGGAGTGGGGCACGGCCCCACCGGTTCGGTTACGCAGTGTCGACCGGCGCGCGGCGCGGCCGGTCCGGCGAGCGCGCCGGCCGGAGTGGGGCGCAGCCGCCGCCGATCCCCGGCACCCGGTAACAGTCGACCCCGCCGGAGAGCCCGGCGGGGTCGAAGTCGTCTGCCGCCGACCGTAGCGCACGGCTCCGGGGCGTGGCCAGTGCCGCCCCAGTTTGGCGCGACGCCAGGCCCGGCGGGCGCTCCCCCAGCGCGAGCGCCGGTGACCAGTGCGGGCCGTGCCCGCCGACCGGAACATTTCGCTACAAACCGCGCGCGTCACCGCGACGGCCGAGGCCCCCCGATACAGGCCGAAGACGGCCCCGGAAGGCCGCAGGACGGCCCCTCTACCGCCGCCGGAACCTCCCATTCCGACCCTCTACAACCCCCGGGCACAGGACCCCACCTCTCTCCTTGATCATCCGGACCACCTACAGACCGTAATACCCCTGCTTACTACAACAAGCCCCACACCTATGCATCACGATCCGATGGCTGTCGTTGATCTTGAAAATCGCCTACTCTGAGTCTCGATGTTGTCGATCAGTGCAGGCTCAGATCCCGGCTACCTGACCAAGACGGTCGGTGCCGGTGCCGAGCATTACTACCTGCGCTCGATCGAGCTGCAGGGGGAGCCGCCCGGTTTCTGGACCGGCGACGGCATCGCGGACCTGGGACTGTCGGGTGAGGTCGCCAACGACGTCTTCGAGGACCTGTACAGCGACTTCATCGACCCCCGGAAGCGGGACGAGATGTACGCCCGGCTGGCGTCGATCCCGCACCCCGAGGGCAGCGAGGAGTACGCCAAGGCGGAGAAGGAGATCCGCAAGGAGTGCCGTCTCGGTGACGCGCCGCGCAACTACGAGAAGGCGTACGAGAAGCGCCTGGAGAAGAACCTCGCCGCGGCCGAAGCCCGTACCCCGGGCGGGGTACTGAGCCCCGAGCAGGTCAAGGCCATCGAGATCAGCACCCGCAAGGAAGCCCCCAGCGCGAAGCTGTACTACGACCTCACGTTCTCGGCCCCGAAGAGCTGGTCGGTGGCGCACGCCGCGCTGCAGGTCAAGGCCGCTGAGGCGCGCGAGGCCGGCGACCTGGAGACCGCGCAGGAGTTCAGCCGCAAGGCCGACCAGCTGTGGGACTGCTGGAAGGCGGGCGTGCAGGCCGGTCTGGAGCACATGCAGGACGAGGCCGGGTACACCCGCAAGGGCCACCACGGAAAGAGCAAGGACGGCCGCACCAGCGGCGAGTACGTCAAGGCCGACAAGTTCATCGTGGCCGCGTTCGCCCAGCACACGAGCAGGCAGGACGACCCGCAGCTGCACGTCCACGCCGCCGTGCTCAACAAGGTCCGCTGCGTGGACGTCGACCCGGTCACCGGCCGCGAGCGCGAGGTGTGGCGGGCGCTGGACGGCACGGGTCTGTTCCGGCACAAGCAGGCCGCCGGGCACCTCGCCGAGCGCGTCGCCGAGCAGGAGCTGGAGCGGGTTCTGGGCTGGCGGGTGCAGATGCGCCCGGACGGCAAGGCCCGCGAGATCGTCGGCGTGGACCAGGACCTGCGGGACAGCTTCAGCAGCCGGCGCACCGCCATCACTGCCGAGGTCGCCGAGATCGCCAAGGCGTTCGAGGAGAAGTACGGCGCCGCCCCGTCCGCCTACACGCTGGCCCGGATCAGCGAGGACGTCAGCCTCCGGCAGCGCGCGGCCAAGAAGCACGACGCCGTGACCAGGGAAACGCTGCTCCAGCGCTGGGAGGCGTCGAGCCAGGCCCGCTTCCGCGAGTCGCTGGCCGACGTGCCCGAGCGGATCGCCGAAGAGTCCGCCATCCACGACCTGCACCGCCCCGCCAAGGAGTTCGACCCCCAGGTCATCCAGCGCCGCGCCATCGCTGCGGTGCAGGAGGCGAAGCCCACCTGGACGCGCCCTGACCTGCTGGTCGAGCTGAACCGACAGCTCCCCGACACGCTGGGCGGGCTGGAGCGCCAGCAGGTCCGCGACCTGCTCAACCAGCTGGCCGACGACGCGCTCTCCCCGACCGCTGACAACGGCGTGGTGCTCACCAAGGCGCCCGCCCTGGTCGAGATCCCCGCCGAGCTGCAGCGCACCGACGGCACCTTCAAGTACGAGCCCAACCCCGACACCTTCGACCGGTACGCCACCGAGGAGGCCATCCGCACCGAGGGTCGGCTGGCCGAGTTCGCGGGCAAGCGCGGGGCACCGACCGTGCCCAGCGAGCTGGTCGAGGAAGTCATCCAGCGCCGCGGGCTCAAGGGCCGCCAGGCCGACTTCGTCCGGGCCGCCGCCACCTCCGGCCGCAAGGTCGACCTGCTGGTCGGCCCGGCCGGAGCGGGCAAGAGCTACACGCTCGCCGCGCTGACCGAGGTGTGGGAGTCCTACGAGGGCCGCAAGGTCATCGGTCTGGCCAGCGGTCAGCGCGCCGCCGAGGTGCTGCGCGACGAGGGCGTGGAGAACGTCGCCAACATCGAGATGATGCTGATCGCCAACCGGTCGATCGCCGAGGGCCGCCCGATCGCGGATGCCGAGAAGTACCGCATCCCGGCCGGCGCCCTGGTCATCGTCGACGAGGCCGGCATGACCGACAACAGCGACATGGACCAGGTCCGGGCCCTCATCGAGGCCGCCGGCGCGAAGTGCGTCCCGGCCGGTGACCACCACCAGCTCACGGCCGTCGGCGCGGGCGGCATCTTCGCCCAGTGGGTCGAGGACGCCCCCGGCGTGCACGTCCTGGACGAGGTCAGGCGCTTCCGCGACACCGACCCGGTCACCGGCGAGAAGAAGACCCGGCAGTGGGAGGCCGACGCCTCCCTCCAGCTGCGCGAGGGCGACAGCGAGGCGCTCACCGCGTACGAGCTGCACGGACGTTGGCGCGGCGGGTCGGCCGAGGAGATGACCGAGCGCGCCTACCAGGCATGGCTGACCGACCACCTCGACGGCAAGAACCCGCTGCTCATCGCCCAGGACAACGCGCAGGTGGCCGAGCTGTCCGCCCGGGTGCGCGCCGACCTGGTGCGCGCGGGCAAGGTCTCCGAGCACGGCGTGGTGCTGCGTACCGGCCGCGAGGAGCACGGCATCGAGACCAAGGCCGGTGTCGGCGACCTGATCCAGCTGCGCCGCAACAACCGGAAGATCACGGCCGAGAACGGCAGGTTCGCGGTGAACCGCACCGTGGCCGAGGTCGTCGGGATCAGCGACAACGGGGCGCTGATGGTGAAGCTGGAGGACGGCTCCCGGATGCACCTGCCGGCCGCCTACGTGACGGAGCACGTCGAACTGGCCTACGCCGCGACCGTCCACGGCGCGCAGGGCCGCACGGTCGGGGTCTGCCACTCCCTGGTCGATCCCAACTCGACCAACCGCGAGGCGCTGTACGTCATGCTCACCCGCGGCGAGGCCGAGAACATCGGGTACGTCATCACCCACCGGGACGGCGACGGGCTCAAGGCGGAGGAGATCCCCCACCACCTCGCCGTGCTGGACGCCACGCTGCAGCGCAGCGGGCTGGAGCTGACCGCGACGAAGACGATCGAGGCCGAGCTGGAGCGCCGCGAGCACCTCGCCGTGCTGGAGCCGGTGTGGTCGGGCGTGAAGGAGCAGCAGGCCGAGAAGCGCTTCGCCACCGCGCTGCTGCAGGCGATCGGCACCGAGGACTACGAGCGGTGCGCGAGCAGTGAGGCGTTCGGCTCCCTGATGCGGCTGGCCCGGCACGTCGAGGAGCAGGGCTTCGACGCCGAGGACCTGCTGGTGCGCACCGCCCGCTCCCGTGAGCTGGAGACCGCCGAGGACGTCGCCAAGGTGCTGCACGACCGGCTGAACAAGGCGTACAACCTGGTCGAGCGCGACCAGGTCCGCGTCGAGGAGGCCGAGCAGCGCGCCGCCCTCGCCGAGCAGGAGCGCAAGGTCGAGGCCGCGGTCGAGGCCGGGCAGGCGCCGGTCGACCCGGAGGAGCTGCAGCGTCTGGCCGAGGCCGCGCAGCAGAGCGACCCGCACGCCGAGCTGCTGCGGCAGACCCTGGCCACCCAGGCGGGCGTGGAGACGCTGCAGGCCGGCACCGACGCGGAGGCCGTCGAGCGCCAGGAGGCGGAGCTGGCCGCCGCGCTGCGGGCCGCCGAGGAGATGGCGGACGCCGACGTCGAGCAGCTGGTCGACGCCGAGCCGACCGAGCCCGAGCCCGAGGCTCACCCGCACTTCGAGGACCTGATGCGGCAGACCGACGCCTTCCAGCACGTCGAGGTGCTGCACGCCGGGCAGGACCAGGAGGTCGCCCGGCGCCAGGCCGAGGAGCGCGAGGCCCGCTGGGAGGCGATGGACTCCTACACCGCGCGCACCCGCAGCTCGACGGCGACCTGGGCCGCTTCCTGCAGGAGTGGGCGGTCGAGATGGACGAGCGCACCGAGCGGCTGGGCCAGCGCGTCGCCGAGGAGCAGCCCGCATGGGCCGTCGACCGGCTGGGCCCGGTGCCCGAGGACCCGACGGAGCGCGCCGACTGGGAGCGCCGCGCCGGCCGGGTCGAGCGCTACCGCGAGGCCCACGGCTACGACCACGAGACCAACGCCATCGGGCAGGCCCCGCCGCAGGGTGCGGTCGAGGCCCGCGCCGACTGGGAGCGCGCGCGCCGCGCCCTGGGAGTCGACGAGAAGGAGGCGGACATCGCCCGCGCGTCCGACGAGACGCTGCGGCAGATGATCGAGCGTGCCGAGCGCGAGGAGGAGTGGGCGCCGCCGTACGTCGCCGACGACATGCAGAAGGCGTTCACCGCGGCGCGTGACTTCAAGGACCAGGCCGTGCAGATGGAACTGCGCGCCCAGGAGCAGGCGGAGAAGGAGGCCGCCGAGCACGAGGAGCGCGTCACCAAGGCCATGTACGAGGCGCAGATCGCAACCGGCTACAACGAGCACCAGGAGGCCCTCGCCCAGACGATGGCGCTGCAGCAGGTGCCCACGCTGCAGGCCGAGGTCGACCCGAGCGACCTGGTCAAGGAGACCCTCGACCGTGCCCAGACCAGCCGGGACATCGCCGAGACGATGGGCGACCGCGCGGTGAAGCTCCAGGAGGTCCAGCAGGTCCGCGAGGCGTGGGTCGAGGAGACCCAGACCGTGCGGGACGAAGCTGCCCTCGCGCGGACCGAGTTGGAGCGCCGTGCTCCGGAGCCCGAGATCGAGGAGCCCGAGGCCCCCGAGGCGCCCGCCGCCCCGGCCGCGCCGACGAAGTCCGTCGAGGAGCAGCTGATGGAGGCGATGGAGCAGGCCCGCCTCGCGCAGGAGATCCTGCAGCAGCGCGCCCAGGAGCGGGAGCAGGAAGCCGAGCGGCAGAAGGAGACCGAGCGGCAGCAGCCGCAGGCCGAGGAGCTGGAGCGCGAGCGCCGCGACACCGGCTTCGGCGGGTACGCCGCGGAGTACGAGCGGCTGGGCCAGGAGCTGGCACGGGCCGAGCGCGACGCCACCCGGAGCCCGCGGCCCCCGAGCCGGAGCCCGTCGCGGTCCCGGCACCGGAGCCCCCGGCGCCGCCCGCGCCAGAGATCGACCTCGACTTCGACGTCGACATGTAGCCGAAGGGCCAGCGGAGCAGCCGCTGGCCCTTCCTACTTGCCTGCCCTCTGTCTGCACGGCCCGCTACCGTGCCTGTATGGCTGACTACCCGACGATGTGGAACAGGCCGGGCACCATGCCGCCGGCCGGAGGAACCGCGGCGCAGCAGGCCGCCCGCCGCCGCCGACCGCGCCGCCGGCCGAGCCGGTGGTCGGCCGCCGCACGCTGGCCGAGGTCACCGCGCTGCTCGACAACATCGAGCACGCCGTGCGCACGGGCTACCAGCTGGAGGAGTTCCACGAGGGCGTACGCACGACCTACCTGTGGGCCGCCGGTCGAGGCCGGAGCCCGATCACGGACCGGGCCCCCGGCATCCCCGACGCCCAGCAGCTGCGGGCCGAGGACGACGCCGCCGAGACCGCGATGCGAGGCCCCCGCCGCCGGTACGCCAACGGCGTGCAGCACGCGGCGATGTGGCTGCGCGGCGCCACGCAGGACCAGCCCTGGGCTATGTGGGAGACCTGACCTGACCGCGCAGACGGACGACGAGCCCGCCCCGCCCGGGGCGGGCTTTCGCGTATCAAGCGGGCGGTACGGGGGCGGAAGCTGGCGTCCGTGATGTGTTGATCTCGGCTGTGCCCATAGGCTCCCGACATGCTCATCGCGAACATGTCGCCCCGCACGACGGGCAAGACCACCGACACCGGGTGGCTGTCGCACGCCCTGCTGGAGGACGAGGAAGGCTACGAGGTCGTCGGGTACGACGCCGACCACAGCAAGCAGTTCCACACCTGGAGCCAGCCAGAGAAGGGGAACTTCCCCTTTCCCGTGCACCTGCAGGCGTCCGCCCAGTTCCACCAGGAGGTGGTGCCGCCGGCGGGGAAGACCCTCGCGATGGTGGACTGCGGCCACACCGAGAACCACATCTTCATCGCGGACTCCATCCTCCGCGTTGCCGACCTGGTGATCCTGCACATGTCGCCGACCGCGGCCGACTGGGAACGGATCGTCGAGCCGACGACCGCCAAGCCGTTCAAGGACATCCTGACCAGCAGTGCGCCGCTGAGGGCCACTGGCAGGAAGCCTGAGACGTGGGTGCTGCTCAACCGCACCGTGGCGAACGCGTCGTCGACCGGCTACTACCGGGAGGAGATGGCCAAGGAGGGATACAACGTGTTCACCACGGTCATCCCGCGCAGCGAGCGCTTCGGCGACTCCATGGGAGGCCCGGTGGAGGGCGCCGCCAAGACAGCGTTCGGTGCGCTGGTGACGGAGATGAAGAAGCGAGGGCTGCTGCCCGTCGGCGACCAGGAGGTCAGCCGGTGAGTCCCACCCGGCAGGAGGTCCGGGCACAGCGCAGCGCTGCGGCCGAGGCCCGACGGCAAGCCGAGGCGACGGAGAGGACTCCGGAAGCCGAGCCGGCGGAGACGGCCGCGCCCGCCGTCCCCGCCCCGGCCGGAGAGATCGACCCTGTGCCGTCGAGTGCCGACCCGGAGCCGTACCGGCCCCAGCCGTTCACCCCGGACCTGATCCCCGAGCCCGTCGAGGTCGAGGCCGTGGGCGAGCTGACGCCCCAGGAGGTCGACGAGCTGGGGCACTGTGAGGCTGCGTTCGCCCACGGCAACAGGGCCGAGTGGATGAAGTGGAAGGCCGCGCACGCCGTTCGTGCCCGGAACCTGCACCGGCAGGGCGGGCGGACGTGGGCGGACTACTGCCAGGACCGGTTCGGGGAGTCGGAGTCGGAGGTCAACCGGCGCATTCAGCAGTGGCCCCTGCTCAAGGCCATCACCGAGCAGCAGGACCGGCCGCGCGTGATCCCCGACTCCCACGTGCAGCAGCTGCTGCCCATGGTTGAGCAGCACGGCCAGGACGTGACCGCCCGCGCGTACGTGGCCCTGCGAGGGTGGGCCGCCGACCGTGGCCACCGGGTGACGGCCACCGTGGTTGACGGCCTGGTCGAGCTGGCGCGGGCCGCCGAAGTGCCGGCGCTGACGACCTCGAACACCTTCCAGCTGGCGATCGAGGCGAAGCCGAAGCCGAAGCCGAAGGCGGCACGGTCCAGGAAGAAGGAAGCGGCCCCGGCCACGGTCGAGACGGCTCCGGAGGAGGCCGGGGTCGCCACGCAGGAACCGGGGGCACCCGAGGCCGGAGGTCACCCAAATTTGGGTGACTCGGGGAACGCAGCCCCGGCCAGCGAGACGACGGCCGCCGACGGCGACGAGGTGGTCGACGCAGAGATCGTGGACGACACGGCCCCGCACCGGGCCGTCCAGACGCGTGACCTGCTGCAGGGGATGCTGACCGGGGTCGAGTCGGGGGCGTGGCAGGACGCGCCGACCGAGGCGTTGAAGGAGATCAGCACCACGGCGCTGGCCCTCGCGTACGCGGTCGACGAGATCCTCAAGGACCGGTAAGCGGCCGAGAGACCCGGGCAACGCGGAGGGGGAGTCACCCAAATTTGGGTGACTCCCCCTCCGCATGGTGCCGCTGCGCTCAGTCAGCGTCCTTGTCCGGCTCCCGGCGCTTGGAGATGTTGCGCTCCATGTACTCGAAGAAGCCCGGGTCCACGAAGTCCTTGATGGTGAACGCCGGCGGCGCCGGGCGGGGCTCCGCCTCCGTGGGCTGCTTGGGCAGCGGCACCGGGTGCTTGGGCTTCGGCAGGCCGTCGCGCGGGAGCCCGCAGTCCTTCAACTCCTCCTTGAGCAGCTGCTTGGCCTCCCGCAGCCACCGGAACTCCCACTCCATCGCGCGGGTCGGCGGGACCTTCGTCGTCTCGTACGACCACTGGTGGGCGCCTCGCAGCGCCGTCAGCACGATGCGTACGCGGGTGTGCCGGTACCAGCAGGGCTTCCATACGTCCTGGGCGTAGATGGGCCACAGGATGTTCTGGCACCACTTCGTCAGCCAGTCCCACAGCTCCCGGGCCTGGTCCTGGTCGAGGTCGTCGGTCCAGTTCGGGGAGACGCCGGGCCAGTCCGGTTCGGGTTCCGGCTCCGGTTCGGCCTGCAGCGCCGCGAACGCCTCGCTGATCGCGGCGAGCTGCTCCTTGTGCTCACCGACCTTGTAGGCCAGGCCCTCCAGCAGTTCCTTGAGGTTCTGGTTCTCCAGGTCCGAGAGGCGCTTGCGGGCATCGGAGACGTTGCCCGTCAGCGTCAGCAGCATGTCGCCGACGCTGACCTTCATGTCGTCGGCCACTTAGAACTCCGTCTCGTCGTCGTCGTCCCAGCTGTCGTCCGCTACCGGGGTGTTGTCGGTGCCGGTCTTGCGCAGCGGCACCGCCGCCGGCACGGTCTCCACGGGCTTCTCCTGCTCCTGCGGTGCCTGCTGCGGGGGCACCTGCTCCAGATGCCTGGTCGGTGCGAAGTCCGGCTGCTCGGGGACGACCGGCGGGTGCTTCGGCATCGGCGGTACCGGCGGGACGACCTCGCCGCGTACGACCTGCAGGTGGTCACGCGGGCCGGGCAGCGGGCCGGACGCCCAGCCGCTGGCCGCCGGGTCCGCCGTCCACGGGCTGGGGTCAGCCGACGGCGCCCACGGGCTGGCAGGCTCCGGCGGGGCCCACAGGTCCGCCGGGTCCTCGACGAGCGGCACTCCGTCCAGCAGGTGGTCGGGCAGCTGTACGGAGTCCTTGCGCTTGCGCGCCTTCAACGCCGCCTTGGCCTCCCGCTTCTCCTGCTTGGCCACCGCCTTGACGTCCTTGCGGTCCCACACTGCGACGTAGCGGACGACGACCGGCCCGCCGATGTTGCGGCGCAGCACCAGGATCTCGCCCGGCTCCAGGTTCATGATGTCCGCCGGGCTCATCGTGTCGACCTCGACCCAGGTGTACGAGGAGGACTGGCGCATCGTGCCGTCCGGGCCCGGGGAGTTCGAGTGGGACTCCCGCTTCTCCTTGTGTCGGCCGCACAGCTCCGAGATGCCCTTGAGGTCTTCTTCGTCGGCCAGGCCGCCGAGGACGAGCTTGACCATGTTGGTCCAGATCGTCTTCGCCGCCTCCCGGCCGTAGCGCTCCCGGATCTGCGAGCGCGACTGGAACACGGCGTGGATGGCGATGCCCAGGCCGCGGCTGTCCGAGGTCCACTTCTCCAGCGGCACCGAGCAGATCAGCGCCGCTTCGTCGAGGATCAGCGACCAGGGCGCGTCCAGCCGCCCGCCGCGCTGCAGCGGCGCCATGTCGCGGGCCGCTTCGTAGATCTCACCGGTCAGGCAGCTGAACAGCGGGCCGATACCGCCCCGTCCGGTGTCCCGGCCCAGCAGGTACAGGGTGTCCTGCGACTGCAGGTAGGCGCGGATGTCGAAGAGCCCGTCGCCCTTGTGCGCGTCCTCGATGACCTTCTGGAGCTGCGGGGTGTCGAGGAACATGAACGTCTTGGACAGCGTGCCGAACACGTTCTCACCGGTGGTGGGCTTGCCCTTGACCATCTGCACCTGGAGCAGGTCGTCGCGCCAGCCGCGGGGAGCGACCGGCCGGCGGGGGTTGAAGGGGTCGGGGTGCTCGTACTTCTCCAGGATGTCGATGGCTTCGTGGTTCTCGTAGCTCTTGGACCAGCGGGCGACGTCCAGCAAGGTCAAGCCCTCCGCGTCGGCCGCCCACAAGAACGCCTTGAGCACCGAGTAGCTTGAGGTCTCCCAGAAGTTGCGGTTCTCCACGCCCCGGGTGGCGTCGGAGCCGTCGAGCAGGTAGTTGGCGCGGCGCATCGCCCGCTCGACGCCGTGCTCCGGGTCGGAGCAACCGATCACCGGGTCCCAGGCCACGTTCGAGTCCCGGCCTCCGATGCCCTGCGGGTTCCAGATCAGGATGCGGCCGACCCGGGCCCGGAGCTTCTCCGTCAGCTCGACGATGTCCACCTTCACCGACGTCGCCAGGACCGCGCCGGGCGCGTCGATGATCCAGTTGGCCAGCTTCGCCGTCTTGCCCGCGCCGGGCGGGGCGACCATCACGGAGCTGTCCTCGATCGCCATGTACAGGTGCAGGCCCGTCTTGCGGTCCTTGCCCAGGTAGGTGCCGACCGCGTTCGTGTCCACCTTCCGCGCCGGCACCTTCGCCAGGCTGGGGCGCAGGATGTTGCGCTTCTTGACCAGCTGGCGGGCGCCGAGCGCCTTGTTCAGCTGGCCCTTGGGGGCGAAGCCGTCGGTCTCGCGGGTGAAGTCGACCTCGCCCTTGAACTTCATGTATCCGGCGCCGACCAGGCCGACCCCCAGGGCCGTCACCAGCAGCGGCTGCGCCGCGAACAGCGCGCCCCCGGCGTCGAGGAGGCCCCCGAGGATGGTCCCGAGCATCCCGCTGGGGTCGGGGTCCTGCGTCGTCGTCTCAGCGGCGAGCAGGGTGGCGGGCACGGTCAGGGCCGTCACCCGCACGGCGGGCCGGTGGAAGACCGGGTGCGCGGTGAACAGCACGTTCTTGAGCGCGTCGCCCTCGATGGGCTTCCAGCCCTCTTCCGGCTTCTCGACCGCCGAAACGTCGGCGTCGGGAGCCTGGTCGAGGGCGGGCTGGCTGGTCGAGTCGATCAGGACGCTGGCCTTACTGTTGTCGTTCACGAAGGTCCTTTCCTTCGGGGCCCCGGGGGTGCTGACGCCGCCAAGCTCTTCACGCGCCACCGGGGCCACTCCTGTCTGTATACGTCGCTGCACTGACAAGTACGGCATGGATTTCACCGATCGTTGCGGTCCTGTCGCGCACGAGTGCGCGGCTTCCCGTCCGGCGGGAGGACCTGGGCAGATTGCCCGCCAGACCGGACAGCTCGGTCTGGCTCAGCGTGGGGAATCCGGCCTGTGGATAAAGTCCGGCGATTCCCCCGCTCACTCGTCGTCGTCTTCGTCGTCGCGCTGCCCCGGCAGGTCGGGCTGGTTCTCACGGGCGATGGCCCGCAGGTGCCGGCGGATGGAGTCGGCCTTCACCGAGACGTGCGGCTCGATCAGGACCGCCTGCTCGCGCTGGGACAACTTCCGCTCCTCCGGAGTCAGCTTCTCCAGGGCCGTGAGGATCTGGTCGCGGGTCGCCTTCTGGTCTTCGTCGACCGTGACCTGCACGCGGGTGCCACCGGCCGGAACCCGCGCCGGCACCGCCTGCTGCACCTTCTCCAGCGCGGCCAGCTGGCCCTGCAGTCGCACCAGCTCCCGCCGGGCTTCCTCGGTCTCGTTGCGGGCTTCCTCCGCTTCCTTGAGCGCGGTGGTGGCCTCCGTCTCGAAACGCACCCGCTCCGCCTGCAGGTTCTCCAGCCGGACCGTCAGCGCCTGCTGCTCCCCTTCGAGACGCAGCGCCTTCTCGCTGGCTTCCTGGGCCTGCTTCTGCACCTGGGCGTAGGCGCCGGCGAGCCTGCCGCGCTCCTCCTGCAGGCCGATCATCTGGCCCTTGAGCGCGTCCAGTTCCTCAGCGGTCTTCTGGTAGAGCTGGGCCGCCGTGGCGTCGCTGGACTCCAGCATCGCCCGCTCCTCGCGGAGCGCCTTGAGGCGCTTCTCCTCCGCCCCCTGTTCGGCTGCCGCCTGCTGCTTGGCTTCCTCCGCCTGCTTGCGGGTCTCTTCCAGCGCCTTCTCCACGGCCGCCAGCTTCTCCGCGGCTTCCTCGACCGCCTTCTCAGCGTCGAGACGGATCTGCTCCGCCTCCGCCGCCTTCTGGTCGGCTTCCTGGGCCCGCTTGCGGGACTTCACGAAGTCGGCGTTCGCCGCGATGTTCAGCTCTTCCAGCAACTCCATCGCGGTGCTGTCGGGGCCGTAGTCCAGGAGGGCGACATCGTCGGCACGGGTCAGCCAGGCCATCCGCTGCATGAGCTGCAGGCCCTGCTCCGGGTCCTGAGTGTCCGCCAGCTCCAGGGCGGTCTGCGCTTTGGGACGGATCTTCTTCTCCAGCGCACGGTTCAGCGCGTCGAGGCGCTTCTGCTCGTCCGAGATCTTGCCCCGGCCCCGCGGCACCCCGGCCCCGCCGACGGCCGCCTCCAGCTGCTCCTTCTCCTTGAGGGCCTTGCGCAGTTCGTACGAGGCGTCCGCAGCGTCCCGGGCACGGGCCCGGCGGACCATCTCGTCGGCACGGTCGTTGACGTCCAGGCCGGCCACCCGGAAGCACCACGCCCACAACCGCCGCCAGAGCAGAGCGGCGAGCCGGAACGGGCCGGGCTTGGTGCCCTGCTGCGGCTTCTCCTCCGCTTCCTTGCCCGCCAGAGCCCGACGCAGGTCCAGCTCGATGACCCAGGCCGCACCGATCGGCATGAGCGCCATGAAGGGCGCCGCGATGGCGTTGGGGGCGTGCGCGATGTTGGCGATGGCGGAGGCCGCGACGAAGCCCCAGGCCGTGGCCTGCAGCAGCCGCAGCTGCGGAGTCCAGCCCTTGTTCGGGTCCGCCGACTTGTACATCAGCGCGAACAGGCGCAGTTCCAGAACATCGAACATCGACACGAAGCCGATGGCGAAGAACATGGGCAGGTCGAGCGTTCCCGTGGCGAAACCCCACAGGCCGTACAGGCTGACCGCGATACCGCCGATGAGGGGCTTGGGGTCCATCCGCAGCGGTTCCGCCGGCGCGGGCTGGCCCTGCTCCTTCGCCAGCGCGAGGACCTCGCGGCGGTGCTTCTCCCGCTCCGTCTTGCGGCGGTTGAGCTGGGACAGCGTCAGGAAGCCGACGACCAGCACGGTGATCAGTACCGCGCTGCCGATCACCGCCAGAGCCCAGGTGGGGGTGCCGTTGACGAGCCGTTCGCCCGCTCCCCGCCAGTCGATGGGGTTGGTTGCTGCTGAGGTCACTGGCCCTCCCCCGGGTCCTTTTCGGTGCCGCCGGCCAACAGCTCTCGCTCCCGTTCCAGCAGCTGCTCGACGCGCGCGAGGATGTTGGTGCGCAGGTCGTCCTCCGTGTCGCCGACCAGCAGTTCCGGGTGCCGGATCACCAGGTCCACGGCGACCCTGATCACCGTGTTCTCCGTGATCCGGGACGCCTTCTGGGACCGGGCCAGCATCAGCTCCCGCGCGATGGTGGACAGCTCGCTGTGCTGGTCCTCGCGCAACGGCACCCACTTCGGCCGTTCTTCGGACTGCACGGCCTTGCCCTTTGCCGAGTTGCCCGCCATGTGTGATCCCCCTTGGGGTCGTGGAGTCAAGGACTCCAAGAGGTTATGGGTCCGGGCGCCCGGCACCGCACGCCGTACCGGTGCTCGCTCGCGGACCGCAGGGGCGAATCCCATCCGCCACTCCCTTCATTCGGTGTCGAGATCAACCTAACTACAAAACTCCAAGAGTTCAAGGGTCTTGAAGTTCAAGGGTCTGGGGGTTATGTTGGTTCTGCAAGCACGAGAGAGGGCCAGGGCTTGCAGGCCCCGACCCTCTCTCTGGCCAGCGGTTGCAGCCGCCAGCCGACCCCGGACAGGCGCAGTGAACGCCTCCCGGGTTTGGGACACCCCTGACTTGGAGGGATCTCCGTGCGTAATTCTCTCAGCCTCATCCCCGGTTTCACCGCCCAGGTGGACGACCTCCCCGCCCTGCGCCTGTCGCCCGAGGGCATCCGCGCCCTGCCGGTCCTCACCGGCCCGCGCCTCGCGGTCGTCGGACGGTTCGGCCCGAAGTGCCGCGACTGCCGCGACTTCGAGAGCGTCGTCACCAGCAACGGCATCGTCACCTGCACCAACCCGGTGCACACCCAGCCCCAGCCGCAGCTCCCGATGCGCCCGACCCCGCACGAGCGGGACGGCCGGCAGGAGCCCCGGCGCAGCCCACCCGCCCGCGCTCCGCGCTGCTGGTCGGCTGACCGCCGTGCGCGCCGCCATCGGCATCACGGCCGTCATCCAGGACCCCGCCGCCAGCGAGGCGCTGCGCCGCGCGCAGGAGGCCGCCGAGGACGCCGCCCGCGCCGCCGCTGCTCGCGCCGAGATCGAGCGCGCCCGTCAGGGCGGCTGACCTTCCCCTACCTCGACCCGGGCGGATGAGCGACCCGCCCCGCCCGGGTCGAGCCGGACCCCCCGTCTCTTCTTCTCCTTCGCCGGAGGCTGCTGTGCGTTCCACCTCGCGCGTCACCACGACGCTCGCCACGTTCCTGTTCGTCTCCCAGGCCCCCGTCGCCGAGTTCGCCATGAACCCGGTGCGCACCCGCGAGCTGGTCCACGAGACCGCCGCCCGACTCGGCTCCAACGGTGCCGCCGCCGCGCTGGGCGAGGCCGCCTACGACTACGGCAAGCACCCCGAGGACGCCGCCGCCCGTATGCGTGCCTGCCTGCTCGCCGTCGAGGCCGCCAACTTCGCGACGTTCGTCCCGGGCCCCCGGATGGCGGTGTCCCGATGAAGGCCACCCAGAGCTTCACCGCGGAGCGGCTGACCGCCCTGGCCGCCATCGTCGCGGGCACCCTGGCCGCCCTGCTCGCCGTCTACGCCGGCGCGGGCATCGGCAACGTCATCGGGGCCGCGTTCCTCACCTACGTGCTCACGATCGTGGCCGTCGCCGTCAAGGTGCCGCTGCAGCTGGTCAAGGTCGTCACCGCGAGCGGCCGGGGCACGGTCATCACGATCGTCATCACGGCCATCGTGCTCATCGGCATCGCCAAGGCGTTCCGGGGGCTGGCCTGATGATCCGCGCCCTGACCGTCCGCCAGCCCTGGGCCGGCGCCATCGCCCACGCCGACAAGCGGATCGAGAACCGCAGCTGGACGACCCCGCACCGGGGCGCCGTGCTCATCCACAGCGCGGCGAAGCCCGACCAGCAGGCCAACCAGTACGCGCCCATGACCGCCATCGTGCGCGGGCTGCAGCTCGACCTGGGCGCGGTCATCGCCGTGGCCCGGATCGTCGACTGCCACCCGGACGACGGGGCGTGCACCGGGTGGTCCATGCCCGGTCACTTCCACTGGCAGCTCGACCAGGTCACCGCCCTGCCGCTGCCGGTGCCCGCCACCGGCGCGCTGCAGCTGTGGAAGCCGCCGGAGAAGGTGCTGGAGACCGTGCGCCTGCAGCTCGACGACGCCACGGCCGCCGCTCTCGCCACCGACGCCGAGTGGGAGGGCGGGCGATGACCACGGCCAACCACCTGTTCACCGGGGGCGGGGGCGACCTCGACGGGTTCCGCGCCGCCGGGTTCCGCGCGCGGTCCGCGTTCAACCACGCCCCGCCGGCCGTCGCCACCGTCCGGCTGAACTTCCCCGGCGTGCGCGCCGAGTGCGAGAACGTCCACACGCTCGACATGCGGCGCCTGCCCTACGCCCGGGTCCTGGTCGGCTCCCCGATCTGCAAGGAGGCCGCGCCGGCGGGCGGGAACAGCGCCCCGCAGGTGGCCACCCTGGACGACGCGGTCGAGGAGGCCGACGACGACGTCGAGCAGGACGACCTCAAGGCCCGGCCCACGAGCTGGTCGCAGACCCGGGCCACCGCGTGGGACCTGATCCGCGCCGATGAGTGCGGCCAGTACGACGTCATCGTCGGGGAGAACGTCCCCGGCTTCGCCACCCGCTGGAACCTGTTCGACGACTGGCTGCGGATCTGGGACAAGCTGGGCAAGTTCCCGACGCTGGTGTCCTTCGACGCCGCGCACCTGGACGGCGAGGACTTCACCGCGGCGCCGCAGCACCGCCACCGCATCGCGTTCGTCCTCGCCCGCAAGGGCCTGCCCCGCCCGGACCTGCGGCCCCGGCCCCGGGCCGTGTGCGAGCACTGCGGCGACGTCCGGGCGATGCAGCAGTGGGCCCGCCCGCGGATGCGGAAGACCGCGACGTACGGCGAGGGCTACCGCTACATCTGCCCGAACCGCCGCTGCGGGCACCGCGAGGTCGTCCCACTGACCCGGCCGATCGGCGACGTGCTGGACCTGTCGGCGCCCACCCGCCGCTTCGGCGACGGCAAGCCGGGCAAGAAGTTCCGCCCGTACGCCGCCACCACCCGCGCCAAGGTCGAGCTGGGGCTGCGCCGGTACGAGGGCAAGCCGTTCCTGGTCGTCCTGCGCAACCACAGCACCGTGCAGAGCCTGGACGAGGCCGCGCCCGCGTTCACCGCCGAGGGCAACCACCACATGTACGTGGAGCCCGCCGGCACCGCGCTGGACGACTGCCGGGTACGGATGTTCACCAACCGGGAGAAGGCCCGCGGCCAGGGCTTCCCCGACTCCCACCAGTTCGCCGGGACGTCCACCGAGATCAACCGGCAGATCGGCAACGCCTTCCCGCCGCCGTCCGCCCGCTGGCTCGCCGAGCGGGTCCGGGAGGTGCTGGCATGAGCGCCGCCAAGCGGTTCGACCCCGAGATGAACGGCGGGCTGCAGCTGGGCTTCGACCTCTTCGAGGAGGAGCACCAGGAGCAGGCCGCCACCGGGCCCGCCACCGTGGTGTGCCCCGAGGACGAGTCGTGCAACGGGCGGGTGCTCGCCGAGCCGGCGGACGCGGCGGAGGCGTACGAGCCGGGCGGGGTACCCCGGTGAGACTGACCCGCAAGGCGGAGGAAGCGCTGCTCGGGGCGATGCTGCACCGCCCCGAGGCGCTGCCCTCGATGCGCTGGATACCGCCGGGCACCTTCTCCCGGCCGGACTACGCGGCCTTGTGGCAGACGCTGCACTCGATCGACTTCTCCAAGGTGGCCCGCACCGACATCCCGGTCGTAGTCACCGCGGCCGTGGCGAGGATCGAGGAGCCGGGCATCCGGCAGACCCTCACCCCGTTCCGGATCTCCAACCTCGCCAACACCAGTGTCTGCCCCGACCCGCGCTCCGCCCCGCTGTACGGCGGGATGGTGCTGGAGGCCGCGATCCACCGGGCCGTCGAGCACGCCGGCGAGATGCTGCGCCACACCGCCCGGCAGGCAGAAGTGGACCAGGCGCTCAAGGCGCTGCAGCAGGCCGATCGGACCGGCCAGCGCCTCGCTCAGCTGGACGCTGCCTGGAAGACCGCTCCGGAGACCGTGCGCAACCTGCTCGACACCCAGCCCGAGCAGGAGGTCACCCCGGTGCCCCGCACCGAGCGGGCCCGCACCGACCTGCAGGCCGAGGGCGAGACCGTCGCCTCCCTTCTCTACGATCCCCGCCAGCTGCGTGAGGTCACCGGCTGGCTGGAGGACCGGGACTTCTCTCACCCCCAGCTGGCCGCCGTCTACCGGGCGATGCGCACGCTCGACGAGCGGCACGCCCCGATCGATCCGCTGACCGTCGCGTGGGAGGCCCAGCGCCACCCCGGGCCGAACCCCAGCGACCAGGTCCTCACGGAGCTGGAGCAGGCCGGGATGGGCGGCACCGCCGCCTATACCGCCGAGCAAGTCCTGCACACCGCCGCCCTCGACCGGCTCGACGCAGCCGGTCACGACCTGCGCAACTTCGCCCGCCACCCGGCCCTGCCGGTCTCCGCCCTGGTCGACCACGCCGGGCAGGCCCTGGAGCCGGTCTCCGCCGACCAGCAGCGCATCCAGCACGCCGAGCGCGAGCCGGAGCGGGCCAGCGACAAGGAGCCCGCCCCACCGGCTCCCGCCCCCACCCCCGACGCCCCCGCCCACCATCCCGAGATGGAGATGTGACCCCATGACCGAGCCCACCCCCTTCGACCCGACCGCCTACCTGATCAGCCGCGAGCAGCAGATCACCGCCCCGTACCTGCCCAGCGTCGATCCGCTGCCTCCGGTGAAGTCCGCCGGCCGCGCCCTGTGGGAGAACTTCGGCCGCCTCGCGCCCGGACTGGTCACCACCGCGGCGACCGCGCTGGCGTGGGGCTGGCACGAGCAGCTGCCCGACGGCTCGACCCAGCCGCTGTGGATCAGCGGAGGACTGGCCGCCCTCGCCGCCGCGGCGGGCACCGTCTCCGCCGCCAAGCAGCACGGCGAGCCGGAGACCACCAGGTTCGCGTTCGGCGCCGGCGGCACCCTCGCGCTGCTGGGCGTGGCCGCCTGGACGCCGGACTCCGCGCTGCGCGCCCTGCTGTGGCTGGTCGGCACCGCAGCGGTCTA
Organism: Streptomyces diastatochromogenes; assembly: GCA_026913215.1. Classification (GTDB taxonomy): domain Bacteria; phylum Actinomycetota; class Actinomycetes; order Streptomycetales; family Streptomycetaceae; genus Streptomyces; species Streptomyces diastatochromogenes_A. The sequence goes on along the minus strand of JAPTYK010000006.1, from coordinate 6,057 downwards.
CGCGGTGTGCGCCCCGCTGTGGCGCGGCGACCGGCGCCTGGAGCGCGAGCAGCGCCACGAGCGCGTCATGGCGGAGACCGAGAGCCGCACCCAGGTGGCCCTCGCGATGGTCGAGGGCCAGACCCGCGTCGCCGAGAAGGTGTGGGAGCACCGCACCGAGGTCGCCCGGGTCGAGGCCATCAGCAGGACCGTCGAGGCCCTGGTCGCCGCGAGCGACGCCCGTGAGACCCGCGCCGTCGCCCCCGGCGACGAGCTGAACGTCGCCGCGCTGCTCAAGGCCGCCGGGCACGCGGCCCCGGTCGAGCTGGCCGCCGCCGAGCGCGAGGAACAGGGCCGGTGAAACCGACCACGGCCGTCGGTCGGCTGATCAGGCAGTGGCGCGGCCACGTCGTGGAGGTCTCCCCGAAGGGACTGTCCATCGACGGCCGCACGATCGACCCCGCGCCCCTCACCGAGCACGACGCCGTGAAGCCGTCCGAAGACCCGCGCACGCACCCCTCGCTGCAGTTCCTCGACGGCGGCTCCCTGGTCTACCGGGGCCACGTCCAGGCCGAGGTCCACCCGGGCCAGGAGGTGACCGTGCACGGCCCCAAGGGCGCCGCGTGGCCGCCCACGCCCGCCCGCGAGCCCGCCGCCGCCCCGCGCCGCCGGAGGTCGACGACGACCTCGACATCGACTTCTGAGACCCCACCACCGAGAAGAAAGGACCGGCAATGAGCGACACCCAGACCGAGGACCAGGAGCGTGTCCACCAGGAGGAGGTCGCCGGGTTGCTCCCGGCCCTCGCCCAGCTCGACCGGACCGCCGCCGAGCTGGAGAAGAAGACGGCCTCCGGGCAGGAGGTCACCCCGGCCGACGTCAGCGCCTACGAGCAGCAGGCCGCCCACGCCCGGCACCTGGTCGAAGCGGCCGGCGCCAACTGGCGTGACGTCACCGAGGCGGAGAAGGAGCACCGCGGCGACGGCGACAAGGGCTTCGCCTCCAGGGGCTACGGCCACGCCGCCCACCCCCTCAGCTTCGAGACGACCCTGCCCCCGGCCGACACCGGGCAGGACCGTGACCACGACGACGAGGAGATCGACCTGTGAACGGCGAGAAGCACAACGGCGAGCAGCACCAGAGCGAGGACCTGTGGGCGTCCGTCACCGTGACCGCCGACGAGCCCGCGACGTATGACCAGCAGCAGGCCGCCTACCAGCGCCAGCTGACGGCCGCCGGGTACGGCGAGGAGCAGCGCACCCGGTACATCGAGGAGTCGGGCGAGGGCCCGGAGTACGCCGCGTGTGTGTGGGGCGAGCAGATCGTCGCCGCCGCGGAGGCCGCCGGGATCATCCCGGAGGCCCCCAGGTCGTATGACGAGGAGATCGACCTCTAGCACCCGGCGGGTCCTTCAGCCCGCACGGAGAACCCCGGTGGAATCTGTCCGCCGGGGTTTTTCGCGTGTGAGTACGGTGCTGACATGCAGATCAACGGGGTGGAGCAGCATCGAGGCCATGTACTTCTCATCGCCGGGGACGTGGCCGTGCGCCGCCGAACCGTCCAGGTCGAGCCCAGCGCGAACCTGGCTGCCCTGTCGATCGTCCCGGTGCCTGTACTACTCGGCAGCGACGTCCCCAGCGACACCACGTATCTGGACGGCGTGCGCGACCAGAACGCGCTGCTGACCCGGCTGCGCACCGCCGCCGCCACCCCCGGCCCCCTGCTCGTCTACCTCTCCGGTCGCCTCACAGTCGACCGGCGCGGCCACCAGCTCTACCTCGCGCTGGCCGGCACGACCACGTCCACCACGCGGTACACGGCCCTGCCGTGGGAGTGGCTGGGCACCGAACTGCGCAAGCGCCCGCCAGGTCTGACCACCGTGCTGCTCGACGCCGCCGCCGACAAGCGTTCCTGGCCCCTGCTGCAGGAGTACGGCTCCCTGCCCGCCCCCAGCTCCGTGGAGGTGTACGGCACGGTCGCCCCGCCCGGCTTTACGGGCCCCGGCACCAGCCACGTCAGCACCTACACCCGGGCCTGGATCGAGCAGCTGCGCCGCAACCCTCAACGGCCCACCAACGCCCGGCTGCACGCGCTGACCGTGGGCGCCGCCGCCCTGCCGCCCGGCGCGCTCATCGTGCCCGCAGCCCCCGAGATCGACGCCCAGCAGTACGCCCCCCGGCCGCCCCAGACCAACGTGCAGCGCATCCTCGCCGGGGACATGGACCTCATCCGCGAGCTGCGCGAGCGCGCCGCTTCGGCCCGGCCCGCGCCCGCCCCTCAGCCCCAGACCCCAGCGGCACCCGCCGCGCCGGCACCAGCTGTGCCGTCGGTCGAGGCGCTGCAGTTCCCGCCGCCGACCAGCCCGGCCCCGGACCCGGCCCCAGCCCCGAAGGTTTCCCAGCCACCGTGGCAGCAGCGGCAGCACTCCGCGCCGGAGCAGCAGCCGGTCCGGGCCGCTCACCCCGACCCACAGCCGCCCGTCGTGCCGTACGTGCCGGCCCAGCCTCCGGCGCCGGTGCAGCAGCCCGTCGTGCAGCAGCAGCCCGCACCGGACCAGCAGGACCCGCGCCCGTACCTCTACGCCCTCGCCCAGCGGAGGGAGTTCACCGAGGCCGCGCGCCTCGCCCAGGCATGGGAGACGCACACGCTGCAGACCTACGGCATCGACTCGCCGCAGGCCACCCAGTGGGTGGAGATCCGGGCCGACCTCGCCAAACAGCAGGGCAACTTCGTGCTGGCGACACAGCTGTGGATCAGCGCGGGGCGGACACGTCTCGCTCACCAGTCGACTGATGCCCCCGAAGTCCTCAACACCGCCAAGAGCGCCCACTACTGCTGGACGCAGATCAGAGACCCGCGGCAGGCCCGCGAGTGCGGACCCGAGCTGATCAGCCTGCTGCGCGCCCTGCCCTCGCTCGACCGACGGCACCTGTCGGTGGCGCAGCAGCGCCTGGAGTTCCTGCACAACCAGCTTGCCAGGTAGGAGGCGCTGACCTGCGCCGCTACCAGTGCTCTTATAGAAATGGGCCCTCGGATGAGGGCCCATTTCCGTTCAACTCGCCCTCTTCGGGGCGCTGTCCGTACGATCAGCGCTCATGAGCACCGCACGCCGGCCGCTGGGCCACGGTCCGCAGCCCCAGGCCCCCGCCGCTCCCACGCCCGCGGCCGAGGCCGTCCGCCGGGTCCGCGCCGCCGAGGCCGACGTCGAGGCCGCTCCGCTGTACCGGCCGGGCGGACTGGAGCACCTCGCCCAGCTGCGCGCGAGCGGCGTGCTTGGTCCGGTGACGCCGCCTGCCTGAGCTGGGCGGGTTCCGGTTTTCCGACCGGCGATGAGGCGCTCAGCCCGGAAGCCGGCGCCCCCTCCCGGCAGGCAGCGCCCGCCGCTGCACCGGCCGGTCCTGCCGCTCCTGGTCGTCGCGCTCGACGGTGAACTCGACCTGGTCGGCAACGTCGGCCAGGACCTCGATGTAGATGCGGCAGCCCGGCCCACGACGGTTCGGCACCGGGCTGGAGACGTCCCCCGCCCGAGTCTCCGGCCAGGCCCGCAGCGCCCGCACGACCGCGTCGGCCGTGCGCTGCACGTCGTCGGAGTCCGAGCCCATCAGGCGAATCTTCGGCATCAGGCAGCCTCCCCTTCGTCCAGGCCGCCGCCGACGGCCGCCAGCTCCTCGTAGCCGCTCCGCATTGCCCGGAGGCAGACCAGGACCGCACGGCAGTCCCCCGCGGCCCGGTGCCCGCCCTGCAACGGCTGCCACCGGTTGTTCCCGTGGTACTCGCTCCAGTCCCCGACCCAGTCGCTGTACGGGATCATCACGTCCTCGACGTCCAGCGCCTCCAGCCACGCCGCCGTCTGCCTGCTCGCCGCGGTGACCGCCTGCTCCCTCAGCCCACCGGAGGCGCCGGCGCTCACGGCCTCTCCGGCAGCGTCCCGCGCCGCACGGTCGAGGTAGTGCAGCGTCAGTTCGTGCCGCAGCACGCCGACGTCGTACCACTTGTTGTAGATCAGCACCCGCTTGCCCTTGAGCAGGTCAGCGAGCCGCGCGACCAGGTCCGAGAACCGGGGTGCCCCCGCGACGTCGGAGTCCGTGATCCCGTGAATCTCCGACGCCCCGGCCGGGATCGGCACGCCCGGGTCCACCAGGGTGTCGAGCAGGACGTCCCCCGCCGAGGACAGCACGGCCAGCTCGACGATCCGCGCGTCGTCGCCCAGGCCGGTCGTCTCCGTGTCGAGGACCACCACGTCCGGGTCGACGAGCGCCTCCGCAGCCCACCGCACGCGAGCCGCAGCCGCCTGCCGCTTCCGTTCCGCCCGCTCCCGCTCCTGCCGTTCGTACCGCTCCTGACACTCGGCCCGCAGCCGCTCCTGCTCCTGCTCGTACGCCGTCGCGCACGGCGGACACCGCCGCGCCCAGTCGGGCCAGCAGTTCGAACTCGGCAGGTCCGGCCTCTCCGGACGCAGCAGCCACTCGTGCGCCTGGAGCCAGGCCCGCGCCGCCTTCTTCGACCCGCGCCGCTTCGTGCAGCCGTCGCCGGCGCACACCGTCACCTCGACCAGCCACGCCTCGACCCGGGCCCGCTTCTTCTCCAGCTGCTCCTGTCGGCACCCCGCGCACCGGCGGTGCTCCTTCGGGTACGGCCGCTCCCGGACCGTGCTGCAGCCCGCGCACGTTCGCGCGAGCAGGCGCTGCCGCTCCTTCTCCGCGCGCTCCCGGCAGGCCGAGCAGGGCCCGCGCAAGATGACCTTGCGGACCTTGCCGCACTCCGAGCAGGTGCGCCGCGCCGCCATCTTCGCCTTGGTCGATGCGGGCAGCGGCTTCATCTTCACCGCCGCCGCCGGGTCATGGAGCGGCACGTCCCCGTAGTCGCGGGTGCGGATGTACGCCAGCGGAGCCTTCTCCTGCTCCTCCGTCGTGTTCAGCCGATCCTCCGCCAGTTGCGTCTTGGTCCGCAGGTACGGCGGTGCCTGCCCCCAGCCGTAGACGGGGACGCCGGCGATGCGGGCCAGGGGCTGACCCTTGGCGACCCGGGACGGGTCTGCCTCCGCCCGGCTGGCCGGGATCTCCGCCTCCGCCGCCGTGGTGGTGCTCATTCATACCTCCGAGGAAATCCAGGGGATTGAAACCGTAGCAGTCATAAACCCAATTTGCCGCCTTTCCAAACATTCCTAGTGGCGCGAATGCGGGGCCGGAATTGACCCCTATATATCGCGCGCGCGAAGCCGGATTTCAGTAAACGACGTCGTTACATTCCTCCAGCGCCGCCAGTGTCCGCGACCTGGTCGTCCTGGGGGTCCGGCCAGTGGTCCTCGACCGCTTCCCGGGCGATCCTGCTGGACGGATACAGCAGGGCCGCGAGGCGTTCGCGCTCTTCCCGGGCCGCTTCGCTCAGGTCCGCCTGGGGCCCGATCAGGTTCTTCTCCTCCAGCTCTTTCAGCACCGGCTCCGAGACGCGCCAGGCCGCCGTGCGCAGCTGCAGCACCACCTTCTCGTCGAGCGTGAACGCGCGCTCTGCCGTGCCGTGTTCGCACCCCGACAGACAGGCCGGCCACCGTCCGGACAGAGACAACCGGGTGCGCTCCCCCGGAGTCAGCGGCAGCCACGGCCCGGCCAGGTCCGGCAGCTGCAGCCGCTCCTTGAGAGCCCGTTCCATCAGCACGTCCAGGGCGGGCCAGCGCACCGGCCGCACCTGCGCCGCCTCCATGCGCGCCTGCCGGCGCAGCCGCGCGACGGCCCGCTCCCACGGCGGGGTGCCCACCGGTTCGGTCAGCGCCTCTGACCGCTCTTCCACCAGGTCTTTCACGAACTGGGATTCGGCTTCCCGGTGGCGCTTTATCAGCAGCCGGAGACGCCCCGCCTGCTGTACCGAGAGCTGCAATGTGATCCTTTTGCGTGCCATGAATCCAGTAAACGACGTCGTTTAGAGGAGCCGCAAGCGCCCCGCTGCCGCTGATAACAAGCCCTTCGGGGCGCCACGGCCGCCGCACGGCAAAAGACCAGGTCAGGCAACAACAAGGAGAAGGGGCTACGCGGCGGTGCGCTGGCGTTCGGCGTCAACCGCGCGCCGCAGGGCCTCCAGTTT
>JAPTYK010000005.1 GCA_026913215.1 Streptomyces diastatochromogenes | reverse complement strand
CCTGGGCGCAGATCCCCCCGCGTGATCTGGCGACGGAGCTTTGCGGCGATCTTCTGGTGTGCCGTCCGTGGATCCGTGTACGGCCTGGGCATGGGCTAGCTGTCCCTTCTCTGGGTGTACCGGTGGTGCCGGGTCATGGTCATAACGCTGGCCTCCATCGGCTCCCCGGTCGTCGACGTAACGAACCTGGTCAGCACCTGAACGGCCTTGCCGGCCGGGAGTCCCAGGAGTTCACACTGCGCGGGGGAGGCGTTCTCCGCGACGGTGTCCTCTTCGAACTCCTCAGCTGCTTCGTAGCCGAGGTCAGCCAGGAGGGTCACGGCACCACCGGGAATCTTCCGCGGCTCTGCCAGGGGCGTCCCGAGGGCGATGTGCCCGGGGTAGTAGGAGTCAGCGAGCTCCGTGGGCTTGCCGTCCAGCAGGATCAGGCGACGTCGCACCACTGCCAGCTCCCCAGGGCCGAGGCCGAAGAAGGCGCGGACGAGGTCAGGCGGCTCGACTTCTCCCGCCTCGAGAAGGCGCTGCCCGCCCTGCCTTCCGCGCGCGGCAGCCTCGGACGTCCATGCATCTTTTTCGCCTTCTCCGCGCGGCGTCAGGTACGGCCGCGTCTTCCCCACCCACGCATCGTCGCTGCTCAAGGGGCTCCTCCCCGTGTCGAGTCGTGGCCTACGCGCCTTGTGGCTTCACCACTTCTATCAGTATGCGCTGCGTTGTGGGGTTGCGTCATTAAGCCGTATTGCCTTAACGTTCCTGAGCATGGAAGCCACGGACACCACGGAAACCCCGGAAAGCGAGCCGGACAGCGGCTCGTACCTCCGGGTGCGGTGGATCGCGAAGTACTTCGACGTGGGGCTCTCGACGGTCTACGACCTGATCGAGGCGGGGGCGCTCCCCGCGGTCGCCATCGGGACCGGCGCGAAGAAGGCCCTGCGAGTCCACCGCGACGACTTCGAGGCGTACGAACTGAGCCTCCGCAAGACCCCGCAGTCCGCGGACAGCACGACTGCATAAACGCAAGACGGCCCCGGACGCGCTGGTGTTGGAGCACCTGCGCGGCATGTCCGAGGCCGACAGACCGCATCTCTCCTGCGCTATCAGGGAGGCCGATCCATATGCAGGATCGCACAAGCAGCCAGGCCAGCGTGCTCACCGTGAGCGCGAAGCCCTCCTACAACCAGACGTCGCCGCCGCCCGGTCGCCTGCTCGTCGAGTACATCGGCGACATGGGGCCGGTGACCCGGCGCGTGGACATGGTGCCCGCGGAGACCCTGGTCGCGGTGACCGGGACCGTGACCGCGCTGCACCTGACCGGCCCGGACGAGGAGCCGCGCGCGGTGTTCACCGTGACCGGTTCGACGTCCGAGTCCGCGCGGTGCGTCGTCAGCACGGAGCGGTACCTGGACCTGTGGTCCTTCCTCGTGGAGGACGCCCGGATCCGGGTGAGCGGCAGGGTCCGCCGGCCGCTGGCCAACGAGCCCGGCTACATCGACATCCTGACCATCGGCGAGGCCCCGGTCGATGTGGCGACGCAGGCGGTGAGTGCGTGATGGCGAAGACGACGGTTCACCCGGCCGCCGAGCCCGGTGAGAAGGTCACGGTCCGCACGCTCGGCGAGATCTTCGAGACGGTCCGGAACCACCCCGCCGACGTCTGGTCGGACGACTACGAGGTCCTGTACACCCGGGCGTTCGTCGCCTGCGGCGGCAAGACCCAGACGGCGCCGACCGGCTCCACGGCCGCGCCGACCGACAACTCCCAGGCGGTGGCCGCGCGATGAACTCCCTCTCCCAGACCTCTCGCACCGCCGCCGAGCGCGCCGCGCTGGCCTACCAGCCCGACGTTCACCCCGCGGTCCGCCCGCTCCTGGACGCGATCGCTCACCTGCACAGCTACCAGCCCGCCGACACCGCCGACCTGGCCCAGCTCCTGCGGTCCCTGGGCGGCGACACCTCCGGCGCGACCAACGCCGTCGCCGAGATCGGCGAGCTGGTCAAGGACCTCGCCCACCACCCGGTGACCGCCGAGCTGCCCGGCGCCGAGCGCGTCGCCCTGGCGCGGGAGGCCACCGAGTACGGAGAGGTCGCGCTGCAGGGGGAGGGGGAGGACCAGCTCAACCAGGTGCTCCACATCCTCGAGCGCAGCCCCGCCCCGACCGGCGGCATCCTCTCCCGCGCGGCCCGCGTGCTGGGAGGTGGCCGCTGATGTCCGCCACTCCGGTGTCCAAGGACACGTACGACGACGAGGGCCCGCAGCTCTCCAAGGGCGCCGCCATCTTCGTGATGGTCATCGCCTTCACCGGGATGGTCCTGGCCACGATCGACATGTTCGTGAACGGCTGGCTCGCCGCCCTGGCGCACCTGGGCTGGGCCATCGGCGTGTTCCTGGTGATCGCGCTGGTCCTCGGCCTCGTCCTGGCCCTCGTCCTCGGGAGCCGTCAGGCCGCCGAGTACGAGACCCCGGTCGAATCCCCGTAGCCACCCCCGCCGGGGCCCGGCCGGAGCCGACACCGCCGGGCCCCACCCCTCAGATCCACCCTGCACAGCCCCGGGCTGCCCTCCGGCCTGCCCGGATCGCCCCTGAGACCCATTGGAGAACCCCGTGACCGAGACCCCGACCGAAGCGATCCAGCTCACCGTCGACGTGGTGGGCGTCCGCGACGGCAAGATCCTGTTCGTCGAGCGCGGCTGGGAGCCGCACAAGGGCGACCTGGCCCTGCCCGGCGGCTACGTGAACGCCGGCGAGACCGCGCGCGCTGCTGCCGCCAGGGAGTTCAAGGAGGAGACCGGCGTCGTCGTCCGCGAGGAGGACCTGGAGCTGGTCGGCTTCTACGACGCCCCGGACCGCGACCCGCGCGGCCGGTTCGTCTCCGTCGCCTTCGCCGTGACCGTCCCGGCCGGCGCCCAGGCCACCGCCGGGGACGATGCGGCAGCCGTGCAGTGGCAGACGCCGGGCCCCGAACTGCGCCTGGCCTTCGACCACGACCAGATCGTCGCCGACGCCGCGAAGAAGCTCGGCCTCCCGGCCCCGCGCCGTTCCCGCGTCCGCATCAACATGGGCCGCCGCGACTGACCGCCCCCGCCGCCGACCCCCACCCACCTGCGCCAGCAGAGCCGAAAGGACACCCGCCAGTCATGGCCACACGCAACAGCCGCACCCAGACGCGCGGGGGCGGCAAGCCCACCGCGAAGAAGGCGGCGGCTGCCACCCCGCCCGCACCGGAACAGGTGCTGGACGAGGCCCGCGCCAAGGCCGACGGCATCGTCGCCGACGCCGAGAAGGTCGCCGCCGCCGCGATCGCCGAGGCCACCGAGGAGGCGGAGAGCACCGTCCAGAGCCTCCTCGACGAGGCACAGCAGCAGGCGGACGCCCTGCGCGCCGAGGCGGAGAACGCCGCCGCCACCGTGCGCGCTGACGCCGAGCAGGCCGCCGAGCAGCTGAAGACCGACGCCGCCGCCAAGGGCGACCAGCTCCTCGAGCAGGCCCGCGCCGACGCCGAGAAGCTGCGCACCCAGGCGGCCGGCGCCGCCGAGGAGACCCGCACCGCCGCCGAGGCCGAGGCCGCCGACCGACTCACCCGCGCCACCGAGGCCGCCGACCAGCTCGGTGCCGAAGCCGCTGCGGACGCCGACCGGCTGCGCGCCGAGGCCACGGCCGCGGCCACGGAGCTGACCGAGCAGGCCCGCACCGACGCCGAGCACCTCATGGCCAAGGCCCGCACCGACGCCGAGCACCTGCGCGCCGAGGCGGAGCGGGTCCTGGCCCGCGGCCGGGAGGACGCCCAGCGACTGCGCACCGACGCCGAGGCCGAGGCCGACCGGCTGCGCGCGGCGGCGCCGCCGACCGCGCCCGCGCCCAGGACGAGGCGGCGGCCGTCCGCGCCGAGGCCGAACGCCTGCGCACCCACGCCCAGGAGACCGCCGAGGCGCTGCGCACCAACGCCGAGGAGACCGCCCAGCGCATCCGCACAGCCGCCTCCGCCGAGGCCGCCCAGCTGCGCACCGATGCCGCCGCGGACGCCGACCGCACCCGGCGCACCGCGGAGGAGGAGGCCGAGCGCGCCCGCGCCACGGCCCGCGCCACGGTCGAGGACGCCGAGAGCCACGCCGCGCAGCTCACCGCCCAGGCCAAGGACGAGGCGGCCGGCATCGTCGCCCGGGCCCGCACCCAGGCGGAGGAGCTGACCCGGAAGGCCGAGACGGCCTACCAGGACGCCGAGGCGGCCCTGGTCCAGGCGAAGGGCGAGGCCGTCGTACTGCGCGCCGACGCCGACGCCGACCGCGCCCAGGCCGCCGAGGCGCTGGAGCGGGCCACCTCCAAGACCGTCCAGAAACTGGAGAACCGGAAGCTGAAGGACGACGCGGCCGAGGAGCGCCGCGCCGCTAAGCGGAACCAGAAGCAGGCCCGGCGGGAGGGGCGGCCGACCCTCTCGGACAAGACGCGCAAGGCCCTGCAGTTCATGGCCGTCCGCTTCCTGATCATCGTGCCGATCCTGGCGCCGATGGTCGTCGCCTGGACCGGGCAGAGCGGCTTCGCCATGCGGGTGCTGGGCTGGTCGTTCGCCGGGTCCCTCATCTACGCCGCGGCGTACGAGATGACCACCGCCTACTGCGCCTGGCTCTACGACCAGGCCCGCCGCGACGGCGACAAGGGCTGGGAGTACCGGATCGCCACCTGGGCCTTCGGCACCGGCGCCGCGATCCAGCAGTGGTGGCACTACTCCCACGACTGGGCGGCCACCCCCAAGGCCGTCACCTTCTCCGCCATGAGCATGGTCGGCGTCGTCCTCTGGGAGCTGTTCGCCCGCCTGATCCACCGGCGCAAGCTCCGCGCGGACCGCAACCTCCCGCCGGCACTGCCGAGTCTGGGCACGGCCCGCTGGCTGCGCTACCCGGTCCGCTCCTGGACCGCCCGCTCCCTGATGATCGACAACCCGGACCGCTGGGGCAACGCCACCCGCGCGTGGACCGAGGCGGGCCGCATCCTCGCGGACCGCGAGGCCCGCCGGACCGGCAAGGCGTACGCGAGCCTCTACCTCGTCTCGGTCCGCCGGTCCGGACCGGACCACGGACCGTCCACCATCCCGGCGGTCCAGGCTCTCTTGGACCGGACCGTCCTGGACCGCCTGGACCTCACGGACCGGACCGCGACGGACCGGACCGCGCTGCCCGCCGGTGGACCGGACCGGTCCAAGGAACTGGACCGTGGACCGGACCGTGGACCGGCGGACCGGACCGCGCTGCCTCCCGGCGGACCGGACCGCGCCTCGGCGGACCGGACCCCGGCGGACCGGACCGACGGACCGGACCGCCCGTCGAAGGGTGCCGCGACCTCGGCGGACCGTGGTCCGGACCGTACCGCCGGACCACCGGCCCGGCCCCGCGCCTCATGCGGACCACACCTCGACGGACCAGACCACGGACCGTACGACGTACCGCCGCCTCGCCGACGGACCGCCGTACACGACGCCGGACGGCTTCGAGCTCAACCAGCGAGAGCAGCGGGCCATCGACGTCCTGCGGTCCAAGAACCGGTCCATCACCAAGCGGAACATCGCCGATGCGATCCGGGCCGAGGGCGGGTCCATCGCCTCGGACCGCGCGGCCGAGATCGCCCGCCACTACCCCCGCACCCTGCGGTCCGCGTAACCGGACCGGACCGCCGACCCGAAGGACTCACGCCATGACCATCCAGCCGCCGGTCTACGAGTGGACCGCGACCACCGCCCAGGAGGCGGCGACCTCCCTCGATGCCGCCACCAACCTCATCGACGCCCACCTCAAGACCCTCATGCCGGGCGACCCCTACATCAAGAACGACACCCGGCGGAACGCGGCGGTCGCCCTGCGGATCTCCCTGGACCTCGGCCCGCTGCTCCAGGCCATCAACGAGTCCCGGGAGCTGAACGACCAGCTCGGCCTGGACACCCCCACCGACTCCTGACCAGCAGAAAGGACTGACCCCGTGACCGCCAACGCCGCTGACCGCCCCGCCACCACCTTGGGCGCGGCCACCGAGGTCGCCCGGCTGCACGGCGCCCAGACCGCCCGGCTGCACGGCGGCCGGGCCGAGGCCCCGCCCCGGCTCCGCCGCGGGTGGTCCTCCTCGACGAGGGCGCCCACATCGACCGCTTGATCGCCGGGCGGGTCGGCCGGGGCAAGAGCCGCCCCCTCCACGACCTGCTCGCGACCCCCCGCAACCCGCTGACCAGCAGAAAGGCCGAATCTATGTACCGTCGCCGCAGGTCGGGCGAGGAGCTGCAGCGCGTACCGCGGCCCGCGCTCAACGGGGCGCAGATGGCCTGCGTGTCCGCCCGGTACGCCCGCGAGGAGACGCCGGCGCTCGCGCACTTCGCCGCCGTCCACCACCACGTCGAGCAGATCCTCGGCACGGTCGCCGTGAACGACAACGAGACGTGGATGCGGGGGAACATCGCCCGCGTCCGCTCCGAACTCGACCTCCTGGAGCAGGCCCTCGACAACGGCACGCTCCCGCCGGACCTCACGGAGCGTCACAGCATCGGCTATCTGAGGACGGCGTTCGTCGGCATCCCGTCCGGTCTGCGCCAGCCCCTGGACGCCTCGAAGGGGTGGCGGGACCACTCGGTCGCCTACCGGCCCGCCCGCCGCCGCAACGAGGTCCGCGACCTGGTCCACCTGGCGTGGGCGACCCTCGCCGCCGCCCTGGCGCTCTGGCTCCTGCACTGACAGAGCGTGACGTGAAGCCGGGTGCGTCAACGTCAACGTCAACTGCCCGGACGTGACGAGGAAGCCCCCGATCCCGGCCCAGACCCCGGAAACCACCGTCTGAACAGCCAACTTGACGTTGACACGGCTCCCTGACGTTGACGTTGACGCTCCGGCTTGACGCCATGCCCGACACGCACAGTCACCCACACATCGCCGCCCTTGAGTGGAGGAAACCCCCGTGAGCACGACCCCGACTACGACATGGCGCCGCCGCCGCCACGGCGACGACGCCGTCGCCCGCCGCCGGGCAGCCCCTGGCGTCGGGCGCGGCAGCAGCCACGGACCCGGGTGCGCAGCGCCCCAGCGTCGTCGCGCAGCGTCACAGAAGGACGACAGCCTCGCCGGGCTCCTGATCCCCGGCGGCATCATCACCGGACTGATCTCGCTGTGCTGGCTCGTCCACGCCTTCGGCCTGCCGATCGTCATCTTCGCGATCCTCGCCGCCGCGGCCACCGCCGCGACCGCCGTCGTCATCAAGGTCAGCCGCCGGGCCGCCAAGGCCGCCGGCCGTACGCGGCTCGGCCGCGGCACCGGCGGCGGAGGCCCGGGCGGCGGGCGCGGGGCGGCCTCGGCGGCGGCCGGTCCGGAGGCCGCTCCGGCGGCGGACGGTCCAGCGCGGGCAACCGCTCCGGCGGCACCGGGTCCTCGCGCCGCTCCGGCGGCGGTTCGAAGGGCTCCAACGCCCCGGGGCTCATGTCCCGTAAGCCCTCCGGCCTCGGCTCGCTCAAGTCGTCCCCCGGCACCGGCCCGAAGAACTCCTCCAAGGGCGGCCTGGGCGGCCGGAACGGTCTGGGCGGATCCCGCTCGACCGCCGGCCCCAAGCCCCTGAAGGGCAGCCCGACCAAGGGCGGTCTGGGCGGCGGGAAGGACCGCAAGGGCCTCGGCAACAGCGCCTCCGGCGGCCGGGGCGGCCTCCTGGGAAAGCTCACAAGCGGAATCGGCACGGGCCCCAAGGGAACCGGCTCGGGCAAGGTCAACCGGAAGAACGCGCCCGGCGGCCTGGGGGGCCTGGGCGGCGGCAGCGGTACGACGCCGAAGTCGCCGAAGAAGACCCCGAAGGGCACGACCGCGCCCACCGGCCCGGGCAGTGGGAAGACCCCCACGGCCCCGGGCAGCGGCAAGCCGAAGACGCCGAAGACCCCGAAGTCGCCCAAGGGCGGCAAGGGGAAGGGCAAGGGCAAGGGCAAGCACCGCCACTACACCTGGAAGAAGAACCCCCTCCGTAAGTCCCGGGCCCTGGCCAAGAGCGTCTACAGCAAGGGAAAGGGCCTGTGCCGCGCGGGCAAGCGGGGCGCGGCCTGGGGCTACAGGAAGGTCACCAGCTCCAAGTTCCGCCGCCGCCTGCGCCAGGCCAGCACCCCGTTCCGCGCCATGTACCGCGGCACCCGCAAGCACGGCGGGAAGTTCCTGGCCAACGCCATGCGCGTCGGCGGCCGGTGGGTCCTGGGCGCGCACACCTTCCTGGGCAGCATCCGGCTGTCCACCCGGGGCCCGAACTGGCTCAAGCCGCTCTCCAAGGTCCTGTACTGGGCCACCAGCCCGCTCGCGAAGCTCGTCAACGTCTCCCGCCGATGGACGTGGCTCTCCGCCTGGATCTACAAGACCGCGACCGCCCGGCCGATCACCAAGCCCGTAACCGCGACGGGCCCGACGGCCCCGACCGCGGGCACCGGCAAGCCCGCGACCGCCACCGTCCCCGGCAGCCGCACGCCCGTGCCGTCGCCGGCCACCGCACCCGCAGGAGGAACCCCCGTGGACACCAGCCCGGTTCACCACGCGTACCCGCTCATCTACGCCGCCGACGCCATCCGGATGGCCGCCGCCGCGTTCGCCGCCGCCCCGGCGGAGAGCATGAAGGGCTACGAGAACGTCATCGAGAACCTGGGCCACCTCGAGTTCGCGATGTGCCACCTGATGCACGACATCGCGCAGGTCACCGAGGACGACTTCAAGGTCAACCCCGAGATCCCGAACCAGTTCCGCAACGTCGGCATCCAGTTCCTGGCCTTGGGCCAGTTCGTCGACGCCACCCACAAGGTCTTCCGCGAGGTCCACGCCGAGCAGCTGGAGAACCTGGAGAACCCCACCTGGCAGGGCCGCAAGTGGGACGTGTCCGCGAACTGGGCGCACATCATGCCGCAGTTCGCGTGGCAGGACCCGACCGTCCACGCGCTGCCGCTGATGCTCGCCTCCGGCGCGATCCGCGACGCGGGCATCCACATCCGCCTGCACCCCTCGGGGAGCATGTTCGGCTACGAGATGACGATCGAGCACCTCGCGCCGCTCGCCGAGGCGCTGTACGAGCTGATGGAGACCGTCGCCTCCACCACCGAGTCGGAGTTCGCCGTCCACCCGGCCATCCCGGCCATGCACCGCGACGCCGGCCAGCGCTTCCGCGACCTCGGCGGCGCCATCCAGGCCGTGCACCTGCTCTACCGGCTCCTGCACCAGGAGCAGCTCCTCAACCTCGAGAACCCCACGTACCAGGGCGCCAAGTGGGACGTGGGCCGCAACGCCCCCTGACCCGGCCCGCACACCATTCCGCTCGACCACAACGACGTAAGGAGATCCCCACCATGGCCCGCTCGAAGGACCGCGAGGTCACCCCCTGGGTGCACGGGGTGTTCGAGACCCCGCTGTACACCTCCGGCGTGATCTACCTCGGAGGCGTCGGCCTGGGCACCATCGAGGACCTGGGCCACACCGTGCCGCTGGAACTGCTCGGCATCGGGTCGGTCGGGGCGTCATCGCCGCCGCCACCGCCCGGTTCCTGCGCACCGGCGGCCCCAACCGGTCCCGCCGCGCCCGCTGGTTCCACGTCTCGTTCACCGGGATCTGGACCAGCGCCGCGGCGGCCTGGACGAACTGGGTGGCCCACGGCACCCCCTGGACCCTCACCTCGGCCGCCGCCATCGGCGCGGCCACCCTCGCCATCGCCCCCTTCTACGGCATCGACCGCTACCTGCGCGGCGACGAGATCGCCGAGCAGTGGGCGAAGGAGGAAGCGGCAATCTCCAAGCCGCTCACCGACTGGCAGGAGCTGTTCACCTCCGTGGGCGCCCGCGGCGTCATCGTCGAGGAGAAGGACAAGACCCACAACGGCTACCGGCTGACCCTGACCCTCACCGAGACCGACTACGACGGGATCCTGCCGCTGCTGAAGCGGCTGGAGATGAAGGCACGGCTGCGTACCGGCGCGCTCACCCTCAAGCCCGGTTCGCACGCCGCCGAGGCGTTCCTGTCGGTGTCCACCCGCAACGTCCTCGCCGAGCACGTCGACCTCGACGACAGCGACCACCCCATCACCATCAACGAGCCGCTGACGCTGGGCATGCTGGAGTCCGGCGAGCCCATCGAGCTCCTCATGCGGCAGAACTCGGTGCTCATCGCCGGCCAGAAGGGCTCCGGCAAGTCGGTCACGCTGCACGTCCTGATCTCCCTGCTCACCCGCTGCGTCGACGCCGTCGTCTGGATGATCGACATGGCCAGCGGCCACACCGCCAAGCGGTGGCTGCGCCCGTGGGTGGAGGGCTGGAAGGACAAGGACGGCAACACCATCTCCCGGCCGCTGCTGGACTGGGTCGCCACCACCGAGGACGAGGCCGTGCGCATGTACAACGCCGCGCACGACATCGCCGACCAGCGGGCCAAGACCGCCCGCGGCGGCAAGCTCATCCCCAAGGCGAAGCAGCCCGCGATCATCGTGATCACCGAGGAGGGCTCGGACCTGATGGCCTGGAGCCCGGTGGCCGTCAAGCCCAAGACCAGGGGCATCAAGAAGGGCCGCAAGGCCGCGATCGACTACGTCGACGTCGTACAGCGCGGCACCGGCCCCAACACCGGCGGCGGCGAGATCGACTCCCAGTACGACACCACGATCGGCCTGCGCTTCCGGAAGAAGGGCGAGGGCCAGTACGTCTTCCCCGACTTCTACCACCAGGTCAACCTCGCCGCCCTGCCCGGCAACGGCGCCTGCTACATCAAGACGCCGGCCATGGACCAGGGTGAGCCGCCGGAGAAGGGCCGCTTCGCCTACGTCAACGACGACGAGGACAGCGACCACATCGAGAGGATGGCGGTCGCCCGGGCGAACATCCGCCCCGACCTCGACGACGAGGCCATCGCTATCGCCAACAAGTGGGGCTACAAGGACCGCTGGTCCGACCACGAGCGCAGCGGCTGGATGCTCGAGGCGTTCGGTCTCGACGCCCCGGCCACCGCCCCCGGCGGCAGCGCCGCGGTCGGCGGCGGCACCAGCACCCTGCAGGCGGCCCCGCCCGCCCCGCCGCCACCGGCGGCAGCGGACCCAACCGGCCGGCCGGACGGCTGCCCAGCGAGCTGGGCGACATGCCCTCCGCCGAGGACTACCTCAAGAAGTACGGCGGCGCGCAGCAGCCCCGGCCGGCGGCACGCCCACCCCGCGGGCGGCCCCGGCGTGCCCGGGCCCGACGAGGCCACCGTCAAGGCCGCGTTCGACAAGGTGTGGGCGGGCGTGGAGAACCTGGTCCAGGAGGCCGCCGAGCAGCACGAGGCCGCCCGGCAGGCCGAGGAGGACAAGAAGCAGAGCCGCGAGCACCCCCGCAAGAACGAGGTCCTCGACATGGTCCGCGACGCCGGGCCCGAGGGCGTCACGATCGACGGCTGCCGCAACCGGCTCGCCGAGCTGTACCCCGACGAGAAGCCGCCGAGCCGCCAGTCCGTGAACAAGTGGTTCGCCGACCACGAGCAGGTCATCCAGCCCGGCGGCCCCAAGACGCCGTACCTGTGGGCCGACCCCGACCACCCCGCACCGCCCGAGGCCCAGGACACCGAGGACGACGACCGGCCCGAGCCGCTCGAGGGCGACGACCTGGAGCTGTTCCTGCACGCCGTCGAGCTCGTCGTCTCCACCTCGTTCGGCTCCACGTCGATGCTGCAGCGCAAGCTCCGCGTCGGCTTCGCCAAGGCCACCTGGCTCATGGACCAGATGACCGCCCGCAAGATCACCGGCCCCCAGGACGGCGCCAAGGCGCGCGAGGTCCTGGTCAAGCCGAACGGCCTCGACGCCCTGATCACCCGACTGAAGGAAGAGAACTGACCGTGGCCCTCTCCATCTCGATCGTCCTGCTCCTGGCGATCATCCTGTTCGTCCTGCTGCGCAGCGGCTCCCTGAAGACCGGCCCCGCCATCGCCGCGGTCCTGTTCGGCTTCTTCCTCGCCTCCACCGGTATGGCGCCCGCCATCCACCAGGCCCTCGAGTCCGGCGCCAACGCCATCGCCGCCATCAAGTTCTGAGCGGCTTGCGATGACCCAGCCCGCCGACCACCCCGAGGACACCGCTCCGAGCGCCGGCGCTCACCTCGTGATCGCCGACCTCGACCCGAACAGCACGTTGGCCACGAGCCCGCTCCGGCGGGCCCTGGCCGCCCTCGAACCCGCCCCGACACCGGACAAGGACACCCCCTGATGCACTCCAACCTCACCCAGGCCGAGTACGACAGCCAGGCCCGAGCCCTGCTCGAGCGCCTGGAGAACGAGGACACCACCTCCACCCGGCACATCCCGGCCCCCGGCCCGGTCGCCCCGGGCATCGCCCCCTTCGTCGTCCCCGACGGCTACACCGTCCGCGAGACCGTGGAGACCACCGCCGAGGGCGGCACCCGGACCATCCGCGAAGTCGTCCCCTCGCCCCGCCGCCGGCGCCCGCGACCCCGCGGCGCCCGCCCCCACCCGGTCCCGGTCCCCAGCGCCTTCGCCGAGCACCGCACCCTGCCCCAGTGGCTCACCTCCACCCGCGCCAAGGCGAAGGCCATCGCGTACGTCACCGGCGCCGCGGCCATCACCACCGTCGGCGCCGTGTACGGGGCCGACATCGCCGCCAGCGTCTCGGCGGGCGCCACCGCCCTGTGGCACGCCACCCTGACCGTGCTGAAGGTCGGCGGCATCTGCCTCGCCGGCGCCCTGGTCCTGCGCGTGATCTTCGGCGGTGGCCGTCGCCGCCGCACCGGCACCTTCGAGGGCTCCATCAAGGGCACCTGGCGCCAGGACTGACAGCCCGACCGCTCCCACCCCGCTGCCCCGACACGACAAGGAGACCCGCTCATGGCCAGCACCAGCCGCCGCCCCGCACCGGCCGCTCCACCGCCCGCCGCACCTCCGCCCGCCGCCACCCCGCCGCCCGGCGGAAGGCGGCCCCGCTCCTGGTACCGCCGGTTACCCGCACGAGACCGCGGCTCAGTCCTGCTCGTCGCCGCGGTGGCGCTGTTCCTCATCGGCAACTACCTGAGCCGCCACCCGGCCGTCCTGGCCGCGCTCCTGGTGCTCCTCGGCCTGGCGGCCGTCGCGGCGGGCTACTTCGGGGCCGCCGCTGGGTCCGCCGCCGGGGCCGCGCCGGCCGGGGCGCACTGCCCACCGCCATCGACGGCTGGCGGGCCCTGAGCCCGGAGGCTTCGAGATCGCGGTCGCCCGGCTGTGCCGGCGCGACGGCTGCACCCGCGTACAGGTCCTCGGCGGGGCCGGGGACCGGGCGGGCGACGTGAAGGCCCGCACCCCCGACGGCCGCTGGCTGCTGGTGCAGTGCAAGCGGTACGCCGAGACGAACAAGGTGACCGCCGAGACGCTGTACCAGGTGAACGGCACCTACCGGGAGACCCACCGGTGCGACACCGCGGCCGTGGTGACGACGAGCACGTTCACCTCGAGCGCGGTCGACTGGAACACCGACCTGGACGCGCCCCTGCGGCTGTTCGGCTCCCGGCAGCTCCTGGACTGGGCGGCGGGCACCGGACCCGCGCCCTGGGAGTAGCTCACCCGAAACGCTTCCTTACGTGTTGGGTTTCATGTAGGGTGTGCAGCACCGGGAACGCCGCGGGCATCGGCCGCACCGGTGGACGGAGACAGCCGTGGAGCAGCTGGATCCGTCGGGCAGTACGGGAGATTGGGAGCGCAACGGCCCCGGTCCGACCCCCTCGGGGGCTTGGACCGGGGCCGCTGTCGTGTGCCACCCCGCCGGGTGGGATCAGTCGGTCAGGGAGCGGTCCGGCGAGGTCGCGAACCAGTACGTCAGCGCCTCGTTGGTGTCGACGCCCACCTTCGCGCGAGCGGTGGCCATCTCGGTGCTGACAGTGCGAACCTTGATGCCGAGCTGCCGGCCGATCTGCTCGTAGCTCTGGCCCATGCAGATGCCGCGCAGTATGAACCGCTGCCGCGCCGTGGTCTTCGCCTTCTTCCAGGCCGAACCGCAGGTGCGGTCCTTGGTCTCCCAGGGCCCGGGGTTCGCATCCCACGGGATGGCGCGCAGCCACTCCAGGTCGAAGATGCGGGCCAGGTAGAGAACGGCCGCAGGGTCCCGGATATGCCAGGCCCCCGCCGTGTGGTCGCGCCCACTGCCGGAGTCGGGGATGAAGACATGGGTGCGGTCGATCATCACCATCTTCTCCAGCGGGGCGTCCGTGACCCGGAACTCCCCGCCACCCGCGCTGACGTGCGCGACGTACCGCCGGACGTGCGGGACGGGCAGGTTGACCCGCTGATAGATGGTGCGCATCTTGACGCCACGGGTCACCAGCTCGATGTCACGGGGCATGGACTTGTTGAGCAGGTGCCGCTTGCGACGGCCGGGCTGCACCGAGAGGATCTCCTTCTTCGCCCCGTACACCAGGGCGGACATGACCTCGTGGACGCCGTCGATACCGTCGATGAAGTACGACACGCAGGAGCTGCGCTGGCGGCCGAGCTCGGTGCGCTCGCGCTCCCTGTCCAGGTCCTCGAGGAGGTCGCCGATGCCGGACATGAACGTGGCGCCGGTGATGATCTGGCGCACGGCCGCATCACGGAGCCGGTCCTCTATGTGCTGACGCTCCGCCATGACGTAGATGCCGGGGCGGAAGGGCTCGCGAACCAGGACTCCCAGGCGCCTGAGATCGGCGAATCCGGGCTCGTCCTCCTTGAGCTCCTCGCCTCTCAGGGCACGGCGCAGCAGCGCCCGTGATGCCTCCGTGAGAGACGGGAGTTGGGTCAGGTCGGGAGAGTTGTCGGATTCACTCATTTTTGTCTCTGCATCCTCCGGAGTTGCGTCTACACGCAGTGCAATTTGCCTTGATCTTGACCTAAGAGCCGTTAAGGCTATCGCCACGGTCATATGCGGGTCTGCTCGGTTTCGCTCCTTGCGCACAGGTCCCGCGGCGGGCCGGAAGGCGCCGCACGCCGCGGCCACACCAAGGGGGAACCTGCAGATGAAGAAGAAGATGTCCCGCACCATCACGGCCGTCGCCGGCGCGCTGCTCGCCGCTGCGGCTGCCGCGGTGATCGCCGTGGGCGGGCCGGAAGGAAGCACCAGCAACGTGGCCGACCCGAACTGGGGCCTTGTCGTTCCCACGCCGACGGCGACGGACTCCCCGGCGCCCGACGCCGAGGTCGCCCTCGACCCGAACTGGGGCTGAGGACTTCCGAGCCCACGAGAGGCGCCGCCCGGGAGCGACCCGGGCGGCGGCTTTCCCGGTGCCTGACGGGGGCACCCTTCTCTTCCGGCGCTGGCGGCCGACCCCCATACGCAAGGCCAGCACACAGGTCCGCGACCCCAATCGCGGACTCGACGTTCAGTACTCCAGATCCATTGCCGCGCCGCCAGCCGTCCTGACCTCTTCGGACGGAAACGGGGCTGCGCTGCAGCAACAGGAGAGACCCGAGCGATGGCTTCCGTACCGACCACCAGCATCGACATCATCCCGACCCGGCGCCCCGAACGTGGCCTGTGGGCCTCCAACTCCCACCGGGACGAGCGCGGCGCCGTCATCGTGACCCTTCCCACGCCCCTCACCGAGGACGGCGCCAAGAGCGACCGCGCCCCCGGCAAGGCGTCCCCGACGCTGGAGTGCGCCCGGGCCGTAGAGGCCGCGCCCGACGTCCGCAGCCTGATCGAGCGTATGCGCAACACGGCGTCCGTCATCGACCTGGATTTTTGACGCCCGTTCCGCCCGATCTGATCATCGGACGTGTTCGGGCCTGGCGCGGACAACCCATTCCCTTCTCTAAACCCCCCGTGCCGAGAAGACACGCCAGGCCCGACCCCCCTCTTCCCGCCAGGAGCCTCCTCCCGGCAGCAACGCCCCGCCGTGCGCGGGGCGTTGCCGTCTCCGGGGAGGATCAGAGGTTCTCGTACCGGGCGGCCAGGGCGTGCAGCCACGGCGGCGCGCCCTCCCAGGCCCGGCCGAAGAAGCTGGTGGACACCACCCGGTCGGGGCGCCCGGTGCGCTGCACCCGGTAGCCGCTGACGTGCGCACCGCGCAGCCGAGCCGCGCCCTCCGGCTTCTCGCACACGTACTCCAGCCACACGATCCCCGGTTCCAGCGCCGTGGTGTCGGAACCGGCCGCCAGCTCCGGCGCCCCCTCGACGTTGAGGGTCTGGGTGTACTCGGTCGTCGCGCGCAGCTCCCGTGTTGCGCGGGACACCTCCTGCACGGCGATGCCCTCCAGCGGGTCGGCCAGTGCGGCCGGGGCGGCCGGCTCCGGCACCAGCCGGACGGTGACGCCGGCGGCCGTGGTGACGAGCAGCGGCTTGCCCTCGTCGGCCGCCATCATGACGGCCTCCGCGATGTCCTGGTTGCCGTCGTTCCAGTTGGTCTCGTACTGCTCCATGAACGTCCTCCTCGTGTGCGGCCCGGCCGCCGCCGGTCAGGCGGCGGCGAAGATCTGGGCGGCGATCCGGTGGTAGCAGGTGTGCTGGCCGCGCAGCCCGGCCGGGCAGGTGCACGCCTGGGCGGCGGTCTTGTAGGTGCCGGTCCCGCTGGAGGCGACCGCCTGGAAGACCCGGCGGGCGCGCAGGGGGATCAGGCCGCCCAGGGTGATCAGGTCGACCGCCTTGGCGACCAGGGCGGGCTTGTGGTCGGCGACCTTTCGGGCGGCGGCCTTGATGCGCCGCAGGCAGGTCGGGCCGTACCCGGCGGCGGTGGAGTGCGCGGTGCGCAGGGCGCGTCCGCAGCGGAGGCAGTGGGTGTGGCCGGTGGTGGTGCGCTGCATCTCTGCCTCCTGGGTGCGGGTCGTCCTCACGCCCTAACTATACAATGGAACGTTGTAAGGTTGGAAGTCGTGCGGGCAAGGTTCTTCGCCCCCGTACGCCCTGCCGCGACGCCCGCCCGGGGGACCCCCGGGGTCAGGGAAAATGGATCACGGCACTGTGGGGGTGGACGGAGCTGCCATGGGCACCCCCACGCCCACCGCCGCGGTGACCTACCTCGGAACCCGCGAGATCCCCTTCGACCAGCTCGACCGCTTCCCCGGCAACCCCCGGCGCGGTGACGTCGACGCCATCCGTGGCTCGCTGCGCCGCCACGGCCAGTACCGCTCCCTGGTGGTCCGCGCCGTCGACGGCGACCGGTACGTCATCCTGGCCGGCAACCACACGCACGACGCGCTGCGCGCCGAGGGCTACGACACCGCCCGGTGCGAGGTCATCGAGTGCGACGACGACCAGGCCCGCCGCATCAACCTGGCCGACAACCGACTCGCCGAGCTGGGCTCGTACGACAACGAGGCCCTGGCCGACCTGCTGTCCTACCTCGACGGCGACCTCGAGGGCACCGGCTACAGCGCGGACGACGTCGCCGACATCCTCGGCACCGACGCCGAGCCCGACCCGCCGCTCACCGAGCCCGACGACATCCCCGACATGCCGGCCGAACCCCGCTCGCGGGTCGGCGACGTGTGGATCCTGGGCCGCCACCGGCTCCTGGTCGGCGACTCCACCGATGTCGCGGCCGTCGAGGAGATGCTCGACGGCGACCGCTGCGACGCGATGTGGACGGACCCGCCCTACGGCGTCGACTACGTCGGCAAGACCAAGGACGCCCTGACCATCTCCAACGACGGCGCGGCCGACCTGCCCGAACTCCTCGCCGGCGCCTTCGCGGTGGCCACCGTCGCGCTCAAGCCCGGCGCCCCGGTCTACGTCGCGCACGCCGACACCGCGCGCATCGTCTTCGAGACTGCGATGACCGAGGCCGGGTGGCTGGTGCGCCAGAACTTGATCTGGGTGAAGAACACCATGGTCCTGGGCCGCTCGGACTACCACTACCGGCACGAGCCGATCCTGTACGGCTTCACCGACGCCCCGGCCGGGTCCGGCCGCCTGGGCCGCGGCGGCGACCGCTGGTACGGCGACAACGCGGCCACGACCGTTTTCGAAGTCGACAAGCCGGCCCGCAACGCCGAGCACCCGACAAGCAAGCCGGTCGAGCTGATCACCGCCGGGCTGCGCAACTCCTGCGGACCCGACGCCCTGGTGTACGAGCCGTTCGGGGGCTCCGGCTCCACCCTCATCGCCGCCCACACCACCGGGCGCTCCGCCCGCGTCGTCGAACTCGACCCCCGCTACGCCGACGTCATCTGCCGCCGCTACCAGGAACACACCGGCGAGCAGCCCGTCCTCAAGTCGAGCGGCGAGGCCCACGACTTCACCATCCCGTCCCAGGACGACTGACAGGGGGCTGACCCGTGCCCGCGTCCAAGGCCCAGCAGGCCGCCACCGCCCACCGCCGCGCCCAGGCCATCGCGCTGCGGCTCGCCGGCATGGACTACCAGACCATCGCCGAGCGGCTCGACTACGCCGACCGCGGCGCCGCGTCCAAGGACATCCACCGCGCGCTCGAGGCCAACCTGGAGGCCGAGTCGGTCGCCGCGGCGACCCTGCGCGAGCTCGAAGTCCAGCGCCTGGACCGGATGCAGGCCGCCGCCTGGGCGAAGGCGGCCAAGGGCGACCTCAAGGCAATCGAGACCGTCCTGAAAGTGATCGACCGCCGGGCCAGGCTGCTGGGCCTGGACCGGCCCGCCCGCACCGAGATCACCGGCGCCGACGGCGGCCCCCTCCAGGTCGAGGCCGTGGACCTGGCCGAGCTGGAGCGCCTGATCACCCTGTCCGACGGCACCACCCCGGACACCGACACGGCGGGGAGGCGTGATGCCCGCGCACCCCGCCGCGTTCGCCCACCTCGCCGCCCAGCTGCGCCGCGCCCGCGACCCCGCCTGGCGCGACCAGCTCCTGGACATCTGGCTCGACATCCGCGACCGCGCCACCGAATGGGACGCCCGCCAGTGGGGGCTCGAGCCCGACACCTGGGCCCGGCGCATCATCGCCGACCACAACGAAGGACGCCCCGTATGAGCGACGAGAGGACCGCCGGCCTGCCCGGCACCACCTACATCTCCACCCGCGACATCCCGCTCGACGACCTGACCCGCTACCCGGGCAACCCCCGGCGCGGTGACGTCGACGCCATCCGGGCCTCCATTCGCCGTCACGGCCAGTACCGCTCCCTGGTCGTACGCGACACCGGCGACGCCCTGATCGTGCTCGCCGGCAACCACACCTCCGATGCGCTGCGCGCCGAAGGCCGCGCCACGGCCCGCTGCGAGGTCCTCACCTGCGACGACGACACAGCCCGGCGCATCAACCTCGCCGACAACAAGCTGGCGGAGCTCGGCTACTACGACGAGGAGGACCTGGCGACGATGCTCGCCGCCCTCGACGGCGACCTCGACGGCACCGGCTGGAGCCAGCAGGAGGTCACCCGCCTGCTCACCGTCGACCTCCCCGAGGGATTCCCCGCCTTCGACGAGTCGATCGCCGACGCGCTCAACCCCACCACCCACACCTGCCCCCAGTGCGGGCACACCTTCACCAACGCGGAGGCCGCGAAGTGAGCCCGGCCGTCGCCCGCACCCGGCTCGACTACGGCCAGCTCCTGGCCGACGCCTGGGCCGCGCACCTCGCACCGCGCGACGCGAACGCGCCGACCGTGGTGTCGACGTTCGCGGGCGCCGGGGGCAGCTCCCTCGGCTACTCCATGGCCGGGTACCGCGAGCTGCTCGCCGTGGAGTGGGACGACCACGCCGCGGACTGCTTCAAGAGGAACTTCCCGCACGTCCCGCTGCACCACGGCGACATCGCCGACCTGGACCCGGCCGTACTCGGCCTGCAGCCGGGGGAGTTGGACGTCTTCGACGGCAGCCCGCCCTGCCAAGGGTTCTCCGTCGCCGGGCGCCGCCAGGTCGACGACCCGCGCAACCAGCTCTTTCGCGAGTACATCCGCTGCATCAACGCCTGGGCTCCGAAGTGCTTCGTCATGGAGAACGTGGCCGGCATGGTGAAGGGCCAGATGCGCAGCCTCTTCGCCGAGATCCTCACCTCCCTGAAGGAGGCCGGGCCCGGCTACCGGGTCACCGCCCGGCTCCTGGACGCGTCGTACTTCCGGGTGCCGCAGAAGCGGCTGCGCATGATCTTCGTCGGCGTACGGCGCGACCTGGGGCTCGACCCTGTGCACCCCGGGCCCCTGGCCCGGCCGCTGACGGTCCGCGAGGCGTTCGCCGGCCTGACCGACCCCGGGCCCTACCAGCTCCCCTCGGGCAAGGCGGCGCACGTCGCCCCGCTGATCCGGCCCGGCGAGGACGGCGGCGACGCGCTGAACCGGCTCGGCGGGCGAGACGCGTACTTCAGCCTGCAGCGCCTGAGCTGGGACCGGCCGTCCTACACGCTCATCAAGGAGATCAGCAGCTCGCGCAACGGCCTGCTGCACCCCGAGGAGAACCGGCTGCTGGGAGTGAGGGAGTTGGCCCGGCTGCAGTCCTTCCCGGACGCCTACGACTGGGGGACCAGCCCCGTCGAAAAGGTGTGGTCGCGCCTGGGCAACTCGGTGCCCCCGCTGATGATGCGGGAGATCGCCCGGACCCTGCGGGAGAAGGTCCTGTAGATGCGCCACCAGCACGGAGAGGGTGGCCACCCGCCTCCCTCTATACAACAAACCATTGTATGGTGTGGGCAGGTGATCGACCCCGTACGAGAGGAACTAGCCCCATGAGTCTGGCCGACCAGGAACACGTCGACGTCGTCATCCACCGCCCGCTCGGAACGGACGCCGTCCACGCGGAGACCCGCACCGGGGCGGCCGAGGACCTGCACTCCACGCTCGAGGCCCTCGGTCTGCCCCGCCACTCCACCGACCTGCACGTGTGGCAGCCCCACCCCGGCGACGACGTGGAGGCGGTAATGGCGCGCGCCGCCGCTGAACTCGACGCCGACGAGTACGACGTCCGCACCGACCCCCACCTGATGCCGTAGTACCCGACCCAGCGAGGACACCATGAGTAACCAGGCCGATGACAACGACCTCGACGTCCTGATCCACCGACGCCCCCTGAGCACCACCGTGGTGGCCGAGTCGCGCAGCGGCGCCCCCGAGGCCCTGCTCGCCCTCCTCGACAGCCTTGGCTTCACCCGGAAGGGCTTCGCGATCTACACCTGGCACGAGCTGCCCGACACCATGGACCCGGCCGAGATCGCCCGCACCTGCCGACGCGCGGAGAACACCCTCCTCGCCGCCGGGTACAGGGCAGAGGCCGACGAGCGGCTGATCCAGCAGCCCCAGTAACGGCGCGCCGAGCGACCCGCCCCGCCGACCGGGGCACCACACCGCCTCCGGGCGGTGTGTCTCATGGAGGACACCATGCCGCACCTCGACCAGCGGCGCGCCGAACTGCTCCGCCGCCGTCTCACCGGCGACGACTTCACCACCCTCGCCCGCGAGCTGGACTACGCCGACGCCGCCGAGGCCGCCGCCGCCTTCGCCCAGGCCCTCGCCGACACCGAGCCGCTCGAGGACGCCGCGCGCCAGACGGCCGACCGGCTCGCCCTGGACGAACTCCAGCACGCCATCTGGGACCAGGCCGCCGACGGCGACCTCGACGCCATCACCACCGCGCTCGCCATCCACGACAGCCGGGCCCGCCGCCTGGGCGTGGACGCGCCGGCGCGCCTGGAGGCCGTCGGCCCGGCTCCCGACCCGGCCGCCGTCACCGACGCCGAACTGGACGAGCTGCTCGCGCTGATCGAGGACCCTCCGATCTGAGAGATCATGGAGGGGTGCGCGGGGGTGCACGGAGCCCCTGATGATGAAGGCGCCTGACCAGGAGGAACGCCTCCTCGCGCGCTACCGGACCCTTCCCCGAGACCAGCGTCTCCTCATCGCCCGCACCGCCTCGCCGGACCTGCGCATCCGTCTCGCGTACGTCGAGCGGCAGATGGCGATGGACCGCTCGCCGGGCTCGTTGGCCGCCCTGCTGACTGAGGGCCGCGAACTCCAGGCCCGCCACCTCAACCTCATCGACCACGCCTTCATGCGGATCGCCCGCGGTGAACGGGTCCGCCTCCTGCTCAACATGCCGCCCCGGCACGGCAAATCGCAGCGCGCGGCGCGATGGGCACCGCTGTGGTACCTGCGCCGCAACC
The DNA here is from genome assembly GCA_026913215.1 of Streptomyces diastatochromogenes. GTDB lineage: Bacteria > Actinomycetota > Actinomycetes > Streptomycetales > Streptomycetaceae > Streptomyces > Streptomyces diastatochromogenes_A. The sequence goes on along the minus strand of JAPTYK010000005.1, from coordinate 117,718 downwards.
CGACACACCGGCTGATGATCGCCTCGTACTCGGCCGTGCTCGCCGAGGGACACGGCCGGTGGCTGCGTGACTCCATCAACGAGCACGGCGACCAGCTCGGCATCTCCCTGCGCTACGGCTCCAAGGCCGCTGGCCGGTTCGACCTGACCGGCGGCCCTGGCGGCCTCGTCACGGCCGGCGTCGGCGGCTCGCTGACCGGCATGGGCGCCAACCTCGCCATCGTCGACGACCCGCTCAAGGACGCCAAGGCCGCAGCCAGCCCGACGGTGCTCGGCGACCTGTGGGACTGGTGGCAGCAGGTCCTCAACACGCGAATGGAGCCGAACGGGTCGATCGTCGTCATCCAGACCCGCTGGTCGGAGAACGACCTCGCGGGCCGGATCCTCACCCAGGACGCCGCCCGCGACCAGGCCCGGTGGACCGTCATCAACCTGCCCGCCGTCGCGGACTCCGCCGACGATGTCCTGGGCCGGAGCCTCGGCGAACCTCTGTGGCCCGAGCGCTTCGGCCTCGAGCACCTGAACAACTTCCGCGAAGAGGTCGGTGAACGCGGCTGGTGGGCCCTGTACCAGCAGCAGCCCAGGCCGCTTGAGGGTGGCATCTGGAAGTGGGACTGGATCCGCTCGCACCGGATCACCACCGAGCAGCTGCGCGGCATCAACCTCACCCGCATCGTCGTCGCCGTCGACCCGGCTGGCGGCGGCGAGGACAGCGACGAGGTCGGCATCGTGGCCGCCGGCCGCGACGCTGCCGGGACCCTGTACGTGCTGGCCGACCGATCGGGGAAGATGGGCGCCGCCGACTGGGGCCGCGCCGCGTGCGAACTGGCCCTGGAGGTTTCGGCCGACGCCCTGGTCGTCGAGAGCAACTTCGGCGGTGACATGACCCGCCAGGTCCTCGTCCAGGGCTGGGAGGAGCTGGTGCGCAACGGCGGCTCCGAGGCGGCCGGGGCGCTGCGCCCGCGGATCATCCCCGTCACGGCCAAGCAGGGCAAAAGGTTGAGGGCGGAGCCCATCGCGCAGCTCTACGAGCAGGCCCGGGTGCGGCACGTGGGGGAGTGGCCGGGCCTCGAGGTCCAGATGGTCACCTGGATGCCCGGCCTGGACTCGCCGGACCGCATGGACGCCTGCGTGCACGCGCTCACCGAACTCGCCAACCCGGGTGCGGTGGACAGCGGCACGGGCAACTACCGCGACGGCCGCCTCAACGGGCGCCGCTGACGGATGCTGAAGCGGCCGGCCCCTGGGAAGGGACCGGCCGCTTCAGCGGTCGAAGTCGGGCGCCGGGGGGCGCATGCTCGGATCCCACGGCTGCCCGGAGGGGTCCCGCACCGCCACGCGCGCCTTCCGCGCGTTGTGCAGCAGGTTGTACATGACGTGGGCGGTGTCCTGGCTGTCGGTGGTCACCTGGTGCTGGAACACCCGCCCCATCAGGTTGTGGCTGGTCCAGGAGATCGTCCAGGTCCCGGAGTTGCCCGTGGTGGGGGTCATGCTTCGCTCCTTCCGTGGTGTGGGGCTCACCGCGCGGCGGCGGCCCCTGGTGGCTGGGCAAGGGGCCCGCCCTGGGGCGGGCCCTGCCAGCGGGTGTCGTCTAGCGGTGCCACTCCAGGGCGTCGCGCGCTTCCTCGCCGAGGTACCCGAGCTGCTCGCCCTCGCCGATCCAGCAGATGCCGTCCTCCGCCTCGGCGACCCGGCCGATCGAGTACTCGAAGGGGTACTGGGGCTGGGTGGCCAGGCGAACCGTGGCCTCCGGGTCCATCTGCTCGAGCTGCTCGATCAGCTCGCCGACCGTCATCTCCATCTCAGCCATGCTGCACTCCCTCTGCCGTTCGGGTGCGGGGCCTTGGTGCGCCCCCTTCGAGATCAACTATACAACAGTGCGTTGTAAGGTAGGAAGGGGTTAACGATCTTTCTGCGTGTGTGCGGCGGGTGCACCGCACGCCCGGGCCGCCCGGCGGTCTGGCCGGGCGGCCCGGGCGTGCGGGTGGCTAGGCGGCGCAGGTGTCCAGGATTGCCACCCCGTTCTCCGTGGTCACGAACTCCCAGATCGCGCCGTGCAGGATGTTGTCGCGCGCCACCTGGAGGTCGCCGTCGTGCTCGGCGAGGTCGATCCGTCCGGCGTCGGCCGCGTCCTGCAGCGCCTCGCGCCAGTCGGTGCCGACCCCCATGATCCGGGTGTCGCGGTAGTCCTTGAAGGTGGCCGCCAGGGACTCCCTGCGCCAGACGCGGTCCTCGCCGTCCAGGGCGTCCGCCGGTCCGAAGTTCTCCAGGGTGTCCCGGCGGGCAAAGGCGACGCTGATCAGGGTCCTGCGGAGGGTGTTGGTCATCTCGGGCATGCGAGTCTCCTTCGGTTCGGGCGGGCCGTTCCTACGTACCTAACTATACAACGGAGTGTTGTAAGGTGGAAGCCGTGTGGGCCCCTCGGATCGGGAAAACGGCAGGTGCCGACCGGTCCGCCCCGGGGCGAGCAGGGCGGACCGGGTCTCAGTGCCAGGCCACGGCGCGGCCGTGTGCGGCGCACCAGGCGGCCAGCTCGTGCAGGTCCAACAGGCGCCGCTGCAGGTAACCGGCCGGGCGCCCGCCGATGAGCGTGGCCCCGATCCGGTAGTCCGGTACGCCGGGGTCCTCTGGGGCCAGGCCCAGGGCGGTCACCACCCGGGCCAGGAAGTCCGGTGCGGGCAGCTCGCCGTACGCGTCGACCACGACGATCGGGATGACCGTCGCGCCGTCGGGGGCCTCGGCCGGCAATCCCGGCTCCAGGGCGTCGCACTCGGCGGCCGTGTCGCCGAGCGACAGACCGAGCGCCTCCAGCAGGCCCAGGGCGTTGGCGTTCGACACGTTCACCGCGGGCACCTCGCCGTCGGGGTCGACCTCGACCGCGTACAGCGGGTACTCCGGGCACACCAGGGGCAGCGCGCAGCCGGGGAGCGGGCGTCGCGCGCCGGGGCGGCGTTCGCGCGGTCGGCCGCCTCCTGGGCGTCCTGGAAGGCACCGAACCGGGGTGCGCGTGCGGTGGCCTCGGGGCAGCCGCAGCCGACGACGAAGCCCGCTGGCGGCCGGAGGGCGGCGGTGAAGGTGACGGTCACGGTTCCTCCTCGGGAGGCTCGGGCCGGTGCGGCGGGGGCTTGCCGTGCTTGCCCCAGGGCAAGCCCCCGCCGTCCGGGTCTACTTGGTGCCCTGCGCGGCGATCGCCCTGCGCAGCGCGGCGTCCTGCTCCGGGGTGGCGTTGGCGAAGGCGTGCTCGTCGCCGCCGTAGCCGGTGCGTCCGTCGATGCAGGCCAGGAAGCCCCCGCCCGCCTCGACCGTGTAGGTGTAGCCGCCTACCGAAACCTCGGCGTGCAGGCCGAGGTTGGTCCGGCGGAAGGTCGCCGTGAGTGCGGCCTCGAAGACCTTGTCCGCGGTGTCCTGGTCCATGGTCGTTCTCCTTCTCGGGCGCTTGCCGGTCCGTTCCTTGCCCCCTAACTATACAACGCAACGTTGTAAGGTTGGAAGTCGTGGAGCCGATCAACCGGGGGAAGAAGGGGTGGCGCTTGGCGCCCCGGCACGGGCTGCGCCCCGGCGGGGGCCGGGGCGCAGGTCAGACCGTGATCGCCTTCCACCGCTTCACGTAGTCGGCGGCGGCAGCCCGCAGGAAGGCGGCGGTCAGGTGGTACGTCGGCCCGTCCACCCCCGTGCCCGCGGCGAAGGGGTACCGGTCCGCGTAGTCGGGGTGCGGGCCCGGGTTGAGGTAGAGGTCGCTGCAGACCACGTACCCGCAAAAGCCCCAGTCGTCGACCTCGACCATCTGGTCGTGGACGTCGGCGGCGGCCGGGTCGCCGAGGCTCACCGAGAGCGCGGGCTCGTCGTCGAAGTCGTACCCGGCCGGGTCGTCCCGGTGTACCGGGTCGATGTACTTGTCGACCAGGAGGACGCCGGTGATCGGGCAGTCGGAGCCCGCGAAGTGGATCGCGGGGTCGTGGAAGGCGTACCGGATGCTCGTCGTGCCGTGCACCCAGGCGCCCGTCCCGTGCACCGTCAGCGGGTCGGATGCGGGCAGGCCGTGGTCGTTCAGGTTCAGGCTCACGGTGAACATCGGATTCCTCCCCTCGGGGCCGGCAGTTCCGGCCTCACGACCTAACTATACAATGGTGCGTTGTAAGGTAGAAGGGGTTTCGATCTTGTTCCTGGCCCCGGAAGTGCCGCGCGCCCCGGCTCCGGGGGAGCGGGGGCGCGGCGGGAGCGGCTGGCGAGTCAGTCGGCGTCCTTGAGGTCCGAACGGAAGCCCTGCCCGGGCCGGTTGGCGGCCCACTGCTGGATGGTCGCGGGGTACCAGCCGGGCTTGTCGCCCATCATGACGTCGGGGTCGGGCAGCAGGTGCCGCTTCTGGGACCAGTAGTAGCGGATGGTCCCGACCGCCACTCCGCTCGCCTCGGCGACCTTCGCGTACCCCCATACTTCCGCCTGCTGCCCCGGGGCCGCGCCCTTCGTCTTCTTCGGCCCGTCGGGACCGTTCGCTTCCTTCGCCATGTCCTGTGTCCTCGTCTGCTCGGTGTAACGATGGGGCGGCGTGGTCCGTCCCGGTTGCCTCGGGACGGACCACGCCGGTACTGCGGCTGCTCAGCGCGTCTCGACCGTGCGCATGATGAGCTGGAGCAGGTCGTCGTACGACGCCAGCCGCACGGCGGCCCTCGCGAAGTCCGACGCCGCGTCGCGGTGGCCGGCCTGGCGCAGCGCCCTGCTCACGAGTCCGATGAGGTGGTAGGCGTTGCCGTCCTCGCCGGACAGCTGTACCTCCACGTCGGGGTGTGCGGGGCCCTCGTACTGCGTGGCGTCTCCCACGGCGTCTCCCTCCCGTGCCGGACGTCCTGCATCCGGCGCTGACTATACAACGGTTCGTTGTTTTCACCTAACTATACAATGCAATGTTGTATGGTGGAAGCCGATCGCCGGAAGGGATACCGACAATGCCGACCAGCTCCCGCCTCACCGAGACCCGCCTCGCGGAGATCCGCGCACTCCTCGACGACGAACACCGCACCCACGACCAGCTCGAGGAGGCCCTGGAGGAACTGCTCGCCGACCGCGCCGGGCTGGCCCCGGCCGGCCCCACTTCGTGCCCCGCTGGGACGGCGGCACCGGCACCCCGACCGGCGACTACCCGGCGGCCTGGGCGCAGGCGGTGGCCGCCCACCGCCGCGGGAACGCAACGCCGCCGTCGCCCACTACGACCTCACGACCCGGGAGTGGATCGCCGACGCCGAGCGCGAAGGGCGGCTCTGACGCCCGCCGGGGCCACGGCCCTGCGCCGATATCCTTGATCACGGCGCGGGGCCGACTGTCCGGAGGGACGACGTGGGCCTGCGCCAATTTCTCGTGGACGCCTGGGGCTGGCTCAACTTCAAGCCCGTCTTCCACGACCCGGTCACCGGCGACCCCAACCGGCGGGCCTTTCCCTCCGCGTACGCCACCTGGGTGCCCGAGGAGGACACTCGACGGCTCGCCGCCTACACCGTGCTCGCCGCCTACGACGGCGGCCAGGCCGGCGAACTCGCCGAGATCCGCGACGGCGCCCAGGCGCGCGAACGCCGGGAGTACGGCGACCCGGCCGCCTTCATCGACGCCATCACCTCCGACGTCCTGGGCGACGAGCAGCGCATCGTCGTGGACGGCACCGAGGAGGACGACACCACCACGGCGGACGAGGAGGCCCGCGCGGTCCAGGAGGACTTGCTCGCCTGGGCCGAGGACGAGCAGCTCGCCATGCGGATGCAGCAGGCCGAGCGCAAAGCGGTCGGGCTCGGGGACGCGGTCTACCGACTGTCCTGGGAGCCGGACAAGCGCCGCCCTGTCGTGCGGGCCATGGACCCCGGCCTGTACTTCCCCGTCCTGAGCGACGACGGAGAGTTCCCCGCGAGGGTCCACTTCGCCTGGGAGCTGCCCGAAGACCCCCGGCGCGGCCTCAAGGCCCGGTTGCGCCGGATCACGTACGAACTCGCCCCCATCCGACCGGCGACCGTCTCGAGCGCCGAGGGCCGCGGCCAGCGGACGCGCACCTTCGTCGGCGACGAGGACGACCCGCTGCTGGTGCCCGGTGACACCGCCGACGAGCAGGGGGCCATCTGGCGCCAGTACGCCTGGAACGACGAGCCGTCGCGCTTCACCTGCTACCTCACCGACGCCACCTGGCTGTTGGAGGACCTCGAGCGGCACAGCGACGTCGACAACCTTCCGATGGGCAAGGCCGTCTACGCCCAGCGCGGCGACGGCGAGGTGCTCGACGGCTTGGACCTGATGATCGACTTCGTTCCGGTGCTGCACCTGCCGAACTCGGTGCCCGGCGCGGAGGAGCACTGGGGCAAGGCGAGTCTGGCCGCCGTGCTGCAGGTCCTCGACGAGCTGGCGGCCTCGGACACCGACGCGGCTCGCGCCTCGGCCACCACCGGCATCCCGATCCTGTCCGTCTCCGGCCTGCAGGACGGCCGCGCCAGCGTCCAGGTAGAGCCGGGCGTGGTCTTCAAGCTGGCCGACGGCGGGCGCATGGACGTGGTCAACACCGCCCCCCAGCTCGCCCAGCTCCTGACCACGGTCGAGACGCTCCGCGACCGCGCCGCGGTCAACCTGCGGCTGCCCGCCGTCGCGCTAGGCACCCACGACCCGGCACAGATGCCCTCCGGGTACGCGCTGAAGATCAGCCTCGGGCCGCTCGACAAGCTGATCGCCTCCATGCGCCTGGCTCGCCGGCACAAGTACCAGCTGCTCCTGCGCTTCGTTCAGCGGTTGTTTATCGCCGGGCAGCACCCGGACTGGGTCGGCCGCTCGGTCCACCCGGCCAACATCGTCTTCGGCGCCTACACCCCCACCGACCGGATGGGCGTCCTGGAGGAGGTCGCCACCGCCTACGCGGCCCGGCTGATCAGCCTGGAGACCGCACTGCGGATGCTCGCCGAAGGCGGATGGCCGATCGAGGACGTCGCCGCCGAGATCGAGCGCATCCAGGCCCGGGCGTTCGACCAGGCCGCGGCACTCGCCGACGCCACCGGCGACGCCGAGGCCGTCCGCGACTACCTCGGCATGAAGCCGGCCGACCCCGAGAAGGTTCCGGTCCCCGTCCTGCCCGGCCCCGCCACCACCCCCGACGACCCGGAAACCGACGCGGGACAGCAGCAGTGAAGATCACCCCTAAACTCGTAGATGGCGCGGGGGCGCACCGGTGGAGGACACCAACCATGGACCGCAGCACCCCCCGACCGCGCCCCGTACCCGGCGCCATCGTCGGCTACGTCTCCGGCCGTCCGGTCCGCGTCATCGCCGGCGGAAGCGGCGAGGACGACCGGCGCCGACGCCCGAGCAGAAGCCCGCCGCCCCGGCCGCGCCCGCACCCACCCCGGCCGACCTCGCCGTCAAGCACGCGGCCCAGGCCGCCGAGGCCGACGCCGCGGACGCCGAGGAGAACGTCACCGTCACGCAGAAGCGGCTGAGCCTCCTCCTCACCCGCGAGAAGGACCAGGGACGCCAGGCGGCCTTGCGCGCGCTCGCCGCGGACGCCGGGCTCGACCCGGAGACCATCGACGCCACCCAGCTCAAGCAGGTCCTCGCCGACGCCCGGGCCCTCAAGGACGCCCAGCTCAGCGACGAGCAGCGCCGGGAGGCCGAGTTCGACCGGCGCGAGCAGGCGGTGGCCGCCAAGGAGGCCGAGGCCGCCAAGGCCCTGGCGGCGGCGCAGACCCAGCTTCAGGAGGTGCAGCGCACCGCCGCCCTCGTCGGTCTCGGCGCCGCCGACGACGACCTCGAGGACGCGCTCGTCCTCCTGGACAAGGCCCTCAAGGACACCGCCGACCCGGACACCGACGCGATCGCCGAGGCCGCCCGCGACCTCAGAAGCGGCGCCCGGGCCTGTTCGGCGCAGCCGAGTCCACGGCACCAAGCCGACCACCCCGCCCGCCCCGTCGGGCTCCCCGGCAGGCGGCCCGCCGCAGCGCCAGACCCCGGTCGGCAAGCCGGGCGACGCCGCCGCCGGATGGCCGCCCGCATGTTCGGCACCCCGTCCGCCGACGCGGCCTGACCGACCCGCACGCACCACCCGCTCGACCTGGGACCACGCCCACCCCTTCCTCCCGTGGACGGCACCTCGGTGCCACGCATCTCTGCTGCGCCCCCGCCACGGGAGGAAGCCCCGGCATGGACATCCAGCCGATCACCACCACCCAGAGTCTCCGCGTCGGCCGTGCCTGGCTGCTGTCCGGCCACGGCACCGAGACCAACCAGACCATCACGCTCAACGTCTCCGCGTTCGCCGAGAACACCCACTGGGTGCGCGGCATCAAGACCGTCGAGGCCCGCTTCAAGTCTGGCCTGCCGCTGGCCCGCAACGCCACCAGTGGCCTGTACGAGCCGTACGACCCGGCCGCCGCCGACGGCCACGAGGTCCTCGCCGGATTCCTCGACACGGAGACCGCCTTCGGCGTCGGCGCCAAGAACATCGGCGCCGCGCTGCGCATCCACGGTCACATCGACCCGGCCAAGCTCCCCGTGCCCTTCGACGCGGGCGCCGTGAAGAAGACCACCGCCTCCCTCACCTACGCCGCCGCCTAAGAAGGGGCCACGTCATGCCGACCGAGACGAACGACATGCTCGAGCTCCTGCTGCGCGAGCTGACCCCCACCGACATCAATGCGTTCGTCCGGGCCATCCCGGGCCCGGAGGACTACGAGCTGACCCGCAGCGTGCTGCCGGAAGTCCAGCTCAACACCGTCAAGTGGCGCGTGAAGCGCACCAACCGCCGGGTGCCGGCGGCCAAGTTCCGCGCCTGGGACGCGACGACGCCCGTCGCGACCCGCGAGATCACGATGGTCGAGACCGAGGGCAAGCTCCCGCCGCTCGGCCAGAAGTACCTGGTGGGCGAGATGGAGCAGCTGCTCCTCGACGCCGACCGCGGCGCCAGCTCCGACGACCTGGTCCAGGCCGTGTACGACGACGTCGCCGCGCACGTCCTGTCGATCCGCTCCCGCATGGAGCTGGCCGCGGGTGACCTGCTCGCGGACGGAAAGTTCACGCTGCGGGGCGAGAACAACCTGTACATCGAGTACGACGCCCAGGTCCCGGCCGCCCACATGCCCACCGCCCCCGTGCCGTGGACCGACCCGACCGCCGATGCCCTGGGCGACGAGCGGCGCTGGATCCAGGCGCTGCGCGACGCCCGCGCCCCGCTGCCCACCCGGGTCATCACCTCGTTCAAGGCCAAGGCCCTCCTCGCGGGCAACCAGAGCTACCGGGCGGCCTACTACGGCGCGCTACTCGGCTCGCAGATCCCCACCGCCGTCCTCGCCCCCAACGAGGTCGACGCCGTGCGCGCGAGGTACGGGCTGCCGCCGATCGAGGTCTACGACGTGCAGATCCCGCTCGACGACGGCAGCAACCCGCGCGCGCTGCCGGAGAACCTGTGGCTGATGCTGCCGCCCAACCCCCGCCAGTGGGGCGAGACGCAGTACGGCATCACGGCGGAATCCCTCGTGCTGTCCCGGGGCACCAACCCGGCGATCGCCCGAGAGGACGCCCCGGGCATCGTCGTCACCCACGGATACACCGACGACCCGGTCACCGTGTGGACCAAGGTCGCGGCCAGCGCCATGCCGGTGCTGTACGTGCCCGACATCCACATCGCCGCGCGGGTGTGGTGACCATGGCCCGACTCGCCTCCACCGTCTACGTCCTGGACCCCGACACCCACCAGTGGGTCACCTGCGACGCCGGCACCGAGCCCGAACCGCACCTGGCCGCGCTCATCCGCACCGCCTCCGCCTGGGAGGGCGGTGAGGCGCCCGCGCCCGCCGCGGACGCCGGACCGGACCCCGCCACGGCCCGGACCGAGCAGGAGCCGGCCGGGTCCGAGCCGGAGTCGGACAAGAAGCCGCGGGCCCGCAGGACCGCCGCGAAGGCCGACGACGAGTAGTCGGTCCCCACACGTCCGGTGCGGGCCGGGCCCGTCCTCTCCCGGCCCGCACCGGACCTCTTCCCTCACCCTCCTGGGGCTGCCCCGTGGACGACGCATCGCGCCGCTGGCTGCTGGCCACGCTCGGCCCGGCCACCGACACCACCGACCTCGACCAGCGCTACGCCCGCCTGCACTCGCTGCGGGCCGTCGCGCTCGAGGTGCTGCGCGAACGCCGCGCCACCCTGCTCGCCCAGCCCCTGAAGGTGGCCCTGTCGGGCGTCGTGTCCGTCGACACCAGCGGGAACGTGGCCGCCCTGGACCGGCAGATCGCGGAGCTGGAAGACCCGACCACCCCCGTCCCGGGCGAGGAGACACCGGGCGACCCGCACGGTCCGGCGGGCGGCGTGCTGTACCTGCGCGAGCGGCCCCGCAGATGACCACGCCCCCTCGTCCGGACCGCAACGAAGCCCTGGGGCAACTCCTGAACGCCGCGGTGCTCCAGCTCGAGCGGGACTGGACGGCGTTGACCGACGCGCAGCAGGTAGTGCTGCGCGCCCTGGGCACCGCCCGCCGCCGGGGCGCCGGGACGCGCGCCGTACCCCCGGCCGTCCGAGAAGCCCTCGACGCCTTCACCGCGGCGACCGCCCGCTTCAACACCGACACCGGTGCACTGGCCGAGCGGTGGGCCGCCGTCGACCTGCCCCGCGCCTACCGGCTGGGCGCCGAGGACGCCTTGCACTCCGCCGTCTTGTCGCCCGGCCTCGCGCGCCCCACCTTCACGTGGAATTCCACCCACCAGGGCGTGCTGTCCCTACTAACCGCCGCCTGCTACCCCGTTCTCATCCGCCGGGTGGCCGACACCGTGCGCCGGGCGCAGGCATTCGCCCGAGCCGCCGCCGTCGCCGCCCGCGCCCTTGAGCCCCGGCGCCCGCCGACCTCGCCACCGAGCACCCGCTCGGCACGGTGACCTACGGCCACGGCGTCCAGCACCCCGCCGCCTCCTGGGCGCGCGCGGCCCTGGCCGCCCAGTCCGTCACCGTCTCCAACACCGGCTCCCTGACGGCGGCCACTGCCGACCTCGAAGCCCGATGGGTCGAGGTCACCGACGGCCCCGAGTGCGGCTGGACCAGCCATCCCGAACTCGACCGGGCCCACGGCACCCTCCGCTCCGCCGAGGAGGCCGCCACCTACCCCATCGCGCACCCGGGCTGCCTGCGCCGCTTCATCCCGCGCCCGGACCTCAACCACGACCCCGCCATCGAGGAGGGACAACCCGCATGAGCGAACAGCCCCTGGTCATCGGCCGCATCGTCCACTACGTCGCCCGCGGCAGTGCCGACGGCCGCTACCCCTGCACCTGCCGCACCGCGATCGTCACGGCTGTCACCGACGCCGGCCTGCCCGCGCTCGCCGTCCTCAGCCCCGAGGGCCTCTTCTTCAGCGACCCGCTCGCGCACGCCCCCGCCGCCCCGCTGACCGGCGGCACCTGGCACTGGCCCACCATCGCCGAGGACGGCCGCCGATGCGCCTGACCGTCCGCGCCCCCGGCCGCGAGATCGACATCGAACTGGGGCAGAGCAGCACCGCCGCCCTCAAGGCCGCCGAGGCCACCGCGCTGGCCCTGCTGAAGGCGCTGCCCGCCCACGAACCCGACGAGGACGTCCCCTTCGGCTTCGCGGTCTCCTCCGACACCGAGCGCGCCGAGCCCGAGCCACCCGCGGACGACGACGAGTAGCCCCAGCGCCGCGCCCAACCGGAACGAGGACCCCATGAACATGGCCAGCCTGGCCGACGACCTGCACGCCGTCCGCATCACCACCGACGGCGTACGCGCCGCCGTCACCGTCGACGGGCACGACCTGTCCGCGTCGCTGAACGGCTACGCCCTCGAGCACCGCGCCAACCAGCCCCCGCTGCTCGTGCTGTACGCCCGCCCGCCGGTCGACGGCGCGGTCTTCGACGGCTACGCCCAGGTCGCCGTCGCCAGCGAGGCCCCGCCCGGTGAGGCGATCGCCGCGTTCCTCGCGAGCATCGACCCCGCCCGCCTGCAGCAGGCCGCCCTGGCCCGCGACGACCTCGACGGCAGCCCCACCGAACTGACCACCGCGATGCTCCGCCAGCTCGCCGACTGGGCCGCAGGTGCACCGTGAACCTCCTGGACCTCAGCGGCCTGGGCGCGTTCGTCGAGGACCTGGTCATGGGCGACACCATCCAGATCAGCCGCCCCGCCGGGCCGCCCGTCCTCAACCCCGCCACCGGCGAACTCGAGGAGCCCGCACCCCACGTCCTCTACGAGGGTCCGGGCGCGGTCCTCGACAGCACCGCCGCACCCGGCATCACCGTGCCGGTCGCCGGCCAGCCCTACCCGGACGACCCCAAGAACACCTACCGGCTCCTCACCCCGCCCCGCGCCCCGGTCGCCGAGCGCGACGACACCGTCCGCGTACTGCGCGCCGCCCAGGACCCGGCCCTGATCGGCCGGACCTGGCGGTGCACCCAGCCCGGCCTGGCCTCCACCGTCATCGCCGTCCGCGTGACCTGGCTGGACGAGAACAACCCGAAAGACCCCGCCCCATGAGCCGCGCCCGCAAGTTCACCGACGCCGACCAGCTCGCCGCAGCCATGGCCCAGGCCGCCGCCCGGGTCGGGCCGGCCACCGCCCGCGCCGTCGGACACGAGGCGATGGTGCTGCAGGCCCTCATCCAGGCCGCCGCCAGCGGACGGCCCGGCCCGAACGCCATCACCGGCCGCTACCGGGCCAGTTGGCAGGTCCAGGTCCGCCCCGCCGCAACGGCGCCACCGCCACGGTCGGCACCTTCGCGCCCCAGGGCCGCCGCCTGGAACTGGGCTTCTACGGAGCCGACTCCTTGGGCCGGGTGTACGCGCAGCCGCCCTTTCCGCACGTCGCCCCGGCACTCGCCCTGATCCAGCCGCGGTTCGCCGAGCGGATCGCGACCGCCGCGATGGGGGCGTTCTCGTGATCGAACGCCGTCTCGTCACCCAGGCCCTGGAGCTGCTGATCGCCGACGCGACCGGCAAGCCGTGCGGCACCGGCACGCTGCCCACGAGCGACGGCAAGGCGGCCGAGCCGCCGTACTCGGTCCTGCGCTCGCTGACCCTGACCCTGGACGGGGCGCCGCTCACCGACCGCCACGAGGACAGCACCACCACCTACCAGGTCGACTGCGTCGCCCGTACGCACGCCCAGGCCGAGTGGCTCGCCGACCGCGTCCGCGCCGGCGTCCTCGGCCGCGACGACCGCGGCGCCTGGCAGCACGCTCTGACCGTGCCCGGGTGGACCTGCTACGCCCGCGAACTGGCCCTCGACGCTGGCCCGGAGGACGACCCGAGCGCGGTTATCGTTTTGTATGTGATCAGGTTCCAGCTCTACTGGACCCCGGCCGGATAGCAGCACCCCCGGCCGCACTCCCGCACCGCGGCGGCCCCTTCGCGGACGTGCCACCACCACCCGGTGGCCGACCTGCTCTGACACGCTCAGACCCGAGGGGCCTCTTTTCATGGCACTGCCCATCGCCAAGCCGGTCGAGAAGTTCTCCCGGCGCGGCGTCTCCGTCTTCCTGTGGGTGCCGACCATCGCCGACGAGGTTGGCCTCAAGCCGACCCGCCAGGAGCTGGACGGCAGCACCAACCTGTCCGCCGCGATCGCCAACATCTCCGGCTTCACCTTGGAGAACCAAAGCATCGAGACGCCCGACATGGGCGACGACTTCGACTCCTCTATCCCCGGCTCCGACAAGGCGGAGGACTCCTCGCTGACCTTCTACGAGGACAAGGTCACCGACCTGATCGAGGAGCTGCTGAAGAAGGGGACCGTCGGCAACGTCGTGATCCTGCGCAAGGGCGACGTCCCGCAGTCGAAGTCGATGGACGTCTTCCCGGTACGCGTGGGCTCCCAGTCGCCCGCCTTCACCACGGACAACGAAGCGGCCAAGTTCGAGACCAAGTTCACCATCACCCGCCGCCCCGCCCAGGGCCTCGCCGTTCCCGCCGTCGGCGCCGGCACCGCCGCCGCAGCGAAGAAGGAGCTGGCCAAGTGAGCGCCGCCGTCCACAACGAGCCCCCGGCCGCGGCAGTGGCCGCCGACGCGCACTGGGCCGCCAAGATGGCCCGGCTCCGGAGCCGCAAGGCCGCCGAGGTCCCGCTTTACCTGTGGCAGGACGCCGAGATCCGCGACCGGTTCGAGGAGGCCCGCCGGGAGGCCAAGAGCCTGCAGCAGCTCGTCGAGGCCGACCCCACCAACGCGGCCCTGGCCAAGGAGGCGAAGGCCGCCGAGACCGCGCTCGCCGAGGCCCGTGCCGCGTACGAGGCCGACTGCGAAGTCCTCGTCTTCCGCGCGCTGCCCGGCGACACCTTCGGTGAGCTGGTCAAGCAGCACCCGCCGACCGAGGAGCAGAGCGAGACGGGCAGCGACTGGAACGAGGACACGTTCCCCGCCGCCCTCATCTCCGCGGCCAGCGTCGACGGTATGACCGAGGACGACGCCGCCGAACTGCTCGCCACCTGGGGCATGGCCGACCGGGTCGAACTCTTCCAGGCCGCGCTCGCCGCGCAGAACACCAAGCGGTCCGACTGGGGAAAAGGCTCCGGGCCGACCCGCAGCTGAGGGCCGAGCTGGAGCTGTGTGACCGCTGGGGCATCCCGCACAGCGCCTTCCACGGCGGGGACGGCACCTGGACCCCGGGGGACCGGGCCAAGGCGCTGGCCTACCGGGAGCTGCAGCGGCACACCTGCCCCGAGTGCGGCACCCGCGGCGAGGAGTGGGACGAGGAGGCCGGCGGCGACCGCTTCGCCTACGTCGGCACCACCTCCCGCTGCCCGGGCTGCGAACTCATCGCCCACGAGCGCGACCACGTGCCCGAGGGCCAGCACGGCTACGGCGTGAAGGTCGGCCTCCTCCCCAGAGCCGTGCACGAACTGCGCACCCGGGCGCACCACCGCCGGGATCACCGCCCCTAAGCGACGCGGAAGGAGAGCGGCGCGGTGGTCGCCTGGAACCTCTCCGTTGCCCTGACCGGCAACGGCGACGGGCTCGTACGCACCCTGAGCCGCTCGCGCCGCGAAGCTCAGGGCCTCCCGCGACCTCGCCTCGGTCCGCCGGGAACTGGGCCGTCTGGGCGCCGGCGACCGCTCCATCCGTACGCTCGGCGCCGGGCTGCGCGGCGCCGCCGCCCCCTGCGCACCCTGCGCACCGGGGCCTCCGGCGCCGCCCGCGACCTGCGCCGCCTCGGCACGGACGCCAACCGCGCGGCCACCGCGCAGCGCGCCAACGCCCGCGCCGCCCAGTCGTCCGCCAACGACCTGCGGGCGATGTCGCGCCAGTTGCGCACCGCGACCAACGATCTCGCCGCGCTCGCCCGGGCCGCCCGCAACGCCGACGGCCGGCTCGGCAGCGTCGGCCGCAACGGTGCCCGCTCGCTGCACGAGACCGAGTCCGCTTCCCGGCGCCTGCGCAGCGAACTGGCGGGCCTGACCGGCCTGTTGGCGGGCGGCGGCCTCGTCCTGGGCCTGCACGAGCTGATCGAGAACGGCAACGAGTACCAGCGCGGGATGGCCACCTTCGGGGCGGTCACCGGCGCGTCCGCCGCGCAGATGCAGCGCGCCTCGGCCACCGCGAAGGCCCTGGGCGCCGATATGACGCTGCCCACCGCCACCGCCTCCGGAGCCGCCGAGGCCATGGTGGAATTGGCGAAAGCGGGTTTCCGCACCGACCAGTCCATTAGTGCGACCCGGGCGTCCCTTCAACTTTCGGCAGCCGCCAATGTAAACGCCGCTGATTCCGCTAAATATCTCGGCGACATGATGGACCAATTCGCCATGGGCGCGGACAAGGCGGGCCGTGCGGCGGATATTCTCGCGGCCACCGCAAACGCCGCGTCCGGCGACGTCATCGATATTTATTACGCGATGAAATACGCCGGGCCTGTGGCTCATGGCCTGGGCGTTTCCATGGAAGAGGCCGCCGCTGCGGTCGGTATGCTCGGTAAGGCCGGTATTCTCGGCCAGACCGCCGGAACCACCCTCCGAGGTATTTTTACCAACCTCGCAAAGCCCACGAAGCAGATGACCGAAGGTCTGCAAGAAATGGGCATCGAGGCATGGGATGCCCAGGGACGTTTTAAGGGGCTTCGGTACGTCATCGACAAACTGAGCCACGCTCAGCACGAGATGACGCAGCAGGATTTCACGGCCGCTGCGGCAAAAGCATTTGGAAAGCCTGCACTTTCCGGTGCGATCGCCTTGGCGCACCAGGGCGTCGTCAGCTTCGACAACCTCAACCAGGCGGTCAACGCCAACGGGGCGGCGGCCACCATCGCGGCGGCCAAGAACCAGGGTCTCGCGGGCGCGATGGTCCTGCTCAAGAAGCAGACCAGGCAGACCGGCCTGGAGATCTACGAGGGGCTCGCACCCGGCCTGGAGTGGCTCACCCGCGGCCTCACCTCCGGCATGGCCAAGGCCACGCCGTACATCACCGGCGCGATCGGATACGCCCGGGACCTGGCCACACTGTTCGGCCCGGACCTGGCCGCGCAGGCCCACGCCGGTCTCGGCGGTCTGGTCGACCAGGCCAAGGAACTCCTGGAGCCGCTGAAGGCGCTGGGGCAGACGGCACTCGCCGACGGCCTGCACATCCTCATCAGCGTCGGCCAGGCGCTGATGGTCGTGCTGCGCAACGTCGGCGACGGCGTCACCCCGATCGCCGAGGCGTTCGCCGACCTCGGCAGCCAGACCGACGGGGCCGCCAACGCCCTGGACGTCGTCGTGCTCGTCCTGGACGCCGCGGCCACCGCCGTCGAGGCGCTCTCCACCGTCCTGGTCCCGATCGGACACCTCGTCGGCGGGCTGGTGAGCCTCTTCGGGTCCCTGCCCGGCCCAGTGCAGACCGCCCTGTTCGGGCTGCTCCTGTTCCGCCGGGTGGGCCCCGTCATGTCCGGCGTCGCCAGCACCATCAGCGGCCGGGTGACCGGCGCCATGAGCAGCCTCAACGCGCAGATGGCCGTGCAGCGCAGCCTCGCCGCCGCCTCCGGCCAGTCGATCACCCGGTACGGCGCCGCGTTCGCGGTGCTGCAGACCCGGGTCCCGATCATCGGCGCGATGGCTTCGTCCTTCCGGACCGCCTCCTCGGCCGGATCGGGCTTCACCGGCACCCTCAACGGCATCACCCGGGCGCGGGCACCGGCCTTCGCGGCGCGATGACCGGCCTGATGGGCGCCATGGGCGGACCGTGGGGCCTGGCACTGGCCGGCATCACCGTCGGTCTGGGCTTCCTCGCCGCCCAGCAGCAGAAGGCCGCCCAGGCCGCCGCCGAACACCAGCAGCGCATCGCCGACCTCACCCGGGCGCTGCGCGACTCCGGCGGCGTGATCGACGCGAACGTGCGGGCCGCCGCCGCCCAGACGCTCATCGACTACAAGCTCCACGACAGCAAGGAGCGCCTGGTCGACGTCCTGGAGAAGTCGGGCGTCTCCATGTCGACGCTCACCGACGCCTACCTCGGCCAGGGCACCAGCCTGGAGAAGCTCGAGCAGAAGTACCGCGACCTGGCTGAGGCCAACAAGGAGTACGTCGACAAGGCCGGCGGCAAGGCCACCACGCTCGAGTACACCGACACCGGTGAGCGGTACAAGAAGGCCGCCGACGCGCTGAAGTCGATGCGCGGCGAGATGGAGGCGGGCGTCAAGGACGCCAAGCGGCTCGCCGAGGCGCAGAATCCTTCCGGCAGGGCGCTGAGCGCGTACGACAAGCTCAAGCTGGCCGTCGGCGGGCTCGCCGACCGTACTGCCGACGCCGACCAGCGCACCCGCTCGCTGAAGGAGGCCCTGGACCTTCTGGGCGGCGGGTCCGTCAGCGTGCAGGCGGCACAGGCCCGCCTCAACGAGGCGATCCTCAACGCCGGCGAGGCCGTCGACGACCAGATCAAGAAGTCCGGCGACTACGGCAAGACGCTGCTCGGGCTGAACGGGACGCTCAACACCACGTCGCGGAACGGGCAGCAGCTTTTCAGCAGCCTCAACAGCATCGGCGACGCGGCAGCCTCCAGCGCGATCGCCTCGTTCGACTTCGCCCAGAAGCAGGGCCAGGACCTCCCGGCCTCACTCAAGGCCGCCCAGGGGGAGATGGACAAGGCGCGTACCGCCGCGCTCAAGCTGCTCGGGCAGTACGGCATCACCGGCGACGCGGCCCAGCGGGTCGCCGATGCCATGGGCCTGATCCCCGGCCAGGTCAGCATCCTGCTCCAGACCAAGGGCATGGACGAGGCCCTCGCCGAACTCCTGGCCGTGCAGGCCGAGTACGCGCGGCTGCCCAAGGCCAAGACCATCACCGTCGACGCGCTGGGGGAGAAAGCCCAGAAGGAGCTGAAGGACCTCGGGTACCAGATCGAGCTGATCCCCGGCACCCGCGAGTACAAGATCACCGCGCCGACGGCCGCCGCCCGCGGGCAGCTCGACGCCCTCATCCAGAAGATGAGCGCGGTCCCCAACAAGAACGTCAAGGTCAACGCCCTGACGTCCGCGGGCATCGCCAACCTGCAGACCCTCCAGCAGAAGATCATGGGCACGCAGGGCAAGACCGTCACGATGAAGGCCCTGACCGCCGACGCCCGCAAGGCGCTCGAGGACCTGGGCTTCAAGATCCAGGGCACCAACGGCAAGTCCGTCACGATCACCATCCCCACCGGCACGCCCACCTCCGCCATCGGCTCCATCCAGGGCGCCATCAACGGTCTGTACGGCAAGACCGTCCACATCGGCATCTCCTACGACGGCGTCAACTCCGACGGCAGCCCGCACATCGCGGGCATGGGCCACTGGGCCAAGGGCGGCGTCGTCGACTTCTACGCCGGCGGCGGCATCCGCCACTTCGCGGGCGGCGGCACCTCGCCGGGCGACGTCCCCAACCAGCACGTCGCTCAGATCGCCCCGGCGGGCTCCTACCGCGTATGGGGGGAGAGCGAGACCCAGGGCGAGGGATACGTGCCTTTCCGGGCCTCGGCCCGCCCGCGCTCGCGCCGGATCACCGAGGAGATCGTGCGACGCCTGGGCGGCGACCCCTCCGGCATCTCCTGGTACGCCGGCGGCGGCGTGGACGGCGGCCTGTCCGACTTCTCCTACACCCCGGCCTCGTACACCACCGTCTCCTCCATCGCGGGGGAGTCGCAGAACAAGAAGGGCAACTTCGACCTCAACATCTTCATCAAGAAGCTCCGCTCGACGACGAAGACGATGTCGCGCTGGCGCCGCGACCTGGCCACGGTTGCCAGCCGCGCGGGCACGGACGTCGCCAAGGCGCTCGAGGAGATGGGCGAGGACGGCGTCGCGCTCACCCGGAAGATGGCCACCGGCTCGGGCAAGTACGTCAAGCAGATGGCCAAAGACCTGCGCGCTCTCGCGGAGGCGTCCAAGGCGAGCCTGGGCGACTACACCGGCCAGCTCAAGACGGCGGTCAAGGACCAGACCGCCTTCCAGAACAACCTCTCCAAGCTCGCCGCGTCCGGGTATGGCGACCTCGCCGCCCGGCTCGCCGAGCAGGGCGACCAGGACGCGGCCGACCTCGCCGCCCAGGCGGTCAAGGACAAGAAGAAGGCCAAGGCCGGCAACGACGCCTCCCGCCAGGCCGGGGCGCTGCTCTCGGACGACCAGCTCGCCACCCTCGTGAAGATCATCGGCGCGACCACGTCGAAGACCACCGGCATCCACACCATCGCCGACAAGACCGGCCTCGACGAGGAAGAGATCATCACGGTGGCCGGGAAGGCCACCTCGCAGATCAAGTCCGCGCTCGGCTCTCGCTCCGAGCGACTGCTGTCCGACCTCGCCAAGGCCAAGAAGGGGCTCGCCTACGAGGACGGCGGGATCCGTGAGGGCATCTACGCCACCAGCGGCGGCCTGGTCCGCTTCGCCGAGCCGAGCACACACGGCGAGGCGTACGTGCCGCTCGGGCTGAACAAGCGCCCGCGCGCCACCGCCGTCCTCAACGACGTCGCCGACCGCTTCGGCTACGCCCTCACCGGCCGGCAGGACGCCAACGCCGGGCGGGTCCAGGTCGTCGTCATCCAGCAGGCCGCCCCGCTGATCGGAAACCAGACCATCCAGATCGACCGGCCCGGGGCCACCGAACAGCAGATCGTTGCCGCGGTCGGCTACCAGGTCCGCCGCGCCCAGCGGGGAGGGGTGCGCCACCGATGAGCGCCGTCCTGAACGACTTCCAGCACGAACTCGGAGGCGTCGTCATCGGCACCCGCACACCGGTGCCGATCGCCGCGATCGAGGGCCTGGGGCGGGCCGACGTACGCACCGCCGACGTGGAGCCGCCCACCTCCGACGGCATCTGGCTCGGTGCCGACTACTACGCCGGCCGCACGGTCCGCATCGACGCGGCCATCAAGACGCCCGGCGAGCCCGACCGCGCCCTGGACATCCTCGCCGACCTCCAGCGGGTCCACAACGAGACGAAGCTGCGCCTGACCGGCGGCGCCACCACGGAGCTGCGCGTGAAGTTCCCGGGCCGCGACGTGCGCGTCCTGCTGGGACGGCTGCGCAAGTGCGAGGCGGACCTGACCGCGCTCATCCACGGATGGATCCCGCTCGACCTGGAGTTCCTTGCCGCCGACCAGCTCTACTACGGCGAGGACCTGCAGCGCATCACGATCCCGCTCGGCATGATCTCCGGCGGCGGCTTCACCGCGCCCGTCGTCGCCCCCATCGTGGTCAACCCGGCCCCCGGCCAGGCCGTGCGGCCCGGCTGGATCGACGTCGACGGCACCGCCCCCACCTGGCCCGTCCTGCGCATCACCGGCCCCTGCGCCAACCCGGCGATCACCCACGTCGAGTCCGGCCGCCGCCTGGAGATGACCACGACCATCCCGGCCGGCGACTGGGTCGAGATCGACACCCGGCCCACCTGGCGCTCCGTGCTGCGCAGCAACGGCGGCAACGTCCCGCTGACCGGCACCAGCCGCCTGGACACCTTCAGCCTGCCGCCCGGCCGCAGCGAACTGCGCTGGACGGCCACCGACCCCACCAACACCGCCCGCCTCGCCGTCTCCTGGCGACCGGCCTGGCCCACCCTCTGAGGAGGAGCGAACTCATGACCCTGGCCCCGGCGCCCCTGCTCACCAACGGCGCGACCCACAGCGCCCAGACCTTCCGCATGATGATCCGCGACCTGGCCCGCGGCTCCGAGGGCGTCACCGAAGGCAACGACCTCAAGGTCACCCCGCTGACCGTCCCGGCCGGCGGCGTCCTCGTCGGCGACGGCTCCGGCATCGTCCGCGGGCGCGCCGCCTCCTGGCAGGGCCACTACACCGCGTACAACATCGGCACAGCCGTGGTGAACATCGCGCCCACCGGGGCCACCGCGCGCACCGACATGGTGGTGCTGCGCGTCCTGGACCCGGAGTACGAGGGCAACAAGGACCCGGCCACCGACCCGGTGGTCTTCTTCGACGTCGTCTCCGGGGTGTCGGCGACCGCGACCACTCCGCCAGCGGGATACTCCGCGATCCCGCTGGCCCGGATCGCCCTGCCCGCCAACACCGGCACGGTCACCGCCGCGATGATCACCGACCTGCGCAGGATCTGTAACCCGCGCAAGGACCGCACCCTGTACAGCGTCTTCCCCTCCACCGCCTCCGACCTGACCTACTCCGACAACAAGTGGCACAACTGGCCCTCGGTGGCGACGTGGAACGTGGCCGTGCCCTCCTGGGCGGTCTCCGCCAGGGTGATGATCACCATCGCCGGGCTGCGGCTGACCAAGGCGGACGTCTTCGCGCGGATGCAGACCGTCCTGGGGACGGGCTCCGCGGCCATCCTCGGCCAGGACACCTACATCGACGACGACCAGGGCAACGGCACCCGCCGCAACACCGTGGTCCTGGGGGACAACCTCGCGATCCCCGTCGCGATGCGCGGCACCACCCAGCGCCTGACCATCCAGACGTACATGTACAAGGCGCCCACCGGTGACCTGCGCGTGGACGGCGGCACGTCCCTGTTCGCGGACGTCGAGTTCTACGAGGGCATCGTCTGATGGCCTCCCAGTACCGCTACCTCGCCCAGCACGCCCTGACCGGCGAGATCATCGCCGCCGACATCCCGCTCAGCGACGTCGAGTTCGGCCCCGAGCTCAACGGTCCCGGCTCGCTCACCGCCAAGCTGGCGCCCCGCTTCGCCCGGACCCTGCCGCAGATCGCCGACGAGGGCAACACGCTGCTGTACGCCGAGCGGGACGGCTTCCTGCGCTGGGGCGGACTGCTGTGGCAGGCCACCCCCGAGGACCGGACCCTGTCCCTGGAGGCCGCCGGCTGGTCGTCGTACCTGCAGCGGCGCCACGACGTGCACGGCGAACTCAACGGCCGCGGCCCCTACGTGAACGCCGACCCCTGCAAGGTGATCCGCGACATCTGGTCGTACGCGCAGTCCCTCCCGGACGGCAACCTGGGCGTCGCCGTCGACTCCACCACCTCCACCGCGAAGGTCGGCACCACCGCCGAGCCGCTGAAGTTCTCCTGGTGGGAGGAGCCCGTCCTCGGCGACGCCGTCGACGACCTCGTCTCGGCCGACGACTCCCCGGACTACACGTGCGACACCGCCTGGGGCAGCGGCGGGCAGATCGTACGGCGGATCCGGCTGGGCTACCCCCGGCTGGGCACACGGCGCACCGACGTGTCCTTCACCAGCGGCATCAACGTCCTGGACGCGCCGCCGGTGCCGCGCTCGGCCGACGAGTACGCCAACACCGTCATCGCCACCGGCGCGGGCGAGGGCCGCTCCAAGCGCCGGCACATCGACAGCGTCCGCGACGGGCGCCTGCGCATGGAGACCGTCCTGGCCCTCCCAGAGGTCAAGGGCACCGACATCCTCGCCAAGCGGGCCGTCGCCGAGCGCCAGCGCCGGCAGATCCGGGGCACCGTCGAGCAGATCCGCATCCAGCCCGACCACCCCGCCGCCCCGCTCGGCTCCTTCCAGATCGGCGACGACGTCTACACCACGATCCGCAACGACTGGACCACCTACACCGGGTGGAGCCGCGTCGTGGGCTGGCGCGTCCGGCCCGGCGGCAACGACGGCGAGAGCGTCACCGTCGACCTGGCCCGCGCCGACAGCTTCCACTACGGATCGGCGGCAGCATGAGCACCTTCGACATCGGCGCACGCCTGGCGGCCCTGGAGCGGCAGGTCGCCCGCATGCAGCGCTCCACCCGCCTCGGGAACTCCTCGATCGAGGACGCCGCCGTGCAGGTCTACGACCAGGACGGCTCGCTGCGCGCCGTCATCGGACAGCAGACCGACGGCACCTCCGGCGTGGTCGTCGTCAACGGCCCGCCGCCGCCCCAGCCCACCCCGGCCGCGCTCGTCTCCGTCCTCGGCGGCGTCTCCGTGACCTGGAGCGGCACCTTCACCGACGCGGTCGCCGCGCCGCTGGACTTCTCCCGCATCGAGATCCACGCCGACACCGCTGCCGGGTTCACGCCCTCACCCACGACCCTGCGCACCACGCTGGAATCCCCGCAGGGCGGCACCCTGCTGATACCGGTCGACCAGCCGTCCTACTTCCGACTGCTGGCCCGCAACACCTCCGGCGCCCCCTCCGTGCCATCCGAGCAGACCGGCCCGGTCGGGCCCGCGGCCGTCGTCGCCCAGGACGTCCTGGACGGCATCGTCAACGAGACGAAACTCGCCGACGAGGCCGTGTCCCGGCTCAAACTCCAGATCGGCGCCGTCGGCTTCAACCAGCTCGGCATCGGCACCGGCAACCTCGTGCCCGACCCGTCCTTCGAGGGCGAACTCACCGACAAGCTCCTGACCGCCAACCTGGACTGGTCGCTGACGGACGGCAACAACTCACCACGCGCCCTGCGGGTCAACGCCGCCAGCACCACGCCGGCGTCGAAGGCCCTGCAGCTCACCGAACTGCCGGTGGTGCCGGGGGAGCGGTACTTCCTCGCCCTCGACGCACGGTTCTCGGCCGACTGGGCGGGCGACTCCGCGCGCTTCTTCCTGCGCTGGCACGACGCGCAGGGCCAGGTCATCGGCGACAACGCCACCGTGGCCCCGCCCGCGCCCGGAGCCCCCTGGGCCCGCTACCGCAGCCAGCAGCAGGCCCCCGCCGGGGCCGTACGCGCCACCGTGTGGGTGCAGAGCTACCTGGCCACAGCAGGAACAGCCGACTTCGACAACGTCGAACTGCGCAGCGTGGTCGCCGCGGGCATGGTGCTGGCCGACTCCATCGGCACGCCCGAACTGACCGCCGGAGCCGTGACGGCGGACAAGGTCACCGCCAAGACCCTCACCGCCCGCGAGGTCAAAGCGCTGTCCCTGACCGGAGACGAGATCGCCTCCAACACCCTGGTCGCCCGACACGTCGTCGCCGGCGCGCTCAACGCCAGCCACCTGGCCATCGGCACCAACGGCAACCTCGTCGCCGACCCCTCCTACGAGACCGGCTACATCGCCAACCTGCTCACCAACCCGGCCCTGGCAGCCGTCGAGGCGGGCGGCAACAACTCGCCGAAGTGCCTGCGCATCACCTCCACCCTCAACCAGTACGTCTGGGTGCAGCACGCCTCCTCGCCCGTGCTGCCCGGCGACCGGCTGTGGCTGGCCGGCGACTACAAGGCCACGGCCGACCTGACCGGCGGCAAGGTCCAGCTGTACGTCGGCTTCTACGACGAGGCGGGCACCCGGCTGTCCTCGGACGGACTGTCCGTCACCACCCCGGTGACCGACGGGACCTGGAACCGCATCTCGAAGATCGTCACCGTCCCGGCGGGCGCCACCCGCGCCAACATCCGCGTCGGCTACGACGCCACCGGGGCCACCACGGCGGCCGGCAACGTCTACTTCGACAACGTCGAGATCCGCCCCCTGCTCGCCGGTCCGGGCTCCGGAGCGCGCGCCGAGGTCTCGCCGATGGGGCTGCGGCTGTACGACGAGGAGGGCGAGGAGGCCGTCAGCCTGGTTACCGGCGCGCCGAACTACCTCACCCTGCGCACCGGCGGAACAGCGGTGGCCACCATCGACCAGGACGGGAACGCGGGGTTTGGCGACCTGGCGGTGGCCGGCGACCTCACCATCGGCGGCGACCCGATCAGCAAGTTCCTCGGCAACGCCCCGCGCGGCCTGGTCGCCGTCGACTACCAGGCCACCAGCGTCTCCGCGGGCACGACGGACTTCGGGTTCGTCGAGCTGTCGTTCGTCGCAGACACCAGCCGCATGTACCGGGTGGTCCTCGACGTCTACTCCCAGGGCTCCGCAGCAGGCGGCGACCTCGTCCTGTCCCTCAAGGACGGCGGGGCCAACACCCCGACCATCAGCTCACCGCAGATCCAGTCGGCCTACTACCCGATCAACAGCACCAGCCTCAAGCGCGTGCGCCTGGAGACGATCCGCTCCGGCGCCTCCTTCGGTGCCGGACTGCACCGTCTGCTGACGACGTTCCGCTGCATGGGCGGCCCCTCGGGCCAGACGGTCAAGCTGACCGGCGGCAGCACGTACCCCGGCGTCTTTTACGTCGAGGACGTCGGGCCGTACGTCGCCGAGACCGGCCTGTACAACACCGGCGGCGGCACGACGACGCCGCCCAAGCAGACCTACGTCAAGACCTACAACGCGAGCTGGTCGGGCAGCTACGCCAACCGCTCCGGCTACAACTCGTACTACGGATCGCAGTGCCTGCAGGGCTACTACTCGAGCACGAACGGCATGCAGGCTTCGTTGATCGGATTCCCCGCGGCGCTGGGAACCGACCTGGCCGGGGCGTCGATCCAGAAGGTCGAGCTGTACCTGTACTTTGCCCACTGGTACTACAACGACGGCGGCAAGGCCGTGATCAAGGCGCACAAGTTCACGTCCCGGCCGAGCACCTTCTCCAGCGACAGCGAGTCGCAGACGATCTCCTGGGGGAAGAACGTCGGCAAGTGGGTCGACCTGACCGCCGTCTTCGACTCGACCACCTGGAGGGGTGTCGCCCTCGACCCGAACAACTCCGCCAAGGACTACTACGGCCGGGCGATGGGCGTCGGCGAGACCTACCCACCCAAGTTGCGCGTGACGTATGTGAAGTAGCCCGCGCCCCCGGAGGCCGCCCGCCACGCGGGACGGGCCGCCTCCGAGGCCCACCTATCATTGATCACGGCACCTGCGGGCGACCCTCCGCCCGGACGCCACCGCTGCGCGGTCCGCACCACACCCCGAGGGAATCCGCCTGAGCCCGCCATCGCGCGGGCCGGAGGAGACAGCCCATCTGGGGCGCGGGGGAGAAGCGGACCAGTCGGTGCCCACCACACACGGCGTCCTCGTACGCCACTACACCCCTCACCCGGCGCTCGGCCGCCACCAGGTCCTCGACGCCCGGTCGCTGGCCTACCGCCACCACGGCCGAGCCGGGGCGCTGCGCGCTGTCCGGTGGCAGCCCGCCATCCCCGTGCTCAACCAGCAGGACCTGTACGCCCAGGGCATCTCCACCTCGGCCGTCATCCCCGGCGCCCCGGACACGGACGCAGTGGGCTCGTGCACCGCGAACGCCGCGGCGGTCGCCCTGTCGGTGCTGCTCACCCCGACGACCTCACCCGCGCCGGCCTGCCGCTCGACGACGCGGCAGAGGCCGAACGGTGGGCCCTGCGGCTGTACGCCGAGGCCACGGCCGTCGACGAGTACGTGCCGTACCAGTGGCCGCCCGCCGACAGCGGCAGCTCCGGCCTCGGCGTCGCCCGCGCGCTCAAGGCCCGCGGCCTGATCGGCTCCTACAGCCACGCCCTGGACGCCGACGACCTGACCGCAGCGCTGCAACACGGGCCCGTCCTGCTCGGGATGCCCTGGTTCAACGACTGGTTCACCCCGGCGAGGACGCGTTCGTCGACGCCGTCGCCTCCTGGCGCACCTCGGGCGTGGCCGGCGGCCACGAGGTGTGCGCGATCGGCCTCGAGGCGGTCGCCCAGCTCCCCGACGGCCGGGTCGACCCGGAGCGCACCGTGCTGCGGCTGCGCAACTCCTGGGGGCCGGGCTGGGGCCAGGGCGGCGACTTCTTCCTCCGCCTGTCCACCTACGTCGTCCTGCGCGCCCAGATCGACGCGATCCAACTTCACGCCTGACCAGGAGCACCCGTGACTTCCTTCCACGCAGCGATCGTCCACCCCGACCAGTCCGTCACCTACTGCGGACAGGTCGACCAGGACCACGTCGACCAGGCCCGCGCGATCGCCCAGCTCGACACCTCCCCCCGCTTCCTCCGCGAGCCCGCCAGCCAGCCCGGCTCCGTGTACGTCCTGCGCGAGGACGGCGACCTGGACTGGTACGAGCCGGTGGGCGCCGAGCCCTTCCTGATCCACGACCCGGACACCGAGCCGCGCATCGGCCAGGGCAGCCTCACCTCCGACGACCTGCCCGGCGCCGACGAACTGCCCCGCGGCGCCACCGGCACCGTGTGGATCTCCGGCGCGATCCGGCTCGGCGACGGCTCCATCGGCGGCGCGATGGACACCCCGGGCAACCCCCCGCGGGTCGTGCACCACTCCACCGAGTCCCCGGCAGGCGGCAAGTACCTCGAATCCGTCGGCTCCTACCTGATCCGCGTCGCCTCCGAGCCACAGCTCATCTACTGCCCGGTCACGGACCGGGTCGGGCAGTTCGGACCGCTCAACCAGTCCGCCCGGGCGCTGCGCAACGACGGCAGCCGCCGCACGAACCGCGAGGGCCGTGTCTGCATCCAGATCGAGGTCCTCGGCTACGCCAAGAGCCCGTGGACCGACGGCTGGGACCCGGCCAAGAAGCCCGGCTGGCAGAAGATCCTGTCCGCCGCCCGGTCCTGGGGCGTGCCCGACGTCTTCCCGGCCGGCCCGCCCGCGAAGTACCCCGGTCCGGGCAAGCCGCGCTCCCGCGCGGTCTGGCAGTCCCAGGGCGGCCACTTCTCCCACGGAGATGTCCCCGGAAACGACCACGGCGACCCGGGTGCCATCTCCGTCACCAAGGTCCTCTACAAGGCCACCACGACCCCGCCGACGAAGCCGAAGGTCAGCGTCGCCCACCTGGTCGCCGCGGCCCGCAAGGACGTCCCCGCCCCCGACGGCCACACCACCTACCCCACCGAAGTCCGCATCGTCGAGGACGCCCTGGTCGCCGAGGGCCTCCTCGCCCGCGAGTTCGCCGACGGCTCCTTCGGCTCCAAGACCGTCACCGCCTACGCCGCGTGGCAGCGCAGCAAGGCCGGCGGCTCCTACACCGGCGACGCCGCCGACGGCATCCCCGGCCTGGCCTCCCTGCAGCGCCTGGCCGCCCGGCACAACTTCACCGCGACCAGCTGATCCCACCGAAGGAGAGCTCCATGTCCACCACGCCGCACAACCCCGTCCTCGACGTCCTCGAGCGCACCGTCCTGACCTACGCCGAGGCGTTCCTCGGCCTCCTGCTCGCCGGGGCCGCCAGCGACGTCGTCGACCTGTCCGTCCTGCAGAGCGCCGCCGTCGCCTCCATCCCGGCCGCGCTGACCGTCGTCAAGGGCGCCATCGGCACCCGCCTCGGCAAGGTCGGCTCTGCCTCCTGGCTCCCGGCCAAGTCCGACCCCACCCGCCTGTAGGAGGAACGTCCCGCCATGCCCGATGGAGAGGTCGCACTGGCACTGGCCGACCTGCGCCGCAGCCTCGAAGTCGGGCTGGCGGGCATCGACGGCCAGCTCGCCCTCCTGGTCCAGCGCAACGAGCAGACCGACAAGGACGTCGCGGACCTCCAGGACCGCGTCGCCGCCCTGGAACGCAACCGCTGGCCCCTGCCCACCCTCAGTGTCCTGATCGCCCTGGGCGCCCTCCTGCTGGGCGTCTGGAGCGCGTTCGGCCGCTGACCCACCGCCCCACCAGACCCACGAGGTTCCCTTGAGATTCCGCATCCGCTACGCCGCCGGCGCGCTCGTCGCCTCGATCGCCCTGCTGCTCACCACATCCTCCAGCGCCAGCGCCGCAGCCGACGGCGGCAGCGTCGTCGACCCCACCCACGGCGCCGCGTCCTGGTTCAAGCACGACGGTGACGTGTTCTGGTCCGCCGACACCAAGGCCGACGGCCACTCCGCCGTCACCCGCGTCTATGTGCCGTCCGTCGGCATCGCGGACAACCTCTGGAACCCGGACGGCAACGGGGCCGTGCGGTACAAGTCGTACGGCACCGCGATCCCGGAGGGCACGGTCGTCTACTACCAGGCGTGCATCGGGGAGTACGGCACCAAGCAGCTCCTCCAGTGCACCCCGGGCTGGGGCAAGGGGATCGCCTGATGCCGTACGCGTCGTATGCCGATCTGGCCGGGGCGCAGCTCGAGGGCATCGACTACCAGCGGCACTGGCGCAAGTCGCCGGTCTCCACGCTGCTCCACCTGGCCATTCACGGCGGCGGCATCGAGCAGGGGTCAGGCGAGCTGGCCGAGGCGGCGGCCGACGGAATCCACGACCTGTACGTCTTCGACGGCATGAAGGCGTCGAACAACGCCGACCTGCACATCACCAGCACCGCCTTCGACGAGCCCACCGCGCTCGCGCTCGCCCGGACGGCCACCCACACCGTCTCCTGGCACGGCTGCGCTGGCACCGCCCCGGTGACCAACATCGGTGGTCTGGACTACGCCCTGCGCGACTGCGTCGCCGTGGAGCTGACCCGGGCCGGGTTCACCGTGCAGGTCGCGCCGGCGGACCTGGCCGGCACCGACCCGCAGAACATCTGCAACATCAACACCCGCAAGATGGGCGTCCAGTTGGAGATCAGCACCGCTCAGCGCGCGGCCTTCTTCGTCGGCGGCGACCTCTCCCGCAGCAACCGCGGGAACCGCACCGCCGCCTTCCACACCTACGTCAGCGCCGTCCAGTCCGCGCTGGCCAAGGCCCTCGTCACCGTCACTCGCTGATCTCCACCTTTCACAGGGAGAACCGCCATGCCCGCCACTGTCCTCACCGCCGAGGAGCGCCAGGCCCTCGCGGCCACTGCCGGCGCCCTGACCGAGTTGTCGTGCACCCCCGGCTGGGGAAAGGGGATCGCCTGAGCGCTCCCACGGTCCCCGACCGTCCCCGCATCGGCTCGCTGTGCAGCGGATACGGGGGTCTCGACCTCGCCGTCCGGGACGTCTTCGGCGGCGAGGTCGTCTGGCACTGCGAGTACGACCCGGCCGACCCGCAACAGCGTTCGGCCCGCATCCTCGCCCACCACTGGCCCTCCGTCCCCAACCACGGCGACATCGCCGCCGTCGACTGGTCCGCTGTCGAGCCGGTCGACGTGCTGACCGCCGGTTTCCCCTGCACCGACGTCAGCCTGGCCGGGCGCCTGGACGGCCTGGCGCCCGGCACCCGGTCCGGCATCTGGCGCCACGTCGCCGAGGCCATCTCCGTGCTCCGACCCTCCTTGGTGGTGATCGAAAATGTCCGAGGTCTCCTCTCCGCACCGGCCGCTCGCGGTGTGGGACCAGAACACCGGCCAGTGGATGACGGCCAGCAGCCCGGGGACCTCCGCGCCCTCGGTGCCGTACTCGGCGATCTGGCCGCCCTCCGGTTCGATGCGGAGTGGTGCCTGCTCCGCGCCTCGGACGCCGGCGCGCCGCACCGCCGCGAGAGGGTCTTCGTCCTCGCCTGGCCACAGGCGGCGTGAGGTAGCCCCCGGCGTCACCTACAACCGCGTCACCCGCAGCCGGGGCCTCCACCACCAGGCTCCGCCGCTCCCGGCCGAGCCGTGCCCCGACGCCCTCCCGCTGCTGAAGACGCCGACCGCCCAGCTCGCCACCAACGGAGGCTCCCAGCACCCGGACAAGAGACGAGCTGGCGGCCACGGGCCCACGCTCGCCGACGAGGTCGAGCACCTCCTGCCCGGGGGCGCACACCACCGGGCAGCGGACGGGGACGTCCCCGGGCCGTGGGGGCCGTACGCCGCGGTGATCGCCCGCTGGGAGCAGCGGACCGGCCGGGCCGCACCGCCGGCGGTCAACGACCGCGGGCGGCTGGCCACCGAGTTCGTCGAGTGGATGATGGGGCTCGACCGGGCATGGGTGACCGGCGTGCCCGGCCTGTCCCGGGCGGCCCAGCTCAAGGCACTGGGCAACGGGGTGGTCCCGGCCCAGGCCCGGGACGCGATCACCCGGCTGCTGCTGCGCATCGGCGGGGCGGCCCGCTGGGCGTAACCGACCGTACGACGGCGGACATGACGAGGGCCCTCCGGCTGCTGGCCGGAGGGCCCTCGCGCTCCTGCTGGGTCATGGCGGCGCTCCACGGGACTGGGGTCGGCCGAAGGGGGATCGGCCCCTGGACGAGCAGAAACACACCGCCGGGGCGGTGTGTTGGCGGCAGGCCGGGGCCTACCAGTCGTCGCAGACCGGGCACCAGGGCCCGTTGCACCGGTTGCAGTGCTTCTCGTACGCGACCTCGCAGTTCCAGCAGACCCCGTACCCCTTGTCCTCTACCGCGTCGACGCGCGCCTGCTTCGCCGCCAGGTCCTTGTTGTCCAGCGCCTGCGCCATCGTGACCCCTCCTTCGGTTCGTGTTCTCCCTACGCCCCAAACTATACAACGGCACGTTGTAAGGTTGGAAGGGGGTTCGGTGATCTTTCTGCACGAACAGGATCGAGGCCCCCGCGCCGGGGAACGTCACGACCCGGCAGCGGCCCCCGGCTGGTACACCAACGTGAACCGCTCGGCGAGCACCAGCGTCTCCACCACCCGCGCCGCCCCCGCCTCCGGCCGCTCCACCTGGGTCGCCACCAGTACCGGCTGCCCGACCACGCCCTCAAGCGCCCGGGCCTCCGCGTCCGATGCCGGCCGCGCGGAGATCTCCACCGCGACCTCGGCCGCCGGGGCCTTCCCGCTGGCGAGCGCGTGCACGGTCACCAGTTGAACGGCCGCGCCCTCGTGCCGGAACAGCCGCACCACACGCTTGACCCTGCGGCCGTTGCGCACACCCAGCGCCGCGGCGACGGCCGCGGGCGCCGGGATGCTCTCCTCCGGCTCCACTACGACTACGTCCGGGAACAGGCCGGCCTCGCCGACCTCCAGGCGGAACAGCGGCTGCTCGCGGTCCTCCGGCTGCCGGTACAGCAGGCGCAGGGGCTCGGGCCGATCGCGTACGTAGGTGCCGTCCCCGGTCCTGGCCACCAGCAGCCCCTCGGCGACAAGGACCTTGCGCGCCTCCAGGATCACCGTGTCCGAGCTGCCGTACGTCTCCTGAAGTGCCGTCAGCGAAGGGATGCGGTCTCCGGGCTTGAGCCGTCCATCGGAAATCTGGTCACGCAGGTCCTGGGCAACGCGCCGGTATGCCGTTGTACGCCTGGCCACCGAATCCCCTCGTGTGTCCGGCCGTCATGTCGCCTTAATCATGGCACGGCGCCCGGCCCAGGCAGAGAACGTCCGCTCCCTGTGCCCGGACCGGGCGCCGCGTTCCGTGCCGGCCGCTACGGCCGGGTCGCGATGAGCGCCTCCGTACGGATGGTCTCCTCGTAGCGCCCCGTCGGGTCGTACGCCAGCAGCGCCCGGCGCAGGTCCTCCTCGAACGCCGCCCGCCGGTCGCCCAGCTGGGCCGGGGTGGAGTACGAGTTGCTCAGCTGCAGCCCGATCACCCCCTCAACGTCGCGCACCACCACCTGGTCGAACGGCACCACCTCGACGGCGCCGAAGGGGGAGCGCCCCACCGTGGCGGCGTACGCCTCCTCCGGCTCCGGGTACACCCCCTCTCCTGCCCGGCGCACCGAGCCGAGGTAGGCGGCCCGGACCTCCGCGACCACCGGAGCCCACCCGGGCAGGGGCGTGGTCCCGGGGGGCCCGGCGGACAGGATGACGATCCCGGCGCGTTCGGTGCTGAGCTTGTCGAGGTCGACGAGGACCTGGGCCCGGTCGGTCCAGTGGTAGGACTTGGCCATCACCACCAGGTCGAGCGGCGGCAGCCCGAGGGCGAGCAGCCCGCTCGAGTCGGCCTGCTTCCACCAGACGTTGCCCACCGCCCGCTCCTCGGCCAGCGCCCGGCCCTGCTCGAGCATCCCGGCCGCCGGGTCGACGGCGAACACGGTGCCGACCAGGCCGGCCAGCTCCAGGGCCACGGTGCCCGGCCCGCACCCCAGGTCCAGGGCGTACTGCGTACCGTCCAGGCTGAACCGCTCGGACAGCAGGGCGAACAGCTCCTTGGGGTAGCGCGGGCGGAACCGGGCGTAATGGGCTTCCGCCGAGACGAAGGCGTTCGGGTCAGATCGCATCGGATCTCCACAGGAGGAATCGGCCCGGGCCCGAGGGCCCGGTAGGTCAGCGGGCGAGGTTGGCGAGGTAGCTCTCGGTGGCGCTCCACGGGGTCAGCTCGATGCCGAACCCGTCGATCTGGCCGGGCTTCTGGATGTGCACGAGCCGACCGGACAGGTACACGGTGTCGCCCTCGCGGAAGGCCCCGGTGTAGGCGCCGAGGTAGCTGCGCAGGTGGGTGATCCGGCGGGCGAACACCTCGGCCTCGTCGATCGTGGACGCGGTGACCGTCTCCACGGCGATCCCGTACAGCGCCGGCGTCGCCAGCCCCTGGGCGTGGTCGGTGATCCGGGCGAGGACACTGATCTCCCCGACCTCCTGGGCCACCACGTCGTGGAAGGTCCGGTCGTCGTCGGCGCGCAGCGGCTCGCAGTTGATGTGTGCCCCGGCGCCCGCGGTGAGGCCCTGGAGCTTGCGCGCCTCTTGCCGCAGCAGCATGTCGAAGGAGGACCCGGCCATGTACTTGGCCCGCCGCACGTACAGCCGGGTCAGGTCCTCGCCCTCGTACGGGCGGATGAGGCCGCGCTCGGCGAACAGCGCCTGGGCGGCCTCGTAGCCGCGCGGCCCGTAGCAGACCAGGTCGATGTCGGAGCGGGCGTTGCAGACTCCGACGAGGAAGGAGCCGGTAACGCCGAGGACGTCGTCGGCGCCCGCCTTCGCCGCCCACTCCACGATCGCGAGGAGGTCCTTGCTGACGGCCGAGCCGTCCAGCAGGTCCGGGGCGTCGCGCAGGGTGGCCAGCGCCTGCCGGCACGAGTAGTGCAGCACGACGTCCTCGCGCGGCACCCCGGTGATCACGCAGCCGATGGCGGGGGAGTAGACGTAGCACTCCGGCCGGTCCGCCAGGATCCCGAACGCCTTGGACACCACGGAGTTCTGCCGGTACGTCCGGCCGAACAGGCTCCGGTCGCCCCGCTCGTTGGGGTAGTACTTCACGTACCCCAGCCAGTGGCTGTTGGGGTGGACGTCGCCGATCACCTTGAAGATGACCCCGGATCGGTCCAGCAGGTAGTCGCGGTCACGGACCGTCGGAACCGCCCGGCCCAACGGCGAACTGATCGAGGGTCGGGAAGAGGACGGTGTCGACATCGCCGGTGCGCTCATACTGCTCGAGTCCCTTCAGGAAGAGGTGACGCCGGTACTGCCACTTCTGGTGCTTGTCGAGCCGGGTCGGGTCGGCCGGGCGCATCAGCGCCAGGAAGAACAGGCTCTTGACGACGAGGAACGCCCCCCGGTGGGCGCTGACCGGCTCGGCGTCGGCGGCCAGGGCGGCCGAGTCCAGCGCGGCCAGGTACCGCTCACGCTGCGCCGGGCTCGCGGTGTAGCCCTTCGCACCGCCCTTGAAGGGGATGACCTCGAGCGCCAGGGCGACGTCGTAGCCCAGTGGCACCACGCCGTGGTGCTGCCAGTCGATGACGCCGTCCGGCAGCACGTTCGGCAGCCCGTAGTCGAGGTGCCCCCACACCAGGCGCTGCGCGGCGAGCTCGTCCCGGACCCGCTGCAGGACCGCGTGTGTGCGCGGGGTGTCGAAGTCGGGGTTCTCCGCGAAGACGTTGTGCGTCCAGCCCGCCTGCTCCACCCAGCGGTGCAGCGCCCCGGGGTCCGCGCCGGCCGGGTGCTGGGCCTGGGCGTACACGAGCCGTGCCGAGACCTGCGCCAACTGGTCGACGACGGCGTCCGGCAGCTCCTGCCCGCCGTCCGCCACGGCCATCTCGTGCAGCGACCGCGGGCCCAGGGACTCCTCCTCGACGAAGAAGCCGCCCCCGTCCTGTTCGCCCTGCGCCAGGACGCGCGCCACCGGGTAGTCCAGGGCGGCGACCTTCTGCTGGAAGGCGGCCTCCTGGCGCAGCGCCGCACCACCGGTGCGCCGGTAGCGCCGGCCGTCGGGGGAGACGAAGACGGCTCCCTCGGCGTCCGCGGTTCGCCTCTTGACGAGTTGCCAGTCGGTCTTGTCCATCAGGCTGTTCCTCTCTGCGGGCCCGCGGGCCCGGTCGTGTTGCTTCGGTCGGCCAGCGCGCAGGCCAGCGCCGGCGCGCTCATGACCCAGCGCATATCACCCGCAGCGGCCCGTCGGCGCAGGTCGGCGAGGACCTCACCCGGGGGCGTGGCGGGCCGGGACAGGTGGGCCCGGCGCAGGAACTTCAGCAGTGCCGGGATGCGGGCGCGGTCCACCCCGGCCCGCTCCCGGGCCGCGCACAGCGGCAGGAACCAGTCGGTGAACGGCTCCCGGAGGTCTCCGGCACGGTGCACTTCGTACAGTCGGTCGGGGGCGGCGGCCTCGTAGGCGACCCGGCCGTGCAGGGTGTACCGCAGCCGCACCGCGCCGTGCCGTCGGAACGGCGCTCCGTACGCGGCCACGTTCGCCGCCGCGTTCTCGGTGAGCGTCATCACCGGCTGCGCCCCGCCCTGCTCGGCGGCGGCCGAGAGCATGGCGACGTGGAGCCCGGCGCGCGGGTCCAGCACCAGGCCCGCCAGGCCCAGCGGCGCCAGGCTCACCCCGTGGTCTCGGGTGCGCGCCAGGACGAGCACCTCGGGCACGTTGTGGGCGATGTTCAGCAGGTGCGTCGGCGTCCGGGCTCCGGCGGCGTGGAAGTCGTCGCGCTCGAGCACCGGGCGCGGGCGCTCCGGTCGAAGACCAGCAGGTCCCGGTGCGCCGCGCGGACGGTGCCGTGGCCGCAGGCCCGGCAGGCGGCGGCGGACGGGCCGGTCATGTGCCCGCAGCGGGCGCACACCCGACCGGCATCTTCCGTATGTCCAGCGTCCCGTCGGCCAGCAGCGTCCGGGTCATCTCCAGGGCGAGCGCGGCCACGGCGGGTTCGCAGTCGGTGCGCAGCCCTGCGGCCGGCGACGGGCCCGGGGCGTACTTCGCCGCCATCGCCCGCTCCTCGCGCTCCTGGCGGCCGAGCCCGTCGCGGCCTACCGCGCCGCGGTGACGGAGGTCCCCGGCGAGGGTGACCGTGTTCCACAGGTGCGGCACCGGTCCCCGGCCGAGCAGCGCGTTCAGCGCCTCGGCGAGGCGGATGCCCACCGCCTTGCCGGGCCGGGCGGCCAGGGTGAAGTCGCCGTTCTGCACGGGACCGTTGAAGTAGACGACGTCGCTGTCCACGGCCGCGCCCCTCAGCAGTCCGGCTCGACGTCGGCGACCTGGGCGAAGGCCCGGCCGCGCCGCTCGTAGAGCAGGATCCCGGCGTTGGGCGTCTTGTGCGCGCGGGCCTCCTCGACCAGGTCGGTCACCGGCCGCCGCTCCAGCACGCTGCGCAGGGCCAGGATGGCCGTGTGGTGGGTCACCGCCGCGACGGCCGGCGCCGAGGTGGTCAGGGCCTCGACGAAGGCGGTGGCCCGGGCCAGCACGCCGACGGCCAGGGACTCGCCGCCCGTGCCGGGCGGGGTCCACAGGTGCTTGCGGGTCTGGCGGTCCTGTTCGGTGTCCGGGTAGGTCGCGAAGAGCTGCCGCTTCGTCATGTACGTCGCGGCGCCGTAGTGCTGCTCGTTCAGCAGGGCGGTCACCTCCGCCTTCTGGTCCGGCAGGGCGAGGTCGGCGGTGTCCAGGGCGCGCCGGTACTGCGAGGAGTAGACGTAGGGGTCGCCGCCGAGGAGGTCGGCGAGCGTGGTGCGCAGCCACTGGCACTGGCGGAAGCCCCTCGGGGTGAGCCCGACGAGGTCGCGGGACAGGGCGTGCGCGGCCTCGTCGGTCCACGGCCGCGGGTCCTGGTAGAAGCCGCTGTGCTTCGTTGCGTTCTCGGTCGATTCGGCGTGCCGTACGACGGCGAGCAGATGCATGGTGTCACCCCGGAAGATGGTGGGGTGCCGGCGGTGTGCGCGAAGTCCGCCGGGCACGGGAGGACGGCGCCTGCAGTGGTGTGCGGGCGGACCCTCACCGTATCCGAAACCCAATACGACGGCGAGTGTGTTGGGTTTCTTTTCCGGGCGCCCTCGGCGCAGAGGAGCACACGGGGGCGCACGTGACGCGAGCGGCCGGACCCGGTGTGCGGGTCCGGCCGGGTGGCAGGGGCGGCAGGATTCGAACCTGCGGCGCGCGGGTTTGGAATCCGCTGCTCTGGCCGGCCTGAGCTACGCCCCTTCGGTGCAGGGAGCTTGGCACGGCGGACGGCGCGGTGGCCACCGGATATCCGGGCGCGCGGCCTGCGGGCGGGTCAGGCGGGCCGGGCTGCGGCGATCGTGTCGGCGAAGGCGTCGCACTCGGCGGCGGTGAGGGTGAAGGCGACGCTTTCGCCGACGTCCTCGAGCCGGGCCTGGGCGGGGATGCCCAGGGCCAGCAGGCGCCGCGCGTCGGGCGCCTGGCACCGCAGGGTGACCATGCCGGCGGGGTGCCCGGCCCACTGCGCGCCGGGGGTGATGCCGAGCCGGTGGCGCAGGGCGAGCAGGAGGCGCTGGCTGGGGCCTGGTCGTCGGTTCCGGCCGGGCGGCGGCCGTCGATGACGTCGTCGAGGCGGGCCTGGTGGGCGCGGGCGGCGTCGGGATCCGGCGGGACGGGGGCGGGGGAGTGCTCGTGGCAGTGGATGTTGCGGGTCCAGCGCAGGCGGCTCGCGCAGTCGGCGACGCGCAGCGGGGTGCGGGCCTGTTCGGCGAGCGCGTCGGTCATCCGCTGGCCGGTACGGGCGTGCAGCAGGTCGTGGGTGCCGCGGCCGTCGACATACAGGGACAGGGCGCAGCCGTCGGCGGTCAGGTCCAGGCCCTCGGGGTGGAGGTTGACCATGAGCCGGTGCAGGGCGGGGTCGGCGGTCCGGTTCGCCGCGGCCCGTGCGGCCACGGTCTGCCAGGCGTTCTGGACGAGGCCGGCCACCAGGTGGCAGGTGGCCTCGACGGCGTCCGCGTCGCGGTGGTCGTCGGGGTGGTAGTGCCAGCGGACGGAGTCG
This sequence comes from Streptomyces diastatochromogenes, assembly GCA_026913215.1. Taxonomy (GTDB): domain Bacteria; phylum Actinomycetota; class Actinomycetes; order Streptomycetales; family Streptomycetaceae; genus Streptomyces; species Streptomyces diastatochromogenes_A. The sequence goes on along the minus strand of JAPTYK010000005.1, from coordinate 79,674 downwards.
CCGGTGAGCGGGGTGAGCAGCTCGGGCGGCAGGGTGTCGAGCACGGGGCAGGGGCCTTTCGGTACGGCGATGCGCCCCAGCGTACGGATGGCGGGCCGGGCCGCGGGCGGGTTCCGGTGCGCGGGCGAAGCCGCCCGGGGTGTGTCCGACCCCCGTGTATCAAAATAACAGCAAACAGCCGAACGCCCTGATGCATGGGTCGGCTGGGGTGGGGAGCGCGTGGCCGGGAGGCCGGAGGGCCGCATTGTCCGTACCGGAGCGGCACGTTCGTCTCGGTTCGACACGAGCCGAAACGATGGGCCAGCTGGGGGACCGGGGGCCGTGATCGCTAGCTACTTGCTGTTATTTAGTGACACGAGGGTCGGACACCCGCATACTTCGAGACGAGGAACAGCAGGAGAGCCCGCGCCGTACGGCGGGCGGAGACCACAGGGAGGCCCGCGTGCCGGCCGCCGTCATCGTCCCCACACGGGGCACCACCGCCGTGACAAGGTTCGTCTCCACCCTCACCTCCGAGGCCACCCGCCGCCAGCGCCGCGCCTTCCTCGACGAGTACCTCGCCTGGACCGCCTCCTACCTCCAGCGCGGCGCCTCCAAGGTCACCACCAAGGACCTCCTCGACGAGGAGAACGCCCTGGCCTGGCTCGCCGCCGCCCAGCGCGGCGCCACCCGCCGCCGCCCCGGCCTTGACGGTCCCACCGCCCGCGCCGCCGCCAACTCCATGGCCGCCCGCACCTCGAGCGTCAACGTCTTCTCCGCTGGTGCGGCCACCCCTCGAGCTGACCCCGCCCGCCCCCGAGTTCGCCGACCGCCTCACCCCCGCGAGGCACACCGCACCCTGCGCATCCTCTCCGGCGACCACCCCGCCGGGATGCTCCAGGCGACCTGGGAGCGCACCGTCGCCGTCATCGCGCTCGCCATCGCCACCGGCCAGGGCCTCTCCGCCCTGCACCCGCTGCGCCTGGCCGACCTTGACCTCGAGCGCCGGCCGATGCCGCGCGTGCGCGTCGGCGAGCAGTGGTTCCCGATCGTCGACGCCGTCAGCCGCCGCGCCCTCACCCGCTGGAAAGCCACCCACGAAGCACTCACCGCCGGCCACCTGAAGGTGCTGCGCGGCGGCGACGTCGAGGAACTGTGGGTCACCACCGCCCCGGCCGCCCCGCGGCGGCCAGGCCGCGCCCCGGCCGGACTGCCCGCAGCCATACGCACCCTGGAGGCGTCCCACCGAAAGCTCACCGCCCTCGCGCTCGGAAGCCCGCTGCTCCTGGAGCAGTTCTGCGCCGTCGAGGACGACGAGGCCGAAGCGCGCAGCGCCTGAACAGCCGAAAGGCCAGGCGCTGCCCCGCTCGGGCGGTGCGCCTGGCCCCCAGTGCCGCGCCCTACAGCTCGTCGACGCGGGCGACCTGACACATGTGGCCCGACCCCGACGCCGACCACGGCCCCTGCGGTACGTACCCGGCCGTCGTCAGCGTCACCTCGGCCTGGTCCGCGTCGAAGACCTCGAGCGCGGGAAGGTCGAACGTGTCGGCGATCTTCATCTGCTCGTCGAGCACGTTGACCTGGTGGCCGTCCGGGGTCCGACCCTCCACGGGGAGCGAGTTCGGTGTGCAGGTGGCGTACAGCTCGGACATCGGCGAAAGCCTTTCCTCGTTCACGAGATGGCCGGACGGATCACAGGACGTTTCCGCCCTGCCGGCGCAGGCGGCCGGTCTCGGCGATGGCGACCTCCAGCCCGGCGGCGATCCGGTCGCCGTCTTCGTGGAGCAGGTCGGCCTGCTTCTCGCAGCGGCGCAGCCGGTCCTGCAGGAGCGCGCCGCGCAGCGCCGAGGAACCGCCCTCGGTGTCGGGCGCGAGCGCGACGACCATGCCGTAGAAGCCGTGCATCACGTCGTCGAGTTGCTCGGTGCCGTCCGGGTCGCCGGGCGTGGACGTCGCGCTGCGGGCGAGGATCTCGGCCGCAGCGAGCAGGTAGCCCGCGGCGATCGCCGGGCGCTCGTAGGCGCCGCCGAAGTCGGGGTCGATGTGCAGGGCCCGGAGCGCGTCCTGGATCTTCCGTACTGCGTCGGATGCTTCAGGGGCCTCGCCGGGGTCGGCGGCTTGCTGGTGGCTCATGCCGGGCAGCGTAGTCACTGCGGTCGGGCGGTCGAGTCCGAAGCGGTGAAGTCGGCACACCGGAGCCCCGGCAGCGCGGCTGCCGGGGCTCCGGGTCGTCCCGGCCCACGGGGGAGGGCGCGGAACGGGTCGGTGGGGTTAGTCGGCGTCGGGCCGGGGGCGGTGCTCGTCGACGAGGTCGGTCAGCCAGTCGGGGATGTGGTGACCGGGCTGTCCGGGCGTGAACGTGCGCTCGGCGTCCTTGCCGGTCTTGGTGTCGCGGGCGTCGAGTTCGGGGCCGCGCACGACGACGTCGCCGAGCAGCTCCCAGCCGCCGCTGCGCTTCTCGTACGTCAGCTCGGCGGTCGTGGCGACCATGCCGCGGCCCACGCCGGCCGCGATCTGCCAGTGGCCGGGGATCTCGGCCTGCACCTGCCTGGTCGGGCGTGCCTTCGTCATCAGCGTCCCTCGCTCGTGGTTCTCCGGGCTGTCCGCGGGCCCGCTGCCGCCGTCCTGGGGCGGCGAAGGCAGCCGGTCGAGGCGCTCGTACAGCGCCCGTAACAGCCGGGCCCGGCCCTGGACGCACACCATCGTGCCCTTGAACGGCTCGTTGAGACGCCGGTCGGCTTCCTCCAGGACGACCTCCGTCAGCGCGCGGGCCGGGTCGTCCCCGGCCACCGGGACGAGCCGGGCCTGGACGTCGAGGACGACGGCCCGGGCGTGCCCGGTCAGCTGCAGGGCGATCTGCGAGTAGTCGGCCGGCTGAAGGGCGAGCGGGTCGGTCCAGCCGATCACCGCCTTGGCGAGCAGCATGTGCGGCTCGCGGTCCAGCGGCAGTTCGGCCGCGAGGTGCCCCTCGGGGTCGTGCAGGACGTGGTACGTGCTGCTCATGACGCCACCGCCGCGCGGTCCGTCGCGCTGAACGCCTCGCGCAGCGCCCGGACGTCGATGCCGACCGACAGCCGCCCCAGGCTGGGCCCGTCGGCTTCGTCGGCCCACCGCGGCCGAAGGCGGCGGGGCGCGCGGGCTGGCTGAGCCAGGACGCCGCCATGGACCCGTCCCCGGAGGCTCCGGGCACCAGGAGCCAGGAGCCGACCGACAGCACCCGCACCCCCTCGGCGTCGTCCCACAGGTGCGCCCATCCGTCGTCCACGACCACGATCATCTCCTGACGGAAGCGGTCGGCGATGACGGTGTAGCCGTCCTGCACCGGCAGGTCGAGGGCGTCCAGCACGGCCAGGCCGCGCCCCAGGGGCATGACCACGGCGTCCCGGCCCTCGCCGCAGCGCGCCAAGTACCCCCGGCTGCCGGGCAACAGGCGCTTCTCGGTCAGGGCGTCAGGGATGAGCAGTGCGCCCCACGTAGGGGTGAACAAGTTCTGGGACTCGGCCATATCCGGACCGTATGTGCGGTAGACCCAAGGCAACCCACGCAATGTGCGTGGGTTGGAGAATTCCTCCGCCACCGGAGCCGCCCCATGGTGAAGCCCGAGTTCGGACGCCGCGTGAACTACTGGCGAACCCGCCGGCGCATCCCCATGGCGGAGTTCGCCTCCCTGATGGGCATGAGCCTGCGGTGGCTGGAGGACCTGGAGGGCGGGCGCCGCCAGGCCGATCCCCATTACTCGGTGATGGTGCTCGCCGCCCGGCACCTGGGCATCACCGTCGACCGGCTCATGTCGGAGAACATCGACGCCGACTGCGCCGGGGAGAGCGAGGCCGACGCGGTCCGCCGCGCGCTGCAGCGCCACGACGTCATCACCGGCTCCTTCGACGACGCAGGTGAACAGGCCGCACCTGTGGAGACGCTGTACCGGTCGCTGACCTATGCGCGCGTCGGGTTCCAGGCCGGCCACTTCGCCCAGCTCGGCACCGAGATCCCCAACCTCCTGGTCTCCGCGAGCCGGGCCGCCCACCAGTACGAGGGTGACGAGCGGCTGCGCGCGTACGAGGTGCTCTCCCTGAGCCTGGAGCTGACGGAGGCCGCCGCGATCAAGTGGGGCGACTCCGAGTTGGCCGTGCTCGCCGGGCACCGGGCGGTGGCCGCGGCCGAGCGGTCGCAGAGCCCGGTCATCATGGCGTCCGCGGCCCGGCACCTCGGGGACGCGATGACCGCGCACGGCGAGGCGGCAGCCGCCGTCGAGTTCGTCCTGGCCGCCGCCCGGCGGCTCGAGGAGGACCTGCTGCGCAGCGGACCCGACGGGTACTCGGTGCTGGGGATGCTCTACCTGAAGGCGGCGATGGCCGCGGCGGCAGCCTCCGAGGCCGAGGACCGTGACCCGGCCCGGTTCTCCCGCCGGGTGCCCGGCTACCTGGACGAGGCGGACGAGCACGCCGCGCGCCTCGGCGGTGATGAGAACCGTCTGTGGACGAGCTTCGGCCCGACGAACGTGTCGCTGTACCGGGTCGCCTCCCACGTCTACCTGTCCGAAGGGGCGGACGCGGTGGCGGTGGCCGCGGGCATCCCGGCCGCCGCGGTCCACGGGCTTCCGCGGGAGCGCAGGGCGCATCTGCTGACCGACCGGGCGATCGGGGAGAAGCAGGCCGGGCTGCGCCAGCGGTCGGTGGAGACGCTGCTGGAGGCGGAGGAACTGGCGCCCGAAGAGGTGCGGTGCCGGCCGCGTACCCGGGCGCTCGTCGAGGACCTGCGGGTCCTGGGAGTGGGAAGCGCAGAGAGGCGCTTGCGGTTGCTCGCTGATCGCTGTGGACTGCCCGGGTGACCAAGACCCTTTACCTGATCGCCTGTGCCGCTCCGCCCGCCCGCCGGCTCCCCGTTCCCATCCGCGCCGCCCAGACGGCCGGGTGGGACGTGTGTGTGATCCTCACGCCGCCCGCGTACCGGTGGGCCACCGAGGACGCCGACGGTGAGATCGACGCCCTCCAGGAACTGACCGGCCATCCTGTGCGCTGGCAGTACAAGTTGCCGTCCCAGGAGGACGTTCTGCCCTCGCCCGATGCGCTCCTGGTGGCCCCGCTCACCAGCAACTCGCTCGCGAAGTGGGCGACGGCCGTCTCCGACACCCTGGCCCTCGGTTTGATCACTGAGGGCATCGGTCTGGGCCTGCCGATCGTGGCCCTGCCGCATTTCAACAGCGCACAGGCCGCCCACCCGGCCGTCGCCGGGCACGTCCAGTTCCTGCGCGACGCCGGCGTGACGGTGCTGCTCGGAGAGGGGGGCTTCCAACCTCACGAGCCCCGCCAGGGAGACCTGGACGCCTATCCGTGGCAGGCCGCCATCGACGCCCTGCCCACTCTCTAACCGCCGTCCCGGGCGCATGCGCGGGACCGGCACCGGAAAGGACTCGCGCATGCCCATCATCGGCCCTGGCCTGGATGACCCCGAATACGACGACTACGACCCTGCGTGGAGGGGACAGGACACTCCGCTGCGACGGTGGCTGCTCGAGAAGCTCACCGCCGCCGGGAACTCCTGCGCCGCCGACATCGCGTGCAGCTACGCGCCGGCGAACCGGTACAACGGTCTCAGCGACGGGGACTGCGACGACCTCGCGGTCATCACCGGCTGTACGTTCGAGGAGGTACGCGCCGCCCACCGGCAGGACCTCGCCGTCCTCCGGGAGGAACAGCGAGTCCTGACGGAGCAGCCGGAACTCGTCGTCCTCGGCGCCGAGCTGGCCCGGATCCACCGCGGGTACCGTATCTGAGCCCCGCGGTGCCTAGACCGGGCGGATGGTGCGCCGGCGCCGGGCGTCGGCGTTGCTGACCTTGCGCGGTGCCTCGGCCCGGGTGTCCGGGGTGATGAGCGGGTCGACCATCGCGGCGGCGAACAGTTGGCGCAGCGCCGGGTTGGAGCTGAGCACGTACCGCGCGTTGATGCGGTACTCCCCGGCCTTGTCCCGGACGAGCAGGCCGAGCGCGGTGAGCCGGGCGAGCGCCTCGTACACGGTGGACTCGGCCAGCTCGACGTCCTCGGCCACGTCCTCGACGGGGACCGTGATGGCGGCGAAGAGACCCCCGTTGCGCTCTATCCAGTCGAGCATGCAGCGCTGGGCCGCCGTCAGCTTGAGCTTGTACAGCGGCGGGACCACGAACTCCGCATCAGGGTCGAAGGCGTGGACGGTCATCGGCTCTTCTCCCCAGCAGCTCGTCGGAGGGGCGTCGGCTCGGGCGGCGCCGTCTTCTTGGCCGCCGTCCTGGCCTTCGCCTTGTCGTCGGGGGCAATTCTAGGCGGCGCGAGGCGTTTGGTCGCGGTGACCTGGGTGCTGCCCGCGCCCTCCCAGTACCGCAGCGGTGTCAGCTGGTAGGCGGCGGCCCGGGGGGACGGCTTGAGCAGGATGCCGAGCCGGGTGAGCCGGGACAGGGCCTTCTTGCAGGTGGACTCGTTGGCGCTGATCTCCGTGGCGAGGTCCTCCGGGGTGAGCCGGATGTAGGCGTTCGCGCCGCCGTTCTCCCGGAGGTAGTCCAGGGTGTCCCACTCGGCGCCGCTGAGCTTCAGCTTGTACAACGGGGTCTCGGCGCCGACGGACTGCAGCGTGTAGCCCTTGCCCTCGAAGTCGTGGGGGACGCGGGGCTTGGGGTCGACGACTTCTCCGGTCTCCTCGTCGACGAGGACCAGTCGTCGTTTCCGTGCCGGCATGCCGCTCCGTCCGTGCGCGCTAAGGGACACTTTTTCGCCCCTTAGCTCCGATGAACAACCCCTTACGGGCGGAACAGTAGCCGAAGCCGCTCCGGAATATTGCCCCTTGCGGTCTGCACTCTCAGATTCTCACCGGTCTGCCCAACCGGCCGCCCGGGCATAAGGACAGACGGGCCGTCAGCCAGCCGGGGGCTAAGGGGTGGTTTTCCGCTCCCTACGGGACGGTTTTCCGCCCCTTAGCCGAGCGTTTCCGCAGGTCAGGGGCAGGGTGTTCTTCTGTCGGTAAACGTGCGCGCGGATACCACACCAGCCCCCTGGGCCTCAACTCACCACTTCGCCCGGCGTGTTGGCCGCGCGCCGTCCGGGGCCCGGGAGGCAGCAGCAGCACGGAGGAGCCCGAGGCCGCCGCCCGACTGCGGGCCAGGGGTGGGGTCGTGGGCTGGGCTCGCTTCGCGCGCGGCGCCGTACTCGCCTGCACCCCGGTGGACAGCACCAGCGTTTCTGAGTCTCGGGTGGCTCGGACCGTGACGTTCAAAAGCATGGAGGCGTGGCTGGTGCCGGTGGGGGCGGGCCGAGCCTCCCGTGCGCCGTCCGTAGGGCGCCGGCCTTCGTCTGGGCACACGGTCGTGGGCTGAGGTAGTGCAGGGGGGTCGTGGACGGTGCGACAGGTGGGGAAGGCGCGGGCCGGCGAGGTGGGGCTGGGGTGCGTGAACGGCGGGCGGTCCGCGAAGACCCGGCCCGGCACCCCGCGAGTCCAATTCGGCATCTTTTAGCAGGCGTTGATGTGGTTCGGGTGGTCGAGCTACGGTCCTGCCGACCCGGAACCGGCTGCCGGGAAATCCCGCCGGAACATGGACGAAGGGGACTTCACGATGACGCACACCCGCATACCGGCGATCGAGGCCAACGAGGGCGAGCCCGCGGTGGCAATGGACATACTGCGCGCGGCAGGCTGGGCCTCCCACAGCGACCCCTCGGCCAACTGCCAGATGGTCGCGCCCGGCGGGCAGGCCCGGCTGGTGTTCCAGCCCGAGTCGGCCGCCTACGCCAACACCGACGTCCTGTGGAAGGTGGAGGCGGTGACCTTCGCGGTCGCCCCGGGTGACGAGCTGATGGCGGTCCCGGCGAAGCCGCGGACCTGGTCCGCGACCTTCACCGGCGAGGTCCCGGTCGAACTGATCGCCGCCTTCCTGGAGCGCCTGGTCGCGCCCCAGGGCATCGACCGCAGCCCCACCGACCCGGACCCGGCCGGGCGGCCGCGCTCGCGGCCTGACCCAACAGCTGGTCCGGGTGCGGCCCGCAGGAACCGGGGCCGCACCGGACCGCCATCGGAGGCCGCTGCCCCTACGGCTGCGCCCCGTCGGCCGCGGGAAGGTGCGAGAGCGCCGTGGCCAGCTGGCGTACGGACACCGAACCCGTATCGGGCAGCTCGGCGTCCTGCCAGGCCCGGCGCGCGGCGTCCTTGTCGCCCTCGGCGGCGGCGAGCACGTTCTCCTTCGCGGCGTTCTCGTGGATCGGATCGGTGTCCGGGCCGTGGTCGGTGAGGTGGACGACGGTGCGCACCTGGCGGGCGTTGTTGCCGGCCATCTGCTCGTTGAGGCGGTAGACCCGCAGGCGGTGTCCGACCAGGTTGCGGGCGCGGTCGATCATCGCGCGGCCGGCGTCGGAGTCGCCGCGGTCGGTGCGCAGGTGCTCCAGTTCGCCGGAGGTGTTGCGCAGGACCAGGACGCCGCGGGTGCTGGTGGCCTCCACCCGGACGCTGAGCAGGGTGGCCGTGAACTGCTTCGCCGCGTCGAGGCGGCCGAGGTCCTGCCCGACGGTGTCGGCCAGGGTGTAGAGGGTCACCGCCTTGGCGCGGACCTGCTCGGTCCAGGCGGCTTCCTCGCCGGGCGGGCAGGGGCCGACGGCCCGGGCAGCGGCGAGGGTGAGTTCGAGGTCGCGAGCGTTCACGGGTCCATCATCCCTGCGGTCGCACGGCTTCCGTACGATGCCGGGAGATCGTCAACGAGGAGGGGGCCTATGGCTAGCGATCCGTGGCCGTCGTTCGTGTGCCCGGAGTGCGGGGCCGAGTCGTGGCACCCGAAGGACGTGGAGCAGGGCTACTGCGGGCGCTGCCACTGGTGGACCGGCGACCCGGCGCTGTACGCGATGTGGAAGGAGGAGCGCGCCCGCCCGGCCGAGGCCGGGACGGACGCCTCCGCGACGGGCTCCCGGCCGGCATAGAGCCGCCGGGGGTGATTGGCGACCAATCACCGCCGACTTGGGGTCAGCAGGCTCGGAGGACCGCGACGACCTTGCCCAGGATGACGGCGTCGTCGCCGGGGATGGGATCGAACGCCGGGTTGTGCGGCATCAGCCAGACGCGGCCGTTCTCCCGCTTCAGGCGCTTCACGGTGGCCTCGCCGTCGAGCATGGCGGCCACGATGTCCCCGTGGTCGGCGCTGTCTTGGCGGCGCACGGTCAGCAAGTCGCCGTCGCAGATGGCCGCGTCGATCATGCTCTCGCCGACCACCTTCAGGGCGAACAGCTCGCCTTCGCCGACCAGGCTGCGCGGCAGCTCGAGCACGTCCTCGACCGCCTCCTCCGCGAGGATGGGCGCGCCGGCCGCGATGCGGCCCACGAGCGGGACTTGAGCGAGCGGGTGCCCGGGGCTGGGGGTGGTCCGGGATGCCGGCAGGACGTAGGCGCGCGGCCGGTGAGGGTCGCGCCGCAGCGCCCCCTTCTTCTCGAGCGCCTGGAGCTGGTGGGCCACCGAGGAAGTGCTGGCCAGCCCGACGGCGCCGCCGATCTCCCGCATTGAGGGCGGGTAGCCGCGGCTGTCGAGAGAAGAGGCGATGTAGTCGACGATCGCCTGCTGGCGGGTGGTGAGCTGCTCGGTTGTACGGGTGCCCGGGGGTCGGCCGGGGTTCAGGGTGGTAGCGACGTGCATGGTGGTTCCCCCCATCGTGCGGTCTTACGTCCGCCGACGGTATCCATTCCTTGGCTGATCTTGGAACAAGATTTCGATAAGTGGGCGGTTTCGTGACGCTCCGGTCGCAAAAGGTCGCCCCACAGCGCGGATTGCCTACGCAGTGTTACGCCTGACGCGTGGGGCCCGCTACCGACCGGGCCACCCGCTCGTTGAGCCGGGCATGGGAAGGGACAAGGCGCGCAAGCCCCGCCAGCGACATGCGGACCCGGTCGACTCTGGGGTGTGCGACGCCCCGTTCGTGATGGAGCGCGCGGAGTGGCTCGGGTATGTCGCGGGCCGTCACGGAGCTGGCGGCCTGGCCACGGCGGGCAGCACGTACGACGAGATGAAGGCGGAGGTGAAGGCCGTCGCCTACCACGAGGAGCAGCCGGACGGCTCCTGGGTGGTGCTGCTGTACCCGCTCGACGGCCGGCCACCCCAGGCTCAGCAGACCGACGAGCCGGTGACCACCCTGCACTCCTCCTTGACGGTGGCCTCATTCCTGGCCGATGCCGTGATGGCGCCGAACAGCACGGTGCTGCACACGATCGGCGGAGACCCCTACCGGCTCGTCGCGGAGTACCGGCAGCGGCACGCGGACGCCTGCCCCGTGGTCAACCGGATGTGGACCGCCGTCCGGGACGTGCCCGAGGAGCTACTTCCGACCGGCTGAGGATGCGGCGCGCCGCGCCCCTCGCAAGATCACTTGCCGGGGCGGCCCGAAAATCGGCCTGCGGAAAGGCACCGCACACGGCCGAACTCGAAGTCGCCGGTATGACGCGACCTCGGACGGGCTCCCAGGCCGCCAGAGAGCCGCACAGGGCGTTTTGATCTCTCAGCGGCTCCGAGCGACCGCACCCAACCGAGTGAGAGAGTCGGGATCCGCGCCCTGGGGCGCACTCGGGCGCAGGACGGGTAGGTTCACTCCATGACGCCTTCCACGCTGCTCGCGCTCTGGGTCGCCAACTGGCTGGTGATGTCGGCCGTCGTCGTCTTCTTCGTGAAGAACCGCCCGGCGGGCGAAGCCGGTTCGCGGCTGGACCTGTGGGACCTGGAGGGCAACGTTCCCGGCCTGGTGGCGCTGCTGCTTCTGGCGTGGCCCGTGGCGCTGTTCCGGCTCCTGCCGGCCGTACTGCCGCCGTCGGCCCGTCGGGGCGCCGGCCCGCGGCGGTAGCCGCCACGCAAAAGACCCTGCCGCACAGGCAGGGCCAGGAGGGCAGGGCTAGAGCGGGATCCGGGGGGACTGCGCGTCCAGCCGCGCCATGTGGCAGTCGGGGCAGAGGTCCAACCTCTCCTCCGTCTCGTTGCCGCACTCCTCGCCCCAGCCGGGGCAAGTGGGCTTCCGTGTCGGGCTGTTGCTGGGCATCGTCTTGCTGCTCCTCTCTTCCGGTGACGCCGCCTATACAACGTATCGTTTTAATGATCCAGCCCCCGAAGCGGCGCGCACGCTCGACTCTTTACAACGTCACGTTGTATAGTCGGGGGGACGCAGAGGACCGCCCGAGGGGGACCCATGAAGAACAGGCAGAAGATCGTCGACACCCACACGCCGGTGATGGCGGTGGACCAGGTCGCGGTCGACCAGCACTACGTACCCGCCACCGACAACGCCAACTGGCCGCTCGTACAGGTCACCAGGATGTGGACGGACAAGCAGGACCAGCCGGCGGTCTCGCTGGACATCTTCAGCACGGACTGGAGGAACCAGCCGGTCACCACGCACAGCGCGATGGACGTACAGACCTTCATCCGGCTCTTCCAGCCCGCCGACGCCTGACAGCGCCCGGCCACGGGGCCCCGCAGCACCTCCCGCTGCGGGGCCGTCGGCGCTCCCTCGTTCGGGGGCGCACCGGCCCGGCGGGGTCGCTCCCCCATCACCCTCGTATAAATTCCCTTATACGAGGCTACTTGTCTGAGAGCCGATCTAAGCGAAGGGGAGTCGTGCCCACCAACGTCCTGGAGACGCTCGACGACCAGGCTTCGGCGCCCGCCGCTGGCCCGATCGTCCTCACCCCGTCCGCCGACCCGACCCCGGTGGAGAAGGCGGTCGCCGACGGCATCGCCGCCGACTTCGACCCCGAGACCTTCCTCTGGCTCACCTTCCACCGCCCGGACGGCGGCGCCCGCATCTGGTACGCCTGGACCGCCGGCGGGCACCCGCTCGGCGACCGCGTCGACCAACTCGCCACCGCCGCCGGGTACGACGCCGCCGACTGGCTGCACATCTCCGACCGCCACCAACTCACCAGCACCCGCGGCCGGGTGACGATCTGGGCGTACCCGCTGCGCCCGGTCCTCGCCGACGTCCAGGGCGGCGTACGCAGCCCCGAGGACCGGCGCGAGGGCGTCCGCCGCATCCTGCGCAAGGCCGGCGAACTCACCGGGCAGGCACCGCGTACGCTCACACCGCGCTGGCTCGGGTTCGGTCCGGCGTTCACCGCACAGAAGGACTGACCCCATGGCTCTGGCCACCCACGCGCTCACCACCGCCGACCACCAGGCGCTCCACCAGTTCCTCGCCGACCGGATCGCCGAGATGGGCCCGGCCGCCATGGCCGAGCCGCTCGTTGCCGGGCTCAACGCCCAACTCGTCGTCCACGGCGACCTCCTGCGCTACCGCGACCACGGCGCGATCGACGGCCGCGACGCCGGGTTCATCGACGGCATCGGCCTGGCGCTGCGCCACGCCGCCGCCCGCTTCGCCAGCCACCCCGCCTTCGAGCCTCGCTGGGCCCCGCCGCGTGTCCCGGTCGAGGAGCTGCTGGAGTACGGCGCCAACTACCGCGCCACGGCGTACCGGGAAACGTGAGCACCACACCCTGAAGGTGCCGACCACGCTCGCCCGGTAGTTGGCCCTTCAGGCCCCGGCCCGCCGCAGCCGGGTTTAAGTAAACGCAGTTAAACGTTGCCCGGACGCCCGGCACGCCACTAAGGTCTATCCGGGTTTACTTGCGTCTACTAAAACGGAGTTGGCGACGTGGAGATCAACATCAGCGTGAAGAACCCGACACCGGAGTTCGAACGGGACCTCCTCGCCCTTCTCGACAAGCACCGCGCCTCTCTGCGCCGAGACCCGGGCTGGAACGCCGACCGCGCTCGCATCTTCTACGGCGCACTGAGCGACAAGGCCAAGCACATCATGAGGGAGGCCGTCGCACGGGGCGGCAAGGTGGACGCCGACCAGCTGCGGAACAGCGACGGCTCCAGCCTCCGCGGTCACGCCAGCGCCTTCGCCAAGGTGGTCCGGCATGGTGCCGGCAAGGGTTGGTGGGACAGTGGCATGGAGTCGCCGATCATCGCCCTGGGCCCTGGGTCCGGGAAGGTACAGGGCTACCAGATCCGCGATGCCGACACCTTGGTCGCCTTCCGCCTCGCCCTTGGAGATGACGAGAGCGGAGCAGCGGCGTGAACGATCCGGTCAACGCCCTCCGGGCCGCCGCACACGCCGGACTGTGGAAGGCCGACCTCGGCCAGGCCCCGCACTACAGCCGCACGGCCCTGGAGCTCTGGCCCTGCTACGCCTGCCCGTTGGACGACTGCGACTGGCACCACGACGACGACACCGCCCGGCCGAGCGCTCCCGCGCTGCTGGAGGCGAAGGTCCTCGAGCACCTCGCCGGCCACGACGTCGTCGACGTGCTGCGCTCCCTGCAGGCCGCCCGGGACGCCAGCGTCGCCGTACGCGAGTCCAACAACCGGGCCTGGGACGTCGTCAACCTCCACCGGCTGCGCTCGGTACACCGCGGCGAGCACGCATACAGCGACCCGGTCGGGCAGATGCTGTCCGCCGCGCTGGTCGGTACCGCCGAGCACGAGGACGTGCGCCGCGAGCTGACCGAGCTGAGCGAGGGCGTGGCCGGTGCCCAAAACATCACCTCCGTACCGGTGGCCGAGCGGCTGAACGGGATGCGCCCGTGACCGCCGTCCGAACGCTGCACCAGTGCGACGAGCTGTGCCGCTGCCCGGTGCACGGCACCGCGCTGTACTTCGCGCCCGCCAGCAACCTGCACGCCTGCCAGAACCCCAACTGCCGGTACGCGCATGGCATTTCCGCCGCAGCGCTGGCGGCGACCGACCAAGGATTGCCCATGACTCACGAACCCGACGTCTTCAGCCGCTTCCTCGCCGCACGCCGAGCCGACCCGGACCGCATCCCGCCGCGAGCGGTCCCCCTCGCCGAGACGCTGCGCGGTGCCCTGCTCGACAATCGGCCGGCAACCACGGTCCCGGACGCCGAGCTGCGACGGCTTCTCGACGGGCTCCCCGACGATCCCACCCCGCCCGCGTACGACGAGGACCAGGCTCTGGGCCGCCTCGCGATGACGTCCGAGGCGCTGCGCATGGCCCTCGACAGCAGGGAGGCCGGGTCGGCGGACAGCGTCGCCGGCCACGATGGCGAACTGCACCACCTCGCCCGGCGAGTGCTCGAGTCCGTCGCGGTCGTGCTCACCCAGCGCGAGTCGTCCATTGCGCGCCCGGCCGAGTGGAACGACAGCGCAACGCGCTGACAGCCGCGGTGTGCCGCCCAACACACCGCTTACTACCGCAAACAGTGATCAACTAGCTGTACGGCGCTTCTCCCGGCGCCGCCCGCTCCGCGAAAGGCTGCTCCACCATGTCCGTCGTCCCCGCCCTCCCCGCGGGCTCCGGCGTCGCCGCGCCCCCGGCCCCGGCCGTCCGGGCCGTCGACCTCGAGGAGGTCGAGGTCGTCGAAGGTGAACTCGTCGACGACGATCTGGCGCCGGCCCCGGCCGCACCGGCCAAGCCGGTGGTGGACCAGCACACGATCCTCTACCCGGGCCAGGCCATGCCGACGGCGGAGGACGGCCCGCGGTACACCCGGCGGGACTACGAGGTGTCCGAGGAGACGGCCCGCCGCCTGGAGGAGGAGTCGGCGCCGCGCAACACCGACCGGACCTACCGCTACCAGCGGCGGGCCTTCGAGAAGTGGTGCGAGGGCATGGGCCGGGTGGCCCGGCCGTGTACGACGGCGACGTACGTGGAGTATTGCGCGCACCTGATCGCGCAGGAGCTGGCGCCGAACTCCATCAGCACCTACCTGTCGGCCGTCCGGACGTGGATGCCCGACGACAAGAAGCCGGGCACGAGCCTGGCCCGGGCGATGCTCCGCGAGTACCGGAAGGGCTGGAGCAAGCGGAAGCGCGTCAAGAAGGCCCCGCCGATCACGGCCGCCATGGCCCGGGCGATGGTCGACACCTGCGACCTGCGCCACCCCATCGGTCTGCGCGACCGGTTCGTGATCCTCGTCGGCCGGAAGGCGTTGAACCGGCGCAGCGAGCTGAGCCAGCTCGAGGTGGCCGACCTCGTGGTCGAGGACGGCGGGGTGGCCGAGTGGGTCGCCTACTCCAAGACTGACCAGGAGGCGGTGGGTGAGGAGACGTGGGTGCCGGCCGACGCCGACGACTCCCGGTACGACCCGGTGGAGGCCACCCGGGACTGGCTCAACGTCCTGTACCGCCTCGGCGTCAGCGAGGGCCCGGTGCTGCGTGCGCTGACCGTGGCCGGGACTCTGCAGTCCCGGGCGACCGCGAAGGTGTCCGGTGACTCCGTCACTGGAGACGCGATCAACGACTGGATTCGCGGCCGGGCGTTCGCTGCCGGGCTCAAGAACTGGCAGGACATCACCTCCCACGGGCTGCGCCGTGGCGGCGCCCAGGAGATCGCGGACGCCGGGGGTGACCCGACGAAGCAGGGCCGGTGGAAGGCCGGCAGCGCCACCGTGAAGAAGGAGTACCTCGACCGGGCGCAGGGACGGGCCGAGAACCCGTGGCACAAGGTGGCGGAGAAGCAGCGCAGCGAGGCCCGGCAGTGAGCACCCCCGCCGCGGACGGCCCCAGCCCGGCCGAGTGCTTCCTCGTCCAGATGACGTTCCGCGAGGACGGCCCGGCCATCGAGGGGACCTGGACGGACGAAGCGGTCGCGCTCACGAAGTTCCGGAGCTTCGTGGGCTCCCACGGCAGTCAGGACGGCGTGACCATCACCCTGGTGCAGGAGAGCGGCGGGCACACGGAGCGGCTGCGAACGTGGACGAAGGAGCACGGCGAGGTCGTTCACCGCCGTACCTGACGTATCCACGGCTCGCCGCTGGGGCCGGGCCGCTGTTTCGAAGGCGCCGCCGCGCGGGCGCGTCTGCGAATACACGGCCAGGCCCCCGGGCCGCCCGGCAGATCACAGGTGCCGGGGCACTGAAGGGGCATCTGCGGGCCGGCGCACGGCTGGCGTAGCGGCCGGAGTTCGCCCCGGATGCGGGCAGTGGTGGAGCCGCGGTGCGGGCCTCACGGGCGGCGGCCGAGGCGGGCTGTCGGTGCTCGCTGGGAGAATGCCGGGGTCGGCACAACGTACAGGGGGCAGCATGACGACGAGCACGTTCGAGTGGCCGCGCGGTGCGGGCGGCGCGGACTCCGCGGCGCTGGAACGCTGGCTGGCTGCTTTCGGGTGGGAGGTGGACCCGACGGTGTTCATGGCCGGGGCGCGCGGCGCCGCGGTGCAGGTACGCCGTGTCGGGGGCGCCTGGCAGGACGGGGAGCCCGGGCTGCTGATCCTGCCCGGCGAAGTCGTGGAGTACGACGGGGCGGTGATGCGCATCGCCACCCGCCCGGCGCCGGCGGCGGTCGAGCCTGTTCCGTAGGCGGACGCCCCACATGCTTCCGGCCCCCCCTCGACGTGATGTCGAGGGGGGCCGGTGCGTTGGTAGCGGGGACAGGATTTGAACCTGCGACCTCTGGGTTATGAGCCCAGCGAGCTACCGAGCTGCTCCACCCCGCGTCGGTGAGCCCTACGGTACATGGTGATCGGGGCGTAGCTGCACGCAGTGGGCGAGTGAGGCCCGGGGTCTTTCGTCTACAGACCTTTGTCCGGCAAGCAGGTTCGGCATACGCGACCGGGGATCGCGCTGCCATCAAGCTACAGCAGAGAGCTGCGGCAGGGCGGTCAGGTGGTCGCGGGCGTGGCTTCTCCGGTGGCCTGGCCCGGCACGGCGGCCGGGACCACGGTGCCGGGCGCGCCGGGAGCCGGGGCGGCCGGGGCCGCTGACCGGGGGTGAAGGTCGTGCCACGGCCGCCGGCCATCTCCACCAGCACGTCCCGGGCGGCCTTGGCGTCCCCCAGCGCCCGGTGGCCGCCGCCCAGGGCGAGCCAGCGGCCGGAGCCGAGCCACGTCGCGTAGGACTCCATCAGGCAGAACCAGTTGGCGGGCTCGGCCAGGTGCATCGGCCACTTCCCCACCCGGCGGGCGTCGTTGGTGACGACGGTGCGGTCGAACTCCTCGTTGTACGCGCAGATCACCCGGCCCTTGGTGACCTTGCGCAGCCGCGGCAGGATCCTGTCGAAGGTGCGCGCCTTCGCGGCCACCAGGTCCTCGTCGCTGATGCCGTGCACCCAGAACGCCCCGTCGGTGATCGGCGCCTCGGGCTGCACCAGGGTGTTCATCAGCTTCCTGCCGGTCGCGGCGTCGACGACCGCGACCTCCACGGCGCGCCCGTACAGGTCGGTGGTCTCGGTGTCGAGGACGACGGCCGCGCCCGGCTCCAGCAGCTGCCGGGCCCGGCGGGTGATCCGGCCCCACGCCGGGCACAGGGTGATCTCCCCGGCGTACGCCCCGGCCGCCGGGTCCGCCTTCAGCCGGGCGGCGACGTCCTTCTTCGTCGGCGCGCCGTCGCGCCGTTCCCAGTCCATCTCCCAACCGCCGGTGTACGGGGAGCTCCAGGCCCACACGGTCACCTGGTGCCGGTCGGCGAGGGCCTGGGCGAAGGCGCGGACCGTGGCGGCCGGGTGGGCGCCTTCGCGGCGTAGGCGCGCAGCGGGCTCGGTACGCCCTTGGCGAGGTTCCGTGCGGCGGCCCAGTCCACGCCGGGGATCTCACGCACCGCGCGGACGTCGGCGAGCCGGTACAACGGCACGGTGACGGTGCGGTACTGGCTGGTGCCGGCGGGCATCTCCACCCTGGTCACCGGGGCGAGCCAGCCGGCGGCCTCGACGTACCGCAGATCGGTGGGGTACCGGATCTCCAGCTCCTTCGCGGCCATCTGGCCGGTGACGTGGCGCTCGCCCTCGGCCTCCAGCGGCAGGCGGTCGATGTCCGCGGTGAGGTAGCGGCCGAAGCGGCCAACCTTCACCCGGCCTTCGTCACCCATACGGGCGATGTCGCGCCAGTGCCAGCCGATCCGGGCGACGGCCTCGTCCCGGGTGATGCTGACCGCCTGCCACGCGGTGCGCTCGGCGACCAACGACTTCACCAGCTCCGGGTCCAGGCCGAGGGCGTCCTTCGTGCTGTAGAGCGCCCACCGCTTGTACCAGTCGTAGACCTCGAGGTGCTTGAGCTCGACGAGCTGGGTGACGTCGTCGGCCGTTACGGGGACGTCAAGGTGCTCGGCGAGCAGCGCGGCGATCCGTTGCGCCCCCAGGGCCTCGGGCAGCGGTTTCTCCTGCGCCGCGGTGTCCTGCGGCGCGGTCTCCACGGCGGTGTCCGTCATCGGTGCGCCTCCCGGCAGTTCGTCGTTCTCGTCGTGTTGTTGAACAGCATGGCGGCCACCACTGTCACTGCCTGGTGTGTTCGGCGGCCGTGTGGCGGACCGGGACCGCATGCAGCCTTGCGGCCTGGGCTGCTCACCAGCGGCTGAGTGCCTTGTTGTTGAAGTCGACGCGTCGGGTCTCCGGGGGGTAGGTGACCGCAGCGTGGAGGCGGGCGAGGGCCCGCACGGTTATCGCGTACTCGTAGCCCGCCCTGTGGTTGTGGTAGTCCTCGGCGGCGAAGGACAGGTACCGGGCGACGGCCGCCGGGTAAGGCCCCTTGCCGTGCTCGTCGAAGGGCGGGCCGGACAAGCGGGTACGGCGGCGCTCGTTCTCCAGCCGTGGGTCGTTCATCAGGTCGGTGAGCGCCTCGTGCCAGCGGGCCAGCTCTTCGGCCCGGCCGCGCAGGGCAGTGTCCAGGTCCGTGGCGCCTTGCAGGAGTTCCTCCAGGTCGAAGTACGGCCGCAGGCTCACCTGCCTGCGGTACTCGGCGATGGCTTCCAGTTCGTGGTGGGCGAACCCGTTCGTGTGGTACTGGCAGAGAGCCAAGGTGCCGTCCAGGGCCACCCCTTCCTCCCGGGCGGTCACCGCTGCCCCTGCTGGATGGCGACCTCGCGCAGCGCCGCGGCGGTGAGCCCGATGACGCCGGTGATCGCCCGCATGTCGCCTTCGAGGCTCGCGATGGCATCGACCATCCGCTCCCGGCCCTTGAGGCCGTGCGGTACCTGCTGCAGCACCGTCTGAACCACGGTCCGGGCCCGGGCTACGCCGGCCACCTGGTCCTCAACGTTGCGCAGCTCCTCGCCGAGGCCCCGGCCGAAGAGGTCACGCTGCTTCTCGGCGGTAGTCAGGACGGTCAAGGCGTCGGTGTCGATGGGTACCAGCCGGTCCAGGTCCGGGATGCCTGCCGGGGTGCGCAGGTGGGCGGGGCAGTCCTCGAACACGATGACGGTCAGGCAGAACTGCATGACGTGGAGGGTCTGCAGGGGCGAGAAGTCCGCGGCGTGCGCGGCCAGAACGGGTAGGCCGGCCGTCAGGGGGGCGTCGGGCCGGGCGTGGGCGAGGGAGTACTCGGCCGCGCGTTCCTGCACGATGGTCCAGTAGTGGTTCACCAGCGGTCCCCGTCCCAGTCGTAGTACTCGTCGTCCGGGCCGTATCCGTTCTCCTCGGAGGCGGGCTCGACTTCGCTCGGGTCCACGAACCGGTACGGGTCGTCGTACGGGTCGTACGGCTCTGCGGCCTCCGCGGCCATCTGCGCCTGGTACTCGGCCTCGCACTCCGCTTCGTACTGGGCGCGCTCCTCCGGGGTGAGGGAGGCCAGCCACGCATCGTGCTCTGCCCGGCGGGCGTCCGTCTCGGCTTCGAAGTAGCCGTTCCAGATGTCGACCGGGTAGTTGGGGTCGTGGGAGCAGCCGCCCCAGCCGCCGTCGCGGTTGAGGTGCCCGGCGGGCCGGGCGCAGCGTCCGCCGTCGATCGGGTGTACCCAGCCGGAGCACACCAGGACGAGGGCCGTCCCGGGCTTCGAGCGGGGCGCGCCGCGCAGTTCGGCAAGCACGTCGGGGTATCGGCGGCCGGTGGTCCGGGCGAGTGCCCGGGCCCGGCGCTTGAGGTGGTCCTGTCCGCTCTTGGTCACGGTCGTCTCCACAGCGGGACCCCACGCCTCCCGCCGGACGTCGCGTGAATGCTCGCAGCCGGACGGACGGGTAGTGCTGCGCGGGCCCCAGGTGCTCGGTCCTTGTCCGGCGGTGCTGCCCCAGTGCGGCGTGGGCGCGGGGCGGCGGCGGAAACGGCGGTTCGCGTCATGCCGTGCCCCCACAGTACCGGCCGGGTAGGACAGGGCGGCAAGACCGCCTGCGGGTGAACGGCGTTGCACGAAGGCGGCCTGGCGGTGCGTCAGGCTGTGTCGTACGAGGAAGGAGCCGGTGGTGGCGAGCAAGGCACAAGCGGCGTGGGACGCGCTGAACACGAGGCAGCGGACGTACATGACGGTGCTGTACGACCACGACCAGGCGGTGGAGACGGCCCGGGCGCAGGATGCTGCCGCCGGGTACTACGACAACACACCGGCGTCGGTGTGGCGGTGGATCGACGTGGTCACGCCAGGCACGAAGCTCACCTCGGTGCAGCGCGCCCTCGCCTTGCGGGACGTCCGGGACGACGGCACCGGGTCCACGCTGCAGGCGCTGCAGCGGTACGGACTGATCGAGGTTGAGGACGAGGTCGTCGAGACGCGGCGGGGGAAGTCCCGGACGGTGAAGGCGAAGCTCACGCTAGCCGGGCGGGCCGCGGTGCGGGCCGGGACGCAGGAGCCGGGCAGGCGGCGCCGCGGCGAGCTCACCGAGTACGCGTGGGAGCGGCTGGTACGGCTGTGGAAAGCCGACCCCGGGACGGTCAGCATCTGGGGGCACAACACCTACGAGGCGCTGGTGAGCCGCCCTTCCCCGCCGTACGCCGAGGGGCGGCACGGGGACTACCGGATCACCGAAGCCGGGCGGGAGCACTACCGCCGTCTGTGGGCCCGGTACGCCGTGCTGTACCCGGACGTTGCCGCCCCGGACCCGGACGGGGGCGCCGACCCGTGGCCGGCCGAGGTGCAGCGGGCGTTGGACCGGCTGCGGGGCGCGATCGAGGTAGCGGGCCGGGCCCGCTGGTCGGCGCACCGACGGTGGGAGGAGGCGCAGAAGGACGCGGGAAGGCCGCCCCGGGTGCGGAAGGGGCCGACACCGAGTGGCACGCCCTGCTCGTGGAGCAGGCGCAGGCCCGCGCCGGCCTGGCGCAGACGCACCTCGCCCGGGCGACCGAGGAGACGGTGGCCGCCGTCTTCCGGTTCGCGCACGCCGCCCTCGCCGCGTTCACCGCCGCCGTCGAGGGCCGCCCGGCCGGGGCGGACCTGACTGCCGCCCTGACGGCCGCGGCCGATGCGGGCGAGGAAGCGGCCCTGCGGGTGGCGCAGCCGCCGCTGTGCGGGCTGCACCGCGTCGACACCGCCGTCCAGGACGCGTACGGCACCTTCGCCGGGACCCGGACGCGTCGGCGGCCCCTGCCCAAGCAGATGCTGTCCTCCCGGTCCGTGTGGAAGGACTGGACCGACCCGCCGCCGCTGGACCTGAAGGTGCGGCGGCTGGAAGACCTCGCCCGGGTGATGGCGTCGTACGTGGAGGGCGGCGCGCTGCGCCGGGAGTTGCACCCGCCGGCGGACCGGGCCGGGGCACCTGCTGCCAGCCAGTGACCGACTGCCCCGCTCGATAGGGTCGTGCCGTCACCGACGAGCACCGGGGAGCGAGCTGTGGACCATCACCTCGAGCGCGGGCAGGTCTACCGGTCCTGCACCACGGCCGGCAGGCCCCCGCGCTACGTACGGATCCTGGTGGGCGCCCCCGGCCGCACCCGCGTGACGATCGTCGACGCGGCCACCGGCAGCCGCGAGCGGGACATCGACGCCGCCCAGCTGCACCCGTATCCGGTCGGCCCCCGGGGCGGACACTACCGGCGCGGCTACGTGCACATCCCGACGCGCGAGTGGATCGAGCACTTGGTGGACCAGGCGCTGCGCGGCCACCCGCACACCATCGCCGCCTCGTCGATCACCCAGGACCCGTGGCGCGGCGGCTACCTGCGGCTGCTGCCCGAAGTGAACCTGCCCGCCGTGCGCGCGATGGTGACAGCCCTGGAGAGCGCGGGCTGGACGGTGGAGCCCTCCACGGCCGCCGAGGACGAGCTACGCGTCCGCCTGCGCGGGCAGCACACCTGCCCGGCCACGCACGTCGGCCACGCCGGCCGGTGGTACTGCACGCTGGACCGCGGCCACCGCCACGAGCACCGGGACAACGAGACGCTGGAGTGCTGGGACGACGACCGCCCGCTGCGCGCGGCGTGGTGGCTCCAGGGCCAGCCCCTGCCCGGCGGTGCGCCGGCCGGTGCCTGACGTCTGCCAGGCGGCTTCTACCCTCGGCGGATGGACACGAGCACGGACATACCCGCAGGCGACGGCCCCACCGCCGAGGTGATGCGCACCGATCTGGAGACGTACTTCGGCTTCCTGCGCGACATCGGCGCCGAGCTGCGGGACCCGCTGCTGAGCCGCCTGGCCGGGTACGCCTACGGCTACGCCCTGGCGAAGCTGGAGAGCGGGGAGACTGCGGCATCCAGGAAGCAACTGGACTGGCTCGTCACGGAGTCGGCCCGGTTCTCGGGTGCGGTCGGCTACCCGGGAGCGCCGCGGGTCCGGTAGGGGCGGCGGCGGGTCCGATAGACTCGGGGCGCGGCGGTGCGCGACCGCCAGACCCCGTGAGGGGACCACCGGCCCACGCCCGGTCCCCGGCCTACCGGACAAGATGTCTCCGACTCCTCGTGCAGCTGCATCGCCCGCTCTCGACGACCGCGCGGTGTGCGCGTGGGGCATGCCGCTGTGACTGGAGTGGCTCCGATGCCGAAGGATTCCCGCGCCCGTGTGAACGCCGTCCGGGCCGTGATGGCCGAGACCGGCCTGCGCTACAACCAGGCCGCCCTCGAACTCGACCGCCGCGCGGGCGCCGCCGGTGACCAGCCGGACAGCGAACCGCGCCGTCTTCACGTGCTGCCGTTCCTCGTGTACTGCACCGTCCCGGCCAGCGCCGACCGCGCCGAGCTCGCCCAGGACCTGGCCGACCGACTCCACACGCTGCGCCGGGAGAGCACCGGCGAGGAGTACGCCGGCCGGGCCGACGTGATCGTGCCCGCCAGCCCATGGGCCCCAGAGCCGCAGCTCCCCGGGTACGTCTCGGCACTCCTGCTGGTGCACGCCTGGGCGGTCCGCCCCTGGGACCGCAAGGGCGAGGCCGACGCGGTGATCAGCGACTTCTACGCCGTGGCCCGAGCCTGGGTGACCGACCGGTACCCGGCGGTGCCCGTCGAGGGGCACCCCGTGGCGCTGCCCCTTGGCCGGGCCGACGCCGAAGCACTGGCCGCCAGCGCCGAGTTCACCGCGCACACCGAGGGCGAGTACACGGACCTGCCCGAGGGCTGGGAGGAGCTGATCGCCGCGCGGCGCGCCGAGGTCGCCGCCGGCCGCGTCGACGGGGACCCCAGGGCCAGCTCACGAGCTGGCCGGGTGACGGTCGGGCGGTGGAGCCGCCGAGCGTGCCGGGCGCCGTGTCCGTCGTGCCGAGCGTGCGGGGCGGGGCGGAGAAGACCGTTACCGCTGTCTCCCTGCCGCTGCCGCCGCACCAGCCCGTCGACATCGACTCCGGGCCGCTGTGGCCGTACCGCGTCGTCGACCGGTTCCTCCAGGGGTGGTACCGGCGCAGCGGTGACGGCGAGTACGACGCGGACCGCGGGCACGCCCGCGATCTGGAGACGATGACGTACGAGGAGCTGGCCGCGACACGGGGCCCGCTGCGCCCCGTGGAGCCGCCGACCGCCGAGGAATGCGCGGCGGTGAAGGCCGCGCTGGCGGGGCCGGGCGCAAGGCGGCGGCCACCGTGCTGGTCGCCGCGTTCCGGCTGCTGGAGAAGGACGCCAGGGCGGGTCGTACGGAGGGGGCGAGGAACTGGCTCATCGCCGGGAGGGAGGGCTCGCACGAGAGCGCCAACCTGTCCGGCCTCGCCTGGAACCTCGGTGCCGATCTGGACGAGAAGCCGAAGCGGTACGACGCGGCGGCCGTGGACGAGCTGGTCCGGGTGATCGAGGGGTGGGTGTCCGGCCCGGATCGGTACGTCGAGGTCGCCGCCAACCTGGCCTCCCTGTTCAGCAGCGTCGCCGACGAGGCCGGCGGCTGGGCGGCCGTCGCCGACCAGTACCTGCAGCGCCACCAGCGGGTCGGGACGCCGGACCACGTCGTCGAGTCCCTGCAGCTCTACCTGCTGTCCCAGAGCCGGACCCACACCTTCGGGTAGCCGCCGGGCGGGGCGGGCGGCGGTGGCGCCCGCCCCGGCACGACTACCAGCGGGAGCGGTCGACCTCGGTGTCGGCGCCGATGGTCCAGGCGTGATCGACGGCCGCTTCCTGCATCTCGTGGACGAGTTCGCGCGCCTCCTCCTCCGTGTACTTGCCGCGCAGGCCCGCCAGCATCCACAGAGGCAGCGCGGCGGGCCCGCTCCAGTCCGGCAGACCGGGCCAGTAGCTGTGCAGGGCGGCCTTGGCGGCACGGAAGGCGTCCGTGATGACCCGCTGGTCCTCGTCGTCCAGGTGCCAAGGCCGGCGGGCGGTGACGAGGATGAAGGCGGCGATGTTGCGCCAGCCGTCGGGGGCGTCCCCGGGCTGGGCGCCGTTCGTCGGCGGCTCGACGACGTACACGTCGAAGAAGGCCGGGTAGTGGGCGTTGTCCCGCTGGATGTCGTGGGCGCTGCGCGCAACCAGGGCACCGAACAGCGACTCCATGGTGGCGCCGGGCTGGAGGCCGGGGCTGGGTTCGGTGGGGATCGAGGCGTCCAGGAGGAACGCGGTGGTGGCGACGGCGGGTTCGGGGCCGGTGGTGTCGACGGTGCGGGCTGCGCGGGCGCGGAAGGCGCCGGTGGCTTCCATGTGGGCGCGGGCGGCGCGGTCGCGGGCGCGGTTTCGTGACATCGGTCCATCACTCCATGCAGGTACGCCCCACGCGCGTACCGCTCAGAGCGGACACGGTTCTTCGCGCGATGCGTCAGGGACGGCTTGCCGGATGCCGGGGACTGGCGTGGGCGTCGTCCCCATCACGGATACCGGGCGGTCGCGTGCCGCCAGGATCATCGTAGGGGGCCAGAACGTGCCGCACCTTAGTACGCGCCGCATCGCCTCATTCGGCGCCGGGCAGGGCGTCCTGGTCGATGTCGAAGCGACCGGGAGCGGGAGCGGTGACGACGCCGGCGCGGCACTTCTTGCCGCGGCCCCAGCGCCGGGAGTCGGCGTCGGTCAGGGGGGCGCCGCAGTCCAGGCACCGGACGACGGGCCGGTACCGGGTGATCGGGATGGGCAAGCTGGTCTGCTCGTCGTCGGGGGTCGGCACAGGGGGCTCCTGGAAACGGCTGCCGCCCCGTGTCCGGGCGGGCCGGGCCGGGGCGTAGGGGTGGGGCGGGGCAGTTCAGGGTGACGGCAGCTCGCTCGGTGTGCCGCGGGCCGTTCGCAGACCGCTGCCGTCCGGGCGCCAGGCGCACAGGTGGATGCCGGCGGCGCGCTGCCGCTCGAAGAGGGCGGCGACCCACACCTGGTCGGGGGCGTGGACGGCGAGGTCGGCCCAGGCGCGGGGGTTGAGGAAGAAGGGGTCGCGCGGGTCGCCGCAGTCGCAGGGGCAGTTCGGGACCGGGTTGCGCAGCACGTCGACGCCGTGGCAGCGGTGGTGGTGGTGCCGGGCGCAGGGCGGGCACGCGTCCCGGGGATGACGAAGGTGCGCACCCAGCGGGGCGGTTCGTCCGGCCGCGGTGTGCCGCCGGACGAACCGCCCTGCGGGTGCCGGGCCGGGAGCGCGGCGCGCGGCGAGTTCGTCGGTCACCGGCCACCTCCGGGCGTCTCGACGAGGAGGGTGCCGTCGAGCGCGGCGAGGCGGAGCCGGGCACGGGGCGGGACCGGGTCGGCGCCGGGTACGGGCCAGTCGTCGGCGGAGAGCCCGTAGGCCGGGGGCTGCCAGCCCTCGCCGAGGCGGTGGCGGTAGGCGTGCAGCCAGTCGGATTCGAAGTAGGCCGGGAGGAGCCCGCCCTTGTTGGGGATCGGTTCGGGCGCGCGGCTGTTGGGTTCGCGGAGCTGCTCGCGGACCCGCTCGAGGTGGTCGACGTGCCGCTTGCAGTACCAGTGGTACTTGTACCAGCCGGTGCCCGCCTGCTTCTCGATCGCGTGGTGCTCCCAGTCCGCGTTACTGCCGCAGATGCCCAGTCGGTTGCGGAAGTCCTCGGGGCCGTCGGGGTGCGGGCGCAGGCGGGGCGCGGCGCAGACCCGGCGCGCGCGGTCCTTGCCGGTGGCGTACCGGGGGCGTCCTCGGCGATCGCCTGGTCCAGGCGCCACTCGCGGCCGGTGCGGGTCGTGCCCATGGCCCGGCGGGCGGTGTCCCAGACCGCCGTGGCGTCTCGGTCGTCCTCGGAGTGCGCGACCATCGTGGCGAAGCCGAAGGCCAGCAGGAGTTCGCGGGCCAGCGGAGTAGCGCGCTGGTCGCCGTAGACCTGCCGGGCGAAGTCGGCGAAGCTCTCGCTCCCCCGCCGCCCTTGCCCTTCGTGCGGGTCCGGTCGGCGCTCGGGGTTGCTGTGCGTGGGCGAGATGCAGGGCGGCACCCATGGTCGTGTTCGTCCCTCCGGTTCAGCGGCCGGCCCGGCGGCGGGCGTCGGCCAGGATGGTGTGCGCGTCGGGGTGGTCCTCGACGGCGGCGCGCAGCGCGGCCCACCAGGTGTCGGCGTACTGCTGGGCGGCCTGTCGCTCGCGGGCCTTCTTCTCCAGGCGGGCGAGGCGGGCGCCGAGCTTGTCGCAGGTGCACTCGGCCTCGGGGTCCTGGACGCGCGCCATGCAGCCGGGCATCAGGCACAGGTCGCCGTCCGGGTCGGTCCACCAGTAGCACCCGGCCGGGACGGTGTCCGGCGTGACCGCCACGGAGGCGTCGCGGTCGCCGAGCGCGGCCTGGGCGGCGCTCACGCGGCCCCCCGCCGGGTGGGGGGTGCGAGTGCGGTCGTTGTCGTCATGATCTATCAGTCTCCTGCGCGGCCGAGGGTGGCCGGTTCAGCGTCCGCGCTCGGGCTCCAGACGGTGGCCGGGTGTGGCCGGGACCGACGCGGTCGGCCCACAGCCGCCCGCAGTCGCAGCGCACTCCCTGCTGAGCGGCGCGGCGCTGGGTGGCGGTTCCGGGCGGCCGGCCGGTGCTGCGCCAGGGCGCGAGTAGGGCGACGACGGTGGCGAGGACCCGCTGGATCTGGTCGTGGTCGGGGTCGTACGCCATGGCCCACGCGCCGTGCTCGTCGTGGAGCAGGCCGCGGCCGTCGTCGGTGTAGAGGTGCTCGGTGGGGCCTTCGCGCAGCGCGGACTCGGCGCGCGAGAGCACGGTGCGGGCCTCGGTGAGCGCTGCGGAGGATTCCCGGCCCCGCGGGGGCGAGGTGCTGCGCCGGTGGGCGAGCGCCGCGGCCGTCACCGGGGCCCAGTCGAGGTCGCTCCGGGTCAGGGGGACCTCGGGGCGGTCCTCCCACCGGTGTGCGCCGGTCTCCGGGCTGAGCAGCGCGTGACGCAGGCACTCGCCGCACACACCGCGGACCGAGCACTCCCAGGGGGTGCCCTCGCCGGCCGGGCGCTTCTCGTCCTCGGCCGTCTTCTCGTGGAGGGTGGCGTGGCGCCAGGACGCCTCGAGCAGCAGGCGGGGCCAGTTGACGGCGGCGGCGATGCGTTCGAGGACGGCGGCCATCGCGTCCTCGAGCTGGTAGTACAAGTCGGTGGGCATGGTCTGGCATTCGCCGGTCCGGCCGTCCCAGACCTGGGGGCCGACGACCCCTTCGGTGAGGACGCGGACGGCGGCGAGCTGGTTGGGCACGGTTCTCCTGGTGTGTGAAGGCCGCAGCCCGGTGCGGGCTGCGGCAGGGTGGGGCGCACCGGGCCGGTGCGCCGGCGGAGGGTCAGACGAGGGCGGGCTGGGGGCTGTCGAGCGCGGTGCCGAGCAGCAGGGCGCGGACTTCCTTCTCGTACTCGCCGTTGCGGATCCGGTCGAAGAGCAGTTGCCCGGCGACCAGGCAGCGGGCGCGCAGGCGGATCGCGGCGGCGGCCTCGTCCGTGGCGGCGGCGACGGCCTGGTCCACGGCGGCGACCGCCAGCCGGTCGGCGGTCGCCAGGGCCGCTTCGCGCCGGGAGTACTGCGCCCTGAAGAACGCCCACCAGTCCAGGGCGTGGGTGTCGGTGACCCGCTCGTTCCAGGGGGCGTACGTACGGCGGGTGCTCTCGGGGTCGGCGGCCCACTCCTCGGCCCACTGCCGGACCAGGTCGGGCAGTTGGGCGAGGGCGGCGAGCGTCTGCTTGCCGCGGTGCCCGAAGGCGTGCCACGGCTCGGTCTCCTCGACCACGCGCAGCCGGTGGCAGAGCACCCAGTACGGGTAGTGCTTGCCGCCCCAGTTGCCGGTCTCTCCGAGTGGCTCGACGATCCACAGCCGTGCCGGCCACTCGACGCGCTCGAGGAGTTCCCCGGGGCGGGTGTAGGTCCGGAAGTAGCTGAAGGGCGTCTCGTCGTACCAGGGCCTGCCGGGGGTGGGGTGGTCGACGGTGCCGCCGAGGTGGGCGGCGATGTTGACGGTCGGGATGGGGTCGCCGGTCCACCCGGCGTACTCGGCGGGCAGGCCGGTGGTGGGCGGGACGGTGCCGTCGGGCCGAGTGGCCAGGTAGTGGATGGTCGGTCGGGTGCTCACATGTCCTCCTGGAACAGGTCGAGTTGCTCGGTGAGGGGCGGAGCGTCACGGGGTACGGGAGGGGGCTGGTGGCAGTGGCAGTTGCAG
Organism: Streptomyces diastatochromogenes; assembly: GCA_026913215.1. Lineage (GTDB taxonomy): Bacteria > Actinomycetota > Actinomycetes > Streptomycetales > Streptomycetaceae > Streptomyces > Streptomyces diastatochromogenes_A. The sequence continues at coordinate 51,112 of JAPTYK010000005.1, read as the reverse complement.
CGGGTCCAGCAGCGGCGGTCGGCGAGGTAGACGGTGGCCTGCCCCCGGTCGAGGCCGGCGGCCCCGGTGCAGGGGCTGCCGCCGAAGGTCTGGATCACGGTCTCGGGCTCCCGGCCCCACCAGGCGACCCACTGGTCGTGGCCGCACTCGGCGTGCCGTCCGTGGTCGCAGGCGTTGGAGAGGCCCTGGCACGGGCACTCGTGCCAGGCCGGCGGGATCTGCTTCGGCGCCAGGACGTGGGCTCGTACCCAGGCGGCGGCCGTGTCGGGCATCGGTGGCCGGGGGCGGAGGGCGGCCGTGGTCACGCGGCGTCCTTCAGGTGCACGAGGGGTCTCGCCGCGGCGGGCCCGCGAGCGGTCGACCCGGCGGCGGGCGAGCTGGACGTAGCGCGCGGTCTCGGCGGGGGCCGCGTTGGCCCACTGGATGAGGACCTCGGCGTGGCAGCGCAGGCCGGGCTTGCACGGGCAGATCAGGTCCCGGCCGCGCAGCTCCCCGAGACGGTCCAGGACACGGTCCCGGAGCAGGTCGTGCTCGGCGTCGTCGAGGTAGGTGCGGTCACCGGCGAGCCACTTGCGGTACAGGTCGACGACTGCTTCGTGGGCTGCGGCCCGGTCGCCCGGCTCGGCCAGCTTCAGGTCGTAGGCCCACTGGAGCCGGAAGGGGTTCCCCCAGTCCTTGGTGGTGCGGTCGACGATGATGCCGTCCCCGCGGCGCCAGCCCTCGGTTCGCTCGCGGACCCGGCGTACGGGCAGGGCGGTGGTGCTCAACGGGGCCTCCGTCTCGGGGTGCGGGGTGCTGGTCGGCTGTGCGGCCGTGAAATGGGGCTATGCGCTGAAATGAAGATCCGTTACGCTAGCCGCGCCGTCGCGGCATGCACACCGTGAAGGCGCGGCGAGCAGGGCGGGCGCCTGGGACGCTGACGCTCAGGGGCGGTCGGCGGCGCGCGTGATGAGGTCGCCGACGTGCAGAACGGCGGCCGTCAGCCCGTCGATCGCCGTGACGACGGCCTCCACCTCGTAGTTGTTCAGCACGTCGGGCCGGAGGCTGTCGATGGCGCGGAGCGCCTCGTTTCGCAGGTTCCGCGCGGGGGCCGGGGTCTTGGGGGTCTCGTACCGGGCGGCGACGATGTCGCCGAGCGTGTTGAGCAGGCGGACCCGGCCGAAGCGCTGGTCCTCCCAGTCGGCGGTGTGCAGCTCGATCTGCTGGTTGGTCTCGTCCCAGAGGGCGCGCACCTCGTGGGCGTCCTCGTCGTAGTCGGCCTCAAGGAGGACGGCGCCCACGAGGTTGCCGTGCTCGTCGAGGCGGGCGGGCTTCAGCGCCTCGACTCCGAGGGCGTCGAGTTTGGTGTTGATGTTCCGGACGAGCTGCTGCCGGTGCATGATCGTACGAGCACCTTCGTCGAGCTTCTCCTGCTCGTAGGTCTCTTGAGCCTTGGCGAGCCAGGCGGGGACGGAGGGTGCGGCGGTGGAGTCGGGCATCTGACTTCCTCGCGGGTCATGGTGGATGCGGACATGCACACCATAGCCGAAACCCGTTGCTTACGTATAGGGTTTTGGTTATCGTGGGGCCGCCGGGCCGGTTGGTGCAGCACGCACCAACAGGAACCCCGGCACGGTTCTGCGAAAGTGAGGACACATGTCAAGCACCGCTGCGCCGGCCAAGGCCCGGCGCGGTCCGCCACCGAGAGGATCCGCCGCTGTGGCTGAAGAGCAGCCCCCCGTCATCCGCCTGACCGGAGAGACCTCCTACGAGGTCACCACCGAGGGCACCCTCGCCAAGCTGACGTCCGACTTCGGCGTGCTCGAGGGCGACGCCGAAGCACTCGGCGCGCTCGCCCGGGCCGCTGGCCGCGCGGTATGGGCACTGCGGGACAGCTCCGGCGACCTGCCGACCCGCCCGCTGTACATCCCGGCCGAGATCAAGGAAGCCGCGGAGAAGAAGGCCGGCACCGAGCACCGCTCCCTCGCCTCCGTCATGCGCGATGGCTTCGCCAAGTACGTGGCGGGCGAGATCGAGCCGGTCAAGCCGACCCGAGCACCGCGCAAGGCACCCGGCGAGAAGCCCGCCAAGACGCTGCCCAGCGCCAGCGTCCGGATGAGCGACGACGACTGGAAGCCGATCGAAGCCCGCTGCAAGGCGGACAAGGAGCGGCTGAAGTTCCTGGTGAACCCCTCGCGGGTGATCACCCAGTACCTCCGCGACAACTACCTGGCCGGGCAGCCGAACCAGGAGTAACGCAGCACCGCGCGGGGGCACCTGCGGGCCGGAAGCCGACACCGGCCTGGCCCTCCGCGCACAGGACAATCACATAGGAGACCCACCTCATGGCGACCGCCGCCGAGGCCCCCGCGTCCGCGGGCGGCCTGGTTCCGCACACCCGTTTCCAGTTCGCCGCCGCCGCGAAGGAAGCCCGCCCCGTACGCGCGCTCCTGGACGGCCCGCCCGGCTCCGGCCGGTTGATCACCGCCCTGCGGATGGCCTCCGCCCTCGGCAGCACCATCGCGGTCATCGACACCGAGCGCGGCCGGTCGCGGCAGTACGCCGGCGACATCGACCAGGGCTTCGACGTCACGGAGATGACCGCGTTCGACCCCAAGGACCTCTGCCTGGCGCTGTACGCGGCAGCCGACTACGACGTGGTCGTCATCTCCACCTGGAGCTCCTTCTGGAGCGGCCCCGAAGGCGTACGCGACCTGGTCGCCCAGCGCAGCGGCAAGGGCAGCCGGGACGCCGGGTGGGACGAAGTCCGGCCGCTGGAGCGCCAGATGCTCGAAGCGGTGCAGTGCTTCCCCGGCCACGTCATCGGTGTCTTGCGCAACCGGCTCGACGTGGTCCTGGCCACCGACTCCTCCGGGCGTACGGTCCCCAGCCGGGTGAGCCTGCGCGCCGAGCAGCGCGACGGCCTCGAGTACGACATGGACTTCGCCGCCTCGATGCTGCCGACCCGGGAGCTGGCCGTCACGAAGTCCGGCGCACCCGGCCAGGCCGGGGAGATCTTCACCGACGCCGTTGCCGTCGCCGCCGAGCTGCGCAAGTGGGCGGAGGACGGCGTCGACCGCGCGCCGAAGGCCGAGTTCCTGCGCCGCGCCTACGACGGGGAGGCCACGTACGAGTCCCTGTCCCAGCTGGCCCTGGAGATCCAGGAGTGCCGCGCCGCCGGGATGGCCGCGCTCGACCCCAAGAACAAGCTCACGACGCTCGGCGCCGTGGTCTCCCTGCGTCTGCGCGCCGCCCGCAGCCGCGCCCAGCAGGCCCAGGCCCAGCAGGGGGCGGCCTGATGCCGTACGTGACCTGGAGCGACCAGTTCGGCGGAGGCGGCGGCGCGGCCTCCGGCCTCGAGCAGGTCCCGGACACGGTCGTGGTCCAGGCCGGCAACCACGCGGCGCACTGCGTGGCCACCTACCGGGCCAACCACCCGGACACCCGGGTCCACCTCGCCGACCTGTCGCAGGTCGTCCCCGCGGCCTGGCCCCGCACCCACGCCCTCTGGTCGAGCCCGGAGTGCACCTTCCACACCGTGGCGCAGGGCCGCCGGCGCGCACAGGGCGAGTTCGTCGACGGACTGTTCTCCTCGACGGGCGCCGACGAGACGGCGATCCGGTCCCGGGCCACCATGCACTGCGTCCCCCGGTTCGCCGAGTACCACCAGTACCTCTTCATCGTCGTCGAGAACGTCGTCGAGGCCCGCTGGTGGGGCCCCACGCACAACCGTGGTGCCGCGTTCGACGCCTGGCTCGCCCAGTTGAGGGCGTGGGGCTACCACCACCGGCTGGTGTTCCGGAACTCCGCGCACGCCGCCGCCTACGGCCCGGCCGCGCACACCAGCCGGGACCGCATGTACGTCGTGCTCTGGCACGAGTCGGTCGGCCGGACCCCCGACTTCGACAAGTGGCTGCGGCCCATCGTGGACTGCGCCCGCCACGGCCGCGTCCAGGCGCTGCAGGCGTTCAAGCTCACCGACTCCTGCTCGCCGACCCGGCCGTGGGGCAAGTACCTCACCCAGTACACCTGGCGCTGCCCCCACCGGGCCTGCGCCACGGTGGCCCTGGAGCCCCAGGCCCTCCGCCCGGTCTCCGAGATCCTCGACCCCACCAACCCGGGCCGGGTCATCGGCGACCGCTACCTCGACCCGCGCAAGGAACGGACCTGGCAGAAGATCCAGGACGGCCACCGGGTCTACGGCGGGGCGCCGTTCATCGCCGAGCTGCGCGGAGGCGGGTCGACCCACCGCGCCGCCAGCAGGCCCCTGTCCACGCTGACCGCGGGCGGCAACCACCACCTGTGGGTGCACGGCGAGGCCACCGACGTCCGCGAACGGCGCGCCCGCCTGGTGACGATCGACGAGCGGAAGCTCGCCATGTCCTTCCCCGGCACGTACAAGCTGATCGCCACCGCCGACAAGCGCTCGGACCGGGACAAGCAGCTGATCTCGATGATCGGCATGGCGGTCACCCCGAACGTCGCCCGCGACCTGGGGGCGATGGCCTTCGAATTCATCACCGGCCAGGACATCGAGCCCCTCGGGCTGGCGGCATGACCGCCGCCCGCGGGGGCGCCCTGGCCCCCACCGCGCCGTGGAAGGAGGTGAACTCCCATGCGCATCCGCTGGATCGCCGCCGCCACGCTGACCGGCGCAACCGCCCTGTGGTGGCACCGCCGCCGGGTCGACCAGGCCCTGGCCGGCGAACGGCTGGACCGGGTCCTCGAGCGGGCCATGCACCGCCGGACCCGAGCCGAGCTGGCTGCGGCGCTCGTCGTCGCCGAAGCCACCGACGTGATCAACCGGGCGCAGGCCCGCGAGTAGTGAGGATCTCCATGTTCAACCCCGACCAGAACACCGCACTCGCCGCACTCGAAGCCCACCCGAACTGGCCGATGCGCTCCTGCGCGCTCACCGACGAACTCGGCCAGCCGCTCATCGACCCGGACCTCTTCTACCGGCCGGGCGCCGCCCACGAAGAGGCCGCCAAGCTCGTCTGCTCGGGCTGCCCGCTGGCCCTGGCCTGCCGCACCTACGCCCTGGGCGGTGACGGCTGGTGGGAGGCGGACGGCGTCTGGGGCGGGCTGACCGCCGACGAGCGGCGTGCCGAGCGCCGGGCGCTCCGGAAGCGGCGCGCCCGGCTCGCCCGGCAGGGCGACCGCCGTCCGGAGCCGGTGAAGAACTGGGAGCCGTCGCCCGCGCAGGCGCAGCTCCTCCAGGCCCTGAGCGAGCAGCCCGACCTGCGGGCCGCCGCGGACACGATGAACATGCCGTTCCCCAACGTCCGCTGGGTGTACGCCCAGATGTGCGAGCAGCTCGGCTTCCACCAGGACGACCTGAGTGTGGCCGCGCTCGTGGAGACGGCCGCCGGACGGATCTCCCCGAAGGGGCCCGACGCCCTGGAGCTGGGGGTGGCGGCGTGACCACGGCCCTGCTCCCCGCGGCCGCCCGCGCAGCCAGCGGTGCGCCCCGGCCGCGCCCGGCCGCTCCGGTGCGACGCGGCCGGGGCCGACCCCGCCTTGACGAACCCGGAGCGCATCGAGCAGCTGCTGTCCGACATACGCACCGGGGCCACGGTCGCAGAAGCGCGGCGGCGGCCGGACTGTCCCGGACCCCGGTCTACAGCCTGCGCCGCAACGACCCCCTGTTCGCCGCAGCCCTGACTCAGGCTCAGGCGGCGGGCCGCGCCGCCCGCCGTGCGGCGGGGCCCGCCCTCCAGGTCGACCAGCACGGCACCGAGTCCAGCTACACCAAGCGCAACTGCCCCTGCACCGCCTGCCGGGCGGCCGGCACGCAGGCCCGCGCCCGGCGCCGAGCAGGGAACGCCAGCCCCCTCAACACCCCCGCCGCAAAAGCGGCCTGACCAGGAAGAACCTCGCCCATGGACACGAACAGCAAGTCGACACGCCACGTCGGAGTGAAGGTGGTCGCAATGAGCCCGGTCACAGAGGTAGGCTCAGCCCTGGCCATATTTGGGGATCACGGTCCCGCTGGCCGCACCAGTCCGAAAACGCTAAAGGCCCCCGCCACCCCCGGAGTCGAAGCCGGGGTAACGAGGGCCGAGCGCCGAGACCGTAGTTGGGACGGCCGAGGCATGACCGATGGTACCCGTGCACGCGGTGCGCGGGACAACGAGACCCACCCGGGCAGCGCACAGGCGCCGCGCCCGCCGGTGGGTCTTGGCTTGCCTCGGACGGTTCCGCTGATTCCGCTCCGCGCCGCGCGCGCCGTCTTCGGCGTCGTCTCGCAGCGCAAGAGGGACGGCCAGGTCCTCCCCCGGAGGGGGGCTGGCATGACGTAGGTCGACGGGCGGAGTGATTGGCCTCCAATCAGAGACCCTCCGCCGGCCGCTGCTCCGGTCAGGTTGATTGCCCGTCAACCCGGCCCGCCAGCACTGCGGCCATCTTCCACGGTGGTTGATCAGGTTGCCCGCCTGACTTCCCACTAGGGCCCGACGTCCGGTCGCTACTCGGCCGTTGGGACTTTCACCGCCCGTACCAGGGGCGGAGTACCGCTCATCACCCACCTTCAAAGGCACCGAGCCGGGGGCTTTTCAGCACCCGCTTCGGGCTTTCAAAGGCAATCGAGCCCCCCGCAGGGGCCTCTTTTTGCCGCCTTCCAGAGAGGACGACGAGCCCATCATGCAGCACAGTGCTGCCTCTTGTCAGCTTGACCCTGCCCAGAAGGGTGGTGTCGGCACCTTCACCACCCCTGCGGGCGACACTCCTGCGGCCAAACTCCCCGCCGCGGGACCCGTCTCCGGGACCCCTTTCGAGCTTGTCCGCGGGCAGGCCCAGGAGGTCGTGCACACCGCCTCGCGCCGCTGTGAGCCCCGCGACTGGCTGGTCGCCCTCGACTGGATGATCTTCGAGGCGAAGCTCCACCCGAAGGCCAGCCGCACCACCGCACGCGTGGCCATGGACCTGGCCGCCCGCATGGACTACCGGCGCGGCATCGTGCTGTACCGCCTCCTCGAGACCGCCAGCAACCTCGGGATGGACGTGGCGACCGTCAAGCGCCACGTCTCCTACCTCCGCGAGATGGGTGCCCTCGTCTGGCTCCAGCACGGCTCCAAGCGCAACCTGCGCCTGCCGGGCCGGAAGTACACCGCCACCGCCACCGTGTACGGCGCCGTCGTCCCGCCGGCGTACGACGCGGCGCGGGGCCACCGGCTGCGCGGCTCGGGCTACGAGGCGAAGGTGATCGGCCGTACCGAGGAGGCCCGGAAGCGGGCTGTGGATCAGGGTGTGGATAACTCCCGTGCGAAGACGGCTGGAAGGCGCCTTGCGCCCCCTTCTCGGGGTGGTTCCCACGACGTACCTGTAGCTGAAGTGGGTGGGATTAAGAAAGCTACGCGCAGCGCGCGGGCTTCCAAGATCACGCCGCCGAAGAAGAGCACCCTCGGGCACACCGTGACGGCCCGCCTCTACCAGGCCGCCGACCGGCTCGCCCGGATCCTGCGCCCGCTGCACAACTGGACGCAGCGGGCCCGTATCAGCGAGCTGTCGTGGGTGCTGGTGGACAAGCTGGCAGAGGGCGCGACCGAGGAGCAGGTCAACGTCTGGCTGCGGGAGATCTCGCCCTCGGTGGCCATCGGCCTGGACTGGCGGCCGGCCCGGCCCCACGCCTACATCGCCAGCCAGCTGCTCCAGGAACGGGAGGCCCGGCAGGCCGATGCTCAGCTCCAGCAGGACTGGGCCGCAGCCAGCGCGCCGAACGCCGACTTCGCCGCAGCAGCCCAGGAGACCCGGGTGCGGCAGACCTCCGGCGAGGAAGTCCCCGACTGCGGCGGCCTGGAGGACCTGGACGACGAGGTACGCCAGCAGATGCGGGCGGAGGCGTGGGCGGCCTACAAGTACGCCGGCGACCCGGGCCTCGTCCTGGCGACCTACGAGCTGGCGGGCCCGGCCGCCGCGGTCGAGCTGTACGGCCAGGACCTGGTCGACCGGTGCACGAAGCTCCAGGCCAACGCCAACAACCCCCGTATCCGCCTGCACTGAGGACCCGTCAGGAGAAACCCGCAATGTCCGACCAGCACCTCTCGGCCAGCTCGATAACGGACCCGCAGTTGGACGAGCTTCTCGCCGAACTCGGCCGCCTCCGCGCCGCCGTGGCCCTGCACGCCCCGCGCCGCAGCCGCGGCAAAGGTCTCGTCTGCCAGACCTGCCAGGGCAAGGCATGGCCGTGCCCCACGGCTCGAGTCGCGGCCCGTCCGCCCGCCGTTGCGGAGGCAGCATGAGCGCCGAGGAACCGATGGCCGCCGGGGCGGACCTGGCACGGATCGCGCTGCGGCAGGCCAAGGAGAGCGCACGCCGCCGCGGGCGACGGCCGCCAAGCCGAAGCGCTCCTCCGTCCGGCGCGCGCGGGGCGATGGTCGCGACCCGTTGATGCTGGGCGCGGTCATGCAGCGGCTGATCGTGGACAACGGCTGGCAGGAGGCCGCCGACGGCGGCACCCTCATCACCCGGTGGCCGACGATTGTCGGTGAGGAGCGGGCCCACCACTGGAAGGCCGTCCGGTTCGACGAGGACACCAAGACGCTTACGGTGATGTGCGAGTCGGACTCCTGGGCCCGGATGCTGTCCCTGGTGTCCCGGCAGATCGTCGTCGAGGTGAACGAGGCCCTCAAAGGGACGCCGCTGCAGACCATCCAGGTGCGCAAGGGCGTGCACCGCGGAACGCCGCCGCGCCGCCCATGCCCGAGCCCTCCCCGCACCGCGCACCCAGGCCCGGCCGCCGAGCACACCGCCGCCCGCGCCGTACGTCGAAGTACGCGACCGGCTCCGCGCGGCGAAGGCCGCCCGGGACGCCGCCGCAGTGCCACACGAACGCCTGGTCCCTCAGCGCATCCAGGCCCACCCCGACGACCACGCCGAAGCCCGTTACCTGCGCGAGGCCCTCGAGGAGCAGGCGGCCCGGGCCGCCGACGTCGAACGCCGTGCCCTGCTGCGCGCCCGGCAGGAACGGGCCCAGCCGAAGACCACCCCGCCCACCCCTGTCCGCGTTACCGGCGCGGCGTGACCGAAGGACCCCACAGTGCAGAACTCACCCACCCAGGCCCAGCCCTCAACGGTGATTGGCCGCCAATCACGGCAACGCGTTGTCTACCCCCGGCCCTCAATCCCCACCGTCGTCTTCCTGGAGCCTCAGTTCGAAATGACGACGTACGCCGCGGCGGCGGACAGCGAAGACCTGGACGAGGGCCCGGCCGCCGACAGAGCGGTTCCGCAGGCGGCCGGGTGATTGGCCGCCAATCACTCCGCCGGGGCGCTGCCGGCATGCGGGCCAACGCCCGGTGCGCTCGGAGCGGCACCCGTTCGCCTGTCGAGTGATTGGCCGCCAATCACCCTGCGGCGACGGACCCGACGGAGGCGTTCTCGTGTCGATCGCGGGAGTTGGTCACGACCGTGCTCTGGAAAGGGCATGCTGTATCAACGCACCCCGCTTCGCCCGCCAGTGATTGGCCGCCAATCACCACGGCTCCGACCCGCCCGTTGGCCGGTCGCCGAGTGCACGGGGTCCTTTCCTCCTATTACGGACACACAGCACGTCCGTAACGGACTCCACCCCTCTGACGTCGCGGTTCCGCCGGATAAGCTCAGCCGCAGAGACCCATCACATCCAGCACCACCTACCCGGAGACCCCATGGCCGGAATGCCCCAGAACCTCCAACTCGGTGCCTCGAGGGAGGCGGCAGAGCAACAGCGCCTCTTCAGCAAGGGAACGGCCGAGGTCCCTGTCACTGACCTTCTGCCGAGTCCCGAGAACGGACGCAAGCGCCTGCGCGCCGTCCAGAACCTCGCCGACAGCTTCGACGACGACGGCGTCGTCCAGGCGCTCACCGTCGTGCCGGCCGCCGCTTACATCCAGCACTATCCACAGCACCGTGAGCACGTCGAGAACTCCAAGAAGCCCTTCGTCGTCATCCACGGCCACCGCCGACTGGCCGCCGCGACGCAGAAGGGCCTGGCGAAGGTCCCGGTCTTCATCCGGAAGACGGTGGCAGAGAACGGGTCTCTGCGGCTGTCCGCCATCAAGGAGAACGAGCAGCGGCTCGGGCTGGACCCGATCGAAGCGGGCGCCGACTACCAGGCGGCCCTCGACGAGCTCGGAATCTCCCAGCGCGAACTGGTGCGCCGTCTCGGGAACGTCTCTCAGACGGTCGTCTCCCACAAGATCAAGCTCCTGAAGCTGATCGAGCCGTTGCAGCACGCCGTCATCGACCAGTGGTGCAAGCAGAACAACCTGGAGATGGAGTTCGGCGGGAAGCTCCTCCTCTCCGTCAAGGACGCCGCCACAGTTCTGGCCAGCCTGCGCGAGGACCTGCAGCAGCAGTTCGTCGACGGCACCCTGTCGTTTGAGGACGCCGCCGCCATCGTGAAGAGCAAGGTGCCCCTCGAAGACCAGCGGGTGCCCTCGCCTCCGGAGCCGGCTCCACAGCCGGAGGCCGCTTCGGGAGGCCCGGGGGAGACGAGCAGAGAGCCAGCTCCTCAGCCCCCGCGGCGTCGCCGGCAGCCGGGCCGCAGCCCCGGCCGCCCCCGACGGACCGGTGCCCGCACCGCGCAGCACCCGGAGGCCAGCCCGGCAGCGACGCAGACGGGGCCGACCCCGCCAGCGCCCGAGCCGGACCCGGAGACGCCGACGGACGGAACCGGAGGCGACGCGCCGGCCCCGCAGACCTCGAACGGCGAGGGAACGGGGGGGAACAGCACCGAGGTGAGCACCCTCACCGAACGCGGTGTCATCCCGGTGACCACCGTGAAGGACATCTACACCGGTCTCAAGGAGCGCCTCTCCCCCGAGGAGTTCACGGAGCTCCAGGAGCTGATCCTCATGGACTGAGGCCAGGCGCCTCGCCCAGTCAGTCGCCCCGCCACGACACACCGGCGGGGCGACTGGCGTTTCCGGGGTCCCACCCGATAGCGTGCCCCCAGCACTCTCCTGCCGTGCCTGCCGCGCCCTCCTGCGCCGGCCCCGCGCACGCGGTGATTGGCCGCCAATCACCTCACTCCCCCGACGCCCAGCCAGCGACCTTCTCGACGGCACCGGCGGATCTCACGGCAGGCCCGTACTCACCAGCCCCGTCGCATGCCGACCATGCCCTGCGGTCCCTTCACCGGCCGCCGGTCCGTGTGTGCTCGCGAGGCCAGCACTGTGGAGACTCCATGGCACTTCAGATCGAACTGCCCCGTATCATCTCGATGACCAACCAGGTGGGCGGCTCGGGCAAGAGCACCACCGCCGTCAACGTCGCCGCCATCCTCGCGGACTGGGGGTACAAGACGCTGGTCGTTGACGCGGACGACCAGTGCGACGCCTCGGTGGCGCTCGGCTACATGTACCCCGACGCGATCACAGGCCAGAAGAACATCTACGACTGCCTCACCGACAAGACGGTGAAGCTGCGCGAGGCCATCGTGCCGGCCTACGCCGGGCCGTACGACAGCCCGGGCAGCAAGCGCCTCGAGAACCTGGACCTCGTGCTCGGCTCGGGAGAGATGGAGAACGCCGAGCAGCACCTGACCACGGCGATGGCACGCGAGCTGTGGCTGAAGCGGCTCCTGGACCAGGTGAAGGGGGAGTACGACGTCATCATCGTCGACTGCCCGGGCAGCCTGGGCCTCGTGGTGATCGGCGCCATCTTGGCCAGCGACGACGTGGTCGCCTGCATCAAGCCCGGTTTCAAGGAGCTGCGCGGCCTCACCCGTATCGAGCAGAAGATCGCCGCCATCGAGGAGGACTTCTCGGAGTACGGCGCCCACGCCCGGATGTCCGGCATCGTCCTGGTGGACGTTCCCACCCACCGGTCGCAGGGCGCGGTGTGGGACGACGGCAAGAAGATGGCCGTGGACGCCTACGGCGATCTCGTGCTGCGGGGCAGCTCGGCGGAGCAGATCGGCATCCGGCGGTCCACGAAGATCCCGGAGTCCTACGCGCACCAGAAGGTCCTGCTGCACTACGACCGGGCCGGCGAGGCGACGTACGACTACATCGGCATCGCCAAGGGGCTGGGCTTCTCCAAGCAGCCGCGATAGGGGAGAGGGCTTGGGGGTGATTGGCCGCCAATCACCCCCGAGCCCTCCTCGACCGGAGCGGCCGGAGGGGGCCCGGGTGATTGGCGGCCAATCACTACGGGCGACGCCTTCGAAGATCGCTGTTGGTTGGAACCAACGCGCGATACACTCGCGGTGTCACCGGGGGGTGTGCGCACTCTCCTGGTGGGTCTCTGACGCCCCTTCGCACGGGGTTCGTGTTCTTTGTCGGCACTTAGGACGCGGCAGCTTACGTGCGTAGGGGCGTCCCCCGTAGAGACGAAAAGGTAAGAGAGCCGTAGGTTCAACATCACTTTGCCGTCAAGTTGACCGTGGCCTCTGGCGAATCCCGAAGGATCTTTGACACCCTGGCTCGGCACGGGGGAGGCCACCGGCGGCCCAACCGTGAAACCACGTTGCCAGCCGGAAGAAGGTGGAGTGATGGGCCCCAGCCTCGCGCGAGACGATTCCGGGGGGGAGCGCCCCATACGCTCCGTCTCGGATGCTGAAGTGATCCCCCTCCGGCCGCACCTCGCGAGCAGAGGTGTCGCAGACCAGCAGAGCGGCGTCACGGACCATCAGGTGGCCGCTTGGTGGGAGAAGATCTTTCAGGACATGGGGCGGACCCTCACCGAGGCGCAGACGGCGGAGGCGCACCGTATCACGTCGGCCGGTTTTGGCCTTCTCATTGACGGCGCGCGGGCCGCAGGCGTGCTGACGGACTCTCAGGCGTCGTACCTCTCCGGAATGGCCGTCGAAGCCGTGCGCGCCCCGGACTTCGTAGCACGCCGACCGTGACTTCCCCCACGGCGTGATGTCCTGATCTCGTAACAGGCCAGGCCAGGGCCGAAGCGGCGGCACTAATTCCTGCCCGAACGCATGTGCCCATGACATGATGGACCCCTAGATCGCTTAGAGATCAGTGCGAGCTCTGCCCTGCCGCGCGTCCCTCATCACGCCCCGGGGCCGGGCGCTCCATGGGGGTGGGGGAACAACATGATCAGGCCATCGGCGGCGCAGAAGGAGACCGGGGACCAGAAGCCTGCGGACCTTCTCGACGAGCTCGACAGCTTGGACTGGAAGAGGGCGGGGTCGACGGCGACGGGGTCGCGGGTCGGACGGTCAGCGACGCGGGTGCACAGCCCCGCTCCGGCCAACAATACGGTGCTGGACCACCTGGCAGCCTGTGACGGCGAGGTGGCCGACTTCATCGCCCAGGCGCGCAGCGCGCCGGCACCGGAGCCCGAGCCCGGGCAGCCCGGCCGGGCCGCGGCGTACGAGCGGGCGCGGGTCCAGGCCGACCACCTCGGGATGGACTGGCAGGCGTATCTGGCCGCGATGGAGTGGCGGCACGCGGCGGCGTCGGCGCTGCTGATGGGGGACACCGACGTGATCCGGCGGGAGCCCTGCCCCGCCTGCCGTACCTGGGGATTGATCTGGGTGGCCACCCACAAGGCCGCCATGTGCGTCAACCGGTACTGCGCCGAACGGGGGCAGCCGACGATGTGGACCCTGGCCCAGCTCGCCGCCGAGCGCTCCGGCCGCCGTCCGCAGAGGGTCGCCAACTAGGCACCCACCACCGATTTCTTGCGCGGCGCTCCGACCGGGGGGCGCCGCGCCCCATTTGAAGATGGGTGATGCCATGTCCTCCCAGCCCGCAGGTCCGCCGCCGGACGACCTCGTCGACTTCTTCACCGCCGCCGAGTTCTTCGAGCCGACCGGGCATCCCGTGTCCCACTCCACGCTGCGCCGTGACGCGCAGGCGGCCGGCGTCCATGTCTGGGTGAAGGGCCGACGGCACCTGGTCTCGCTCTCGGACATCCTCGTCCTGCACGGCGAACGGCAAGGCGACGACGAGAGCTAGGCCCCCCGCCTGTACCCCCACGGCGCGCCGCGCCGTATTGCCGCCCCCTTCAAAGCCGGAGGGGGCTTCTTCATGCCCGCCCCGTTGAAACCCCTTGCTTACGTATTGGGTTTCCCGTAGTGTCTGGAGCGCCGACAGAGAACACCGCCCCTACGGATCGAGGATTCGATGGCCGCCATAGCCCCCGAGCGCCAGACCACGGCGCTGCCCACCGAGCGCCTCCTGGCCGAACTCGGCGAGGAGCAGCAGGAACTGCACTGGGCCCTGATGGAACTCCTCGGCTACGAGGGCGGTGCGGCCACCGACGACGGCGGCCTGACCGACCAGGTCGAGCGCCTGCGCATCGCCCAGGAGGCCGCCACGAACGCCGGGATCGCCCTCCCCGCCGACGCCGAGATCGCCGAGTGCAACACCTGCGGCCTCCTCTTCAACGCCAACGAGGCGCGCGAGATCGAGGGCCTGACCCAGTGCGAGGAGCACGCCCATGAGTGGGCCCTCGCCAACGACGAGGGCTACGGCCGCCCGGACACCACCTTCGAGTCCCGCTGGGACTAGCCCCCCGAACTCCGGCTCGGCCCCGACCGGTCGAGCTACCCCCCGGCTCCCGGGGGCCGAGCCGGACCCCACGGGCCGGACGCGCGGAGCGCTCATCCCCGCGCGTCCGGCCGACCAACCCGCTCACCCTTCCGCCCACGACCGGCTGGAGAGCTTTCCCGTGAACCACACCCCGAAGGTGCTGCGCGACGCGGCCGACCTGATCAACCACCAGGGCCTGCACACCGGCGACGAGTTCGTCGGCCCCGACGGCTCCCTGGACCTGGTCACGGCCCTCTACCAGGCCGCGACCCTGATCCTGCCCGAGGCGTTCCGGACCGACGCGGACACCGCGATCACCTACGTCAAGGGCTCCCAGCGGGCCATGGCCGCGATCCGCGCCGTCTACGACACCCTCGCCGCCGCCTACCCCGAGGTCCACGACGACGGCGACGTCATCGACACCGTCAGCCACTGGGCCGCCGTGGGCGACTTCGGCCCCGGCCAGCAGCCGCCCACGACCAGCGAGGTCATCGGCCGCCTGCTGCGGACCGCCGACGCCCTCGAGCAGCAGGACACCGCACTCGCCGCCTGACCGGACCGTCCCGGTCGGCGGCCGAGCGGCGGCCGACCGGGGCCCGGCGGACAGGAGACCCCGCCATGCTCACCGCCGCTCGCACCGCCCCGGCACCTGCCGGACCGCCATGTCGCTGTACCTGGCCTCCCTCGACCACACCCGGCCCGTCGACGAGCACACCGCACGCAGCGCGGCCGCCACACGGAACTCCAGTGCGGAGCCCTGAA
Organism: Streptomyces diastatochromogenes; assembly: GCA_026913215.1. GTDB lineage: Bacteria > Actinomycetota > Actinomycetes > Streptomycetales > Streptomycetaceae > Streptomyces > Streptomyces diastatochromogenes_A. The sequence continues at coordinate 35,897 of JAPTYK010000005.1, read as the reverse complement.
CCGTCCGGTGGTGGCCCTCTACCTGGCCGACGCCACGACGAACCTCCGCACCGACCCGGCCACGCACCACGCCCGGCTTGCCTGGGCCCGCGCACTGGCCGAGACCCTCACCGCCCGCACCTGAAGCCGACACAGGAGCCCGCCATGAGCATCCCCACCGTCGCCCTGACGCCCACCGCCCCGACCTGCCGCCGTACTTCGCCGGCCTGGAGAGCGGGCGCGCGGACGCCGCCGCCGCCACGCCCGAGGTCACCGCCGTCCGGCGCCGCTGGATCAGCGAGTACGCCGACGCCGAGTACGCCGCCGGATACCGCGACGGCCTCCGCTTCGACCGCGACCCCGAGCAGCCCTTCCGCACCCGCACCGGCCGGGCCTGACACCCAAGGAGACCCACCGTCATGTACCAGCGCCTGCGCGCCCGCCTGCAGCGCCTCGCCGACGATGTCCTCGGCGCCAAGCCCAGCCTCACCGACCCGGTGCACGTCCACCTCGCCCCGGACACCCGCCTGGACAGCGACACGCGCCTGGAGTGGGACGGCACGTACATCGGGAGGCTGCACGTCGGCGGCATCGTCCTGGAGGGCACCGCCGACGAGCTGGCCCGGTTCGCCCGCGAGGCCGAGATCGCCGCCGCGATGGCGGGCGCCGCCCAGTTCCTCGACGCCGGCCGCCCCGGCACCCTCAGCCCGAGCGGGGGAGAGGCATGAGCCGCACCATCAGCGTGCCCGTCCTGGACCCCGACAGCGACGCCCCGTACGACATCGACACCCGGCCCGGCCCCTACGGCATGTACGAGGGCGTGGTCACCGGACCGCTCGGCAGCATCACCGGCGACGCCCTGGCCCTGCGCCAGCTCGGCCTCGCCCTGCTGAACGCCTCGGCGAGCGCCGACTTCGCGACCCTCCTGCGGGTCGACCAGCCCGGACCCCTGAGCGTCCACGAGGGCACCATCCCGGACCTGGCCGAACAGAGCCCGGCCCAGGCCGCCGCCCGCGAAGGGTGGATGGTCACCGTCCTGATCTGGGGAAGCGCCGGCGATGCGCTGCTGCCCGTCGAACCCGGCGACTGGATCGGCGACGACGACGGCACCGCTACCGCCCTGGTGGACGACTTCTCCGACCTCCACTTCGCCAACGAGCAGCTGCACGCCCGCAGCCGCTGCCGCCACGCCCACATCCACCGCACGACCGTTGAGCACCCCGACGACCTGGCCGCCGCCCGCCGCCAGGCCGAGGAGTGCACCGGAGACGAGGACCGCGCCGTATGAGCCCCGAACCCACCACGCCCTTCCCCGCCCCGCACGCGGCGTACCTCGCCGAGGTCGACGCCCGCCAGGCCGCCGCCACCGACGGCGACTGGGGCGTCTACGACCAGGGCACCCTGGTCGAGGTCGTCGCCGGCCTGCAGGAGACCGGCACCGGCTACCGGTGCACGCGCCAGATCGCCCGCCTCGACGAGGAACCGATCGACAACATCGCGGCGCACGCCGACTGGGACGCGGAGCGCGACTACCAGCAGCTCCTGAACGACGCGACGTTCATGGCCCACGCCCGCACCGACATCCCGCGCCTGCTGGCCATCATCACCGAGCGGCAGCAGCGCCTGGAGGAACTGGCCGAGAAGGCCGGCGAGTTCCGGGTGCCGCTGACGAACACGCTCGGCGGCTACGGCGAACTCATCGTCGAGCGAGGGCCCGGCCCCTTCGACCACCTGTGGGCCGTCACCGACGGCGCCCAGCGCGAGAAGCGGTTCTGGCACGTCGGCGCCGCGGGGGCGGGCTGGTACTACCTCAGCGACACCGGACCCTCCTTCGCCTACAAGCACGACCTGACCGCCGCCCTCGCCCTCGCCGAGGAGGTCGCCGCCCTCGAGGGCGCCCGGCTCGACAAGGAGATCGCCGCGGTGCACGCCTCGCAGGCCGGCGACCACCGAGCCGAGGATGGCGTCAGGTGAGCGCCGCGAGCACCGACCACTGGGTGCGCTTCGACCCGGCGGGCTGCGCGCACAGCTCCACGCACGTCGACGAGGTCCCGCTCGCCGAGGACGCCTACCGCCGCGCCGTCCCCAAGATCGCCGACCGGCGCCGCGAAGCTGCGGCGGGCTGGACGATGGAGCGCCTCACCAAGCAGGCGTGGCGCGAGCGGGCCAAGCCCTGCTTCACCGGCTCCTGCACCCACCCCGCGGCCCCCGAACCGGCGGGCGAGATCCGCGGCTTGACGGTCCGCCAGCCGTACGCCTGGGCGCTGCTGCACGGCAAGACCGTGGAGAACCGCACCTGGCCGGCCCCGGCCGGACTGGTCGGGACCACGGTGCTGCTGCACGCCGCCAAGGCGCTGCACCGCGAGGGCCTGCGCGACCCCGGGTCCTGGAGCTGGAGGGCCTGCCCGCCCGCGACGCCCTCGCCACCGGCGCGGTGATCGCGGTGGGCCGTCTGACCGGCTGCCACCTGGAGGCGGACGGCTGCTGCGCCCCCTGGGGCGACCGGGAGGTCTTCCACTGGGAGTTCGCCGACTGGCGCCCCCTCAAGACCCCGCTGCCCTGCACCGGCGCGCTCGGCCTGTGGCGACCGGACGCCGACCTCCTGCTCCGTACGACCGAGGAGGTGGCCGGTGTCCGCGCGTAGCAGCATCGAATGGACGGACATGACCTGGTCGCCGGTCATCGGCTGCGACAGGGTGTCGCGGGGTTGCGACGGCTGCTACGCGATCCGCACCGCGCACATCCGCAGCCACAACCCCAACCAGAAGGTCGCTGCGGCGTTCGCCGGGACCACGCACCAGAGCGGCGATCGGCTGGACTGGACCGGCCGGGTCAACCTCCTGGAGGACCGGCTGACCGACCCCCTGCGCCGCAGGGCGCCGCTGCGGATCTTCGTGAACTCGCAGAGCGACCTGTTCCACGACCAGGTCCCGGACGCGTTCATCGCCCAGGTCCTGGCCGTGATCGCGCTGACCCCGCGCCACACGTACCAGGTGCTCACCAAGCGGCACGGACGGATGCGCGCGCTCCTCAACAGCGCCGACTTCCGGGTGCAGTGCGAGGAGGCCGAGGCCGCCCTCGTCGCCGACCCGGCCACCCCTGGGCTGTCGCGCTACGAACGCGAGCAGTACCGGACGCGGTGGTGGAGCAGCTTCGCCGACCCACTGGCGAACCTGTGGCTCGGGGTGTCGGTGGAGGACCAGAAAACGGCCGACCTGCGGATCCCGGCGCTGCTGGAGACCCGGGCCGCCGTGCGGTGGATCAGCGCCGAGCCGCTGCTCGGCCCGATCGACCTCGACGGCCCCCTCCACCCGATGGGCGGGCGCCGCAAGCTGACGTACTGGCTCACCGGCCGCCCCGGCCTCGGCGAGCCCAGGACGACGGACACCGGCCTGCAGATGCACCCCCTCGTCACCGGACCCCGCCTCGACTGGGTGGTGGCCGGCGGCGAGTCCAGGCCGGGCGCCCGCCCGGTCCACCCGGACTGGCTCCGCTCCCTGCGCGACGCCTGTGCCTCCGCCGAGGTGCCCTTCCTGTTCAAGCAGTGGGGCCAGTGGGGGCCGGACGCACCGCTCGACCGCGACGGCCGGATCGTCAAGGGCCCCGCGGCTGGGCGTGACCCTGGCCGACGACGGCACCGTCTACCAGCCCGGCGACCTCGCCCACCCCGACGGCCCCGCTACCGCGAGGCCGTGCGCGCCCGGCACGACCGGGCCCGGCTCACCCAGGTCTACAGCGTCGGCAAGGGCAAGTCGGGCCGCGAGCTGGACGGCCGCACCCACGACGCCTACCCGTCCCCCGGCCGCGTACGGAGGCGAGCCGGTGACCGCCTACCCGATCGGCGTGGAAGTCGCCTGCGACGGCCCGGCCCCGACCAGGACTGCCCCGAGTCGGCGGCCATCCGCGCCCAGCTCACCTCCACGACTGCGCGAGAGGTCCGCGCCGACGGCCGCCGTGACGGCTGGAGTCGCCGCCGCCGCGGCAAGCACCTGGTCGACCTGTGCCCGAGCTGCGACACCGACACCAAGGAGAAGCGCTGATGAGCGTCACGCCCGCCCGGCCGACGGCCCGCAGCTGGCACCTCGAACTGCCCACCGGCCTGACCCTGATGACCAGCAACGAACGGCTCCACCACCTGCAGCGATCGGACCGCACCCGGGCCCTGCGCCAGGCGGCCCGCATCGCCGCCCAGGTCGCTCGGATCCCGACCCTCGAGCGCGCCTACGTCACCTGCTACCTGCGCGCAAAGGACCGCCGCCGCCGCGACCCCGGCAACTGGTACCCCTCCGCCAAGGCCGTCCTCGACGGCATCGTCGACGCCGGCGTGCTCGCCGACGACGACGCCACCCGGCTCCTGGGCCCGGACATGCGCCTCGGCGAAGTCCTGAAGACCGGCCCCCAACTCGTCCTCGTGGTCACGGACCTTACCCAGATGGACCCCGGCCACCTCGCCCTTCTTGACCCCCTGGGAGCAGCAGCATGACCGCCACCGTCCTCACCCGCTCCACCGCCCCGGCCGACCCCGCCAACTGGTCCCGGCGCAGCACCTGCACCGCGGACACCGCGGAGGACTTCTTCGGCACCTCGGCCGCCGCCGAAGCCCGGGCCCGGGCGGTGTGCCTGTCCTGCCCGGTCCGCGCCCAGTGCCTGGCCGCCCGCTCCACGCTCGACCCCGGCGCCCAGGGCGGGGGCGTCATCGGCGGTCTGAACGCGACCCAGCGACGGGTCCTCGAACTCGCCGAACGCCTCGGCGAGCGGCCCGACCTCGACCGAGCCACCGAGCTGCTCACCCCGCGGTGGCGGTACCGCCTGCACCACCTGCGCTCCGTCGGGAGCACCCCCGGACGCATCGCCGAGGTGCTCACCGGCGAGGGCATCGAGGTGGACGCTGTCACCGTACGGGTCGCGCTGTGGTGGACGGGCGCGAGTGGCAAGCTGCTGCCCCGCCGCGCCTCCGCCGACCGGCGCCCGCAGTGGCGCCGCGTGCTCGAGGGCCACAGCGACACGATCCTGCGGCTGCTCGCGCACGGCGCCAGCCAGCCCGACGGAGCCGACTACCTCGGCATCGGAATCGGCACCTACAGCCGCGTCGTGCAGGAGCTGAAGGCGGCGTGAGCACGACGAGCACCGAGACCAGTCCGGCGCTCCGGGCCGCCAAGGCCCGCTGGGCCCGCCGTCGCAGGCGCCTGATCGGGTACGGGCAGTGGGACCCCTTCATGCCGGCCGAGCCGGTCCGGGCCCACCTGGCGAAGCTCGCCGCGATCGGCATGCCCCGCAAGGGCGTGGAGGAGGCGCTCGGGCTCAACCGGGACGCCCTGCGCCACGCCACCAGCGGGACGTACGGCTACGGCCGGGGGGAGAAGGTGACCCGCGAACTCGGCGAGGCAGTCCTCAACTTCTGGCCGAAGCTCGCCGACTTCCCCGACAGTGCCAGCGTGGACCCGCGCGGAACGCTGCGCCGGGTCGAGGCCCTGGCGGTCGTCGGCTGGTCACGGGCGCAGGTGGCCGCCCGGGTGGGGCGCAGCTACGTCTCCTTCAAGAACTCTCTGAAACGGGACCGTATCTCCGCGGCGCTCGCGAAGGCGGTGGCGCGCGCGTACGACGAGCTGTGGAACCAGCGCCCCGAGGACCACGGCGTCGCTGGGTGGAACGCCGACCGGGTGCGTCGGCAGGCGCTGGCAGACGGATTCCACGGTCCGCTGGCCTGGGACGACGAGGACCTCGACAACCCGGTGGCGGTCCCGCAGCCCGACGCGGCGGTCTCCCTGCTGACCCAGGGGGAGAACCTGGCGGACCGGTTCCTGCTGGGTGAATCGGTGATCCTGGACGCGGCGTCCCGCCGGGCCGTGCTGCTGCACCTGATGGAGTGGACGGACTTGAGCGTCGAACAGGTCGCCGAGCGGCTGGAGATGACGGAAGCCGCCGTGTCGCGGGCGTGGGAGCGGGCGAAGGCCCGGGCCCGCGACGAGGGGCGCCGGGCGCCGTGGCGGCGGGTGTACGTCCCGCAGCGCGACCTCCTGGGGGAGGAGGTGGCGAGGGTCGCGTGAACGGTGGGCCTCCCGGGCGCAGGGGAAGGCCGGCACAGCTTCTGACCAGGGCGGTCTCCACCGGAGGCCGCCCTTTTGGCGTGCCTCGAAACCCTGGAATCTATTGCTTACGTATTGGGTTTCGCGTAGTGTCTGGGGTGCCGACAAAGACACGCGAACTACCCAAGGAGCTGGCGAAATGACCACCACCACCCACGAGATGCGCCTGGTCGACACCAACGGCTACACGGTCCCCGGCGCGGTCCGCTACCAGGTGCCCGCCACCCAGGTCGCGGCCACCGAGACCGAGCTGAAGGCCCTCGCCCCCGCCGACGCGGCCGACCAGAAGGCGGTGCACCTCGAGCACGCGGCCAGCCTTCACGACGCGGTCAGCGCCGACAACCAGCGCGCGGCGGCCCGCCAGATCCGGGCCACCGACTACCGGGTGCAGATCACCCCGCCGCTCGCCTGACCGACCGGGGCCGGGGCCTTCGGGCCCCGGCCCCACCCGAACCGCCAGCCCCGCCTACCGAACTGAGAGAACCTGATGAGCATCCCGACCGCACGAGGCCACCTGCCCAAGGGCAAGACGACCCGCAGCCGCGCCGTCGCCCACAGCCGCCTCGCCAAGTCCATCGGCATGGCCATGGCCCTCTACACCGAGTTCGACACCCAGGCCACCCCGGCGATGATCGAGCGGCTCACCGACGCCGACTTCGCACGCGCGGCCGACGCCGCCGGGGTCCACGCCCCGAACAGCGAGACGACCCGCGCCCAGGTGCGCCTCCTGCTCAGGGTGCTGGTCGCCCTCGGCACCACCGAGGGCGCGGCCGAGGCCGAGGTCATCTCCGCCCTGCTGGCCGCACCCAGCCTGAAGGGCCAGCCCAGCCTGGTCGCCCTCCTGGTGCCCGTCGCCTAGCCGACCGCGCCTTCCCACCGCTGGCCGGGGCCCCTGCGCCCCGGCCAGCACCGCGCCCGCTCCCACCCGCTGAAAGGCGACCCCGCATGCCCGTGCAGTCCACCGCCGCCCTGCTCATATCCCTGGCCGCCCAGGCCCTCGACGGCCTCGACAGCGTCGACACCAAGACCCTGGACGCCTTCGCCGCCTACGGCCTGGCGACCATCACCTTCGCCTCCACCGGCGACCCCGCCACCGACCGGCAGGCGGTGGAACGGATCAACGGCGAGCTGTGCCTGCAGGACCAGCTCGACCTGACCCTGCCGGTCACCGTGCGGCCGAAGGATGACGACGCCACCCTGGCCGCCGCCGCCGACTCGCTGCGTCACCTGGCCACGCTCCTGGACCGCGTCCACCGTGACGCCGACCCGGACCAGCCCAGGCAGATGGACCGCAAGACCGCCCTGAAATTCGCGGAGAACGTCCTCAGCAGCGTCGGCTGACCCGCCCGGAACCCGCTCCGGCCCCGCTCGCCCGGGGGCTGGAGCGGGCCCTTCGTCTTCCCTCTACGCGTGAAAGGCAGGCCCCCCGTGAGCGGCACCATCACCGTGACCGAACTGCGCTGGAACAAGGACGTCTACGCGCCGGTCGGCGACGACACCACCAGCTGGGTCCCGTGCACCACCACCGACGGCACCCCCGCCGCCCTGGCCCTGGACGAGGAAGAGCGCGAGGCCCTCGGCGCCCGACTCCTCTATCTCGACCGCGTGGACTACGTCGTCCACGACGAGTTCTTCGAGGCGGGACGGCTGTACCTCCGGGACGGCGTCACCTTCCGCTGTGAGGGCCTGGTCCCCTACCCGGGGACCACCGAGTTGCGCGCCTTCGGCTTCCAGCGGCACGGCAAGCCCACCGCCCGCTGGGCGCCGGCCATGCTCAGCGACCGCGCCTGGCGCAGGGGCTGGCAGGACATCAGCTGCCCGGCGCACGGCTACGAGTGCCCGCCCGACGCGGCGGCCGTCGACTGCACGGCCGGGCGCTGATGGGCACCGCCGTCCTCGAGCGCGCCCCAGGCCCGGACGCTGCGGCGGTGCCCAGGCTCGCCAGGGCGCCCGAACTCGCCCCCGAGGCCGAGTCCTTCGGCCATGACCAGGCCCTGGACGCGATGCTCTACGCGGCGCGCCGCATGGGCATCGTCGCCACCGACCGGCAGATCGCGACGCTGCTCAGCGTCGCCGAACGCCACCTTCGTGTTCCCGCCACCGCCACCGCCAAGGACTCCTTCCCGCACGGAACGATGCGCGGCTACCGCCGGCACCGCCGCCGACGGGAGACGGCCTGCGAGGACTGCCGCAGGGCGTGCCGTCTGGCGTCCGCCGAGCGGCGCAAGCGCAACCGGGTGGAGAGGAAGAAGAAGCCGTGCGGCACCGAGGCCGCCTACCACCGGCACCTGCGCGCCTGGGAGGAGCCCTGCGAGCCCTGCCGCACGGCCCACCGCGCCTACGTACGGGAGTACCGCGCGCGCCGGGAACGCGCGGTTGCCGCCTGACGGTCCGGCCGGAGCGCACCCCAACTACGAAACCCGTTGCTTACGTATTGGGTTTGGGCTAGTGTCTGTTCTGCACGGCCCCCACCCCTGGGGCCACGCACCGGCCGCGCCCGCTACTCCCCGGCGGGCGCGGCCACCCCATCCGCTCTACGGAGGCCCCGATGACGACGGCTCGCCGCATCACCGACCAGCTCGTCCCCCTGCTGATGGCGCTCGGCGGCCTGACCGTCGGGCGGATCGCCCTCCAGGTCGCCGCGGCCCACGGCAGCAGCCTCCTGTGGCAGGCCGGCACCGCGCTGGTCGCGTACACCGTCACCGTCGCCCTGCTCGGACGCATCGGCGGCGAGGACCCGTACGACGCCGTCGCCTCCGCCACCCGCGCCCTCGCCTTCGTCGTGCAGACGGCGGTCACCGGCGCTCTGCACCTTCTGTGCTCCACCGTCCAGCTCCTGGCGCTCGTCTGCGGCGGCCTCGCCGCCCTCACCGCCACTCCCGCAACAACCTGAAAGGCCACGCACCCGTGACCAGCCTGCCCCGCTACGCCCTGCACCTCCCGGACGGCCGGTGGGCCTACCACCTGCCCGAGCCCGACCGGCGTCCCGGCACCCGCACCGGCGTGTACGCCGACGGCGAGCCCGTCAAGCGCCTCGTGCCGCTGGTCGACGCCAAGGGCAACTGGTACACCAGCGACCACCGCGCCGAGAAGATCACCGCCGTGTATCAGCCGCAGCCGGAGACGATCGGCTACGAGCTGAGCGACCCCACCGCGCTGTCCACGCGCTACCCGGCGAAGCTGACCCCCGAGGAGTGGAACGAGCGCTCCGACGACCACGACGAGTACTGGACGCTGTACCGGAGCGTCACCCGGGACCGCGCGCCGGTGGAGTACGTCTACGAGGGGCCGTTCCTGCCTCTGGAGGGCCGCCAGCCGCCCGCGCCGGACGAGCCCCAGTGGCGCGCGGACCTCCCGACCGAGCTGACGCAGCGGGCCGAGTACCGCCACTGCTTCCCCGGCCACATCCCCGGCCTGAAGCAGTACCTCGAGGCCCGCATCAAGCGGATGCCCCGCGTGCAGTACTGCTTCGTCGACTACCAGGGCGCGCCCGGTATCCACGTGACCCTGCGCGTCCCCTTCGACGAGCCCCGGACCGTGTTCAGGCCGGACACCGGACGGAGGGGGCAGCCGCTGAAGTCCGGGCGCACCGTGCAGGTTCTCGTCGACCGCCGCCTGGACCTGCCGGTCCCGGCGGCCGTGTACGGGCCCAACTACGAGACGGCCCTGGCCGACTGGGAGCGCCAGGTCGCCTTCTGGCTCGCGCAGGTCGAGGAGGCCGCCGTCGCCGCCTGCTCCGCCTGCGACGGCAAGGGCTACGTCCCGCACGGCGCCCTCGACCCCAAGGCCGCCGCCCAGCAGCTCTGAGCAGCGCCACGTACCTGCGGCGCCCGCTGCGCACCCGCGCGGCGGGCGCCGCCGAGTCCGGCGGGGCGTCCGCCCCGGCCGCCGAAGACCGTCGAAGGAGACCCTCCAGTGAATGACCGACCCGCCCACTTCGGCACCGCCTACGCGCTGTTGCGCGCCGCGGCCGACGTCGCCGACCACTGGGTGCAATCGGACGTGTGTGCCCAGGCCAAGGGGGCCACCGACGCGGCCCCCGTCGTCTACGAGGACCCGAAGACGCAGGCGAAAACGACCTTCGGCACCAGCGGGGGCCGGCGGGCGTGCGCCTGGCACGTCGTCACCTACACCGCCACCCAGGGCCTGGTGCTCGTCGCGGGCACCCGCGTCCTCGGTGTCCGGCTCCACCCGGCCGCGGTGGCGGGCGCCCTCGCCATCTCGGGCCTCACCCACTACGCCGCCGACCGGCGCGTGCCGAACGGTCTCCTGCACCGGCTCGCGAAGAAGACCGGAAAGGAGCGGTTCTACAAACTGGCCAATTTCGGCATGAACGGTGCATATGCCCTTGACCAGGCGTGGCACCACGGGTGGGAAACGCTGGCCGCCCTCACGGCGACCGCCGGAGCGAACCGGCGGTGACCCGGGAGCCCGCTTCGGACCGCCCTCTGCTCGAGGCACTCACCCTCGGCGAGGTCCGCACGGAACTGGAGCGGCTCGTCGCGCTCGCCCAGACCGGCGACCGGCCACGGCCCACCCTGATCAACCCGGCCGGGCACCCGATGCCCGGCTGGGAGTGGGTCGTCGAACAGCGCACCGTACGCCCGCGGAACACCCCACCCACCTGGTGGGTGCGCACCGTCGAGGACCCGGAGACCAGCGGCGCGGTCTACGTGTCCTCGCCCGACAGCATCGCGCCGGGGGAGGACTTCGGCGCCATGTTCCCCACCGACGCCCGCCGCCTCGGCCTGGCCCTGATCGCCGCCGCCGACCGCGCCGAGCACCTGCACGCCGGCGTCGCCCGCCTCGAAGACCACCGGCCCTGAAGGCCACCGACCCGAACCCCAGGAGCTGCACCCCATGACCGACCGACTCGTCTACCTGGACACCGAGTTCGACCCGCGCAACCCGACGCTGGCCGGGTTCCTGTCGATCGGCGTCACCGACAACGCCGCCGAGCCCGTCGAGTACTACGGCATCAACGCCGACGCCGACCTCGACGCGCTCGTCGACCACGCCTTCATCCCCGACCACGTGCTGCCCTACCTGCCGGTCGTCATCGTGCGCGACGCCAACGGGACGCCCGTGAAGATCAGGTGGGACGAGCACCACCCCGACTACGCCCGCGTCCTGCCCGCCGAGCAGATCGCCGCCGACCTCGCCGCCTACTTCCCCGGCGAGGACGAGCCGGAGCTGTTCGCCAACTGGGGCAAGGACGACCTCGGGTACCTCCACCGCCTCTACGGCAACGACTGGGGTGCCATGCCGCCCGGCGTCCCCCGCATCTTCACCGACCTCGAGGTCCTGCGCCGTCAGCTCGGCGCGCCCAAGCCGCCCGTCCAGCTCGCCGACGAGCACCACGCCTTGGCCGACGCCCGCTTCAACCGCGACTTCCACGAGCACCTGCTGCACTTCCAGGCCACCCAGCGGGTCGACCTCCACGAGCTGGCCCAGCAGCTCTACGCCGCGCTCGGCGCGGGGCCGGGCAGCGGGACGCCCGGCCAGCCATGCCCGCCCGCGCCCCGGGACGCCCCGGCCCCGCTGGGAGGAACTGACGGACGTCACGCGTGCCCACCACGAGCGGGTCGCGCAGGAGCTGCTCGCCCGGTTCGACGTCCGCCACCCCCAGGGCAGCCGGTGACCGCGGCACTCGCCGCCCCGCCGCTGGCGGACCTGCTGGCCGAGGAGGACCACGGGTTCGCCGACCGGCCCCTGGGCACGGCGGTGTTCAACACGGACCGCACCCACCGCTACCTGCTGACCCGGCTGTGGGACCAGACCCGGCCGCTCGCCGTCTTCATCATGCTCAACCCCTCCACGGCGGGCGCCCGGGAGAACGACCCCACCGTCACCCGCTGCGTGGGCTTCGCCCGGCGCGAGCACGCCGGCGGTCTGGCGATCGTGAACCTCTTCGCCCGATGCGCCACCAACCCGGCCGCGCTGAAGACCGACCCCGACCCGGTCGGCCGCTACGCCGACTCCTTCATCGACCACACCGTGGCCACCTCGCCCCTCGTGGTGGCCGCCTGGGGCGCCCACGGCGACCTGCACCACCGCGCCGAGCAGGTCACCGACCGGCTGTGGCGGCGCGGCATCGGCCTGCGCTGCCTCGGCACCACCGACGGCGGCCAGCCCCTGCACCCGCTCTACCTGCGCGCGGACACCCCCTGGTGCCGTACGCGCCCCCGGAACCTGACCGCCCACCACAGAGAGGACCGCGCCGTGAGCGACACGACCGCCCTCACCAATGAGCAGCCCGACGACCAGGACGACGAGGAGACCCCGCCGACCGTCGAGGAAACGCTCGAGACGCTGGCGCAGATGTACCTGCGGACCGTGGCACTGCCGCTGCCCCGCAACCCGGCCACCTTCGGCTGGCAGGCCACCGCGGGCACCCTCGCGGCGCTGTCCGCGCGGCTGCTGCACTTCGTGAACTCCACCGACCCCGACCGGGCGGCCGGGTTCGCGCGCTTCTACCACGGTCACCTCGGCGACGGCCCGCACCCGCTGGCCGTCACCCGGTGGCTCGAGGGCGCCGTGGCCGGCGAGGCCGGCGCCGACTTCAACGAGTGGGTGGAGCAGGCCAAGGAGCAGGCGGAAGGCGCGTTCACCGCCACCAGCCTCCCGAACAGGCTGGCGGACCTCGGCGTCCTGCTCGGCGACGACGTGCTCGCCGTCCTGATCAACGGACTCGGCGCCACCTGGAAGCAGTGGTCCGAGCACGGCAGCCAGCGGCGGGTGTGCTTCCTGCCCGGCTGCCTGCGCGACTTCGACCTCGTGGGCGCCTGGGCCGGGAAGGACGGCGCGCACAGCGAGGGGTGGCTGTCCTCGTCCGCCGTCGGCTACGCCTGCCCCATGCACGCCATGTACCTGTGGGCCGGGGACCACCAGCACATCCCGCGGTGGCGGAAGGACGACGGGCGGGACGGGCTGGCCTGCTCCTGCGGGTGGTCGTCGGGCCCGGTCGGGTTCCGGGCCCACGGCACCGTCCTGTACCAGGCCCACGCCCTCGAGGTTGTGGAGGCGGACGCATGACCAACTCCGCGCAGGCCCGGGCCGACGCGTTACGCGCCGCCCAGCAGCCCACCGGCTGGTGGGGCCGCCTGAAGGCCCTCCTCGGATTCACCGCGCCGGTCAGCGCCGAGGCTGCGGCCGAGATCCGCAACTGGGACGCCGGCGCCGAGGGGGAGCGCCGGACCACCGAACTCCTTCGACCCCTGGGCCAGGAGGGCTGGTACGGGCTGTACGACCGGGCGGTCCCCGGGGCCGACGTCGCCAACGTGGACTTCTTCCTCGTCGCGCCGAGCGGCCGGGTCTTCACGGTCGACGCGAAACTGTGGAGCCGCGACGGACTCGTCCGCGCCGCCAACGGCCGTCTCCTGCACGGCGATCGCCCCTACGACCGAGTCCTGCCCTCCGTGCTGTTCGAGACCCGGCAGATCGAGGCGGAGCTGCAGAAGGCGCTACCTCGTACCGGCCGGGGGCGCACCGGCGTTACGCCGGTGATCGCCATGCACAACGCGCCGGTCGACGGCGGGGGATTCACCCTCGAAGGCGTCCGCATCGTCCCGGCCGACCGGCTCCTTGGCCTGCTGCGTTCCCAGGCGGGCCCGGCGGACCCGCAGTGGGCGGCCACCGTCGCCGCGGCGGCCGAGCGGGTCCTGCCCCGCTACGTCGAGGACGGCACCCGGTGACCCCGGTGCGGGTGCGCGCCGAGCGCGCTGTCCACACTCTCGGGTACGGCCTGATGACCGGGCTGGCCGGGGCGGCGGTCGGCGCCGTCACCGGCGGGCTCGGATGGGCCCTGGCCGTCGGCGGCGCCTCCGCGGTCGCCGGGGCCAGGTCGGCCGGACACGCCCCGACAGCGCCACCCGGCGCAACGCCCGGCTGACCGCCGCCACGGCCGACCAGCTCGCCCCACTGCGCCGCGACGGCTGGCACCTGCTGCACGCCCGGCCGGTCGGACAGGACACCGATCGCGTCTACCACCTGTGCGTGCCGCCGTCGGCTCACCTGGTCGTCGTGGTCATGGACTGGGCGGGCTGGCCGGCGGACGCGCACATCTCCCGCGACGAGGACGGCAACCTCTACGCCGGCGACGCGGACGCCGAAGTCGCCGTCGACTGGGTCCTGCACGCCGCCGACACCGTCGGCCAGGCGCTCGGGGACAAGCGCAAGGCCCTCGGGAACATCGGCCTCGCCCAGGTCCTGTCCGTGCACGGGGCGAGCGTCGACACCAACGGGCACGTGCAGGTCCACCGGGAGCACAACGACGAGCGCCGTGAGATCAACGTGGTGCAGGCGCAGGCGCTCGTCGACAAGATGCGCACCGTCCCCACCGCCGTCACCCGCCGGACGAAGAAGACGGCTTGGGCCTGCACCCAGTTCCTCGACGTCACCTTCCCCTGACCGCCGCCGACCTTCGTGGGCCGCCCCTTTCCCGGGGGCGGCCCACAGCCGTTTCCGAGTCCCGAGGCAAGATCAAAAGAACCGTGAAACCTATTGCTTACGTATTGGGTTTTACCTACGTTGTGCACGACGCAGACCACCCGACTTGGAGGCCGCCCCGATGACTCATCCCGTCACCACCCTCGTCTATCGCTCGGCCCTGCCCGTCACGCACCGCGCCGTGGCCGCCGTCGACGGCGACCTGCTCGACGTCGTACGCGGCGCCTTCGGCAACTGGCTGAAGGGGAAGTACCGCCGGGCAGTGACGTTCGGCTCCGGCCACCACCATCTCGCCGACGGCTCGCTCCTGACCTCGCACGCCGCCTACACCGCCGACGGCGCCGAGTACGCCACCCGGCTCGAGCTGCGCGAGGACACCCCCGATGCCACCTGGCGGACCACGGTCACCGCCGTCCTGCCCCAGGAGCATCCCGGCGCGGTGCGCGTGGACCTCGAGTGCTTCCCCAGCGGCAACGGGCAGCCGCGGGCCCAGAAGCCCCGGCTGGTGCAGGACCTGGTGCGGGAACTCGAGCTGAACGACGGCCTCTCCCGGCTGACCGTGAACGGCCTACGCGTGAAGGCGGACAACGTCGGCCGCCTCGTCGACGTCCTGTGCGACCCGGCCCGCACCCTTCCGGTCATCGTGGCCGCCCGGCCCCGCCAGCATGACCCGCTGTGGTCCGAGCGGGTCGGCCAGACCATGCCCCGCGCGGCGGGCGACGCCTCCTGTACCTGCTCTGGGACGAGGAGGCGGTCGACGCCTTCCGCGCGGCCATCGGCGAGCACCACCGGGTCGCCCCCGGCGCGGTGCGCACCTTCCTTCCGGACGTCGACCCGGCCTGGGAGCCGGACGCGGCCCGGCACCGGTGGCTCGCCCAGGCCCGCTGGATCGATCCGGGCGACCGGGCCTGGCACGGCGTGGCCCGCACCGTGCAGCGGATGGCCCTCGCCCAGCCGCAGCCGGCCGCCCTGCGTGCCCTGAAGTTCCCCGACCTGGCGGATCAGGAGCGCCGCGAGCGGCAGGAGGCGGTGGCCAAGGCGCGGGCGGTAGCGGTCCCGGCCCCCCGGCAGCCCGAGCCGACCGACGCGGCGCTCAAGGAGGAGGTCGCCCTGCTGACCGGCCTGCTGGAAGTGGCCAGCGACCAGCTCCAGGAGGAGGGGCGGTCCCTGCGGCTCGCCGAGCAGACCAACGCCTCCCTGGCCGAGCAGCTGCAGGCGGCGGTCACCGCGCGGGAGGCCGAGATGGAGGACCACCTGCTGACCCTGACCGCGCTGGAGCGCGCCCAGGCCGAGAGCGACCGCCTGCGCGCCCTGCTGATGAACCAGGGCCGCTGGGAGGAGGTGGCCGCAGCCACCGAGGCGCTGCCCGCCATCCCCGCCTCGTTCGAGGAACTGTGGGCGCGCATCGGAGTGTTCGAGCACCTGCGGATCACGGCGGACCGCCGGATCGCGCTGGGCCTGGACGAGCACGCCGAGGCACGGACCTGGGCGGCGAAGGCGTGGACCGGGCTGGCGGCGCTGAACAGCTACGCCGAGCACCGCCTCCAGGGCCGGGCGGGCGGCTTCCGCCACTTCTGCCAGGACCCGCCCTCCGGGGCCCGGGTCTACCCCGTCAACCAGATCGCCATGACCGAGTCGGCGGCCACCATGCAGGCGTTCGGGCGGGAGCGGATGTTCCCCACGGTCGGCGGCGAGCTGGCCGAGATGCAGCCCCACCTCAAGCTCGCCGGGCGCGGCAACCTCTGCCCGAGGGTGCACTTCCTGGACGACGTCGCCGGTACGGACGCCTCCGGACTGGTGATCGTCGGCTACATGGGGCCGCACCTCACCAACACCCGGACTAACTAGAACGACTGTTCGATAGAGTGGAGGGTGAGCACGCCCGCACCCTCCACCGCGACGAGGCCGCCCGCCGGGCGGCCGTCCTGCACTGCGGGTCCCGCCGGGCACACCCGATGCGCAGTACCGTGCCGCCCTCGGCGTCCTGGAGCCCATCTCGCCCGTGGTCCAGGTCGTCTCGCCCGGCGCGGCCCTCGTCGACGTCTCCGGCGTCCTGCGCCTGCACCGCCGCACGCCGCCCAACTGGCCGGGATCATCCGGCTGCGGACCCTCGCCCTGACCGGCGTCGACCTCCACATCGGCGCAGCGGCGAACTGGGCCCTGGCCGCCACCGCCTCCGCCCGCCCCGGGCCCGGCGGCATCCGCGTGGTCCCCGACGACCCGGCCGCGGTCGCCGCCTTCCTGCACCCGCTGCCGATCGACGCCCTGTACGGCATCGGCCGGCGCCAGGCCGAGACCCTGCGCAGCTTCGGCATCCACACCATCGGTGCCCTCGCCTCGGTGCCCGCCGCCACCGTCCAGCGCGTCCTGGGAGGCCGGGACGGCCGGCTCCTGCAGCAGCGCGCCCACGGCCTGGACCACCGGCGCGTCACCCCGACGGCACTGCCTCGCTCCACCGGCGAGAGCAGGCACTTCGACCGGGACGTCCTGGACGGCGCCGTCCTGCGAGCCGCGATCCTGGACGCCGCCGTCACCATCGGCGCCCGGCTGCGCGACCGCGACCAGGCCGCGACCGCCCTGCAGCTCCAGCTCCGCTTCGCCGACCGCACCCTCCTGGTGCGCTCGCGCAAGCTCCCGGCCGCCACCGCGCACAGCGCGGACCTCCGGGACACCGGATACGCGATCTTCAACAGCCTGCACCTCGAGCGGGCTCGGGTCCGCGCCGTCACGGTCCGCGCGGAGCAGCTTGTGGACGCCGACAAGGTCGCCGAACAGATCTCGCTGGACCGTTCCGAGGAGAACGTCCGTCTCCTGGAGACCGCCGTCGACCGGGCCAACCGCCGCTTCGGCCCCGGGGCCGTCCGGCCGGCCACACTCGCCGGCCGCCGCACCGCCTGACGGGCCGGAAAGCAGAGGACTTCCCGGCGGCACCAACGCTATGGTCCTGCTCCCTGACCAGCCGGAACGGAGGGAGCGGCCCCATGAAGCCGTTGTGCTACCTCGACGTCGACGGCCCCCTCAACCCCTGGATGGCCAAACCGGAGAAGCGCCCCGCCGGGTACACCACTCACCGGATGCTCCCGCCGAGTCTGTACGCCCAGCACCCCGGCAAGCCCCGGGCCTACGTCAAACCCCTGCGGGTCTGGCTGCGCCCCGACCACGGCCCTGCCCTCCTCGCCCTCGGCCTGGACCTCGTGTGGGCGACGACCTGGATGGGGGAGGCCCGCGACTTCATCGCACCCGTGCTCGGCCTGCCGGAGCTGCCGTACGTCGACTTCGGCGACGCGCTCGGGACCACGACGGACGACGGCCTGCACTGGAAGACGAAGCCGCTCCTGGTGCACGCGGGCGACCGGGCCTTCTGCTGGGTCGACGACGAGATCACCGACCGCGACCGTGCGTACGTCGCCGCGCACCACCGGGCCCCGGCGCTGCTGCACCGGGTCGACCCCCGGCACGGGCTGCGCGACGACGACTTCGCCGCGCTCGACGACTTCGCCCGTACGGTGCCCGCCACTCTCTGACCCGTACCGCCGGCCCCGGTCGGCGGTACGGCACGACGTGCCGCCGTCGGGCCGTGCTCCGCCGCCAGCGGAGCCGGGACGCGGCGAGGGCCGGGCACGGCCCCGTGTGGGCGGTGCCCGGCCGTGCCGGACTCAGCCGCGCTCGGCCCGCGACCAGGCCCGCTTCTCGATGGCACGGGCCTGGCGGCGCTGCCGGGCGCGCAGCTTGCCGTGCTGGCGGGGGTGGGTCGTGGCGCCGTGGAACAGGTAGCAGGTGCAGCCGCGCCGTCCGGCGTACCGGCAGGGGTGCCCGGCGTGGCGGGGCGTGGTCTTGGCGAGCATGCGCGCCATGGGTGCCTCCTCGGCAGGGGTACGGGGAGGGGCGCCCGCTGGGTGCGGGCGCCCCGGTGGGGCGGTGCTACGCCTGCCCGGCCAGGCGGTAGCGGCGCGGGCTCTCGCCGGTCAGCTCGGCCTGGCCGTGCTGGGCGAGGGTGGCCAGGGCGTTGGCGACCGCTCCGGCGCTGCGGTTGAGGATCTTGCCGAGGCCGGAGGGGCCGATCTCGTCGGCCGGGTGGGCCTCCAGGTACTCGTAGACCATCTGGCGCAGGCCGCCGCGTGCCAGGCGCTTGGAGGGCGCCGTGTCGGCCGCCGGGGCCTTGCTCGCGGGCTGTGCCGGGGCCGGGGCCTCCGCCTCGGCGTCGGGCGCGGCCTCGGGCTCGGGCGCGGCCTCGGGGCCTCGGGGCCTCGGCCGGAGTCTCGGGCGCGGCCTCCGCAGCGGGCTCCGGGGCCTCGGGAGCCTCCGGCTCGTCGGAGATGTGCTCGGGGGTGGTCTCGACCGGCCGGTGGTACCAGCGGTCCGCCGTCTTGCGCCCGCCGTCCTTCTCGCCGCGCTCGCGGTAGGCGAGGTTGTGGCTCTCCAGGGCGGTCAGGGCCTTGCCCGCCGTCGAGCCGCCGATCCCGGCGTAGGCGGCGATCTCCGAGGCGGTCGCGCCGGAGTGGTCGGCCAGGGCGGCGAGCGCCTTCTGCTCGGAAGCCTTGAGTCCGGCCGGGGCCTGCGCGGTGGTGTTCGTCATCGTGTCCTCGTTCCTTCGGTTTCGGGCATTCGGGAGCTCCCCGGCCGGGGGCAGCTGGTGCTGCGGTTGCCCGTGGCGCGTGGCCTTCGCGGTGTTCCCCGGGCAGCTCCATGAACGCTCTGATCGGCCCCGAGAGTCAAGATCAAAACCGCGTTGAACGCTATTGCTTACGTATTGGGTTTCGCCTAGGGTGTGGACACGCGAACAACCCCACCCCGGAAGGGAGTCGGCGATGCCCCAGAGCACCGACACCACGCACATGACCGGCGCCGAGCGGCTGGCCCAGGAACACCTGGACCGGCGCGTCGCCTACGCGGTCGCCCAGCTCAAGGAGGGCAAGTACCTCACCCTCACCAACGACTCCGCCGGCGAGGTCATCGGCATCTGCGGGCACGACCCGCACGAGGGCCGCGCGTACATGACGAAGCTGCTGGAGAGCGGGGTCCGCAAGTGGGACTGACCGCCCCGGCGGCCGACGTGACCGCCCGGCTGCTCGCCCTCATCGAGGCCGGGCTGCCGGGCGGCACCGCCCCGGTCCACACCGCGCTGCTCCTGCTCAACGTCGCCACCGGCCAGGAAGAGGTGCGCCTCTACAGCCAGGTCACCGGCGGCGAACCCGGACACGAGACCAGCGTCTACCGCTCCGAGGCCCCGCACGGCCTCTTCGCACGCGGCCTGATCGCCGCCCTGCACGCCCACCGCCTGCACAACTGGCGGCCCGCGCGCGACGGCTACCTGCGCGGCCTGATCGACCTGAAGACCCGCCGCACCACCGGCCAGATCGGCTGGTCCATCGACCTGCGCCCGGACGAGCCCACGGACCAGGAGGGCGGCCGGTGATCGGCATCCCGTACCGGGTCTTCATCCCGGCCCGGCCCACCGGCGGCCCGTACGACCTCGTCCGGCCCGACGACCTCGAGCGCGCCCGCGTCATCCGGGCCGACGAGGTCCAGCGCGGCGACCTGCTCCTGGCGGACTTCCCCGACTTCGACCGGGCCGCCACCGGCCTGGTGCAGGCCGAGCACTTCACCGACCCGTACTGGGCCGCGCCCTCGCCGGTCGAGCCCGACTGCGGCTGCCTGTGCTGCCAGGGCTGCGCCTGGACGGTCGCCGACGGCCCCCTGGTGAAGCTCAACGACGGGTTCCCGTGGGACGGCTGCACCATCTTCCGCGCCACCGACCTGCTGCTGGTCGCCCGCTACCAGTGCGCCTGCGGCTGCGATCCCGCCCTCGCCGACGACGACGCCTACGACTGGACCTCGCCCGCCTCGGTCCAGCACCTGCTGGAGACCGGCCGCCCCCTGCGCCCCGGCGAGACCCTCACCTGCCCGACGAACTGAAGGAAGCCGATGCCCATCAACACCACGCCCGCGCCAGCCACCGGGGCGAGCGTCCCCGACACCGAGGGACGCGGCACCGTCCTGCAGGTCACCACCGTCCACCACCTCGACGGCGAGAGCCTGGCCCTGCACCTGTTCGAGGCGTACGCCCACCACCCCGACGACGGCGACCCGCTGCCGGACGAGGTCACCGTCGCCACGGTGATGGAGGTCCTGGCCCGGCAGACCGCGCAGTGCGCCGAGGGCTGGCACGAGTCCGCCAACGAGCCCACCCAGCAGGCGTGGGACCAGGTCTGGCCCTGGGCCCAGGGCCACATCCACCGCCTCTTCCCCGACCTGACCTGGAACGTCGAGGAAGGCCACCGCACCCTCAACGTCCCCCGGGAGGGCGCGGCATGAGCGCCCCCGCCGAGACCTCCACGCCGCCGCTCAGCGCGACCGAGAAGAAGCACGTGGTCGCCCGCGCCCTGATGCACCAGGCCGGGAACCTGGTCGAGTTCTGGGGCGCGATCGGCGACGACGACCGGGTGGACGCCGAGTTCGCCCGCGAGTGCCTGGCCCGCTGGCTCAGGGGCCTGCCCGGCGACGACTGGGACATCCGCCTCAACCCGCCGAAGACCTCGTGAGCACCCAGCTCGGCCTGTTCGCCACCGGCTCCGCCGCCCTCGACGCGGTGGAGCTGGTGGCGGAGCAGGACTTCCTGATCCTGAACCTGTCGGGCGGCAAGGACGGTCTGCGGGCCGCCGTGAAAGCCCGGGATGCCGCCGTGCAGGCCGGAGTCGAGGACCGGCTGTGGACCGTGCACGCGTCTCTGGGGCCGATGGAGTGGCCGGCCTGCACGGTGGGCGGGGTGCGCTACCCCAGCGTCGGCGAACTCGCCGCCGAGCACTCCCGCCTCCTGGGCGTACCGCCCGAGCGCCACCTGGAGCTGCGACGCTCCCGCGCCGGCGTCCCGTACGACCTGCTGACCTTCATCGCCGAGCGCGGTGACTGGCCGTGGCTGGGCCGGGCCCGGTTCTGCACCGGCGACTGGAAGACCAAGCTCATCTACGGCGCCTTCAGCCACATGGTCCGCGAGTTCATGAAGGCGCACGGCCGCCCCGCCCGGATGCTCAACGTACTGGGCCTGCGCGCCGACGAGAGCCCGGACCGCCGCAAGCGCCCGCCGCTGATCCGCACCACCGAGAACACCCACCGCATCGTCGACGAGTGGCTGCCCACCCACGCCGAGACCACCGCCTTCGTCAAGGAGTGGACCGATGCCGGAGGCTGGCCGCACCACTGGGCCTACGACTCCGTACCCGGCGCGGGGGACTGGGCCGGAAGCACCCGGTGCAGCTGCTCGGCCTGCGTGTTCAGCAACCACCGCGACCTCCTGCTCGCCGTCGCCCGCCGGCCCCGGCTGGCCGCCCTGTACGCCGAGGTCGAGTACGTCCGCGGCATCCCCTTCAACCCGAACACCTCCATCACGGCGCTCATCGAGGAGGCCGCCCGGCCCGGCGCCCCCGATCCCGGCGTGGTCCTGGACGACGACAACCCGGACTTCGACGCCCTCCTCACCGCCGTCCGTACCGCGCTGACCCGCCCCCGAAACGCAAGCCGCGCCCCGGAACCGGCCCGGGCACCCTGCCGCCCCTCGGCGCAGGATGCGACGGCTGCTCGCTGGCCGACGAGGGCCTGTTCGCCGCGCAGCCCCGGCCTGACCGCCGCACACCACCTTTACGACCGGAGGACGGACGACCATGGCGAGCCCACCGCGCAGCGCCTCCCGGCCGCCGCAGGCTGACCCGGCCGCGGCGGCCGGGGAGCGGCGCAGCAGAGCAGGCTGCGGGCGGCGGCGCTCAGCCTCGCCGGCCGAGGCTGGCACGTCTTCCCGCTGCGCCCGGGCACCACCGAACCCGCCGTACGGGACTGGGCCACCCGGGCCACCACCAACCCGTGGCGGATCGCGCGCTGCTGGGACTCGGGCCCGTTCAACGTCGGCCTGGTCCCATGCGCCTCCGGGCTGTGGGTCCTGGACCTCCTGCCCGCCGGCCCGGGCGAGAAGCCGCCCGCCGAGGTCCGCCGCCCCGGCGTCACCGACGGCGCGGACGCCCTGGCCGTGCTCCTCGACGAGTGCGGGGCGCGCCTGCCGGTAGAGACCTACGGGGTCGGCGGCCCGGGCGGACGGATGCAGTACTACTTCACCCACCCTCCGCAGTGCCCGCCGACCGCGCCCGTGCCCACCTGGCACGTCAAGGTCCGATGCGCCGGCTCCTTCGTACCGGCCGCCGGGTCGGTCACCGCGGAGGGCGCCTACACCCCGCTGCACGACGGCCCGGTGCTGGACGCCCCGGCCTGGCTGGCCTCGCCCCGGCGGCGCCCCTGACACCCCTGGACTCCCTACAACGGCGCGTTGTATAGTCGGAGTCGCCGGGGACCGCACCAGCGGGCCTGGGCAAGGGAGTTCGGAGAACCGGGCCGCGTACACGGCCACGAGGGAGGTTCGATTCCTTCCACTCCCACGCGGTCGGAACGCGCGCCGACCGGCTGGAGCCGACGCCGACGGGTGACGGTGCACGGCATCATGAGCAGATCCGCAACCGGAGGCCCCGGAGAGGGGCTATGGGGAGGGGGCCGGGTTCGAGTCCCGGAGCCGTTCGACGAAGGGCCTGCCGCTGAAGCGGCAGGCCCTTCCCCTGTGCTCGGCGCTCGCGCCGGTGATCAGCCCGAGGCCGGGACGGCCGGCGTCCGCGCGGCGTCGAAGACGGCGTTGAACGCGCGCAGCTTGGCGTCCTCGCCCGCCACCGCCGCCCGCCCCGCGCGGGCCCGCTCCCAGTAGTCGCGCCCCTCCGCGCCGGCCAGCATCGCCGCGGCGTGCGCGCGCACCTGGTGCTCGGAGGCGGCGCCGATGCGCCACAGCAGCTCCCACGCCGTCAGCTGGGCGTCCCAGAAGAGATGCGCGCTCACCTCGCCCGGCCCCGCGTCGGCGGGCAGACGCCCGGCCACGGCGGCCCGCGCGGCATCCGGCGAGGTGGCCGCCGCCTTCAGCAGCTCGACCTGCGCCCCAGCACCGCTGCCCGCATGGAGTCCCGGTGGTGCTCGCGGCGCTGGGCCACGTACATCAGCAGGACGGCCACCACGGCTGCCAACAGCAGGGCGAACAGGATCAGCACGGCAACTCCCCCTGGTCAAAAGGTCGGTGGGCCGATGCTCCACCGCGCCCGCACCGGCGGCAAGTCCCGCCCGGACACCCACCCCGAATCCTCACCAGCGGCCCGCCCGCCCACCCCTCTAAGCCCGTTGCTTACGTATTGGGTTTAGAGCTAGTGTCGACCCGTACCCACCACGAAGGAGACGCGCATGCCCCGCTCCCGCCGCAAGCCCCGCAGCCCGGGCGTCAGCCTCGGAAACCGCTCCACCGGCTTCCACCGCTACACCGACGAGATCGGGTTCGACGGCGGCAAGAAGTACCTCCACCGCCGCGTCCGCTTCCAGGGCAAGGCCGCACTGCGCCGCCTCGTTCTGGAGGCGACGGGGCCCCGCGGTGAGCGCGCTCGCCATCGCGGGGCCCCGGAGACCGCCGCCGAGGGCGGGCCCCGCCGCCGCCCGCCGCCGTCACGGTCGACCACCTCGGTCGGCCGCTGTGCGACGGCACCACCCACCGGGCCACCCGCAACTGCACCCGGCTCGCCGACTTCCGGCTGGAGCGCCCCGGCGGGCAGGGCGTGCCCGACCACGCCTGCGAGGGCCACGTCGGCCAGGTCGCCTCCGCGCAGAACGGCGGCGAGAGCGGCCCCGACTACGAGCACCGCCTGATCCCGATCCGCACGAAGGAGTGACGGTGCCCGCCCGGACCCTTCAGCCCGCGCCGTACGGCTACGGCCTGAGCCGCTACGACGGCGGCACCCTCCTGCACACCCTCGCGGCCGACTGGACCATCACCTACCACCCCGGCCACCCCGACAGCCTCTGGGAGGAGTGCCGCACAGACCGCTGGTACCCCACCGCCCCGGGCCGCTGCCGCCGCGTCGCCACCTGGAAGGCCCCGCCGCCGACCCCAGCGGCGGGAGACCGCCGCTGTGCCCGGCCTGCCAGCTCACCGACCACCAGCGCGCCCTCATCGACACCCGCATCGGCCCCCACCTCACCAGGACAGGACCTTCCTCATGACCCCCGACAAGCACCCCTCCGCCTACGCCGCCGCCCGCGAGAAGGCCCGCACCGTGCTGCGCGACCTGCTCGGGCAGCACGTCGACCCCCAGGTCGCCGACACGATCGCCGACGCCGCCCTGGAGGCCGGCCTGGAGATGGTGGCCGCCAACCAGATCGCCGACCCCAGCTTCGAGGGCTACGGCGAGCCCGTCCACTGGATCATCTACAACGCGATGCACAAGCGCGCCCTGCGCGCCGAGCACGCCCTGGACGCCGCCCTCCGGAACACGCCGAGCCCGACCGGCACGGACGGCGGTGCGCAGTGAGCGTGCTGATCGCGCTGGGCCTCGGCGTCATGGCCTCCGCCTACGCCGGCCTGCTCACCGGCCACCTAACCGGGCACCGCGCCAACGGCCTGCTGTCCGTGTCGTCCATCCTCGGCGCGGCCGACTCCGTCCGCGAGCACCACACCCTGGTCGCCTGCCTCTTCGCCGTCCAGGCCGCCGCCCTCGCCTGGGCCTGGTGGAACGGCGGAGGCGGCGACGACTTCCGCCGCGGCAAGCGCAGGCTGCGCCGCCTGTTCACCCCCGTCCGCCGCACCGCTCCAGCGGCCTGAACGCTGCCCGCACCCACCATCCAAGCCCGTTGCTTACGTATTGGGTTTCAAGCTATGTTCTGCCTGTTCCGACCAGCTCCCACCCTGGAGTCCGCATGCCCACCCTCACCGCCCGAGACCTCGCCGAGACCGCGCTCCTCGAGCACCTGATCACCGGCACACTCGACGACCGCGACCGGACGACGAACCTGGCCGTCACCGTCCTCAACTCGGCGGGCACCTGCGCCTGCTGCTCCGAGTCCGTGGGCTGGACGGCGCTCGCGGTGGCCGACCACATCCTGGCGGCCCTGACCGACGCCCTCACGGGGGACCGGCACCACATCGTGTGCACCTTCGAGGACGGCGACGACGTCCTCGCCGCCCCCCTCCACCTCGCCAGGGTCTGCGGCGCCCTCGCGGCGAGCGCCGAGGACACCGTGCGCTTCCTACTGACCCTGGCCGCCGGGGTGTGCCAGGGCCGCAGCGGCCTCACGGTGCGCTCCTCGAAGGTCGGCGCGGTCGACGAGGTGAGGGCCTGGTCGCTCGGCCACGGCGCCATCACGCCGCTGAACCGCGCCCAGACGTTCGCCGCCTACTGCACGGACGCCGCCACGGGGGAGCCCATCCCGCCGCAGCCCGACACCGAGTACTGCGACGCCTTCCCCCTGAGCTGACGACCGAGCGCGGGGTGGCGGCCAACGGGCCGCCACCCCGCTCCGAAGGGACCCAAGTGACTGAAGCGACCGAGACTTTGACACAGCCCGACGGGCTCACCGGCGGTGTGCCCGTCCTGCCGCCCGAACCCGGCACCCGCCACCACTACCGCTACCGGCTGGCCAAGACCGTCCTGGCCGACGCGCCCGGACAGCCGATGTGGAGCACCGGCAGCGACCCCAAGAACATCGTGGCCGTGCACTACCACGCCGGCCGCTGCGACCAGTCCGCCAAGCGGATCCGAGAGCACGCCGAGCTGAACGCCCAGTGGACCGCCCTGCTGGAGTCGGTCGGCTTCACCGTCCGCGCCGGGCGCTGCGGCGTCGTCGCCACCTGCGCCCTGCCGCCCACCCGGGCCGTCGTCGAACCGGTGGGCCCGGCCGAGGAGTTCACCCGCAAGGTGACCTTCCCCGACCACAAGGTCGGCGGCCTGCTGCGCCTGGAGCCCACCTACGCCAGCGCCGACTACTCGGTGCTCACCGACGACGGCGACTTCCTGTGGAGCGTCAAGACCATCGACCAGGGCGTCGCCGCGCTCGCCCTGCACTGGGGCCTGCCCGACGACGACATCCCCACCACGCACGTCCCCGCGGCCACCAGGTCCCCAGCCGCCCGGGCCCCCGGAGACGGCCCCGCCCGCCCTGCGCCCCGCCGCCGTCACCCTGCTGCGCACCCTCGCCCGCCTCGACACCGGCAGCGGCGTCACCTTCCACCACGCCCCCGCCGGCCGCTGGCGCCTGGAGGACGGCTCGTACACCGTGAACGACCGCACCTTCCACCCGCTCGAGAGCGCGGGTCTGATCGACGTCGGCGACGGCAGCACCGACCCGGTGCGCATCACCGACGCCGGGCGGGCATGGCTGGCCGCCCACCCCCAGACCACCGGCCGCCGTACGACCCACGCAGGGAGCTGACCCATGGACACCTTCACGGCCGAGGAGATCTTCGCCGCCCTCTACCAGGCACTGAAGCCGGACTACGTCGGCGACCGCTTCGAACGCGGCTACGCCTGGGCGACCGACAGCGTCCGCACGATCCTCGGCAAGTACCGACTCGACGGCAGCGCCGAGAGGAACCTCGCCGTCGTCGCCCCCGCGATCCGCGAGTGGCTCGACAAGGGCCCCGACCGCGACAGCGAGGACTACAACCGCGGCTGCGAGGCCGGGCAGGAAGCGATCCGCCTGATCCTCGACGGCGACCCGGACGAGGTCCTCTCCCACCTCGAGGACGCCGCCCGCGACGCCGCCAAGCTCCTCGCCTCCGCCCGCCAGCGCACCACCTGACCCACGAGAGGAAGACCGCATGGCCCGCAACATCGGCATGGAGCCGGACGCAGAAGTTTGGCGCGCCGTCATCGTCAAGACGTTCACCGACGGCACCACCGAGACCGTGTACGAAGGCCCCTACGGCGCCGCCGCGCAGGCCCGGGCCCGCGTCACCTTCTGGCGCAACTGGATGGCCGACGTGGCCAACTACGAGGCGGGCAAGGCCGAGGGGCACGTCGAGCGGGCCCAGCCGGCCTGGGAGAAGGCCCCGGACCCAGCCCCGCGGCGCAAGGCCAAGCAGGCCGTCACGGCCTCCCCCGAGCCCGGGGACACGCCGGTCGACAGTACCGTCCTGCGGCTCGTGTGGATCGCCGTCGACAACCGCGACGTCACCCACGGACGGCACGTCGCCGACCTCCTGGCCGAGCACGGCCACTCCAGGGAGGCCGAGCGCGTCACCGCAGAGCTCCGCGCCCGCAACGGCCACCTCTCCGCCCGCCAGGCCCTGACCTTCCTCGAGCAGCGGGGGAGCGGCGCCCGATGAGCACCCGCCCCTGCACCTGCCGCTACTGCGCCCCGCCGACCGCCCAGCCCGCGGCCGAGCCCGCC
Organism: Streptomyces diastatochromogenes; assembly: GCA_026913215.1. GTDB lineage: Bacteria > Actinomycetota > Actinomycetes > Streptomycetales > Streptomycetaceae > Streptomyces > Streptomyces diastatochromogenes_A. Next base: position 8,151 of record JAPTYK010000005.1, on the reverse strand, counting down.
GCGCGCCCGGCCATCGAACTGCCCGACGCCCCGCGCGCCTTCCGCGTCCACACGCCCGACGGCGAGACGCAGGACTGCACGCTGCACCCGGACGGACGGATGACCACCGTCATGGCCGGCCAGGTGTGGAGGTCGGGACTGTCCCTGGAGGACATGCTCGAGATGAACTGGGCCGGGGCCCGGATCGAGTGGGACCCGGCCGAGGAGCCGCAGCCCCCGGCGGCGAACCCCGAGTCCCCGCCCGGTCCGGCGTACGTCGCGGAACCGGGATGGTGAGACGCCTCTGCCGTACGGCGGCCGACGCCATACTGGCCCCGGGGCCGCCTGCGGGACCGGCCCCGCCCACCAACCGACGACACCGGACGGACCGTTCATGACGAAGGCGGCCACCCGTCAGCCGACCAGCCCGGGCGGGGCGCACCGCGCGACCTCGAGGCGGAAGCGTTCGCCGCGGTCGCCGAGGCCGCCGAGCGCGGCGACCTGCTCAGTACCGAGCAGGTCGCCGCCCTGCTCCTGCGGGCCGGACGGGTACACGGCCCGGCCCTCCTGTTCGACGCCTGGTTCGGCAAGGCGATCGACGTCCGCACCCTCGCCGCCCACGTCGGCCGTGTGTGGAGTCTGGCCGAGTACCCCGACGCCGCCCTGTCCCGCTCGGCGTGGCGCGAGTTGTTCACGCTGGCCGGGTTCACCGTCGACGGCCAGCCCGCCGAGCGGCCCGCGGACCCCGTCGAACTCTGGCGCGGCAGCGTGCCCGAGCGCCGGGCCGACTGGTCGTGGACCACCCGCCGGGCCGTCGCCGAGGGTACGCCACCGGAACCGGCGCCCGCCGACCGCCCACCGGCCGCCTGTACCGCACCACGGCCCCGCCCTGCGCGCTGCTCGCGCGCAACGCCGACCGGGGCGAGGACGAGTACGTGCTCGACACGAACGGGCTGACCATCGTCGAGGTGCCCCTCACCCGCGGGTAGGGGGGGCCGCCCCGCCCGTACCGGCGCCCCCGCGCCGAAGCCGAAGAAGATCGCCGAACCCTCTTCCAACCTTACAACGTTGCGTTGTATAGTTAGGGCGTAGGGACAAGCCCGAACACCCCAAGGGGGACACCATGCAGACCACGGTCACCTTCGACAACGGCGCCAGCGCCCGGATCGGCCACTTCAAGGACATCGGCCACGCCCTGTACACCTTCGGCGACGACACCATCCTGGTGAAACCGGCCTACTACGGCCAGCCCGACCGGTACGACGTCGCCCTCAACCTCGGCAGGCCCGGCGACACCAGCGGCTACCGGCTCACCGGCCTCCACATCGGCGACTGGTTCCTCACCGGCACGGTCCTCTGCACCGGCTACGACTTCGCGCCGGTGCCGCATCCCCACACCCCGACCGCCAACCCCCTGGCCGACATCACCGACCCGGCCGCGCGGCAGGACGCCGCCGACCACCTCGCCCAGATCGCCCAGCACTTCCACAGCACCCTCGCCCCCGCCACCAAGTGGTGAGCGGCGGCGAACGCCCCGGCCCCGCAGCCCCCGAGCTGCGGGGCCACCGGGGGTGCCACAACCGCACCCACCGAAGGAGCACGCCATGCCCACCCAGACCGTCGCCGAGGCCGTCGCCGCCGTCCACACCCACCTCGACGCCCTGCACGCCGGGGAGGCCCACGACCTCCTCGCCGAGCTCCTGGACGACCTGGTGGCCGCCGTCCACACCGGCGACCAGGCCGCCGTCGACCAGGCGCTCGTCGCAGTCCACCTCGACCACGACGCCCTGCACGCCGGGGACGCCCACGACGACCTCGCCGAGGTCCTCGCCGCCGTCGTCACCGCCGCCCAGGCCGCGCCCGCGTGAAGCGCACCGCCTGCTGGGCCCCGAGGTGAACCGCCCCGGGGCCCAGCGCGTCACAGGGCCCCGGCCGCCTACTTCACGGGCCGCCACGACCCGCACGACCGGGTCGTGAACTGCCCGTCCCCGGCACGCACCGTGACCGTCACCGACTGCGCGGAGGTGGCGAAGTGGTTGTCGAGCGGCTCGCCGGACCTCGACGTCCGCTCCCAGTAACAGTCCCGCAGCGCCCCTGTCGTGCGGTACGTGCCCGCCGGGATCTTCCCCGTACCGGCGCCGACCTCGTACGTACCGTCGGTGAACCACCGCTCGTACGTGCCGGCCACCGCGGCCTTGAGGGTCTTGGCCCGCGCCGGGCAGAACCGGTCCACGCCGTCCTGCAGCACCGCCTCGCCGTCCGGCTTCGTCAGCTCCTTCTCCGCCAGCCACTGCGCCGGCGGAACGCCGTCGAGCTCCGGCTCGCCCAGCAGATCGCAGTACCGCTTCATCGCCTCCGACGCCGAGGCAGTGCCCTGCCCGTCGAAGTAGAAGCTGGTGCCCAGCGCCATCGCGTCGAAGTCCTCCTCGGGCGTCGACGGCGCCTCGGCCGTCGCGCTCGTCGCCGCCTTCGCCGGTGTCCTCGGCGGCGTCGCCTCCGGCTTCGAGTCCGCCGCGCCGCCGGCTAGCCCGTCACCACCACCGCCGCAAGCACACAGGCCGCCGCGGTCCCCACCCCAGGTACGAGTCTCATCCGCGCAGGATGCCACCGGAAGATCATGCGCGAGGCCGGAGTCCTGGGATCCGGGCCGCCGCCGAGGGCGGCGTCCCGGCCGGGATGTGTCGCCGGGGGAGAAGCGACGCACCCAAAACCCCTGATCAGAGGGCCTAACTCGCTCGATCTTTACAACGTGACGTTGTATAGTTTGGGTACGGAGAGCACCCCGACACAAGGAGCGACATGGGCGCCTACGACTTCAGCGAGTACCAAGAGGGAACCGACGTCGAGGCCGCTTTCCAGGCCGCCGTCGAGGCGGCCCGGTACGAGTACGGCTCCGGCGGCTACACCGGCACCCTCGCCGAGAAGCACGACTACACGGTCATCACCACCACCCCGGTGCCCCTGGACGAGGCCGAGACGCAGGCGGGAGAGCTCATGAGCGCCGACGACCCCCGGATCAGCGACAAGTCGGGCCCGGCCGGAGCCATACCGGTCCTGACCGGCGACCGCACGGTCGAGATCACCATCACCACGGCGGACGCCCCCGCCGGAGGCTTCAAGAGCCTGGAGGAGGCCGCCACCACGGTCCTCGCCGCACGCGGCGAACTGCGCGAGGGCGAGAAGCCCGCGTACGGGATCACCGGCTACTACGACCTTCACCCGCGCACCGGACGCCCCTACACCGGAACCCTCCACGTCCCCCTCACGGGCGGCCCGCTCGAGCACACCGGCTGGCTCTTCTTCGGCTACGCCTCCTCCTGACGCCCAGCCGCGCGGCGGCCCGGCCGCCGCCGCGCCCCAGGGCTTCGAGCGCCCGGGCGCCGGGGGCTACTCGGCCGGGCGCAGCGCGCGCAGCCGGTCGGCCACGTCGTAGACCGTCAGCTGCAGCGTGCGGATATCGCGCACGAGCGTCTCCCACGGGCCGAAGGAGTCGTCGACCGTCTCCCCGGACGCCCGGATGTACGCCACGGCGACGCCGTACGCGAAGTACGCCGAGCGGGCGGCAACGGGCGCAGCAGCACCAGCTGCTCCAGCAGCGCCGCGGCCCGCCAGTAGGCGTCGGGCTCGCCGGCGCCGAGCGTCGGGTGTTGACCTTGTGCCGGGCGACGGCGGCGACCAGCGCCGAGTAGTCACGAACGCCCAGCTGATTGCCGAGCAGGTCCTCCTGGCGGTCAAGGAGCCACCGGAGGTCGACGTGCAGTTCCACGCGTCAGGCCGCCCGCCCCGTCACGCCGGCGGGGGCCGGGGCCTCCTCGGGGAACGCCGCGTCGAACGCCTCGGCGATGCCCGGCCTACTGGTGACCTCCTGGAAGATCGCCGTGGCCTCGGCCAGCTTCAGGTGGTTCTCCTCCTGCGCGGCCAGTTCCCCGAGGAACGCCCGCAGGCTCTTGCCGTGCGCGGCGGCGACGGCGGCCAGCCGGTCGCGCACCTCGGAGTCGACCTTCACGGTGGTGTCTGCCATGCCATCGAGTATCCACCTCTAGGTACCTCTGTGAATACCAATCGGCGGAACTTCCGCCCCCCCGCCCCGATCCGGACACCCTGAACAGCACAAACACGCCAATGTGAGAATCGGGGCATGTTCGCCAAGCTCCGCCGCAAGCGCCCCGCCGCCGCTCCCACCCCGCCCCCGGCGCCCGCCCCCGAGCCCCCGGCCCCCGTACTGGAGACGGCGGACCACCGCGTAGTCGCCCGCACCGAGCGGATCCGCACCGCGCTCCACGCGGCCGGCGCCGACCTCGACAGCCTCGGCCCCGAACCCGCCTGGCTCGCCGCCGCCCGCACCCAGAGCGTCCCCCTCGGCGACTCCGAGCGCGCCGAGCTGATCGCCTACCTGGGCAGCGCCACCACCATCAGCGTCACCTCCGACGAGGAGTGCGCCAAGGCCCTCACCGCGCTCGACACCTACGCCGCCCACCGCGAGCTGGCCCGCGCGGGCCTGTACGTGGAGAACTGCAGCGCCCGCCTCCCCGCGGCAGCCCTGCGAACCCTCCGCGACCTCACCCTCGAAGCCCAGCGCCCGGGCGCCGAGGACGCCGCCGGCCGACCGACCCAGGCCCCCTGACTGCTCTACAGGCCCGCACCCACCGGGATTACCCACCATGGGTAAACGGTGCCGGACCGGCGGGCAAGGCTGCTTCTCTAAGGTGAGAACACCACCACGGAGGGGACCAACGTGTCAGTGCAGGAGCAGGCGTCCGGACAGGCCAACACCGCCACCGAGCGGAGCGAGGCGGAGAAGGCCAGCGAGTGGCAGGTCTTCGGCGAGAGGAACCTCTACGAGAACCGCTGGGTGACCCTCGCCAAGGTCGACATCCAGGAGCCCGACGGCAAGCGCTACGAGCACCACAAGGTGCTCCTCCCGGCCGCCGCCATGGTCGCCATGGTCGATGACCAGGACCGCGTCCTGATGATGTGGCGCCACCGCTTCGTCCCGGACCTCTGGAACTTCGAGCTGCCCGGTGGCCTCCTCGAGGCGGGCGAGGATCCTGCCGCCGCTGCGGTCCGCGAAGTCGTCGAGGAGACCGGCTACCGTACGACCCGCCCGCTCGAGCGCGTCGTCGACTTCGAGCCGATGATCGGCACCTGCACCTCGCCGCACCACGTCTACATCGCCCGCGGCGTCGAGAAGGCCGGCGAACCCACCGAGAAGAACGAGGCCGCCCACATGGAGTGGGTCCCGCTCGACGACATGCTCGGCCTGATCGCCGCCGGGAAGATCCGCAACTCCGGCACCCTCGTCGCCGTGCTGTACCTGCTCGCCACTCGGGCCAGCGCCTAGGCGGCCGTCCCCGCCAACACCTGAGCGATGCGGCGCCGCTGCCGCACCGAGCTCGTCAACGCCGCCAGGTCCTGCGCACGCAGGGCCTGGCGGCGTGCTTCCTCCTGCTCCCCACGCCGCGCCAGCACCACCGCCAGGTCGCACCGCACCCCGGCCTCGGCCCTCGTGAACCCGGACAGGTCCATCGACGCCAGCGACGCCGTCAGGTCCTCCAACGCCTCGTCCGCTCCCAGCGTCGCCAGCGCATTCCCACGCCACCGGTCCAGGTGCGAGCCGCCCAGGAACAGGAACGGCAACGCCGGGTCCGCGGGTCTGCCGGCCGCACCGCCTCCGCCCGGTCCATGCCCGCCCGGCACAGCGCCTCGTGGCCGGCCACCGCGTGCGCCTCCGCCTCGGCCGCGAACAGCCACGTCTCCATCAGCGGCGGCAGGCCGCCCCCGGCGCTCTCCCGCGCGTACCGCAACTGCTCCACCGCCTGGTCCGCCTCGCCCAAGTCCAGCAGCACGTACGCCTGCTGACCCATCGCGTGCGCCAGGAGCGCGGCCGAGCCCGACTGCCGGGCCGCTGACTTCGCCGTCTCGTGCAGCCGCCACGCCTTCTGGTACTGGCCCAGGTCCAGGGCCTGCCAGCCCGCGAGCGTCGCGGCCTCCGTCAGCGCCGCCGCCATCGGCTCCCGGCCGCCCGGCGCCGTCCGGTACTCCAGCAGGTCCTCCATCTGCGCGATCTGCGCCTCCAACTGGGGAAGCACGGTGGCCGCGCCCATCTGCCGGTCCATCTGGCGCATCGTGTCGATCTGCATCGCATACAGCCGCGCCACCGCGCCGTCCGCGGCCGAGGCCCGGGCGAGCTCTCGCTTCAGCTCCAGGGCCTCGTCGTCCATCGGGAGGATCGGCTCGAAGGCCGGCGCCGGTGATTGGCGGCCAATCACCGGAGGCCGTCCCAGCGTTGACGAGGGCGCGGTCGCCGGGGCGTCACCCTGGTCCGCCTCCCACGGCCTGGCGGCCAGGCCCAGCATCGCCCCCGGGATCCCGATGCCGTCCGCGATCCGCTCGATCACGCCGATCTGCGTCACGGCCCGCTTGTTGGCGATGACCTCCGAGACCCGGCTCGGCGTCATGTCGCACAGCCGCGCGATCCGCGAGGGGTACAGGCCCGCCCGCTGGGCGAGCTTGAAGATCGCCCCGAAGTCACGGGCCCGGCAGGCGTCCGCCATCTCCGGAAGCTCCAGCACGCGCGACGGTAACGGACTCCACTCGACCTCGCGCATCGGCTCGCTCCCCGGGCAGCGATCACGGACTTACGCGGAGTTTACCCATGGTGAGAACCCACGCGGGCCTCCCAGCCAACTTCCGTGATCCAGAGGCTGAGTTCAGCATTCCGTTCGCTGATCTCGATGGCTGGAGAACTCATGGAAACCGACTCTCACGGCTCATTCCGGCCGGGGGCAGGCAGTACCCAGGCCGAGGCCCGGAGCCACTTCAAGGCGTCGCTCGACGAACTGAACCTCGCGGGTTCATGGGCCGAGCGTTCCACGGTGATCTCTCCGATGCGCAGGATCTTGGACGCGCCGCGCGTGATGACCACCCGCACAGTGAGGTCGGCCTGCACGAAGGTGGCTGTGGCACAGAAGGTGAGCTGGCCTGCTTCCGCAGCGGTGTGTGGTGCCATCGACGGAGCCACGCCGAGCGCGCGCTCTACAGAGACGACGGCACTGTACTGGCGGGCGGCGGCGAGGAACTCGAAGCCGTCCTCCGGCGGAGTCCAGAACAGCTGCCCGGACGCGCGTGCCCAGGCTGTCACCTGCATGAACCAGGCGTTCCCCAGGTACGCCTTGAACCTCATGTCCCGGACGGGACCCGACCGGTCCAGCACTCCCAAGGCCGAGTTGCACGACGAGCAGAGCAGCCCGCGGACGGCTCCGGGACCGTACTCGTGGGCGTGGTCGATGCCGAGGCGTCGGGCTGGTGTTGCCTGCTCCGGAGTGCGGCAGACCTCGCATCGTCCGTCCGCGCGTGCCCGGAGCAGGTCGAACTCCGTACAGCTCATCCAGTACTGGCGGTGCGTGTTGCATGACGAACCGTCGTGCCGGCGAGCGGCCTCGGACGGCTCCACTGACCCCGCCCGTCCCGTCACGTCCGCTTCTGACGTCGACACCGTGTCACCCGACCTTCAGGCGGTACCGCGCCCGGTACCTGTGGGCAGCCTTGGCGAGCAGCGAGACCTCGATCGGACGCTGGTCGTCGGAGTAGACGATGCGGAAGGTCAGCATGATGGGCATGTCCTTCGGCAGCTCGAGGGCGACGACCTCGTCTTCCGTGGGGATTTCCGAGCTGACTTCGTCGACGAACTCGCGGGGCGGGAATCCCTTCTCCGTCAACAGGGTCGGGGTGCCGCCCTTGATCTTGCGCCGGTCCATCATCGCGGTGCCCTCGGCCAGCTCGAGGGGGTAGTACGACCGGGTCAGCTCGGTGGGCTCCCCATCAAGGCTGAGGACCTGCTCGCGCAGGAGCGCTTGGCCGTCCTCAGCCAGGCCGAGCGCCTCGCGCACCTCGAACGGTGGCGTTACGGTCTCGACGTTCAGCAGCTCCACGGTTCCGCGCTGCGAGCGCTTCGCCGCCTCGGTGAGCCACCGGTACGACTCGCCGGCACTGGCCGGTGCCATGTAGGCCATGGGCGAGATGGACTGTTGGGTCCCGCCCTGCACGAAGACGCCCTTGCCACGCTGCCCAATGAGGAGCTGCTCCTCCTTGAGCATCAGCAGTGCCTTCTGCACGGTGGTGCCCGCTACGCCGTACTCCTTCATCAAGTCCGGAGTCGACGGCAGCGCATCT
>JAPTYK010000004.1 GCA_026913215.1 Streptomyces diastatochromogenes | reverse complement strand
AGTTGTCGGTGTCTTTGTGGTTTTCGCATTTATCGTGAAACGCTTTCGCGTTTTCGTGCGCCGCTTCACCGCGCGAAGCGGAATTAATTCCGCAAGCAGAATTCTAAAAGCGGGTCAATTCGCGCAAGCGCGAATTGTGGGCACCCGCGCAAGCGCGGTTGCCTGGGCTGGCAGCGAGGGGAGGTGCATCACGCGCGGACCTGTGTAGGGCTTGGGGTTCCCAGCTACCACCCCCGCAACGAGGTTGACGGATCGTCGACCTGGCGGGGTGCCGGCCCCACTGCAGTGACGGGCTCCGCTGCGCTCCACCCGAACCCCTCCCTCACCCTCGAAACCGACCGCTCACGTTCACCAATACCCCGCCAGCATACTCCATGAACCGCGCGAACGGGGCGGGATTCGGTCAAGTATCAGCCTACAGGGCGAAGCTGTCGTAGGGACGATGCATCACGGGTTGGGACTGTGTAGAGTCTGGGACCAGACACCACCACCCGGCCCGCCGCTCATCGTGCCGGACTCTCATTCCGATTACGCGCCGCATTCCGCGAAAAGGAGAACACGGGAATGGCCGTGAAACTGCGTGAACACCAGATTGAGGCCGTAGCCGCCATCGTGCGCGGCCTCGATATCCCGCCGGGCGGCATTCCCTGGAATGGTCTGCGCGGGCAGGTGCACGCCGCGTGCGGAACGGGAAAGACCATCATCGCGGCGGCCTCCGCAAAGCGGATTGTGCCCAAGGGCCGCATTCTCGTGGTGGTGCCGACCCTGGACCTCCTGGCGCAGACCGTGAAGGCGTGGAGCGCAGCCGGGCACAAGGGGCCGACGGTCATGGTGTGCTCGCCGCTGGACGACCCGGAACTGTTCCACCTGGGCGTCCGGTCCACCACGAACCCCGTGCAGCTGGCGCTGTGGCACTCCACGGGGCCGGCGACCATCTACGCCACCTACGCGTCGCTGGGCGTGCTCGTGGAAGCCTTCGAGGGCGCCTACGGGCAGACGCTCGCCCCCGTGGACCTGGCGGTGGTCGATGAGGCGCACCGGACCAGTGGCTCGATGGGTAAGGCGTGGGCGGACATCCACGACCAGACGAAGATCCCGGCGCACCGCCGGCTGTACCTGACGGCGACGCCCCGGATCTGGGAGGAGCGGCTGAACCGCGAGGTCGCCGAAGGGGTGCGCGACCCGCTGCCGCGCGAGATGGCGGCCTCCATGGACGACGAGAAGGTCTTCGGGCCGGTCCTCTACAAGCTGTCGCTGGCGTCGGCGGTGTCCCGGAAGCTGCTGGCGCGGTACCAGATCATCGTCCTGGAGCTCCAGGACCCGGTCGTCACGCCCGAGCGGCTGATGGGCGAGGAGCGGCACACCGAGGAGGTCCGCGGGCAGCGCCTCGGGGCGCTCCAGGCCGCGCTCCTGCACACGATGGAGCAGCACAACCTGTCGACGTGCATCACCTTCCACCACCGGACCATAGAGGCCGCGGCGTACGCGGAGGGCCTTCAGCGCGTGGCCAAGCGGCTGCACGCCGACCAGCCCGAGAAGTACCCGGCGGAGATCTGGGCGGACTGGCTGTGCGGCGAGCACGTCCCGGAGCGCCGGCGGGACGTGCTGGGCAAGTTCGGGACCACCGCCCGGCGGGCCGTGCTCTCCAACTGCCGCGTCCTCGGGGAGGGCGTGGACATTCGGGCCGTGGACTCCGTGGCGCTCCTGGACCCCAAGGGCGCCCCGCACGACATCGTCCAGGCCATCGGCCGCGCACTGCGCCAGAAGCCCGGACAGGGAAAGCTCGCCTCTTTGATCGTGCCGGTATTTCTCCAGCCCGATGAAAGCCCGGAAGACATGTTCACCTCCGGTTCGTATAAGCCCTTGGTGAAGGTTCTTGAGGGTCTGCGGGCTCACGACGAAGAGGCCGTGGAATTGCTGGCGATTCCGCAGGAGCCTCAGAAGGACGTCGCGCAGCCCTCCGAATACATCGGTGCCGCGCCCGCCGATAACGAGGAAGAAACCCGTCTGCTGCTCCGTTTTGCTGCTCCGCGTGATCCGGTGATGGTCGCCAACTGGGTGTCCTTCAACGTGATCGACACGGAGCGTCAGGACTGGGCGCGCGGCTGGGCGAAATTCAAGGACTTCGTCGAGCGCGAGGGCCACGCCCGGGTGCCGTACGAGCACAAGGAGGGCGCGTTCCCGCTGGGGACCTGGGTCGCGGAGCAGCGACGGGCGTACGGGGCCGGGCAGATGAACGGCCGGCGCGCGGCGCGGCTGGAGAAGCTGGGCATGGCCTGGTCGGCGGCCGACGCACGGTTCCAGGAGAACCTGGCGGCGGCCCGCGTGTACTACCAGGAGCACTGGACGCTGTGCGCTCCCCGGTCGGCGGCCGCGCTCGACAAGCCCGTGGGGCAGTGGCTGTCCAACCTGCGCCGTCCCGGGGCGCTGGACGGGCACCCTGAGTGGGAAGCGGCGCTCCTGGCCGTGGACGAGGACTGGAACCCTTCGTGGCCCACCGAGTGGCAGCGGCACTACGCCGCGCTGCGCGAACTCGTACGCGACGAGGAGGGCCCGGCGGAGGTCCTGCCCGGGTTCACCGTGCACGGGATGGACGTGGGCAAGTGGCTGGCCCGGCAGCGAAAGCCCGAGGTGTGGGAGGCCCTGGCCGACGGGCAGCGCGAGCGCCTGGAGGCCGTCGGCGTCACCCCGCTCGCCCCGGCCCCGGAGCCGGAGGTGTCTGCGGAGCCGTCCACGGCGCCCGTGAGCGCCTTCGAGAGGGGCGTTGCGGCCCTGGAGCAGTACAAGGCCCGCACGGGCTCTGTGACGGTCCCCAGGGCTCACGTAGAGGCGTTGCCGGACGGGTCGGAAGTCAAGCTCGGGGTGTTCCTGAGCAACACCAAGACCAGGCGCGCGAAGTTGACTGCGGACAAGCTCTCCGCGCTCGCCGGCCTCGGGCTGGAGTGGGCGGTCACGGAAGGAGCGGCGTGATGGCCGCAGCGGAGGAACAGCGCGTGCAGGACGCCGTGCGGCGGCACGCCCGCACCAGGGCCTTCGCGGAGGCTGAGGACGTCATCTCGGCTGTGCTGTCCGACCCGGGGGTGCAGGAGGCGCGGGCCCGGGTGGAGGCGGAGGAGACCGAGCTCGGCATGGAGCTGTCCGCGCGTCTCCAGCCGTTCCAGGACCGCTACGACCAGGCCGTGGCGGAGGGCGACGCGGACCGGTTCACCGGGCTGTGCGCGGGCAAGCACGGCCGCTGGGGCGGATCTGCGTCCTGCCCGACGGACACGAGACCTCGATGGAGGAGCCGCACTGGGGCCGCAACGGCGAGGGCCGGCCGATCGCGTGGGTGGGCAGCGCACCTGACGACTGGTGAGCGGCGGTGGGACCGGCGACAGGACCCTGGGGCGCACGGGCGGCCCGGGGTCCTTTGCTGGCTGGGGCCAGGGGTGCCGGCCCCAGGGCCTACACGCACTGGGGTGCGATGCCCGGGGGTTCTGAGCTGTGGCATCGCACTGGAGTGCGTGTAGGGGCTGGGATCTTCAAGGCACTCCCCCGATGAACTAGCGGGGGAGCCAGGAGTAGGTCGTGGTCCCCGTACAGGAAGAGCTGAACCATCTGACTTGGCTTGGTGACGGACTTTGAAGATGCGGCCATCGTGAAGTCCGTCCGTAGCAGTTGCGGGGATCCCCAACCATCTGACTTGGTGTTCACGACCTACTTTGAAGATGTGGCCACCGTGAAGCCTGCCTGTGGGAGTTGCCAGGTGCAGCAGGCGAAGATGCCCCAACCATCTGACTTGGCTTCGTGACGGACTTTGAAGTTCGCGGCGTGTCCGGCTCTTTCGGGTCCACCGACTCGGGATGATCAGCGCATGAACGTCGAGTTGCCCGCAGTGCAGTGGGATGAGTTGTGGCTGCCGTTGCGGCCGTACGCGACGAACCGTCTGCAGGAGGGGATCCGGCGTGAGCAGCGGCCGGTGGCGATGACCCGTCGGTACGTGGAGGCGAACCCGTCGGCGATCAGCAATCTCCTCGTCGTGGACGTGGACCACTCGGATGCGGTGCTGCGGGCGGTGTCGTCGGTGGGGTCGCATCCGCTGCCAAACGCGGTCGTGGAGAACCCGGTGAACGGGCACGCGCATGCGGTGTGGGCGCTGGCGGAGGCGGTGACGCGGACCGAGTACGCCCGGCGCAAGCCCCTGGCCTACGCCGCCGCCGTCACCGAGGGCCTGCGCCGCGCGCTGGACGGGGATGCGGCGTACTCGGGGCTGATGACGAAGAACCCGCTGCACACGGACTGGAGCACCGAGTGGCTCCACGGCGGGCTCCACACGCTCGGCGGCCTGGAGGAGGCGCTGGGCGGCCACATGCCGGCAGCGCGCTGGCGGGAGACCAAGCGGTTCCGCACCAACATCACGGGGCTGGGCCGGAACTGCTCGATCTTCGAGACGGCCCGGACCTGGGCGTACCGCGAGGTACGCCACCACTTCGGCAGCCCCGACACCCTCCACACCGCCATCCACGCCGAAGTACACACCCGCAACGCCGAATTCGCGGAGCCGCTGCCGGCCGTGGAGGCGCGTGCGATCGCCAACAGCATCCACCGGTGGATCACGACGCGCTCCAGGATGTGGAAGGACGGTGCGGCGGTCTACGAGGCCACCTTCGTCGCCATCCAGTCCGCCCGCGGGAAGAAGGGCGGGAAGGCTTCGGGGACGGTGCGGGCAGCACGCCGGGCCGAGCGCACCGAAGCCATGCTCGAGTACATGAGGGGAAAGCCGTGACGCAGGAGCCCAGGCGTGAACGTCGCACCGCGACCGCCCGTGAGCTCGCGGACCGGTTCGGAGTGTCCGAGCGGACGGTGCAGCGCATGGTTGCCGAGGAACGCACGGCGTACGAGGGCCGCTCCCAGCAGCGACGGGACCAGATCGTCGAACTGCACCGGCAGGGACTGAAGGGGTACGAGATCGCGCGCGAGTTGAAGGTTTCCAGCGGTCTGGTATCCACCCGGCTCAAGGAAGCCCGCTCAGCCGGTGTCGACCTCACCCGCTACGCCGCTGCCGGTGAAGCCCAGGAGCAGGGCCAGGCGTAGCGAGCGGGCCGGGTCAGCCCTGGGGGCGCTCCCTCTGGATCTTCTGCATCTTGCGGGCCATGTCGAGCTGCGCGCGGACCACGGTGTCGAACAGGGCCTCCGGATCGCCGTCGGGGCCGGCGCTCGCAGCCAGCAGCGAGGCGACTTGGCCGGCGAGGACGGTGACCACGTCGGCCGTCCCCACCGGGCCGCGGACCTCGATCAGCTTGCGCACGGCGTCGTCGATGCGGTCCATGGCCTCCTCGCCCTGGAGGAACAACCCGAGCCGGTCGGCGAGGAACATCCGGACGACCGCCACCCCGTCGGCCAGGGCGGTGTCCACGTTGAAGTCGGCGCGGGCCTTCTCCGACTCCTTGAGCACGGCCGGAATCGTGTACGTCCGCTGCTCCGGGATGAGGCCCTCCTTCCGCCACTCCTCGTACGGGATGGGGCCGACGGCGTCACGGCGGGCACGGTGTTCGTTGGTCGGGCTGCCGCCCGCGGTGCGGCAGGCCCGTCCTGCGGCTGCCTTGCAGGTCGGGCAGTCGACACGGCGCTTCCACGCGCGCACGAGATCCATCTCGGCGTCGGAGCGAAGGTGGCGTCGCCACTCGCCGCCCCACGGGATGCTCTGCGATCCGTTCTCCACGCCCATTGGCCCCCCTGGGTCCTCGTGGTGTGCCGTCTCCGTGCCGAAGCTGACCGTACCTGCGCTGACGCCTCTCATGGGCCGACAGCGGTTGATCGGGAGACGGCCGTCGTGCGCGCCGGTTCAGCTGCCATGGGCTTCCAGCGCGTACAGCTCATAGGGGACGGTTCCGGCTTCGGTGTCTCGGTCGGATGTCCCGACGCGGGTGAAGCCGACCTTGGTCAGGACGCGGCCGGAGGCGGGGTTGTCGGGGTGATGCATGGCCTCCAGCCGGTTCAGGCCGGCGGTGGTGAAGGCGACGGTGACGACCTGGTGGGCGGCGTGGGTGGCATAGCCGTGGCCCCAGCTGTCGTCCCGGAGGATGTAGCTGATGGTGCCCATGGTCGGGGTGCGTCGGCGCAGGGAGATCAGGCCGATCAGGTCATCCTCGTGGAGGATGCCCCAGCTCCACTGCGCGCGGGGGGTTTCGGCGGCTCGGGCGAGAGCTGCGCGGATCTTGTAGTGGGCCTGGTCGAGGGTGAGAGGCTTGCCGGTGGTGTGCCGGATGGAGGCCCCGCTGTAGATGCGGGTGAGGGCGGGGGCGTCATCGAGGGCCAGGGCGCGCAGGGTCACCATGCGGCGGTCAGCTCCTTCGCGGTGGGCCGGTCGGCGGGGTCGGGTGCCAGGCACGCGGTGATGGCGTCCTCGAACTCGGGGAAGGGCCAGGGCCGGACGTCGCGCAGCGCGGTGGTGGTGCCCCGGGCGATGACGGCGAGCTTGTCCAGGCGGTCGAGGTCGTCGTCGTAGGCGACGGGGCGCTGTCCGGTCCAGCACCAGAACAGGGAGGCGCCCAGGCTCCAGATGTCGGCGGCCGGCTGTGCCTGGATGTGGGTGTCGGCCGGGGTGTCGAGGATCTGCGTGGCGAGTTCGGGGGCGGTGGTGTGGGTGAGGGCGCCCCGGTAGGGGACGCGGCGGCCGTCGGCGGGGCCGCAGGCGAGGGCGTAGTCGATGACGGCGGCGTGGCCGTCGTGGGTGACGAGGGTGTTGGTCGGCTGGATGTCGGCGTGGGCCCACCCGGCGGCGTGCATGAGCGCGAGGTGCTCCGTGAAGGTGCGGGCGATGCCCGCGAGCCAGGGGCGCACCGAGGCACGGTCTCCTTCCGGGCCGCGGGCGAGCGCGAGGGCCCGCCACAGGGGTGCGCCGTCGATCCAGTTGACGGCCAGCCACCGGCCGCCGTCCCAGGTGCCGGCGCTCACCCGGTAGTCGGGGCTGATGGCTCCGGCGGCGGTGAGGCGACGGAGGTGGTCGTCCTCCTGGGCCATCTCGGCGGCCTTGTCGCGGGCGTTGTCGCTGTCGGGGTGGTTGGCCTTCAGCGCGACGGCTCCCTTGGGGCCCTGGAGTTTCCAGGCCCGGGAACCGCGCCGGTCGCTCAGGACCTGGATGGCGGCGGGTTCGCCGGTGTGTCCGGTGAGGAGGGCGACGGCTTCGCCGGGGGGAGCAGGCGTCTGGCCCATGTGCGGATCTCCGTCCATTCGGTGGGGATGTGCTCGAACACGTCGCGGCCGTCGTCGTCGGCCGCGGCGAGCGCGGCGGCCAGGTCGGGGTCGCGGCGAGGAAGCGGGGTCGCGGCGACGGACGGCGGCCCTCACGGGGAGGAACGAGGCGGGGGCGGCCGGGATCCGGTGGCCGGCCGCGGTGACTTCCTCTTCTCCCGCGTAGAACTTGCCGAACATCACCCCGACCGGGCCATAGAGGTTCTTCAGCACCCAGTGCGGCCAGGCGAGCAGGTCACGGTGCCGGGTACCGGATACGTCGCCCAGCAGGACGATGTTCTCGCACCGCAGGAGGCCGTGGGGCCGGTTCAGCAAGGGCCGCAGCCACTCCGCGGCCTGGGCGCCCGCGTGGAAGAGCTCCGCCTGGACGGCGTCCGTGTCGCCGTCGGCGCGGTAGACCGTCCAGGTCGTCAGACCCTGCTGGAGCGAAGGGGCGAGGTAGGGGCAGTGGGCGGTCATCTGCCGCGCGTAGCCGCTGATGTCCACGGACCGGGGCCGGGTGGTGCTGGCCTCAACGAGGCGCAGCGCCCCGGCGGTGGGCCGGGGCGCTGCGCTGGTGCGGCCGGTGGTCACCGGCGGGCGGTCTCCGGCTGGTCGGGCGCGACGTCGTCGCCGTCGCCGCCGGCGGGGCCGCAGTCCCACTCCGCGACCACGGTGCCGGTCTCCCGGTAGCGGGCGACAGCGTCCTGGTCGACGGTGCCGTCGGCGTCGGTGAACCAGATCTCCGGCAGCGGCCCGTACGCCTCTTCGTAGGCGGCGACCCAGGCGATCGGGCCGTGGCCGTTGTTCGCGACGTGCCGGATCGGCTGCCCGGCGGTCTCCAGGCACAGGGCCTCGTAGGCCGGGGTGCCGAGCAGTTCGTGCCACGCCTTGTCGACGGCCGGGGAGAACATCTCGGGTGCGGACTGGCCGGTGCGGAAGCGCTGGCCGGTGATGGTCAGGAACCGGCCCAGTTCGGTGGTTGCGGTACTCACGGTGGTGCCCCTCTCGGTGTCGAGCGGTGCTCGCCCGGCCCGGGTTGGGCCAGGCGGTGGTGCCGGTGCGCCGCGCACCCGGGGGATCTGGCCCCGGCCGGGTGCGCGGGGGTCTCAGGGGCCGTGGCGGCCTGGGGTGCGACGCTCGCGAGGCGGTCCAGGCGCTCGTACAGGGCGCGGACGAGCCGGGCCCGGTTCTGGGCGCAGCGGGCGGTGCCCTCCGCCGGGACGGACAGACGGCCGTCGGCTTCCTCGAGGACGACGTCGGCCAGGGCGCGGGCCGCGTGGTCTTCGGGCAGCAGGTCCGCGGCGCGACGGACGTCGGCGGCGACGGCGCGGGCGGTGCCGGTGAGCAGCAGGGCGATCTGCTGGAGGTCGGCAGGCGGCAGGCCGGGATTTCCGGTCCATCCCAGCACGGCTTTGACCAGAGCCTGGTGGAGCTCCCGGTCGAGGGGGAGTTGCGTGTCGAGGCGCCCCTCGGGGTCGTGGAGGACCAGGTGGGTGCTGCTCATCGGGCGCCCGGCGTCCTGTTCGTGGTCGCCGGTGTCGGCTCCCGGGGGCAGGACGGCGAGGAAGCGGGCGTAGCCGCGGTCGGCGCGGGCGATCAGCGCCGGGGAGGGCTGGCCGAAGGCGTGCGGCTGGTCTTCCGGTTGGGGACCGGCGGGTGTGGGTGCGCTCATGGGCACCGCCTCCGTGTGCTGAGTGCGTCGCGTCGGTGTTGTTCGACGCTACGGAGGTCACCGCTCCGTCCTCAACGAGATTGCGGGAAATTGCGGAACTTCACTCCAGTGCATCGATCGCGGCCCGGATGAGGTCGCGGGCGGCGTCGCCGTGCACGGCCATCTCCGCGAGGCCGACGAACGCCTTGGCATAGTCGGCGAGCTCGCGGGGCTGCGTCACCTTGATCTCCGCCGTCAGGGTCTCCACCACAGCCACGGTGT
This sequence comes from Streptomyces diastatochromogenes, assembly GCA_026913215.1. Taxonomy (GTDB): domain Bacteria; phylum Actinomycetota; class Actinomycetes; order Streptomycetales; family Streptomycetaceae; genus Streptomyces; species Streptomyces diastatochromogenes_A. Next base: position 69,222 of record JAPTYK010000004.1, on the reverse strand, counting down.
CGTCGTGGAGGTAGAACGCCTCCAGCGGCCACACGGTGCGCTGCGCGGCGAACGGGATGATCCCCAGCGAGACCGACGCGAGCGGCATCACGGCCAGGAGATGGCGCAGCTGTCCGCGCATCGCCTCGGGGTCGGCGGTGCGGTAGCGCAGGACGGATTCCTCCAGGAGGACGACATAACGGTGGCCGCCCTCGTAGAGGAACCGGGAGCGGGCGATGCGGGCGGCAACGGCTTCGGTGACGTCGTTGGGGGTGCCCTGGAAGCGGGTGATCTGCTCCATGAGGGCGGTCGCGAAGCTGGGGGTCTGGAAGAAGCCGGGCGGGACGTTGGAGACGTAGACCCGGCAGACGCGGGTCTGCTCGTGCAGGGCGTTCCAGTCCTGTTGGACCTTGCGCATCCCGTCCTTGTGCAGGCGGCGCCACTCCAAATACATGGAGTCGACGGCGCGGGCGGTGGCGATGAGGTCGTCGGCCTGGTCATCGGCGTCGCAGGCCGCGCACCAGGCGCGGATGTCCCCGTCGGAGGGCGGGGCGTCGCCCTTCTGGATGCGGGTGGTCTTCGCGGGATGCCAGCCGCACCGGGCGGAGAGTTCCTTCCCGGTGAGGCCGGCGTCCTTGCGGAGGTGCTGCAAGCGCACGGCCAGGGCCTCACGGGCCGCCTGCGCACTGGACGATGGGGATGCGCTCATGGGGCTGCTCGGGGGCCTAGACGGTGTACTTCTCGTGCGGGACGCCGCGCTCCCACACGGTCTCGAAGGCGGCGTGGCACAGGGCGACGGCGGCCGGGTCGGTGGTGCGTTCCTTGCCGTCGGCTGCCCAGTCGCCGATACCGGTGAAGTGGTGGAACTGCACGAGCCGATCGTCCAGGAGCCAGAAGTCGTTGCCGGGCAGCGCGATGTCGGAGGCGCGGCGGCGGGGCAGCCAGCGCACGTCCTCGCCGGCCTGGAGGTTGAGCGGGGTGATGGCGTGCTCGTAGCGGATGTAGTCGGTGACCGGTTCGGAGACGATCCGGGCGCGGCGCATCACCACGCCGCGGGCGACCGCGTCCTTCACGAGCGGCATCCACTGGGGCCAGAACGAGCGGCCGGGGTCGAGGTTCGGGACGCCGGTGCGCAGGAAGTCGGCGTAGTCGTCCGTCTCGTCGCCGACGGCGTACAGGTCGCGCATCTCCAGGTGGACCGCCGTGTGGTGGGTGTCGGCGAGCAGTTCAGCGAACGTCGCGGTGTTCAGCTGCTGCGCGTTCAGCGGCATCGCACGCCTCCCTCAAGATCTGCACCATGTGGAACGGGATCCGGATCACCCGCTCGTGCGGCGGGATTCCCGTCTTGTGGCCGGCCACCCACTCGGTGGAGCCGACCAGGGCCTGGAGGAGGGCGTCGGCTTCCTCGCCCTGGAGGACCAGGTCCGCGCTCTCCTCTTCCACCCACACCGTCGCTGATCCCTCACCGCCGGTATTGGGGTCGATGCCGACGAACCGTAGCGTCATCACGTACTCCCCTGGGACTCAGTTGCGCGTAGTTGCGCCGACCGTCCCGCAGGCCGGGACCGGCGTCAAGGGCACCTCCCCGGCCGGGCGCTGTCAGGCGAGCTTCAGCCGTGGTTGGCGAGAGGCGGTCTTGTGCCGCCGCTCGCGCCTGGCTGAGGCTTGGCTGATCACACACCAAGGGGGGTGCCTCGATGGGACGGTTCAAGCCCAAGAAGCAGCGGAGCAACCAGCCGCCGCGTCAGCGGTTCCACATCGACGACCGGGCCGTCAGCCAGGCGGAGATCCTGGCGGCCGGGGAGCAGCTGAGCAACAACGTCGACGACCACGGCCGGCTGCTCTACATGGACTCTCCCGTGCTCGGGCTGGGGCAGGTAGCCACTGGCATCGACCCGGACACCGGCACCCTGCAGACCACCGACGGTGAGGATCCGATGCCGGTGGCCCTCTTCGAGCCCGAGCGTGCGATGCTGTCCCGGCTCCCGGGCGGCGCGCCCACCGAGATCCAGGTCGAAGGCGCCATCGCGTCGGGGATGCGGCGCTTCCCCCGCGGCGTCGCGGATCTGCGGACCATCCCCGGCTGGGCCCTGCACCGGTTGTCCGACGACCGGATCGAGCTGCGCTCCCCCGACGGGGGTGTCTACTCCCGCATCACCGTCCCGGTCTCGCCCGACTGGTACTCCGCCGCCCTGCACCACGGGTACGCGGTGTGCTTCTACGGCCCGCAGCTCGGCGTGCGCACCCCACCGGGCAGTACGCCGGCGAAGTACACCGACGCCGAGCGGCTGGAGGAGTTCCGTACCGCCCGCGATCGCGGGCTGGTCGCCGCCGGGATCATCGCCTACCGCAACAACCGCTGACCGCGTCGGACTGCCGAGGAGAGAACCTCATGCCTACAGGAGTAGCCGTCGTCTGCGACACGGACGACTGCCTCGCCGTCTATCTGGCGGTGGAAACCGGCAACGACGGGGACGAGCGCTCCGCGAACGACGTCTCCCAGCTGGCGCGCAAGGCGGCTGAGGGCGACGGCTGGGTACTCAGCTTCGGCTTCCAGCAGCCGATCATGACCTGCCCGGGATGCGCGGACGGCCGCGGCCCGGTCCGAGGACGCGGCACCTGCCGACGGTGCATGGGCTGCACCGATGAGGCGTCCAGGTGCACGTACTGCCTGCACACCGAACCGCCGGGCGACGGCGGCTGAGGCTGAGCGACCCGCGCGGAATGTCTCGTGAGGCCATGGCGGTCCCGAACTCCGCGCGGGTTGTGCTCCACCAGTGCATCGCTGTCAGTGCCCGCTCGTACGCTGCTGGCTGGCGCGAGTGCGCCGGAGCCTGGAGGCGTTCATGGCACGACAGCTGACGTACGGACAGCGGATCGCTCTGATCAACAAGTGGAAGAACCCCCCGGGTCCTTCCGAACAGCTCCGGCTGGAACGCGCCGAGCGCATGGTGAAGGAAGCAGTACAACTACACGGGCCGTTCCAGGAACTTGGTATCACGGTCGCAGCGAAGGGCTCCTACCCCAACAACACCAACGTTCGCGGCGACAGCGACGTCGACATCAAGGTCCAGCTCAACGACCTCTTCTTCTATGACGGTGCTTCATGGCTCAACCGGCCCGGCCCGTACACGGGCTCGTGGACGCCCGAGAAGTTCCGGACGGAGGTTGAACGCGCGCTCGTCAACCACTTCCCTGTCATCGAGACGGACCACAACATCGCCTTCAACGTGCCGGAGGTGCTCGGCAGCCGTCCAAGCGCAGATGTCGTCCCGTGCTTCAAGTACGTGCTCTACGACAGCACCGCCGTCGGGGGCCAGTACGAGGGGAGCATCGTCTTCGGCCGCGACGGCAAAAAGATCATCAACTGGCCAGAGCTCCAGCTCGCCAACGGGCAGGCGAAGAACAGCCGCACGAACCGGCGGTACAAGTTCGTCGTCCGGGTCTTGAAAAACGTAGAAAACGACCTCACGGCACAGGGCGTGATCAAGGCGCTGCCGTCGTACTTCTCCGAGTGCCTGATCTACAACGTCCCGGACCACATCCTCCTCGCCGGTGGCTTCGACGACGCGGTCTGCACGAGTCTGCAGGAGGTCTACCGACAGCTCACGAACCTCTGGTTCGGTGCCCAGCGCATGGTGGAACCGAACGGGATCAAGAAGGTCTTCGGCGAGGGCCAGAAGTGGACTGAGAAGGATGGCCGTGAGCTGATCGAGTGTGCTCGGCACTACCTCAACTACGAGGGCTGACGATGAACACGGCCACCACCATCCGCACCGGCGCCACCATCGCCGCCACCCTCTACACGGTCGTCCTGCTCGTCCTGGGCCTCTACCCGTCCGAGTTCCGATACCTCTTCGCGTACATCCCGGCCCTCGTGGGCTACGGCACCGTCGTCTTCGACAAGTGGGCCTGGCACTGGCCCGTCATCCACCGCTTCACCGGCCGCCCGTGGGTCACCGGCACCTGGCGCGTGATGCTGGCACCGAGCCCGGAAAGCCACATACCCGAAGGCGGAAACCGGGGCCCGATCACCACGTACATGACGATCGAGCAGACCTTCTGGAGCCTGCATACCACGCTCCGCACGAAGGAGAGCACCTCCCACTCGAGCAACGCCACCATCGGCGCCCCCGAGAACTCGGGCACCGCCGAGATCGGCTTCCTGTACGACAACACGCCCCGCGTGGAACACCAGCAGCGCAGCCCCCGACACGAGGGAGCCTGCCGGATCGCGGTGACCGGACTGCAGCCCAAGGCCGCCACCGGGCACTACTACACCAGCCGGTTCACCGCCGGGGACATGGACTTCACCCTGCTCGACCGATCGACCGACTACGGCACGTTCGCGGAGGCCCAGGCCGCCGACCGCAGCCACGCCGACTGAGGCCGGCCGCTCCCGCCTCCGGGTAAAACGGAGGGGGGGCGGCCCCGGCCGTACTGCGTCCCGTCACGGGGACCGGGGCCTTGCCCACGCGCTCCATTCCGGCGTGGGCCGGGACTGACCCTAGTCCGTCCAGGTGAGCACGGGGCCGTGACGGCGGACTCCGGGCACGCGGGCCTCTAGCGTGCGGGTCATGGACTCCACCCCGATGCCTGAGCCGCTGCGGCGGGCGATCCACCAGTTGGTCTCCGAGGGCGTGCAGAACTGCCAGGAGGTGCTGCGGTACACCGAGCCCGACCAGGCCCACACCTGGAAGCGCATGACGCTGTACCGGGCCACGGACGCGGCGGACACCATGGACATGGTGGCCATGCTGATCGCCGCGTACTGCGAGCACACCGGCATGGCCGCCGACACACTGCAGAGCTACCTCCAGGTCGGACAGCAGACGATCCGGGCTCACGGCACGGATGAGGAAGACCGTTCCCACGTGGCGGGCCTGATGGGCGAAGCGCTCCCGTACGAGGCGATGCGGGCGTCGACCAACCGAATGCGGCACCACCGGGGCCGGCGCCAGGCCGAGCAGGCTCAGCGCCCCGAGGACGACCCGCAGAAGCTGTTCACCGAGGCGTGCCTGCACGGGCTGAAGGCGAAGCTCTGTGACGACGTCGACTCGCTGGACAGCTACCTGCCGCCACAGGTGGCGCAGTTGGCCCGCCGGGTGGCCGAAGCTCTCGAAGTTCCGGAGCTGGCGACGACGTAACACCGGGGCCGCCCGGTCGTTGGACAGCGCGAACCCAACCGGGCCCCGGGGATGTCATGGCTGATCCCCCGGGGCCCGTGGTGCGTCCGGCGCTCGGGTCAGCTCTGGACGTCGTCCGGTTCGGTGAGCCAGGTGACGACGTCGGCGTCGGTCATCCAGATCGCCTGCGTCTCGTGCACCTCGTCGTGCTGGACGACGTGGCCGCGGCCCGCACGCGGGCTCTGCTTCGGCGCGGGGCCGGCGAGCGGGGCGAGGCGCTGCCAGGTGTTGGCCGTGACCCGGGCCAGGATCACCGTGCCGAACATCTCGTGCGGCGCCGCCCCGAGGATGCTGGTGGCGGGCGTGCCGTCGAGGATGACGTGGACGCGGGCGGCGCGTCCGGTCCACAGCGCGGCCTCGAGGGCGGTGACGGCCGGGGACATGCGCGGGTCGTCCTTGTCGCGGAACGTCTCCCAGTAGCGGGTGAGCTGGCGCAGCGTGCTGTTGGCGCTGTCCATGGAGACGATGAGCCGGGGCGCGGCGTCGAGTTCGGTGTCGGTGAGGGTGAGGCGGCGCGCCATCTCGTCTCCGAGGCCGACCAGGGCGTCGTGGATGCCGGCGACGTTCCCGCGGTGGGTGACGGTCGGCAGGCCCTTGGCCCACAGGTGGGAGATCCGCGTGGGGTCGAGGACCAGGGCGTGGGCACCCTGGTGGAGGAACTGGGCGGTCAGGGAGCGCAGCACGGTGGTGCTGCCGCCGCCGGTGGAGGTGCAGACGAGGACGTGCGGGCAGTCGGCGTCCAGGTCGACGGCGATGGCGCGGCCGTCGGTGCTGATGCCGATGAGGGCGGTTCCCTCGGGCAGGGCCTCTATCTGCTCGCGTAGGTCGGGGGCGGAGAAGCTGAGCATGGTCGGGAGCGCGGTCTTCGTCATGGCGGTGGTGTTCCTGTTCTGTGTGGTGCCTGGTGAACCGGGTGTTCTCCAGGGCCGGGGGGATCGTGTCGGGGAAAGCGGACAGGTCCGGATCGGCGGGCGGCGGGCCGGATTTCCGACCCGCCGGTCTGTGGGGGTCAGTCGAGGTCGGTGGTGCCGGTGGCGGCGCGGGGCCGGTTGCGGGCCCACTTCTTGAGGTCGCCGACGCGGTAGAGGAGTTCAGCGCCGCGCTTGCCTGCCGGGCCGGGGAAGGTCGGGTCTTTGTGGCGGGCGAAGCGCAGCGCGTCGACGGTGTACGGGAGGTGGTGTTCGGCGGCTTCGCGGAGCCCCACCGCCTGGTCCTCGTCGACCACGGCCGGGGCCGGGGTGGCCGGCGGTGCCGTGGCGTCGGTCGCGAGCTCACCGGCAGCCGGGTTCCGGGCGTCAGCGGGCCGGTCTTCGTCCGTGGGCGGTTCGGAGGCGGGCGGGAGTTCGCCGGTGCTGGGCTGGGTGTCGGCGGGCGGCTTGTGCAGCTGTACCGGGACCGGGGCGGGGCTGTCGGTGGCTGTCTTGCCGGTGGTGGCCCACTCGCGGGCTTCGGCCTCGGTGAAGAACAGGATCTGCGTCTCGCGCGCGGACCCTCCGGAGACGACCTGGGCGCGGCCGTGGTGCTTGGTGGACTTCGGCGCCGGGTGGACCTCGGGAGCGAGCATCCGCCAGGCGTTGACGCTGTAGCGGGCCAGGATGCGGGTGGAGAACTGCTCGCGGACCTCGGGCCCGCCGAGGGCGCGGGCGGTGGCGGACTGCGCGACCAGGAGGACGTGCATGCGCAGCTGGCGGCCCATGTAGAGGATCTCGTTGAGGGCGTCGACGGCCGGGGAGACCTTCGGGTCGCCGGACTCGCGGGTCTTCTCCCAGTAGCGGGCCAGCTGCTTCATCGTCGCGTTGACCTCTTCGAGGAGGATCAAGATGCGCGGGCCGATGGCCTTTGGGTCGGCGTCGATGCCCAGTTCGTCGGCGACGCGGGTTCGGCGCCGGCCTTCCTGGCCGAGGGCGATGAGCTGGTCGTGGATGTCGGCGATGTCGCGGCGGTACGTGACGCCGGGCAGCCCAGAAGCCCACGGGTGGGAGATCCGCTTGGTGTCGAGGACGAACACGAGCGAGCCGTGGTGGAGCATCTGGCAGGCGATGCACCGCAGGGTCACCGACTTGCCGCCGCCCGTGGAGGCGTTGACCAGGATGTGGGGGGATTCGGCGTCGAGGTCGACGGTGACGATCCGCCCGGCGGAGCCGATGCCGATGACGGGCGCGGACTCTTTGGCGGCGGCCACGATCTCGCGGACCTTGGGGTCCTTGAAGGCCGCCTTGGCCGGGGGCTTGCGGGTCTTCTTCACCGTCACGTACGTCTCGCGGCCCGCCAAGTGCCAGGAGAAAGTAACGCCCTCCAGGGCGAGCTTGGTGGTGATGATGTCGACGACCAGGTCCTTGGAGAAGTCCAGCCGGCCCGGCACGTCCACGCGGATCACCGCGTCGTCCTCGGAGAAGTTGCGCGGGATGTGGAGGTAGCGGCGCGGGTCGGTCTGCTCCGGCAGACGCAGCGGCAGCGCGAGGGCTTCGTGCAGCGGGAGCACCCACTCCCGCATCAGCTCCCGGCGCTCGCGGGTCAGCGCGAGGTAAGCGGCGGCCCCGACGGCCGCGGTCAACGCCGCGGCGATCCCGGTCTGTTCCAGCGCGGCAAGCGCGGGATCGGGGTCGGCCCATATCTCCTGGGCGGTGGCGACGGTGGCGTCCTGGTGGACCCACCCGGCCTGGTAGCCGCCCGCGCCGATCGCGGCGAGCGTGCTGATGCGGAAGGTCAGGCGCTTCCACCCGGCGCGGTAGGAGGACCGGGTGACGCGGCCTTCGACCTTCGGCAGGACCCTGGTGCCCGAGCGCCAGAACGTCGCGTCGGTCCGCTTCACCCCGTCCATCGGTCGGCCGGCCAGGAACCGGCCGATGCCGAACATGAGGGACTCGGCGGTCTCCTCCACCTGCTTGTCGAACTTCGTCTGTGCCATCGGCCGTTCCCTTTCGGTGTGCGTCCCGGCACCTCACACCCGGAAGCGGACACGAACCGTAAAACGGCTGGCCTGTGGATATTTTCTGACGATCGCACCCATGTGCCTTTTCGCCGCGATTGTGGCGTTCTGTACCGATGCAGTGGGGGTACCGGGCAGCTGGCCGTCGGAGCGTGGCTGCCGGACCGAGAGTGGTCCGGACCGGCGGAAGGGGTCAGGCGGTGCCCTCGGTGGGGGCCGGGAACGCCCAAGGGGCGCCGCCCGGATCGTTCCGGGCGGCGCCCCTTGTCGCGCTTGGGCAGTCAGGCCGGGGTGGAGAGGGGCAGGACGGGGTGGTCGATGTGGTGGTGCTCGATCTCGACCCCATAGCGGCCGCCCCACGCCTCCCACACCTGCCGCCCCACCGCTTCCGCTACCGCCACACTCCTGTGCCTGCCTCCCTGGCAGGCGACCGTGAGGCGGGCCAGCCGGCCCACGGGCACCTCGTCGGCCAGGGCCCGCAGCTGGACGGCGGTCCGGCCGATCAGCTCCAGGGCGCCGGGAGTGTTCAGGACGTGGGCGTAGACCTTGGGGTCCAGGCCGGTGGCGTAGCGCAGGGCGGCGTCGTCGGCGGGGTTGCGCAGTGTGTGCCGCAGGTCGAGGTAGAGGCCGTCGGTGACGAGGTCGTGGGCGCCGTCGTGACGGACGCCGATCGTGCGGATGACGGTGGTGACCAGGCCGGTCCCGTTCAGGTGTGTGGTCTGCATGCCTCCACCCTCCCCGCCAGGTGAAAGCCCTGACAGGGGTTGTCCGTTGCCTCTGCAGAGACGCAACGGGCAACGAGACGGAGCGTTTCGACGGGGGGCGTCCGCCCTGTCTCCGTGAGCAGGGCGGAGCCGGCGGGCGTGGGTGGCTGGGTGGTGTGTTTCGGCGGTGGTCAGGGAGAGCCGGTCACGACCAGGGCGCCGTCACCGTCCCGCCGGGTGTCGCGGAGGGTCAGTTCCGGTGAGGAGTAGAGCAGCTCGCCTTCGAGGTAGAGCTCGTACTGGTAGCGTCCGGCGCGCCCGAGGTCACGTCGCTGCTGCGGGTCGGCGTCGGGCAGGACGAGCTCCGCGAAGCCGCGGCCGTCGCTCAGGATGCCCCGGGTCATGATCTTCCCCGCGAAGATCAGAAGGTCGGTGCCGACGGTGATGTGGACGGCGTCGCCGTAGATCGGGCGCCGTCCGGGGAATCCGGTCATGCTCCCACCCCCGCGAGCGGGACTTCGGCGATCGGGGTCCAGCGGATGTGCGCGCCGTCGTGCCATTGCTCGACGAGGTGGATCCGGTCGGCGAGGACGGTGGCGGACAGCGGGCGGTCGATGCCGGCCAGGGCCGCCTTGAGGGCGATAGGGTCGACGTGCTCGGCGCCGGCGGTGGTGTAGGCGGTCGACATGTGCGGGTACCGGCTGGGCCCTGGCTTGAAGGCGGCTCCCGTGGACACCGTCGCCTGGGTGACGGCGTCCACGAGGGTGGTGAACGGACGTCCGGGCCAGCCGCTGAGCTCGATCGCGACGGGGCCGATGGCGGGCCGGTCGAACGTCAGGGTGAAGGGTTCCACGGCAGCGAGGCGGGCCTCGACGTCCTTCACGAGCGCGTCGGTGTCGACGTCGTCGCGGCCCAGCCCGATGGCGTGCAGGAGCGTGCAGTGCATCCCGCCGGCCCCCACACTCTGCAGGCCCGGCGGGACCAGGCCCTGATAGGGGGAGATGAGGGCGTCGGCCTCGGCCGGGGTCGGCAGGATGTGCCAGTGCAGATCACGGCGGCCCGCAGGCCAGAACCCGCCCACCTTCGCGAAGAAATCCTCCATCAGCGCCCTTCCCCTGCGGCCGTCCTCCGAGTGTCCTGCCCATCCTCGCGGTCCCGCACCACCCGGCGCCAGAGCCGACGGACAGCCCGTCACGTCCCCACGAGCACACCGGTCAGGGAGTGTCGCCGGTGTAGTAGAAGCGGCACGCGATGCCGGGCCCGGCTGCGCGGGGCTCGCCGGGACGCGGGTCGTACAGTGCGCGGCCGCCGGGCCACCGGCCGAGCTCGGTGACCAGGGCGACACCGTCGTCGACCTCCTCGGTCCGCCACCCGTGGATGTCCAGCAGGAGACCGTCCAGCGGGCCGCCAACCAGTTCGGCATAGGTCCGCTCCGGCCGGGGGCCGGGGTCAGGGTCGTCATGGTCATGGCCGTAGACCCGGCCGCGCAACAGCTGCTCGTCACCGTTCATACCGGCCAGCCTCCCAGCCACCACCGACAGCGGAAGGCCGCCGGCGCCCGGCAGTCCGCCCCCTCCCGCCCCGCGGGATGGCCCCTTCCAGCCCTCCCGCCCTGCGGGCGTCAGGCGCAGGGCAGACGGTCGCAGGCGGCCCAGTCGATGTGCACTCCACGGCGGATCAGCGCGGTGAAGCTGTCGACCTGGCCGGCGGGCGGCTGCTCCTGGGTGAAGCAGAGCAGCGCCCGGTACACGCCGTCGCGCAGCTGGCCGTCGGTCATCGCGGGCGCCTGCTCCTGGAGGTCGTCGAACAGCTGCGCGGCGCGGGCCGCGCGGGACAGCGCGGCATCCGCGAGCGGTCCTTCGGCGAAGCCGTCGCGGGCGTACAGGCCGGACTCGATGAAAATCATGACGGTGATTCCTTTCCGCCCGGCCGCGCCCGTCTCCCGGATTGGAGACGCGGCCGCGAAACCGAGCGGGCGGAACGTAGAGCACCGAGGCCGTTAGCGTCGCGCCCTGGCCGCCGGCCCCGGCCGAAGCAGACCTCTCCCCCACGGCTACTGCGTGGGAGAGGTGTCGCGCTACGAAGGGGGCTTGCCCATAGCCCCTGACCTGTACGAATGAAAGATCACCAATTTCGGGGGCTCCCACCTCCGGTCACACCTGCGGTCCCCCGCCTAGTGCACCCGTCCAGACACCTGTGCAGCCCCCTCCCGGTGCAAGCCTCCCCAGGGCAGCTTGCCCGAACTCTGCCGTGCTGTCTCTGCCGTACTGTCTGTCCCGGCCGAATGGCAGGCCTGCCACGCATGAGGACGGGCTGACCAGGGCTTTAGGGGTAGCCATCGACGGGGCGGTCGTCCAAGGTGGGGTGGTGAACGACAAGAACCCCATTGAGATCACGGACGAGATGCGCCAGGCCATGGACGCGGCCAAGCGGCGGGGGCTGCAGAAGGACCTGCGCGCCCTCACCGCCACCATCCGCGCCGACGCCCAAGACCTGTACGACAGTGCGGAGCCCGGATGGCAGGCCGGCGTCGAGTGGACGCTGCTGTGGATCGAGAACACCGCCAGCCAGCTGACCGAAGGCCGGCCGTAGCCCACGGTGCCCGTGAACCGGACGGTCAGGGCGTGTCGCCGGAGTAGTAGAAGCGGCACGCGATGCCGGGCCCGGCTGCGCGGGGCTCGCCGGGGCGCGGGTCGTACAGGGCGCGGCCGCCGGGCCTGCGCGACGGGCACGCAGGCGGTCACCAGCGCCTCGCCGGTGTCGTCGACGACCGCAGGGCCGGCTCGCTCCACACCCGGCCGGAGCGGTGGGCATCGCGCCGTACGACCGTCTGGCCCGTCTCGAATCCGTGCCCCGCGTTCCCCTCTCCGGTCCGGGGCCGTGGTGCCCGGCCCGGCTTGCCCACCTCAGCCCATCCCGGCCGGGGTGGGCAAGCCTCCATCCGAGGGTGGCTTGCCCAGGCTGCCCTTGGGCTTGCCCGCACCTACCGGCGATGCCCGAACAGGCCGCGGCTTTTCTTCGCCTCCGCTTCGGCCGCCTCCCGCTCTGCTGCTTCCTCAGCCTCGCGGCGCGCAACGCGCTCAGCCTCCGCCCGGTCGATGTCCGCCTGGCGGCACGGCCCGCACAGGCTGTCCCCGGGGCCCCGCCATGAGGTCTGCGCTACCGACTGCCAGCGTTCGTCGGTGAACTTCGTCCCGCAGCGGGCACACACCGGCCGCTGCGCCTCCCGCTCCGCCGCCTTGCGTTCCGCCTGCCGCCGACGGGCCTCTTGGAGCTGAACCCGGTACAGCCGCTCACCGTCCGGGTTGTCCAGGGCCTCGCTCAGCGTCTGCCACCCATCGCGCCCGAGCCTGCGCCACACCTTTCCCGCAGCCCCGGCCGGGTCGGCGGTGATCCGCTCCAGCTCGGTGACGACCACGGGCACCGCCTGGTGGTAGTCGACGGCCGTGATGCCCGCGCCGCGGCCCGGGTACGGAGCGCCGGCGAAGTACGTGCGGGCGGCCTGCTCCAGACGCCGCATCCGGCTCTCGCGCTGCGCGGCCGTCTTCCCGGTGAACACGAACGCCACCGGCGGGTAGCCCTCCCGGCCGGTCGGCGGATAGATCCGCGACCACAGCCGGAAGCCGTGCACCGCCGCGCCCCGGGCCGCCTTCGCCTTGGCCGCATCCGCCTTCGGCGCCAGCAGCTCGAACCAGTCGGCGTACCGGCGCAGCTTGTCCACCAGCTCGTCGACGGGCTCGTTGACACGGTCGACCTCCAGCAGCATCGCGGGCACCCCGGCGTCCGGGGCGCGCATCGTCAGGTCGGCGTACTGGGTGTACCCGTAGGGGAGCTTGTGAGCGATCTCGGTCTGCCAGGACAGCGGCGTGCCATACCCGGCCCCGCTGAGCACGGCAGCGGTCGAGGTGACGGCGGCGGCGTGTTCGTCGTACCCGTCGGCTTGGACCGGCCGGCCTTCGTCGTCGTACTCCAGCTTGCGCAGCGCGGAGATCCGTACGTTCTTCGGCAGCAGCAGCTTGGCTTCCTTGTGGCCCTTCTCGGTGAGCACCCACAGTTGGTGTCCCGACTCCAGTCGCGTCTCCACCCGGGTCAGGCCCGTCTTCTTCAACGCGTTCAGGGTGTCCCTGGTGAGCCGGTCGTGCCGGTCGGTGGGGCGCAGCATCCGCCAGAGCTGATCGGCGGTAGCCCGCTGGAAGATCCCCAGAGCCTTCAGTACCTCCTTGCGTCGCACTCCGGTCGGCTTCCAGACCTGTGTCGACCTAGGAGGGTTGTCGAACGCGTCGCAGGACCTTGACTTCCGGGGCTGACCTGCACGGACGCGTCCGGCGGGCGAAGTGGCCGTGGAGGGGGCGATGGAGGGGGCCGTGGAGGGGGCCTGCGGGACCTGGCCGACGTCCTCGGACAGTCGGCGGTCACGGGCGGCCTGGTGCTCGTGGGTGAGGTCGGGCGTGAGATCGGCGGGCACGGTGTCCTCGGTTTCTCCGGCCTGCGGGCCGGGTCGGTGAGCGTCCGGCCCGTACGCGGGTGTGCGCACGAGCCGGGGCCACCGTGAGGAAGCACCCCTTGACCGTCGTCTGACCGTCACCGACGAACGGTGTCCGATTTCTCCTTGACCACTCCCATGTCGTACTGATTTGTCCGTGACGGAGGACACCTCCCCCGGACAGCGCAGTGCTTCGTGACCCTGTGCCTGGCAGCAGGTTGGAGGGGCGTGGAGAAGACCCTGCAGGAAGCCATCGCGGTGTGCACTCGGCTGGAACGGGCCCAGGACGCCTACGGCCTGACGGCTGACAACAAGGAGGTGGGGCTGGAGGAGCTGAACGCCGCAGACGACGCCTACCGTGCCTTCCTCGACGGGCTGCGCGGAGAAGTCGACATGGACTTGGCGTGGGCCGCGGCCAGGGAGGTGACCACAGGAAGGAAGCACCCGTACATCCAACGGGACGAGGAGGGAAACCCCGTCACGCTCGTCCCGCCGCGAAGGATGACGGATGAACAGGTCGCGCAGGCGCGAGAGCTCCTCGCCGACCCCAAGCAGACGATCACCAACGTCGCGAAGGCTGTCGGTGTCGCCCGCCGCGTTCTCTACGCCGAGGTGCCCGAGGTCAACGGCCGCTACGCCCGACTGCGAGCCTCTGCACAGCAGAACAGCGCGACCGCGCCGTAGCCTGCGGTCCTCACCGGGTGGGGCGGGTGCTGGAGGGCGAGGAGCCGAGCCGCCAGTCCGAGGGCTTCTGCCCGCGGAACGTCTCGCCTGCCTCGATCCGCGCCTTGTTCCGGGCGAACTCCCGCTCCGCCGCCGACAACTTCCGAGGGGCGCAGCCGGGGTGCCCCCAGCCCTCGGCCACCTTCGTGATGACCTCGCCCTTGCCGTAGTTCTTGAAGCAGGTCGGGCAGGTGCCGCCATACGCGGCGCGCACCGATCCACGTGGGAGGGGCACCGCCTTCTTCGCGGCCAGCTTTCCACCACCCGTCTTCTTCTTCGCCGCCTGCGCCCGCTTGATCGCCTCGCGCTGCGTCTTGCCGGGCCGCTTCTTCGGCTGCTGCCCGCATGCCGCCTTGGCGGCCTTCTGTGCCGGGGTCTGTCCCACGCGCGGATCGTAGAGGCCAACGTGCGGCGGGCGGCGCGCGCCGCGCGCACCGGATGTTTCAGGCGGTGGCGCGCTGGTGCGGACCGGCGCGCGCACGGTGCGTTGAGTTGCGCGCGGTGGAACGCACTCCCCACTCGGTGGAGCGCACCGAGTGGACTCCACCCGCACCTGGTGCGCTTCGCGAGGGCCTCCACTCTCCACTCGGTGCGGACGATGGCGTGCACTTCCACCCGGTGGAACGCACCGTGATACAGCGATGCGCGGCATCGCCCGCACCACGCAACTCCCCTACGGACGGTGATGGTGCGCGGTGCGGCGGGAGGGAGAGATATCCCTCCCGCCACCGTCCGTCGGAGGCCCGGCGCGGGGTGTCGCCGAAGAGGTAGCGGACCCTGTCAAGGGGAAACGTCGACGATCACGCGGAAACTCATGGGTGGACAAGGGTTGCTTTCCATCCACTGGGCTGGGTGGAATCCGGCGGCACACCTAGTCAAGGGGGGTGCATCGAGTGCACCGCATCCGATGCACCGTCACCCTCTGTATGCGCACCGGGTGGAGTGGACGGGAGCGGCGGCCACTCCCACGCGCGCCGTGCGGTGCGGTGGTGCGGTGCGGTGGGTGGGAGTGCACCGCACCATCGTCCGGCGCACCGGTGCGCCCAGTGGACCGCACCGAGCGCACCGGGGTGGAGTCCACCCGGTGCGCTCCGCGATGGGCTCCACTCCCACCAGGTGGGCCCTGGCGGTGAGCTCCACTCTCCGGGCGTCACATCGTTCACCGGATGCGCGGTGGGGTCCACCGTGTCCACTCACCGCGAGTGGCGGCGGCGTAGGCACGCGGCGCGCCACGGGTTGGGCCGGCCACCCGGGTACTGCCGTGAGCGACGTCTGATCGGCGGCGGCTTCGGGAACGGGTACAGCACCGTGCGCAGCCGGACCGCGTCGACGAGCCGCTCCAGGCGCTCGCGCTGCTCCGGTAACAGGTGCGGCGTCGAAACTGGGTTGACCATCGGGGCCTCCTCCGTGCTCGGATGGGTCGCTCTTCCCACACCCTCGCCGGTCCCCGGCGCGTCCAGGCCGTGTGCTGTGATCGCGTCCCGAGAACTGGTGCGGCGACTTCGCCGTCCGTCCCGCGAGGCGGAGCACCCCTGGTCCGGCCTTCAGGTAGCCCACGCGCGGAGGCCCCACGGACGGCTGGTCCGTGGGGCCTCCAAGGGTGCCGGTCAGCGCTGCTGCATGGCCTTAAGGTCGGCCAGGCTCAGTTCGTTCGTGCCGCGGTCGGCGGCGCTGCTCTGGGTCCAGGCGAGGATCGCGGGGTGAGCCTCCTCGTACGAGGCGCCGGCGACCGTGTTCTGGCCGTCAGTCTCGGCGAGCTGGGTGAGGTAGGCGGCCAGGGCGCTCGGGCCTCCGCCGCTGTAGCCGACGCTGTACCCTCGGCCCTCGCGCTGCGGGAGGATCGACAGCGCCCCCTTCTCCGTTCGAGCCCAGAACAGGCTGCGGCCCATGTGGAAGCGGCTGAAGACGTCGTCAGGGCGCAGGGCGAGCGGGGCGAACGTCGTGTAGCTCCACTCGTCCGTGCCGCCGGTACCCACGTGCTTGAAGTGCTCGGCGACCACAGGCAGCCCGAACTCGGGGTCGTAGAAGGTCTGGCGGCAGGTACAACCCGATCCGGCGATGGCCGACGGGCTGTCCTTGTCCTCCGTGACGCACGGGTGGAACAGGGTCGGGATCTTCCTGGGCTCCACGAGCGTGCAGTGCATCGCGTTCGGCTCGCATCGCACCAGTCTGCCCAGCCACTCCTGGAAGTGCGGTGTCATGGTCTGCTGCGCCTCGATCTTCACCGTGGCATTTAGCGATGACGAGGCGTAGCCGCGGTGGGGTTCGGTGTAGAGGACGAAGTGCAGGTAGCCCTTCTCCGGGTCAGTCAGGTTCAGGTCTCGTGGCTGGAAGGTCAACGTGGCGCTCCTCTGCGGGCTGCACTCGGCGGGGCGGGGTCAGGAGGCGCGGTGTTCGGAGCGCAGGGTCAGGCCGCGATGGAAGAACTGGGCGGTGTCATCCGGTCCGAGTCCGAGGGCTCGGGCGACAGTGGCGCCTTCGTCGTGGCGGACGAAGGCGAGCAGGATCCTTCGGGTGGCGGTGTCGGCCATGACCCGGCGGGCGGCTTCGACGATGTGGGTGACGCAGCCGGTGGTGCCGTCTTCGACGATGTCGCGGCGCGTGGTGTCGTCCCAGACGTTGAGCTGGAGGGTGGCGCCTTCGGTGGAGCAGTCTTCCTTGGAGTCCGCACCGAGCACGCAGCGCCCGAGCATGGCGGCGTGTGCGTGGCGCTGGAGGTAGACGGCCTTGCCGAGGAGCCGGTCGACTTCCTTCTCCGTGTTCTGGCGGGCCTTCTCGGGGCTGACGAGCGAGGTCTTCGGGTCGTGGGGCTGGACCCGGATCTTCAGCGCGGCCAGACTGCTGGCGAGGTCGTCGGCGACGCTGAGCAGGCCCACCAGGTTGACGTCGCCGCGCTGACGAGGCGGGGGCAGTTCATCGGGGTAGTTCTCCAGCGGTTCCAGCGGTTCGTGCAGGTCGGTCAAGGTTCCTCCCGTGCCGGGTGCCAACGCCCCGATTCTCAGTCCGGGTCGCCGGGCCTCGCGGGTGAAGTCGCAGATCGGCCATCTGCTGGCCGGTTGGCTACCCCGCACGGTGGGGGCCCGCTCTTCTGTCCTGGTCGGGCTGCGTCGGGTGGTGCTGCTGGCGGGTGGCGTCGACGGCGTCCGGGGCTGGCTGCTGCGGCTGTGCTTCGTCGGCAATGGTGCGGGCGCGGGCTTCGGCGGCCTTGGTGAAGGCGGCCAGCCGGGCGAGGTTTTTCGGTGTGTGCAGCCACGTCGCGGGGTCGGTCGTACGGCCCTCCAGGTGTTCCTCGGGCATCGCGGCCTGCTGGTGGGCGTGGACAGCGGCGGCCCGCTGCGCCGGGGTGAGGGCGGCGTCCCGGCCCGGGTGGTCGACGGCGTGCGGCGCGGCCGCCGTCTGGTCGTGGTCGCTGGTGTGCGCGGTGGCCGATGCGGTCGCGGCCGGGGCGCCATCTCGCGTGAGAGGGGCGGCGATGCGGGCGTCGCGGATCGCGTTCTGCAGGGCGAGGCTGGCGAGCCGGGCCCGCTCGTACCGGCTCGACTCCCGGGTCGGTTTGCCGTCGGTGTCGGCGATCCACCACCGGGTCGGCCAGGTGAAGTCGGCGGTGTAGGTGACCTGGTCCGGCGCCGGGGTCCGGCGGCCGGGCTGGGGAATGGTGAGCTGACGGCTGTGGCGGGCGAGGGCCTTGTCGGCGATGTAGGTGTCCAGGCCGGGCGGGAAGGCGCGGCCTCGCAGGGTCTCCAGCAGGTGCCGGCGGGCCTCGGCCAGGACGTGGCGGCGGGCGAAGGTGCGGCGCACCGTGAAGACGATCGCGGCGACGTCGACGGCGGCGAGCGCGGTGTCCACCCGGGTGGCGACCCGCTCCCGGATCGCCTTCCCGGCGGCCCGGCACCGCTCCAGGAGCTCTTCAACTGTCTGCTGGCCGAAGCGCCAGATCGCGGAAGCGCGCCACCACGCGAGCAGCTGCTCCAGCGGCTTCGGTGTCTTCTTCCCCCGGCGGGTGTCCTGCGCCGCCCACCAGCCAAGCGCGTGACGGGCACGCTCGTCGGGCAGCCGCCCGTGGTCGCGGGCGTACTGTTCGGTGAGGCGCTCCAGCATCGGGGCGATCTGCTCGCGGCGGGTGGCCGACCAGTCGATGAGCGCCTGGTCGACGCCGGCTATCTCCATCACGGGGCGCAGGCCCGGCGTCACCTCGCGCGGCACGGTCGCCAGCCCGAGCTCCTCGCACACCTCGGTCGTGAGGGCGAGGGTGTAGAGCGTCCCGGCGGCCACCACGTGCCGGTAGAGGCGGCGGGTGTCCAGCGCGCCCCACACCGGATCGCCGTCAGCGTCCAGGCGCTGCACGCGGTTGAGGATCAGGCAGTGGTCGTGTAGCAGCGGGAAGCCATCTCGATTCTCGAAGTGCCTCCAGGCCGCGACCACGAGGGCCGGTGTCTTCGCGCGGCCGTGGCCGGAGGACCACCGGGTCTCGGCGACTTCGTCCTCGAGCCAGCGCAGCGCCCTGCCGATGGCCCGCTCGTGTGCCCGCTCGATGACCCGGTGGGTGTGGGCGTCGCCCAGCGCCCACAGCACGTGCAGGGACGCCTGCGGGCGGAAGGTGAAGTCCAGGGCGATGAGCGGGGTCTGCTTGCGGGCCTCGATCTCCTCGATCGGCTGCCCGAGCACGGTCGCCCGCCGGGCGGTGGCCGCGTCGGCGCCGTCGTCCAGGAGGTGCTGCTCGATCCGGTCGGCGTCCGGGTGTCGGCCCTGCCCGAAGACGAGCTCCATCTGCCGCTCGGACACCTCCGCGCCCGCGGTGAGCCCGAGCGCGGCCAGGCCGCGCCCCACCCATCGCCCCGGCGGGAGGCTGGCCAGCTCCTGGGCGTCCTTGAGGGACTGGCCGACCGGGCGGCGGCCGTCCCCGAAGGCGACTCCGCGGACGTAGTAGCGCCAGGCGTTACGCCTCTGGACCTTCGCGACACTCAGCATCCCCACAGGGGACACCGGCTCTGACCTGCGAAAAAGAGCGATCCCGTGGGGCGGGACAGTTCACCAGAACTTCACGCCCGATCCCGTCTGGCGGGCACCCCGCAGCGGTGTCGCGCCCGCCAGGCGAACAGCACCAGGGCCATGCAAATGCTGCGCGGCAACCGACTCCCTAGACCCATTACGCACCAACAAGCGGCAGCAACCGACTTCTTCGCACCACCGGTCAGCTACGGGCCGATCCCCCGCCCAACGGCCACAGACGCCTATCCCTGCAGTACGTCGCCGACTCCCTTCACCTCAGACAGAGACCCACCGCCCCCGGCCCACCGGCCGGGGGCTTCGTGCTCCCTGGAGGAGATCGCCGTGCCTACCTTCGAGGCCACACCTCGCTTCACCACCGACCTTCACCGCCTCTCCCCCGCCCAGCGCCGCCGCTTCCGCCAGGCCGTGAACGTCTTCGTCGAAGATCTCCGCGCTGGCCACGGAACGTTCCGCCCCGGGCTGCGGGTGAAGGGCGTACGGGTCGCTCCCGGGGTCTACGAGCTGACCTGGTCTATGGGCACCGGGCCTGCCGGACGCGCCACCTGGCAGTACGGCACCCCCGTAGTCCCCGGCGAACAACACATCGTCTGGCGCCGCATCGACACCCACGACGTCCTCACCGGGCCATGATCGGAGATCGCTCAGCTACTTTCCCGCGTGAAACCGATCTGGGCTGGCCCTGGCTGAAGTCCGTCTCGTAGGCATGGGGCGCCAGCTATATGACGAAGGGGCCGGTTTCCCTGTCTGGGAAACCGGCCCCTTCGTGTCTGCTACTCGCTCAGCAGCTTGGCCAGTGTCAGGCGGTCTTCCTCTGCCATTCGGCCCCGCAGGATGCGGTTGAGGGCGCCGGGGTCGGTCCAGGGCAGGTACGGCTCGCTGTTTCGGGACGGCTCAGGTGCCTCGGGGGTGATAACTGAGTTATCACCGGCGCGTTCGGTGTCGGACTGCTGGGCAGTCGCCACCTCGGGGGTGATAACTGAGTTATCACCCTTCGGGGCTGCGACTCGTGCGTCTGCTCGCTGCTTCTTCTTGTCGGAGTCAGCGCGGGCCCGGCGGTCCGCTTCGCTCCTCTGCTGCTCTGGGGAGAGCTTGGCCATGTTCCGGAGGTGCGAGACGTTGCGGCGGCCGGCCTCCAGGTCGGCCTGGAGTTCAGGGGTGAGGGAGAGAAGGGAGAGCTTCTGGCTGATTAGAGGCTGGCTGATGCCGAGGCGCTTTGCGGCCTTGTGCTGGGAGCCGTAGAACTTGACGAGCTGCTGGAGGGCCTGGGCGTCCTCGAGCTCGCTGAGGTCCTTGCGCCGGGCGTTGGCGATGTAGGCGGCCTCCAGCAGGGTTTCGTCCGTGCTGGCGAACTCGTCCCCGAGCATCACCTTGATGGTGGGCAGCCCGGCTTCGCGTACAGCTTTCAGTCGGCGGTGGCCGTCGATCACGACGTAGGCGGCGCCGTCGTCGAGTTCGGTTCGCCGTTCTGGCCGGTTGGCCAGGTACGCCTCTGTCGTGGCGACGGTGATGGCGGTGATCTGGCCGACTTCGGTCAGGGTCTCGACCAGGTCGCTGACATCCCCGATTTCATCGCGGGGGTTGTCCGGATTGAAGCTGACAACGGCGGGGGCCACGAGGGTGGGCTGGGGCACTACCGGCGTGCCCGTAGCAGCGGCAATGGCTCGCCCGCGGCTGCTCTGTGGGCTGGCGAACGCCGGGGCGCCCACGCGGTTTGCCGCGCTCTGGCGGGTGGTCACACGATCTCCCTGACGATGCGGCGGAGGACCTTGGCCTGCTGCGAGGCCGGGGCGTAGGACATGAGGGCTCGCTTGTTCCTGACGGCTTCGCGCTGGTCTTTGAGGCGGCCGATGACGCCCACGACGCGAGGTTCCTTGAACTGCTTCCACGCCTCCAGGGAGGAGGTGATGACGTAGCCGTCACGTGCGTCGTAGAGGTTGACGACGAGGCCGAGGTGGTCGACCTGGATGCCCCAGTCGGCCTGTCCGGATTCGATCTGGTCCAGGAGGAGAGCGAAGGCGTCGGCGGAGGAGTCCTCGGCCTGCACCGGGATGAGCACGCCCGAGTTGCCGGGGGCTTCGTTGTCCCGTCGGCGGGCGTAGTAGATCGCTGCGTCCATGCCGACGCCCAGGCTGGGCGGGCAATCGACCACGATGACGTCGTAGTCGGCTTCTACGGCTTCCAGGGCGCGCTGGAGGGTGGCCTGCCGGTTGCGGTCTGTGGAGATCATGATGTCGAGGAGGAACGCGTCGGCGCAGGCGGGGAGGATGTCCAGCCTTCCGCCGAAGCGGTCGTCGTCGATGGTGACGATGAGGTCTCGGACCGACCCGGTGCGTACAGTGCCGGCCATGTACTTGGCGAGGCTGGGGTCGTCGATGCCGATGGGCTGTACCCCGAGCTGGGAGGTCAGGTGTCCCTGGGGGTCGTAGTCCACGAGGAGGACGCGCAGCCCGAGCCCGCGGTGCTCTTCGTCTTTCTGGAGCAGATCCTCGGTTTCGCTGAGGGAGTCGCCGGTGGCGGCTTCCTCGCCGGATTGGAGAGCTACCGCCTCTGCGGCGACCAGGACCTTGAGTTCGGGGCTTTCTGCGCAGGCTCCTGCGACTCCGGCGGCGACGGCGGTCTTGCCGACGCCGCCCTTCTGGTTGCACAGCACGATGCGTCGGACGTACGGGGTGGGGATGGGAGCGGAGTGCTCCTGGAGCCAGAGGGCGACGGCCTGGGCGAGACCTTGTACGAGCGGCATCTCGCGTTCCGTGCAGGTGGCTTTGAGGTCTGCCCATTGGCCCGGTCGTAGCCAGGTGGACCAGGCGACTCCGCCGGCGGTGTCGATGGTGGGTAGATCGCCGGTGTGGGCCTGCCACATGTCGAGGGCTGCGGAGACGGCGTCCTGGATGTCTACACCGACCTGGGCGGCACGGACTTTCAGGTCGCGGCGTAGGTGCGACGGCAGCTTGGAGACAACCTTTTCCCTGTCTCCGGAGGGGCTTGGGGTGACCATGGGGTGAGCTTACTAACTCATGACGCGAGGGGGTTGACCCGACGTCACCGCTAGTAGCCCTTATGTCCGCTTTCCTCTCGGGTGATAACTGAGTTATCACCCAGCAGACCTTGCGGTCCAACAGGGGGCTGGGAAGCTGTTCCTGGCCCAGGAGCAGCGGGTCCGAGCTCTACCTGAACCGGCCCCGGTCGACGGGGACCCAGAAACAGAAAAAGGCCGGCGCCCCCGCACAGATGCGGGGGCGCCGGCCTTCGTCGTGACGGCTCGGTCAGCGGGCCCAGGCGGCTCGGTCGTCGCGGTCGGGGTCGGGTACGGCGGCCGCGACGGCCTGGGCGGCGGGGTGCCGCATTGCGGTGACGGGGATCGCGCCGGGCTCGCCCGGGCGGGCCCAGGCGAGGTTCCAAGTGTCGTCGGGGTGGCAGTGGATGGCGGCGTGGGTGTGGATGGCGCGCGGGATGCGGGGGATTGCCTCGTCGGGGTCGTCGCCGGGGTAGAGGCACCAGCGGGTCCAGGCGTGGCCGCGCTGCATGTAGAGGGCGGCGGCGTGGATGGTGGTGGCCCAGCGGTGGTGGCCGAGGAGGACGAAGAGTGTGGGGTGGTCTCCGTCGTCGGCGTCCGGGGCGGTCAGGCCGGTGATGCGCAGGTCACCGAGGACCGGGGTGAAGCCGAGGTCCACCGGGTCCTGGTCGGGGGTCCAGGTCTGTTCCGCGGGGTGCATGGTGCCGTCGTCGCCCTCGCTGGTCTCGATCTCGTGCAGGGCCGTGGCGGTCACGCGCTCACCCCCGCGACGGCGGGGTCCAGGAGCGCCAGGGCGTCGGCCTCGTACGGGTCGGCGAACAGCTGGTGGTCGCTGACGTCGAACGGCCCGAACCTCGCGGAGACGCGGTGGCCGGGCAGGAGGGTGGTCTCGCGTCCGTCCAGCCCGACGGTGAGCCGGTCGTAGTCCTGCTGGGCGTGCCGGGTCTGGGTGTACGGACCGAGGCGCAGCAGGGTGTAGCCGTCGAGGCTGTCGTCGCGTTTGCGGGCCTCGATGTAGAGGGCGTAGTGCGCGGGTTCCATGCCGATGTCCTCGGGCAGCGGCAGGCCGGCGGCGGCGTGGGTGAGCATCGCGTAGCCGGGCTGCCAGAAGCCGATGATCGCGCTCGTCTTGCAGCGCAGCCAGCCGCGTTCGGTGTAGCCGAGCTGGCGGCCGTGGAGGTAGGCGCCGGCGTGCGGGGTGTCGGGGTGGACCAGGGCGACGGCGATCAGGTCGGGGCCGTGGTCGTCGCCGGGCCGGGTGTGGGCGCGCTCGATGAACGGGCCGATCCGCACGGCGATGTCCCGGGCGCTGCCGGGCGCCCAGGGCGCGGGGTTACGCAGGGCGGTGAGCATCGCGCGGAACTGGTCGACGACGGCCTGGTTCTCGGGGCTCAGGGCGCCGGGCGCGTTTCCGCAGCGGCGGAAGAGGGAGGGTTGCTTCATCGGGTGGACTCCTGCTCCGGGGTGAGGTGGGCGGTGAGGGCCACGGCCGCGCTGAGGATCTGGGCGTGGTCGAACGCCAGCCGGTCCGGCAGGCCGTTCAGGGGCCACCAGCGGGCGGTGCGGGCGTCGTCTCCGGCGGTGATCGGGGTGTCGGCGGGGACGGTGGCCAGGTACGCGACGGTGACGTACCGGCCGCGCGGGTCGCGGCCGGGCTGGTCGAAGACGCCGATCTGGCGCAGGTCGCCTTCGGCTACGTGGATTCCGGTCTCCTCAGCGAGTTCCCGAGTAGCGGCCTGGCGGCTCGTCTCCCCCGGGTCGACGTGACCACCGGCGCAGGCCCAGTGGCCTTCGAACGGCGGCCAGTCGCGCTCGATCAGCAGGACGTCACCGCCGGGGGTCAGGACGACGACGTCAGCGGTGTAGCGGATGGTCTCGAACGTCTCGGTCTCGGTCATGTGCACCTCTCGGTGGGGCGGGCTAGCGGGTGGTGCTGTCGGCGACGGCGCAGTGCTTGGTGTCCATCAGTTGGCCTCCGCCAGGGTCTGGGTGGGGCGAGGGCTGCGGGGTCGGTGGGTGCGCTGCGCGAGCACCAGGAGCTCGGCGTTGCGCTTCTGCTGCGCGGGGGTGAGGGGCCGGGTCGTCGCGCCGCCGTGGCGGTGCCAGAGCGGGGAGGCGGGCGGCTCGGGGTAGGCGAGCGCGTGGTCGACGCCGCGGTCGGTGCTGTTCATGGGGACCTCCGAGGGGGAGGGGTTCAGGCGTGGGTGGCGCGCTTGGTGCTCTTGGACTGGGTGTCGGAGGCGAACCTGCCGAGGCGGGCCTCAACGGGGTTCGCGGCGATCCAGTCCTCGGCGCACGCCTTGTGGACGGGCTCCCCGGCGTGGGAGCGCATCGGCGTGGGCTTGTCGCACAGCGCGCAGGGGCGGTCCTGCCAGCCGTCGAAGTGCTGGCTGTCGCGCCATTCCAGGAGCGCGCCGGGAGCCGGGACCAGGCCCGGCTCGAACGGCTGCTTCTTCTTGGCTCGGGCGCTGGTCACGGCCGGAAGCCGGGCAGCTGCTGGAACACACGCTCCAGCAGGTCCGGCGCCGGCTTCCACGGGACGACCTGCCCGCGCGCGGGGACGGGCAGGGGGAGTTCCTGGACGTCGTCGAGCACCAGGTGCCAGGCCCCCGGGTGCGCCCACTCCGAACAGAGCGGCGCTCCCTCGAGGTCCTGGTGGCAGTCGGTGACCCGGGCGATGCCGACGACCGCGCCGGTGACCAGCTGGCGGTCGCGGACCGTGCGGCCGATCAGCGGGACGCGCAGGGCGGGCCGCTCCACGGTCTGGCTCGTGTGCAGCAGCACCCAGCCGGTCCGCCACCGGCTGGGCCGGTTCTCCACCGTCTTGGCCCCGGCGAGGATGCAGGCCGCGTACGGCTGCCGGATGCTGATGCCGCGGATCCAGTCGCCCTCGGGCAGGGTCGCGGTGCTCATGCGGCCCGTCCCCACACGGCCGTGCCCGGACGCCCGGCCCGACGGCCGTTGATGGACGGCACCGTGGCGTGCTGGCGCGTGGCGAGGACGGCGCGGCCGGAGTGCTTGCCGTCGTAGAGGGCGGCATCGGCGGCCCTCTGCAGCACGCTCAGGTCGCGGGAGCCGACCGAGGCCGGGGCCGCGGCGCCGACCGAAGCGGCGACGTCGACGGTGCGGCCGTCGTCCAGGGTGACCGGCGTGTGCAGCATGCGGACCAGCTGCTCCAGGCGCTGCGCGCGGCGGCCGGCCTTCAGCTCCAGGACCACGGCGAACTCATCGCCCCCGAGCCTGCCGACGGACGCTCGCGGGCCCGCCCACGCGGTGAGCCGGGCCCCGAACGCCGCGAGGACGGTATCCCCGGCCGGGTGGCCCATCGTGTCGTTGATCTGCTTGAAATGGTCGGCGTCGACCATGACCAGCACCGTGTCGTCGCCGTGGCGGGCCAGGAGCCGGCGGGCGCGGGCGGTGTAGGCGTCGCGGCGCAACAGGCCGGTCAGCGGGTCCTTCTCCTTGGCGGCGATCTGCTTGAGCAGCACCGTCGCGTGGACGGCCCAGCCGGTCAGCGGGATAGCTGCGGCGGTGATCAGGAGGGTGCGCGGGCCGAACTGGCCCGTGGTGTGCAGGACGGAGTCCATACTGGTGTCTCCCTCTCGTCTCGTACGGGATGGGGAACCCGGGGCGGCCGACTGGTTTTCCGGCCTTTGGCGGCCGTCCCGGGGCGAATTCACATCAGGCTGTTGGGGCTGACCCACGCCTTGGTGGTGGCCTTGTGCCAGTCCAGGACCCAGTCGGGGCGCAGGCCGCGGGCGGCCCATCCGTCGCTGGAGTCGTCGGGGGCCGGGCGGCCGGCGGACAGGTGCTGCACGGCCCGGTCGTAGGCGTTGTGCGCGGCGGCCAGGGCCTCGCCCGGTCCGGCGGCGTAGCCGGTGAAGACGTGAAGACCTCGCCGTTCCTGGTCCGTTGCGTGGTGTATCGGGACGTCGACCTCATACCGGCGCATGACGTCCCACCTCCTTCCGTGTTGAGGGACCACCGCGACCGCCCCGGCCTCCGTCGTGCGGAGAGGCCAGGGCGGCACGGAGCGTCCGTCAGGCGCGGTAGGTGGGCGGGCGGATTCCGGCGCGCAGCTCGCGGATGAGCGAGCAGGGGCCCTTGGTCGCGCAGTACGCGTCGTCGGTGTCCGGAAGGGCGTTGCCCGTGGTGCCCCACATCTCGCGGGCGGCCGCGTTCACGGCGCGCAGCATCTGCCCGTTGTTGGGGCGGCAGGGGCTCTCCTGCCCACCGACGCCGTGGCGGTGAGCGCCCATGATGTGCTGGCGGGCCTGGCGGGCGGCCCAGCGTCGACTGTCGGGGCCGGTGTTCTCGTGGACGTGCCCGCAGTCGTGGAAGGTGTCCAGGTGGCAGCCGGTGCAGTGGTAGGTGACCATCGACTTCGGCTCGCTGTCGGGAAGCCACTTGCCTTCGAACTCGTAGACGATCACCTCCGCGCCCGGGATCTCGGTGTGCGCGAAGGCGGTGACGAGGCCGACGCCGTCCGCGATCCCACCGCGCTGCGCCTGGTTCCAGAAGACGCGAGGGAGGAAGGTGTCCCAGCCCTTGCCGTGAGGCCACTGGGCGTACATGACGCCCTGGGAGGCGTCGAAGGTCGCGTTGCCGCCGTTGGCGTTGTCGCGCTGGTACTGCTCGATCTGTGCGATCGACCCGAAGTACGTGGCGGAGAACTCCTCGGACTCCAGGAAGATCAACCCGTACCCCTCGGGGCGGGTGTCGTGTCCGTTGTCCTTGAGGATCTCGACCATGTCCTCGTAGCCGGGGTTCCCCGGGGCGATGGTGCCGACGAGCGGTAACCGGTAGCGGTCGCAGCTGGTGACGTGGGACGGGTTGGTGTCGCTGACGTTGTGCGGCGTGCCGAACGTGTTCGTGATCGTGATGTTCATGCGTGGGTGTCCTTCCCGGGGAAGCCGCGGGTGCCCGGCATGGCCGGGTCGCGGCGGGTTGTGGCTGCTCGGTGAAGCGGCGGCGGCACGGCTCACTCGCGGACCGCGTCCGCGTACTGCGCTTCCAGGTCGGCGCGGCCCTCGGGGTCGCCCTCCTGGTCCTCGTCGGTGTTCGGGCCGTGGACGGTGCAGACGATGTCCTCGTCGTCGTCCAGGTCGCCGTTGAGCGCGCGGAACAGGCAGGTGACGCTGTAGGCGGGCACCCAGGCGTGGCCGGTGCACGCGTCGTCGTGCGGGCACCGCACCATCACGTCGAACCCGACGTCGCCCTCGCCGTCCACGTCGGTGCGCAGGGCGAGGGTGAGGTACTGCTGGCCGAGGCGGATCTCCGCGACGCGGTCGCCGCCGGCGATGTTCGAGCCGGGCTTCCACTGCCACAGCGGCAGGATGTCCTCGCCGAACACCCGGGAGACGAGGTTCAGGTCACCGAGGCCGGCGCCACCGTCCAGGCCGAGGTCGGCCTGCCGGGTCTCGCTCAGGCGCTCCAGGTACGGCACGAGCCGGCAGATGCTGTCGGAGTAGACGACCTCGGGGAAGCCCTCGGACTTCAGGGTGCGGCGGGAAGCGAACATGGCGTCGTGCTGCTGGCCAACGACCTCTTCCGGCACCGTGCGGTTGGCTGGCCTCAGGCCCTGCCGCTCCATGCAGATCTGGAAGGGCGTGGTGAACACGACCGCGATGGGGAGCATGTCGTGGCGCTTGGCGGCGGCGATGAGCGGCTTCCTGGCGGCGGCCGTGACGTTGGTGGCGTCGACGACCGTGAACAGCCGGCGGCGCATCCTCGCCTCCAGGAGCAGGTGCAGGGCGGCGACCGCGTCGCCGGTCGCGTCCTGGTCGCCCGCGTCGTCGCTGACGACCTCCCGCAGCGCGTCCAGGGACAGGACCTGCGAGGCGGGCCAGGTGCGCGCGAGCGTGGACTTACCGGCGCCGGACGCACCGATGAGGATCACGAGGCTGCGCTCGGGCATCGGCGGGTAGCAGATCAGCTCGGTCATGCGAGATCTCCTTGACGAGTGAGGGTGCCGGGCAGCCCAGATCGAGCTGCCCGGCGTGGGCGGTGAGTGGGGCAGGGCTGCGCGCGGCGGCGTCAGCGGACGATCATGTGGTCGGGGTGGCCGTTGTTCATGTGGTCCACGCACTGCGGGCAGTCCTCGCGCGGACCGAGCCCGGCGTGGGCCTCCCGGCTGGCGTATGCGTGGAACCAGCACTGCGTGCACTGCCCCCGGGGCGGGTTCGTCGCCTTCGCGCTCGCCACCTCAACTCACTCCCTGCGGGTGGAGGGCGCGGGCAGCCCAGATGAGGCGCTGCCCGGCGTTGTCGGTGATCAGGGCGGCGGCCTCGTGCAGCGGGCAGGAGGCGTCACCGTCGCGGTCGGGTTCGACCTGCTCGGCACGGCGCGCGGCGACGGTGAGCAGCTGCGCGACGGCCGCCATGAAACCGCCGGGCGGGTCGGTGTCCTCGATGAGCTCGCGCAGGATCGCGGCGAGCTCCTCCTGGTCGACGCCGTCGGCGCCGAGGTCGTCCTCGATCTGCTGGAGAGCCAGCGAGGCGATGCCGACCGAGGCGCGGACGCGCTCCAGGCGGGTGCGGCTCACCGGCGGCCGCCGGGGCGGGTGGTGAGCCAGGTGGTGACGGCGGCGGCGCCGATCCCGATGGCGCGGTGGAGCGCCGCGTCCAGCTCCATCCACGCGCTGCCCGGCCCGGTGAGTTCCTTGGTGACCGCGCCTTCGTCGTCGAGGCGGACCGCCTGGCAGTGCTCGATGTAGCCCGTCTTGCCGGTCTTCTTCGCCAGCCACAGCAGAACGGCGCCGCGGTCGATCGCGGCGTGCGTTCCGGCGTTGATGGCCGCGCCGGCGAGCAGCGCGGTCGGCGTGACGCGGTAGCCGAAGGCGCGGGTGATGGCGATGGTCGCTCCGAGCTGCACAGCGGTGTACGAGGCGACGTGGCAGGCCACGGCCCGCCTGCCGAGCGTGCTGGTGGTCATCGTCGGGCGGGTGGAGTCCGCCGTGGCCGGGGAGCCGTCGGCGTGGACCAGGTCCTCGCCGTACAGCCGCTTCCGCGAGGCCGTCTTGCTGCCCTGGACCCAGTGGTCACAGGCAGGATGCAGCTCTCCGAAGGTCGCCAGCAGGGTGCCGAAGAGGGCCAGACGCTCGGTGGTGAGGGACAGACGGGGCATGCTGGGGTTCTCCTGATCTCGAATGCGGGTGAGGGAGTGGGGCGGCCGGCCTCTTGCCGATGCTGCGGCCGACCCCGTGAGCGGGCTCCGCCCCGGCCTGTGTGGCTGGGGCGGAGGTCGCTTTAGAACGGCGGTTCGTCCGGCCAGGCCGGGATGGGCAGGAGCCGAACGCGGAGCTCGCGCCGCTCGGACCAGCAGCCGCACGCCTCCATCTCCGGGAACGGGCCGTCGACCCACCAGCCGCCGTCGCCCTGGCAGTCGGGGCAGGAGCGGCGGGGCTGGGGCGTCAGTTCGATGCGGTGCCGGTCGGCGTGCAGCCGCCAGCCGCCGGTCTTGACCGCGACGGCGACGGCCCCGGCCGCGGCGGCCGGGACGGCGGCGAGCAGCAGGGCGGCCCGCAGGCGGCGGCCGGTCACCTCAGCGGGATCGCGCGGCAGACGGTGGCGTGGTCGTTGGCGTCCGGCCGGATGCGGAACAGGTAGTTGACTTCCGGGCTGCGGGAGGAGTCACCGCAGCCGTGGCAGCTCCAGCGGTTGTCGTGGACGTCCCCGCCGGAGCCGGTGACGTCGACGTACGAGCCGCCGGTGGTGACGAACCGGATCAGCAGGCCCTTGGGCCGGGTGGGCTCGGTGAAGGCAGAGGCGCGAACGGCGGTACTCATTGGCTGGTGTCCTCTCGGGTCATGCGGCGAGCCGGTGATCCGGTGCCGGGGGAGCGATGTAGGAGGCGGGGTCGGCGGGCGTGCCGTCGAAGCACTCCAGGCAGGACCCCAAGGTGCGCAAAGGGATGCAGTGGAAGTAGCGGCGGCCGCAGGCCCCGCAGGTCTGGCGCTTGGCCATTGCCTTGTCGAGCGCGGCCTCCTTCGCGAGCGTCATCGGGCGCTTGGGCTTCGCCAGGTCGATCCGGTACAGCCACGCCCACCGCTTCCCGCCGCGGCACTCGATGCGGGCGACGGGCTCCTGGCCGCCGGGGCGCAGGCCCATCTCCCGGAGCTGACGGCGGGTCGCGAGGTTCTCGCGCCCGGCCTGGCGCCACCGGTAGATCGGCAGCGTGCCGTCGCGGGGGTCGTTCGGGTCGATGTCGACCAGGTCCTGGTCCTGGCCGTCCATCAGCTACTCCAGGTGCCGGGGAGCCGGGCGGGGCGCTGCGGGTAGCGGGGGCCGGGGCGCTGCGGGCGGGGCCAGCCGATCCGGCGGCGCGGGCGGGGGATGAGCACGAGCGGTCTCCTCCAGTCGTCGGTGGGCAGCGCTGCGCTCCGCCGACGTCGTGCTGGTGTCGGCGGGGCGCGGCGGGTGGTACGGCTGGGTTATGCGGCGAGGCCGTGGGCCGTGCGCGTGGGGTGCTCACCGAAGCCGGCCGGGGCGGGCGTGGTGCGGCCCGGCCCCGGCTGGTCCGGCTGCTGGGGGACGCCTGCCAGGTGGGTGCCGATCAGATAACCGATCAGCAGCCCGACGACGCCGTAGACCTGGTGGCGGTTGGCCTTCCGCCAGGTCGGGGCCGGGGGCTCGGTGAGCACGCCTATGACGGTCGGGGCTTTCGCCAAAACGGGGTCTCCCTCTCGCTCGGAACGGGGTGGTGCGTGCGGCCGGGCGGCCTGTCCGGTCCTCGCCCTTCCCGCGGGCGCGGGGTGGGCGAGGGCCAGGCGGGGCGTCAGGTCAGCGGGCGCGGCGGGTGCGCAGGTGGCGGGTGGTCCACTGCCGCAGCCGGTCCAGGCGGGTGGGGTGGGTGTGTCGCCAGGCGGTGGGGAACACGCCGTCCTCGGTCGGGAACGAGCGCTCGGCGCCGCAGCTGCACAGCCAGAAGTACGGCTCGGGGCGGGTGTCGTCGCGTACGGCGGTGACCTTCACCTCGGCGCCGTCGTGGCGGCCGTGGAAGGTGCCGAACCGGTATTCGTTCTCCTTGAGCTGCATGGGATGTCCCTTCGGTCCGGCGCGCTTCCTGATCGGGCGCGCGCCAACGGTGGTGTCGGAGCGGACGGAGCGGATCGGATCAGCGCTGGAGCGGGTGCACGTTGTCCGGGGCGTCGTCTTCGTCGTCTGGCGCAACGTCGGCGGCCGGGGCCGGGAGGTGGATGTGCGGCTCGATCTGGTGGCCGGCGTTGTGGATGTGGGTGAAGAACGTCGGGCGCAGGGTCAGCCCGCGCAGCGCGAACGCGGAGGCGACGGTCCAGGCGAGGACGGCGAGCCCGGTGGCGATGGTGCGGCCCTCGTCAGGCGCTGCGTCCCAGACCATGGCGATACTGGCCGCGCCCCACGCGGTCCAGGTCAGGCGGGCGCCGCTGCTGCGGAAGAACCCGCCGACCAGGCCGAAGAGTCCGACGATCTGCCAGACGGTGTAGACGGTGGAGGCGCTGATCGGCAGCGCGGCGGAGTGAGCCGCGATGTAGGTACGGATCGGCTGGTCGATCACGGCGAAGACGCCGGTGGAGGTGTCGGTGCCGACCTGGACGCGCGGCACGGCGGTCAGCAGGCGGTGCAGCGTGCCAGCCAGGACGTCGGTCGCGCCGTCCAGCAGGGTGAGGACCGCGCAGATCCCGGCGAGTCCGAGCGTCGTCTTCACCCAGTTCGCCATGCCGTGCCAACCGAGTTCGGGGGCGCGGCGCAGGTCCTCCCAGCGGTCGTGCAGGACGCCGCCGTCGTCCCAGGCGTCGGCCCACCAGGCGCGCAGGGCCTGCGTGCGCGGCTGCTTGTCGTCGAGTTCCTCGAGCAGCAGGGGCGCGGCCGCGGGCTGCCTTTGGGCCTGGCCGTGGTCGGCAGCCGGGGACTGCTGGCGCGGGCCGGGGATGCTGGTTCGGTCGTTGTCGTTGTGGTTGGCCAAGATCGGCTTCTCCTTCGAGAGCGGTGACGGCGTGTACGGGATGGGCAGGGCTCTGTTGCCGGGGCCTGGTGGTGCGCCAGGCTGGGGCGAGGCCAGGGAGCAGCAAGGGGGCGCGATGGCAGTCGAGTTCGATTCGGTGATCGCCGACGGGGTGATCTATCCGGCGTTCACGGACGACGACGGCGTGCTGTGGATCGACGACGAGGACGACTACGAGGTCGTCGTCGACCACGCGATCGTCGATGGGGTGATCTACGAGGCGGAGGTCGATGAGTACGGCCGCCTGCTGATCTACCTGGACGACGACTGAGCGCGCGGGCTGCTCCGGCGGCCTGCCCCGTACTCGATCCCGACCCGGACGGGGCGGGGTTCGAGTACGACGCAGGGTGCCGGGTCAGTGGTGGATGTCGTTGCGGGTGCGGGCGAAGAACATGCCGCGCGTGGTGCTGTTGCTGGTGATCTCGGTCCGCATGGTGACCGGGCCCTCGTAGATGTTCTTGGTGACGGCGGAGCGGGCGCGGTTGATGGCGCCGCCGATCGCGGTGGCGGCCATGGCCAGGCCGGCGAAGGGCAGGGTGACCATCAGGACTCCGGCGAGGCTGACGGAGGCCAGGCCCTGCAGAACGAGCCAGGCGCCGCAGCCGATGCCGGTGACCCCGGCGCCGACGCCGATGCTCGCGACCGCGATCCCGGCCGCCCAGGCCGGGACGATCCTCTGGTCGGGCTGCGGGACGGGCGGGGTGTCGCCGTAGGCGGGCACGGGGGAGTGGTCGCGGTACGACGTCGGGAAGTGGGCGGGCTGGTCGGTGCGGAAGCTCGCGTCCATGATCCGCTTGGCTTCGGCGGCGGCCTCGGCGTCGGTCATCGGGCGGCCGGCAGTGGGGTGGAAGTCCATCGTGCTTCTCCGTTCGGGTACGGGTGCGCCCTCCCGGCCGGTGCGGCGGGGAGGGCGCGAGGGGTGGGGGGGGGAGCGGGGCGGGCTACTGCCGGTGGGCGGCGGCCTCGAACTCGGCGAGCGTCGGGTACTGCAACCGCAGGGTGGCCCGCAGGCCGGTCTCCGGCTCGGGCTGCTCCAGGACGCCGTTCTTCCGTCCGGCAAGCAGCAGCTGGTTCAGCAGGCGGCGAGCCTCGGGGCCGGTGGCGACAGCGGCTTCGTCGACGACGAACAGGGGGCGGTTCATGGCGGGCTCCGATCGGTTCGTGAGGCGGGTTATCCGAGGGTGCTGATCCATCCGGCGATGCCGCTGATCGCGCCGTTGATGGCGGGCGCGATGCCGGTGGAAGCGAGGGAGAAGCCGAAGAGGACGGCGGCAAGGGCGGGCCACAGCCGCAGGTAGCCGGTGCGGACCAGGACCACGACGAGGACGCCGGCGAAGAAGACCAGGGAGATGGTCAACGCCACGGTGGGGAGCTCCTTCGGGAAGGCCAGCGGCCGGGCGGGCTCGGGGCCCGGCCCGGCCGGGCGGTGAGGGGTTGGGGTTAGTTCCTGATCGCGGTCAGGGTGTTGCGGACGCTGCCGAGCTTGACCTCCCGGCCGCCGTCGGCGTTGACGAGCTCCAGGATCTGCAGGGCGTCCAGCGGGTCGTCGTGCGCGTCCAGGACGGCCTGAATGCGGTCGCGCAGCGTGCGGGCCTTCGGCTTGGCCGCGGCGGCCGGGACCGGCGAGGGAGCCGCCTTGGCGCCGCCGCCGCCCTTCTTCTTGCCGCCGCCTTCGCCGTCTTCGTCTTCCTCGGGCTCGGGGAAGACGGCCCGGTACGCCTCCATGCCGTCCAGGCGCTGGCAGTAGGCGTCCCCGATCAGGCCCCAGGCGTCTTCCTCGATCTCGGGCGGGGCGCCGGGGCCGTAGAGGTCGAGGACCTCCGGGTCCAGGCCCTCGGTGGGCTCGGACGAGCCGATGTTCCAGAACCGCATCTTGCTGGTGGGGTAGCGGCCGTTGACGTTGTACGCGGTGCCCTGGGTGCCGGGTAGGTCGCTGTCGTCGTGCTCCTCGTCGAACTGCGAGACGAGGTCGACCTCGCCCGCGTACTTCGGGATCGGCGCGAGGACCTGGCCGGCGGGCAGCAGGCCGTCGGTCACCAGCTGCTTCATCATGCTGGACGTCCAGCGCAGGAGAACGACTTCGCCCTCCTTGAGCATGGCGCGGAGGGTGTCGCTGCCGCCCATTTCCTCGAGGTGGCCGGCCTGAGCGAACAGGCCGATGCCGACGCCGAGGGAGCGGCCGGTGCGGCCGATGTCCTTGATGTAGAAGGTGGCCTCGTCCCGGTACGGGGCGCCCTTCTCCAGGAGGCGGTTGGCTTCGTCGATGATCTGGTAGATCAGCGGGTCGGGCCGGTCGCGCAGGAACTTGGAGCGGCCCAGGTGGGCGTAGCGTTCCTGGCGGTCCATCATGGTCAGCCACGTCGTGCGCAGCTGCGCCATCGTGCCTTCCTGCGTGGTGACCCGCCAGGCTACGTTGCCGTCCATGCCCGGTCCGGCCTGCCCGAAGGCTTCGGGTGCGGACTGGCCTCCCTTGAGGTCGGCGTACAGGACGGCGATCCCGGAGCGCTTCATCGCGGCGAGGATGATCTGCCCGGCGGTGGACTTGCCCGCGCCGGTGGTGCCGAACAGCAGCAGGCGCTGCGCGGATCCGGAGGCCGGGTCGTACAGGCGCAGCAGGGAGGGCCTGCCGTTGTGGTAGCGGCCGATCCAGATCCGGCCGCGGGCGTCCATGACCAGCATCTGCGGGTCGGCGAGGATGACGCGGGCGAGCGGGTCGTGGGGGTAGATGGTGACCAGGGCCTTGGTGCCCATGACGCTGGTCTCCACCGCGAGCCGGTTGACGTCGGCGATGTGCAGCGCCGCCGCGAGTCGCTGTGGGTGGTAGGTGATGATGTCGCCGGGCTCGGCCGCTTCGACGGTGAGCTCGTAGATCCGGCTCATGCTCCGAGCTCCTTGGTCTCCTCGTCGGGGATGTCGACGGTGCGGATCGCGGTGATGACGGTGGAGGGCATGCCCTTGGGGGCGATGAGCTTCTCCCAGGCGGTGTAGATGTCCATGGCCTCCTCGGGGGCCTGGCCGACGGTCAGCCGCCGCACCCCGGCGCCCTGGCGGGGCACCGGGGTGATGGCGATCTCGTCCTCGGGCCAGTTGATGGCCGCGGACAGCTCCAGCAGGTCGATCTTCGGGACCGGCTTGCCGGGCAGGGTGGAGCGGATGACGGCGGTCATCGACTGCTCACCGGTGCTTTCGATCTGCTCCAGCACGGTGTTCGGGGCGGCGCCGCCCTCGATGGCGACGTACTGCGCCCAGAACACGGCCTGCGGGTGTTGGGGGCCGGCGGGGACGTCCTCCTGGACCAGGAGCTCGCGGGTCTGCTCGATCGCCTCGGGGGTGAGCGACTTCTCGCGGCCGACCAGGATGCGGGCCACGCGGGCCGGACGCACGTAGAGCACGGCGGCGGTCCAGCCGACGTCGGCGAGGAGCTCCCAGTACCAGTCGATGCCGGGGATGATCCGCTGCGCGGTGAGCAGGACCGCCATGGAGACGGAAGGGGCCATGTAGAGGCCCATGGCGGTGTTGCCCGTGGCGTCACGGCGCAGGGTCAGGGACCAGGCCGCGCCCCAGCCGGCGCAGCCGAGGGCGGCCAGGACGGAGGGGGCGTAGAGGTCGTGGGTGAAGGTGCCGGTGGCGAGCGCGCCGGTGCCGGCCACGGTGGCGACGCGGCCGACGGCGTTGCGCGCCAGGGCGAAGCGGCTGCGCAGGGGTCCGAGGCGGATCATCGGTGAGCTCTCCTTGTCAGGGCATAGGGAAGGGCGGCGAACCCTCTGGGGGTTCGCCGCCCTTCGTGCTGGTGCGGAGCGGGTGGGTCAGCGGTTGCTGTAGAAGGTGCGGTCGGCCATCTCGATGCCGTCGGGCATGTTGTTGGCGGCGTCCGCGACCGAGCCGTAGTCGGCGATGTGCGCATCGGCGGTCTCGTGGAAGAGCGTGGACATCTCCTCGCACTCCACGGCCATGGCCTCCGCCTCCTCGCGGCAGGACCGCATCACGGTCGCCGCTTCGCGGTGCTCGTTGACGGTGGACTGGTCGACGCTGAGGGCGGCGGCCTGGTCGGCGAGCCGGTCGACCGACTTCGCGCAGTCCTCCACGTACTTGAAGGTGGAGCGGACCTGGTGGGACAGGCCCGCCATGGTGGCGCTGGCGGCGGTGAGCTGCGCGACGACGATGCCGAAGCGGACGGCGCCGACGATGGTGGCGCCGGTCGCCCGGAGAGCACCGCCGATGACGGGTACGAGGTCGGACACGGTGGGTTCTCCTATTCGACGTGGTAGTCGCGCTCGGCGGGGGCGGCGTGTCCGGCGTCGCGGACGGCGTCGGCGAGCGGCTTGTGGCGGCGCTCGGCGTTCTCGCCAGCGCTCGCGATGGCCTCGGAGGCGGCGGGCAGCTTCTCCGCCAGGGCCTCGGCCTTCGCCTTCACGCTGACGGCCTTCTCGGCGAGGATCAGGACCCAGCCCTCCAGGACGCCGGGCACCTTGAGGTCGACGATCTTCTCGTGCAGGGCCTCCAGCCGCGTCATCATCTTCTCGCAGCCCTCGGCGGCGGCGCGGGCCTCGTCGACGCCCGCCATGATCTCCTCGGCCATGTCTGCGTCGGATTCGATGACGTCGTAGATCGTCAGGTCGCTGTCCGCGTACTGGGTGTTCGGTGCCTTCGTCGGGACGGGCACGGTCACTACGGTTCCTCCCTTTCTTGCTGCGGGAATCGCTCCGACGGGGACCCCGGCCCGGCGGCGCGCCTCACGCTGGCGTGCCTCCCAGACCTGGCCGCCAGCCTGTTCGATGGTGATCGTCGTGCCCTCGGCGTAGCCCCAGCCCGGGGGAGGGCCGAACCCTCCGGCCGGTGCCGATGCCGGGTCCGGTCCGGCCGTCGTGGCCGAGCTGGTGGAGCTGGCCGGGCCCGGGTCCGGCTTCCCGGAGCGGCGCGCCCGCCCGCTCCCACCAGCCGCGGAGCGAACCGCGCTTGCCGCCCTTCCCTTGGAGGCCGGGCCGGTCGGCGTGGGCCCGGTCGTGCCCGTGCTGCCGGTGGGCCCGGCGGCCGGGCCCGGTCCGGGCTTCCGCGGCTTCTTGGTGAGGCGGACCTTCTTGCGCAGGTTCACCTTCGGCGCCGTACCGGCCCCGGTGGTGGTGGCGGGCTTGGGCTTCTTCGTGAGGCTGACCTTCGGCGTCGCTGTACCAGTCGCGGTGGTCGTCCCGGGCTTGGGCTTCTTGGTCAGGTCGACCTTCGGCCTGGCCGTACCGGCCGGGGCAGGCTTCTTCCTCTTGTTCTTGCCCTTGGGGACCGTGGTCAGGACCGGTGTCAGGTGCTTGCGGCGCTTGTTCAGCCGCCGCTCCGATTCTGCAGCGATGGCCGCCGGGAGGGTGACCCGGGCCTTGCCCGTGCGCTTCGGGGGGCCGCTGGCGCCCGGCTTCCTTCCGCTCTTCTTGCCCTTGCCCTTGCGGCCCTTGGACGGAGCGGGCGAGGACGGCCGCTTGCGGCCGGGCTTTGATCCCGTCCCGGACGAGCCGGGCTTGGTGCCGGACGGTCCGGGCTTCGTGCCCGTGCCGGGCTTCGTCCCCGAGCCCGTGCCGGGCTTGGACCCGGACGGGCTGGTCTTCGTTCCGGTACCGCGGCCCGGCTTCGAGGCGGAGGACGGTGTGGCGCCGCCGCCCGAGCCGGACTTGCCGGAAGAGCCGGAGGTGCCGGTGCTGTGCTTCGGCTTGGGGCCGTTGCGGATCCGGTCGGCGGCCCGGTCGCGGACCGCTCCGGAGAGGCTTCCGGAGTTGTTCTTCGTGCCGGTTGTCGGGGTCTTTCCGCCCCCAACTCCGGGCTTTCCGGAACCCTTTGCCCCGGAGGTCTCCAGGGCGCCCCTGCGGCCTCCGCCGCCGCCTCCGCGCCCGCCGGTGCCCTGTGTGGGCGTACGGCCGCCAGAGGCGCCTCCAGGCCCCTTGTTGGGCGTCTTGGTTCCGGAGCCGCCCGGCGGCTTGGAGCCGCTGGAGGAGCGGAACGCGGCAGGCGGGGAATTCTTTCCGGAGTTTGTCCGGCCGCCACCACCGCCTGATGTGCGGGTGCTGCGCCCGAATTCGGGACCGGCCTGCAAGCGGCTTTTCTGGCGGGCCGCTTCAACGCCGAGGGTGTCCTTATCGGCCGCCGCCTGCTGCTTATCTGCAATTTCTCGGTGGTGTTCGTGGCGGGCTTTCAGATAAGCGGCGGCATTCCATGCGCCACGCATTGCGGCGACGGTAATACCGGCCATCATCACCACCGACATGGCGGCGATTCCCTGCCCTTGCGGACTGTCCGGGATTCCGGGGTCCGCGTGCGTGGCCGTGGTGTCACCGCCTGCGCCGACGTCGGAATTCCCGGCGACCAGCAGGGAGGGCGGGGGCGCCAGGGTGGGCAGGGCGGTCAGGGTGGGGGTGTCCGCCCCGGGGGCCGGCGGGCCGCTGCCCACCGGCCCCGGGATCGTGAGCCCGCCGGGGAAGCCGAGGACGGTCCCCCCGGCGTCGTCGTCGGCCATCGGCCGTCTCCATTCGATCAGTCACTCCGGGTCACGGATCCGGGGGGCCTCACGCGCGCGTATAGGAGCGCATGTTGGGGCCCCCGGATTCACGGGGTGAAGCGGCGATGATGAGCTGTGATGAGCGCGGAGCGTTACGGCGAGGTCGGCCGGCCCTGCTGCTCCGTGGTCCAGCCCTGGAGCAGCAGGACCAGGTCGGCCCACGCCCTGTCGTCGGTGCCCGCCAGGAGGCGGGCGAGGTCCCACAGCGCGGTGGCCCGCGCCTTGTTCGTGGTGGTCTCCGCCAGGCGCTTGTTCCAGCGCGCCGTCTGACCCTTGGAAAGGTGAGCGGCCATGTATCAGGCCCTCTTTTCCAGGAAGTCCAGGAAGGTGTTGTGAGGGCCGTCCGTGCCGGTCTTCTGTACGACTCCCTTCCCGTCGCCGGTCGGCTCGGCCAGGGCGCTGCTGATGCCGTTGAGGTGTCCGGCGGTGTTGACCGCGCGGGCGGTGGCCAGGCCCTTCTTGTGGGCCTTTTCCAGCTCCTTCTTATCCGCCTTCTCCTCGCGCTTGGCGGGAAGTTCGACGTAGCGCCGCTGGAATTCGGGGTCGAGCTTTCCGACGTGGTTTACGGCGGCCCGCAGGTCCTTTTCGAGCTGCGCCAGCGGACGGGAGGCGAGATAGGCCCGGAGTCGGGCTTCGAAGGGCTTGTCCCCGTCGAACTTGAGGTTCTCCAGGTCGGCCCGGTACTCGCCGAGCAGGGTCCTGACCTCGTCGGCCATCTGCCGCAGTCGCTCGCGCTGCTGGGCGGCGTAGACGGCGGTGCCGCCGGGCTTCATGAGGTGGTCCGAGGTCCACCGGTTGCTGTTCTCGGGCATGGCAGAAGACCTCCAGGTCTCGGGGTGGGGAGGGGGAAGGGGTTCGTGGGTCCGTGTCCCCGAGGCGTGCGTGCGGGGCCGGGTGGTGCTCGGGTTCGGGCGGGCGGTCCGCGCCTCGCTCGGGGCGGGTGCGGACCGCGGGCCTGCCGGCCGTGGCCGTCACCGGTCCGCGCTCCCGCTCGGGGAGCGTGGGCGCGGGCCGGGGCGACCATGAGCGGCAGGTGCGGTGAGCGCCGGTGGGCGCTCAGGTCGGGCGGTGAGTGCGGTGGGCGCTCAGGCGCTCACCGGGACGCTCGCCCCGGCGCTCACGCTCGCGCTCGCCGGGGCGCTCGGGTGCCCTCCTCGACCTGCTCGCGCAGGCGCTGGGCGGTCGGGCGGGAGACCGGCTCGTCGGACAGACCGGCCTGGGTGAGCGCGTCGCGGATCTCCGTCCACTGCGGACGGCGCCCGAGCTCGGTGTAGAGGAGCCGGATGCGTTCGTGGCGGCGCTCGGTGAGCGCGTCCCGCTCGCTGTTGGTTCGGCCGCCCTCCGCTCGGTGAGCGTCGTCGCCCTCCACGGGGCGCTCACCTCGGTGAGCGCCTGCGGTGAGCGCCGGGCGCTTGCGCTCACCCTCGCCGTGGCCGGGGGTGAGCGCGCTCACCTCGGGGTGAGCGCCGCTCGGTTCCGGGTGAGCGTCGGCGCTCACGTCCACGCGCTCGACGGTGTGAGCGGTCTCGGGGGTGAGCGCGTCGGCGAGCGCGGCGGGCGCCGTGTCGAGCTTGAGCGCCATCCGCTTGTCCAGCGGCGCCTTCCACCGCCACAGCCAGCCGTACTCCTCCTTCAGCTGCGCCCGCAGGTAGGTCAGCTCCTGGAGACGGGTGAGCGCCTCCGCGTAGGAGGTGATCTCCCACAGGATCATCCGGCGGCGAAGGCGGGCGGTGGGGATCGGGGCGAGCAGCCAGCGGCTGCGGCGCACCGTCTCCATCCGGACCTTGCCGGTGACCGCGCCGATCCTCGTGGCGTACACGTGGGAGGCGATCTCCGAGAAGACGACCCAGAGCAGGGTGAGGGCGGCGTGTCCGATGCGGCCTGCCGCGGAGTCCGAGGCGTTCCAGTTCAGGTACACGGTCACCGCCGTCAGCACCCGGGGAACCCACCGGATCCAGCGCAGCTCCATCCCCATCCGGATCAGGATCAGGCTGGCGCCGGTGAACGCCGGGATCGCGACGTCGATGCCGACCGGCAACAGCCACGGCCACTCCCAGCCCCACGCCGCCGCCTTGGCCTCCAGCGCGGTGTAGGAGGAGAGCAGGCCGAGGGTGGACACGGCCGCGGCCGCCAGGACGATCCCGACGACCAGGAGCAGCTCCTGCCCGGACAGCGGCGGGACGCCGCCGGCGGGCCGGGCCTCGTCGCGGGCCTTGCGCCGCTTGGCGCGGGACTCGGCCCGGATCTCCCGGCGCCGGGCCCGCTGCACGGTGCGCTGCGTCGCGGCCTCGAGGGTGCGTTCGGCCTCGGCCAGGGCCTGGGCGGCAGCGGCCTGGTCGGTCGTGGCCTTGGCCGCCGCCTCCCGGGCCGCCTTCGCGTCGGACTCGGCCTGGTTCCGCAGCCGGGTGACGTCCTTGTCGGTGGCGGCCCGCAGCTCCTCGGCGGCCTTGCGGGCGTCATCCAGAGCGCGGTCGGCGTCGGCGCGAAGGCCGGCGGCCAACTTCTCCGCCCTGGACCGCACCTGCGCGGCCTGTTCGTCCGCGCTGCGGCGGGTCCGCTCCGCGTCGGCACGGGCCCGCTCCAGGAGGTCCTCGGCGTCCTTGGCCGCGCCCCTGCGGGTGTCGGCGGCGGTGCGCTCGGCCCCGGCCAGGAGCTCGGTGCTCTTCTCCTTCGCCTCGGCGAGAACCCGCTCGGCCGCCCGGTCGGCCTCCTTACGGGCCTGCTCAGCGTCGGCGGCCGCCGACGACAGGACGTCCTGTGCCTGGCGGTTCGCGTCGGCCAGGACCTCCTCGGCCTTCCCGGCCGCGGCCGTGGTGAGGTGTCGGCCTCCGCGCGGGCGTCGGCGAGCAGCTGCTCCGCCGTCGTCTCGGCGTCGGTGCGGACCTGCCGGGCGTCGACGGCCGCCGTGGTCGCGGCGTCCTCGCGGAGCCGGTCGGCGGCCTTGTGTGCAGCGGCCAGGAGCTCATCGGCCTTGCCGCTGGCCTCGGTGGTGAGGGCCTCGGCCTTGTCCCGGGCGTCGGCGAGCAGCTGC
Organism: Streptomyces diastatochromogenes; assembly: GCA_026913215.1. Taxonomy (GTDB): domain Bacteria; phylum Actinomycetota; class Actinomycetes; order Streptomycetales; family Streptomycetaceae; genus Streptomyces; species Streptomyces diastatochromogenes_A. Next base: position 27,648 of record JAPTYK010000004.1, on the reverse strand, counting down.
TCCGCCTTGGCCTCGGCGTCCGTGCGGGCCTGGGCAGCCGCCGTGGCGGCGTCGGCCAGGAGGCGGGCCTTCTCGGCGGTGGCCTCCTCGGTGAGGGTGGCCGCCTCCGAGCGGGCGCCGTCCAGCAGTTCGGCGGCGCGGGCCTCGCCCGCGGCGACGATCCGGACGGCGTCGGCGGCCGCCTGAGCGCGGAGGTCGGCGGCCCGGTCGGCGGCGTCGGCCAGGACCGGGTCGGCCTCCTCGTGGACCAGCGGCACGGTGGTCTCGGCGGCCGGGGCGGCGGCCTGGTCCGGGACGGCGGCCGCAGGCGTCTGCCGGGCGGCGGGGGTGCGGGGCTGCCGCTTGGGCTGGGCCCGGCGACGGGCGGCGTTCTTGGTGGCCACGGGGATGTCCTCTCGTACGTTCCGGCGCCTCCGTGAGAGGGGCACCGCGGGGCAGCGTCGGTCGGTAGGGTCAGGACCAGGTCCTCCGAGGCCCCGGCAGCTTCAATGCCGGGGGCTCGGAGGACCGCTTTGCTGCGGGGCTGGTGGGTCAGTCGCTGGCGGGCAGCTCCGGGCGGCGGTTGGCCGTCTGGTGCTGCTGGGTGAGCCAGGCCATCGCGGCCGCCGTCATCTCGTCCGCCGCGCCCGCGGTGTTCAGCGGGGCGGTGTCGATGTCGCGCATCGCGTCGGCCGGCGGCAGCAGCCGCATGTACTCGCCCTGCGCGTCGTTGACGAAGCCGCCCTGCACCGGCAGCAGGGCGTAGCGGATGCCGCCGGAGACGTAGGTGTTGACCCGGCTGACCCGGCAGACGAACGTGTGGTTCGGCTCGCCGCGCCAGAAGCGCTCCGGGTCGCGGTAGAGCACGAAGTCGTCGCGCTGGAACGAGACGGCCTTGCCCTTGGCGGTCGCGGGCTCGGAGAAGGCGTGCATACGGGCTCCCTGGTTCAGTGGTCCGGACTGTCCGGCTCCCAGTCACCGCCCGCACCGGCCCGCCGGGATTCGGCGGGCCGGTGCGGGCGGATCAGGCAACCGTCAGGCCGACCACGCGGTGCCGTTGGCCAGGGACGCCGCCGCGCGGAAGGCAGCCGCGCTGGTCTTCCCGCTGCGCGTTGTGCCGCCGATGAGCGGGTGGGTGTCCGCGAGGAGGGGGAGCGCGGTGTCCATGGCGCCGGTGGGCCGGTGCGGGGCGACGATCCGGCCGTCGGGGAGCAGCTCGCCGGTGTCGTCGAAGGTGATCAGGGCGTTGCAGAGGAGGCTCCAGCCCTGCTCCGGGTGGGCGGCCACGACGCGCGCGGCCTCGCGGTCCGGGCTGTCGGCCGTCGGGCAGGTCGGGTTGTGGGTGCAGAGGGATTCCGGCAGCCGGGTGGTGGTGGCGGTCGTCGCGGGGTTGGTGCTGGTACGCATGGGCTCTCCTGCGGGATGCGGGCCCGAGAATCTCCCGGGCGGGAGGCGTGCGAAAGCCGGCTGCCCGTCTGGCGGGCGACCGGCCTGGTGGAGCAGCGGGGTGCGGGATCGGAGTTGGGTTTCCGTCCCGCACCGCGGTCAGTCGTGCGGGGCCTCAGCCGTGCAGGCGCCGGCCGAGGTCGTGGTTTTTGTTCGTGCGGCGGAGGTTGTCCTCCAGGCGCTTCTGGTCGGCCTCGCTCATGCCGCCGCCCCCGCCTCGTTCCTCGCGTTCCGGGCCCGGTGGCGGGCGGCGCGGCGCTTCATCGCCCGCCGCTCATCCTCGGACAGGCCGCCCCAGACGCCGTCGTCCTGGCCGGACTCCAGCGCCCACTGCAGGCACTGCCCCATGACCGGGCAGCGGCGGCAGACCGCCTTGGCCTCCTCGATCTGCAGGAGCGCCGGTCCGGTGTTGCCGATGGGGAAGAACAGTTCGGGGTCTTCTTCGCGGCAGACCGCGTTGTGGCGCCAGTCCATCGCGGTCACTTCCCCGAGCGGACGCGGCGCAGGGCCTCGTCCATGTCCGTGTCGGAGTCGCCGTTGGTTCGTGCGATGCTGTCCTGCATCAGGTCCTCCACGTAGGTCCTGGACAGCCTCGGGGGTCCAATCCCCGGGGCTGTCGTCGTGTTGGCGGGTCGTACGACCGGCCGCGACCAGCGGCCATCCCCAGTAGGAGGTGGCCGGTGATCGCGGGCGTCCGTCCGGGGCCGGTTGGTCAGGCGGCGGCGTACTCGGGGCGGCATCCGGAGCGAACCGTCCCGCGCAGACGGTCGGCGTAGGGGAGCAGGACGTCGACCAGGCGCTCGCGGACCAGCTCGGTGATCGACGGGTCAGCCGCGAGGATGTCCCGCTTCGCGTCATGCCGCGCCCCGTACTCCGCGAGGAACTCGGCGCGGGCCTCGGTCTTGCCCTTCTTCACCGCGTTCGCGGCGTCCCACCGGGCCAGCTCGTCCGCCGTCGCCAGTTCGTACATCTCGAGCGGCGTACCGAACGCGATGTCGAGGTCGACGTCGAAGTCGGCGGAGAGCGGGACGTCGAGCTCGTCCAGGAGCGCGAGCGTCTCAGCGTCGAACGCCTCGCCGGTGCTGGGCCGGTGGGACGTCAGGGTCAGGGTGGCGGACATCAGGACCTCCAGGGTGCGGCGCGTCAGGCGGGACGGGAGCAGAAGGCCCCGACCTCGTCCCCCGCGCGGAGCGGGAGGACGAGGCCGGGGCCATGGGCGGTTGTGCGGATCAGGCGGCGAAAGCGGGCCTGTTGCAACGGGCGGTGTACGCGGCGGCGGTCTCGCCCGGGGCCGGGGCGGGCAGCGCGGCCCTGACCTCGGCCACCAGCGCGGTGTGGGCGGGCTGGTCCGCCGGGGTCAGGGGGCGGCGCCAGATGGTGGCCAGGTGCGTGTAGGCAGCGCGGGTGAGGTGCTCGTCGAGGACGTCGCTCGCGGAGCGGCCCGTGGCGGCGTCGGCCAGGGCGCGGAGGGTGCCGGTGGCCAGGGCGCGGACGGAGCGGCGGTCCCCAGCGGTCTGGGGGGTCATGGCCAGCGGGGCGCCGGCGGGTCCGTCGACGGCCCGACCGCGCGTGGTGGGGATCGCGTCGGCAGGAACCCTACGGGCGGCGTCGGCCCGGCGAGCGGCGGGAACCGCACGCTCCCACTGGGCTCGCCGGTCGGCGGGGCGTTCCTGGGGCCGGGCGACCTTGAGGGTCTGGACGGTGGCGCGGCGGTGGCGGGTGATGTCGACGGCGAGGCGCTCCTCGCGCGCCCAGTCGTTGTACTGGCGGCGCCAGGCGTAATCGGTGACGTCCACGTCGACGAGCCTGTTGCTGGAGCGGCAGCGAATCGCGTCGGCGACGCCGGCCTTGCCGGTGTGGTGCGGGACCGTCTTGAGCAGGTAGGTGCCGCGGTGGTGAGTCACGGCCACCCAGGTGTCGCAGTCCGGGCACACCAGCGAGATGCGGCGGGTCTGCGTGGTCTCCACGGTCCGCATGTCGATGTGTCCGGGCGACAAGGTCGAGAGGACGATCGCGTCGAGGGAGCTGACGCGGGAGGTATGGGTGCGGCCCCGGCGCTTGGCGGCCTTGGGCATGGCGAGCTCGGACATGGCGACTCCTCGGCAAGAAGAGGGGAGGGGGTTCGCGGGGCGGATGCCTTCTCCACCCACCAGGCCCACGAGCCAGCGGCCCGCATCCCGGCGGATAGACAGCGCATCAGCACTGAGGTCGTACAAGCAGTCCTGCCAGCCGGGGGGTTTGATCGTGCTACCGCCTCCGACCACCTGCCCGCCTCCGAAAAGACGAGCTGCAGAAACTGCGGTGGTGCAGGTGTGAGGTGTTGCCTACCGGCCGTCACCTCGCATTCCTAATGGTTCCCTATGGTCTCCTAAGCTGTCAAGCAGTACGGTAAGAAACCTAAGATCTGAACCGACGAGCCACCGAGGAGGCAGACGTGAGCCGGGCCGACAATCGACCGCCGTACGCACGGATCGCAGGTCACTATCGAGATCTGATCGAATCCGGCGCGCTGGTCGCCGGCACACTCCTGCCGAGCATCAAGAACCTGTCGGAGGAGTGGTCCGTCAGCACAGCCACGGTCGAGAAGGCCCTGCGCGTCCTCAAGGAGGAACGCCTGGTCGCCGGGATTCACGGCATCGGCACGGAAGTACTCGGCACGCAGGTCAGCCTCTCCTCCGGAGCCGAACGACACGACCGCAGCAGCAGGACTCAGTCGTCCTGGGGCGTCGGGGAGAAGTCCTCCAGCCATACGGCTGGCGTGGTGCCGGCCCCGATCGATGTCGCCGAGGTCATGGGAATCGCGCCTGGTGCCGACGTGATTCGCCGGAGCCGCGTCTACCGTGATGCGCACGGACTCGTCTCCCACTCGACCTCGTGGATCCCGGCCAGATTCGCCGTGGACATCCCGGACCTGGCCCGCAGCGAGCGCCTCAAGGGAGGCATTTCGCTGGACCTGATCGCTCGGGTGACAGGGCGGCACGCTGTACGCCGCGTCGACGAGGAGACCGCTCGCATCGCGACAACACACGACCTCGAGCTCCTGGAGCTGGAGGCTGACACCGTGGCGGCCATCCTGGTGCTGACCGCGCGGTTCCTCGACTCGAACGGCGAACTGCTGGAGTACGGCGTGGACCTAGGCGCCCCCGGCCGCACCCGACGAACCACGTCCGAAGTCCTGCGGTGACCGGGCCCGACACCGGCCGCCCGGTTCCCACGCCTCGCGCGATCCTCATGTCGGGCCTGCAGGGCGCGGGCAAAACGACCCTCGCTCGCGCCCTGGAGAAGGCCGGCTTCCGGCGCCTCTGCCCCGACGAGGAGATGTTCCGCCGCTACGGCCACTACGGCCGGGACTTCCCCCGCGGGCAGTTCAGGATCAGAGAGGCACCTGTACTCAAGGACATCTCCATTGAGCTCGAAGAGCTCCTGGCGGCCGGACACGACGCCGTGGTCGACCACGGCTTCTGGACTCCGGAGGAGCGGGCCCAGTGGGCAGCGACTGTGGTGGAAGCGGGCGGCGAGCCCATTCTGATCTACCTGCCACTTCCACACGAGGTGCGCTGGGACCGGATCCGGAAGCGCAACGCGCAATCGCTGATCGACGCGAACTCCATCGAGTTCAGCGAGGAGGACCTCCTTCGGCATGCGGGACGCTTCTCCCCGCCGACCGCCGACGAACCGCACCTCGTGTACGACGGCAATCCGGACAGCGTCCTCGCCCTGCTCCGCCGCGCGAAGCAGCCGGATGCGGATGGAACCGTAGAACACTGAGAGCCTCCCTAGTCGGCGGACCGTTGTTTCGGTTCTAGGTCCGCCACACTCGGGAGTTCCAGATCTGACATGTGGCCGGATCATCTGGCCACATAGGCCACGAGGTTGGGGGCGGGATGGCACAGAAGCCGAGGGAGCTGACGCCCTGGGTGTCGCCCTTGCACAACTGGGGATACCAGCTGCGGGAGCTGCGGACCTCACGGGGACTGAGCCTTCGCGAGCTCGGCAAGATCACTCGTATCGACCACAGCCACCTGGGACGATTCGAGCGAGCGGAGCGAACGCCCGACCGGTCGCAGGCCGTGGTCCTGGACGACAAGCTGGGCGCCAGCGGCATGTTGCTCCGCCTGTGGGAGCGGATCGGTGACGAACGTGGCCATGTGGCCAATCCCCCGGCCCATGTGGCCAGATCATCAGTGGACCTAGCTTTCGCCGTGGCCGACCAGGCAGCGTCGGACGAAGGGATCTCGGTCCCATGTCGTCTAGCTGATGGGTCGGTGATTTGGGTGGCTCTGAATCGGCGTGCGCTGCTGCGCACGGGGATGGGGCTCGGGGCTGCGGCCGCGGTCGGCGTCGGTTCGCCGGCCTTCGCGGACTCCGGTGCCGTTCCCGATCTGGTCCGCAAGGCCCGGGCCGCGTACGCGTACGGCTCGACGCCGGTGGAGCACCTACGTCGCACCCGCCGCCTGCTGATCGACAACGACAACCTGCTCGGGCCCCGGCACGCCGTCGCCGCAGTGCGCGACCACATCCAGGTCATCCAGGAGCTGCGCCGGGACGCGAAGGGCGCCGACCGACGCGACTTGATGGAGCTCCAGACGCAGTACGGCGAGTTCCTGTCCTGGCTCTATCAGGACCTGGGCAACCCGCAGGCGGCGTCGTACTGGCTGGACCGGGCCATGCAGTGGTCCCACACCGTCGGCGACAACGACCTGACCACGTACGTCATGGCCCGCAAGGCACAGCTGGCCGGCGACACGGCCGACCTGGTCGACGTGGTCGACCTCGCCGAGGCCGCCCAGCGCATGGCCCGTCCGCGCAGTCGCCTCGCCGCCGTCGCGCGCACCTACGAGGCGTACGGACACGCGCTGCGCGGTGACGCCGACGAGAGCGAGCGGGCGATCGATGACGTCCGCAACGCCCTCGATGGCGCCGCCGCCGACCCCACCCCATGGGGCGTGTGGCTGAACGCCTCGTACGTGGAGGTCCACCGCGCCCATGGCCTCGAGGCCCTCGGCAAGCACGACCAGGCCGCGGACGCGTTCGGCGCCGCCATTCGGCTGATGCCGGACGGCTACCACCGCGACCGGGGCGTCTACATGGCGCGGCAGGCCGTTGCGTTGGCCGGCGCCCGCGCCCCGGAGCAGGCCGCCGCCCTCGGGATGCACGCGCTGACCGTCGCGGAGGACACGGGCTCCGGCCGGATCACGAACGAGCTCGTCCGGCTCGACAAGGTCCTGATCCCCTGGCAGCGCGAGCCGGCCGTAGCCGAGTTCCGCGCCACCTTTGACTCCACCCTCTTCCACGAGACTGAAACGGAAGCCTGAGCAGATGACTGCCCGCCCGTATGTTCTGCTGTCCGCCGCCATGTCGGTCGACGGCTACCTGGACGACACCAGCCCCGAGCGGCTGCTACTCTCCAACGCTGAGGACTTCGACCGCGTCGACCAGGTCCGCGCGAAGTCCGACGCCATCCTGATCGGCGCGAATACCATGCGCCGGGACAACCCGCGCCTGTTGGTCAACAGCGACGAACGCCGTGCTCAGCGCGTCGCCGACGGCAAGCCGGCCTACCCGCTCAAGGTCACGGTCACCCGCACTGGCGACCTTGCCGCCGACCTGAAGTTCTGGCACCACGGTGGCGACAAGTTGGTCTTCACCGTCGACAGCGCGGTGGAAAAGGTCCGCGCGACGCTCGGGGACCTCGCCGACGTCGTCAGCGTCGGGCCCGACCTCGACTGGGGTCTGGTCCTCGATGAGCTCGGGCGCCGCGGCATCAAGCAGCTGATGGTGGAGGGCGGCGGCACGATCCACACCCAGCTCATGGCGCAGAACCTGGCCGACGAGGTCCACCTCGCCGTCGCGCCGCTGCTCGTGGGCCAGGCAGACGCCCCGAAGTTCCTGGGCGTCTCCGACTATCCGGGCGGGTCGACCGCCCGTATGCGGCTGCTGGAGGCCCGCGCGATCGGAGACGTCGTGCTGCTGCGCTACGCGCCGAAGGAGCGCGGCTGATGTACGCGCCCGACCGAGACGAGGACCTCCGCTGGATGCGGCGCGCGATCGGCCTCGCCGCGCTGTGTCCCCCGGCCGCCGGGGCGTACTCGGTGGGCGCAGTCATCGTTGCCGAGGACGGCACCGAGCTCGCGGCCGGCTACTCGCGCGAGGCCGATCCGCGTGAACACGCGGAGGAGGCCGCCCTCGCGAAGCTCCCGGCAGGCGACCCGCGGCTGGCCATGGCGACGATCTACTCGTCCCTGGAGCCGTGCTCCCAGCGGAGCGCGGACCGCGCTCCGTGCACGCAGCGGATCCTCGAGGCCGGGATCCCGCGCGTCGTCATCGCCTGGCGCGAACCGCCGTTGTTCGTTGCCGACTGTGTGGGGGTCGAGCAGCTCGCCGAAGCGGGCGTGGACGTCGTGGAGCTGCCAGAACTCGCGGAGGCCGCACGCGCCGCGAACTCGCATCTGGGGCTCTCGTGACCACGCCTGTCCGTGATCCTGGCATCGCCGTTTCGTCGGCAGTAGGCCAGTCGCTTCCCTTCCAAAGATCCAGTGGTGTATCTTTCAATACATCTTGGATCATAGAAGGGTTGGGTATGTCCGTTTCCGATGGCTCGCAGCGGGTCGACGCCCTGCTGAACAGCCTGGATGACGTCCTGCCACCACCAAGTGTGCGCGCGAAGCTGCGCCTTGCCGCGGGCCTCACTCAGCAGGAAGTCGCGGAGGCCGTGGGCGTAAAGCGCCTTGCCGTGGCCCGCTGGGAGCTGGGACAGGCCCACCCGCGGCGCCCTCATCGCGAGAGCTACATGCACCTGCTCAAGGGGCTCGCCAAGCGGTTCCCTGAGGCCGCGAAATCGGATGAGGGCATGCCGACGCCGGCCTCGGAATCAAGGGGGTCGGGGTGACGTAGCCGCCACCGGCCGCGCGCGCCAAACGAGTGGACGGCAATCCACTCCGGCCTCGCGCGGCCCTTCGCGCCGACCATCAGGTCGGCCGCCCAGTCCCCGGTTGGCCCCGGTTCTGGGCTCCAGCTCATCGAGACCACCGCCGTTCCAGCAGCCCCGGCAAGGGCTCCTGGAACACCCGTTCGAATTACGCAAAGGAGAGAGGACTCGCCTCTGGTTCTTCGCCCGACGCCTACTCCTCGCGGAGGGGGCTCGGTTCGGTGTCTCCCAGTTCACTCGTCGGCCGTCCCGCGTTGCGGGTTAGTCCGGCTCGCTTATGAGAGTTGGTGTCTTCGCCATAGTGCCCGATCTGGTGTCCCCTGAAAAGTCGAGCACCGCCCGTTTCGGAACGGTTCACACCTTTAGTGCGTTTCACGTACCGGAACAGGCATCCCCTATTCAGCACTTTGCGGCTTTTGGGCAGGAAGTGACTCTTCCTGTAGGAAGCCACGAGCTGATCGTTTCGACTGGGTCTGTCCGGCTGCTCCTCAACGGCTGTGTCCGCGAGAGCGTCGTCCCGTGTGGCGGGACGGGTTCGAAGGTTTCTGTCCGCCGTGCGGGAGCGCGGGGGGTGATCCGCGCTGAGCGTGCTCTGTCCACAGGCCGCCTGGTGCAGGGTCGGCGGATGGATCACGAGGCGCGTGTTTTGCCTGCTGAGGGGGGTGTCCGCTTTGGCGTGTACACCAGCCTGATGACGACGCAGGTGGTAGTTCACATCCCGGCCGGGGCGGTGGGCCGATGAGCGGCACGGCGGCGCCGGCCGCCGCGCTGGTTCCTGCCCCGCGTCCGTCGGTCGACGGCGACGCGGTCTCGGTGCTGCCCGCGCTGTACGTGCCGGAGGCGAGCCAGTGGCTGTCGACGTCGGCGGGCCGGATCGCGGGTAACGGCTACTCCTGGATGCAGGCGGTCCACTGGGTCGCCGGGTCCGGGCTCTACAAGCCGCGGCGGCACCGGTCGCACGGCCCTCGCGCGTTCGGACCGACGACCGTGCGCGTCGCCCAGGAGCTCGCCCAGCTGTTCCCGTGTCGTCCGGGGATCGAGTACCTGGTGCGTCGGACCGGGCTGTCGGAGCGGTCGGTGGAGTACCACCTGGGGATGCTGCGGGAGGCCGGGCTGCTCGCGTACATCGTGCGGGGCACCCGGGTGCGCGGTGCGGCCGCGCAGGCGTCGGAGTTCGCGCGGATGATCCCGGTGGCGTTCGACGTGGCGCTGGGTGTCCGTACGGCCGGTGAGGGGACCGGGCGGCGGATGACGGGGATCGCGGAGGCCGGCCGGGAGCTGATGGCGAAGCTGGCGAAGAAGGCCTCGCGGAAGGTGCGTAAGCCGCGCTCGAAGACGTCGTCGAAGACCCCGTCGAAGGTCTCCGTGAGGGGTGCTGGGCAGGGCGCTGGGGCGGCTGTTTCGGGTGAGGCCCGTTGCACCCCAATGGGGGGTAGTTCCCACAGTGCTTCTTCTGCGGGAACTACCTACTTCCCCCCTGAGAGCAAGCTCGCAAGCGGGCAGGGAGATTTTTCCGCCCCGAAGAAGTCCAAGGCGAAGGCCGGCGGTCGCCGGAAGCTGAACGCGGTGGGGCGCTGTTTCCAGCTGGCTGGTGAGCTGGTTCGCCGGGTGCCTTGGATGGGCCGTGCCTCGGTGCCCCGGATCGCGTGGATTTTGCGGGAGGTTGCTGGCGCGGGCTGGACGGCCGACCAGGTCATCGCCTTCCTGGACTGCCGCGACGCCCCGGGCACCGTGCACCGCCCCTCAGGGTTCCTTGCTGACCGGCTGGTCGGTGCGGTGGCGCTGTGGCCTCACGAGAAGGGCCGCAAGCAGGCTGTCGAGGCCTACCGGGACTCCCGGCGCGCGACCGCGGCCCGCCACCAGGAATGGGAGGGCTCCTGGGAGGCCCCTCGCACCATGGCGGTCCGGCGGATGGTCGCTGAGGCGTTCGCCCCGCAGGCACAGCCGTCCGACCAGTACGAGTCGCTGCCCGAGCTGGGCGGTGTCGAGGACCTGAGCGAGCAGGAGCGGGCGGACATGCGGGCCGCGGGATGGGGCGAGTTCATGGTGGGCGACACCACGCTCGTCATGAGCACCTACGACGCCCTCGGCCCGGCCGCCGCCGAGCATGTTTTCGGCGCCGACCTGGTGCGCCGTGCTCGCAAGCTCGCGAGCAGCAGCTCGCTGATGACCGTCGGACGCCGGTAGGAGGCCGTGATGACCCAGACCGAGACCACCGCCGCCGCTGCCGCCGTCGCCTCCGGCAGTGGGCAGCCGGCCCCTGAGCTGTCGGGCGTCGACCTGGCCCGGGTCGCGCTGCACCAGGCGCGCGAAGCCGCCAAGGCCCGCGGCGAAAACGCCGTCCGCAAGACGAAACGCAGGACCGGCACAACAGTGCGGCGCGATGGCCGGGAACCGGCCGGGTTCGCCACCGTGCTCCAGGGCCTGATGGCCGACCGAGCCTGGGAAACCCCCGCCGCCGGCGGCAGCATCCTCGACCAGTGGCCGGACATCGCCGCCACCCTCTCCCCCAAGCTCGCCGTGCACGTCACCGCCACCGCGTTCCATCCGGAGACCGGACAGCTCGACCTGCGCCCCGACTCACCCGCCTACGCCACCCAGCTCCGGCTGATCACCACCCGCATCATCGCCACGGCCAACCAGTGGTCCGGTACCGGTGCCGTGCGCAGCGTCCGGGTCCTGGCCGTCGGCACCGCGCCCGCGACCCACCGGCCCGTGCCGCAGAACCCGGCCATGCCGGACACCGCGGCAGCGCCCGTGAAGACACGCGAAACGGCCTCGGCCGGCTACCACCAGGCACTCGCCGCACACCGGGCCACCACACCTCCCAGCCGCACCGAGCCGACGATCGCACAAGCGGTGGAACGGCAGACCAGGGCGATGCGCGAGCTCAGCCGCCGCGCGTTCCCCGAGCCGGGACCGGTGGCCGATGACCAGCCGGCGCCGATCGAGCAGGCCCGTGCCGAACGGCGGCGGGCGGCCGACGCCTCCCACGCGGCCGCGCTGCGGCGGGCACGAGCCGAGCGGTCGGGCGCAGCCGCCGGCGGAACGGCTTTTCAGGCATTGCCACACACCGCGTGAACGGGGGGCTGCGGGTGGGACTCGCTCTGCGGCCTGAACCGCCGTTCGCCTGCAGGGCAGCCGCTTGACGGGCCAGGATGGCGGGGAGTGAGGGGAGGACTCATGTCTCAGCAGGGAGCCTGGGGTCACTGGCAGCCGCGGCTCAGGTCGGGGCGGTTGGTCGAACTGACCAACAGCTGGTTCCGGCAGGTGGAATGCACGGCGTGCGGTGCGGTCGTCGGCCGGGCCTGCCGGAGCGCCGGCGGTTACCCGACCGACCACCACAAGGCCCGCCGCGACGCCGCCGGAGTGCCCCCCTACAAGGAATGGCGAGCCCGGGGCCTCATCACCGCCCCGGAGCCGCGTCCGGCCACGGCCCTCGTCCAGGCCGCGCAGGCGGCCCAGCAGGAGTTCCGGATCGACCAGCCCCTTGGCGACGCCGTGGCGCTGGTCCGCCGTTTCCTGGCCGACCGGACCGGCCGGGAAACGGTGAGCGAGGAAGTCCTCGACCACTACGACCAGGAAGTGCGGGCGTTACTCCTGGCCCGCGGGCCCGAAGGCAGTGCGGAGATCGTCACCGTCCTTGCCGGGCAGCTCGCAAGCCTGTTGAAGGGCATGAGCCCGATAGCACCTGACGCGGTGTACACCGAAGTGGTGACCAAGCAGATCGCGTACGCCCGCGCCCACCAGCGCCTCGGACGCCTCCTTTCCGACCTTGAGAACGAACAGGCGACACCAGAGGACTGAAGGCTGGTGCCACCCCCAGGGGTTCCCGGGCGGGAACGGCCCTGGACCGGCACGATGCCGTACGCGGCATCCGGGGGCTGGCCGTCGGCACCGCTTCGGCCTCCTGATATGCCGCGCAGACGCCAGCCGCCGCGCCTGGAACCGACGGCGTGAGCGGGACCGGAGCAGTGCTGTGCGCGTGGTGGGGATGCCGGGCTGCAGGGGCGCAGGGTTGAAGAGCGGGGCGCCCCCTGGAGCCTAACTCGGCTGCCAGGGTGGGGAGTTTGGCGAAATTCACTCGATGGTGGCGAGAAGCCGCTCACGCATCGGGAGTACCTCCTTGTGACGTCGATCACTCACCGCACGCGCGTCACGCCGTTGCGTGACCGTCGGCGCAGGTCAGGGAGGTGTCGACCGCCCTGTTGATCACGTTGAGCACTGAGGCGACCGCACCGGGTGAAATCCGTGAGGCTGCGCATGCGTGTTCGGCCGATTGGGCCGGTTGAGTGATCCCTAGCGGTGCCCCGGGAGCCGCTCCTGACCCGCCCTCAACGAAGAGGACCGAAGACACCCCATGACCGACGACGTGCGTGAGGACGGCCGCATGCCTGTGGCCGAGGAGGCCCCGCTCCAGCTCCCCCTGGAGTTCGAGGCCCACTACCTCACCAACCAGGAGACGTTCCACGACTTCGCGCTGAAGATCCTGCTGACCAACCAACGGGCCGAGGAGGCCGTCCACCGCGCCTACGTGGAGATCCGCACCCGCTGGGACACCCTGCTCGCCGAGCCGGACCTGCAGGCACAGACGTGGCAGATCCTGCGCCGCGCCATCATCGACGAACTGATCGGCGGGTGCCGCGAGGAACTCGCCGCACGCGACAGCGGCATCGGCCTCTACCCGGCCCTCGCCAAGCTGCCCCCGCGCCAGTTCGACGCGATCGTCCTGCGCTTCATCGGCCGGTACGACACCAAACAGATCGCCTGGTACATGGGCCTCACACCCAGCACCGTCACCCACCACATCCGCAAGGCCCAGGAGCGCCTCGCCCCCATCCACCGCCGCGCCACGCGGCCGATCAAGAAGGAGGACGCCCAGTGAGCGACACCTGGGAGCAGCTCTTCGCCGACGCCGACAACGCCGTCTGCGAGCCCCGCCGCGCCTTCGACGTCGGCGCCGGATTGCGCCGCATCGCCCGTGACACCGCCCACCTCCCGTCCCCCGACCCGGCACCCATCGGCGGCCACCCCAGCGCCCGGCGCCGGCTCGGTGTCATGGCCCGGGTCGTGGTCACCCAGGCTGGGGCGGCCTCCCACATGGAGGAGCTGACCGCGCTGCTCGGCGGCGACGACACCGTCGCGCAGTTCGACGGCTGGACCGAAGGCGTCGACATCGAGGGCGTCCAGGTCTTCGCCTGCATGCTCTACCTCGCCCACCACCCCGAAAGCGCCCGCTTCTGGTGGCGCTTCGCCGCCGGAGCCGGATCCAGCGGCGCGGCGTACTGCCTCTACCTCGACCACCTCGCCCTCGGCGACGAGCGTGAGGCAAAGTTCTGGAAGCGACAGGTGGCCACTCTGTTCTGCCCGGACGCGCCCCGGGGCCGTGAGGTCGACACCCAGGCGTTCCTCAAGGCGCTGGAGCACTTCACCAACGACTCCGCCCGCCGCGACGCCAGCAGGGCAGTCCTGACCGGCGGACTGGAAGCCGACGTCGACCAGCTGGCCGACCATCACACCGCCGACGGCCTGGTCTGCCGCCCCGACGCCCGGCTGGCCGACCGCATCCACGAACTCGCCGGCCGCCCCTGAAACACAGAAGTCCGGCGCGGGGCCGAAGGTTCCTAGGCCGCCCAGCCCCCGCCGGACCACACAGCACCCCGAAGAACGGAGCACCTACCGTGCACAGTAACCGCCGTACCCGCCCCACGGACGAGACCTCGCGAATTCGCCGGACCCGCCGCTGGATCGCCCGCCGCCGAGCGGCCCTGCTCTCCAGCGCCCTGCGCGGCGCCGCCTACGCCGTCGGCGCCGGGACCGTCGGACTCGGCTTCTACCTGCTCCAGCAGCAGATCTGACCGCCCGCCACCCCACGGCCGGGCAGTGAACATACGAAGGGCCCTACCCGGCTGGGTGCGGCCCCTCGCGACCGTACGGCTCGGCCAAACGCCCGCGAAAGGATTCCGAAGGCCCTGTTCGACCTCGGCGTCCCGCCCTGGCGGGAGGGCCCCGCTACGGGGTGGGCAGGCGGCGGGCGAGGTCGGCGGCGAGCTGCCCAGCCGCCCGACCGCGCCCGTCAAGAGCGAGCTGCTCCAGGAGCTGGAGGTACGCGATCGTCTCGCGGGCCTCGGCGGCAGTGAGCAGAGCGAGGCGAGGGCCGTCGGAGTAGGTGCCGGTCACGGGCTCGGTGTCATGGTCCACGCCGTCTTCAACGGCACTCGCCGAGGCAAGGCACGGGACGGATGATGCGGACCGTCCCCGTGTACGGGGGTCAGGCCGCTCCGGTCACCTGCAGGCCGCCCTCGTGGGTCCAGCTCTTCACCGGGCGCGTCTCCCCGTTGATGGTGGCGGTCAGGGTGAGAAGGGTGCCGGGCTGCCCGTGCGCCCCAAGCCATTCGACGAACTTCTCGTCGGCCGCCTCGGGCTTGGACCACACGCCAAGAACGGCCGGCCCGCCCGGCCGGAAGCGGAGTACGACCTCGTACTCGACACCCTTGGTCTCGAGACCGGTGCTGTCCACGGCGGGACCTTCCTGTGCTGATCGGGATGCCGGTGCCCGGAGGGGCGGCGTCGGCTTCACGGGCGCGACCCCACCGAGCACCTTCAGTATCGACCACAAACAGGCCCAGACCATCGAGCTGCTCACGCAGCTGGCCAGCGGGGGCCCCGAAGCCGGCTGACACCTCCGGCCTGGCCTTTGACGGGGCCGCCGGCGGCCATCGCGTTGCCCGGGGCGGCTATAAGGCAGGAGTTCGCCAGCATCCTGTAGCGGACCGGCGTCAAGTCGCCACGGCCCTGACCGGGCAAGGCCCGCACCTGTCGGGCGCGGGCCTCGTCTTTGTCTCAAGGATGGGGGTCAGCCCCAGCCGGTATCGCCTTCAATACCCCACCCTGGATCGAGGCCCCAACCCGAATCCGCGTGCTGGCCATTCCACTCCGGCTCAGTGGTGACGCCCCAGCCGACGTCGCTGTATCCCCATCCGATGTCGCCGCTCATGACGCTCCCCTCCCTGCATGCGGCGCCTGTGCTGCGCCGTTGGAGCGACTGTAACCGCAGGCCGGGTACGTGACTGTGGAGGCGGGCCTGGCAGCGATGAGTTCGGATAAGGAGCGACGGGCCCGACGTCAACGAAGTTCCCCATGCCGTCCTCATCGGGGCCTGCCCTGCGCCAGCTGCCGGGCGTACGGTGCCGGTATGACGACTGATACGACCGCGACCCTCACAGTCACTGGCCGGATCTACCTTCTATGGACCGGTTCAGGCAGTTCCTGGAGCAGGGTCCCTCTGTCCTGTCCCGCCTGCTCCCAGGACTCCGGCCTGACGCTCTCCAGCACTGCCGAGGTCCTCTGCGCCGCCGGGCACACCTTCAGAGACTGGCGCATCACCCAAGACGCCCCCGTGCAGCTGGTCGGCAACGACGCCGAGGTGCGGGTGACCGCTTGGTCCGGACGCTTGGCTGCTCGGTTCGACCAGGGAGATGGCGAGGATGACTTCCGAGATCTCCCCTGATCCCGACCGTTCTTCGGGGCTGCACCTTGGCAGGGCTCCGAATCGCGCGGGCACGGCCCTGAACTTCCTTGTGCAGGGCGTGGGGCTCTCCGGTGACGGCGCCTCCGAGCGGTCCGCTACTGCGTGGTGCGCAGCAGGGCGCGGCGTGCGGTGACCAGGGCCCGCCACCGGGCGCGGGTGGTTTCCTCGCTGTCGAGCCAGCGTGGCGGGGTGTGGTCGTCGGGGAGCGGCAGATCGGCCATGAAGTGGGCGATGTCGGTGTAGTAGGCGAATGTGCCGTTGCTGGTCTGGTCGCGGAGGCGGGCGATGGTGGCGGTCAGCGCCTCATGGTCGCCCTGGACGGCTTGGTGGAAGCTGACGGCGAGGTCGAGGGTGGGCGTCATGGAGGTGAGGCCGGCGGCGTCGAGTTCGGTGCGCAGGGCGTGGACGCGGTCGTCGAGGGTGGGGTCGCCGGCGTTACGGATGAGGGAGGCGATGGCGGCGTTGATCGTGGTGGCCCGCAGGTCGAGGTTGGCGAGGAGCTGCTGGGCGAGGTCGAGTTCGTCGTCGGCCTGGCGGGGGTCGGTGAACGCGACGGCGACGGCCCGCATGGCCTGGTTGTGAGCTGTTTCGCCGGCCTTGGCGTGCTGTTCGGCTTCGAGGCGCCCGGCCAGATACGCCTCGGCGGCGCGCTCGGGTTCTCCCTGGAGCCAGTACAGGTCACCGAGGACGCGCTGGTGGCGGCCCTCCCATCCCAGCTGCTGGGCGGCGGCGAGCGCGGTGGGGAAGTCGCCGGCCAAGCGGGCGGCCTGGGCCAGTCCGCGGCGGGCGGCGGGGGCCAGGCGGCCTCCGATGTCGGCGACCTGCTGGTAGCCGCGGCGTGAGGCCTCGTCGCGTCCGATGTCCCGCAAGGCCTTGGCCCGGTAGTAGAGCGGCATTTCCTGCAGGCCGGCGGGCAGCAGGCCGGAGTCGATGACGGCGGTGAGCCGCTGGACGGTGCGGGCTCGGTGCTCGCGCTGGCGGCGGGCCAGGGCGCTGAGGGTTTCGACGAGCGCGTCGGCCGGGGTGGACGGCTCGCTGTCGTGGTGGCTGCGGGCGGGCGGGTCAAGCGGTTCCCAGATGGAGTCGCTGATGTAGGCCCAGGCGGCGTCGGTGAGCCAGCCGAGGTCGAGGCGGAAGTCGCGGGCGAGGGTGAGGCCCTGGCGCAGGCAGCCGACCAGGAGCAGCCGGTCGCGGTCCGGGCCGGCGGTCCACTGTGCGCCGAGCGCGGAGAGAGCGCGGGTGGCGGCGGCGTGCCAGTCGGCGGGGGTCCATCGGTCGTCGGTGTGGTCGTCGGCGCCGCGGATGGTGGAGCGGATGAGGCCGTGGAGGTAGTACGGCCACAGGCCGAAGGGGTTCTCGCTGACGAAGGGGCGTTCGATGAGCCGGCGGGCGGCGGCCTGGTGGGTGAGGCCGGCGGTCTGGGTGGCGAGCTCGGTGTCGAAGGCGTCCAGGATGCTGACGGAGCGCAGGAGGTGGCGTTCGTCGGGGGTGAGGTCGGCGAGGGTGCGGGCGATCAGGGCGCCGAAGTCGTGCTCGAAGTCGGCCGGCTGGGGGGTGTGGCCGGTGCGGCGGAGTTCGAGGAACCGCAGGGCGGCGAGGTCGAGGTAGAGCGGCAGTCCGTGGGACCGGGCGGTGATGACCTGCCGTACGTCCTGGGGGATGAGCGGGGTGCCGTCGGATTCGAGGCGGCGGGCGAGGTAGTCGTCGCAGTCTTCGGGGGCGAAGTCGCCGATCAGGACCTGCCTCCCGCGCGCCGGGGCAGCGTCGGGGAGGAGTCCGCGGGCGTGGGGGATGCCGCCGGGCCGGGAGGAGATGGCGAGGCCGGGCCAGGCGGCGGGGCCGGTGTAGTCGAGCTGGCCCTGGAGGGCGGGCTCGGCCCACTGCAGGCGGGCGCGGCCGGTGATGACGAAAAACGCGTTCGGCATCAGCCACACGACGCGCTGGATGAGGCGTTCGAGGTCGCGGTGGGTGCGGTCGCCGACGTCCTCGAAGGTGTCGAACAGGATCACCGGCGTCACCCTCTTGTCGGAGGGGAGGCGGTCGAGCTCCCAGGCGAGCAGGTGCGGGTAGAAGGAGAGCGTCTCCAGGTCCGGTTCGGCCTCCAGCAGGTCGGCGAGCCGGAAGCAGCCGGCGAGCGCCCTCACGGTCTGCCGGCGTTCGCGCAGCGCGCGGACCAGGGAGCCGGTGACCTGCCCGACGGCGCTGCCGACGGTGCCGGGCAGGAGCAGGGCCTGGGCGACGTCCGCGAGCGCGGACTGCATCTGCTGCGACATCGCCTTGCCGAACCGGGCCGCGAGGCCGCCGCGCTGGAGGTACTCCTCCAGCGGCTCCCCGGGGTGCCGGTGCTCCCAGTAGCGGCGCAGTGCGAGGTCGAAGGCGGGCAGGGGGCGGCCGAGGCCGGCGAGCGCGGCCCGGATCGTGAGGATCAGGTGCTCGAAGTCGCCGCCGGTGGAACGGGAGAGGTCGATCCGTACGGGCCGGATCCGCGCCGTGCTGTTCCAGGCGGGTTCGCCCCACTGCGCGGGCCGGTGCTCGGCGCCGGTGAGTGCCGCCTCGAGCTTTCGCGACAGGGTGGTCTTGCCGATGCCGCCGATGCCGTGGAACACCAGGACGTTGTTCCTGGGGGCCTCGAGGTCCTCGACGTCGAAGCCCGGCGCGGCCACGCGCGCCATGTGCTCGGCGAGCGCGGCCGCGACCAGCTCCCACTGTGCCTGCCGGTTGGTGAACGCCTCCGCCGTCGACACACCCCGGTCGTTGCTGCTGAACAGCGCCCGCAGATCCCGTCCCGCCACGCCCATCCCCCGATTCGATGATCAACAGGCCCAACCTACGTGGCGTACACGGGCCTTTGGGACCAGCATCCCCCGATCGGGTACGCAGACGCAGGGCGGCTTCGAGCCCTTCGTGTGCCCGGTACCGGCGGCGAAGCTGTCCGGCCGGAGGGCCGGCGGCGAGAATGACGGGACCCATTCAAGATCAACTTAGGAGGGTGGCCGGCGTGACCGACCCCGAGACCCCCGATTTCTCCGGCCTGGAAGGCGGCGAGGAGCAGGCGGCCGAGGATGCCGTCCAGGAGGTGGTGAACTGGTACAACGGCCGGCTCATCGAGGAGCGCCGCGCGCCGGTGCCGGACGAGGAGCGGGTCGAGGAGCTGAAGTCAGGCCGGGAGGCCGCGCTCGCGGACGGGGCCCGGCTGGCGACGGCGGATCCGGAGGAGGCTGACCGGATCGCCGCCGTCTACGCCGCGCGGCTGAAGGAACTCAAGGAGTCGTAGCCCACGGCCCTGCTCGGTACGGGCAGCGGCCAGACGGGCGGGTGCGGCCGGCCGAGGCGGGCCGGTTGCACCCGCTCGGGCATCAGCGGCCGGGCGAGCGCGGCGATCTCGTCCAGCTCCTCCCGGTGCCTCGGCAGCGCCCGGCGCAGGCCTTGATGGAGGCGGAGGAAGGCGGCGGCCTCCTGCTCGGTGTAGGGGCGCAGCCGCTCGGCGGCGAGCGCCCACGATGCCCGGCCCGCGCGGGAGCCGTTCTCGTGGCGCAGCAGCGCCTGGCCGTCGCGGCGGATGACCGTGATGGATGCGATCTGCGGGTGGGTTTCGGCGGCCGCGACGACATCGGCGAGCGCGCGGAAGCAGGTGTCGTGGCCGGAGCGGCTGGTGAACCGGCCGGTGCCGCCGCGCTGCAGGGCGCGGGCGTAGCGCAGCGCGGTCGCGAGCTGGCTGTCTGCCTCGCGCACGGCCAGGACGACAAGCTCGACCGGGTAGCCGCCGGCCGCGAACGGCAGGGCGCTGGCGAGGAACTCCTCCACGCTGCCGGGCGCGGCCTCGATCAGGACATCCCCACGGCGGTCACGGACGTACTGCTCGGCCCAGGCGAACCAGGCCCGGTAGTCGGCGCGGATCGCCGACCCGGCGCTGCGGGGGTCGTCGCGCAGCAGCTGGAAGTAGTCGGGGTGCTGGGCTTTGAGGTCGTCACCGACCAGCCGGGTCGTCCCGGGCCGCATCGCGCGGCGGACCATCCGAGCGGCCAGCAGCTTGCCCGCCCCGGGCTGCCCCATGACATAGACGGCGCGCGGATCGTCGCGGGTGACGATGCCGCTGAGGTAGGACGGGGCGATCAGCTCGTCGAAGACCCACCGGTGCTCGGCGGCGGAGAGCCGGTGGTAGTCCACGCCCGGCGCGCGCCTGCGGGGCTGGGCGATGCGGCGGACCGGCTCGGCGAGCGCGGCAGCCCGGCTGGCGTCCCGGGCGACGGCCAGGCGCTCGTCCTCGTCGGCGACGTCGCGGTGCACGCGGACCTCGGCAGCGGCGATGCCGCGGTGGAAGGCGGCGGTCTCCCGGGCGGACCACGGCAGGGCGCGGCCGCGGGCGACGGCCTTGCCGGCGCCCGTGCGGCGCCGCCAGGTGCCGTCGACGAGTTCGTTGTCGTACAGGACGGTGCCCTCGCGGGTCACCACGGTGATGCGGTCGGCGAGCTGTTCGGCCTCGACGACCGTAAGCGTGGCGAGCATGCCCGCGGCGCAGGTGTCGTGGTTCTCCCACGACACATACCGCCGGCCCTCGGTCAGGAAGCGGTCGAGGATGCCGAGCTGGCTCCACGCCTCCGCCGTCGCCAGCGCCACGATCTCGATCCGGTGGCTTGAGCGCCGGTACGCCATCGAGGAGGCCCGGAACTCGTGCGCGTCGGCGAGGGCGGACTCGACGACGGCGTCGAGGCGGCGGTCGCGCACGTCGCGCTCGACTGCGGTCTGCCAGCTGCTGGTGTCGGGCCGCACCGCGGCGCCGGCGGTGCGGACATCGGCGGCCAGCGCCGCGGCGTAGTGCCGGTGGGCGTTCTTGTAGAGGTCGCGGCCGATCCGCACCGCTCCGCCGCGCCGGTCGAGCGCCGCCTGGACAAGGTCGGCGATCTTCGTCTTGCCCGCGCCGGGCTGACCGGCGACGACCACCACCACCGGCCGTACCTGCGGCACCGCCCCCTTCGTCCAGACGGGCAGCCGTTCGGCGAGGACCTGCTGGTGCTCGGCTTCGGAGAGCACCAGCGCGATACGGCCTGCCACTGAATCTTTTCCCCCTCGGCACATGACGGGTACGGGTACGTACCCGTACCCTAGATCGTATGGGAAGGAGCACCGTCATGTCCGACGCCAACGTGAGAATCCCCGAGGAAGCCCGAGACCGGCTGGCCGCCGTGGCCGCCGCCGAGGGCATGTCCCTGCGCGCCTACCTCGCCCGCCTCGCCGAAACCGTACTGACCCCCGCCGAGCGGGCCGAGCGGGCCGACAAGGCCAAGGCAGCTCTGAACACCTGGACCGGCTACAACCCCACGGCCGGCGAAGAAGCCGCCCTGGACGACGAACTCGACCGCCGCCTCGCCCAGGTGCAGCGCCCGTGACCGAGCCCCTGCACATCGTCCTCGACGAGAGCGCGATGGCCGCCGCCGGCACCGGCAACGTCCTCGCCTCCCGCCTCATCCACCGCGCCCACGCCGAAACCGGCTGGTACCTCTACGCCCCCGCCTGCGCGCTCGTCGAAGCCGACCGCACCCGCCCCGGCACCGCCGAGCACCTGGCGGCCCTGCCCGGCATCACCGTCCTCGACCTCGACCTGCCGGCCGTCCTCGCCGTCGCCCAGCAGGCCACCTGGGCCCAGGCCCACGCCCAGCACGCGGCCCAGCCCACCCCGGACCGGCCGGACGGCGCGATCATCGCCACCACTACCCCAGAGCGATGGAAGGGCGAACCCGTGCGGGTCCTCGACCTCACCTCGTGAACCCTTCAGCCCTACACGGCCTCCGGCAAGCCGCAGCCGGGCGGCTTCCGCCTCGGGCCCACGCCCGGCCTGGCGAAGCTGGAGGCCGTCCAGCCGATGCCGTGGGCGGTGGAGCTAATGGAGAAGGGGCTGAACCCGGCCCGGCACATTAAGGGCGGCGACGCCGTCCTCGATGACGGCGAGTAGCCCACATCCCGCCTCTGTCCGCTCTGTTCTTCCATGTCTGATCAGGAGTTCCCATGGCTGCCACAACCGGCCCTACACCGCGCTGGCCTCTCCCCACCGACCCGCCCGTCCACGACCCGATCCTGTTCGCCCAGGCGATGCGCGACATGCGCCTGACGTGGCGTGCCCGCGGCGTTCTGGCCGAACTCGCCACCGGCTACGACGACGGACAGGAACCCACCATCAGCGCCCTGGCGGGCCTCGCGCGCCGGGACCGCTCGGCAGCCGAAGGCCGCGAAGCGTTCACCAAGGCCGTCAAGGAGCTGCGCCACGTGGGCTACCTCGTCCCTGATGCAAGTACCAGTACGGGCGTGGGCGAGCGTCTGCTGGTCGACCTGGCCCCAGCGAAGGATGCGCACCTGGTCCTCGACCGCTGGGGCCACAGCGCGCCCGAGGAAGGGAGGTAGAGGCGATGGGCGAGATCGACGACGCGATCGAGCGGGCCGACCGGGAGGCGTTCACCAAGGAGCCGCCCAGGACGCTGAAGGGCCAGGTCGGGTTCCTGCTCAAGCAGTTCGGCAGCGCGAAGGCCGTCGCGCAGGAGGTCGGGGTCACCGCCGACTCCGTCAACCGCTACCGGCGCGGCGCCCGCAAGCACGCCCGCCCGGACGTCGCTGCGAAGATCGACAACGCCGTACGGCAGCGGTGGCAGCCGCTGGTGCGCAAGCGCCGGCAGAAGAAGGCCGCCACCACGGGCGGGATCACGGTGGAGACGAGGGCCCGGTTCGGCTACACCGCGCCGGTCGGCACGACCGACGACGGACGGTTCCGACGCCTCACCGTGCACCTTCCCCCGCAGTACGCACAGCGCCTCTTCGACGCCCGAGACACCGGGGCCAGCGACCAGCAGATGCGCGGAATCATCGCCGAAGGGCTTAAGGAAGTGTATTTCCAGGACGGCGGCGGTCGCGCTGCGGGACTGTCGGACGTGGAAATCAACGATATTGATTACCTCGATCTGGATTACTGACCAGGAGTGAAATCGTGGCCGCTGATTTTCCGCCCATTGACCGCGGCAGCGCCCTCGCCCCGGAAGACCTGTCCACCCCGGCCGTCGACATCGCCCTCGCTGCCGACAAGCTCCTCGCCAGCGACCCAAGCGACTCAGAGCGCGCCACGGCCGGACTCCTCAACCATGTAGCCGCCACCTGGGACAAGAGGTCTATAAGGCTCACAGGTCGTTTTGCCAGGTGGGCGGGGTGATCTGTGAGGTTGTGAGGTTGTGAGGTGGAACTCGCGGCCGTACCGGTTGTCCTCTGACAGGTGACCTTGACCGATTGCCAGGAGAGTTTGACCGATCCCGGAGCCCTCGCTCAGGTGGTGCGGCGGGCTTGTCCTGCATGCATCGTCGTCTTTGCGGAAAGGCCTGGCCTGGTCTGGATTTGGTCCTACTATCGGAAGAACAGTCGCAATCCGGCTGCGGGGGCCCTGTACCGGGGGTGCCCTCTGTTCGGTTGCTTCAAGGGGGGGAACCATGAAGTCTCTGCGAAAGACCTTGACGGTCCTGGCCGTGACCACGCTCATCTCGCTCGGGTTCGCCGGCACCAGCCATGCCGACGTCACCTTCTGCACGTTCCCGTACGACAACAGCTTCTACTGCCAGAACGAGTAGCCGTTCTGGGGGACCGTGCGGCGGTCCGGCGGGCGTAATGCCGGTTGGTTCTTCACGCTGGTCCCACGAGGTGGGTCGCTGCCACGGTCTGACCCGGCGTCAGTGCATCTAGAAGACATGGCTGGCTCCTCGCGATTCGAGCATGAGGGGCCGGCCAGCAGCACATCGGTGGCGGAGCGTCAGCCTGCCGAGACGCTCTGCCTCACGCTCTCGGGCGAAGCCATGGCATCGTGGATCGTGCAGCCGGACGCGTCCCGGTACGCCCCGATCGGATGGACGATCCGGCCGCTCAGGATCTCCTGACCCGCGTTCTCGGGCAGGTTTTCCATGGGCTAACCGTACCGATAGGCGTTCGGCCACGCCGGTCAAGATCACCTGGCAACCGGTCAAGATCACCTGTCAGAGGACACCGGTGCGGGTGGTTTCGCATCGAACACCGACACGTGTCGCAGACATCGGCCTAGCCTGCGTGCCATGGATGACGAGCTGACCAACGACGACCATCTCCGGGCCTTGGCCGCGTTGGAGGCCGTCGTCCAGAACGACGACGGCGCTCTGGAGGTCCTGGCGGGCGGCGCGCACGAGCGCCCGCTGGCGGCCCTGCTCGCCGCGTACGGGAAGCACACGCTCCACCGTGTCCTGCTCGCCGCGTTCGGCATCAAGGCAACCATGACCCGCGACGAGACCAGCCAGCATGTCACGGAGCTCAACGGCGATCCCATGGCGCGCATCGTCTTCCTCCTAACCGACTCCCTGCACCACCAGGCCGCCCTCGCTGGCGACGATCTCGTCACCGCCAAACGAATCGGCGGATCCATCCTGCTCGCGATCCACGCCTTCACCGACGCAGACAACCAGGACGCCCTGAGCCTGCTGCGAGCCCTGCGCAACGAGGTCCTTCAAGCCGGCTGAACCGCTCCCTTGGCGGCCCTGGTGGAGCCCGCTGGTCCGGAGGACGATGGAGTCGTGGGCGAGCAAGACCACGACCAGGAGCACGGCGTCGAACCGGCGCGGCCGCTCACCGCGGACCGCGTCCGGGAGCTGACGGCCGGGCTGCGGGAGGCGATGGACGAGGTCCGGCGCTCGGTGGCGGTGCTCGCCGCCCGGGTCCGCGCGACGCGCACACTGCCCGCGTCTGAGTGCCGCTGGGGCACAGCAGCTGGGAGTCTTACTGCGCCACGGAGTTCGGCATCAGCCGCGCCCAGGCGTACCGGCTCCTCGATGTCGCCCGCGCGCTCGCCGCGATCCACGACGCGGTCACCGCCGGCCCCGAGACGTCCCCCACGCGAGACAGCGACCCGGGTGCCGTGGCCGCGCTCGACTACGGCTTCTCCCAGCGCGCTCTGATCGCCGTCTCCGGCCGTACGGACGCCGTCGCGGAGATCATCACCCACCGACTCGCCGCGCTCGCCCACAGCGGCCTCCAGGCCCTCGACACCGCCACGGTGCGCGCCGTGGTCCGCCAGGCCGTGCGCGACGTCCGCACCGCGCCGCCCCAGCGCCCGTCGAACCGCCGGCGGACCCTGCCGTCGCCACGCTGCGCGCCGTCGTCGACGACCTCGCCGCCAACACCCACGCGATCGACGAGCTGATGCTCGAAGTCGCCCCGGCGTACCTGTCCGACTCCGAGGCCGCCGACATCCTGGCGCTCCTGTGCGAGCAGATCGGCGAGCCCCTCGACCACGGCCTCGCTGCCCGACGCTACGCCCTGACCGGTGACCGCCAGGCCCTGGCCGGGACGGTGCTGTAGTCGGTGCTGCCCGTGGCCCTGGTCGTGCTCGCGGTCTGCTGTACGGCGAGGTCCGGGGCGTAGCGCAGCATTTGCATGGGCCAGGCGGGACAAGGGTGCTGCTCGTACAGCAGGCCAAGAGATCTATGCGGCGGCTGCATACAACAGACGCGAGACAGCGCGCTGCCGACGACAGAGAACGGGCCCGCCACCGTCCGACAGCGGGGCGCGACCGGGAACGACGACGGCGCCCTCCCCGGTGGGGTGGGCGCCGTGGTGGTGGGGCAGGAGTCGCGGATCATCCGGCCAGTCGCAGGGCGGGTGGTGCGTCCGGCAACGGGGCGTCCTCGCCCCCGTCAGGGTCCGGGTCGAAGCCTGTCCCGATGCGGGCGTCGCGGGCGCGTGGCGGGCGGATGTCGCCGGTCGGGAAGTTCAGCGGCCACACGAACGTGTCGGGGGCCTTGAGGTGGTTGACCATGTGGCTCAGCGACTCGTAGCCGGCCAGCAGCGGGTGGATGAGGACCTCACCGCGGCGCTGCCGCTCGCTGATGATGCCCTTGTCACGCAGCTGGCTGATGGCCCGGGAGACCACGGACTGGGTGAGCCCAAGGCGCTCGGCTAGCTCCTGCTGACGGATCTTGACCAGGCCGCCCGGTTCCTGGCGGGAGGTCAGCACGTCGAAAACGTCGCGGGCCGTGGGGGACAGACAGGCGTTCGGCAGGACCTCGAAGATCTCCGGGTTGTGGAAACCAGGAATGGAAGCGGAGCTCATCGCGTGGCCTCGTTCCTCACCGTCGGAATGGTGATCTCGTGGTCGACCAGGGTCGTCTTGAGCGACTTCACCAGGCGCAGCTGCCTCTCGCTACCCCACCGGTAAGCGTAAAGGGGGTTGAGCCGGTACACCCCACGGCGTTCCCGCCACGTGAAGTTGTGGTGGCTCAGCTGGCTCACGGCGCGGGAGATCTTCGACTGCGAGCAGCCGTACTTCTTCGCCAGGCCACCCTGGGTCATCTCCACCAGGCCGTCCTTGTCGTGGTGTGTCTTGAGGTGGTCCAGGACGTTCCGCGACATGGCGCTCAGATCGAACTTCCACAGGTTGTCCTCGATCACCTGGGACATGCTCAGGTGACCCTTGCCGTAGAAGACATACGGCTTGACCGGGTCCTTCGTCGTGAAGGTACCGCCGCGCTTGGCCAGCCTCTCCAGGCTGCTCACCAGCTGCTGCGCCGTCTCCATGCCGTTGATGGCATCGACGGGCGGCGGAGCGGGGGCCAGCCGCGGCATGGCCGCCGGCGCCTCCGCGCTGCGCCTCAAGGGCTGGGCCACGGGCTCTCCTCCATGATCGGCGAGGCTGCATAACATAGCAGATCTGCGATGTTATGCAGGCGATGTATGCACGCGGCGGGCGTGTCCCTGGACAGGAACGATCTATTCACCTACGTGCATGCAACTCGCCGCCCTCGGGCGTGATCCATTCACTCAGGCTGCATATATCTCGCGCGTTTTCGCAGGTCAGAGGCTCGCGCCTATCTGATCTTTAGAGGCGCGCCCCCTACGGGCCGCCCGCGCCCTCCAGCCGCTCCATGCAGCGGCGAGGCTCGCGACCGGGCGGGGAAGCGCGGATCCATCCGCCGGCGGCCCGCCAGCTGCTGCGCGTCGGCCCCCGGACGGGGCTGAGGCGGCTTCGCGTGCGGCTCCGTGCGTCGGGTGCGGACCGTAGGCGGCACCAGCGGAGCTGCGTCTCGGGTTGTACCCACCGTGACGCTCAAAAGCATGGAGCCGTGGCCGGTGCCGGTGGCGGGCTCCGCCGTGCGGCCTGGCGGCCGAACGGCTCATGTACCTCCGCGCGCTGAATTCCGGCATTCCCATATCGGGCTTCTGTTCTGTGGCTAAGCTGTTCAAGGCCGCGCAATCCTGAATTCAGCCGGTGAGTTTATGTGCGGGCTTGGGGTAGTGTGGCCAGGACCCAAATGCTACACACTTGCGCCGAGTGATGCATCGCGGCGTATGCACGTTCGCTCGCGTGGGTGATGCATGTACGCAATCCGCCCCACAGTGGTGGGTTGACGTGTAAGCTGGCGGGGTATTCGATGAACGTGAGCGGCCGGTTTCGAGGGTAGGCAAGCGATCAGGGTGAAGCGCAGCGGAGCCGTCACTACGGTGAGGCCGGCACCCGATCGGGCCAACGGCCTGTCACTCTCGTTGTTAGGGTGGTGGGCAGTAACCCCAAGCCCTACACAGGCCCGCACGCGATGCACCTCCCCTCGCTGCCAGCCCAGGCATCCGCGCTTGCGCGGGTGCCCACAATTCGCGCTTGCGCGAATTGACCCGCTTTTAGAATTCCGCTTGCGGAATTCAATTCCACCGCTTGCGGTGGAATTCGCCTCGCGCTTGCGCGAGGCGCTCTCTAGCATCCGGCTTGCCGGATGCTATC
>JAPTYK010000003.1 GCA_026913215.1 Streptomyces diastatochromogenes | reverse complement strand
GCGTGTTAGAGAACGCCCCGCGCAAGCGCGGGGCGTATTCCCCCGCAAGCGGGGGAATAGAATTCCGCAAGCGGAATTCTGAGGGTGGGTCAATTCGCGCAAGCGCGAATTGTGGGCAATCGCGCAAGCGCGATTGCCTGGCTGGCGGTAGGGGTGGGTGCATCGGGTGCGGGCTTGTGTAGGTCTTGGGATTCCCAGCGGCTACGTGGCCAAGGGGTGTGATGGGGTGTCGGTCTGACGGGGTGCCAGCTTTACTGTAGTGAGGGGCTCCGCTGCGCTCCGCCCAAACCCCTCCCCGTTTTAAGCGTGCCCCGGTGGCTTCGGTGAAGCCCTGCTGGCCTGCAGGTTAGCCCTCTCGGGTGATATGTCATCAGCCGATACATGATCTGGACCACCGAAGCGGGCCACACGCCTGATGCATCAGGCTTGCTTACTGTGTAGCTTTTGGACCTTTGCTGCACTACCCCTGCCCCGTTCCAAAACTGCCGACAGAATCCAAAGCTCCGAGCCTATAAAACGCCCAGCCACAACACAGCAACCCCCACAGGCTCACACCAAAACTCAAGCCCAGGAGCCACCCCAGCCGAACGGCCCCCAGGCCGAGCGGCGAAACCACCCACCACACCAGCCACGCTCCCATGCCTTCAATCGTCACGGCCGGCACCACCCGAGACTCAGCAACGCTGACACCACCCACGGCCCGCACGGAGCCCACCAAGCCGCACGCGAAGCCCCCCGTTACCTTCTTCGTGGCTCCGCAATGGGGCCTCCGGCCTTCGGGTCCGGCATGACTTCCCCCTCCTGTTGAAGTTGATGATCCGGGGGGTGGTGTCACCGGGTCCGAAGGCATCGACGGACCGCTGATGAGGGGCTTGAGCACTGGCTTCACCCGAGGCCGGAAGAGCTCTCCGTAACGTGGATGTGGCAGCTCGGTGCCCTGGCAAGGCCGGACGAAAGCGTGATGGAGGGGCCTGCACGTGATCGACACCGGCGACATCGACGTCTTCCTCGGCCTGGACGTCGGCAAGGGCGAACACCACGCCACCGCCGTCACACCGGCCGGAAAGAAAGCCTTCGACAAGCGGCTGCCCAACACCGAGCCCAAGCTCCGCGAGCTATTCGCGAAACTGAAGGCCAAGCACGGAACGGTGCTGGTCGTGGTCGACCAGCCGGCCTCGATCGGAGCCCTGCCGCTGGCGGTCGCCCGCGACATGGGCTGCCCGGTCGCCTACCTGCCGGGGCTGACGATGCGCCGGATCGCCGACCTCTACCCCGGCGAGGCCAAAACGGATGCGAGGGACGCGTTCATCATCGCGGACGCGGCCCGCGCAATGCCCCACACGCTGCGGGCCATCGATGGCGAGGACGAGACCATCGCCGAGCTGGAGATGATCGTCGGGTTCGACGACGACCTCGCAGGGGAAGCGACCAGGGTCGCGAACCGGCTGCATGGCCTGATGACTCAGATCCATCCGTCGCTGGAAAGGGTGCTGGGGCCGCGGTTGCAGCACCCGGCCGTCCTCACCCTGCTGGAACGGTTCGGGTCACCGGCCCAGATCCGCAAGGCCGGCAGGCGGCGGCTGGTCACCCTGCTGCGGCCGAAGGCGCCGCGGATGGCCGAGCGGCTGGTCGAGGAGATATTCGCCGCGCTGGACGAGCAGACCGTGACCGTCCCGGGGACCGAGGCGGCCGCGCTGATCGTCCCAAGCCTGGCCGGATCCCTGACGGCCGTCCTTGACCAGCGCAAACTCCTGGCCGGGCGGATCGAGGAACTCCTGGAGGTCCACCCTCTTTCCAAGGTCCTGACGTCGATGCCCGGAGTCGGCGTCAGGACCGGAGCCCGGATCCTGATCGAGGTCGGTGACGGCAGCACCTTCCCCACCGCCGGCCACCTCGCCGCCTACGCCGGCCTCGCCCCTGCCACCCGGAGCTCGGGCTCCTAGATCCGCGGCGAACAGCCCTCCAGACGGGGAAACAAGCAGCTCAAACGGGCCTTCTTCCTCTCCGCGTTCGCCGCCCTGGGCGACCCGGCATCCCGGGCCTACTACGACAAGAAGATCGCCCAGGGCAAGCACCACACCCAGGCCCTACTCTGCCTCGCCAGAAGACGAGCCGACGTCCTCTTCGCCATGCTCCGTGACGGAACCTTCTACGAGTCACGCCCAGCGGCAGCGTCATGAGCAAGCAGGAAGCCGGATCGTCGGCTACCGGTCCTCGCCTGCGCCAGGGACGTGAACCGCCACGTCGTAGTTGCCGATCAGGTCGGCCAGACCGCGCGGACTCACGCCCTTCGCGTTCGCTCGCTCGGGATCGGCTCCGGCCGCCAGCAGCACCCGGAGCGTTGCTGGATCACCCCGGTAGTTGAACACCGCGTCGAAGAGAGCCGTGTTGCCGTTACGGTCGCCCACATCCACCATCGCGCCCGCAGCCAGAAGCAACTCGGCAGCCAGCGCGCTCTGGGACTGCGCGGCGAAGTGCAACGGCGTCATCCCCGCCTTGTCCGCAAGGCCCGGATCCGCCCCACCCGCCAGCGCCTCCCTCAAGCCAGCAGCATCTCCCTGCACGGCGCAGTAATGCACCCCCGTGCGACCCATCCAGTCCAGCCCCTGACCCACATCCGCCATGGTGCCCATCCTCTCCGAGCTTGACGAAGGAGATAGGGGCACCCACCACCAACCACCAACCCGATGCGCAGGCACAGCCAAGACAGGCCCAGCACCCCACCCTTACCAACAGCATGAAGGCAGCGGGCGGCACCGCGAGACCAGGGAGGACACTGTGGATCCGGTCGGATCACGAGACTTCGTTGGTGGAGAAAGCGCGTTGTCAGCGGAAAGCCCCGTACCTAGCTGGGGCCCCGACATCAGATGGGGAGAGGTTGACGTTTCGGCAGCTCAGGGCACCTGCAGTGAGTTCGCTATGACTAGCTACGGGTGACATAAGACCTGCGCTGTGTCTCTTCTGGCTAGACACATCTCTCCCTGGAGGTCAGGATTCCTGACCTGTTAGCTCTTCTGGAGGTCAGGAATCCTGACCTCTCGCGTGGGAGCGTCGGGTTGGCCGCGCGCTCGTGAGTATTCGGCAAGCGGCTTCGGAAGATCGAGGGCCTGGACGACATGGCGCGTGCCTACCCCGGCCGGGACATCACGGTCGGTCGGCAACGCCAGCAGCTGGAATTCTACTCCAGACCGGACCGGCCCAACGCCTTCGCGATGGTGGCGCTGGAGTTCTTCTTCGTGATCGCCCAGTACTACCGCGAGGCGCTGCCGTTGAGGCTGATCCTGTTGCTGATCGCCGGGCAGAGGGCCGGCGGACGGATCCCGCTGACCCAGGACGACATGGCGAAGCTCCTGGACGTGCCGCGTCAGAACGTGAACGCGGCGCTGGGCGAGATCATGGACCACGGCATCGTTCTCAAGATCACGCGAGGCGTGTACCAGTTCAACCCGCCGTACTCCTACGTCGCGGCCGAACTGGTCCGGCTCTCGGACGGCAGCACTGAGTATGTTCAGGTCAACCAGGCAGACGCGCTGAAGGAACTGCGCGCCGAGAAGCTCCCGGACCTGGTGCGCTATCCGTCGCTCCAGCACATGCGCGAGGTGGTCGACGCATTTCGTGAGGAGCGGTCCCGGAAGCGTCGGGAACGCCGGGAGCGGCTCAAGGCGCTCGCAGAGCAGAAGGAGGCACACGGTGGGTAGAGGACTGCTGTTCGCGACGGTCAACGCCGAGGGCGTCGTGGCCGCCCTCGATCTGCCCGGGCCGGCCTACCGCACCCTGTTCGCGCTGCGGTCCCGCAGCGAAGCCGGGGGCCGGGTGGAGATGGGGCAGAAGCAGATCGCTGTGCTGCTCGGCCTCAGCCGTCCCAGTGTCACCTCCGGCCTGCGCCACCTGATACTCGCCCGCCTGGTGAAGAAGCAGCACAACGGGCTCTACCGCATCAACCCCATGCTCGCCGCGTACGAGACCCCTGCGGACGCCCGCGCCGCCATCGATGCCATGGACCCCGACGACCGCATGGACGACCCCGACTTCGTCGCCCGCTACCACCAGGCCGTCCAGGACTATCAAGAGCAGCTCGCCCTCGAACGTCGCAAAAAGATCCACGTCGCCTGACTCTGCCTCGGAGAACGCGATCTGGCCCGCCCGCGCTCGGGCGGCATCAAACGACGGCCGGGCGCTGGGCGGCGGCCGGGTCTCCGGCGCCGCGATGGCGGTTCCGGAGGTCAACACGAAGCCTGCCGAGGATTTCGCCGAGCAGCGACGGGCCCGGTTCGCCGCCCGGACGGCCGACCTCGCCGCCACCGGCTGACGAAGCCCGCCGAGGCCGTCACCGGCCTTCCAGCGGCTTCCTGGTCCCGCGAAGACCCCGAGGCGCTGCGCCCCTGGTGTAGCGCCTCCTTCACGCCCGCTCGTGATCAGGCCGGTAGCACTGGATAAACCGGGTTGTTCTGCTACTCCAGGACAACCCACGGCCCGGTCTGCGGGTGGCAGGAACCATGAAGGTCGACCAGCTCTCGTTGCTGGGCGCGATTGGCTTCGTTCGTGGGATGTGTTGTTCAGCGGCTGCGGGGGTGGTGGTCATTCGACCGTCAGCAGGAAGATCACTGTGGCCAGGCCGATGATGAGGGCGCACAGGACGGCGGCGATGAGGAGGGTGCCGGCGACGCGGGCGCTCAGCGTGCCCCAGAACTCTGCTCGCCGGCCGGCGGGAGTGTCGGTGCGCCAGTTCGACGGGATGTCGATGTGTCCGTCGGCGATGATCGACGCGGCCCTGCGTACGTCCTCCGGGTGGAAGTAGTAGAAGGTGGGCTCTGCTCCCCATGTGCCTCGGCTGGCTCCGCCGGAGGTGCGGACGCGGACGTCCGTGCGACGGGCCACGCCCGGGAGCCAGTCCTTGCGCACGGGCCACAGCTTTGCGACTTCGTCGCTGCTGAGCCAGGGTTCCTCCTGGTGGGCTGGTTCTGGTGTTCCCGGATTCGGTGTGTTGGGCATGGGTCCCCCCTCGATGAGGCAGACCTCCAGTACACATTCGCTGCGCTGCATGCCGATAGGGGGCAGGGCCGGTCCTTCCGGGGCGTCAGGTAGGGGATGCAGACCTGTTGCCGGTCGGTGGCGACGATGGTGTGAGCCCGCCGGCACGTCGTGGAGGACTTCCGAGGGCACTTGGGATCAGTCACCATGGGGGTCCGTCGGCGGCCCGAGGGTGGGGGTGGGCGAGGGTGGGAGCGTTCTGGACGGGCAGTGGAGCGGGCCGGAGCAGGTCGGAGCAGGTCGGGCCCGCCCCGTGGTTGGCGTTGGCCTGTCTGGTGGGGCTGTTTCTGGCTTACGTCGTGCTGGTGAACTTCACCTCGGAGCTGCGGGCGGCGCTGTGGGGTGAGCCCGGCACCGTGACCGAGGTCAGCTGCCGGACGTACGACAACACTGTGGCGAATGCGGGAACGTCGACGTCCTGCTCGGGTGTGTTCAGCCCGGACGGTGGCGGCTCGTCGTTCGACGTTCCCGTCGAGGGCGATGTCGATGTGCAACCGGTCCATGCGTGGCTGGTGGACGGTGCGTCGGGCACCGCGTACGTCTCGCCGACGGTGTGGGCCGGGGTGGTGCCGGTGGGGCTGTCCCTTCTCCTGGCCGGTCTCCCGGCGGCGGTGGCGGTGAGACATGTGCGCCGCGTTCACGCGCGGCGCCCTGGAGAGCCGCTTCGTGGATCGGACGCGGAGTCGGGTGCGTAACGGGCGATCGGCTGGCTGCACGGCTTCCGGCGTCTGCGCGTCCGTCAGGAGCTCTTAGAGGATGTCTCACGTGGTGAGTTTCGCGAGCCTCTTGCAGCAGGTCAGGGCCGCGGCGAGGCCGAGGAAGGCAAGGAAGTGGCTGCCCTTTCGTTCGTGCCGGACGGGTGAGGCGGCGGTAGCCGAAGAGCCAGGAGACCGACCGCTATCACGCGCGCGCACGTTCTAGAGGGGGAGGAGAGAATCACGTTTCCGCAGGTCAGCGGGTTTTTTGGGTCTGTCGAGTATCACCCCGGGGTGATAAATCAGGGGCCGAGTTATCACCCCGGGGTTGTAAAACGACCCCATTTTGTGCACGGGGTGCACAAACCGTCTTCCTGGTGCTCCCGGACCACAGGTCTGGGCAAGAGGGGGAGATATCACCCCCGGGTGATAGCGACACACGAAAAGTGCATCCGGTGAACGTGAATGTGCATCCGGTGCACATCCCGTATGCTGCGGCCCACACGAATGGACTGATCATGAGGGGCGGAGTCCCTCGATGACGGCACGGTCCCAGGAGCAGCCGCGCCGGAGGCCGGCCCCGGCGAAGGCTCCTCTGCCGCCCCCGAGTGCCTTCCGGATGCCTGGAGCGCTGCGGCGTCCGAACGTGTTGAATCTGCCGGGCGGCTGGCGTGCCTCGGTGGAACCGCCGGTCACCAGCGATGGGTTCCTGGACGAGGACTTCGTCATGGACAGCCAGGCGTTCCTGTGCTGGCTGGCGGACTACTACCACGACGATCTGGTGACGCTCCGGCTGATCGTGCGGATGATGGGCATGCAGAAGCCTGGCGGCGTCGTGGAGGCCACTCAGACGAAGCTTGCGGAGCTGCTGAAGGTGAAGCAGTCGCAGATCTCGCGGTCGTTGAAGGAGACCGGGCAGATCGGTGTCGTCGTGAAGGTCAGGGGGGCGTACCAGCTGCACCCGAGGCTGACGCTCAAGGGCGGCAGGGTCCCGATCGAGCCGAAGCCCGGCCTGCGGATTCAGGGCTCGATGAAGGTCGACCAGCTCTCTCTGCTCGACTCCATCGCGGACAATGAGGATCTGCCGGAAGCGTTCCGGGAGCTCTGGAAGCTGCCGGACCCGGAGAAGAAGCCTCTCCGGGAGGACAAGGCCCGTGCCAGGGCCCGTGCTGCCGCCCTCGCGGCGCGGCCGGAGGAGGACAGGACGTCATGACGGTCGCCGTGGAGAGCATGGTCCCCGAGTACGTCTGGACGGCCAACAACGCCTTGGCGTTCACTCCCAGGGGGATGCCGCCAGCCGCGTACCCGATCCTGATCCATCTTCTGGGCCGCCAGGAGCCGGGCGGACGTTGCTTGGTCACCCAGGACACGATCGCGCAGTTCGTCGGCTTGAGCCGCCCGATGGCCTCCCGTGGGCTCCAGCACCTCGGCTTCGCGCAGATGGTGTGGAAGGAGGGCAACGGCGCCTACCGCCTGAGCCCGCTCATCGCCGGCTTCCGCACGCCCGCGGACCAGCTGGCAGCGATCGAAGGGATGGACGACGACGACCGCTTCGACCACCCGGACTTCCAAGAGCGTTACGAGCGCGGGGTCGCGCAGCACGAGAAGGAACGCCAGGAAAAGGCCGCGCGCCGGAAGAGACCGGTGGAACCGCCGATCGACCTCGCCTCCCGCCGGAAGCGCTGATCTCCCACCCGACCTCTACGGCGTCGCACCTCGCGTGGTGCGACGCCGTTCCTGTGTCGCCGACGGCGATGAGGAGGGCCCCGGCAGGTGTCAGCACTGCCGGGGCCCTTGGGGCGCAACCTCGTTACGGGGGGGGGACGGGGTCGCGGGGCGGTGGGGGGACCGCTTGGGCAGCATAGGGGTGGGTGGGGGTGGGGCGGTGGGGGGTGTGGGGGTGGGTGGCTGGAATGTGTGGTGGGGGTGGGGGGTGTTCAGGTGGGTTCGGGTGGGGTGCGGTATGGGGTTTGTGGGGGGAGGGAGGGCACGGGAGGAGGTGCGGGGGGAGTGAGGGGATGGCGAGTATCGGGCGCGGGCCGACCGGCCTGATCGTTGTTCTGCCGAAGGAGCAGTCATGAAGCCCGGACGTTTTGGCGTCTACCTGACGGCCGCCGCCACCGCGTTTGGTGTGGCCCTGATTCCGCAGCCTGGTGCGTCGGCGGCGGTGACGGACTGCACGTACACGCACAGTGGGTTGGTTCCGCTGAATGATCTGGGGACGGGGACGTACAACGGGCTGACGGGTGGGCTGTATCCGGGTGGGAGCAATGTCCGGCCGGCGGCGCACACGAACGCGGGTGTGGACATCGCGCAGAATCAGGTGTTGCCGCGGAACGCGGCCGGGCAGGTGGACCTGGTGAACGGCAAGGTCGTGCTGATCTCGGTGGGCATGTCGAACACGACGCAGGAGTTCCAGAAGTTCATCGCGTCGGCGAAGGCGTACGCGAATCTGAACGACAAGCTGGTGATCGTGGATGGTGCGCAGGGTGGCAAGGATGCCAGTGCGTGGGCGAATCCGGCGGATGCGACGTGGTCGGTGCTGGCTTCTCGGCTGTCGAGTGCGGGGGTGACTCCGGCGCAGGTGCAGGCGATGTGGCTGAAGGAGCAGTTCATCGGGGACAACCTGGGGGCGTTCCCGCAGGGGGCGCAGAATCTGCGGGATTCGCTCGCGACGATTTCCCGGAACGCGCGGGCGAAGTACCCGAATCTGGCGCTGGGGTATGTGGCGAGCCGTATCTACACGTATGACTCGACGCGCAGCGCGGGTGCCTACCAGCAGGGCTGGGCGGTGAAGAAGCTGATTCAGGACCAGATCAACGGTGCGTCGGACCTGACGTACGGTCCGGGGGGTGTCGCGCCGTGGCTGTCGTGGGGTCCGTACATGTGGGCGGACGGTCTGGGTGCGGACGGTGTGGCCGGTGGGACGCCGGGTCGCAGTGACGGTCTGGAGTGGGCGTGCTCGGATCTGGAGTCGGACCGGGTGCACCCGTCGGCGACGGGTGAGCAGAAGGTCGCGAACATGGTGATGAACCAGTTGTCGACGGATCCGACGTCCACTCCTTGGTTCAACAAGTAGGCCGGGGGCAGGGGTCATGCCGCATATTGCCGTTCCGGTGGCGGTGCCGGGGATTCGTGGGCTGATGGCTGCGAGGCCGGCTTCGGGTCGGCGGCTCAGTGAGCTGGCCGAGCAGTTGTTGCGGGCGCCTTCGTCGCTGTCGGTGGCCGAGCGGGAGCTGATCGCCGCGTATGTGTCGTATTTGAACGGGACGCCTTATTGCACGGGGTCGCACACGGCTGCGGCGGCGCACGCGTTCGGTGGTGATTACGCGCTGGTGCGGGCGGTGCAGCGGGATCCGGCGACGGCGCCGGTGGGTGAGCGGCTGCGGGCTCTGCTGGTGATCGCCGGGAAGGTGCGGGGCAATGCCCGTGAGGTGACGGAGCAGGACGTCGCGGTGGCGCGTGCCGCGGGGCGGACGACGAGGCGGTGCATGACGCGGTGCTGATCGCGGCCGCGTTCTGCATGTTCAACCGGTACGTCGACGGGCTCGCGGCGGTCACTCCGGAGGATCCCGAGGTCTATGACGGGATCGGGGCGACGCTGGTGGCGGAGGGGTATCTGCCGCAGGGCCGTCCGTTGTCAGTGTGACGTGGTCGAATCGTGGCGAGGGTCGGGTGGAAGCCTGGTCCTCGCCACGCGTGTGTGCAGGCTTGGTGGGGTGCCCCGGTGGATGCCGATGGGGGGCGCCGATGGTGTGGGAAGTGGGGAGTGCATGTCCTTTCAGGCGTATCTGGACAACATCGAGGAGAAGACGGGGCTGACGCCTCGGCAGTTCATCGGTCTGGCCGAGGAGCGTGGGTTCGCGGGGCCGAAGCTGAAGGCGGGGCCGGTTCTGGAGTGGCTCAAGGAGGATTACGGGCTGGGCCGGGGGCATGGGATGGCGCTCGTGCACGTCTTCAAGAACGGTGCGCAGATCTCGGACAAGCACGTGGGTTCGGGTGGGGCGCATTCCGATGCTTCCGACACGCTGTGGCTCGAGGGGAAGGACAGTCGTCCCTGAGGTCGTGCCCGGTGGACGACGACGCCGGCTTCCCTCCTTGAGGAGGGAAGCCGGCGTCGTCGTTCGTCAGGCGGCCAGGGCCTGTTCGGGGGTGCGGGCTTCGGTGGGGCTTGCGGTGCGGGCCAGCAGGGAGGCCGGGATGGAGAGGAGGACGGCGGTCATGACGCCGGCGATGAACCAGCCGGAGGCGTGGTGTTCGGCGGCGAAGGCGGCGGAGGCGGGGGCGACGCCGCCGAGGACGGCGCTGGTGACGGCGTTGGGCATGCCGATGCCGAGGGCGCGGACCTCGGTGGGGAAGATCTCGGTGAGGAGCTTGGGCAGGACGGTGGTGGCGCAGACGAGGTAGACGACGCCGGAGCCGTAGGTGAAGAGCAGGCTGGCGAAGGTGCCGGTCATGGTGAGGTACGAGACGGAGCCGGCGACCGCGAAGAGGGCGCTGGCGGCGACGAGGAGGCGGGCGGCGCCGATCTT
The DNA here is from genome assembly GCA_026913215.1 of Streptomyces diastatochromogenes. Lineage (GTDB taxonomy): Bacteria > Actinomycetota > Actinomycetes > Streptomycetales > Streptomycetaceae > Streptomyces > Streptomyces diastatochromogenes_A. The sequence continues at coordinate 128,969 of JAPTYK010000003.1, read as the reverse complement.
GTCGGCGAGGAGGCCGATGGGGACGTTCAGGGCCATCATCAGGGCGGTGGCGGTCACGACGACCCAGAACATCGTTCCGGGGGGTGCGAGGCGGCCTCCGAGGGCGGGGACGACGGCGGTCCAGGTGCCGCCGACGGCGCCGGTTCCGGCGACGAAGAGGACGGCCAGGAGGACGTTGCGGCGGTGGGTGACGAGGACCTGGCGGAGCGAGCCGCGGGCGTGGGGGTTCTGGGCCTGGCGCCGGAAGACCTCGGTCTCGGCGAGGCGGCTGCGCAGCACGAGCAGGATCAGGCCGAGGACGCCGCCGACGAGGAACGGTACGCGCCAGCCCCAGTCGGCCATGGCGGCGGGTCCGAGGGCGGCGGTGAGGCCGCCGCCGAGGAGGGAGGCGGTGAAGGCGCCGGCGCAGGTGGTGAGGGAGAAGAGGCTGCCGTAGGTGGCCTTGCGCTTCTCGGGGGCGACTTCCATCAGGTACGCGGCGGCGGCGGGCCATTCGCCGCCGTGGGAGACGCCCTGGGCCATGCGGGCGAGGAGGAGCAGGACGGGGGCGAGCAGGCCGATGTGGGCGTAGGAGGGGGTGACGCCGATGAGGAGGGAGCCGCCGGCCATGAGGGAGACGGCCAGCATGAGGGCGGGGCGGCGGCCGCGGCGGTCGGCGTAGCGGCCGAGGAGGATGCCGCCGAGGGGGCGCATGAGGACGCCGACGCCGAGGACCGCGAAGGCGCCGAGGATGGAGGTGAGGGAGTTGCCGGAGGGGAAGAACTGGGCGGCGAACAGGGGTGCGAAGAGGCCGTAGCCGAGCCAGTCGAAGGATTCGATGAAGTTGCCGACGACGGTGGCGGTGACCGCTCTGCGGTGGGCCTTCTTCGGGGAGTGCGCAGTCATGGTGGGCCGTTTCTCTTTCAGACGGCGGCGGCGTAGCCGTGGGTGGTGATCCGTCGGCCCGCCTCCTCGTAGTAGCCGGGCTGGGTGGGCAGGGCGGTGGCCAGGCCGCTGACGTAGCGGTTGTACATGCAGAAGGCGGCCGCGATGAGCACGGTGTCGTGGATGTGGGTGTCGGTGGCGCCTTCGGCGCGGGCGGCGGCGACGGTCTCGGCGCGGAGGGGTGCGGCTTGTGCCTGGATCTCGGCGGCGATGCGCAGGAGGGCCCGGAGCAGGGGGGTGAGGGGGGCGGTGTCGGCGTCGTGCTGGACGGCCTTGACGAGGTCGGTGCCGCCGTCGAGCTGGGCGGCGGCGGCCGCGCCGTGGGTGTCGGCGCAGAAGCGGGTGGTGTTGAGTTCCGAGACGTACGCGGCGATCAGTTCGCGTTCGCCGCGGGTGAGGGGCGAGTCTCCGCGCAGCAGGGTGTCGGCGATGGCGTTGAGCGGGGCTGCCGTGTCGGGACGGTCGGTCATCAGGCCCCTGATGCCCGGGAGATCGTTGGCGATCCGGATGTGCGGCACGGGTCTCGTCCTTCGGTTGGGAGGTGTCGTCGCCTCATCGTTGGCAGCCCGGGTCCGGTCGGCCAACTTCCGTCGTGCGGAGGTTGGTTGTCGTTCAGCGGCGGCCGTTGCGGCGGGCCTGCTTGCTGACGGCCTTCCATTGGCGGCGCATGTCGGCCATCTCGGCGGGGTCTTCGCGGCGGCGGCGGTAGGCGATCTCGCCCTGGAGCTTGCGCCAGGTGGCGAGGCGGTCGGGGGACAGGGTGCCGGTGGCGACGGCGTCGGTGACGGCGCAGCCGCCGTCGCCGTCGTGGCCGCAGTCGCCGTAGCGGCAGTGGGCGGCGAGGGTGGCGATGTCGGTGAAGACGTCGTCGACGGCTTCGGGGCCCGCGGCGACCTCCAGGGAGCGGATGCCGGGGATGTCGAGGAGGACTCCGCCGGAGGCGAGGAGGTGGAGGCGGCGTGTGGTGGTGGTGTGGCGGCCTCCGGCGCGGCCGATGGCGGCGACGGCTTCGGTGGTGCCTTCGAGGGTGTTGAGGAGGGAGGTCTTGCCCGCTCCGGAGGGGCCGAGCATGACGGCGGTGGTGCCGGGGCCGAGGTGGGAGCGGAGGGTGTCGAGGCCGTCTCCGGTCAGGACGCTGACGGGGATGACGGGGATGCCGGGGCTGAGGAGTTCGGCGGTCTCGGTGTCCTGGGCGCCGGCGTCGTCGGTGGTGTCGCTCTTGGTGAGGACGAGGACGGGCTGGGCGCCGCTGTCCCAGGCCATGACGGAGAGGCGTTCGACCATGGCGGCGTTGAGGCCGCCGGCGAGGGGACGACGACGAGGACGGTGTCGATGTTGGCGGCGAGGATCTGGCGGCCGTGGCCGGCGCCGGATCGGGTGAGGACGGCGCGGCGGGGGGCGACGGCGTGGATGCGGCCGTCGGCGCCGAGTTCGACCCAGTCGCCGGCGACGGGGGTGACGGGCAGGGCGGGGGTGATGGGCGCGGTGTGCGCGGTGAGGGTGCCGTCGGTTTCGGGGCGCAGGACGTCACAGACGGTGCCGTGGTGGACGACGACGCGGGCGGGGCTGGCGGTGGTGTGGAGGGCGTCGGTGTCGGTCCAGCCGAGTCGGGTGAGGGCGTCCGGGGTGGTGAGGGTGTCGGTCATGGGGTGTCCTCGGTGATGAAGCCGGTCCAGGTGCGGCGGAGCCGGTCTCCGGCGGTCGTGTCGACGCGCTGGACGGCGTGCATGGTGTGGGCGCGGAAGACGACCAGGCGGTTGGGGCGGGGCAGGACGAGCGTGGGGTGGGTGGCGGTGTGGACGAGGGCGGTGCCGTCGGCGGCGTCGGCGCGGGACTCCTCGTCGATGAGGGCGAGGCCGCCGCCCCAGTCGGTGCTCCAGGTGCGGTGGGTGAAGTAGACGTACGCGCCGATGCGGCCGGCGCCGGCGTCGTTGTGCCAGGACAGGCGGGAGCCGGCGGGGTAGCCCCAGGCGCTGAGGGTGAGGGAGAGGTGGTCGGCCCGGCCGGGGGCGGCCAGCAGGTCGAGGTGGGCGCCGATCTGTTCCTTCACGGCGCGCTGCCAGCGCGGTGCGTCGTCCGCGGTGTGCGTCAGGCGCTGTTTGTCCTCGCCGCCGCGGTGGGCGAAGCCGTCGTACACCGGGTCGATGGTGCTGAGGACGGGCTTGAGGCGGGTGCGGGCGAAGGCGTCGGCGGTGGCTTCGAAGTCGGCTTCGGGCAGGAGGCCGTCGATGACGACGTAGCGGTCGCCGCGGGAGTGGACGCGGGCGTCGGGGTTGGTCGCGGGCGTGTCGAGGAGGGTGGCCAGGTTCATGCGGTCGCTTTCCTTCCGGTGCCGGCGAGACGGGCGGCGGGGACGCAGAGCAGGACGAGGAGGACGCTGATGCCGAGGAAGACGGTGTCGTAGTGGTCGGCGAAGAGGCCGCCGAGGAGCATGCCGGCGGGGATTCCGGCGGCGTTGACGAAGTTGTCGACGGAGCCGAGGCGGGAGAGGTACCGCTCGGGGATCTCGCTCTGGTAGGCGGTGTCCCAGACGATGCCGCAGGCGGCGGTGGTGAGGGCGCACAGGGCGAAGCCGGCGCCGAGGACGGCGGTGGGGAGTTCGTCGCGGAGGGTCAGGGCGAGGAACTGCAGGACGGCGCCGAGGGTGACGACGACGGAGGCGGCTTTCCAGGGGTGCTGCTTGCTCGTCGACATGACGGCGAGGGAGCCGAGGAGGGAGCCGATCGCGAGGCAGGTCGCGAGGACGGACCAGGCTCCGGCGCCGCCGAGGGATTCGACGGCGATGACGGGTCCGGCGACGGCGGTGAGGCCGATGCCGAGGGAGACGACGAACCACAGGGCCATGCCGAAGGAGAACCACGGGTAGCGGGCCATGATGGCGAAACCCGCGCGGAAGCGGTGGTCGTCCTCGGCGGCCGGTGCGGTGCCGTCCGGGGCGGGATCGGCGGCGGCGGGGGCCGGGGCGGTGCGGCGCAGGGGGTGTGCAGGCGGACCAGGCGCAGCAGGCAGACGAGGTTGACGAGGAACGAGGCCACGTCGAGCCAGAGGATCCAGGAGAAGCCGACGGTGCTCATCAGGACGCCCGCGAGGACGGGGCCGAGGAGGAAGCCGACGTCGGCGACGAGGGAGAGCAGGCCGTTGGCCCGCTGGAGGCGGTCCTCGGCGACGAGTTCGGGGGTCAGGCCGATCTGCGCCGGGTTGTACAGGGCGGTTCCCGCGCCGTACAGGGCGGCGGACAGGCACAGGTGCCAGCTCTGTACCTGGAGGGGGCTGATCACGGCGACGGCGAGGGCTCCCTGGGCGAAAAGCCGCAGCAGGTCGGCGCCGATCATCACCTTCACCCGGTTGTGGCGGTCGGCGAGCCGGCCGCCGGTGGCGACGAGGAAGAAGCGGGCGCCCCACAGGGAGAGCAGGACCCAGGTCAGCGCGGCCGCCGAGTGGGAGACCTGGTACGCGGCGAGGGCGAAGGCGACGGGGACGGGGGCGTCACCGAGCTTGGAGACGACGTGGCCCGTGAAGAACGTCGCGAAGCGGCGTTCGCGGAACATCGCGGCCTGGTCCTTGAGGGTGGCGGTCAGCACGGGGCGGGTCATCCTTCGCAGATCAGGAAGTCGTTGCGGGCGCCGAAGGCGACCAGGGCGCGCAGGTCGGCGTCGGGCAGGTCGCTGTCGGCGGCCAGCTCGTCGTAGGTCAGGGCGCCGCCCCGGGTGAGGAGGGTGACGGTGTGCTCCAGGCGGCGGTCGAGGCGGATGCGCCGGCCCATGGTGGTGACCGTCAGGTGCTCGTCGTCGGTGGTGATGTACGGGGGGAAGCGGCTGGCCCAGCGGATGCGGGTGCCGGGGCCGACCTCGCCGGTCAGGGCGCTGCGCAGGGAGGCTCCGGCGCGGCGGTCGGGGCGCAGGGCCAGGCGGGTGGTGAGCCACTCGGGGTCGGGTTCGGGGGCGGTGCGGCCGACGAGTGCGTGGGCGGCGCGGGTCTCCTCGCGGACGTCGGCGAAGGGTTCGTAGCCGACGGTGAGGTGGACGGTGAGTTCGCCGGTGCCGGAGACGCGGTGGGCGGTGTCGCGCGGTACGGACAGGCAGGTGCCGGGGGTGAGGACGTGGTCGAGGCTGCCGGGGGCGAGGTCGCGGGAGCGGGCGCCGACGCGGGAGTCGACCTCCCAGTGTTTGCGGCCGAGGAGTTGCAGGATGAGGGCGTCGTGGTCGTCGCTGTGGACGTCGAAGGCGGAGTTCGCGCCGGCGGTGATGTAGCAGTTGACCCAGGCGCGGGCGCGCAGCAGGTATTCGAGGGCCTCGCACAGCAGCATGACCCGCTCGTCGAGGGCTTCGAGGTGGCTGATGACGAGGGTCGCGCCGCGTTCGACGGCGCTGTGCAGGTAGGCGGGGACGAGGGCGGTGTGCAGGACCTCTCCGTCGCCGACGCGGGAGCGCATCCAGCGGCTGCGGTCGACCTGACGGCCGGATTCGACGAGCCGGAAGTTGGTGGCGAGGGCTCCGGGCCGGGCGAGGGCGGACCAGACTCCGGCGAGCAGGGCCTCGTGGGCGGTGGTCTCGCTGCCCGCGGCCGGTTCGTGGAGGCGGACCCCGCCGGCGGGTGGCTCCTGGTCGCCGAGGCCGGCGAGGAGTTCCTGGGCGTGGGCGAAGGCGTCGTAGCCGGTCATGGCGCGATCACCGCCCCCACGCTGCAGAGGCTGAGCGCGATCTCCTCGCGGCGTTCCGGCTCCAGGCCCGCGGGCAGGGCGGCGGTGAGCTCGTCGAGGGTGAAGGGGGTGTCCGAGGCGGTCGCCTTCTCCAGGTCGGTGAAGTCGGCGGGGCCGGGGCCGGGGACGACGAGGTGCGGCCGCGGGCGACGAGGGTGGTGCCGCCGTGGCGGGGGCGGCGGCGACCGCGCCGGGCCGGGACCAGCGCAGCGGGGCGTCGGGGGCGGGGCCGTGCGGGGCAGGGCCGCCTGGTGGGGTCGGCTGAGGTAGCCGTTGGTGCGCAGGCGGAGCCGGCCGAGGGCGATCTCGTGGGCGACACGGTCGGCGAGCGAGGTGTCGTCGTCGGCGAGGAGCGCGCGGGCGCGGTCGGTGACCTCGTGGCCGGCCGGATAGGCGGCGAGGGCTTCGGCCGGGCGGGCGGCGCGCCACAGGGCCTCGGTGATCAGGGGCCGGGTCTTGACCGGGTAGGGGGTCAGTCCGAGGAACGCGGAGGGGCCCAGGTTGCGGAAGACGTGGTAGGTGTCCTGGGGGATGCAGAGGAAGTCGCCGGGCTGGAGCAGGTGGCGTTCGGCGGAGGCGAGGTGGTCCTCGATGTCGAAGGTGATGCGGCCGAACGACGGGCTGGGCGTGATGCCGGAGGCGTCGAACGGGTTGTCGTGCCAGACCCAGACCTCCTTGGGGGAGGGTCCGAGGTGGAAGATGAGCGAGGGCTCGGAGTCCTTGTGGATGCCGAACGGGGTCCAGCCGGAGTGGGCGACGAAGGTGTACACGTCGGTTCCGGAGGGCAGTTCGTGGACGCCGTCGGCGACGAGTTCCCCGACGAGCCGGGCGGCCTCGGCGGCCAGGTCGAGGTTCCAGGACGAGATGTCGTTGACGGCCAGGCACTCCTCGTCGCTGTCGGCCGTGCGGGCCAGCCAGTCGACGGCGCTCTCCTCGTCGGTGAGCGGGGTGTCCACGAAGCGCTTGGTCAACCGGTAGTCGAAGGCGCCGGGGCGGAAGGCGCGCAGGCGCAGGTCGCCGGGTGCGTGACGGGTCGCCGTGCGCAGGGCTTCGTCGATCAGCCGGGCGAGGTGTCCGGGGTCGGCGACCAGGCCGGGGAGGAACACGGTGCGGGCGAAGTCCGGGGCGTGCTCCGCCGCGAACGCCTTCCAGGTCTGCGTGTCGATGCTCATCCAACTCACCACTCGTTCGGGGAAAACGGCCGACGCGGCCGGCTGTCCGTGGGGACGACCGGCCGCGTTACGGTGCGGGCCTCAGTGGCCGACGTCCTGACGCGGGCCGAACTCGGCCTCGAAGTCGTAGTTGTCGTCCTCGAGGATCTCCATGACGAGGTTCTTCTCGTTCTCCATGTCATTAATTCCTTTCCATTTGATGATTCACGAGTTTCCCGCTGGGGCGGCGGGAATGATGCTGGAGCATTCAGTTGGAATCGAGCGGCCCGTCCGGCTGGGTGGGATTCGTTTTGCTTTCCGGTCCGTTCTGGAAATGACTCTGGCACGGCCTCACGCGTGGTGTCAGTACTTTTCCTTGGCACAGAATGTCCGTGGCATCGTTGTGTCACACCAGGCCGCTGCGGGCGGCCTGGAGGCCGAGCTGGAATCGGCTGTGGGCACCGAAGCGCGCGGAGAGGCCGGAGATCATGCGGCGTTCGCTGCGCAGGGAGATGCCGAGTCTGCGGGCCGCCGCCTCGTCGGTGAGTCCCTCGGCCAGGAAACGCAGCAGCGCGCGTTCCTGCGGGGAGTACGCGCCGGGTTCGCCGGTGTCGCCGTCCGCGTCCGGGAGGGGGGCCGCCTCGTCCCACAGGTGGGTGAACAGGGCGCGCAGGCCGGTCAGGGCGCCGGGTTCGTTCAGGAGGGCGGCTCCCCGGTCGGGGTCGTCCGGGTCCAGGGGGAGGACGGCGCTCGTGCCGTCGACGATCCGCAGGTGCAGCGGGAGGGAGGGCAGGGTGCGGATCTCGGCGCCGGCGGCCGCCAGCCGGCGGACGGCCCGCCGGCGTTCGGGGGTGCCGTCGGTGCTGTCGAGGTGGAGGACGCGGACCTTGACGCCCCGGGCGAGCAGGTCGAGGTGGAGGGGGACGTCGAGTTCCCAGGGGCCGCCGCCGGAGACGGTGGTGGGGGCGAGGGCGAGGAGTTCGCCGTGGGCCCGGCCGGTGAGGTCGGTGTGGAGCCGCTGGACCGCTTCGGGGCCCGTGAAGCGTTCCACGACGCCGCCCCGGGCGTCCCGGCCGAGGGCCGTGTAGTCGGTGAGGAGGTCGGCGACCGCGGCGCGGCTGGCGTCGATCTCCAGCTGGGTGCGGGTGAGTTCGTTCTGCCGGCGTTCGAGCAGTGCGCCGAGTGCGGCGCGGGGCGGCACGAGCCGCGGGCCGTCGTCGGGACCGGCGGACGCCGTCGAGCGCAGCAGGGCGAGGTCGGCCAGTGTGTCCAGGGCCCGGGCGACGGCGGGGCGGTCGGTGTCGAGTGCCTCCGCGAGGCGGTCCACGCCCCAGGAAGGGTGCTCCAGCATCAGCCGGTAGACGGCCTCCGTGCCGAAGTCGAGTCCGAGTACGCGCAGCATCAGCGTCCCCCCGCGGTCGTCTGTGGGCGCCGGGGCACATGCGTGCCACGGCATGTTCGTGGCCTCGCCCGGTCTGGGGCGGGGCCGGTGGTGTGCGGCACACTCGGTGCGTGCACCTCGTCGAGTTCGCCTTCGCCAAGCCGCCGGGAGCGCCGGAGCTGTCCTCCGACGTCCTGCTGGCCGAGCTGTGGGCGGTGTGCGGCCCGGACGACGGTCTGGAGCACGTGCGGGTGCACGCGAGCCGGGCCGGTGCCCGGGGTGTCGCGTTCCTGCTGGCCCCGGACGAGGCGAGCGCCGTGCGGCGGTGCCGGGCGGTGTGCCGGCGGGCTCTGGAGCTGTCGCCCGCGCTGGACGGCTGGCGGCTGGCCGGGCCCGCGGAGGCGTGAGGCGGGGCGGCGGGACGTGCCCGTACCGGCGCGCTCACCTGCCAAGTCTCCGCGTACCGCGGGATGTTCCTTGCCACGTCCTCATTCTTGGACTAGCGGGCGGCGGGACGCTTCTCTCTGAGTGCGGAGCTGGCGGAGGCCGTCCGGGGCGAGGTCCGCACGCTGGGAGTTGGCCGGCCGGTGCGCGGGTCCCGACGATGAGCCCGTTCGTACCCCACGCGAAGACGAGGACGCACCGGTGCCCCACATCGAGATCACCCATGACCTTCCCGGCATCAGCGGGCTCTTCGCCCAGCGCCCGGACACCGCGGGTGTCCTGTCGGACCTCGCCGAGACGCTGCTGCGCAGTGGTCCCTCGCCGCTGAGCCGGGGCGAGCGCGAGCTGATCGCCGCCTATGTGTCGCACCTGAACTGCACCGACTTCTGCGCCGGTTCGCACGGCGCGTTCGCGGCCGCGCAGCTGGAGGGCGGCGCCGAGCTGGTGGCGTCCGTGTTCGCCGACCCCGACACGGCGGCGATCTCCCCGCTGCTGCGGTCGCTGCTGAAGGTGGCCGCCGAGGTGCAGGCCAAGGCCGCTCCGGTCTCCGACGGGGCGATCGCCGCCGCGCGCGCCGAGGGCGCCACGGACACCCACATCCACGACACGGTCCTGATCGCGGCCGCGTTCGCGATGTTCAACCGCTACGTGAACGGGCTGGCCACGGACGTTCCGTCGGACCCGGCCTTCTACGACGTGGCGGCCGAGCTCATCGTCCAGCACGGTTACGGCGCCGCGCACTGACGTTCCCCGCTCGTCCGCGCTGTCTTCCTCAGGAGGGTGACATGGCCTGGTCCCACGCACACGTTCCCGATCAGAGCGGCAGGACCGCCCTGGTCACCGGCGCCTCCGGCGGCATCGGGCTGGAGACCGCCCGGGTGCTCGCGGACCGCGGGGCGCACGTCCTGCTCGCCTGCCGCAGCGTGGGGCGGGGCCGGGCCGCCGCCGCCCGCATCGGTGGCAGCACCGAGGTCGTCCGTCTGGACCTGGCGTCGCTGGACTCGGTGCGCGAGGCGGCGGCGCGGGTGCGCGGCCGGCACGGGCGCCTGGACCTGCTGGTCAACAACGCCGGGGTGATGTTCCCTTCGTACCGGCGGACCGAGGACGGCTTCGAGGCGCACTTCGGCGTCAACCACCTCGGGCACTTCGCGCTGACGGGCCTGTTGCTCGACCTGATGGCCCCGGTGCCCGGTTCGCGGGTCGTCACGGTCGCCAGCCTCATGCACCGGGCGGGTTTCGGGGCCCTGGACGAGGAGACGGCCCGGTCGTCGACCGGGCGGAGGTCGGTGACGGCGTACGGGCGTTCCAAGCTCGCCAATCTGCTGTTCGCGCGGGAGTTGCAGCACCGGCTCGCGGTGGCGGGGGCGGCCACGTCCTCGCTCGCCGCGCATCCGGGGCTGTCCCCGACGGGTCTGTGGCAGGGCGATCCGCCGCGGTTGCTGCGGCCGGTGGCCGCGGCGGGGCTGCGGTGGCTGGCGCAGCCCGCGGACCGGGCGGCGCTGCCGTCGTTGCGCGCGGCCACGGACCCGGGCGTGCCGGGCGGTGCCCATCTCGGTCCCTCGAAGCTCTTCGAGACCGGGGCGCGCCCGCTCCGGCCCGCTCCAGCCGCGCCTCCCGGGACGTGGCGGCGCAAGATCGTCTGTGGAAGCTGTCGGAGGGGCTGACGGGGGTGCGTTACGCGTTCGCGCCGGCGCCCGCGGAGACGGGTCCCGCCGGCGTGGTGTGTCCGGTGACGGGCGCGCGGGCATGAGCGCCGCGCCGGGGGAGGGCATCGCGGCCGGTGTGGGCACGGGGATGGACCGGCAGCGGTTCCGGCCGGTCGCGGCCTGGGCGTGGATGTGGCGGAACTTCGACACCGTGCTGCCGGACGTGACGGGCGCCGCCTGGCAGACGGACACGGCGGCCCTGCCGCCACGGGCGGCGGAGGCGGAGGCGTACACCCGCTACACCGTCCACGGGCCCTGGTGAGGCCCGACCTCACGAAGTGGCCGCGGGGGGTTCTTCCCGCGTGCTGAACACGCTGTCGGCGCCCCCGCCGGGGCTCCGGCGCGCCTAGCGTGTCGCCGCGTGTCCCCCACCCCCACACAGAAGGCGGCATGTCATGGCGCAGACAGCACAGCGGCCCGCTCCCGTCGAGACGCGGCCGCGACCGGCCGCGGTCACCGGACGGCGTCCCGCTCCTTCCTTCTTCTTCAACGGCCATGTGCCGCGCCGCCGGGCCCTGGTCCTCGCGGTCAGCGCGCTGGTCGGCTTCGCCCTGACGGTGGTGTGGTCGGCGGAGTTCGTCGACAAGACCATCGGTGACAACGTCGCGGACACGCTGCTGGGCCACCACGCCAAGGGCACCCCGATCTCCGGCGCGCTCGCCGGTGTCTTCTTCGCCCTGGTCACGGGCATCGCCGGCACGTTCACCGCGTGCAACATCGCCGTGTTCAGCGCGCTGGCGCCGCTGACCGGCGGGCGTTCCGTCTCGCGCCGGGGCCGGATGGCCGCCGCGCTGCGTCCGCTGGGGCAGCTCGCGGCCGGGGCGGTCGTCGTGTCCGCGGTGTACGGCATGCTGGTCGCGATGTCCGGGACGGGCATGCCGCAGTTCGACCAGAGCCAGGGCGGCGTGCTGTCGGGGCGGCTGATCCAGGCGATGGTGGTCTACGGGCTCATCGGTCTGGTCATGACGTACCTGGGACTGGCGGCGCTGGGCGTGGTGCGCGATCCGCTGGCGAAGCTGTCCGAGCGGTACCCGAGCGCTCCGATGCTGTTCATGGGCGGTCTGATCGGGGCGTTCCTCATCGGCCGTCCCTTCCCGCTGTTCCGCCAGCTGTTCCGGGACACGGCGCAGAGCCACAACGTGCTGTACGGGTCGGTGGCCTTCGGCCTCCAGACCCTGGGCAACCTCCTCGTGATGTCGGTGCTGTTCCTTCTGGTGACGGGTCTCTTCGGGGACCGGCTGCACCGGTGGATGACCGCGCGGCCGAGCCGTGCCGGGGCGCTGATGGCGGCGGGGTTCATCGCGGCGGGTGTCTTCCTGGTCCTCTACTGGGACGTGCGGCTCCTGTCCCGCTTCGACGTGATCTGGTACCCGATGGCTCCCTGGGCGGCCTGAGCCGCCCGTACGCGCGTGGGGCCCGGCCGGAGAACCTCCGGCCGGGCCCCACGCGTGTCGGGAGGGTCAGGCGGCCACGGTGGCGGCGGTGGTGGAGGCCACGGCGCCGACGAGCTCGCCCGCCGCGTCGACGATGTCGAGGGCGGAGAGCTGGGGGTCGTCCAGGACGGGCACGAGGTCGGCGAGGACCTGGGCGAAGCGGCCGTCGTTCTCGTAGGTCATCGCGATGTTCCCCTCCCACAGGGCCGCGCGGATGCGGCGGGGGGTGAGCATGCCGTCTCCGGCGGTGGAGGCGAGGAGGAGCTCGGCGACGCGGCCTTCGAGGCGGGTCGGGTGCCAGGTGCCGGTGCGGAAGTCGGCCATGAGCTCCTCGACGCGGCGGCGGGCCCGCTCGGTGGCGACGGGCTCCAGGAAGAGGCTGGTCTCGGACGGGGCGGTGATCGTGGACACGGTGGTTCCTCTCGAAGGTGCGGACGGGACTAGTCGAGGCCGGCCGCGGCGCGCAGGGCGGCGGCGCGGTCCGTGCGCTCCCAGGTGAAGTCCGGCAGCTCGCGGCCGAAGTGGCCGTAGGCGGCGGTCTGGGAGTAGATCGGGCGGAGCAGGTCGAGGTCGCGGATGATCGCGGCCGGGCGGAGGTCGAAGACCTGGGTGATGGCGTTCTCGATGAGGTGGAGGGGGATCTCCTCGGTGCCGAAGGTCTCGACGAACAGACCGACGGGCGCGGCCTTGCCGATGGCGTAGGCGACCTGGACCTCGCAGCGCGAGGCGAGGCCCGCGGCGACGACGTTCTTGGCGACCCAGCGCATCGCGTAGGCGGCCGAGCGGTCGACCTTGGAGGGGTCCTTGCCGGAGAAGGCGCCGCCGCCGTGGCGGGCCATGCCGCCGTAGGTGTCGATGATGATCTTGCGGCCGGTGAGTCCGGCGTCGCCCATCGGGCCGCCGATCTCGAAACGCCCGGTCGGGTTCACCAGCAGCCGGTAGCCCTCGGTGTCGAGCTTGATGCCGTCCTCGACGAGCTGCTTGAGGACGTGCTCGACGACGAACTCGCGGATGTCGGGCGCGAGCAGCGAGTCGAGGTCGATGTCGCTGGCGTGCTGGGAGGAGACGACGACGGTGTCGAGGCGGACCGGGGTGTCGCCGTCGTACTCGATGGTGACCTGCGTCTTTCCGTCGGGACGCAGGTAGGGGATGGTGCCGTTCTTGCGGACCTCGGTGAGCCGGCGGGAGAGCTGGTGGGCGAGGTGGATGGGCAGCGGCATCAGGCTGGGCGTCTCGTCCGACGCGTAGCCGAACATCAGGCCCTGGTCGCCCGCGCCCTGCTTGTCGAGCTCGTCGTCCCCGTCCTTCCCGGAGGACCCCGCGACGCGCTTCTCGTACGCGGTGTCGACGCCCTGGGCGATGTCCGGGGACTGCGAGCCGATGGACACCGACACGCCGCAGGAGGCGCCGTCGAAGCCCTTCATCGAGGAGTCGTAGCCGATGGCGAGGATCTTGTCCCGCACCAGCTGGGCGATGGGCGCGTACGCGGACGTGGTGACCTCGCCCGCGACGTGCACCTGACCGGTCGTGATCAGCGTCTCCACGGCCACGCGGGCCGCCGGGTCCTTGTCCAGCAGCGCGTCGAGGATGGTGTCGCTGATCTGGTCGGCGATCTTGTCGGGATGGCCCTCGGTCACCGACTCCGAGGTGAACAGCCGTTTCGTCATGGTGCGCATCAGATCCGCGGCCGCTCCCGCCCGGCAAGCGGACTTGGCCGAGTCACCGAAGGTGCCGCGGATCCGGCGCTGCTTGGTCACCTCAGGCCACCGGGACGGTGACCTTCTCGGCCTCGCGGGCGGCGCGTTCGCCGAGCAGGGACCGGTAGAGCAGGATCGCGGCGAGCCCCGCCGTCCCGTACAGCAGCCCCATCGCGAGGGAGGGGACGAACGCGCCGAGGGTGACGCACAGGGCGGCGACGAGCAGCCCGATCCGGGCGTTGAGCGCGTACGCCGCCATGTACTTGGTGCGGGCCTCGGCGTCGATCAGGTCGGCCAGGAGCGCCTGCCGCACCGGGACGCTGGCGATCTCGCCGAAGGTGAGCAGGACCGCCGCCGCGATGAGGATCCAGCCGGCGTCGCTCACGGCCCAGACCATGTAGCCGAGGGTGAAGACCGCGATGCCGCCGTACAGCCTGACGCGCTCGGAGACCCGCGCCAGCAGCGTCTTGGCGACGAGGATGAGGGCGACGACCAGGGCCGCGTTGACGGCCCGCAGGACGCCGAGGATCGCGACGCCGTCGACGTCGACGGTCCAGTCGCCCACCGCCAGGAGCGTCTGCTCGGGGAACTCGCGGGCGAGGCGGACGGCGATGTAGTAGCCGATCTGCATCTCGACGGCCGCGATCAGCGCGGCGGCGACCAGCTGGCGCAGGAAGACCCGGTCCCGGGCGACGGCGAGGTAGCCGCGCAGCATCGCGGCGGGCCCGGTCGCGACCTCCTTGCCGCTGGTCGGCGCGGTCTCGCTGATCCAGCGCCACATCACCGCCGTGGTCAGCAGGCACAGCGCGGCCGCGCCGGTCAGCAGCTGGAGGAAGTGGCCGTCGTAGAGGAAGCCGCCGAGCAGCGCGCCGGCGGTGAAGGCGAGGTTGATCGACCAGTAGTTGATCGTGTAGACGAGCGGCCGGTTCTCCGGGGTGGAGACGTCGACCATCATCGCGTCGGCCGCCGGGGTGGCCAGCTGCGAGCAGCAGGTGTTGAGCAGGAACAGGGCGAAGGTGGCGGTGCCGGAGGTCCACCAGGGCGAGTTCGCCAGGGCGAGCAGGCCGAAGGTGAGGGTGGCGCCGAGCTCGCCGGCCACCATGACGGGGCGGCGGCCGTACACGTCGGCGAAGTGCCCGCCGAGGAAGTTCGAGGCGATGCCGGCCGCCGCGACGCAGACGGTCAGGACACCGGCGACGGCGGGGCCGTACAGCTTCGCCAGGTGGATGACGAGCAGCGGCATCAGCATGACGGACAGCAGCCGCTGGACGAAGCCGACGGCGATGCGCAGCCGGATGTTCGGGTGCAGGGAGCCCAGGGTCATCGCAGGCTCCGCGGAAGGGTGGACTCGTCGACGAGGCGACCGCCCTTGCCCCAGTGGTCCGGGTCCACGTCCCGGACGATGACGGTGACGGCGTCGTCGGGGCAGCCGGAGACCCGCGTGACGACATCGGTGATGCCCGCCACCAGCTCCCTCCGGGCTTCCCGGTCATTGCCCTGCCACCAGTTGACGGTGATCACCGGCATGTCGGCGGTCCTTTTCTGCAGATGACGGTTCAAGGGCGCGAGCGCGGCGGTTCGAGAATCCCCGGAACGCCGGACGGCAGGCAAGCGGGGCCCCCGGGAGAAGAACGACTTGAACAAGTCGAACGGCCCTCCGGGGGCCTTTCCCCGCGCGCCGGGAGCGAGTTGGTGAAGTCGTGGCGCAATTCCCCGTCCTGTTGCCGCCGATTTCCGGCCCGTGGTGTGATCGGCGCCGTCCTGCCCGGCCGGTCCCGTCCGACCGCCGGGTTCTACTCCCGTGCCGGGGGCGGCGTGTCGCGCCCGATGCCCGCGCGGCCAGCCCAGCACGGGAGCACAGGTCTCCTGACAGGTTCGGAAGGAATGCCGGTGTCCCTCTTCGACATACGCAGGATCGGCGGAAAGATCGGCGCGGAGGTGACGGGCATCGACCTCTCCACCGAGCTGTCGGATTCCGTCTTCGGGCAGATCCACGCCGCGTTCCTGGAGCACAAGGTCCTGTTCTTCCGGGACCAGGACATCAGCGACGAGCACCAGCTCGCCTTCGCCGCGCGGTTCGGCCCGCTCACCCAGACGCACCCGATGATGCGGACGGTCGACGGCGCTCCCCAGGTCATCCCGGTCGACGGCGAGGACCAGCGTGCCGACCACTGGCACACCGACATCAGCTTCACCACCGCCCCGTCGCTGGGCACGACCCTGCGCAGCGTGGTGCTGCCCCCGTACGGCGGGGACACGCTGGTCGCGAACGCGGCCGCCGGCTACAAGGACCTGCCGGCCGAGCTGCGCGAGATAGCCGACCGGCTCTGGGCCGTGCACACCAACCACGCGGAGCAGCCGCGGCTGGGCACCGAGCGCGGGGACAGGGTCCGCGAGGCGTTCCTGGCCCGCCGGTTCGAGGCCGCCCACCCCGTGGTGCGGGTGCACCCGGAGTCCGGCGAGCCCAGCCTGTTCCTCGGCGGCTTCGCGCAGTGGCTGGTGGGCCTGGAGCCGCGCGAGTCCCGGCCGATCATCGACGTGCTCCAGTCGTACGTGCGCCGGCCGGAGAACACCGCGCGCTGGACCTGGCGGCCCGGCGACGTCCTCGTCTTCGACAACCGCAGCACCCAGCACTACGCGGTCAACGACTACGGGCGGCACCAGCGGGTGCTGCACCGGGTGTCCATCACCGGCGACGTGCCCGTCGGCCTCGACGGCAAGCAGAGCTACGCGCTGAAGACGGGCGAGTGAGCGTGGAGACCTCCCCGTCCCAGGGCCCGGAGTCCTTCGCCGCGCGGCTGCGCGGCCGTGAGCGTCTGATCGGCTACTGGATCGCCCTGGACAACCCGGCCGGGACCGAGCGGATCGCCGGACTCGGCTACGACTACATCGGGGTGGACGGTCAGCACGGGGTGCTGCACCAGCCCGGGTGGCAGGCGGCGATGCTGGCGGTGGACGCCCGCGGCCGGTCCGCCGGGATCATCCGGGTGCCGTCGCCGGACCCGGTCGCGATCGGGATCGCGCTCGACACGGGGCGCGCGGCGTCGTCGTCCCGATGGTCGAGAGCGCCGAGCAGGCGCGGGCCATGGTGCGGGCCTGCCGGCACCATCCGGCGGGGACGCGGAGCCTCGGCGGGCCCGTCCGGGCCGAGATCCGGGTGGGTTCCGTGCCCGCGGAGATCGACGAGCGGGTGGCCTGCGTCGTGATGATCGAGACGGCGGCCGCGCTGGACGACCTGGAGGCCATCTGCGCGACGGAGGGCCTCGACGCGGTGTACGTCGGACCCGCCGACCTGTCGGCCGCGCTGGGCGCGCGCTGGTTCGGCGACCCGGCCGCCGCCGACGCCCTGGAGGCCGCGCTGGTCCGGATCACGGAGGCCGCCCGCCGGCACGGCATCGCCTGCGGCATCCACGTCCTGGACGGGGAGAGCGCCGCGAAGCGGCTCGCCGAGGGGTTCACCTTCGCCACCGTCTCCAGCGACATCACCCACCTGCAGCAGGTCGCCGCCGAGCATCTGTCGGCGGCCCGGGGCTCCGGCCCGGCCTGAGCGGGCACCGGACGAGGAGGGGAACCCCGTGACGACAGACCTGAACACCCGGTCCGGGGGCGCCGCCGTGGCGCCGCCGGCCCGGTCGCTGGAAGACCTGGTCGGGCGTACGCCGCTGCTGGAGGTCCCGCTGCCGGGGCTGCCCGGCTCGGTGCGGCTGCTCGCCAAGGTGGAGATGGCCAATCCGCTCTCCAGCGTGAAGGACCGGGCCGCGCTGTTCATGGTGCGGGCCGCGGAGGAGGCGGGGCTGCTCCCGCCGACCGGGGGCACCGTCATCGAGTGCTCCTCCGGCAGCACCGGCATCTCGCTGGCCGCGCTGTGCGCCCGCCGGGGCCACCGGTGCGTCATCGTGATGCCCGACAACGCCACCGAGGAACGCCGTCTGATCCTGCGGGAGCTGGGCGCCGAGGTGCACCTCGTACCGGCCCAGGACGGTCTGATGGCCGCGTGGGCGTACGCGGAGGAGCTCCAGCGGAGCCTGCCCGGCTCGTGGGTGCCGCACCAGGACCGCAACCCGGCCAACGTGCGGGCGCACTACGAGACCACGGGCCCGGAGATCTGGGAGGCCACGGGGGGCCGCGTCGACGTCCTGGTGTGCGGGGTCGGCACCGGCGGCACGCTGACGGGCACGGCCCGCTATCTGAAGGAACGCACCGCCCTGCACGTGGTGGCCGTCGAACCGGCCCGCAGCGCCGTGATCTCCGGCGGCGAGCCCGGCCCGCACGGCATCCCGGGCATCGGCGCCGGCTACGTCTCGGACATCACCGACCTGTCCCTCGTGGACCGGGTCGTCGCGGTTCCCGACGAGGCCGCGGCCACCACCGCCCGGGAGATCACCCGCGCCACCGGCCTCACCGTCGGCGTCTCCTCGGGGGCCGCCGCCTGGGCGAGCCGCACCGTGGCCGCCGACCCGCGCTGGGCCGGCGCCACCGTCGTCACCGTCTTCCCCGACAGCGGGGAGCGCTATCTCTCGACGGCCCGCTGATCCGTCGCCTCCTCACGAAAGACAGGCAGCCATGTGCCGGATCTTCGGCTACTTCAACACGGTGGCGACGCCGCACGAGATGCGGACCGTCGCCGCCCTCCAGCGGCACGGCGGCCCGGACGCCACGGGCCTGTCCCAGACGCCCGGCTGGGGCCTGGGCAACAACCGGCTCGCGGTCGTCGACCTGGACGGCGGCGAGCAGCCGTACGGCCGGGGCGGGCCGGTGCGGGTGGTGTTCAACGGGGAGATCTACAACCACGAGGAGCTGCGCCGCCGCCTGGAGGCGCGGGGGCACTCGCTTCCCGACCGCTGCGACGGCTCGGTGCTGCCCGCCCTCTACCTGGAGTACGGCGAGGAGTTCACCGAGCACCTCGACGGCATGTACGCGCTGGCGGTCCTCGACGCGCGCGGCGAGGTGCCCCGGCTGCTGCTGGCCACCGACCACATCGGGATGAAGCCGCTGTACTACCGGTGGGACGCGGCGGACCGTTCCCTGCGGTTCTCCTCGGAGCTGCCGGCGCTGCTCGGGTTCGGCGGGATCGGCGGCCGGGTGCGGGAGTCCGCCCTGGACGCGTACCTGTCGACCCGGACCCCGTTCGGCGCGCGGACCATGTACGAGGACGTGGAGGTGCTGGAGCCGGGCACGACGTGGGTGTGCGAGCTGGGCGGCACCCGCGGGTGCGGCGGCGGGCGGCGGACGTGCCCGGCGCACCGGCCCGCGACGGGTTCAGCGCGGCCCGGCGGGTGCGGAACGCGCTGCGTTCCGAGGTGGGCCGGCTGCTCGTCGCGGACGTGCCGGTGGCCCTGATCACCTCCGGCGGCCTGGACTCCGGTCTGGTCACGGCGCTCGCGGCCGAACGCGGTCCGGTGGACACGTTCAACATCGCCTACCGGGGCGCGTGGCCGTTCGACGAACGGCACTTCGCCCGGGAGGTCGCCGAGCGCGCCGGGGCGACGCACCATCAGGTGGAGATCGACCCGGCGGACTTCCCGGGGCTCCTGGAGGACACGGTGTGGCACCTGGGCCAGCCGAACGCCGACCCGATCGCGCTGAGCACGTTCGCCCTGTTCCGGGCGGTCCGTGACGCCGGGTTCACGGTCGCCCTCACGGGGACGCCGCCGACGAGGTGTTCGGCGGGTACGAGCGGATGCGGGTCGCGGCCGAGCGGGCCGCCGCGGGCGCGGACTGGTCGCAGGGCTACCTGGACGCCCTGTCGGCGGCGCCGGCGGCCTTGCGGAACGGGCTGTACACCGAGGCCTACCGGGCGCATGTCGCCACGGATCCGGCGCTGCCCGCGGCGGCCCGGGACGATCTGCTCCACGGCCCCGGTACGGTCCTCGACCGCATCACCCGCTTCGAGCTGGACCAGCGTCTGCCCGCCTATCACCTGCGTCGCGTCGACCATCTGAGCATGGCCTCCTCGGTGGAGGCCCGGGTGCCGTTCTGTCAGCGGTCGGTCGTGGCCCTGGGGCGGGCGCTCGCCGACCACCAGCGGATCCAGGGCGGTCAGGTCAAGCGGACCCTCTACGCCGCGGCGGCCGGGCTGCTGCCGGAGCGGGTGCTGTCCCGTCCCAAGCAGCCGTTCACCCTGCCGGTGACGGCGATGCTGCGGCCCGGGACCTCGCTGTGGGAGTACGCCCGGGACCTGCTCGCGCCGGGCCGGGTGTCGGCCGCCGGGCGGCTGGACGGGCGGGCCGTCGACGCCCTGTTCGCGGCGCAGGCCGAACGGCCCGACGACACCGCGTCGCTGGCCCTGTGGGCGCTGCTCGTGCACGAGGTGTGGGAGGAGCAGTTCCGGCGTTCCGTGCGGCGTCCGGGCGCGGTCGGGGTTCCGCCGGGTGCGACGAGACCGCTGGCGGTGGCGGCGTGATCGGACACCTCGCGTACGCGTCGGGCAGTCCCTGTCCGACGTTCGTGCTGGACGCCGCGCGGCTCCCGCGCGACGAGGAGGCGCTGCTCGCGGACCTCGCGGAGGCCCGCCGCTATCTGGCCGACGCGGGCGGGGCGCATGTGCTGAAGATCGCCCTGGTCGAGCCGTCGGCGCATCCGATGTTCGACCTCGACTACCGGTTCGTGCAGGCGCTTCCGGGTGCTCCGGACCGGTTCGACCTGCGTGGTTCGTGCGGTCATTCGATCCTGTCGGCGGTGGTGGCGGCCTCGCGTTCGGGGATGCTGCCCCGGCTGGTGCCGGGTGCGCGGATCCGTGTGCAGGTCCTCAACAACGGGGACAGCGTGGTGTGCGAGGTCGACCGGGTCGAGCGGGACGGGGCCGGTTTCACCGTCACCTTCGTCCAGGCGTCCCCGGTCGTCTTCGGTGACCTGCTGCCCGCGGGCGGGCCGCGGACCGTGCTGGAGGCCGGTGGTGAGCGGGTGGACGTCTCGCTCGTCAACAGCGCCAACGCGTACGCGTTCGTGGACGCCCGCGCGCTCGGGGTGCCCGACCAGGCCGCGCTGTTCGCGGCGGGCGACGGGCTGCTCGGCGGCTGGAGGCGATCCGGGCGCGGCCGCCGACCGTCTCGGCTGGCCCGCGGCGGTGCCTTTCCCAAGATCGCGGCCGTGCTGCCCGCCGAGGACGGCGGGATCGCGGCCCGTGCCGTGACCGTGCCGCGCTGGCATCCGTCGATCGCCCTGACCGGTGTCGTCTGTCTCGGTACGGCGGTGCGGATCCCCGGCACCGTGCCCTGGGGCATCGCCCGCGAGAACGGGGCCGACACCGGCCCGATCGACATCGCCACGCCCGGCGGGCGGACGGCCGTCACCGCGGTCACCACGGTCCCCGGGCACGCCGGGGACGAGGGCGCCCTGCTGTGGGCGACCGTCGCGCGCAAGCACGTCACCTTCCAGGGGTCGTTCGTCCTGGCGCCCCTGAGCCATCTGCAATTCGAGGAGGTCGCCCAATGTCTGGCGCTGTCGGGGGCGGCATGAGGCCGCTGCTGACGGCCGGGCTGCGCGCCCGGCTGTCCGAATCCGCCGACAAGACCGATCACGCCGGCGAGCCGGACCGCGAGGTGCTGGCGGCGCTGCGCGCGAGCGGCCTGCTCGGTACGGCCGTTCCGGTCCGCCACGGCGGCGCGGGCGGGGACGCCGTGGCGGTCAACCGTCTCGTCGAGGAGATCGCCCGGGTCAACCCGTCGGTGGCGATCATCGCGTTCCAGCACTTCGCCGTGAGCGCCCGGATCGCCGAGTGGGGCACCGAGGAGCAGCGGGAGCGGTGGCTGCCGCGGCTGGCCGACGGCACGTGGCTCGCCGCCTCCGCGTGGAGCGAGACCGGGGCCGGGGCGGCCAAGCGGAACCTGGCCAGCGGTGGCGAGCGGCTCGCGGACGGCCGCTGGCGGCTGGACGGTTCGAAGACGTTCACGACCGGGGCCGGGGTCGCCGACCTCTATCTGGTGCTGGTGCAGACGGCGCGTCCGGTCGACACCGGGACGGGGTACGGGGCGGACGGGCAGACGTTCTTCCTGGTCGAGGCCGGCAATCCCGGACTCGTGCCGGATCTGGGTCTGGACCTCGCCGGCATGCGCGGTTCGGCGACGGGGCTGATCGCCCTGGACGGCTGTGTCGTCGCGGACGCGGACCGGCTCGGTCCGGCCGGCGGGGCGGCGTCGATCATCGCGGGGGTCCGGGAGTCGGGCGCCAGTCTGGGCGCGGTGTCCGTCGGCATCGCCCAGGCGGCGTTCGACCTGGCCGTCCGGCACGCGCGGGGCACGGTCTGCTGGACCTGCCCGGGGTGCGGCACCGGCTGGTGGATCTGGCGACCCGGGTCGAGACGGCGCGGGCCGTGGTGGCCGGGGCCGGTGCGCGGACCTCGGCCGCTCGGGCCTGACCACGCTGCACAGCAAGCTCCACGCGAGCGTGGCCGCCGAGGAGGTCTGCCTCGACGTCGCGCGGACGCTCGGCTCGGCCGGGTACCGCGAGGGCGCGGCGGTCGGGCGGCTGCTCGCCGACGCGCGCGGCATCGCGTTCATGGGTCCGACCAACGACCTGTGCCGGGACCTGGTGGCGGCGACGTGGACCGGCTGACCCCGCGCCCGACCTCGTGGTCAGCGGCCGCAGGCTGGTGACGCCGCACGGGGTGCGTCCGGGCCACGTGCTCGTCGCCGGCGGGCGGATCACGGCCGTCGCCGACACCGACACGGCGCCCGCCTCGGCGGAGCGGATCGACGCGGGCGAGCACTACGTGCTGCCCGGTCTCATCGACTCGCACGTGCACTTCCGCACGCCCGGCCTGACGTACAAGGAGGACTGGGAGCACGGCAGCCGGGCGGCGGTCCGCGGCGGTGTCACCACCGTCCTCGACATGCCGAACACGGTGCCCCCGACGCTGGATCCGGAGGCGGTGCTCGACAAGGCCCGTCTGGTGGAGGGGCGTTCGCTGGTGGACCTGCGGTTCCACATCGGTCTCGACCCGGCGCGTCCCGAGCTCCTCGCGGACCTCGACCCCGCGGTGGCGACCAGCGCCAAGGTGTTCATGGCCGGCCACCACACGGCCCCGACCGTGGTGCGCGATCCGGCGGCGCTGGAGAAGGCGTTCGCCGCGGCGGCCGAGGGAGGGGTGCAGCTCGTCCTGCACGCCGAGGACGACGGTCTCTTCGCGCTCCTGGACGCCTGGTGGGGCGAGCCGGACCACTATGTGGAGTACGAGCGGCGGCGGCCCCGCACCGGCGGCATCGTCGCGGTCGCCAAGGTGATCGAGCTGGTGCGGCGGTACGGCACGCGGGCGCACATCCTGCACCTGTCGAGCGCCGAGGAGGCCGATCTGGTGTGCGCGGCGCGGGCCGCCGGGTATCCGGTCACCTTCGAGGTCACCGGTCACCATCTGTCGTTCACCGACGAGGACACCTCCCGTCTGGGCGCCCGGACGCGGCTGTCGCCGTCGATCCGGGGGCGGGCGGACCAGGACCGTCTGTGGCGGGCGCTGGCGGGGGGTCAGCTCACCACGCTGGGCAGCGACCACGCGCCGCACACCGTCGCCGAGAAGACGCGTTCGGTCGCCGCCTCGCCGCCGGGGCTGCCCGGGGTGCAGGAGCTGGCCGTCGCCGTGTGGACCGGGATGCGCCGCAGGTGGCCCGGGGAGGATCCGGACGTCGCCGCGGCGCGTCTGGCGCGGCACCTGTCACAGGCTCCGGCCGAGCTGTTCCGGCTGCCCGGCAAGGGGCGGATCGAGGCGGGCGCCGACGCCGACCTGGTCGTCTTCGCGCCCGACACGCCGTGGATGCTCTCGGCGCACGACGTGCAGAGCAAGTGCGGCTGGTCGGCCTACGAGGGCTGGACGTTCACCGGTCGCGTCGAGCGGACCCTGCGGGCCGGCCGCACGGTGTGGGACGCCGCCTCGGGCACCTTCGGCGCGTACGACGGCCGTCTGCTGACGGCCGCGGGCAGGACACGGACGGCGGCGCTCGCCGCCCGGGAGGGATGACATGGCCAGGAAACGGTCCGTGCTGGTCGCGGGCGGCGGGATCGGAGGGCTCGCGGCGGCCGCGGGATGGCCGCGCGCGGCCTCGACGTGACCGTCGTCGAGCGGGCGGGACGCATCGGCGGCGGCGGCTCCGGGCTCGTGATCTACCCGAACGGGGTGCGGGCCGCCGACGCCCTGGGCCCGCGGCTCGGCGCCCGGCTGCGGGAGGTCGGGCACCTGACCCGGCCCGACGAGGTGCGGGTGCTGATGGGCGCGGACGGGACCGTGCTCGCGGAGGAGCCGATCGGCGCCGCGGCCGACGAGCAGGGCGTGCCGCAGATCCCCGTGCTGCGTTCCCGGCTGCACCGGGCGCTGCTCGACGAGGCGGCCACCGCCGGGGCGGCCGTGCGGCTGGCGACCACCGTGACGGACTACGCCGCGCACCCCGATCGCGTCACCGTGCTGCTGTCGGACGGGGCCTCCGTCGACTGCGACGCGCTGATCGGCGCCGACGGCATCCACTCGGCGGTCCGGGCCCGGCTGCTGGGCGACGGGCCGCCCGCGTACCGCGGCTACACCTCGGTCCGCGGCCGCACCACCGGCTCTTCCCTCGGGCAGCGCGGGTACGTCGTCAACGGCCGCGGCATCCAGCTGTTCGTCGCCCCGGTGGGCGAGGACACCCTGTACTGGACCGCGAAGATCACCGCACCGGCCGGGGTGTGGCCCGCGAAGGGCGCGGCCGGTGCCCGGCTCGCGCTGCTCGACGCCCTGGAGGGCTGGTTCGAGCCGGTCGTCGCCCTGGTGCGGGACGCGGACCCGGAGGGGGTCGTCGTCACCGACATCCACGACCGGGACCCCGCTCCGCGCTGGGTGGACGGCCGGGTGGCGCTGCTCGGCGACGCCGCGCATCCGATGGTCCCGGCCCTCGGGCAGGGCGCCAACATGGCGCTGGAGGACGCGGCGGTGCTCGCCGAGGCGCTCGCGTCGGAGGCCCCGGTGCCCGAGGCTCTCGCCGCGTACGCCCGCGAGCGGGTGGAGCGCGCCGGGGCCGTGGTGCTCGCCTCCCGCCGTCAGGGCGCCCTCGACCAGGGCGCCGACCGGGACGGCGAGGAACGGCGCAACGCTCGCTTCACGTCCGCCGGGCGCAAGGACGCGGAGATCGCCGACGTCCTCGCCTGGCGGCCGGGCCCCCGGCGCCCGGAACGGGTCACCGCCCCGCCGGCCATCGTCCGAACCAACAGAGGGGACACCACCGTGGGAGCACCACGCATCGTCGTGATCAGCGGATCGCTGCGCCAGGGATCCACCTGCGACCGGGTGGCGGCCTGGTGCGCCGACCGGGGCGCCGAACAGGGCGCGTCGGTCCGCGTGTTCACCGGCTCCGAGATCGACTTCCCGGCGTACCGGCCGGGTCTGGCCGGGACGCACGCGGCCGTGGCCGGTTTCCTGGGCGAGCTGCGCGCCGCCCACGGCGTGATCCTCGTGTCGCCGACGTACCACGCGACCGTGTCGGGGCTGCTGAAGAACGCCCTCGACTACGTCAACGACATCGGCGGACCGGTGCCGTACCTGGAGGGGCGTGCGATCGGCACGGTGGCGGTGGGCGCGGGCGCGCAGGGCGCGGTGTCGACCCTGACCACGCTGCGCACCATCGGGCACGCGCTGCGCGGCTGGCCCACGCCGGTGGGCGTGGCGGTCGCCGCCGCTCCGGAGGAGCCCGCCGCGGACGGTTCCGATCTCCATCCCGACGCGGCACGGCTGGTCGAGATGGTGTCCCAGGTGGTCTGGCTGGGCGGGGCGCGCGCCGCCGCCGGCCGGCCCGCCGTCCTGGGGGCCGTGGCCTGAGCCCGTCCCCCGTCCCGTACCGCCCGAAGAACCCACACCGCCGAGCGTGCGAGGAGCGCGCCGGAGAACGGAGAGAGCACATGGCCGCGTCGCCCCCCGAGTACCACGTCCTGGCCGCCGGGCTGGGGCCCGTGTGGCGTGACGCCAACATCCGGTCCGGTCCGTCGCTGGACAGCCCCGTGATCGACCTGGTGTTCCCGGACGCCTCCGTCGGCTACGAGGCCGAGGGCTGGTCGTCCGGCGACGAGGTCGTCGAGGACCAGCACCGGGACGGGGTCATCACCAGTTCGGTCTGGTTCCGGCTGGCCGTCGGCGGCTGGTCCAGCGCGGTGAACTTCGAGCCGGTGACCGTGGAGGGGCTCCTCGCGGGGTCCGTGGCGGTCGCCCCGCACCCGGTGGGCTCCGCCGCGTCGTAGCAGCTCAGCCCGCTGCCGCAGAGCAGTTCAGAAGATGCGGCCGGGTCGGCCGCGCTGAAAACATCCGAACAGAGCAGAGGCCGGACGGTCTTCGCCTTCCCGCGCGGGCAGTCGCCCGCCCGACGAAAAAGGAGTGCTTACGTGGCTACCGCGCTCAGCACCGAGATCCAGGAGCTCATCGTCCAGGAGACCGGCTCCGCCGCTCCGAGCACCGACGACGCCACCGCGTTCGAGGCCTGGCTCGACGGCATCAAGGACTCGCACGAGGAGCTCTACGCCGGCGTCGCCGCCGAGATCGAGGGCTTCGTCATGGGCAAGGTCATGTGACTTCCCCTTCGGCGCAGTGATTCCGCCGGCCGGTCACCGGGACTCCCGGAAGCCGGCCGGCTGATCGCGTGGGGCGGGCGCCCCGCGCGGAGCGGAACGGGAACGACGACGAGGAGCCGACGGTGCGCTGGACGACGCTGCTGTTCGACGAGGCCGATCTGGACGGGCTGTCCCGGCTGAGTCCCGAGGCCCTGCTGGGCGGCGCGGGCGACACGCTGGAGCGGCGGTTCGACCCCCGTGAGCTCTACCGCCGCTGGGAACGCCAGCAGTGGGTCGCCTCGGACGTCGACCTGGAGCGGGACCGCCACCACTGGAACAACCTGCTCGGTCCCGGCACCCGGGACTCCCTGTCCGCGTTCGTCACCAGTTTCCTGATCGGCGAGTACACGGGCCTGGACCTGATGAGTCCGGTCCTGGCCGCCTGCCCGGACGAGGAGTACCTCGTCTATCTGGCCACCCAGGCCGCCGACGAGGCACGGCACACCGTGTTCGTCAGCCGCGTCGCCGAGGAGCTCCTCGGTCTCGACGAGGGCCTGCGGAACCAGCTCGTCACGTCCTGGTCGACGCTGAGCCCGGCCAACCGTGCCGTGCACACCCTGGAGAACACGATCCTGCGCGAGCTGAACGCCTCGCCGCGCGACTACGCCCTGTGGCTGCGGGCCGTCACGTTCTTCCACCTGATCACCGAGGGCGTCCTGGCCCTGCACGGGCAGCGCGGACTGGTCCGGAGCCTCCAGCGCGTCCCCCTGCTGCCCGGGATGCGCGCCGGTTTCACGGCCATGACCCGGGACGAGTCACGGCACGTCAGCTTCGGTCTGCACGCCCTGCGGCGCGGCGCGAAGGAGGGCCACGCCGACGCGATCAACGAGGTGATCGAGACGGGCATGCCCCTCGCGGCCGTCGTCGGCATCTCCCCGGCACCACCCGCAGCGCGCCGCCGCGGCGGCCGCCTCCGCGAGCGACCTGCTGGCGACGATCGCCGTGCGCCTGCGGCAGCTCGATCTCCCCGAGACTTCGCCGAGCACGTGCTCGGCGCGTGCGGGGCGGCCCAGGACGCCGCCCTGCGCACCCCCGTGGCCGCCGGCCGGAACAGGTGAGGGACATGACCGACGACACCCAGACCGCCAAGGCGCCCGGCGGGAGTTTCGCCCGGGTCCTGCGCAGCCCCGGGGCCCTGCGCCTGGTCGGCTCGCTGTTCGTCCTGGAGACCGGATCGGCGATGACGACGGTGGGTCTGCCGCTGCTCGTGATGCAGCGGTACGGGCTCGGCCTGGAAGTCGGGTTCACGCTCGCCGCCCGGTTCCTGCCCAACATCCTGCTGGGCGCGCTCGCCGGGCAGATCGTCGACCGCAACGACCCGCGCCGCGTGGCGATGCTCGCCGCGCTCGGCAGCGGTCTCGCCGCCCTCCTCTTCCCGTTCACCACGGCCATGTGGCAGATCCAGCTGCTGGCCCTGGCGATCGGCGTCGGCTACATGTTCGGCTTCCCCGCCACGATGGCGCTGCGCCCGCAGGTGATTCCCGAGGGCAGCGAACTGGAGGGCAACGGGCTGATCGTGACGGCGGAGCGGGTCCCCAAGCTGCTCGGTCCCGCGCTCGCCGGGCCGATCGCCGCCGCCGCCGGGATCGGCTGGCTCTTCTGCGCCGAGGCCGCGACCGCGCTGGCCGCGCCGCGCTGCTGACCCGCCTGCCGCGTGCGGCGAAGGCCGCCGCCCCGGACGGCGCGGCGGAGGCTCCGGGCGCCGGGAGCGGCACGGACCGGCGGGCCCGGTCGCCGCCGTGGGCGGCTGGCTCGCGGCCTGGGCCCGGTCCCTGGGGACGGGGCGCGCGACCTGGTGCGCATGGTGCGCGGTGACGGGCGGCTGTCCTCGCTGACGGTGACGGCGTTCACGTACATGGTGGCGCTCGGGCTCGGCCGCACCTTCCTCGCGGCGTACTCGCTGCGGGACTTCGCGTCGGTGCCCGCGATGCTCGGCTACCTGTTCGCGGCGATGGGGCTGGGCGGTGCGCTCGGCGCGCTGGCCGCCGCCGCCTTCCGCCGCTGGAACCAGGGCTGGGTGTACATCCTGGGCAACGCCCTGGAGGGACTGTGCTGGATCGCGCTGATCGCGACCGGTGAGTGGTACCTCGCGCTCGCGCTGCTGTTCGCGGCGGGCGTCTTCGAGTCGATCGCCTCCGTCGTGTACTTCGCCGAGGTGCAGAAGCGGCTGCCGGCCGGGCTCCAGGGCCGGTACTACGCCACGCTCGTCCCGCTCTCCGACGTCTTCCTCGTCGCGGGCACCGTCCTCGGCGGCGTCCTCGTCGAGCGGGCGGGCGTCTCCTGGGGCGCCGTCCTGGTGGGCCTCGCGATGGCCGTCCCGGTGCTGGTGCTGGTCACCCGCCTGGTGCCGGAGCGGCCGGTCCCCGCCGCGGAGACGGAGACGGAGACGGAGACGGAGACGGAGACCGGAGCCGGGGAGCCCCGGACCCCGGAGGCGGAGGCCGGGGCCGAAGCCGAGGAGCGGACCTTGGAGGCGGAGGAGACCCGGGCCGCCGGGAAGGCCCTGGAGGCGGAGGCGTACCGGACCGCCGGGACGGCCCCGCGGGCCGAGGAGCCCCGGACCGCCGAGAAGACCCCGGCATGACCGCCGACGACTTCCCCTACCTGAGCCCCTCGCTCGACGCGGTCGAGGGCATCGCCCACGCGCGGATCTCCTGCTGGGTGCACGCGCTGCGCGACAGCCTGTACGCCGTCGGGTTCCGGGACGCCGCACGGGCGCTCGCCCAGCCGGTCAACTTCGCCGTGGAGCGCACCGAGGAGGGCGAGCTCCTCACCCTGTACGGGGGCCTGGACACCGAGTACCACGAGCCCCGCTTCCAGCGGGGGGTCACCGCGCGCTGGGAGACCTCCCCGGAATCGCCCGAGGACGCCCTCGACCTCGTCGCGCGCGAACTGGCCCGGGGGCACGCGGTCCCCGTCTCCCCGGACCTGTCCGGGATGCGGCACTCGGAGTTCTACCGGGTGCCGTGGTTCGGCTACCCGCACACCTTCCTCGTCCACGGCCTCGGCCCGGACGCGGTGCGGGCCGCGGACCGCAACACGCGCAGGAGCGCGGGCTTCGAGGACAACCGGGGCACCGTGCCCGCCGAGGAGCTGCGCCGGGACCTCGCGGGGCGCCGGTCCTGGTGTGGGACACCGGGTCGCCCACCGCGGACTGGGCGGAGGAGCGGCACGCGCTGCTGACCCGCTCGGTGCGGAACATGACGGAGCCGGGGTCGCCGGACGAGGGCCTCGCCGGGCTGGGCACCCTGCCCGAGGTGCTGGCCGGTGTGGAGGACCATCCGAGCCGGTCGTCGGTGCTGCGGATGCGGGTGTCGGGGCCGCTGCAGCGGCAGGTCGCCGGCGACCGTCATCTGCTCGCGGCGGTCCTCGACGGGGACCCCGCCCCGGGGGCCGGAGAGGCGGCGGAGCTGCTGAGGGCGTCCTCCGACGGCTTCGTGGAGCTGGCCCGGCTGGTCTTCCTGCTGGGCCGCTCCTGGTCGGCCGAGACGCTCGGTCTGTGCGTGGAGCGCGCCGAGCGCCTCCACGACCTGGACCGCCGGGCCGTGGAGCGCCTCGCCGCGCTGGTGTGAGCGGGGCCGTTCAGACGAGGGCGGCCACGTTCGAGAAACCGCCCATGTAGTAGTCGACGGTGGCCCGTTCGCTGCACACCGTGGTGACGCCGTGGCGCAGCAGTTCCTGGCAGAGGGCCATGTCCTCGGTGGTCTCCAGGATGCGCTGCCACACGGTGTACTCGGTGGGGAAGGGGATCCGCCCGTGGGTCTCGCGGCGCACGAGGAGTTCGTTGGTGTCGACCCGGCTCAGGAGCTTGCCGTCGATCACGCGCATCGCGTCGCGGACGACGGAGGAGCCGGGGACGAAGACGCCCTGCCCGGCCAGTGAGCGGTAGGAGGCGGCCCGCTGGCGGGCGATCGGGTGCCAGGGGTCCTCGCCGTCCGGGACGAAGTCGGCGCCGTCGTGGGTGAGCAGGCGGCGCCAGCTGTGGGCGACCTCGGCGGCGGGGGTGCGTTCCAGGAGCTCCACCAGGGAGGCCAGGTGGTCGGGGGCGTAGGCGTTGTCGTCGTCGAGGTGGGCGACGTACGGGGTCTTCGCGAGGGAGATGCCGAGGTTGCGCAGGTAGGCGAGCCGGGCCGGGAGGTAGTCGCGGGGCATCAGCGGGTGGTCGGCGGGCTGGACGTTGACGAACCGGGCGTGCGGGAACTCCACCTCCAGGGTGCGGCGGATGACCTCGTCCCCGAGGAACGGGCAGTCGTCGCCGATCACGACGTGGGCGGCGGTCACCCCCTCCTGGGCGGCGACCGAGCGCAGGGCCCGCTCCAGCAGGCCGGGCCGTCCCTTGGTCGGGGTGACGACGGTGACGGTCATGGGGTGTCTCCTCGTGGGGTACGCGGTTCAGCCGTGGGCGGCGGACAGCACCAGCGAGGCGTTGTTCCCGCTGAAGCCGAAGCTGTTGACCAGGACGTGTTCGGCCGTGGTGGCGCGGCGCGGTGCGGCGAGCGCCGTCACGCCGTCGGGCAGGGGCGCCCGGTGGCGCAGCCCGGGGTGCCGGGGATCCATCCCTCGCGCAGGAAGCCGGCCGCGGCGACGAGGCCGGGGAAGGCCGAGGCGTGCAGCAGGTGCCCGATCGCGCCCTTGTGGGAGCTCATCGGCAGGGGTGTCGCGATGCCGAGGTCGTGGGCGAGTTCGGCGACGGCCTCGGCCTCGGCGGCGTCGCCCTGCGCGGTGCCGGTGGCGTGCGCGTGGACGTAGTCGACGCGGTGGACGCCGGCGTCGTCGAGTGCGGCGCGCATGCAGTCCCGGACGGCGTCGGGCGCGGAGGCGACCGCCTGGGTGGTGTCGACCAGGCAGGCGGCTCCGGAGAGCCAGGCCTCGGGCCGGTGGCCACGGTCGCGGGCGGACCGGGCCGTCTCCAGGACGAACGCGCCGCCGCCCTCGCCGACGGTGATGCCGTCGCGTTCGGCGTCGAAGGGCCGGGCGCCGTGCGGGCTGAGCGTCTTGACGACGTCCATGCTGGCGTACTCGTACCGGTTGAGGGCGCTCGCGCCGACGACGAGCGCGGTCGTGCTCAGGCCGGACAGCAGCCAGTCGCGGGCGAAGGAGGCGGCGAACGCGGCGGAGGCGCAGGCGTGCGAGAGGTGGACGACGGTGGTGCGGCGGGCGTCGGCGCGGCAGGCGGCGAGCAGCGCCTGCGGGCGCGGCCCGGCGAAGTCGCCGTTCCGCTCGGCCTCCGGGTCGGTCAGTACGGGGGTCTGGGAGACGAGGACGACCAGGGCGCCGTCCGGGAGGGCGGGCAGGCCGGCCGCGTCGAGCGCCTGGCGGGCGGCGGTCGTCGCGAGGGCCTCCTTGCGGCGGCCGGCCGGGGCGGGGCAGTCCTCGTGCGGCACGGCGGCCACCACGCGGCTGCGGAAGTCCCCGTCGATGCCGCGCAGTTCGCCGAAGGCCCGCCGTCCGTCCAGGAGTCCGCGCCAGAACGCGGCCGGGGTGGGGCCGAGGGGGCTGATCAGGCCGGTGCCGGCCAGGGCGACGGCGCTCACGCGGCGGCCGCCGTCGCGTCGGAGGCCCAGGCGCGCAGCCGGACCCGGTCGTACTTGCCGCTGCCGGTGCGGGGCAGTTCGGGCACCACCCGGACCGTGCGGGGCGGGCGTGCGGGGCAGGCGGCGCCGGCAGGCCTCGGCGACCCGGCCGGCCAGCGCGGTCCGGTCGGCTTCGGGCTCTCCACGAACGCCCACACGGTGTCGCCGCGGTCGCCGCGGCGGACGCCGACGACGGCGACGTCCGTGACGCCGTCCGCGGCCCGCACGGCGTCCTCGACGACGGTGGGGCGACGGTCTCGCCGTGGACGACGAGGACCTCCTTGATGCGGCCGCCGACGGTGAGCCAGCCGTCGGCGGTGACCGCGCCGGTGTCCCCGGTGCGCAGCCAGCCGTCGGCGGTGAACGCGCCCTGGTCCAGGCCGCCGTCGGCGGGTCGAGGTAGCCGAGCATCAGGCTCGGGCTCGCGATCTGGATCTCGCGCTCCGGGCCGGCGAGGCGGGCCCGGACGCCGTCGAGGAGCTTTCCGACCGTGCCGGGGCGGACGTCGCCGGGGGCGTTGAGCGCGACGTTCGGTCCGGCCTCGCTCAGGCCGTAGCCGTCGTGCAGGGGCGCGCCGGTGGCGGCGAGGAAGTCCTCGTACAGGGCGGGGGTGAGGACGTCGCCGCCGCAGCCGCGGATGCGCAGGGCGGCGAGCAGCCGGGCGGCCTCGGGGTCCCGGGCGGCCTCGGCGGTGAGCATCCGGTACATGGTGGGCACGCCGTCCAGGGAGGTGATGCCCTCGGTGGCGAGCCGGGTGAGCGTGCCGCGCAGGTGGAAGCCGGACTCGGCGTACAGGTGGGCGCCGGTGGCGCGCCACACGCTCAGCACGCTGTACCCGTAGGCGTGCCGCAGGGGCAGCGGGAGCAGCAGCCGGTCCTCGGCCGTGACCCGCATGCGGTCGGCGGTGGCGCGGCCCTGGTGGGCGAGGGCGGCGGCGGAGACGGCGACGGCCTTGGGGTCGCCGGAGCTGCCGGAGGTCCAGAAGACGGCGGCGGTCTCCTCGGGGACGCCGAGGGGGCGCGCGGCGGCCCGGGTGACGACGGGTTCCCCGGTGGCGGTGGCGTGGACGACGGCGGCCGGGGGACGTGGCGGGCGGGGCGGCGCCGTCGAGGAGCAGCGGCGCGCCGGTGGTCTCGGCGGCGAGCGCGGTGACGACGGCGGTCAGCGGGTGGTCGCAGGCGAGGGCGGCGGCGCGCCCGGGTCCGGCTCCGGCGGCGTCGAGTTCCCGTGCGGTACGGGCCACCAGGCGGGCCAGCCGGGCGGGCGGGACGTGCTCCCGTCGACGGTCAGCGGGGCGGCCCGGCGGCGCCGGGGCGGGGCTCACGCGTCGGCCCCGGTGGCCGGGGCGGTGTCGAAGACGCGGCGCACGCCCACCGGGACGTCGTCGTCGCGGACGGGCACGGTGATGACGGTGGTGCGGCCCTCGGCGTGGGCCTTGGCCGCGTCGTCGAGGGCGGCGGCGAGTTCGGCGGCCGTGGTGCAGCGGGCGGTGACGCCGCCGAGGGCGCGGACGGCGGCGTCGGTGTGCGAGGGGCGGTGAAGCGGGTGAGCTCGTCGGGCGCCTCCTCCTCGGCGCGGACGAACCGGGGCCAGCCGTAGCCGCGGTTGTCCAGGACCAGGACGGTCAGTCCCAGGTTCAGTTCGGCGGCGGTGGGCAGGGCGGCGAATCCCATCTCGAACGCGCCGTCGCCGCAGACGAGGACGGTCCTGCGGGAGCGGTCGGCCAGGGCCGCGCCGACGGCCGCCGGGAGGCCGAAGCCGACCATGGTCTGCTCGCCGGGGGTGATGACCCGGGCCCGGTCGCCGACGGACACCACCGGGTGGTGGTAGCCCCACATGTCGTGGAGTCCGTTCTCCTGGACGAGGGTGGCGTCGCGCGTCACGGACCGCTGGAGCAGCCGCAGCGCCTCGGGGACGGTCAGCTCCGGTCCGTCCGTCGCCCCGGGGGTGTGGCGGGCGCGCATCTCCTCGCGTACGGCGGTGATCCCGGCCCGGCGGGCGGCGCCGCCCCGGTCGCGGCCGGCGGGTCGCTCTCCAGGGCGGCGGCGAGCTGGCCGGCCACGAGGGCGGCGTCGCCGAGCAGGGCGACCTCCGGCTCCAGGGCGGTGAGGAAGACGGCCGGGTCGACGTCGACGTGCACGAGCCGCTTCTCGTCGAGGCCGTCCCAGCCCATGCGGGCGGTTTCCTCCAGGCGGGAGCCGATCGCGAGCACCACGTCGGCGTCGGCGAGCAGGCGGTCCGCCGGGGGTGTGGTGTAGAGGCCCACCAGGCCGCAGGCCAGGGGGTGTTCCTCGTCGAGGACGCCGCGTCCGGCGGCCGTCGTGAAGACCGGGGCGCCGAGGAGTTCGGCGAGGTGCCGCACGGCGGCTCCGGCGTCGGCGGGCTTGCAGCCGCCGCCGGCGACGACGACCGGGAGCCGTGCCCCGGCGAGGAGGGCGGCGGCGCGGCGGACCTCCTCGGCGTCGGCGGCGAAGCGCAGGCGGCGGACCGGCGGGCGGGCCGCGGTTCGGGCGCTGGGGCCCGCAGGACCTCGTCGGCGATCTCGACGAGGACCACGCCGGGGGCGCCGTTGACCGCGAGGTGGACGGCCCGGCGCAGCGCCCAGGTGAGCTGTCGCGGGTCCTCCACGAGGAAGTTCCACTTGGTGAGGGGCCCGGCCATGGCGGCCTGGTCGGTGTGCTGGAAGCCGCCGCGGCCGATGCCGAGGGCGGGGACGCGGGTGGTGACGACGACGACGGGGGCGCCCAGCGAGGAGGCTTCGAGGAGGCCGGTGAGGGCGTTGGCGAAGCTGGGGCCGGAGTTGACGGCGAGGACGGCGGGGCGGCCGGAGACGGCCGCGTGTCCGATGGCCGCGCAGGCTCCCGCCCGCTGGTCCCGGACCCCGAGCACCCGCAGCCCGGGGACCGCGCGGGCGGCGTCCATCAGGCCGGGCTCGTCGGAGGGAGTCCGACGACGACGTCGCATCCGGCGGCCGCGAGGGTCGCGGCGGCGACGTGCCAGGGTGGTTCTCGGTGCTCGCGCTCACGGCAGCTGCTCCTCGGCGGGTTCGGGGACGACGGACGGGCGGACGCGCGCAGGACGGCGCTGCGGCGGCTGGTGACGGGGTCGAGCCCGTGGGCGGGTCTTCGGCCCCGGCGGGCCGGTGGGCGGGGCGGTCGGCGGGGTCCCGGCGGACGCGGGTCGCGACGGCCCAGAACGCGCCGGTGTCGGCGCGCCGGAGGACTTCGCACAGGTAGACGGAGGGGGCCCGGCCCGATTCGACGAGGGCGCGGGCGAAGCGGAGGGCGGCGGCGCCGTCGCCTTCGGGTTCGGCGATCGCGTAGCCGGGGCCCTGCCAGCCGGTCAGGGCGGTGAACCGCTGGAGGAGGCCGGAGGCTTCGAGGGCGACGGAGTCCGAGGGGCGCAGCCGTCGCGCGGGGTCGTCGCAGTGGGCGGCGAACGCGTCGGCGGCGCGCACGCAGTAGTCGGTGGCGGCGAGGACCACCGGCACGGGGCCGGCCGTCCTGTCGGTGCCGTGGAGGGCGGCGAGGGCCTCGCCGACCGCGTCCGCGGCCTCGGGTTCGGCGAGGAGGCGGCGGGCGCCGGTGGCGGGCGGGGCGGCGGGTCGCCGGCGGAGCGCCCCGGACGACGGGGGCGTCCAGGACGGCCTTCACGAGCCTGCCCGGCTACCGGCCTCGGCGGACAGCAGCAGGGGCGGCCGGTGGCCGTGCCGCGGCGGCGGACGCTTCCGGCCCGCAGGCCGTAGCCGCCGAACGGCCGGTTGCCGTCCTCGGCGTCGAAGGTGATGCGCTCGTGGCAGACGACGCTGGTCGCGATGCGGGCGGCTCCGGCGAGGGCGGGCTCCCGAAGACCTGGACGTACATGCCGCGGGCGGTCTCCTCGGGGAGTGCAGCCAGCGGGTGATCTGCCCGGGGTCGTCGTACTCCATGACGCACACGACGGGGGAGAAGAACTCCGGCGGGTGGAAGGCCTCCTGCCAGGGCAGGTGCAGCAGGGTCGGTTCGACGACGTGCCGCGCCACGTCGACGCCGCCGCCCCGGACGGTGAACTCGCGGTGCGCCGCGAGGAATCCGGCCGCGTCCTCCACGGCGTCGGGTAGACCAGCGGCGCGACCCGGGTGCCGGGGTCGCGGCGGTCGCCGACGCGGACGCCGGAGAGGGCGTCGGCGAGCCGGGGCACGACCTCGTGCGCGAGCGAGCGGTGGACCAGGACGATGTCGGTGCAGAGACAGTCCTGCCCCGAGTTGTAGAGCCGCGCGTCCAGCACCGTGCGGGTGACGGTCTCGGGGTCGGCCTCGGGGCCGACGACGAGCGGGTTGGGGCCGGAGCCGAAGGTGAGCAGCAGGGCGTCGGCGGGGAGGTGGGCGGCGACCGCCTCCCCGTTGTCCGGCTGGCCGGTGAAGACGACGGCGTCGGAGCGGGCGCAGTCGGCGAGGAACTCCCGCTGCGAGGAGGGCGCCATGATGATCCGTCCGCCGCCCAGGCCGCGCAGCTGCGGGCCGAGGATCTCGTGCACGGCCATGGCGGCGGGCGCGACGCGCGCCGAGGGGCGGATGCGGACCTCGTCGGTGTAGAGCGAGGGGATCACGCCGAAGAGGACGTAGGAGTACAGGAGGTTGTTCGACGGGAGGAACGTCGCGAGACGGCCGAGTCGGGCGGGAGAATTGCGCAGCAGTTCCCAGGGGGCGCCGGAGAGGGCGCGCATCGAACGGAATAGTTCGTCCGTGGCGGCCTCGGCGGTGGCGACGCGGGTGAGCACGGAGTGCAATGCGTCCTGGTTGCGCAGAAGCGCGTCGACAATGCCCGGGACGGTCGTTTCCGCGGTGGCGGGCAGTTGTCCCGTCGGGGACGCCGGCCGGTCCGTCGAACCGTCCGGGATTGTCGTCCCCGGCCCTGCCTCGATGACGCCGCTGCGCATGCGCGTACCCCCTTGCACCTGCCCGTGACCTTCGGGCTCGATCAGGAAGCGTCTCCCGGGCGGGCACTCCCGCGCATCTCGGTTCGTGCTGTCTTCGGACAGGTCCGAACCCACTCCGCATTCTCGGATAACGTGCCTGCCGGGACGGCCAGTAGCATCCGGAATACGTCGGCACGTCCCCCGCGCCGACGCCGGAATCCAGCCGGTCGAGAAGAAGGGAGAATCGCTGTGGATCCCCGTACATTCCGTTTCAGCGCTTTCCTTTCCACGGTCGTTCTGGATTCCGGAATTCTTCTTTCCCACGGCCCGCGTCAGCAGCGGATCGTGCTGGATGCGCCCTGGGAGCACCCGGTGCGCGCGCTGGCCGGCGCGCCGTTCGACGAGGAGGCGTTCGTCGCGCTGGCGCCGGACGCGGCCGCCGCCCCGGCCGTCTTCCGGGCGCTGGCGGACCGGTGGCTGATCGTGCCGGACGGCACCGATGAGGCGGCGGAGCTGCGCGCCTGGTTCGCGGACCGTCCCGAGAGCTCCGGCCAGGACCCGGCAGGGACGTCCGCCGGCTCCTGGCCGGTCACGCGTTACGGTCTGCCCCAGCGGCTGACCTCGTCGGCCGCGGCCGACGGGGGCCCCGGCGAGCGGGTGCGCGTGCTCCTGATCGGCGGCTGCGTCACCCAGTTCACCGAGGAGCCGCTGCACGCCCTCGGGCAGGAGCTCGGCCTCGACGTGCGGACCGAGCACGTGTGGCCCGGCCCGTCCGCCGACCTGGCGCGGGCGGTGGCCCGCTCCCGCCCCGACGTGACGGTCTACCAGCCGGGCGTGCAGCCCTTCCTCACGGGCCTGTTCGACCGTGCGCACACCCTCGGCGACGAGGAGCGGGCCCACACCCTGGCCCTGATGAAGAACGCCCTGACGGTCGCCGTGCGCGCCCTCGCGGAGGCGCTCGACGGCTCCCTGGGCCTCGTCCACAACTTCGGGCCGCCCGCCCTGTCCCCCTTCGGCCGCTTCGACTTCGCCGAGGAGTTCGGCCTGCGCCGCGTCGTGGCCGAGCTCAACGCGCACGTCGACCGGTGCGTCCGGCGGCACGCCAACCTGATGGTCGTCGACGAGGAGCGGCTGGTCGCCCGGCACGGCGCGGCCGCGCTCTTCGACGACCTCGTCTTCCCCTTCGGGCACCACGGCGGCTCCGTCGACCCGCTCGACGAGCGGCCCCATCAGCTTCCGGCGCTCGGCCGCGCCCTGGCCGGCGAGTACCTGGCCTGTCTGCGCGCCCACCGGGCCGCCGGGCGGATCAAGCTGGTCGTGACCGACCTCGACGGCACGCTGTGGCCGGGCATCGCCGCCGACGACGGCTTCGACTGGCTCGACTCGGACGCCACCAGCCGCTGGACGCACGTCGGGCTGCACCAGGCCCTGTCCGTCCTCAAGAGCCGCGGCGTGCTCCTCGCCACCTCCAGCAAGGGCGACGCGCACGCGACGCTCGGCGTGTGGGAGAAGGCCGACAGCCGGCTGCTGCTCTCCCCGGACGACTTCGTCCTCCACCGCATCACCTGGGAGGCGAAGTCCGCCGCGATCGCCGACATCTGCGCGCGGCTGGGCTTCGCGCCCGAGCAGGTCCTCTTCCTGGACGACAACCCGGTCGAACGGGCCGAGGTGGCCGCCGCGCTGCCCGGTCTGCAGATCGCCGGGGGGCCGGTGCACGGCTTCCGCGAACTGCTGCTGTCCCACCCCGCCCTGGAGGGCGGCCGGCGGACGCGGGAGGCCGCGCGGCGGACCGAGACCACCCGGGCGATGCTGCGCCGCGAGGAGCTGGCCGCCGAGGTGGACCGGGACGCGTTCCTGCGCTCGCTGGACGTGGAGGTCCGCGTGGCGCGGGCCGGCGAGGAGCACCTGGACCGGGTGGCCGAGCTGTTCAACCGGACCAACCAGTTCACGACGACGGCCTGGCGCACCACTCCGGAGGAGCTGCGGCGCGTCCTCGCCGATCCGGACGCCCGGCTGTACACGGCGCGGGTCTCCGACCGGTTCGCCGACTACGGCATGACCGGTGCCTGTCTGGTGCGCGGCGGGGAGGTCGCGGCCTTCGCGCTGAGCTGCCGGGTCATCGGTCTCGACGCCGCGGTGCCGTTCCTGGTCGCCGCGGTGCGGGACGGGTCCGGCGGAGATCCCGCCCGTCTTGCGGGGCTCGGCGGCCGGATCGCCGTCACGGACCGGAACACCCCCGCGCGCGAGCTGTTCCTGGACGCCGGGTTCACGGCGGACGGCGGCGAGGGCCGGTACGTGCTGACCGATCCGGGACGGCTCCCAGAGCTGTCCGCACTGCCCGTGAAGGTCGTCTCACCGACGGCCGCCGGCTTGGGAGCGCCCTAGGCCGACGACGGCGCGGCAGCGGACCGAGACACTCATCAGAAGGGAAAGAGCGTGCGAGCAGTAGTCACCGGAGGCGCCGGCTTCGTCGGGTCGCATCTGTGCGAACGGCTCCTGGCGCAGGGGGACGAGGTCGTCTGTGTGGACGACCTGTCCACCGGCCGGGCCGAGAACATCGCCCACCTGCTCGACCACGCGCGCTTCCGCTTCGTGCACCAGGACGTCACCGAGGGCCTGGAGATACCCGGCCGGGTGGACGCGGTGTACCACCTGGCGTCGCCCGCCTCCCCGCTCGACTACCTGCGGCTGCCGGTCGAGACCCTGCTCGTCGGCTCGTACGGCACGCGCCACGCGCTGGAGCTGGCCCGCCGCGACGGCGCCGCGTTCCTGCTGACCTCCACCTCGGAGGTGTACGGCGATCCGCAGGTGCACCCGCAGCCCGAGGGCTACTGGGGCAATGTGAACCCGGTCGGTCCGCGCTCGGTGTACGACGAGGCCAAGCGCTTCGGGGAGGCGCTCACCGCGGCCTACCGGCGCACCTACGGCGTGCGGACCACCATCGTGCGGATCTTCAACACGTACGGCCCGCGGATGCGCGCCGACGACGGCCGCGCCGTCCCCGCCTTCTTCACGCAGGCGCTGGCCGGTCTGCCGCTGACGGTCACCGGCGACGGCAGCCAGACCCGCTCGCTGTGCTACGTCGACGATCTCGTCGAAGGGCTGGTCACGGCCCTGGAGGCGGGTGTTCCTGGCCCCGTGAACCTCGGCAACCCCGAGGAGGTGACGGTCCGCGAACTCGCCCTGGCCGTCCGCGAGGTGTGCGCGTCGGCGAGTCCCCTGACCTTCGTCCCCCGGCCGGAGGACGACCCGAGCCTGCGCCGCCCCGACGTGTCGGCGGCCCGCAGGGACCTGGGCTGGGCGCCGAGGACCCCGCTGGCGGAGGGCCTGGCCCGCACCGTCGGCTGGTTCCGGGACGCCTCCCCCCTCGGCGAGGAGGCGCTGCCCGCGCTCGTCTGATCCCGGCCGAACCCGGCGCCGCCGACCCGGCGCCGGCCCCCGACGCTCCGGCCCGACCGCCGGAACCGAAACCCCCAGGAAGGGGGGCACCACCCATGACCCCGCACGGACAGCTCGCCGTCAGGCGACCGACCGACGTGCCGCTCGACAGCCTGGTCCGCCTGGTGCGGTCCTACGAGGAGACCATCACGGGGGTGGCCACCTGCACGCGGGAGGACATCCTGCTGGAGACCGGTCACCCCGGCTACGACGAGAACAGCTGGTGCCTGACCGGCCCCGGCGACGAGGTGCTCGCCTGGGCGGCCCTGTCGCCGAGCGGCGACACGGTCGACGCCGCGCTGACGGCGCTGCCCGGCCCGCGCGGCCAGAGCGCCGCCCGGACGCTGCTGTGCCTGGTCCTGGACCGGGTCGACGAGCTGGAGGCGGAGCACGGCAGGCCGTACGCGGTCACCGTCGGCGGCGTCCTGCGCGGCGACACGGTGGTGCCGTCCGTCCTCGCGGAGGCGGGGTTCACGCCCGGCGCGACCGCGGGCCAGTACGACATCGACCTGACGGTTCCGGCGCTGCCGCCCCTGCTCCCCGACGAGGGGACGCTGCGGCGGGCGGGCCGGGACGACGACGAGGTGCTGCACGCGCTGCATCTGCGCGGTCTGTCCAAGGGGCCCAAGACGCGGGACGCTGCGGCCTTCCGCGCGAGCCGGGACCGGCTGCGCGACCGGGGCGAGGTGACGCTGCTGCTGGAGGTGGCGGGCCGTCCGGTCGGCTATGCCGTGGCGCAGGCCTCCGGTACGGAGGGCCGTGTCCTGGATCTGTGCGTGGCGCCCGCCTTCCGCGGTCTCGGCATCGGCCTGGCCCTGCTCACCGCCGTCCTGGCCGATCTGCGGGGGCTCGGTGCCGAGCGTGCCCTGGTGACGCTGGACACCGGCGATCCGAACGAGCACGAGGCGCTCGCCCGTGTGCTGGCCGTTCAGGGTGCCCGTGTCGTCACGCGCTTCGACCGGACCGACGGCTGATCCGTCGTCCGGGGAAGACCCGGCCGGCGTCCGCCCCCCGACGGACACCGGCCGGCCTCACACCGACGGGGACGACGCTCCCGACCGAGCTCCGTCCCGACTTCTGACGCAACGATACCGACCCGCCCCCGCACCGAAGAACGATCGGCGGGCCTCGGCGCTTCTTAGGGAAGTCGCCGCCGCCGGGCCCCTCCCACGGTCTTCCGCACCCCGCGGAGCCGCACCCGAGTCCCACGAGAACGGAGCCCCCGACATGACCCCCACCGGCGCGCCCAGGCGGCTGCTGATGGTGATGCCCTACAGCCAGTTCGTCCGCAAGGCCGCCGAGGCGGGCTTCGAGGTCTGGGCGATCTGGGACCCGGCGCTGCGCGAGCGGGAGTACCTCGACGAGGTCGCCGAGCACGCCCGGGAGCTGCTGCTGACCGACTTCTCCGACGAGGCCGGGCTGCGCGCGCTCATCGCCGAGACGGTGCGCGCCCACGCCATCGAGACGGTCCTGCACCTGGGTGCCGAGGAGTCGATGCCCCCGGCGGTCGCCGAGGCCGAGGCGCTCGGCGTCTCCCCGAACCCGGCCTCCGCCGTCACCGTCCTCAACGACAAGGCCGCGATGCGCGCGCTCCTCGCCGAGCACGGGCTCTCGGTCGTCCGCGCCGAGTCCGCCGGGACCGTCGAGGAGGTCGTGGCCGCCGCGGGACGGCTGCCGCTGCCCGTCGTCGTCAAGCCCGCCCGCGCCTCCGGCAGCCGCGGCGTCGCCCTGATCCACGACGCGGCGGACCTGG
Organism: Streptomyces diastatochromogenes; assembly: GCA_026913215.1. Classification (GTDB taxonomy): domain Bacteria; phylum Actinomycetota; class Actinomycetes; order Streptomycetales; family Streptomycetaceae; genus Streptomyces; species Streptomyces diastatochromogenes_A. The sequence continues at coordinate 87,319 of JAPTYK010000003.1, read as the reverse complement.
AGGAATGGACGGACCGCGTCACGAAGGCCGGTCTCGCGGGGCCGTACCTGGTCGAGGAGTACCTCCAGGGCCCCGAGTTCAGCGTGGAGACCCTCTCCGCCGACGGGGTGCACCACGTCATCGGCATCACGGCCAAGCACACCACCGGCGCGCCCTGCTTCGTCGAGACCGCGCACGTCCACCCGGCCCCGCTCGGGCAGGACGAGCGGACCGCGATCCACGCGGTGGTGATCGGGCTGCTCGACCTGGCCGGCTACCGCTTCGGCCCCGCGCACACCGAGGTCATCCTCACGCCGCGCGGTCCGCGCATCGTCGAGTCCCAGACCCGGCTGGGCGGGGACCGGATCCCGCTGCTCATCGAGACCGCCTCCGACTACGACATCGAGGCGGCGATCTTCCGCACCCTCGCCGGGGAGCCGGTCGAGCCGCCCACCCCCCGGCACACCGCGTCCGTCGGTTTCTTCTTCCTCCCCGCCGGCCGGCTGGAGTCCGTCGAGGGCCTCGACGCCGTCCGCGCGCTGCCCTACGTCCAGACGGTGCACTTCCCCTTCTCCCCCGGGGACGAACTGCCGCCCACCACCAGCTCTTTCACCCGCCACGGCTACGCCGTCGTCGACGCCGAGTCCCCCGCCGAGGCCGCCGACCGCCTCGCCCGCGTCCGCGGACTGCTGCGCGTGGTCGTCCGCGACGCCGTGCTCGCCGCCCCGAAGGGATCCCTCTCGTGAGCAACGCCAAGACCGTCCTGCTGATCGGCGGCGTCGACGCCCATGTGGAGCGCTTCACCGCGCTCGGCGTCAAGATCGTCCTGATCCAGCACCCCGACAAGGTCACCGAGTACCAGACGCGCGCCGCCGACGTGCTGCTCGTCGTCGACTACACCGAGTGGGACGTCGTGCGGCCCTTCGCCGAGGCGGCCCGCGCGGTCTACGGCGTGGACGCCGTGGTCTCGCTCACCGAACCCGGTCTGAACCCGGCGAGCCGGCTGGGCGACCTGTTCGGGCTGACCGACGGCCACCGCTACGAGGTGAGCCGCCGCATGCGCGACAAGTGGCTGATGCGCCGCCACCTCGCCGAGCGGGGCCTGCCGGTGCCCCACGCCGCCCTGGTGGAGGACCGGGCCTCGCTCGACGCCTTCGGCGAGCGGGCCGGCTTCCCGTTCATCCTGAAGCCCGTCTCCACGACCGCCGGCTTCGGCCTGCTGCGCGCCGAGGGCCCGGAGGACCTGGACCGGGTGTGGGCGCGGGTCCGGGAGCTGGACGGCGGCCGGACCGACCGCGGCTCGACCATGTTCACCGTCGACGGCTTCCTGATGGAGTCCTACATCGACGGGCCGGAGTTCAGCGTCGAGGCCCTGAGCTTCGCCGGCCGCCACGTCGTCGTCGCCGTCACCGAGAAGCTCACCTCGGAGGAGCACTTCGTCGAGCTCGGGCACGCCGTGCCCGCCCGGCTGTCCGATGCCGACCGGGAGCGGCTGACCGGCGCCGTCGAGGAGTTCCTGACCTCGATGGGCGTCACGGACGGCCCCAGCCACACCGAGATCAGGCTCTCCTCGCGCGGCCCGGTCGTCATCGAGTCCCACAACCGGCTGGGCGGCGACAACATCGTGGAGCTCGTCGAGGCCGCGTACGGCGTCGACATGATCGCCTACGGGGCCGCCTGGCCGCTCGGCCTCACCGAGCCGCTCGCCGAGGCCCCGGCCCCGAAGGGGCCGCCGTGATGCGGGCCGTGCTGCGCGAGCCGGGCACCGTCACCGCGGTGTCGGGCGTGGAGGAGGTCCGCGCCCGGCCGGACGTGCTGGCCGCGCAGGTCTCCGTCCGCGCGGGCGACACCGTACGCCCCCTGAACGACAACTGGGACCGGCTCGGCAGCGTCGTCGCCACGGCCGCCGACACCGACAGCGCGGTGGAGCTGTGCGAGCGCCTGGTGCGCGAGGAGATCCGCATCGACGTCGAGCCGGCGGCCGCGGCCGCCCCGGCCCTGGCCGCCTGACCGATGGCCCGGCAGGAAGGAGCCGACGGCATGCCCGGACAGCCCGGTCTGCTGCGCACCCTGATCGAGGACCTGGACGTCGTCGTCGCCCGTGACCCGTCCCTCGGCGGCCGCTGGGAGGCCCTCGGCCACACCGGTCTCTCCGCCGTGTGGTCCCACCGGGTGGCGCACCGGCTGTACCGCCGGCGGATGCGCACGGCCGCGCGGACCGTCGCCCGCGTCGCCCGCCGCCGCACCGGCGTCGAGATCCACCCCGGTACGGTGCTCGGCCGCCGCGTCTTCATCGACCACGGCGCGTCCGTGGTGATCGGCCAGACCGCCGTCGTCGGCGACGACGTGACGATCTACCAGCAGGTGACGCTCGGCGCGGTGGGCTGGTGGACCGACAACCACCGCCCGCCCGGTGCCCGGCGCCATCCGGTCGTCGGCGACGGCGTGATCCTCGGCGCGAACGCGACCGTCCTCGGGCCGGTCACCATCGGCGACCGCGCCCTGATCGGCGCCATGGCCACCGTCACCGAGGACCTGCCGCCCGGCGCCCGGGTGTACGCGGCGCGTTCCGTCGTCCGGCCCGCGCCCGCGCTGCGGCCGGTCCCCGACGCCGCGCCCGGTGCCGAGGGGCCGCCGCCCGGCGCCCGTCTCCCCGCCCGGTGCCGTACGCACCGCCGGTCCGGCGCCCGTCACAGCGCCTGTGCCCGACGCCGTGCGGGTGCTCGCCTCGGCGGGTTCCTGGTGACCCGCTCCCCCGCCTCCCCCGACCTCTTCACGACCCCTGGAGTCCCCTGGTGACCACCGACCTGCTCACCGCACCCGTCCGGCGGCGCGTCGCCGCCGGTCTCGAAGAACTCATCGGCAACACCCCCCTGGTCCGCCTCGCCCTCCCGGACGGCGCGCCCGGAGCCGAGGTCCTCGCCAAGATCGAGGCCGCCAACCCCTTCGCCAGCAGCAAGGACCGGGCCGCCCTGGCCATGCTCAGCGGCGCCGAGCGGCGCGGTGAACTCGTCCCCGGCGGCACCGTGGTGGAGTCCACCTCCGGCAACACCGGCATCGCCCTCGCCGCGCTGTGCGCGCTGCGCGGCTACCGCTGCGTGGTCGTCCTGCCCGACAGCGCGACGCCGGAGCGGATCGGGCTGCTGACCGCGCTCGGCGCGGAGATCGTGCAGACGCCCAGCGCCGACCGGTTCGCCGGTGCCATCGCCAAGGCCGAGGAGATCCAGGCCGCCACGCCCGATTCCTGGTACGTGCGCCAGCACGAGAACCCCGACAACGTCCGGGCCCACTACGAGACCACCGGGCCCGAGATCTGGGCGGACACCGGCGGCCGGGTCGACGTCCTCGTCGCCGGGGTCGGCACCGGGGGCACCCTGACCGGCGCCGGCCGCTTCCTCAAGGAGCGCAACCCGGCCCTGGAGGTCGTGGCGGTCGAGCCGGAGGGCTCGCCCGTCCTCTCCCGCGGCTACGCGGGCACCCACCGCATCCCCGGTCTCAACGGCGGTTTCGTCTCGCCCACGACGGACGTCGCGCTCATCGACCGGGTCATCACCTGCTCCGACGAGGCCGCGCTCGACACGGCCCGCGCGCTCACCCGCGAGCAGGCCCTCTTCACCGGGCTCTCCTCGGGCGCCGCGGTGTACGGAGCGACGCTGCTCGCCCGGGATCCCGCGTACGCGGGCAGGACGATCGTGACGATCCTGCCGGACACCGGGGAACGCTACGTCAGCATCTGGAACGAAGGGACCTCCGCATGACCACGCTCGTCCTGCACCGCGGCTCGCTGCGCGCCAACCCCTACGAGCGGTGGCTGGCCGACCGCGGCGAGAAGCTCGTCCTGCTGGGCTCGGCCGAGCAGCTCGCCCTGTTCGGCGAGGAGCTGCCCACCGGGGCGCCCTATCTGCACGCCGAGGTGCTGGCGGACTACGACACCGGCCCGCACGTGGCCGAGCGGGCCGCCGCGCTCGTCGAGGAGTTCGGCGTCACCGACGTCGTCGCCTGCCAGGAGTTCGACATCGAGCGGGCGGCCGAGCTGCGCGAGCGCTACGACCTGCCGGGGCAGCGGCCCGATTCCGCCCGGGTGTACCGCGACAAGTGGGAGATGAAGCGGGTCGCGCGGGCCGCCGGGATCGCCGTCGCCGACCACGTGCTGCTGCGGACGCGCGAGGACCTGGACCGCTTCGCCGAGCGCCACGGGCTGCCGGTCGTGGTCAAGCCCCGCAAGGGAGTGCTCTCCCTGGGCGTGTCCGTGCTGCGCACGCGCGAGGAGCTCGACGCGTGGGCACGGGACGCGGAGCTCCTCGCCCCGGACGGGGAGCCGCAGTGGCTGGCCGAGGCGTTCGTCGTCGGCTCGATGTGCCACATCGACGGCAACGTCCTGGACGGCCGGATCGCGACCCTGTGGCCCTCCCAGTACCAGTACGCGCTGGCCGACTTCCGGGACCGCAAGGGCCGGGTCGACATCGCGCTCGACACCGCCGATCCGCTGGCGCGGCGGCTCGTCGACTTCGGCGAGCGGGTCCTCGACGCGTTCGGGGGGCCCGAGCACTTCGCCTTCCACATCGAGGTGTTCCACACCGCCGACGACGAGCTCGTCCTGTGCGAGGCCGCCTCGCGGGCCGGTGGCGCGGGCGTGCGGGACGTGCAGCGGGTGCTGTTCGGCTTCGACCCGATGGAGTACCCGGTCCGCCGGCAGCTCGGGCTGGCCGTCGACGCCGGTGACCGCAGGGACCCCGACCGCCTGGCCGGGCAGCTGCTCTTCACCAAGCGTCCCGGCGTCCTGCGGTCCCTGCCGGACCCGTCGACCCTGCCGACCGGGGTCGTGAAGTACACGACGTACGCGGAGGTCGGCCAGACCGTCCAGGACGCGTCCCACTCCGGGGACTTCCTCGCCGCGTTCGTGATCGAGGGCGCGGACCGGGCCGAGACCGAGGAGCGCATCCGGGTCGCGGAGGCGTGGTTCCGGGCGGGGCTCGACATCGGCTGACGCCCTCGTGGCAAGCCGACTTGGCTGAGTCTTCGCGAGGCGGGGACCCGGCGGGAGGCTTGCGCAACTCCGCGTGGACAAAGACGTCCCAGCCGCGCATTCTGCCGACGCAACCCGACGCAGAAAGGCTGTGCGATGGAAAGCGGTCGTTCGGCGGTGCGCCCTTCCTCCCGGCGGGGAGTCGACCAGGACGAGGCCCGCGGCCTCGTGCTGGGGTTCCTCGACGGTGACGTCCGCGCCGACCCGTACCCCCTGCTGCGTCGCGTCCGGGAGGCGGGTCCGGTGTGGTTCGGGAGCGGGACCGTGGTCCTCTCCTCGTACGCGCACTGCGAGGCCGCCCTGCGCGCGACGGACGCCCTGACGCCCTCCGTCGCCGGCTGCCCGTTCTCCGCGTCCCGCTCGCGCGAGGGGGTGGAGCGCGCCTTCTCGCCGGACGCCATGGCGGTCCTCGCGCCGCTCGTCCGGTCCCTCGTCGACGACCGTCTGGACTCGGTGGCGGCCCGCGGCAGGCTGGAGGCGGTCAGCGACCTCGCCCATCCCGTGCCGATGGCCGTCCTGTCCCGGCTGCTGGGCCTCCCGTCCGCCGACGGGCCGTGGCTGCACCGGCGGGCCATGGCGCTCTCCCCGCCCCGGACCCGCGTGCGGCGCTCAGCGGCGCGGGCGACCCGGAGGGTCCGGCGGAGCACCGGCAGGCGGAGGCCGAGCTGGAGGCGTACCTCGCCGACGCGGTGCGCCACCGGACCGAGGACGCCGGTCTGCTGCCGCGGCTGCTGCGCGCGGAGGGGTGCGGCGACCGGCTCACCGACGCCGAGACGGTCTCGGCCGCCTGTTCCTGCTCGGCCGCGGGTACGCGACGACCGCCGCCCTCGTGTCGGGCGGCGTCCTGGCGCTGCTGCGGGCCCCGCACGAGCTCGACGTCCTGCGGCGCGAGCCGGGCCACGCCCGGCGCCTGGTGGAGGAGACCCTGCGTCTCGATCCTCCGCTCCAGGTCCTCCAGCGCCGTGCCGGCGCCGACCTCGACCTGTGCGGCACGCGCGTGCCGCGCGGCACCGTGATGGTGCTGCTGCTCGCCGCGCCCACCGCGATCCCGCCTTCCGGCCCAGCCCCGACGTCTTCGCCCCGGACGGCACGTCCGGCCACCTCGCTTTCGGCACGGGACCGCACCGCTGTCTCGGCGCGCCGCTGGCCCGCCTGATCGCGGAGACCGTGCTGACCCGCTTCGCCCAGCGGGTCCACGGGGCGCGCTTCGCCCTGGGCAGTCCGGCCTACCGCTCCCACGCCGTGCTGCGCGGGCTGCGCGCGCTGTGGGTGGACGCGGACGGTTTCGGCGGCCGGGAGCTGCCCTGGCAGCCCGGACCGGCATAGCCGCGCGCGTCCGTCCGTACCCCGTCCACGCCCTGGAGTGCAGCGTGCCGTCCCACCCGAACCACACCGTCTCCTTCGACGGCCGGACCCTCACGGTCGCCGCGCTCCGGCGCGTCGCCGAGGAGGGGCCACGGCCCGCGTGACTCCCCAGGCGACGGCCGGGGCCCTGCGCGGCAGGGCGGTGCTCGACGAGCTCGCGCAGCGGGAGCCCCGTCGACGGCGCCACCACGGGGTACGGCGGGCCGGTCCCGCTGCCGCCGGGGTCGTGGGAGGAGGCCGAGCTGCAGCACAACCTGATACGCAGCCACAGCTGCGGGGTGGGGCCGCTGTTCGCGGAGGACGAGGCGCGGGCCGTGGTGGCGGCGCGCCTCAACACCCTCGCCCGGGGGCATTCGGCGGTGCGCCCGGTCGTCCTGGACCGGCTCTCCCTGTACCTGAACCGGGGCATCGTCCCCGCCGTCCCCGAGGTGGGCTCGGTCGGCGCGGGCGACCTCGTCCCGCTGGCGCACCTGGCGAGCACCCTCATCGGGGAGGGGTACGTCCTGCGGGACGGGAGGCCCGTGGAGACCGCCGGCGTCCTGGCCGCGGAGGGGATCGCTCCGCTCGACCTGCGGGTCGAGGAGGGCCGCGCGCTGATCGACGGCGTGTCGGCCACGGCCGGGGTCGGCTCGCTGGTCGTGGAGCGGGCGCTGCTGCAGACCCGGCAGGCCGAGCTGGTCTCGGCGCTGCTCAACGACGTCCTGTGCGGTGCGGCCGGTCCCTTCCTCGCCCGGGGGCACGAGGCGGGCCGTCCCCATCCGGGTCAGGTGGACTCGGCCGCCAACCTGCGGGAGCTGCTGGCCGGCAGTCGGTCGGTCACGGCGGCGGGGAGGCCGGCCGGCGGTCGCAGCGGGCCTCCACGCTGCGTGCCGTGCCTCAGATCCTCGGCGGGTGCGCGACACCCTGCGCCACGCGCGGAGCACCCTGGAGACCGAGCTCAACTCGTCCGGGGGCGATCCGCTGTTCTTCGAGGACGGCGAGGTCTTCCACGGGGCGAACTCCCACGGACAACCGCTCGCGTTCGTCCTCGACTTCGTGGCCATCGCCCTCACCCAGCTCGGGGTGCTGGCCGAGCGCCAGCTCGACCGGCTGCTGAGCGGGCACCCCGAGCACGGGCTGCCCGCGTTCCTGGTCGCCGCGTCCCCCGGCCTGAACCGCGGTTTCGCCGGAGCCCGGCACCCGGCGAGCGCGTTGGTCGCCGAGAACCGCACGATAGGTCCGGCGTCCACCCAGTCCGTGCCGTTCGGCGGCGGTGACGAGGACGTCGTCAGCATGAGCCTGGTCGCGGCCCGCAACGCCCGCCGGGTGCTGGGCAACAACAACCGGATCCTCGCGGTGGAGTACCTCGCCGTCGCCCAGGCCGTCGACGTCTCCCGGCGCTTCGACGAGCTGAGCCCCGCGTCCCAGGCGACGTACGACGCGGTGCGCTCCCTGGTGCCGATGCTGGGCGTGGACCGCTCCATGGCCGACGACATCGAGCTCGTCGCGGCGGCCCTGTCGCGCGGGGAGTTCCTGGCCGCGCTCGCGAAGTACACGGACGTCGAGCTGCGCTGACCGGCGGCGCGCTTCATGGGGAGGGCCTCCATCCGCTGGATCGGGTGGGGGCCCTCGTCATGAAACGGAATGGTGAGTTTCATGAAGCAACCTCGAAGATGCCAGCGATGATCAAGGACTCGTAATGTTCTCGGTGGACAGGGGAACGGCCCCCAAGAAACACCACACCGGGCCCCAACGTCCGTTCTTCCCCTCACATCTGACATGGAGTCAAAGAAAATGATCGTCAAGAACAAGCTCGCCCGCGTCGTCGCCGTCTCCGCCGCTGCCGCCGGTCTGGCGCTCGCCCTGCAGACCTCCGCCTCGGCCGCCACCACGGTCTCGGTCTCGCCGGCGACGGGTCTCGCGAACAACCAGCAGGTCGCCGTCACCGCTTCCGGTCTCACCCCGAACACGGTCTTCCACATCGGCCAGTGCGCGCAGGTGGCGCCCGGCAAGTACGGCTGTGACAAGACCACCGCGGTGGACGTCACCTCGGACGCCAACGGCAACATCAACAGCTCGCTGGTCGTCCACAGCTCCTACCAGGCGGTCGTCGACGCCAGCGGCAACATCTGGGGCACGGTCGACGCCAAGGCCACCCAGACCTTCGTGTCCGTGATGAACGACCTGGGTACGGGCGGCTTCCAGAACATCAGCTTCAAGTAGTCCGCGGGCGGCGACGCCCACGTCCCCCCCTCCGGAGCCCCTGGCACGTCGGCCGCCAGCCGACGGCCGGGGCTCGGGCGCGTTCCGGGCGCGGACCGGGCAGGAAGCCGGACGGCGCGGTCCCCGAGGGGCCGCGCCGTCCGGCGTGCGGAGGGAGCGGGCTCAGCCCGCCGCGCTCGCGCCGGGGCGATGTCGCCGGAGAACCGGCCGTGCGGGTCGACCCGCGCCCGGACCCGGTCCACGGCCGCGACGGCCCCGGCGTCGAGGTGACGCTGCGGCCGGTCCGCGCCCTCGACCAGGGAGGGCACGGTGGTCCCGGTGTCCCAGGGTTCCAGCGCGGCGCGCACCTTCGCGCAGTGCGCTTCGAGGTCCTCGACGGTGACCGGTCCGAACGGCGGGCCCGACCCCATGTACGCGAAGGCCGCGTCCACCTGGTTCAGCACGCCGCCGCGCGGGTCCGCGTCCGCGAACGCCCCGCCGAGCTGGCGGAGGGTGGCGACGACCAGCGGGGACCCGGAGCCCTCGCCGACGACGTCCAGGAACGCTTCGGCCGCCTCGTCGGAGAGCTCTCCGAGGAGCAGGTGGTCGCCGATGAACGGGACCGGGTCGGCCGGGTCCATGTGGGCGTCGAGCACCCCGGCCGCGTCGGTGAGCGCCCAGGTGTCGAGGAGCGGTTCGGCGATCGCGCGCAGCGGTGCCAGCAGCTCCTCGGCGTCGCGTTCCGCCGCCGTCACCTCGTCCGGCGTGGCGGCGAAGACCGCGCCGTCGACGCACAGCACCGGGCCGGCCGCCAGGGTCGGCGGGACGCCCAGGACGGGCGGGAGGTTCATCACGCGCAGCGAGGTCGTCGCGTTGCGCGGCGCCGTGCGGGCCCAGTCGCGCCAGGCGGCGAGCAGCGGGCGGGCCAGGGCCGCGGACCAGTAGGTGGCTCCGGTGATCACCTTGGCCACCGGGAAGAGCTCGACCTCGACGGCGGTGACGACGCCGAAGCCGCCGCCTCCGCCGCGCAGCGCCCGGAACAGCTCGGGGTCGTTCTCGGCGTCGGTGCGGACCTGCTCCCCGTCGGCGGTGACGAGTTCGATCGCGCGGACGCTGTTGGCGGCGAGTCCGGTGTGCCGGCCGTAGAAGCTGACGCCGCCGCCGAGCAGATAGCCGACGACGCCGACGTGACCGGCGGAGCCGTGCGGGGCGGCCAGGCCGTGGGGCGCGGCCGCCGTGACGACCTCGCCCCAGGTCGTACCGGCCGGAACGCGGGCGACGCGGCGCTCGGCGTCGATCTCGACGCCGCCGCCGAGGCGGGTGCGCAGGAGCACGCCGCGGTCGACGGCCGGGCGCGCGCCGGAGGCGTGGCCGGTGGTGTGGACCCGTACGGGCAGGTCCCACTCGGCCGCCGTGCGGACGGCGGCGCGGACCTCGTCGACGGTGCGGACGGTCACGGCCACGTCGGGGCGGGCGGGGGCGGCGAGGTTGAAGACGCCCGTGGCCTCGTCGTACTCCGGGGAGCCGGGTGCCGCGAAGGGCTCCTGGAGGACGTCGTGCTGGTTCATGTCAGGGGTTCTTCCTTGTCTGGGTCAGTGCGCGCGCACGGCCGTCAGGAACACGAACGTCCCCGGGCCGCTCTCCTCGCGGATCGTCAGGCCGGCGTCGGCGAGCCAGCGCTTCAGGTCGTCGAGGTCGAAGAGCTGCAGGCCGCCCTGGTGCTGGGGGAAGCGGTGGGCGGACTGGAAGTAGCGGTAGACGGGGTCGTCGGAGCGGCGGAACGTCATCAGGGTGAAGGTGCCGCCGGGCCGCAGGACGCGGCTGACCTCGGCGATCGCCGCGCCGGCGTCGGCGTAGAAGGCCTGGAGGGCGTTCCAGCAGACGACCGCGCCCAGCGAGGCGTCCTCGAAGGGCAGTTCGGCGGCGGAGGCGAGGACGGAGGGCACCTCGGGGAGCCGCTCGCGCAGCACGTTGAGCATGGGCAGCGCCGCGTCGAGGGCGACGAGGCGCTCGGCGCCGACCGTCTCGGCGATGACGGCGGTCCAGCGGCCGGCCCCGGCGCCCAGGTCGAGGACGGGTCCGTCGACGGGGCGCACGTGCTCGGCGATGTAGCGGTCCTCGTCCTCGGGGGAGACCGCGCCGCCCCAGTCGGAACCGGAGACCCGCAGGAACGCGGGACGGGCGACGGCCTCGTAGAACAGGCCCATGCTGGGCACGCGGGAGAGCTTCTCCAGGAAGTCGGCCGCGGCGTCGTCGCCTTCGGCCGCCGTCGCGGTCAGGTCGAGGATGCCGCCGGCGACCGGGTAGCGCGCCTGGCAGCCGCCGCAGCGCGCGACGCCGTCGTGGGACTCCAGCGATCCCTGGCAGGAGGGCAGCGCAGCGCGCCGAGGTGCGGGGCGAACAGGGCGGCGTCGGCGACCGGGGCGGTGACCTCGCGGCGCTCGGGGACCGGCGCGGCGGGCAGGTTGCGGGGGTCTCCGTTGCACACCGCCCAGTAGGCGCGGGCGCCGGTGCAGCCGAAGACGGTGCGGGTGTCGTTCTCCCAGTTCGCCACGAGCTGCTCGGGCGCCAGTTCCTTGATCCAGCCCTGGTCGAAGGCGCGCTCGTCCTCGTTCAGGGTCCACGCCGACGGCGAGGGCCACACCCGGCCGAGGTCGGGGCGCTCGAAGTCGAGGGTGCTCAGCGCGCGGTCCAGGCGGGAGAGGTCCTCGGCCTCCAGGTCCAGCGTGGTGGCCACGGCGAGGATGCGGTCGCGCTCGCCGGGGAAGTGCGCGAGGAGGTAGAGCAGGCCGAGGGTGAGCGGCGTGCCGATGCCCGGGGTGGCGAGCAGCTCCAGGTAGGTGTCGAGGTGTCCGCGGACGGCGCCGGCGAGCGGGCCGTCGAGGTCCGGGTACTCCGTCTCGGCGAGCAGGCCGAGGAGGACGGCCAGATACCCCTTGCGGTCGGTGCCGGCCCGCTCCAGGGCCGCCACGAGCGCGGGGACGGCGGCCAGGGCCTCCGCGTTCGCCGTGCCGTCCTCCCACAGGGCGTCCACCAGCGTGCGGAACTCCCGGCCACACCGTCGGGCGCGGCCGCGACGAAGGCGTCGGCGAGGCCGACGATCGCGGGAGCGGGGGCGGTGGAAACGTTCATCTCCGTGTCCTTCCAGGATCTGTGCGGCAGGCGCCGGCGCCACGCGCGACCGTCACGCTGCCAGCGGCCCGGAGGCCGCCGCATCTTCGTGACTGCCCTTCTTGGGCTCCCGGCCGTACGGGAGGCAGGTGGAGCAATCCGCAAGATGCGTGCGGTTTCGGCGGCGGCGGACGATACGGCTGGGCGCTCCGGGTGTTCCGGGACGGGTCCCGGCCTCCGCGAGCCCGCCCCCCTTCGACCGATGACCCGCCACCGGCGGTCAGCCTTCTCCGGAGCGCTCATGCATCCCTTCCGCATCGACATCCCGCAGGCCCAGCTCGACGACCTGCACCGCCGCCTCGACGCGACGCGCTGGCCGGACGAGCTGCCCGGCGTCGGCTGGGACCGGGGTGTTCCGGTCGGCTACCTCAAGGAGCTCGCCGAGTACTGGCGCACCTCCTTCGACTGGCGGGCGGCCGAGGCGCAGCTGAACGCGTACCCGCAGTTCGTCGAGGAGATCGACGGCGCGCAGGTGCACTTCCTGCACGTCACCTCCCCCGAGCCGGACGCCACCCCGCTCCTCCTCACGCACGGCTGGCCGGGCTCGGTCGCCGAGTTCCTGGACGTGATCGGTCCGCTGACGGACCCGCGCGCGCACGGCGGCGACCCGGCCGAGGCCTTCCACCTGGTGATCCCCTCGCTCCCGGGCTACGGCTTCTCCACGCTGACCGAGACCGGCTGGGACACCCCGCGGATCGCCCGCGCCTGGGCCGAGCTGATGGCCCGCCTGGGCTACGGGAAGTACATCGCGCAGGGCGGCGACGCCGGTGCGGTGATCTCCCTGGAGCTCGGCCGCGTCGACCCCGAGCACGTGCTCGGCGTGCACGTGAACATGCTGATGACCTTCCCGTCCGGGGACCCCGCCGAGTTCGAGGGCCTGGACGAGCGCGACCAGGCGCGCCTGGGCAAGCTGGCCCGGTTCGACGCGGAGCTCTCCGGTTACATGAAGCTCCAGCAGACCCGCCCGCAGACCCTCGCGTACGGGCTCACCGACTCCCCCGTCGGCCAGCTCGCCTGGATCGTCGAGAAGTTCCTCGACTGGACCGGCGCGACGGAGCTGCCGGAGGACGCGGTCGACCGCGACCGGCTGCTGACGAACGTGACGATCTACTGGCTGACGGCCACCGCCGGTTCGTCCGCGCAGTTCTACTACGAGGGCGCCGCCGGTGTCCGGGCCGCCGCGAGCGGCGCCGTGCCGCCGCCGGTGACCGTGCCGGTCGGCGTCGCCGTCTTCCCGGACGACATCTTCGTGCCGATCCGCCGCTTCGCCGACCGCGACCTCCCGAACATCACGCACTGGACCGAGTTCGAGCAGGGCGGTCACTTCGCGGCGCTGGAGCAGCCCGCCGCGCTGACCGGGGACATCCGCGCCTTCGCGCGGGCGCTCCGGCCCGTCGCCGTCGCCGCCTGACGCGCGTCGCCGAACCGTTCGCACTTCCACGAGAGAGATGAGGCATGGCATGACGGCCAAGACCGTGATCGACGTCTGGGTGGCCGACCTGACGTTCCCCGGCTACATGGACCGGCTCCACCGGCTGGGGGCGGAGTTCGAGGAGGCGCACCCCGAGTACGAGATCAACATCGAGGGCCGTGACTTCCGGCTGCTGTCGCAGCAGATCGCCGAGGCCGCCGACGCGGGCCGTCCCCCGGCCGTCGCGGAGTACTACTTCGCGGTCACCCAGGCCGCCCGGGACTCGCGCACCCGTGACGGCAAGCCGCTGTTCACCTCGGTGCAGAAGGCGATCGCGGGCCGTACGGAGATCCTCGGCGAGCCGGTGGTCCTCGACGACCTCATCCCCGCGGTGCGCGAGTACTACTCGGTGGACGGCGACCTCGCGTCGATGCCGGCGGTGGTCACCGCCATGCTGATCTACGGCAACAAGACGGCGCTGGACAAGGCGGGGGTCACCTCCCTGCCGACGACCTGGGCCGAGATCGAGGCGGCCTGCGAGGCCGTGGCGGCCCTGGAGGGCGGCCCGTCGCACGGTGTCACCTGGGCCAACCACGGTCTGTTCTTCCAGCAGGCGCTCGCGGTCCAGGGCGGTGAGCTCGCCGACAACGCCAACGGCCGCGCGGGCCGGGCGACCCGTCTGGACCTGTCCTCGGAGGCGATGCTGACCTGGGCGGAGTGGTGGCTCGAACTGCACCGCAAGGGCCACTACCTCTACACCGGGAAGATCCCGGACTGGGAGGGCAACATCAAGGCCTTCGCCGACCAGGACGTGGCGATCCGCGTCACCTCGTCGAACGACCTCAACTACATGGCGATGGCGGCCGAGAACGCCGGCTTCGAGATGTCCGTCGGGCGCTTCCCGCAGCGGGACGGCGTGGAGTACGGCGGCAACATCATCGCGGGCACCTCGCTGTGGCTGGCCGACGGCCTGGACGAGGTCACGCAGGACGGCGCGCTGGCCTTCATGCAGTTCCTCAACAACCCGCGGAACGCCGCCGACCGGCACATCGCCAGCAGCTTCGTCCCGGTCACCCGTTCCTCGTACCGCCTCTTGGAGGACGAGGGCTGGTTCGAGGAGAACCCGTACCACCGTCTGGCGAGCGCCCAGCTCGGCTCGTACGACGAGGGCCAGGGCGAGGGCGTGCCGCCGTGCCGCGGGGCGCTCTTCGGCGACTTCGCCGGCGCCCAGGACGTCATGACCCGGGCCATGGACGACGTGCTGAGCCGCGGCGACCTGCCCGCCGAGCGGTTCGCCGAGGCCACGGCCGAGGCGCAGGCGCTGCTCGACGCGTACGAGAAGGACCGCGTCGACAACGGCGTGCGCCGGCCCGAGAGCCTGCGGGTGGAGTACTTCCGCGACGCGGAGGCCTACACCGGCGCCCAGCTGGAGGACGCGGTCAAGGGCGCCTCGAAGGAGTAGCCCACGGCATGCGGAAGGGGGGCGGGACCGGTCGGTCCCGCCCCCCTTCGCCGTGTACGGCCAGGCTCAGTTGCCCGCGCCCGCGCCGACCGGCCGGTAGTAGTCGTCCAGCTCCACGCCCTGCCCGTCGAGGGCGACGCGCAGTTCGGCGAGGGCGCCGCGCAGGGCGGCGAAGACCGCCGGCACCCGGCAGGTCCCGGCCAGGTCCACGAGGGTGCGGTAGCTCTCCAGGAGCCGGTCGCGCTGCTCAGGCGTGAGCGAGCTGTCGTTCGTCATGAAGCCGTGCCGCCTTCCATTTCGTGCGGGGCAGGCTGCCCGCGAGGACGAGTTCCACCTGGGGACGGATGCCGATCTCGCGCTTGAACTCCTCGGCGATCCGGGCGCACAGCTCCGGCGCGGCCTCGCCGGTGATGTCGCTCGCCTCGGCCTGGACGTGGATGGTGTCGAGTCCGCGGACCGTGCGGATGGAGGAGCGGAACTCGCTGACCTCGGTGAATCCGCGCAGTACGTCCTCGATCATCACCGGGGTGACGGAGACCCCGCGGATCTTGCGCATGTCGTCGTAGCGCCGCAGGATGCCGCCGTCGAGGAAGTCCCAGGTCCGGCCGCATCCGCAGTCGGTGTACGGCCGCTTGACGACGATGTCCTCGGTCCAGTGGCGGAAGAGCTGCATGCCCTCGCGGTAGAGGCCGGTGGTGACGCGGACGCCCTCCTCGCCGTAGCCGACGGGCTCCTTCGTCTCGGGGTGCAGGACCTCCTCGATGACCGTCGGCTCGTTGATGTGGCAGGCGCCGCGCCGGGTGGGACATTCGAACATGAAGACCGCGCCGAACTCGGTGGTGCCGGCGGCGTTGAAGACGCGGGCGCCGAAGGCCTGCTCGATGGTGCGGGTCGTGAAGTCGGAGCGGGGTTCCGCGCCGGCCAGCATGACCTTGACGTTGGCGTCGCGGGCGAGGTCGACGCCCATCTCGGCGGCGGTCTCGATCAGGCGCATGGCGTAGCTCGGGGTGAGCCCGAGGACCTCGATCTGGTAGTCGACGAGCAGCCGCACCACCGTCTTGGAGTCGAGGCCGCCGGCCGGGACGACGGTGCATCCCATGCGCTCCAGGGCGTAGTGCATGCCCCAGAAGCCGGCGAACAGGCCGTAGCCGAAGGCCACCAGGGCCTTGTGCTGCGAGCGGACCCCGTTGGCGTACAGGGCCGTGCAGAAGGTGTCGGAGATCCACTTCCAGTCGCGTTCGGTGTCGAACGTGCGGACCGGGGGGTTTCCGCTGGTGCCGCTGGTCTGGTGGTGGCGCACGCCGTACGCCGGGTCGAGCGACGGCCAGGTGCCGTACGGCGGCGCCGCCCGCTGCGAGGCGAGGAGGTCCGCCTTGTACAGCAGCGGCACCTTCTCCGTGTACGCGGCCATCGAGGTGATGCCGTCGGGTATCCGCTCCGCCCAGAACGGGGAGTTCTCCCGGGCGTGGTCCAGCGCGCGCCGCAATCGGCGCCACTGCCATCGCTCCAGCTCCTCGCGGGGCATGGTCTCCGCTCTGCCGTTCCAGTACTCCACTACGCCTCCGTGATGAGCGACGCCGACGCGAGCGAGCCCATCACGCCCGCCCCCGGCCGCGCATCTCGCCGCGTGCGGTCCTCGTCCCGGCGCTCAGGCCGCCCGGGCGGGGGCGCCCACGGCGGAGAACGCCCGTACGCCGTCGAGGAAGTTGGAGACCATGCGCATGCCGTGGTCGGTGCGGAAGCTCTCCGGGTGGAACTGGACGGACTCGACGGGCAGGGTGCGGTGGCGCAGCCCCATCACATAGCCGTCGTCGACGGAGCGGGCCGTGATCTCCAGGCAGTCGGGGACGGTGGTCTCCGGCACGATCAGGGAGTGGTAGCGGGTCGCCGAGAAGCGGGCGGGGAGCCCGGCGAACAGGCCCCGGCCGTCGTGGGCGATCGGGCTGGCCTTGCCGTGCATCAGCCGGCGCGCCGGGACCACCTCGGCCCCGTAGGCGCGGCCGATGGCCTGCTGTCCGAGGCAGACGCCGAACAGGGGCAGCCGTCCGGCGAACGCCCGTACGATCTCGACGTGTCCGGAGTCGTCCGGATGTCCGGGGCCCGGCCCGAGGAGGATCGCGTCGGCGCCGGAGGCGGGGATGTCCTCCAGCCGCAGGGCGTTGGAGCGCACCATGACCGGATCGGCGCCGGCGGACATCAGGTATTGCCGGAGGATGTCGACGAAGCTGTCGAAGGCGTCGACCACCAGCACGCGGGGCCGCACGGCGGCCGCGTCGGCGGGGAAAAGCGTCACAGCAGCTCCTTGCCGGTGACCGCCCAGTGGGCGGCACTCATCTTGGCGAGCGTCTCGCGCCACTCGCTCGCCGGCTCGGAGTCGGCGACGATTCCGGCGGAGGCGCGCGTGCGGTAGACGCCGTCGTGGTGGAAGAGGGTGCGGATGCACAGCGCGAGGTTGGTGTATCCGCCGATGTCGATCAGGCCGAGCGCGCCGGCGTACAGGCCGCGGCGGCTGTGCTCCAGGGACTCGATGATCTCCATGGCCCGGATCTTGGGCGTGCCGGTCATGGTGCCGGCGGGGAACAGGGCGGCGACGGCGTCGAACGCGTCCTTGTCGGGCTCCGCCTCCCCGGTGACGGTGGACACGAGGTGCAGGACGTGGGAGTACCGCTCGACGACGAACTCGTCGGGCACGGCGAGGGTGTCCGCACGGGCGATCCGGCCGATGTCGTTGCGGCACAGGTCCACCAGCATGGTGTGCTCGGCGATCTCCTTCGGGTCGGAGCTCAGCCGCTTCGCGCCCGTCTCGTCGTCGCCGGTGCGCGGCAGCGTCCCGGCGATCGGCCGCATGGTGACGGTGCCGTCCTCGACGCGGACGAACAGTTCGGGGCTCGCGCCGATGACGCACTGGCCGCCGACGCTCGCCAGGTACATGTACGGGGAGGCGTTGCGCCGCCGCAGCCGCTGGTAGACGTCGACGGGGTCGGCCTCGGAGCGCATGCTCAGCTCGTGGCCGATCTGCACCTGGTAGATGTCGCCGACCGCGATGTGCTCCAGGCAGCGTTCGACGTCGCGGCGGAACGCCTCGGGGTCGGTGTCGTCGCTGACTGTCGACTCGGGGATGGTGTCGGCGGCGGGCTCGGGGTGGGTGTCCTCGGCGCGCTCCAGGAGGGCCGTGATCTCCGGCTCCGTCAGGGCGGGCCAGGCGTCGGACTCGTGGAGGAGGAGTTCGGTCCGTCCGTCGGCGAGGTCGCGGACGACGCAGCCCTGGTGCAGGACGAGCTGGACGTCGGGCAGGTCGGTCCGCTGCTCGATGAGGTACGGCAGCTGCTCCACGTACCGCACGGTGTCGTAGCCGAAGTAGCTCAGGAACCCGAACCGGAAGTGGGTGGGCGAGCCCTCGGCGTCGAACAGCGCGCGGGTGGCGCGCAGCAGCGGCCAGAGGTCCGCGAAGGTCCGCAGCCGGAGGGTGCCGTCGGCGTCCTCGGTGAGCAGCGGCCGGATCCGTTCCCGCAGGGGCCCGCTCAGCGCGGGGACGCCGTCGACGCGGACGACGCCGTCGGTGACCGCCACGGACAGCAGCGCGCCGAAGCCCACGACCTGGTAGCGGCGGTCGCGGATCGGTCCGCCGGCGGATTCCAGCAGGTAGACCTCGTCGGGTCCGAAGCGTGCGGTCAGGGCCCGGTAGGCGGGCAGCATCGGCACCGGGGGCAGCGCGTGCGTCCGGGTGGTCACACGGATCGCGGCCGGTGCCGGGCGCGGGTCGGTCATCGGGGGGTCCTTCGGGCTCAGGTGGTGATCGCGTAGCGGTGCGCGACCTGCCGGGCGGTCTCGACCGCGCTGTCGGGGCCCGATCGCAGGTCGAGGACCCTGGCCGCCTTCCAGCTCACGAAGGAGCCGGTGTGGGTCACGGGGTCGAGGTCGCTGTCGACGACGACGTGGACGAGGGCGCCGGTGAGCGCGCGCAGGCGCCCGGCGACGGCCGTGCCGGTGGCGTCCGGGTCGGCGGCTCCGGGCAGCAGGTCCATGCGTACGGTGATCTCGTCGCCGCCGTCGGGGGCGTGGTCGACGACGACCTGGTAGCCCAGGCAGCCGTGGACGCCGTCGAGGATCGCGGCCTCCAGCTCGCCGGGGTACAGCAGGGCTCCGCCCAGCGGGATCCGGTCGGCGACCCGGCCGACGACGTCGACGACCGGTCCGGGCAGCGGGGCGCCCGGCGACGGCGGGGTGATGCGGACCAGGTCGCCGGTGCGGTAGCGGATCAGCGGCTTGATGCCGTCGACCAGCATGGTGAGGGTCAGTTCGCCCTCGCCGGTGTCGCCGAGGACGGCTCCGGTCTCCGGGTCGATCACCTCGGCCAGGTAGTTGGGCACCGACAGGTGGAGCCGGCCGTTGTCGGCCCCGGTGGCGATGCACAGCGCCTCCTGGGAGCCGTACAGCGCGGGGCGGACCACGGCGTGCGGCCACACGGTCGAGACGTTGGCGGCGAACTCCGGGGTGCAGATCTCGCCGAGCACGAGGAACAGCTTCACGGGCAGCCGGGAGAGGTCGTAGCCGTAGTGCAGCGCGGCCTTGGCGAGGCTGAGGCACAGCGCGGGCGCGCACACGACGACCTCGACGCCGAGCTCCTCGATCAGGCGCAGCGCCTTGCGGAAGCCCACGCGGGGCGACTCGGGCCAGATCTTGACGTGGCAGGCGCCCAGGGAGCCCGCGACGGCGGTGAACACGTCGCCGAAGGCGTACAGCTCGGAGGGGCCCATGAGGCCGATCACCGGCATCCGGTCGCCGAAGTGGGCGCGGAACATGCGCCGCCAGGACTCCTCGACGGCGGCGTTGGAGGTGACGATGTCCTTGGCCCCGCGCGGGCAGGGGGTGGCGGCGCCGGTGGTCCCGTTGGTCTCGTAGTAGATGCTCGCCTCGGACAGCGGGCCCGACAGGACGTCGTACATCTCGCGGCGCAGGTCGTCCTTGGTGGTGAAGGGCAGCGACGACAGGTCCCCGGGGGTGACGGCCTCGATGTCCGCTCCCGCCAGGTGGCGGCGGTAGAACGGCGAGCGTTCGGTGACGTGGCGCAGGACGCCGGTCAGCCTCTCGCCGCGCCAGCGGGCCAGTTCGGCGTCGGTCAGGGAGGAGTCGTAGAAGGCGTGGCTGAGCTCCTCGTACGCGCCGAGGAAGTCGTCCTGGGCCCGGCGGTCGCGGGCGGGGGCCACCGGTGCCGTGGTCACGCCGGCACCGTCATCTCGTTCAGGGCCAGGCCCACCCGCTCGTTGACGTCGCCGGAGGGCAGCAGGTCGTCCCGGCCGGTCAGCCGGCGGTGCTCGTCGAGCAGCTGGATCATGTCGACCATGCGGTCGACCATGCGCGAGACGTTCTTCAGGCCCTCGTCGTCCTTGAGCGCGTCGCCCCGGTGCAGCGCGTGCACCGTCGCGGGGAACCCGCTGCCGACCACGATCATCCGGTTGAGCAGGGCGTTGACGGTGAGCTGGGCCCACACCTCGCCGGCACTGTAGCGGCGGGCGACGGAGATGATGCCGGCGACCTTGTTGCTCAGCGGCCGGTCGAAGCGCAGATAGCCGACGCCGGCGCGCTCGATGAACGTCTGCATGAGGCTGGCGGCGCCGAAGCCGTGCACGGGGGCGGCGAAGACGATGCCGTCCGCCTCGATCATCTTCTGCACCACGTCGGGGACCCCGTCGCGCAGTTCGCAGGAGATCGTGCGGTCGTTGCAGTCGCCGCAGGGGCCGCAGCGCTCCATGCGGATGTTGCGCAGGTCGACGACCTCGAAGTGGACACCGCGCTGTTCGGCGGTCTCGGCCGCGTGCCGGAGGACGTCGGCGGTGTTGCCGTCGCGTTCCGATCCGTTGATGGCGAGGATCTTCAGAGGTTTCGTCATGATCGTTCTCCTTCGCGCGGCCGTTGACTCCCCGAAATCGTCACGTCTCGCGCTCCGCGGACGCATCTTCGTAAATGCTCCGTGGGAGTCGGGGCGAAAAGGTGATATGGAGGCCGCCGCCCGCACCCCGGCCGCCGCGCGCGGGGACTGAGCACGCTGGAAGATGCGCGTGCGCGGATGTCCTGCAAGCCTGGGCCGACAGCCATCGCCCGACAGGAACGACTCAGGGAGACCATGTGGCGAAGCCCGCGACCGCAGACGAGTACGGGGCCGCCCCCGGGAATCCGCGAGAATCGGGGCTCGGTGACCTCCTCCACACCCGGGTGTTCAACGCCCCCCGCGAGATGGTGTTCAGAGCCTTCATCGAACCCGACCAGTTCGTGCGGTTCTGGGGACCGGCGGGTACGACGGTCGCCCCGTCCAGCGTGACGATCGAGCCATGGGCGGGCGGACGGTTCGAGAGCACCCTCGTGACGGACGCGGACGCCGTCGAGTATCCGATGAAGTGCACCTTCATCGCCGTGGTGGAGCCGGAACTGCTCTCCTACGCCGACTCGGCGTCCGGGGCGGCCTCCAGCATGGTCTTCACCGACCTCGGCGACGGACGCACCCGGGCCTCGGTCTTCCACGACAGCCGGCGGCCGTCGGCGCTCGCCTGAGGCGCGCCCGGTCCGATCCTCCTGGCGCGGCGGAACCGCGTACGACACCGCACACGAAGAGATGCGGCCGCGAGTTGGCCGAAACGATGCTGGTGCGGCCGAATTGAAAACAGGAGGTAGCCGCTATGACGGCACTCGGGACCGGGCCGCGCTCGGGAACCGGCGTCAAAAGACGTATCGCCAACCTCGACGGAGTCCGCGGGCTCTGTGCGATGGTCGTTGTCATCACCCATGTCGCGTTCAGCACCGGCGTGGTCCTCGGCTCCGAATCCGGGCCGCCTCAGCAGGGCATCTGGTCCATCCTCGCGGTCGGTCTCGAAGTGGGTCTCGGACCCTTCTTCATCCTGTCCGGCCTCCTGCTGTACAAGCCGTTCGCCCGTCACGCCCTCGCCGGCACCGCGAAGCCCCGTCTGGGCCCGTTCTTCCTGCGCCGCGGCCTGCGGCTCATGCCCGGCTACTGGCTCCTGACGGCGTTCTGCCTTCTGGTCCTCAACTTCACGAGCATCAACTCGGTCTGGTACGTGCTGCGTCCGCTGCTGCTGATGCAGGACTACGACTTCGTCTGGTACGCGGGCATGGACCCGACGTGGACCATTCCGACCGAGGCGCAGTTCTACATCATCCTGCCGGCCCTCGCCCTGCTGATGCACAAGCTGGCCCGCGGCGTCGAGGACCCGGCCCGCAAGGTCCGCCGGATGATGATCCCGCTGGCCGTCCTCGTGCTGGGCGGCTGGGCCTTCGCCGGCTACATGCACATGGCGCACCTGGGCCCGTGGCCGCCGGAGTTCTGGTGGCCGTTCAGCCGCATCGGCCTCTTCGCCATCGGCATGGGCCTGGCGCTCCTGTCCGTCCGCGCCGAGCAGTCCCCGGACAACATCCCGGCCCTGTACCGCGCCGCCCGCAAGCGGCCGAACCTGTTCTGGCTGGGCGCCCTCGCCTCGTACCTGATCATCTGCTCCGCCCCGCTGGGCACCGCCGGCACGTGGGACTACGGCGGCCCGGAGTTCGCGCTCCTCCAGCACGTCGGCTTCCTCGTGTTCGCCTTCCTGCTGATGGTTCCGCTGGTGGCCCCGAAGGCGAGCTCGCCGCTGATGGACACGGCGCTCTCCAACGCCCCCACCCGCTTCCTGGGCCGCATCTCGTACGGCATCTACCTCTGGCACTTCGTGGTGATGTACCTCTACTTCCGGAGCGGCAGCATCTTCGGTGCCCCGCCGGTCCCGGCGGCCCTCCTGATCGGCAAGGTCGGCTTCTGGGAGATGCTGGCCGTGGTCGTGGTGGGCACCATCGCGATCGCGACCCTCAGCTACTACTTCTTCGAGCGTCCGCTGCTCCGCTTCGGCGAGCGGCTGATCACCAAGCGGGAGGCCGCGCGTGCGGCGTCCGCCACCGCCGGGCGTCCGCTGCCCGCGCAGGAGGAGAAGGCGCGGGAGCGCCAGACGACCTCGGTCTAGTCAGGACTCCCCGCGACGCCGACGGGCGGGCCCCTTCGCAAGGGGCCCGCCCGTCAGCGTTCGCCGTCTCCGTCCCGGTCCGGGACGGAGACGGCGTGCGGCGTCTACGCGACGGCGACCGGGAGCCGCTCGTGGCCGGGGACGACGAGCCGGTCGCGGTGGGTGGGGCTCCGGCCGGGACGAGGCCGGGGAAGCGGTCGAGCAGGCGCGGGAGCGCGATCCGCGCCTCGACCCGGGCGAGCGGCGCGCCGAGGCAGAAGTGGGCTCCGGCGCCGAAGCTCAGGGGCTGCACGTCCAGGCGTCCGGGGTCGAAGCGGTGCGGCAGCGGGAACCGCTCGGGGTCGCGGTTGCCGGCCGCCAGCAGGACGAGGAGCTTGGTGCCCTCGGGCACGGTCGTGCCCGCCACGTCGACGTCGGCGCCGGCGAAGCGGCTGGTGGCGTGGACGGGCGGCGCGTACCGCAGGGTCTCCTCGACGTAGCCCGCGGCGAAGCCGGGTTCGGTGCGCAGCCGGAGGGCGTACCGGGGGTGCTCGAACGCCAGGGACAGTCCGTGTCCGAGCAGGTGGGTGGTGGTGTCGAAGCCGGCGGCGAGCAGCAGCACCAGGTTGCCGATGAGCTCGTCCTCGGTGAACCGCTCCCCGTCGGTCTCGTGGGCTTCGACGAGGGCGCTGATGAGGTCGTCCGCGGGGTGCGCGCGCCGCTGTTCGATGAGTCCGGCGAAGTAGGCGGAGAGTTCGTCCATGGCCCGGTCGGCGGCGGTGAGGCCGGAGGAGCGGCTGATGCCCTCCAGGGCGACGGTGACGTCCTCGACCGCGTCCCTGAACCAGATCTGGTCGTCGTCGGGCACGCCCAGCATCGCGCCGATCACGGCGACCGGGAGCCGGTAGGCGAACTCGGCCATGAAGTCGACCGGGGCGCCCCCGGTGCCGAGGTCCGCCATGCGGTCGAGGAGCCGGTCGGTCATGCGGACGATCGCCGGTTCGAGCGCCGCGACCCTGCGCGGGGTGAATCCGGCGCTCATCAGACGGCGCATCCGCGAGTGGTCCGGCGGGTTGGTGTAGAGGACGGATTCGGTGAAGCCGCGCAGCGAGGAGTGCGAGCGCCAGTCGGGGTAGAGCCGGTCGTGGCTGCGGGCGTCCTGGACCAGGAGGCGGGGCTCGCGCAGGGCGCGCGAGCACGCGGTGTACCCGACGGCCACCATGAGTCCGGGTTTGACCGGCACCACGTCGCCGTGCGCCCGGAGCGCGTCGTAGAGGGCGTAGGGGTCCCGGCGGCCCTCGGGGGCCACCAGCGCCGCCATCGCCTCGCGCGGCTGCATCGTCACGGGCTGGCTCATCTTGTCTCCTCGGCGAGGACGGGGGCCGCCGCGCGGGGAGGACCGCTTCCCGGTTCGTACGGCGGCCCGAGGGTGGTGGGGTGCGCGCCGCGGAGCTAGCGGACGGTCATCTGGACGATGGAGAGGATGCCGGCGGGGTGGACGGCGGTGACGGCGAGTCCGGCCTCCTCGGCGAGGGCGGCGATCTCGGCCGCCCCGCGCTCCTTGCCGCCGTAGTAGGCGAGCATCCGGAGGTCCATCGCGGTGCCCGGCGACTCGCCGTCGGCTCCGACGCGCTCGATGACGAGGACCTGTCCGCGCGGGCCCGCCGCCTCCGCGCAGCGGCGCAGGATGGCGACCGCCTCGCGGTCGCCCCAG
This sequence comes from Streptomyces diastatochromogenes, assembly GCA_026913215.1. Lineage (GTDB taxonomy): Bacteria > Actinomycetota > Actinomycetes > Streptomycetales > Streptomycetaceae > Streptomyces > Streptomyces diastatochromogenes_A. The sequence continues at coordinate 63,028 of JAPTYK010000003.1, read as the reverse complement.
TCGTGGACGACGGAGGAGAGGAGGTAGCCGCCGCTGCCGCTCGGCAGCGGTTCGAAGAAGCTTCCGGGCACGGCGTCGCCGCGGTCGGCGAGCCCGCGTCCGCGAGCGCCTTGCTCGCCGCCGCCGCGGTGTCCGGCAGGTCGACGACCGTGCCGCTCAGCGCGGGGAAGGCGTTCAGCAGGGTGATCAGCAGCGAGCCGTTGCCGCCGCCCACGTCGGTCACGTGTCCCAGGGCGCCCCAGTCGTAGCCGGCGACGATGTCGGAGCGGCGGGCGGCGACCAGGTCGGCGCCCATGCGGGCGTCGAAGGAGGCCGCGCGGGCCGGGTCCTCGGCCAGGTCCTCCCAGAAGGTGTGGCCGAACTGCTGGGGGAAGGCGGCCTCTCCGGTCCTGACGCTGTGCAGCAGGTGGACGAAGGAGAGTTCGGCGCGGCCGACGGCGCCCTCGATGTCGAGCATGGCCTGCAGGCCGCCCGGGTGGTCGGAGCGGAGGGGTTCGCCGGTCTCCGTCAGGGTGTGCCGGCCGGTGTCGTCGCGGTCGAGCACCCCCTTGGCGACGAGGTGGCGCAGGACCCGGTCGAGGGCGCTCGCGTCGGCGCCGACGGCGGCGGCCAGTTCGGCCGCGGTGTGCGGGGCCCGCGCGAGCCGGTCGGCGATCCGCAGGGTCGCGGCCACGCGTATGGCCATGGGGGTCGCCAGGTGGGCCATGGCCCAGAGTCCCGCCCCGGTCTCGTCCTTGCCGGCCACCACGTCTCCCTCGGATAGCGCCGGTGCACCGTTGTGCTCCGCCTCGACAGATCTGTCGAGGCTCGCATCGTCGCCCCGTCGGGGGTGGGGTCGCATCTTCCAGCGTGCGCACTGACCTGGGGTTCTCCGACTACCTCCGGATGGCGGTCAGTTGAGCTTGACGGCCCTCTGACACCCGCCCATAATCAACCATCCCGTTAATCAATCATCAGGTTGAACACAAAAGTGGAGGACGGCAATCGTGACAAGCGGCGAGACGACCAAGGCCGGGCGCCGGGAATGGCTAGGGCTCGCCGTGCTGGCCCTGCCCACCTTCCTGGTCTCCTTCGACATCTTCGTGCTGCTGCTCGCCCTGCCGCAGCTGAGCGCGGACCTCGGCGCCAACAGCAACGAACAGCTGTGGATCATGGACATCTACGGCTTCCTCCTCGCGGGCTTCCTGCTCACGATGGGAACCCTCGGTGACCGCATCGGCCGCCGGAAGCTGCTCCTCATCGGCGCGACCGTCTTCGGCGTGGCCTCGGCGACGGCGGCCTTCTCCACCAGCCCGGAGATGCTGATCGCGGCCCGCGCCCTGCTCGGTATCGCCGGTGCGACCCTGGCGCCGTCCACCCTGGCGCTCATCTCCACGATGTTCCGCGACGACAAGCAGCGCGCCGGAGCCATCGGCATCTGGGGCGGCATGTTCACGCTCGGCGCGATCATCGGCCCCATCCTCGGCGGCTTCATGCTCCAGACGTTCTGGTGGGGCTCGGTCTTCCTGCTCGGCATCCCGGCCATGGTCCTGCTCCTGGTGGCCGGTCCGGCCGTGCTCCCCGAGTTCCGTGACACCAAGGCCGGTCGCGTCGACCTGCCCAGCGTCGCCCTCTCCCTGGCCGGAATCCTGCCGCTGATCTACGGCGTCAAGGAGCTGGCCCGCGCCGGCTGGGAGCCGCTCCCCCTCGCCGCCGTCCTGGTCGGCCTCCTCTTCGGCACCCTCTTCATCCGCCGTCAGCGCCGGCTGAGCGACCCGCTCGTCGACCTGTCGCTGTTCTCCAACGGCTCCTTCAGCGCCACGCTCGGCGGCATGCTCACCTACAGCCTGGTGGGCGGCGCGACCATGCTCTTCGCCACGCAGTTCTTCCAGCTCGTCGGCGGCCTGTCGACCCTCGAATCGGGTCTCGCGATGCTGCCCGGCATGGCGGCCGCCACGGTGGCCTTCGCGATCACCCCGGGTCTCGCGACCAAGGTCCGTCCCGCCTTCCTGATCGCCGGCGGTCTGCTCGGCACCGTGATCTGCATGATCGTCTTCAGCACGACCCACAGCGTCACGACCCTGGTCGTCGGCTTCGCGGTGTTCTCCTTCTGCGGCGCCCCGATGGTCGCGCTCGGCACCAACCTGGTCATCGCCAACGCCCCCATGGAGAAGGCCGGTTCGGCCGGTTCCCTGGCCCAGATGTGCAACGAGTTCGGCTCCGCCCTGGGCATCGCCGTGGTCGGCACGATCGGCAGCGCCGTCTACCGCCACCAGATCGACGGCTCCGTCCCGGCCGACGCCCCGCGGTCATCGCCGACGCCGCCCGCGACAGCCTCGCCGGTGCCGCCGCCGCCGTGAGCGACGCGCCGGAGCGCCTGCGCACCGCGGTCCTGGCCCCCGCGCAGGAGGCGTTCACCGGCTCCCTGCACGTGGTGACCGGCATCGGCGCGGTGCTGCTCGCGGCCGTCGCCCTCCTGATCGTGACGAAGCTGCGGCACGTGCCGCCGGTCGGCCAGGAGGCGCCCGCCGCCGAGGACGCCCCCGAGACCGCTCCCGAGGCGTCCGCCGACGAGCGCCGTCCCGAGGTCGCCAAGGTCTGATCCCCACGGATCGTCACCGAGCGGCGGGGCCGCCCTGGAGTTCCAGGGCGGCCCCGCCGCTTCATGGATACGGCTCCACGGGCACGGCTCCACGGACACGGCTCCACGGACACGGTCACGGACACGGCTCCACGGACACGGCGAAGGGCCCGGACCATGCGGTCCGGGCCCGTCATCGGCTCACGGTCAGACGGCGAGCGTCTTGCGCAGCGTCTCGGCGAACGGCACACCGTGCGACAGGAAGCCCTGGTGGTCGCCGGGGAAGTCGACGACGTCCGCGCCGGTGCTCTCCGCCAGGAGGAGGGTCGCCTGGTGGATCGGCGTGCCCTGGGACGCCTCGCCCGCCGCACAGACGATGCGGGTCGACGCGGCCTTCAGCGCCTCGGCGTCCGGGACGAAGCGGCTGAAGGGGAGCATGACGTTGCCGACGAAGTACTCGGCGTTCGCCGCCATGCGCCCGAACATCTCCATCAGCTCCGGGGGCATGGCGCCCATGTCGGGGCCCGGGGCGCCCTGCGGCGGCTCCTGGGCGCCCGGCTGCGGGCCGTCCTCGGACTCCACGCCCGCGATGAACTTGCCCATCGCGGGGCCGACGCCGGCGGCCCGGTAGGTGGCGTGGACGTCCTCGAAGTGCGCGCGCCAGCGGGCGCTGTCCTCCAGCAGCTCCATCGCCGGCGGCTCGTGCGCCACCAGGGTGTGCACCTGGCCGGGGTGCTTGGCGACCAGGTCGAGGCCGACGAGGGCGCCGCCGCTGCTGGCGAAGACGTAGGCGGGCTCGTCCCCGAGCGCCTTCAGCAGACGGTGGGCGTCGTCGCTGTGCACCGCGATCTGCTGCTCCTCCGGCGCGCCGGTGAGCGCGCTGCGGGAGTTGCCGCGCGGGTCGTAGCGGACGACCGTGTACTCCTCGGCGAGCACCTCGGCGAGGCCGCCGTAGATGGCGGCGTCCGTCGGGCCGCCGCAGATCATCAGCAGGACGGGACCCTGGCCGCTGACCTCGTAGTGGAGGGTGGCACCCGGAACTTCCAGGTTTTCCACGTTCGTTGCAGACATCGTTTTGTCCTCTCGGTGAGCTGTGAAGTTCCTGCCGCGGGAGCCGAGTCGCCACCCGCCGGGAGATTTCCCCCGAACGGGCGAACACGTGGATGCCCGAGCGGTCGTCAGACATAGGGCCCCGCGGGGCCGGACGGCCCCGGGAGCTCCCTTGACGCGCGCGCGCCCCGGGAGCCACAATCAACCATACAGTTAATCAACCGGCAGGTTAAATGAGAGATGACAGATGAATCGCTCAACAACACTTTCTCTGCCCTAGCCGATCCGACCCGCCGGGCGATTCTGGCGCGCCTCGCGGTCGGGGAGGCGACGGTCAACGAGCTCGCGGAGCCGTTCTCCATCAGCCTCCAGGCCGTTTCCCGTCACCTCAAGGTGCTCGAACGCGCGGGGCTCATCACGCGCGGCCGCGACGCCCAGTGGCGGCCCTGCCGCCTGGAGGTGGCACCGCTGGACAGCGCCGCGGAATGGATCGAGCGTCAGGCACAGGTCTGGCAGTCACGGTTCGACCAGCTCGACCGGCACCTGCAGGAAACCCAACGACAGCAGAAAGAGGCACAGGAATGACCTTCCCGAGCACCGCCGACACCGACCTCGGAGAGCTCACCCTCACCCGTGTGTTCGACGCGCCCCGGGAGCGGGTGTTCAGGGCGTTCATCGAGCCCGAGCAGCTCGCCCGGTTCTGGAGCCCCGTCGGCACGTCCCTCCCGCTGGACAGGATCACGATCGACCCGCGTCCCGGCGGCGCGTTCGAGACGGTCATGGTGGCCGACGCCGACGGCACCGAGTACCCGATGAGCGCCACCTTCCTCGACGTGGTGGAGCCGGAGAAGATCGCCTTCACGGTGGCCGGCGCGGGCCTGGTGTCGACCATGACCTTCTCCGAGGTCGACGGCAAGACCGAGCTGCTCGTCCACCAGACGAACGTCCAGGCGATGTTCCGCACCCCCGAGGCGGTCGCGGGCCTGAACAGCAGCTTCGACCGGCTGGTCGAGCACCTGGCGCAGTCCGCCTGATCCGGGTCCGGTCCCCGGCGCCCACGGCGCCGGGGACCCGGTCGTCCGGTCGTCCGGTCAGTCGGCCTCGATCACGACCTTGCCGAAGTGGGCTCCGGAGGCGAGGTGCCGGTAGGCGGCGGCCGCCTCGGAGAACGGGAACGCGCGGTCGACGACGGGCCGGACCCGGTGCAGCGCCACGGCGCGGGCCATCGCCTCGAAGGTCTCCCGGCTGCCGACCTGCATCCCCTGCACCGTGACCGCCTTGCGCAGCAGCGGAGCAGGGTCGAGACCGCTGCCCCGGGTCAGGACGCCGATGACGCTGACCCGCCCGCCCGTCCGCACGGCCCGTAGCGACTGCGGCAGCGTGCCCGCGCCGCCGACCTCGACGACGTGGTCGACCCCGCCGCCGGTCAGCTCGTACACGTGCCGGCCCCACTGCGGGTTCCGCGCGTGATCGACGCCGGCGACGGCGCCCATCGCGAGGAGCCTCTCCAGCTTGGCGGCGCTGCCCGAGGTCACGACGACCTCGGCCCCCGCGAGCACGGCGAACTGCAGCGCGAACACCGAGACGCCCCCGCTGCCCAGGGTCAGCACCGACTGTCCCGCGGCGAGCCCGCCGTGGGTGACCAGGGCGTGCCAGGCGGTCACCGCGGCGCACGGAAGCGTGGCGGCCTCGGTGTGGTCCAGATGGGACGGCACGGCGACCAGGGCGTCCTGGTCGAACGTCACGTACTCGGCGAGCACGCCGTCGACGGTCCCGCCGAGGGCGGCGAGGACACGCGTGTCGGTGGCCGGTCCGGAGAGCCAGCCGGGCATGAAGACGCTCATCACGCGGTCGCCGGGCTTCCAGCGGGTGACCTCGGACCCCGTCGCGACCACGTCGCCGGCCCCGTCGGAGAGCGGCACCACGTCCTGCTTCATCCCGCGCCCGTACCGGCCCTCGGCGATGAGGAGGTCGCGGTAGTTCAGGGACCAGGCCCGCATCCGCACGAGGACGTCACGCGGGCCGGGGACCGGGGTGTCCCGCGCGTCGAGCCGCAGCGCCTCGACTCCCGCGAAGGCCGGCAGGTGGTAGTACCTCACGGCGTCATCGTCACACCGCGCGCCGCCCCCACTCATCTCATGGCGTGCTGTCCGGCGCCCGTGACGGCGCGGCGGCTGAACGGCAATCCAGGAGATGCAGGGCCCGATCGGGCTGTGTGAGCGTTCCGGCAGACCTGACCGTTCCGTGCGGCTGCGAGTCGGCAGGGACGAGCGATTGGACAACACCGTGGTCTCCACCTCGATTCACGCACGCTTCGCCGAGCAGGCGCGCCGGACGCCGGACGCGGTGGCGGTGGCGTCGGGCGACGTCACACTGACCTACCGTCAGCTGGACCAGCGGGCCAACCGGTTCGCCCGCGGCCTGCTTCAGGCCGGGGTCCGGCCCGGGGACCCGGTCGCGATCCTGATGGAGCGCTCCCCCGACGTCGTGGTCTCGATGCTGGCCGCGCTCAAGGTCGGCGCCTTCTACCTGCCGCTGCACGACGCCTACCCGCTGGAGCGGATGCAGCAGATCATGGACCGCGCGGGCTCCCCGCTGCTGCTCGCGGACCCGGCGACGGACCGCCGCGGCCTGCCCCGCACGAGCGCGGTCCACTTCCCCGCCACCGACCGGGGCACGGCGGTGGCCCTCACCACCGACGTCGACGTGACGACCGGCCCCGACGCGACGGCGTACGTCATCCACACCTCGGGTTCGACCGGCGAGCCGAAGGGGGTCGCGGTCTCGCACCGCGGCGTCCTGGGCCTGGCCGGCGACTCGTGCTGGGACGGGGACGCGCACCGCCGTGTCCTGGCCCTCGCCCCGTACGCCTTCGGGGTCTCCACCTACGAGGTCTGGGTCCCGCTGCTGCGCGGCGGCACGATCGTGCTGCCGCCCCCCGGCGACTTCGACGTGCGCACCGTGCGCGGGCTGATCGAGCGGGAGGACATCACCGCGCTGCACGTGACCGCCGGTCTGTTCCGGCTCTTCGCCGAGGAGGCGCCGGACAGCTTCGCGACGGTCCGGGAGGTCCTCACCGGCGGTGACGTGATCTCCCCGACGGCCGTGCGGCGCGTCCTCGACGCCTGCCCCGGCCTGGTCGTCCGGGCGATGTACGGCGCCACCGAGGTGTCGTCCTTCGCCGCGTACGCCACGCTCACCGCGCCCTACGAGCCGGCGGCGGCGATCCCCGTCGGCCGCCCGATGGACACCGTCGACGCGCGGCTCCTCGACGAGGACCTGCGGCCGGTGCCGGACGGCGAGGTGGGCGAGCTGTACATCGCGGGCGAGCGCCTCGCCCTCGGGTACCACGGCCGGCCGGACCTGACCGCCGAGCGCTTCGTCGAGGAGCCGGGCGTGCCCGGCTCCCGCATGTACCGCACCGGTGACCTCATGCGCCGCCGCGCCGACGGGCTCCTGGAGTTCGCCGGCCGCGTCGGCGACCAGGTGAAGATCCGCGGCTTCCGGGTGGAGCCCGCCGAGGTGGAGCACGTGCTGGCGCGTCAGCCCGGCGTGGCCCACGCCGCCGTCGTCGCGCGCGAGCAGGAGGGCGGCGAGAAGCGCCTCCTCGCCTACATCGTGCCCAAGACCCCCGGCCTGGACGAGGCGGAACTGCGGGCGGCCGCCCTGGCGGTGCTGCCCGACTACATGGTGCCCGCCGCGTTCGTCGAACTCTCCGCGCTGCCGCTGACCGCCAACGGAAAGCTGGACCGCGCGGCGCTGCCCGAGCCCGCCGCGCCCGGCACCGGGACCGGCGCCCCGTCCCGCAGCGCACGCCAGGACACCCTGTGCGAGCTGTTCTCCCGGGTGCTCGGCATCCCCGGCGTGGGCGTCGACGACAGCTTCTTCGCGCTCGGCGGGCAGTCGCTGCAGGCCATGCGCCTCGCCTCGCGCATCGAGGCCGAGCTCGGGTTCGACGTCTCGGTCGGCGACGTGCTCAACCATCCGACGGTCGCCGAGCTCGACGTCCGTCTCCAGGACCTCGCGCAGGAGTCCGAGCTCGCGGGAGCGTCCCGATGAGCCCGGACGACGCCGGCAACTACGGGGCGCCTCCGCGCCCGTACCTCGTCCTCGTCAACGGCCTGGGCACGCACTCGCTGTGGCCCGCGGTCTACGACAGCCCGGTGGGCTGGCCCATCGCCCACGGCCCCGCCGTCCGCAGCGAGTGCCTGGACTTCATCGGGCGCACCCCGAGCCCCGGTCACACCGCCCTCGCCGCCTGAACCACCCGGCCCGCACCCGCACCACCCATGATCCCGAAAGGACCCGTCACTGTGAGCATCACCGCCGCGCCGCCCGAGGCGACCGCACGAGACCAGCGGATTCCGCTCTCGTACAACCAGGAGTTCCTGCGCGCGTTCGACAAGGGCGAGACGGACGGTGCGTTCGGCCACCGTCACACCCTGGTGTGCGGCTGGCGGGTCTCCGGCGCGATCGACCTCACCGCCCTCCAGGGGGCCCTCGACGACGTCGTGGCCCGCCACGAGGTGCTGCGCACGGCGCTCCTGAACGACGAGGAGGGCGGCCACCAGGTCGTCCGGGCGCCGTCCCCGGTCGCCCTGGAGATCCGCGACCTGGGCGCCGACGGCGAGGCCCCGCGCGAGGTGCGCGCCGAGGAGTTCCTGAACGAGCTGGACGCCCGTCCGTTCAACGTGCGCGAGCTTCCGCACCTGCGCGCCGCGCTGGGCCGCTTCGACGAGACCGACGCGGTCCTGGTGCTCGCCACCCACCACACCTCCACCGACGCGTGGTCGCTCCAGGTCATCATGCGCGACCTGGCCGCCGCGTACGAGGCCCGGGTCGAGGGCCGTCCGGCCCCGCGGCCGAGACCGCCCAGTACCAGGAGTTCGCGCGCTGGCAGCACGCCACCGCCGGCAGCGGGCGGATCGACAAGGCCCGCGCGTACTGGCGCGAGCGGCTCGCGGGCGCCGAGATCACCGGCGTCACCTCCGACCGGCCGCGCGACGAGAACCTGGCGAGCGCCTACGGCGTGCACCGCTTCGTGTTCGACGCGGAGCTGTCCTCGGACGTCGTCGAGTTCGCCAAGGCCACGCGCTCCACCCCGTTCATGGTGATGGCCGCCGCGTACAGCGCGCTGCTGCGCGAGCGCACCGGTGCCACCGACATCGTCTTCCCGACCTTCTCCTCCGGCCGCTACGAAGAGCGGTTCACGGACTCGGTCGGCCCGTTCTTCAACTTCGTGCCGATCCACATCGACACCACCGGCTGCGCCACCCTGGGCGACGTCCTGGAGGAGGCGCGCACCGCCTGCGTCGGCGCCTACCAGCACGAGATCCCGTTCGCCCGGATCGCCGAGGACAGCCCCGCGCTGCTCGCCCCGTTCGCCAACGGGTTCCTCGCCGTCATCGCGTTCGAGGTGCTGCAGACCGCCTTCCCGATGGAGGGAAGCCGGGTCGGCGGCCTGGAGTTCGCCGAGATCCGCGGCCGTCACCTGTCGCAGAAGGTGAGCTCGGCCATCCCGGACGGCGGCCTGTGGGCGATGGACGTCCTGCCGAGCGGCGAGCTCGCGGGCAGCCTGAAGTTCGACCACAACCGCTTCGACGAGTCCACCGCCGTGGAGCTGGTGGCCCGGTTCCGCGAGCTGCTCGGCTCGCTGGTCGACGAGCCGCAGACCCAGCTGTCCTGACCGCGGGCCGCAGGGCCTTCCGACGCAAGAGGATCCGATCGACGATGACCACTCTGGCTCCCTTCGCTCCCGTGGCTCCCCCGGAGCCCGACCTCACCCCCGACGAGATCGTCGCGCGGGCCGAGGCCCTCGCCGCGACCCTGGTCGACCGGCAGGCCGAGACCGAGCGGCGCGGCTTCTACGCCGAGGACACCCACGAGGCCTTCGCCCGCGCGGGCTTCTACCGCATCCTCGTGCCGCGCGCGTACGGCGGGTACGAGTTCGGCCCCGAGACCTTCATGAAGGTCTCCATGGCGCTGGCGCGGGGGTGCCCGTCGACCGGCTGGATGTACCTCTTCGGCGCGGCGCACGCGCTGGTGGTGGGCACCCTGTTCGACGAGGCCACCCAGGCCGAGCTGTTCGCGGGCGGCGACTTCATCTGCCCCGCGACGGTGGCCCCGGCCGGCTCGGCCCGGCCCGACGGCGAGGGCGGCTGGATCGTCGACGGCACCTGGAACTACTGCTCCGGCGCCCCGTACGCCACCCACTTCATCGGTCACACCCTGGTCTCCCAGGGCGAGGGGCAGCCGCCCGCGCCGATGCTGTTCATCGCCCCGCGCGACCGGTTCGAGCGCCTGGACGACTGGGGCGCGCAGCTCGGTCTCAAGGGCAGCGGATCGCACAGCATCCGCATCGAGGACGGCCGGATCCCCGGTCACCTCACCCTCGGCGGGCACCTCAGCCAGATGGCGATCACCGAGGAGACGCCGGGCCGGGTCCTGCACGGTCCCGAGTACGGCGGCGGCCCGCTCAGCTTCATGCTGCTCGAACTCGGCGTCCTCGCCGTCGGCATGGCCAAGGGCGCGCTGGACGCGTACGAGGAGCTGATGCGGACGCGGACGACGACGTTCTTCCCCATCGTCCCGCGCACCGAGGACCCCGACTTCCAGTTCCGCTACGGCGAGGCCACCGGCCAGATCGCGGCGGCCGAGGCGGCGGTGCTGCACGCCACGCAGCAGTGGCAGGCGCTGTGTCTGCGGGAGGCGGAGGCCTTCACCCGCGAGGAGGAGCTGCGGCTCGCCACCATCAGCCGGGAGGCCGTGCGCCTCGCCTGGCGGGCGGTCGAGAGCCAGCTGTTCCCCACCGCGGGTTCCAGCTCGGTCCGTGCCGGTGAGCGCATCGAGCGCGTCTGGCGCGACCTCTCCACCCTGCACAGCCACGCCGGAAACGGCGTCTTCCTGTCGACGCTCGCCAACCGCGAGCTCGCCCAGGCGCACTTCGGGGGAGCCGGCCGATGAGCGCCGCCGCCGTCCCCTGGCCGCACGGCGGCCCTCAGACCCCACTCCGTACAGATCGGGAAGAACCCATGGCACAAGGCTGCCCCTTCGCCCTCGACACCACCGGCCGTGACATCCACGCCGAGGCCGCGGTCCTGCGGGCCCAGGGTCCGGCGACCCAGGTGGAGCTGCCGGGCGGTGTCCTCGCCTGGTCGCTGAACGGCCACGACGTGATCAAGCGCGTGCTGGCCGATCCGCGGGTCACCAAGAGCGCCCGCAACCACTGGCCGGCCTTCGTCAACGGCGAGGTGCCGCCGGACTGGGAGCTGATCAGCTGGGTCGCGATGGACAACATGGTGACGGCGTACGGCAAGAACCACGTGCGGCTGCGCAAGCTCGTCGGCAAGGCGTTCACCCCGCGCCGCACCGAGGCCTTCCGCCCGCGCGTGGAGGAGCTCACCGACCAGCTCCTGGACGCGCTGGAGCAGGCGGAGCCGGGCGAGACGGTGGACCTGCGCGAGCGGTTCGCCTACCCGCTGCCGGCCCGTCTGGTCGCCGACCTCATCGGCATGGAGGAGGAGGCCCGCGCCAAGACGGCGAAGGTCATCGACGCCATGGTGGACACCACCATCACGCCGCAGCAGGCGCAGGCCGTGCTCGCGGGCTGGCGCGGCGCGATGGCCGACCTCATCGCCGAGAAGCGGCGCGAGCCGGGCGAGGACATCACCAGCGACCTGGTCGCCGCGCGCGACGAGGACGGCTCGCGGCTCACCGAGGACGAGCTCGCCGACACGATCTTCGCGATCCTCGGCGCCGGCTCGGAGACCACGATCAACTTCTTCGACAACGCGATCACCGCGCTGCTGAGCGACCGCTCGCAGCTGGAGCTGGTCCGCTCGGGCCGCGCCACCTGGGACGACGTCATCGACGAGACGCTGCGCGTCGAGTCGCCGCTCGCCCACCTGCCGCTGCGGTACGCGGCGGAGGACATCGAGCTGGACGGGGTGACCATCCCCAAGGGCGACCCGATCCTGGTCAACTACGCCGGTGTCGGCCGCGACCCGGAGCTCCACGCGGACGCTCCCGACACGTTCGACCTCACGCGGACCGACAAGTCGCACCTGTCGTTCGGCTTCGGTCCGCACTTCTGCCTCGGCGCGGGCATCGCCCGCCTGGTGGCGACGACCGGTCTGTCCCGTCTGTTCGAGCGCTTCCCGGACCTGGAGCTGGCCGTCGAGCGCGACGAGCTGCAGCCGCTGCCGACCTTCATCATGAACGGCCACCGCAGCCTGCCGGTCCGGCTGAACGCGAGGGTGCCCGCCGGCGCGGGCGCCCGCTGACGGCTCGTACCCGCGAAGGGGCTGCCGGGACACACGTCCCGGCAGCCCCTTCGTGTCGTGCGGACGGCCGTGGCCGGGAACGCGTGAACCCGCCCCGCGGGGGACGCGGGGCGGGTTCCGTCGGGGTGCGGCCGGTGCGCTAGGCGGCGAGGACCGCCGCGGCCTTCTGCGCGCCTTCCTCGACGCGCCGGAGCATGTCCGGGCTCATGAGCGCGTCGGGCGTGGCGACCAGGCCCATGACGCGCATGAACGTGGCGGTGACCTCGCCGTCGACGGTGGCGGCGGCGTGCAGGGCGGCCATGTAGGCGCCGGCGGCCTCCCACTCGGGGGTGCGCTCGCCCTCGACCTCGGGGTAGCCGAGGTCGGCGCTCGCGGAGAGCTGCCAGGGCAGTTCGATGGTCCCGGCGATGTCCGCGAGGAACGCCTTCGGGTCCACCGCGCCGCGGCCCAGGTGCTCGCGCAGCACCAGCGCCTCCAGGGCGGAGACGGTCATGCCCTGGCCGTAGACCGGGTTGAAGCTGCACGCGGCGTCGCCGACGACCAGGAAGTTGCCCGGGAAGCGGGACAGCCGCTCGTAGCGGCGGCGCTGGCTGGCCGGGTAGCGGAAGACCGCGCCGTCGTCGACGGGCTCGGCGTCGTGGATGACGTCGTGGATGTCGGAGACGGGGAGCGTCCGGGTCCACTCCAGGAAGCCCTCCAGGTCGGCCGGGGCGCTGTCGCCCAGGACGCCGGTGAGGGAGACGACGACCAGGCCGTCCTCGATCCGGGAGAGGAACGCGCCGCGCCGGTGGCTCGGCGAGGAGACGGGGTTGATCGACAGGTCGCCGTTCAGCACCGTCTCGTCGCGCAGGCGGAACCTGCGCGTGGTGTAGCTGAGGTCGATGCGGATGCGCTCCTCGTCGGGGCGCTCGTAGCCGAACTCCTCCAGCCACAGCGGGGTGCGCGAGCCGCGGCCGGTCGCGTCGACGACGAGGTCGGCGTCGATCGTCCGCTCCTGCGCGCCCTGCTCCTGGGACTGGACACGGACGCCGGTGACGGTCTCCCGGTCCTCGTCGGCGACGAGGCCGATGATGTCGTGGCGCTCCAGGAAGGTCACGCCGGGAAGCGCGGCCACCCGGTCGCGGACCCGGCTCTCGAGCACCGGGCGCGTGGCGGAGACGCAGATCAGACCGGTCGTCCCCGGGCTCAGGCGGCGGCCGTTGAAGAACCAGCGCAGCTCGCCCAGGTCGCCCGTGGGAATGCCCGCCTCGACGGCCTCGCGGGTGAATCCCGGGAACAGCTCGTCGAGGATCTGCTGCCCGCGGGCGAGCAGCCCGTGGACGTGGCGTCCCTGCCCCACGCCCTTGCGGGCCGTGGTCGTCCCGGCGATCGCGTCGCGCTCCACGACGAGGACCTCGTCGTAGGAGTCGGCGAGGACGCGCGCGGCCAGGAGACCGGCCATGCTGGCACCGAGCACCACCGCGCGCTCGCCCACCCTGTTGGTCATGGACCTTCCACCTCTCTCGCGGATTCGGGGCCGTCAGGCGGCGTGACGCGGGCTGTTCTGGTACGCGGCGAGGAACCACTGGCCCTCGCGCTTGACGACGACCCAGGAGGCGTTGACGGCGCGCTCGGCGCTCGGCTCGGTCTCGCCGGGGGCGAGGATGCCGCCCTGGGTGATGAGGATGCCGGACTCGCTGTTCGCGAAGCGGAGGTCGGCGGGGGTGCCGACGACGCGGGTGCCCTTGAAGGGGCCCTCGAAGGCCTGGGTCATGAAGGCGCGGATGGCCTCGCGGCCCTTCTCGAAGACGCCCGGGATGATCATGGAGCCGTCGGGGGTGAAGATCTCGGCGAAGGCGTCGGCGTCGTGCGCGGCCCAGGCCTCGACGATGCGCTGGGGGATGCCGGCGATGGCGGCCTTGTCCTCGTCGGTGACGGTGAGGGTGTTCTCGACGGTCTGCGTGGTCATGTCTGCTGCTCCTGGGGTGTCGGCCGGGTGGCTCAGATGTAGAGGGTGTTGGGCTCGAGGCCGCACAGGACCCGGCCGTACAGCTCGTTGTTGGTGGTCGGGTTCATCAGCGCGTGCAGGCTGACGGCCTGGATGTCGCGGCTGATCCGCTGGATCGGGACGTCGCGGTAGATGGAGGAGCCGCCGGAGGCCGAGGCGAGGATGTCGACGGCCTCCTTGGCGAGGCGGACGACGGCGCCCATGTCGGCACGGGCGCGGGCCCGCTCCTCCAGGGTGAACTCCTCGCCGGCGACGCCCTTGGCGTCGACGAGGTCGGCGAGGCGGAAGGCGTGGAACTCGGCCTGGTCGATCTTGAGGGTGGCCTCGGCGACCTGGTGGTGGGTGATCGGCGCCTCGGCCTGGGTCTCGTACGCGGTGTACGTGAGGGTGCGTCCCGGGAGGCGCTCGAAGAAGGCGTCGCGGGCGGCGCGGGCGAGGCCGAGGACGGTGCCGACCGAGGAGGCGGCGGCGACCGGCAGCAGCGGGACGCGGTAGACGGGGCTCTGGGCGTTGAGCTCGGAGGCGTACTGGCCCATGAGGATCGCCGGGAGCGGGATGACGCGCTCCTGCGGGACGAAGACGTCCTGGGCGACGGTGCTGACGCTGCCCGTGCCGCGCAGGCCCGAGGTGTCCCAGTCGTCGACGATCTGGAGGTCCGAGATCGGCACGAGCGCCATGACGGGCAGGTGCTGGCCGTCGGGCGTCGGCTGGACGGCGATGATCTCCTGCCAGTGGGCGTGCCGGGCGCCGCTGACGAAGCCCCACTTGCCGTTGACGACGATGCCGCCCTCCACCGGCGCGGCGAACGCGGACGGGCTGAGCGTGCCGCAGATGCGCACGTCGGGGGTGGAGAACACCTCGTCCTGGACGCTGTCGGGGAACAGGCAGGTCATGAAGGTGGGGATCCAGTAGACCGACGTGGTCCAGGCGGTGGCCCCGTCGGCGCGGCCGAGTGCCGCGGCCACCTCGACCAGGGTGCGGGTGTCCGCCTCGTAGCCGCCGTAGCGCTTGGGCACGCGCAGCTTGAACAGGCCGGCTCCGGCCAGGGCCTCGATCGTCTCGTCCTGCAGCCGCCCGTCCTCCTCCGCCTGCGCGGCGTTCTTCTTCAGCAGCGGCGCGAGCTCGGCGGCGCGCTGCACCAGGTCGACGCGCGTGGGGATGTCGGCGGTGAGCATCGTGAGGTCCTCCCGGGAGGTGACAGGGGTGTCGGTCGTCGAAGCGGGACCGTTTCCGCCCCCGACGCTCACATCCGGGCCGCCCCCGGGACACCTCCCGGATTGCGCAATCGGCCCTTCGCCGCGACTTCGCCACGTCCGCGCGAAGGCGGTCCCGGCTGCCGCACGCAGCAAGAAGCCTCCTGGTCCCGCGGCTGCCACGATGAGGCGCATGACCGATCAGCAGTACGCCGCGGCAGGCCAGGAGGGGGCGCCCCGTACGCGCCCCCTGACGGGCGACGAATACGTGGAGAGCCTGCGGGACGACCGCGAGGTCTACATCTACGGGGACCGCGTCAAGGACGTCACCACGCATCCCGCCTTCCGCAACCCGGTGCGGATGACAGCCCGCCTGTACGACGCGCTGCACGACCCGGCCCACCAGAGCGTCCTCACCACGACGACGGACACCGGCAGCGGCGGCTACACCCACCGCTTCTTCACCACGCCGCACAGCGCCGAGGACCTGGTGGCCGACCAGAAGGCCATCGCCGCCTGGTCCCGGATGAGCTACGGCTGGATGGGGCGCAGCCCCGACTACAAGGCCGCCTTCCTCGGCACGCTCGGCGCCAACGCCGACTTCTACGCGCCGTTCTCCGACAACGCGCGCCGCTGGTACCGCGAGTCGCAGGAGAAGGTCCTGTACTGGAACCACGCGATCGTGCACCCGCCGGTCGACCGGAGCCTCCCGGCGGACGAGGTCTCCGACGTCTTCGTCCACGTGGAGAAGGAGACGGACGCGGGCCTGGTCGTCAGCGGCGCCAAGGTGGTCGCGACCGGCTCGGCGCTGACCCACCACAACTTCATCGCGCACTACGGTCTTCCGGTCAGGAAGAAGGAGTTCGCCCTGGTCGCCACGGTGCCCACGGGCGCGCCGGGCGTGAAGCTGATCTGCCGCCCGTCGTACACCGCGACGTCGGCCGTCATGGGCAGCCCGTTCGACTATCCGCTGTCGTCCCGGCTGGACGAGAACGACACGATCCTCGTCATGGACAAGGTCCTGATCCCGTGGGAGGACGTGTTCGTCTACGGGGACATGGCCAAGATCCAGATGTTCTCGGGCCAGTCCGGGTTCCTGGAGCGCTTCACCTTCCACGGGTGCATCCGCCTCGCGGTGAAGCTGGAGTTCATCGCGGGCGCGCTGGCCAAGGCGCTGGAGATCACCGGCACGCAGGACTTCCGGGGCGTGCAGACCCGGCTCGGCGAGGTCCTCGCCTGGCGGAACCTGTTCTGGGGCCTTTCCGACGCCGCCGCGCGCAATCCGGTGAAGTGGCGCAACGGGGCGGTCCTGCCCAACCCGGAGTACGGGATGGCGTACCGCTGGTTCATGCAGATCGGCTATCCCCGGATCAAGGAGATCATCCAGCAGGACGTCGCGAGCGGCCTGATCTACCTGAACTCCAGCGCGGAGGACTTCAAGAACCCCGCGATCCGCCCCTATCTGGACAAGTACGTGCGGGGGTCGAACGGCATCGACGCCGTCGAGCGCGTCAAGGTCCTGAAGCTGCTGTGGGACGCGGTGGGCACCGAGTTCGGCGGGCGCCACGAGCTGTACGAGCGCAACTACTCGGGGAACCACGAGGCCGTCCGCGCCGAGCTGCTGTTCGCGCAGACGGCGAGCGGCCAGATCGACGACTACAAGGCGTTCGTCGACCAGTGCCTGTCGGAGTACGACCTCGACGGCTGGACGGTCCCCGACCTCGACTCCTTCAAGAACCTGAGCGACGCGCGCAACGACCTGCTCGGCGGCTGAGGCGCCGGCCGGGCCGTCAGGCGCGGGCCAGCAGGTCGGCCAGGAACGGCGCGACCACGCCGGCCACGATCTTGCAGTCCAGGACGAGCGTCCCCGGGCAGCCGGCCTCACGCCATGCGCGGACGGCGTCCAGGTCGTCGACGGAGCGCACGGTGACCGCGGCGGCGCCGAAGCCGCGGGCCACCGCCGCGAAGTCGGTGTCCGTGAAGGACGTCGTCGCCGGGTCGGCGCCCTGGGGCAGGTACATGTGCTCCTCGAAGCCGTACGCCGCGTCGTCGTAGACGACGACGAGACCGGCCTTCCCGAGCGCACCAGCGTGTCCAGTTCGGGCAGGCCCATCAGCGCGCCGCCGTCGCCCGCCGCCGCCACGGTCAGCCGGTCGGGCCGCCCGACGGCGGCGCCGACCGCACCGGCGAGGCCCAGGCCGATGCTCTGGAAGGCGGCGCCGGTGAACACGAATCCGGCGGGGTCGGGCACGGGCCAGTACATGGCCGGCCAGGCGATGAAGTGCCCGCCGTCCAGCACCACCGTGCGCTCCTCGGGGAGCAGCTCGGCCAGCGCCCGGGTGAGGGTGCGCGGGTCGATCCGCCCGGCGCCGGACGCGTCCTCGGGGCGAGGGCCGTCCATCCGGCGCGCGCCCCGGCGACGGCCGGCGCGCGGTGCTCGCGCCAGGCCGACACGGGCAGCGCCCTCTCCCCGACCGCGTCGAGGAGCCGTACCGCCACGGCGTGGGCGTCCCCGCGCACCGTGAGGTCGGCCCGCTGCGCCCAGGTGTCCCCCGTGAGGTCGACCTGTACGACGGTGGCGGCGGGGTCGAGGATGCGGCCGCCGTGCAGGGTGAAGGTGTCCAGGCTCGCCCCGAACGCGAGGACCACGTCGGCCTCTCCCATCAGGGCGGCGGCCTCCGGCGACGCGAATCCGCCGCAGACGCCCAGGGACCAGGGGCTCTCGCGGAAGAGGCCGCCCGCCATGACGGTGGTGGCGAACAGCGCCCCGAGGCGGTCGCCGAGCTCGCGGAGGACCTTCCCCGCGCCCGCGTGCCAGGCCCCGAGGCCGGCGAGGAGCAGCGGCGGCGCGCCCCGGCCAGGGCGGCGAGGACCTCTTCCAGGTCCGGGCCGTCCGGGACGGCAGGGCCGGCCGCCTGGACCGGCGTCCTCGACGTCCCGCCGTCGGGAGCCGGACGGTTGATCAGGTCGCCGGGCAGGAACAGGGCGACGGGGCAGTGGCCCTCGCGGGCGGCCCGTACCGCGGCCGTGGTGTCCTCGCGGGCCGTCGCCGGGTCGGTGAGCCGGACGACGCGGACTCCGACGGCGGCCATGAGCGCGCTCTGGTCGATGTCGTGCGGCCTCGGGCCGCCGACCGGCGCGTCGCCGCAGAGCAGGACGAGTCCGCTGCGGTTCTTGGCCGCGTCCGCGAGGGCGGTGACGGTGTTGGTGACGCCGGGCCCGTGGGTCGTGGTGCAGAGGGCGACGTCGCCGGTCGCCCGGAAGTAGGCGTCGGCCATCGCCAGGGCGCCGCCCTCGTGGCGGGCCGCCGTGTAGTGCACGCCGGCCGCGGTGAGCGCGGCCGTCGCCAGGATGTTCCCGCCGCCCACGACCCCGAACGCGTGCCGGATCCCGCTGTCGGCGAGGGTCTGCCCGACGGCTTCGGCGAGTGTGGACATGTACGTGACTCCCTGGGTTGCGTGAAACAACTTACTGATGACGGGGAAAGCGCCGCGCGGGGCGGCGCTTCGCCGTACGGGTCAGGCGAGTTCGAAGATGACCTCTCCGACGGTCATCTCGATCCGGTTGGTGCGCACGAGCTTCCAGCCGCCCTCCTCGAAGACCGACTCCCAGTCGTCGATGGTGGGCAGGAAGGTGCCCATCAGGTCGTGGCCGAGTTCGAAGCCGAGGGTGAAGACGGGCAGTTCCGTGTCGGGCAGCGCGGTGCGGGTGGCGTCGCCGATCAGCAGGCGCTTGGCCGAGGGGAAGACCTCGCGCAGCCGGCGCAGGGTGGCCACACAGTTCTCTCTCCCCCCGTGCCAGAAGTCGTGGCCCATCATGAAGCAGGTGAGCAGCTCGATGTCGGCGTACTCGGGGCGGGGCTCCAGGCGCAGCACGTCGCCCTGGACGAAGTCGGCCCGGTCCGCGAACCCGGCCTCCGTCGCCTCCTTGCGGGCCACGTCGATGGAGGGCTGGGCGATGTCGACGCCGACGCCCGTCGTGCCGGGGTGGCGGTCGAGGACCTGCATGAGCCGGGCGCCGCTGCCGCAGCCGAGGTCGGCGACGCGGGTGAAGGGGAAGTCGACCCGGTCCACGGCGGCCCAGAAGGTGGGCGCGTAGGTGACCTGGTCGATCTCGCGGCAGGCGTAGGCGATGGCCGCGGGGTCGCGGAGGCTGTCCTCTCCGGTGCGGTTCTCGGTGCGCAGCACCGAGGGGATCTGCCGGAACAGTTCGGCGCTGCCGCGGGTGAGCCAGTGGAAGAACGACTTGTTGCGGTACATGTCGTCGAAGGCGTCGAGGGTGTGGACCACGGCGCCGTCGCGGTGCACCAGGCCGACCGCCGAGAGGGCGCGGAACAGGCCGGTGGTCGACTGCGGGTCGAGGCCGTTGCGCTCGGCGAAGTCGGCCGTGTCCAGCGTCCTCGACCGGTGCAGCTCGTCGAGCGCGCCGATCTCCCAGGCGGCGGCGATGGCCCAGGCCGCCACGGCGGAGTTGTAGATGGAGGCAATGCCGCGTGCGTTGCCCTGTGCGATGTCGACCGTCACTGCTCTCAGCACCTCGTCCTCGGGGCGGTTCACGGATGGGTCACCCTTCCTCCCCTCATGTTTCAAGCGGGTGGAGGGCAGAGCATCTCTGACGTTGCTCTGCCCTCCACCCGCCCGTCCGACGGCCGCCGGCCGCCGGTTCAGTTCGCGCTGTCCGCGGCGAGGGTGTGCTGGACGAGCGCGTAGGCGTGGCCGTGGCTCAGGCCGTGCTCGGTCTTGAGGAACTTGACGAGCTCCATGTGCTTGGTCAGCGGCGAGGAGCGGAGGAGCTCCACCCACTCGGTCGCGGGGCGGCCGTACTTCTCCTCGATGGCGGGGAAGTAGCTGGCGGGGTCCTTGGTCATGGCCATGGGAAGGGTCTCCGTTCAGGGGTTCTCGACATCCCGTCCGGGGCCGGACGGGGGTGGTGCGGGCGGAATCGGATCAGGCCGACAGCTGCCGTGCCAGGGCGCGTTCCTCCGCGGTCAGGGGGAGCCCGGTCAGCCGCTCGGGGTGGCCGGGGGGCGGCCCGCCGGGGGCGGGCTCGTCGGTGAGCGGCACCGTCATCCCGAGCCAGACCCAGCCGAAGTCGGACATGGTCCAGTAGGCGGAGCGGAGCAGCAGCCTGGCCACGCGCAGGGCGGAGGCGGGCCGGCGGTCCTCGACGGCGTACGAGGAGGTCGGCGGGGTGGAGCTCGGTGCGGGGGAAGTCGGTGAGGAGGAAGTCGGTGAGGGGGACGTCATCACGCGACCGTCACACCCTTCCGCCGCTGCGCGCATCTCGCGTCGTGCGCAGGTCACCGGCCTGCCGCAGCGCCCTCTCCCCGCGCCGGCCCTCCTCCAGGGTCAGGGCGAGCTCCAGCGGCGCCGAGTCGTCGCCCTCGCGCAGGATGGCGGCGGCCCCGCGAGCTGGCCGGCGACCCGGTCGAGGACGTCGGCCACCGGGCCGGCGTTGTGCGCCAGCACGTCGCTCCACAGCCACGGGTCGCCGCCCGCCGTGCGGACGGCGTCGCGCAGCCCCTGCTCGGCGAGGCCCAGGAACGCCGCGGAGCTGTCGGTGAAGCGGGTGGAGAGGGCGGCCGCGACCAGGTGCGGGCCGTGGGACAGCTCGGCGACGATCCGGTCGTGCACGTGGGGCGCCAGGTCCAGGCGGTCCGCCCCGCACAGCTCGATCAGGGCGGCGACCGTCTCCAGCGCCCAGTCGGGCGTGGTCTCGTACGGGCACAGGACCCAGGGCCGGCCGGCGAAGCGGCCGGCGCCCGCGGCGGCGGGGCCGTGGGCGTCGGGTCCGGCCAGCGGGTGTCCGGGCACGTAGCCCTTGAGGTCGCAGCCGCGCAGCTCGGCCTCGGCGGCGACGATCTCCTTGGTGCCGGCCGTGTCGGTGTAGACGTGCCCGAGCCCCCTGCTCTGGGCGCTGTAGAGCGTGTCGACGACCTCGGACGGCGGGGTGGCGACGACGACCAGGTCGGCGGGCGGGCGTCCCGCGGTCCAGGCGGCCCCGGCGCCGAGGGCCACGGCCTCGTCGAGCGCCCGCCGGTCCTCGTCGATCAGGGTGACGTCGACGCCCGCGGCGGTGAGGGCGAGGGCCACGGAGGTGCCGGTGGTGCCACAGCCGATGACGACGGCGGTGCGTGGGGAGTCGGCTCGCATGGGGGGCTCCTGACAGGGGGTGGGTTCGGGGCTTGGTGGGCTTCGGGCCCGCGTGCGCGGGCCGGTTAAGCCGGTCGGGGTGCGGCGCGCGGCCGCCGGTCGGACGGTCACGGCCGCTCAGTGCTCGCAGTGGGCGTGGGCGAACTGGCCGGGCGTGCGGCCCTCACCGGCGGGGCCCCGGTAGGCCTGGGCGATGTCGAGCCAGCGCTCGGCCTCCTCGCCGGAGGCGACGACGGCGAGGTCGTCGCGGTGACGGCGGCGGGTGACCAGGAGGCAGAGGTCCTCGGCGGGGCCCGTGATCTTGTTCGCGGCGTCCTCGGGGCCGTACGCCCAGATCTCGCCGTTCGGGGCGGTCACCTCGAAGCGGAAGGGCTCGGCCGGCGGGGTCAGGTCGCGGGAGAGGTAGCCGAAGTCCCGGGTGAGGAAGGTGAAGAAGACGAGGTGGCGCAGGCGCTCGGTGGGCTCGCGGCGCACGCCCAGCGCGTCGGCGATGTCCTGGCCGTGGCCGAAGATCTCCATGATTCCGGCGGAGGCGAGGACGGTCGGCGGCAGCGGGTTGACCAGCCAGGGCACGACCTGGCCCTCGGGGACGGCGGCGAGCGCGTCGACGGACTTGCGGCCCAGGGCGCGGAAGCGGCCCAGGAGTTCGGCCGGCGGGAACGGGTTGAACTGCTTCAGGGCGGCGTTGACGGCCCCGTCGAAGTCGCCCGCGGCGCCGGCGGCGAGCTGGGCGAAGCCCTCGGGGTCGGAGGCCGCGGTGCCGGCCAGGTGGAAGATGAAGGTGAGGTGCGCGATCTGGTCGGCGACGCTCCAGCCGGGGGCGGGGGTCGCGGTGTGCCAGGCCTGCTCGTCCAGGCCCTCGACGAGGCGGGCGGTCTCCTCGATCTCGGTGGCGAGGTCCTTCAGCACGTCGTTCAGCGTGGTCATGATCGTTGTCTCCTTGAAGGCGAAGCGTCTGGTGTGTGGGGGGGGGTGCCGTCGGTCAGCCGACGGCGGATGTCAGGGGCCGGGCCGGCTCGGTGAAGCGGGCTCCGATGCGTACGGCGGCGGTGAGCGCCGCCCAGGAGGCGAGCTCCACGAGCTCCCGGTCTTCGGGGTGGAGCGCGCGGAACTCGTCGAGGTCCGCGTCGGTGATCTGGTGGGGGTTGAGGGCCACGAGGAGCGCGAGCCGGGCGGCGGGCACGTGGCGCGGGTCGAGGCCGTCGGTCGCCTCTCCGAGCCAGGCCCGGGTGGGGCCGGGGACGGTGCCGTCGTGGACGGCGAGTTCGGTGTGCAGGAGGTCGCGGACGGGTTCGGGGACCCAGCGCTCGGCGGCCGCGTCGACGGAGGCGACCGCTCGGGCGAGGGCTCCGGCGACGGCCGGGTTGGGCGCCGCCCAGTCGAGTCCGGCCGGCAGCGGCGCCGCGGGAGCAGATCGAGCGCCGTGCCGGGGTCACGGTCGTGCCGGTGTCGGGACGCATGGCGCGGGCGACCATCCGCATCACCGGGCCGCGGCCCTTGGCGGGGGCCGCGTCGGGGACGGGCGAGTCCGGCAGGAAGAGCCGGACCATCCGGTTGAGGTAGTGGAAGGTGACGGCGGTGCCGAGGATCTCGGGGGCGTCGGCGGCGTCGAAGGGGCGCCGCTCCTCCCCCTCGGCCGGGCCCAGGGCGTTGCGGTCGGCCCAGTCGGCGAGCGCCCCGTGGGCGCCGGCGCCGGTGAGGGTCGCGAGCTTGGCCTCGTGGACCTCGACGCAGTACGGGCAGTCGTTGGCCCGGGAGATCGCGGTGGCGACCGCCTCCTTGGCGGCCCGGCTCACCCGGCCCTGGGCGAGGAGCGTCTCGCGCAGCAGGAGCCAGGAGGCGGCGAGCGCCTCGGGGGCCGGGGAGTGCAGGGCCAGGGGCGGGGCGACGACGCCGAACTCGCGTCGGGCCCGGGCGTAGACCTCGGCCACCTGGCCGCGGGCCTCCGTGTGCGGGACGGCCGCGATGTGGCGGATCTGCCGGAGGGAGTCCCTCAGCATGATTCTTACGAGCGGTCGCACCGACGCCTCCTGGTTCGGCTTCGAGTTGCGTGAAGCAACTCACTGGTCAAGGGAAAGTTTTATGAAGCAACTCACTGGGCGGCGAAAGGCCGTTCAGGGGCGTCACACGGTGGCGAGGCTCTTCTGCTTCAGCAGGGGCAGCACGCGCTTGCCGCCGTTCTTGTAGCCCGTGGGGGCCGGGGCGCCGTAGGTGACCTCGATCCCCTTGGCCTGGGCGGCGGCCACGATGTGCGGCACGGCGCGCTCGGCGAGGGCGGCGATGGTCATCGCCGGGTTGACGGTCAGGGCGCCGGGGACGGCGGAGCCGTCGGTGACGAAGATGCCGGAGTGCCCGCGCAGTTCGTTGGTGTCGTCGAGCGCCGAGGTCTCGGGGTCGTCACCCATGCGGCAGGAGGCCAGCGGGTGGACGGTGTAGGCGCCGACCAGGTCGTTGGTCCACGGCATCACCTTGGCGAGGCCGTCCTTCTCCAGGATCTCCTTCACGTCGGCGTCGGCCTGGTTCCAGCCGTGCCACGTGTTCTTCGTCGGCTTGTACGACAGGTTGCCGCGGCCGAGCATCTGCTGCGAGATGCGGTGGGAGTTGCCGGTGGCCGGCGGCGGGCCGAAGACGCCCTCGTTGTCGTCCTCCGTCATGCAGAAGATCGTCAGCCAGGACTTCCACTTCTTGAGGATCTCCTTCTTCTCCTTGCCGAACCAGGTCGGCCCCGTGGCGTCCGGCACCTGGGCGAGGATGGTGCCGAGACCGGGCGGGAAGTAGAGCTGCTCCAGGGAGTAGCGGGAGTACTCCGGCAGGGAGCCGTCGAGTTTGTCCCAGCTGGCCACGGTCGGGCCCTTGCCGATGGCGTTGGCCCCGTACGGCAGGTTGCCCTCGCCGCGGCTCAGACCGAGGACCTCGGCGGCCTTGTCCTCGTCGATGATGGCCGTGTTGAGGCGCTCGCCGTTGCCGGAGAAGTAGCGGCCGACGGCGTGCGGCATCGTGCCGAGGTGGGCCTCGCTGCGCTGGAGGATGACCGGGGTCGCGCCGGCGCCCGCCGCCATCACGACGATCTTGGCCTCGATGACGCCGGAGCCGTGCTGGAGACGGTAGTCCTCGTCGTCGACGATGTTGTAGTGGACGCGGTAGTCGCCCTCGGGGGTCCGCGACAGGTACTGCACCTCGTGCAGGGGGCGGATCTCCGCGCCGTGGGCGAGCGCGCCGGGCAGGTAGTTGACGGTGAGGGACTGCTTCGCCTCGAAGCGGCAGCCGGCCATCATGAAGTTGCAGTTGACGCACTTGGAGTTGTCGATCGCGGCGGCCAGCGGGTTGGCGGTGCGCCCGGCGTGGTCGCAGGCCGCGGCCCACAGTCCGCCGGCGTAGGAGGCGTCCTCCCAGTCCTGCTTGCTGACCGAGAGGGACTCCTCCACCCGCTCGTACCAGGGGTCGAGGCTCTCGCGGCTGATGGACTTCGGCCACATCCTGCGGCCGATGCTGCCGTGCCGCTCGAAGACGAACTTCGGGGCCCGCGGCATGGCCGCGAAGTAGACGACGCTGCCGCCGCCGACGCAGTTGCCGCCCAGCACGCTCATCCCGTCGCCGACGACGAAGTCGAAGATCCGCGTGTAGGAGGAGCCGAGCTTGTAGTCGTGCTCGAACTCGTCGTTCTTCAGCCAGGGGCCCCGCTCGAGGACGGTGACCTTCGCGCCGCCGGCGGCCAGGTGGTAGGCGGTGATGGCGCCGCCGAAGCCGCTCCCGATGACCAGGACGTCGGTCTTCTCGATCGTGTCGCTCATGCTGGGCTCCCGGAGATGGTGGTGTCGGGGTGGTGGGCGGCGAGCTGCTTGCCGTAGCCGAAGTCCTGGAATCGCCACAGTCCGTCGGTGTCCGGCTGGGTGATGCCCATGGCCTCGAGGCCCGGGTGGCCGGCCGCGAGGGCCTCGGCGGTGTGCAGGTGGGCGGCGGAGTCGTACGCCATGTTGCAGAAGAGGGAGAGCAGGACCCAGAAGTCCTTCTCCTCGTGGCCGGGAGTGGTGAGCTCCACGATGAGGGCGACGCGGTCGTCGTAGTCGAGGGCCACGAAGGGCGGCACGTCGGTGTCGAGCGTGAGGCCGGTCCTCTCGGCGTAGGCCCCGGCGTGGCCGTTGACCAGCTTCGCCAGGTCCTCCAGGCCGTCGTGGATGCCGGTGGCGTCCCAGCGCAGGAGTTCGAGGGCGCCCGCGGCGACCGAACCGCCGCCGGTGCTGACTCCGGCGATCGCCCGGTCTCCGGGCCAGCGCTTCTCGCCCGGGACGATGGTGTCCGCGTAGGCCTCGAGGGTGAGGGTCGCCTCGTCGCCGATGTCGACCTTCCGTTCGGGGATTCTCCGTACTCTCTGCAACTCGTTCTCCCGGTCAGGTGGGGTGTTCCTGGTGGCGTGAGAAGAAAGCTAGAAGCGTTGAGTCTTTTCAAACAACCAACCCCGGGGCCGTTCACCCGAACGCGAGTCTCTCCATGCAACTAACCAGAGTCGCGTTATCTCCCCGCAGGGGCCCCGGAAACAAAGAGGTCGTTCGCTATGCTCATCCCGGATGAACGATTTCCGTGGCATGGCGGCCTATTTCCACGGATTTCTCAGGGGGCAAGCAGGAAACGCCTCGATCTCGCCAGGGGGAAGGGGAGAGGTGGACAGCAACGACAGATCTCTGACGCTGCCGGCCAACTTCACCCACCGGGTGCGGATCGAGGCGCTTCTGCCGGCCGACTCGCCGCGCCTGAACGGCGTCGACGAGGAACACGTGCGGCGCCTCGCCGACATCTACGACTCGCTGCCGCCGGTCCTCGTCCACCGCACGACCATGCGGGTGGTCGACGGAATGCACCGCGTCGCCGCCGCCGCCTCGATGGGGCTGGACTCCGTGGAGGTGCAGTACTTCGACGGCGCGGACGAAGAAGCGTTTCTCCGCTCGGTGACGGCCAACATCACCCACGGTCTTCCGCTGTCGGTCACGGACCGCAAGGCGGCCGCCGAACGCATCCTGCGTTCCCGTCCGGACCTCTCGGACCGGTCGGTCGCCGCCTCCACCGGCCTCGACGCGAAGACGGTCGCCGCGATCCGTCCGCGTTCGACCGCGGAATCTCCGCGGTCGAACATCCGGATCGGGACCGACGGCCGGATCCACCCGCTCGACCGCACGGCCGAACGCCTGCGCGCCGCGGAGCTCATGACCAGGCGCCCCGATCTGCCGCTGCGCGCGATCGTCCAGGAGACCGGCCTGTCCCTGGGCACGGCCCACGACGTACGCCAGCGGCTGCTGCGCGGGGAGGCACCGGTGCCCCAGGGCCGCCGGCCCGCGAACGGCCCGCGACCGGCGCCGCCCGCGGCCGTACCGGAGCAGCCCATTCCGCTGTCCACCGCCCGCGCCGCGACCGCGCAGCCCTCCGCCGCGGCCGTGCCGCCCGGCGCGAGCCGCTCGCGCGGCTCCTCGAAACCCTGCGGCGGCTCGCCGGCGACCCCTCGCTGAGGCACTCGGACGCGGGCCGCCAGTTCCTGCGCTGGCTCCACACCCACTTCGTGCTCGACGAGGCCTGGCGGCAGCAGGCCGACGCGATACCCGCGCACTGCACGGACACCGTCGCGGAGCTGGCCCTCCACTGTTCCAACGTCTGGAAGCGGTTCGCCGAAGACCTCGGCCGCCGCCGGCTGACCGACACGCCCCCCGCTCCGTTCCCGCAGGCGGCCTCCGGATCTCGGCCGGCAGCATGATTCAACGACAGGGAGAAACGGTGACCACCACCCCCATCGAAGCCGCCGTCCTTCGAGTGATCGACGAAATGCATGCGAATCTCGGCCAGGAACTGACCATCGACGACATGGCGCGCACCGCCATGTTCAGCAAGTTCCATTTCACCCGGGTGTTCCGGGACGTGATGGGAACGTCCCCCGGACGCTTTCTCTCCGCCCTGCGCCTCCAGGAGGCCAAGCGCCTCCTGATCGAAACCGATTTCAGCGTGGCGGACATCAGCAGCCAGGTCGGATACAGCAGCGTCGGAACCTTCAGTTCCCGATTCAAATCGTGTGTCGGCGTCTCTCCGAGCATGTTCCGCGAACTGGACGGATTCACCCCGGAAATCGGCCCGGCCGAAGACCGGGACGTCCCCGCCGAAAACACCTGCGGAATCCTGCGCGGCCGGGTGCACCTGCCCGAGAACCGCAGGCCCGGCCACTGTTTCGTGGGCCTCTTCCCCACCCCCGTCCCGCAGGGGCAGCCGGTGCGCTGCGCCGTCCTGGACGGTCCCGGCTCCTTCGAGTTCCGCGACGTACCGGCCGGCACCTGGCACGTCCTCGTGCACTCCGTCCCGTACGGATACGAGCACGTGCCCTCCGGCACCGCCGAGGAGGACATCGTGTCGGTCGGCAGCTACGGGCCGGTGACCGCGCACGAGGACACGCTCCTGATGCCGGCCGAGATCACGCTGCGTCCGCTGGACGCCCTGGACCCGCCGATCCTGATGGCCCTGCTCGACCTGCGGGCCGGCGCCCTGGACCGCCTCGCCGGCTGATCCGCCGTCACGGAACGCGAAGGGGCCGCCACGACATCCGCCGTGGCCGGCCCCCTTCGCGTTCCGTTCCGCTCAGTCCGCCGACCGGATCGTCATCGGCAGTCCGCCGCGCATCCGCAGCGACATCATCGGCTCGGCGACCGCCTCGTGTCCGGGCACCAGGGTCAGGTCCAGGTCGCGGGTGACGAGCGCGGTCACGAAGACCGCCTCCATCATCCCGAGGTTGCTGCCGACGCAGAAGCGCGGTCCGGCGCCGAAGGGGATGTACGCGTACCGGGGCCGGTTCGCGACCCGCGACGGCTCGAAACGGCCCGGGTCGAAGCGCTCCGGGTCGTCCCAGAGGTGCGGGTGGCGGTGCAGCGTGTACGGGCACACCAGCACGTCGGCCCTGGCCGGCACGGTGAACCCGCCGACCTCGTCGGGCGCCTGGGCGATCCGGGGCAGGATCCACACGGGCGGGTACAGCCGCATCGCCTCCTGGACGACCTGCGTCGTGTACGTCAGCTTGTGCAGGTCGTCGGCCTCCGGGAGGCGGCCTCCGGCCAGCACGGCGCGGCTCTCCTCGCGCACCAGGTCACGGATGTGCGGGTGGCGGGCGAGCAGCAGCAGGGTCCAGCCGAGGGTGCTCGCCGTCGTCTCGTGCCCGGCCAGCAGCAGCGTGACCAGCTCCTCCTGGAGGAGGCGGCGGCCGAGCGCCGGGTCCTCGCGCTCGCGGGAGGCGAGGATCATCCGGGCGAACGCGTCGTCGGCCCCGTCCCCGTCCCGCATGCGGGCGCCGCGGTCGGCCACCAGCGCGTCGACGATCCGGGTCAGTTCCCGGCGTGCCGCGCGGAACCGCCGCTGGGTGCCGAAGGGCACCCAGGTCGGCACCAGGCCCTGCGAGACCATGTCGAACATGGCCTGGTCCTGGACGGCCTCGAAGGCGTGCTCGATGCCGCCGTGGCCCTCCAGGGAGGTGTCCATGAGGGTCCGGCCCAGTACGCCGAGGGTGAGCCCGGTGACCTCCTGCAGGACGTCGACGGGCGTGTCCCCGGCGCGCCGGCGCAGCAGGTCCACCAGCCGGCCGGACTCCTCGGCCACGGCCCCGGCCTGGGCGGCGATCCGGCCCGGCTTGAACGCGGGCTGCACGTTGCGGCGCTGGGCGCGCCACAGGTCGCCCTCGCTGGTCAGCAGCCCGTCGCCGAGGACCTTGCGGGACTCCACCAGGCCGATGCCCTTGTGGTAGTTGGCGGCGTTGTCGGCCAGCACGTGCTTGGCGTAGTCGGGCCGGTTGAAGATGTACAGCTTCTTCGGTCCCATGGAGACGCGCACGGCGTCGGAGAGTTCGGCGGCGTCCCGCATCATGCCGAGGCGGTCGACCGCCAGCTTGCGCAGCAGGCCGGGCAGCGCCCATACGGGCGGGCCGGGCGGGTGGACTGTCATGGTCGGCCTCCTCGCGGTGCCGGGGCGAGCCGGCGGAAGCGGCCGCCGTGGAAGACCAGCGGCTCGCGGTCCGGCAGGGCGTCGAGGGCGAGCACACGGCCGACGTGGATCGTGTGGTCGCCGCCGTCGTAGGTGCGCCACCGGGCGCACTCGAAGTGGGCCGCCGCCCCGCGATCAGGGGCTCCGGCGGACCCGCCGGGCAGCCAGTCGACGGCGTCGAACTGGGCGGCGCCCGGCGGCCGGGACCGGTCGGCGAAGTGCCGGGCCACGTCCTCCTGGCCGGCGCCGAGGACCGACACCGCGAAGGTGTCGGCCTCGGCGAGGACGCGGTTCATCACCGCGTCCCTGCCCACGCACAGGAGCACGAGGGCCGGGTCCAGCGAGACCGAGGTGAAGGAGTTCGCGGTCATGCCCCGCGGCGAGGCTCCGCCGACGGTCACGACGGTCACGCCGGTGGCGAAGGACCCGAAGGCCCGCCGCAGCGCCGCGGGTCGCCGGTGACGGCGTCCGCGGCGGCGCGGCGGCCAGGGTGCTCATGCCGTCCGCCCGGCCAGGGCCGCCCGTGGGTGGCGTACGGCTCCAGGGCGCGGGCCAGGCCGTCGGGGATGCGGGAGGGCACGGTGTTGGTGTTCGGGCCGCGCATGCACGCGATCCGCTGGCGGCCGCGGGCGATCAGCACCTCGGCCCCGCCGGTCACCTTGACGTAGTCGAAGGTGAACTCCAGCTGCGTCTGCCCCAGGTCCGACAGGCGCATCCGGATGGACAGCTCGTCGAACGCGGTGATCTCGGAGAAGAACTCGCAGTCGACCTTCAGCGTGAACAGCTTGAGGTCGGCCTGCACCTCCGCCAGCACGTCCGGCGCCTTCTGCTGCAGGAACAGCTCGCGGCACCGGCCCTGCCAGCGCAGGTAGTTCACGTAGTACACGTTGCCGACGAGGTTGGTCTCCTCGAAGCCGACGGTGTGCCGGTACTCGAAGTAGTCGTCCGACATGGTCTAGGACCGCCCTTCGACGAGAGGCGTTTCGTGGGTGAGGAACGCGAAGACGGCGGGCTCCAGGGCGTCGCGCAGTGCGGTGACGAAGGTCGCGATCCGCAGGTCGCCGGCGGCGAAGACCACCCACGCGTCCTTGCGGCGCGGCAGCACCGTCAGCGGCGCGCCGGCCATGATGCCGGCCTTCCGCAGGCACTCCACGGCACCCCAGACGCGGGTGGCGGCCGTATCCGGCGCCTCCCCCGTCTCCTTGGCGACCAGCTCCGCGACGGGCGCGTGGTCGCCGAGCAGCCCGCGCCACTCGTGGGCCGAGCGCATGCTGACCGCCTCGATGTCGCAGGCGACCTCGGTGTCGGAGACGGCGCTGAGGGTGACCCCAGGCCGTGCGCCGCCGACATCGACATGTGCCGGCCGGGCTCCAGCTCGGGACGCCCGTCCGGACGGTGCCGGACCGCGACCGGGCTGCCGAGCGCCCGGGCGGCCGCGTCGGCGGTGAAGCCGCGCCGCTGGGCGATCGAGCCGGCGGGGCGTCCCGTGGGGCTCGACGGCGACCGCGATGCGGCTGCCGACGACGTCCTCCAGGGAGCGCTCCAGGTAGGGGCCGAGCAGCGGGGCGACCCACGGGCCGGACCCGTCGGTCTTCCGCACGGCGTGCAGGGTCAGTCCGTCCCAGCGTTCGACGACGGTGCCGTCCTCGTCGCGGACCGCGATGTCGTACACGTACGTGTCGCCGTCGCGGCTGCGCTCGACCGCGGTGTACCGCAGCTGGTCGGGGACGTGGTCGCCGGAGCCGAGGGTGTGGATGCGCTCCACGCCCGAGGGCAGCAGCGTGGCGTCCGGGACGCAGACCTGGTTGCCGTGCATGAGCGCGTCGCGCATGCCCGGGTCGGCGAGCAGCAGTTCGCCGGGGAGGAAGCCGGCGAACCAGCCCTCCGGGCGCTGCTGGACGGCGACCTCGGCGTCCACGTGCCGGGCCGCGGCCCGGTGGAAGCGGCGCAGCCGCTGGAAGCGGGCGCCCTGGAAGAGGACGCTGCCGTACAGGTCGGCGGCCGGGTCGAGCGGTACGACCGGGGTGTCCTCGGGCACCTGGAGCGGCGGGCCGTCCGGCGCCGGGGTCCCCGAGAAGATCAGGCGCGCCCGGAAGTGCTCGGCGACGAAGCCGGTGTCCTCGGCGTGGATGGCGACGTCGACGGTGTCGGTGCCGGTGACGGTCGCCGCGATCCGGATCCGCGTGCTGCCGCTCGGCGGCACGACGATGGGGCGCAGGAACTTCGCGCCCTCGATGACCGGGGCGGTGCCGGTGCGGCCGGTGACCGCGGAGGCGACCTGGGTCATGGCCTCCATGCCGATGACGGCGGGCAGCAGCAGGTTGCCGTCGAGGAGGTGGTCGGCCAGGTACGGGTCGGTGCCCGCGTTCAGCTCGACCTCGGTGACCAGTTCGACGCCGTGGTAGCGCACCAGCGGGTTGCCGGTGAAGCGCAGCAGCGGCAGCTCGGGGAGGTCGCGGCGGACGGTGTCGATGCCCTCGGTACGGCCGCTGATGACCGTGACGACGGGGGCGTCCGGGTCCTCGATGAGGCGCAGCAGGATCTCCACGCCCTGGTCCGGGGAGACCGGGGTGATGCCCTCGCGGGAGAGGGACTCGACGACGGAGAGCTTCTCGCCCATGCCGACGCCGGACCACACGGACCACTCCATGCAGCGGGCGCGGACGTCCGGGTGGGTGCGGGCGACGTCCTCGGTGAGGTCCGCCAGCCACTCGTTGGCGGTGGCGTAGTGGGCCTCGCCGCGCAGTCCGGCCCGGCCGATGATGCTGCCGAACGTGACGAGCAGCTTGAGCTCGCCGGCGCCCACCGCGTCGAGGACCGTGCGCAGTCCCTCGACCTTGGGGTCGAAGGTCCGGTCGAAGTCCTCGGGGGTCAGCGCCGTCAGCGCGCCCGGCTCGTTGCGCCCGGCGCCGTGCAGCAGGCCGGTGATCGGGCCGAGTGCCCCGCTCAGTTCCGCGACGGCCGCCGCGACCTGCTCGGGGACGGTGACGTCGGCGCGCGCGTAGTGCACGCGGACGCCGCTGTCGCGCATCCGGTCGAGGTTCTCGGCGAGTTCGCCGTCCCGGGCCGGGTCGGAGCGGCCGAGCACGGCCAGCTTCGCCCCGGTCCGCTGGGCGACGGCGAGGGCGCACTCCGCGGAGATGCCCTTGCCGCCACCCGTCACGAGGAGGACGTCGGAGTCGGTGAGCGGTACGTCGGTGCGCTCCGGCGCCACGGGCAGGGCCCGCAGCGTCGGTACGCGGCGCACACCGGCCTCGTCGTAGTGGACCTCGGCGAAGCGGGTGGTCGCGGCGACCTCGGCCACGACCCGCTCCACGGCGTCCTCGGACGCCGGGGTGTGGACGATGGTGGTGCGCAGGTGCGGGGCCTCCAGGTGGAGGGTCTTCGCCAGGCCCGCCGCGCCGCGGCCGTCCTGGACGAGGACGAAGCGCCGCGTGCGGTCGCCGGCGAGGGCGTTCTTGGCGGCGGCCAGGACCTGTTCGACCTCCTGGCGCGCGCAGCCCTTGGCCAGCACGGCCAGGACGCCCGCGCCGAGACCGGCGCCCGCCAGCTCCCGGCGGAGGGACTCGGCGTACGGGTGGCCCTCGGAGCCGTACAGCTCCCAGTCCCCGTCGGTGCCGTCGGGCACGCCGTACGGCCGGGCGACCTCGTCGAGGTCCACGGCGAACGGCCGGGCCCAGGAGGCGGCGCCCGCGACGACGGGGGCGGCGGTCTCCTCGACGCCTCCGGTGCTGATCAGGGTGTCCAGCGCCTCGGCCAGTTCGGCGAGGGTGGCGGTGGCGAAGTTGGTCGGCACCTGCGCCGCGGCGATCCCGAGGCGGGACGCCGCCTGGTTGACGATCTGTCCGACGGTGATCGAGCTCATGTGCAGGTCGTCGAGGAGCCGGCTGTCGGGGTCGACGAGCTCGGCCGGCAGCTCGGCGCGCTCGGCGACGAGGGTGCGCAGCACGTCGAGCGCGTCGGGGCCGTCCTCGCCGGCCGCCGGGGCGGCCGTGGCCTCCTCGGTCTGCCGGGCCTGCTCCGCGCGCGGGGCCGCGGGTGCGGCGGGTGCGGCGGTCGCGGGTGCCGGTGCGGCCGTGCGGGCGGGACGCGGCCGGCGCTCGGCCGGGGGCACGTCGCGCGGCGCCTGCTCGCAGGGGCTGGCGAAGAAGGAGAACTCCTGGCCGACCTCCAGGGGCCGGATCAGCCGGTCCTGGAAGAGCCGTTCGAGGGCGATCGGGGCGCCCGCGACGAACGCGGCACCGGCGACCTGCAGGAGGCTGCGCAGCGACTCGTCGTCGGTGTTGAGCGCGACGACCGGGACGTGGGTGGTGACCTGCGCGAGGCCGCTGAGCACCCGGCCGGGGCCGACCTCGATGAACAGGTCGACGTGGCGGGCCGCCTCGCTCACCGCCTGGGTGAAGCGGACGGGTTCGGTGATCTGGTCGCGCAGCAGGGCCGCCAGGTCCGTGCCGGAGGCCAGTTCCTCGCCGGTGACCGTGGAGAAGACCCGGCCGGCGACGGAGCCGAGGGGGGCGGTGTCGAGCCAGGCGCCGAAGGACGCGGCGGAGGCGGCGACCAGCGGCGAGTGGAAGGCGTGCGACACCTTCAGCGGGACGCAGGAGACCTCGGACCGCTCGGCGCGGCGCCGCACCTCCTCGATGTCCGCGACCGGACCGGCGACGACGGTCTGTTCGGGACCGTTGTAGCCGGCGATCACGACGCCGAGGCCGGAGACGAGCTCCTCGGCCCGCTCGGGCTTGACGCCGAGCGAGGCCATGGTGCCGGAGGCGCTGCGTTCGGCCATGGCCCGGCCGCGCACGCGCGCGGCCTCCAGGAGGGTGTCCTCGTCGAGGGCCCCCGCCCAGTGCAGCGCGGACAGTTCGCCGAGGCTGTGGCCGACGGCGACGGACGCCTCCAGGCGCAGCGAGTCGAGGACCCGCAGGCCGGCGGCCGAGCCGGTGGCGATGCGCGGCTGCGCCACGTCGGTGGCGACCATGTCGCCGGTGGTGGGCAGCGCGGCCCGGTCGAAGACCTCGGCGACCTCGGGGAAGCGGCGGCGCAGCGCCCTCCTCCGGTGCCCTGGCCGGAGCCCTGGCCGGGGAAGAGGAAGCCGACGCGGGCCCGGCCGTTGGCCCGGCCGAGGAAGCTGCGGCCGTCGGCGGCGGTGTAGGCGTTCTCGCCGGCCTCCAGGAGGTCGGCGAGGTGCGCCAGGCGGCGTTCGGCGTCCTCCGGGGAGGTGACGACGACCGCCGCGCGGTGCGGCAGGCCGCGCAGTTCGCGCTGGAGGGTGGCGGCGAGGTCGGCGACCTGCCCGTAGGAGACGGTCGCGACGAACGCGGCGACCTCGGTGAGGCGGGCGCGCAGTGCCTTCGGGGAGTCCCCGTCGACGACGAGCAGTTCGGCGTCCTGGAGCGAGTGCGCCAGGGTCGCGGAGCGGCGGCCGGGGGCCGTGCGCCGCCGGGAGGCCGGCTCGTCGAGGACGACGTGGGTGTTGATGCCGCCGAAGCCCATGGCGGTGACGCCGGCCCGGCGGGGGTGCCCTCGGGCCAGGCCTCGGCCTTGCGCAGGGCCTTGAGGTTGGCGTTCTCGTCGGCGAGCAGCTCGTGCGGGTCGGTGGTGCCGATGGCCGGCGGGAGGGTCTGGTTGTCGACGGCCAGGGCCGCCTTGATCAGACCGGCGACGCCGGCGGCGGCCTTGGTGTGGCCGATCATGCCCTTGATGGACGTGATGGCGGCGACCGGGGCGTCGGGGTCGGCCTCCTTGCGGGCGCCCATGAGGGCGCTGAGCTCGGTGGCGTCGCCGACGGCGGTGCCGGTGCCGTGGCCCTCGAAGAGCCCGACGGTCTCGATGCCGAAGCCGGCCCGCTCGTACGCCCGCTTGAGCGCGAGCTGGTAGCCGCTGACCTCGGGGCGGGTGATGCCGCCCTGGCCGTCGGAGGACACGCCCCAGCCGGCGACGGTCGCGTAGATGCGGTGGCCCGCCGCGAGGGCGTCCTCCTCCCGCATCATGACGATCATGCCGCAGCCCTCGCCCGGCCAGAAGCCGTTGGAGCCGCGGTCGTAGAGCTTCATCTCGCCCTTGGCGAGCGCGCCCGTCTTGGCGAAGCCGATGATCTCGAAGGGGTCGATCGACAGGTCGACGCCTCCGGCGACGGCGACGTCGATGTCGCCGTTGATCAGGGCGGTGCCGGCGGTGGTGACCGACAGCAGGGAGGACGAGCAGGCCCCGTCGACGGTGTAGCCGCCGCCGTTGAGGTCGAAGTGGTTGCAGATCCGGCCGGCGATGGTGTTGGCGAGGCCGCCGGCGAGGGTGTCCTCGTCGATCGCGGGGAACGGCTCCTTGTAGGAGGCCTCGACGTCGGCGAGGAACTCGGCGATGCGGTCCTCGTCCCAGCCTTCCTCGGCCTTGAGGGCGGAGGCCATCACCCGGCGTACGTAGGGCCAGCGCAGCCGCATCACGTTGGCGCGGGCGAACTCGCCGGTGAGGGTGTTGCCGACGACGACGCCGGTGCGTTCGCGGGGCAGGCCCTCGCCGCCGGGGAATCCGGCGTCGGCGAGCGCGCGGCCCGCGGTGTCCAGGGCGAGCCAGTGCGTGAGGTCGGTCGACCGGAAGGTGCTGCCCGCGATCTTGTGGGCGATCCGGTCGAAGGCGTAGCCCTCGATGACGGCGGCGTTGCGGGCGTAGAAGGTGTCGGGGGTCGTCGGGTCGGCGTCCCAGTAGTCGTCCAGGTTCATCCGGACGTCGGGGAGGCGGCGGAACGCGCGCCGTCCGGCGACGGCGTTGTCCCACAGCTCGTTCGGGTTCGTGGCGTCGGGATAGCGGCAGGCCATGCCGACGATGGCGATCCTGGTCATGCGGCCACCGGAATCTTCTTGGTCTCGGCCTCGGCGGTCGCCGGGGCGGGGCACGCGCAGGCGCCTTCCGGGCACGCGCACGCCGGGGTCTCGGCGGTCGCGGGGCCGGGCAGGCGCAGGCGCCTTCGGGGCACGCGCAGGCGGCGGCCTCGGCGGCGGCCGGGGCGGCGTCGGCCTGGGCGACGGCCTGGGTGACGGCGGCCAGCGCGAGGGCCTCCTCGGCGCGCTTCTTGGAGACGACGTCGGCGGTCCACAGGAAGGCGCCGCGGATGCCGCAGACGAGGGCGGTGGCGAAGAACAGGCCGTAGGCGATGCTCATCGCGGTCAGCACGCCGTACATGGCGGCGACGCTGCCGCCGAAGGCGATCTGGCCCCACTTCGAGGAGGGCGTGGTGCCGGGGTCCGTGATCATGTAGTTCGTGAAGAGCACGAACGCCACGCCGGACATCATCGCGAGGCCCGCGGGGATGGAGGTGTCGAACAGCAGGCCGCGGACGATGGCCTGGAGGGCGAAGCCGCCGACCCAGGCGAGGATCAGCCACATGCGCTCGGTGAGCTTGGCGTTGAGCATCGTGCCGAGGGTGATGATGATCGCCGGCACCAGCCAGTCGAAGCCGCCGTCGATGTACTCGGTGAACTGGTACGGCGGGGCGATGGAGGCCCACGGGAAGAGCACCAGGATGACGGCGATGCCGAAGTTCGACGGGTTCATGAAGTGCCGCAGGCGGCCCTTCACCGGGGCGCGCAGCACCCACTTGGTGCCGACGGCGACGATGACGCCGAACACCATGACCCACACGAGGTCGTTGACGTACGACAGCATGTTCACGGCGAGCGAGGTGATGTGGGCCGGGAGCAGGAACTCCATCACGCCCTTGGCCCCGCCGCCGAGGAAGCGCGGCGCGCGGCCCTCGGCGCGGGCGCCGAGGACTTCGAGGACGATCTCCAGGGTGTAGCCGGTCGCCAGGGCGATGAGGGGCCAGGTCCAGGGCTGCTCGAAGCCGAGGACGGTGTAGCCGAAGACGTTGAGGACGGAGATGGAGATCGCGAAGCGGCGCAGTGCCGTCGTGACCTTCGGGTTGTGGCGTGGTGCGGCGGTCTTCTGTGCGGACATCGTCACTTCTCCTTGGCCTGGGTGCCCAGCTCGAGGCTGTGCCAGCCCGGGGTGAGCTTCAGCTTCTGCTCGTGGACCTCACCGGAACGGTCACGCCAGGTGACCATGGTGTCGAGGGGACCGCTCACGCCCTTGCCCAGACCGATGTGGACGTCGGTGCTGCGCTTGCCGGAGTGGCCGCCGCCGCCGTCGAGGCGGGTGA
This sequence comes from Streptomyces diastatochromogenes, assembly GCA_026913215.1. GTDB lineage: Bacteria > Actinomycetota > Actinomycetes > Streptomycetales > Streptomycetaceae > Streptomyces > Streptomyces diastatochromogenes_A. The sequence continues at coordinate 25,654 of JAPTYK010000003.1, read as the reverse complement.
CGCGCTTGGTGCCGTCGGGCAGTTCGACGCAGACCTCCGCGCCGACCACGGGCGAGCCGTCCGGGTGGGTGAGCTTGAGGCCCAGGTAGGAACCGGGGTTCTTGCTGACGTTGTGGTAGAAGATCGGCTCGCCCCACTGGCGGGCGACCGCCAGGTCGAGGCGGCCGTCGCCGTCGGCGTCGCCGGTGGCGAGACCGCGGGTCGGGACGGGCTCGCCGAGGCCGAGGGCGACGGAGAGGTTGACGTACTGGCCGGTGTCGGCGTCCTTGGCGAAGAAGCGCATGCGCTGGCTGCCGGCGAGGTCGTCACCGTGCTTGACGTTCGGCCACCACATGGGGTTGGGGACGAGGGCGTCGTTGGCGGTGGCGAGCTCCTGGAGCTGCGGCCAGCGGTTGTTCTTGCCCTTGACGAAGCCGAGGGCCTGGGTGATCTCCAGGTCTCCGTTGTTGTCGAAGTCGCCCATCTTCACGTCCCAGCCCCAGCCGGACCAGGCCAGGCGCAGGTCGGAGGACTCGTCCTTGTACGGGGCCTCGCCCTTCTTGAACCGGCCGGCCAGCTCTTCCTTGCTGGAGGCCTGGCTGATGTAGGCGAAGTTCGACTCCTGGATGCCGAAGGACGTCGTGATGTTGCTGACGAACATGTCGTAGATGCCGTCGTGGTTCAGGTCGCCGAAGTCGACGCCCATGCCCTTGAAGGAGCTGCGGCCCAGTTCCTTGGACTTGGGGACCGTGCCGCTGTGCACGGCCTTGACCTGGGAGAACCGGATCTTGCCCGGGGTGGAGTTGTTGTACAGCAGCGCCGAGGTGCCGAAGTCGTGGGCGAGGAACAGCTCGGGCAGGTGGTCGCCGTCGAGGTCGGCGGCGGAGACGCCGAGCGTCCAGCCCTTGTTCAGGTCCTGCGGGAGGGCGTCCTCGGTCTTCTCGTAGCCGTTCTTCGTCCACCGGAAGATGTGGCCGCCGCCGCCGTTCTGGGCGTGCGACAGCGAGGCGTTCATGGTGACGTCGCCGTCCTTGGACGGGTCGAGGACCGGGCTGTCCGGGAAGTAGTTGCCGATGTAGATGTCGTCGTGGCCGTCGCCGTCGAAGTCGGCCACGGCGGCGGCGTTGGAGTTCCACAGCGGGCCGGTGTACTTCGCGCCGGGCTTGCCGGGCAGCAGCTCCGTGGGCGTGAAGGAGGCGGCGGTCAGCGGCTTCCCCTTCTCCCCCTTGTTCACGAAGATGACCGGGGTGCGGCCCCAGTAGTAGACGAGGAGGTCCATGCGGCCGTCCTCGTTGTAGTCGCCGGGCATGCAGCCCATCGGCGCCATCGTCTTGCTGGTGCCGAGCGGTGCCGGGTTGAGGGCGAACGGCGCGTACTTGTCCTTGCGCGTCGGTGCCGGGGTGACCACGGCCTGGTCGATCCGCACGTCGTTCACACAGAGGTCGTTGTCCAGACCGTCGCCGTCGAGGTCGTTGACGGCGATGCCGGCGCCGACCGAGGACACCCAGGCCTCGATGTGCTGATACGCCTTGTTGACCTTCCGGACTTCCTGCTTCTCGAATCCGGCGGGCATGGCGATGGACATCGGCTCGAATGCGAAGTTCTTCGCCAGCTTGTCGATATCAGCGGCGGAGGACTCGGGCAGCCGGACGGCGTAGAACGTGCTCACCATCAGGGCGAGCGCGACGATTCCCGGTGAATTCCTGCGGAGCCAGTTCTTTGTGACCGTCACTGGTCGGCACCTTTCGAAATGAGCGAGAGAGAGGCGAGTTCCGCGGCGATGTCGCGCCGCCAGGTCTCGTAGGCCGGGGACGCGCCCCCGGAGAGCGCCTGGGGCCGGGTGTCCCGGCACACCTGGGAAGCCCGCTCGGCCGTCGTGCCGCACACGACACGGGCCGCGAGATGGGTGTGATCGATGACCGTGCCCGCCTTGACGCGGGCTTCGGTGGCGAAGGCGGATCCCTGGGCGAGCGCCCAGCGGTGCTCGCCGGCGCCCTCGACGAAGCGCGCGAGCTCGTCCTCGGTCACGCCGCCCGCGTAGGCGCAGGCCAGGCCCGCGCCCGCGTAGAGGTCGCTGTGGCGGCGCTCGGGATAGGCGCGGATGAGTGAGGTGACGACGTCGGGGTCGGTGCCGCCGACGAACCAGAGCGCTCGGCCGATGCCCTGGTCGACGGCGTTGAGCGTGTAGTGGTTGTGCCCGCCGTTCCAGCGGAACGGGTGCTGGATCTCCGGCGTCCGCACGTACGCGTCGGTCTTGAAGTACGCCTGGTGGAAGCCGTATCCGTCCAGCGCGAGCCAGCGCAGCAGCGGGTCGGTGGCCGAGATGTCGGGCCACAGGAACTTCGGCAGCCGGGCCATGGCCCAGCCGACGCCGACGTAGATCATGTAGTCGTGGTCGCGGCCCCGGCCGGCCAGCAGGCCGTCCAGGCGGCCGCCGTGCCCCGGCAGCGAGTCGTACACCGCCGCGCCCATGCCGGCGCCCTCGTAGGCGAAGCCTCGCATGTCCCTCGGAACGGTCTCCAGGAGTTCCTCGGCCTCGGCGGGCGAACCCGCCTCCACGGCGTAGGCGTATCCCCGGAGGAAAATCTCTCCGATGTATTCAAGTCGCGTTTTTGCTTCCGCGTTCTTCACATGGAAGCCACGTACTTCCATGGTCGTCTCGGAAACAGGAGGTGTGAGCAACCTGCGGCGGAGCGCACCAAAAGCACTGGACACGGCAGTAAACCGCCCCTCTCGAATCCCTGAAATCCCCCAGCGAATCGAATCTAGCCAGGGGCCCGGGAGGGGCGTCTACTCCAGATGTGCTCAAACGACCACGGCGGCGAGCTGCGTGCGCACTTTGGCACGCCAGACCTCGTAGGCGGGTCCGACGCCGGCCTCGGGAGCGGACGCGGCGCAGTCGTCGGCGAGGCGGGCCACGGCCTCGACGGTGCGTCCGGTGAAGGCGTGCACGGCGGCGCTGCTGTGCTCCGGGACGAAGCCGGCGTGGTGCCGGGCCTTGGCGGCGAAGACCGATCCCTGCGCCAGGTGGCGGCGTGGTCGCCCGCCTCCTCGCGCAGCGCGTCCAGGTCGGCGGCCGTGCTGCCGCCCGCGAAGGTGGCGGCGAGGCCGACGCCGCTCCACAGGTCCGCCCGCCGGTCGCCGGCGAAGGCCCGGACGGCGGCGGAGACGTTGCCGACGTGGCCGCCGTGGATGAACCACAGCGCGCGGCCGACGCCCTGGTCGAAGGCCCGCTGCCAGTAGGACGGGTCGCCGTCCCAGTCGTACGGGGCGTCGAGGCGCTGTCCGCCGACCCAGGTGTCGGTGTCGAAGTAGGCCCGGTCGAAGCCGTAGCCGTCCACGCACAGCCAGCTCATCGCCGGGTAGAGGTCCGGCTCGGTCAGGTCGGGGACGAGCTTCTTCCACAGCGGGCGGGGCAGCTTGGCCATGGCGAAGCCGATGCCGATGTAGTTGAGGAAGATGTGGGGCCTGCCGCCGCCCCGCAGCAGGTCGGCGGCGCGGTGCCCCTGGGGGCCCATGGTGTCGCGGATGGCGCAGGCCATGGTCGCGCCCTCGTAGGCGAAGCCCCGGTTCAGCGGGTCGACGAGCGCGAGCCGGCGCTCGGTCGTCGCCAGGTCCTTGTCCTCGATGCCCCATTCGAAGCCGGTCACGACGGCTTGCGGCACGGCTTCCAGCTGCCGTGTGCGTTCGGTGGGTTCCACGGTGAAGCCCCGTCCCGCGAAACTCACGTCGTCCAGGGACGGGGCCATGATCAGCCTGCGCAGCGCTCCCAGTGCGGGCACAGATGCCTCCTCGTACGAGCCCGCTCCGGTCGGTCGGCGGGGGCTGTCATCGTCGGCAGGCGGGCCGCGGGGCGGCATCTTCCCCGTTGCGCTTCCGCGTGGCGTTCAGCGGATGCGGCGGACGTCCACTTCCTCGTCGTGGACGGCGCGCCCGCAGTCGGTGCACCGCAGTTCGACGTGGACGGAGCCGTCGCAGCCGATGTGGTCGGCGCGGCGCGGCGGGCCCAGCTCCTGCGGCAGGTTGCGGTCGCCCCACTGCATCAGGGCGATGACGGCCCGGGTCAGGTCCCGGCCCACGGGCGTGAGCCGGTACTCGTACCGCACGGGCTTGTCCTGATAGGGCACGCGCTCCATGATCTCGTGCTCGACCAGCCGGGACAGCCGGGTGGAGAGCACGTTGCGCGCGATGTCCAGGTGGGACAGGAAGCCGTCGAAGCGGGTGATGCCGAGCAGCGCCGAACGGATGATCAGGAGGGTCCAGCGCTCGCCGATCACTTCCAGGGACCGGGCGAGGTTGCAGTCCTGTCCCTCGTACGTGTGCTTCAGCATGCGCCCACTCTAGGCCGGGGAGGGTTGCGTGAAGGAACCCCGAGTTGGCGAAGTCGTCCCGGGACGCGCCCTCTTGTTCAGGCGGCGACCAGCAGGCGTTCCCCGCCGCCGGTGGGGGCGGTCCGCCCGTTGAAGCGGCTGTAGGCGTACGCGGCGGAGACCAGGGTCATGTGGTGGTGCCAGCCCGGGTAGGAGCGGCCCTCGAAGTCCTGGAGGCCGAAGTCGTCGGACATCTCCCGCACGGACTCCCCCGCGTGGGCGAGCGTCCGCGTCAGGGCGAGCACCGACTCCATGCGCGCGTGCGTGAGGCTGGTCAGCCACAGCTGGAGGGGCTGCCGTCCGTTGTCGGGGCGGACCGCGAAGAGCCGGTAGGTGCGGTGGATCCGCTCGCCGCCCCGTCCGGGCTGGGGGATGCGCACGAAGCTGGACATGACCGTGGTGTGCCGGCCGCGCCCGTCCCAGGGGCCGACGTTCTCGACCCGGGTCAGCGTGCCCGCGTCGAACTCGAAGAGGCTGCGGGCCGCGAGCACCAGGCCCTGGCCCTCGCCCCCCTGGGAGCGCTGCACCCGCAGGTGGCGTCCCACGGCGACCTGGAGGCTGTCGGGGACGGCGACCACGAAGTCGCGTCCGCGCAGGGCCAGTCCGTGCACCAGGGCCGTCGCGCTGGTGCCGCCGAGGGCCTCCAGGTCGGCGACGACCGGCAGGGGCACGGTGCGGCTGGTGTCGGCGAGGGTGTCGACGAGGTCCAGGGCGTGCTGCTCGACGGAGCGGGGGCCCACCTCGGCGGGGATGCGGGTGCGGACGCGGCGCTCGGGGTCCTTCGTCCACGACCCGGGAAGCATCAGGCGCCAGTCGACGGGGACGGCCTGGCTGTACGAGGACAGGAACATGCCGACGCCGACCTGGCACGTCACCGAGCGGCCGGTGGAGGCCAGGAAGCGACGGTGCACCCCACAGGAGTGCTCGCCCCGCTTGCGCAGGACGGCCTGGCCGATCACCCAGGCGCGCGGCGTCATCTCGTGCTCGGCCCAGCGGGTGAGCTCGGCGCGCACCGGCATCCAGTCCCACGGGCTGGCGTTGACGAACTGGTGCAGCGACTGGGACGTCGCCGGCGAGGGCGAGATGGTCTCGGCGAGCCGCTTGACCGACTTCTTGCCCGGAGTGGTGAGCAGACTGTGCACGTAGGACTGGGCCCAGCGGCGCTGGTCAGCCCGCGGCAGGCACTCGAAGATCCTCTCGGCGAACACCGGCACCGAGGTACGGTGCGTCGTCAACGCGTATGCGGCCATGGCTCGTTCCCTCCCCTGATGTCGGTCCGCGGCTGCCGACCACGCTAAAATCATAGCGAACGTCCTCTTTTTTTTGCGACTCAGGAGAGTTGCCGCATGCACTTTGCCAAGTCGGCTCCCGCGCCTCAGGACGGCAGAACCTGCCACACCCCTGTGACCTGCGGAAACCCGACGCGTCTTGGGCAACTCCGCCTTGCCCACCACAGAGAGGGAGCGTCAGCCTTGGAAAGGACAGGGGCCGCGAGTTGCCCGCGGAAGAGCCCTCTTCGGGAGATGGTGTGGTGAAGCAGGAGAGGGCCGTACGTACGCGTCAGGCCCTGGTCAAAGCAGCGGCCCAGGAGTTCGACCGCTTCGGGTACGACGGCACGTCGCTGTCGCGGATCAGCTCGGTCGCCGGCATGTCGATCGGCGCCGTGACCTTCCACTTCCCGACGAAGGTGCACCTGGCCGACGCCGTGCAGCAGGAGGGCCGCGAGGTCACGGTCGCCGCGCTGGAACGGCTGGCCGAGGAACCGGTGTCGCCGCTGCGCATGGTGATCGACCTGACCCTCGAACTGACCCGGCTGATGGAGCAGGAGCCCGCGGTCCGCGCCGGCATCCGCCTCGGCCGCGAGCGGCCGGGCACCGAGGCCTGGTCGGACGCCTGGCTGCCGACCGTACGGGGCCTGCTCGACCGGGCGTACGAAAACGGCCAACTCCGGGGCGACGCGCAGCCCGCCGACGTCACCCTGCTGGTGGAGCACCTCACCGGCGGAGCCGAGGCGTACCTGCGCCGCCGCATGGGCTCCGACCCCGCGCTCGAGAGCGCCGTCGCCCAGCTCCGGCGCGTCTGGCACCTCGCCCTCGTGGGGGTCTCCGCGGAGACCGCGGGCGTACCCCGGCAGGCGAAGCCGACGGAGCGGACCGCGGAAGAGCCGGCGGAGGGGTCTGCAGCAAAGACCGCGGAGGAGCCGGCGGAAGGCTCGGCGGAGAAGACCGCGGAGGAGCCGGCGGAGCAGGACTGAGTGCCCGGACGGACCGGGCGGGGCCGCCTCAGGCCACCCGGTCCGCCGCAACCGACCGGTACCAGGCCGCCGCACCGGCCAGCCGGTCCAGAGGGCCCGGCCCCGGCGGGCAGTCGGCGGCGCGCCAGACCTCCCGGCTGTCCTGCCAGAAGTCCTCGGCGAACAGCCGGAACTGGCGCTCCCTCAGTCGGCTCCCCGAGGCCCTCAGCCGCTCCAGGCACGCTTCCAGGGGCAGTTCCGGCCACGGCGAGGACGGCACGATCCCGTGGTGCGCCAGGGCGCGGACCAGATCGGCGGCGCGCACCGGTTCGGGGTGGCTGGCGTGCCAGACCCGTCCGCCGGTCGGCGGGTCGTTCCGCGCGATCCGCGCGATGAGCCGGGCCAGGTCCCGTACGTCCACGAGCGAGAGCATCGCCCGACCGCCGTCGCACAACGCCGGTACGGCGCCGAGGAGTTCGGCGAGCGCGGGCACCGCCCAGCGGTCGCCGGGGCCGAGTACGAGACCCGGCCGCAGCACGGTCGCCCCGGCCGCCAGGGCGTGGGCCTCGCCGGCCAGCCGGGTCCGGCTCGCGGGGACACCGGGGCGGGTACGACCTCGTCCACGGCGATCTCCCGGTGCGGGCCCGCGCCGTAGACGGCCGCCGTCGACAGGTGCACCACCTGGCGCACCCCGGCGCGCAGCGCCTCGTCCATCAGGGCCGCGGTGCCGTGGACGTTGACGGCGGTGCACCGGGACTCGTCCGCGTCGACGAGCGCGGCCAGGTGGAGCAGGACGTCCGCCCCCTCGCAGACCCCCGCGAGGCCGCGGGGATCCGCGAGATCGGCGCAGGCCCACTCGTCGGCCGCGATGTCGCCGTCCGGCGCCCGGCGGCCCACCGCCCTGACCACGACGCGGCCCCGCCCGTCACCGGGCGGGGCCAGTTCACGCAGGACGCTCGATCCGATGAAGCCGGTGGCCCCGGTCATCACCACCCGTAACGGTTTCACGCCGCGGCCTCCTGCAGGTCCCGGGGGATCCGGAGCTCCGCGATCGTCTGCGGGGTGGCGACGCCGGGCAGCAGGTAGCGCCACATGGAGGCGAGGCGCTCCTGCAGATCGGCCCGTCCCGAGGCGATGTTCGAGAACACCTGGACACCGCTGTAGGCGCCCACCAGCACGTTCGCGAACTCCCGCGTGTCCACGTACGACAGCAGCTCCCCGCGATCGCGCGCGGCGCACAGCAGGTCGTGGAACTGGTCGACCCACTCCTGGTACGCGGTGTCGTCCCGCATCCCGAAGTCCCCCTGCTCGACGGCGAGTCGGACGCTGGCCCGGAAGAGGACGTTGGTCTGCAGCTCCCGCGCCAGGAAGAAGTTGAGGTCGATGAGCAGCTGGAGTCCCGGCGTGCCCTGCGGGGGGAAGTGCACGAAGTCCTGCTGGTGTGCCAGCACCGCATGGGCCAGCCCCAGCTTGGACTTGAAGTGGAAGTACATCCCGCCCTGCGTGACCTGGGCACGCTCCATGATCTTGCTGATGCTGGCGCCGGTGTAGCCGAACTCGTCGAAGACCTCGGCGGCCGCCCTCAGGATCGTGGCCCGCGTCTGCACCGCCCGTTCCTGCTTCGGCTCATCCATCGGATCGGACCTGCCTCTCTCGACAAAAAAAACGAACACCCTTATTTTACAAGCTGACCCGAGCGACGGATAGACCCGCCCCGCTCAGGGCCATCATTCGCACGCCAATGGGGAGAGGCATGCTCATCACAACGGACCGTCCAGCTGTCCCACGACAAGCGCTGACCACGACGGTCGCAAAGGAGTACGTACACCGCGCGGCTCTGTCAGAGGTGTTCCTCACGGGGTGGGAGAAGGCGGGGCGCGACGCGTTCACCGTCAGCGCCCAGTGGCCGCGCAGCCACAGCTTCTATCCGTCCGAGCACGGCGTGTACGACCCGCTGCTGCTCTGCGAGACGGTACGACAGACGTTCCCCCTGCTGACGCACGTGGCGTACGGCATCCCCTTCGGGCACCAGCTCAGCTGGTCCCGTCTGCAGTACGCGGTCAACCTCCAGGCGATGCGCATCGAAGCCAGGCCGGCGGACCTCGAGATCCACGCGGTCTTCTCGGACATCCGCTACCACAAGGGACTGCCCGCGATGATGACCATGCACCTCGAAGTCGTCCGCGGCGGCTCCCTGCTGGCCATGGTCAGCACGCGCTTCGGCTGTCACTCCCCCGCCCTCTACCAGCGGCTGCGCGGCAGCATCGGTGAGGTCGCCGAGGTCTTCGCCCGCGCCCCCCAGCCCCCGGAGCCCGTCTCGCGCGCCACCGTCGGCCGGCTGCGCAAGCAGGACATCGTGCTCGCTCCGACCCCGGACCGTCTGCGCTGGCAGCTCCGCGTCGACACGAGTCACCCGGTGCTCTTCGACCACGCGCTCGACCACGTCCCGGGCATGCTCCTGCTGGAGTCGGTGCGGCAGGCGGGACTCGCCATGCAGCCCTCGAAGGCCGGTGCCCTGCTGCCCACTTCGATGGACGTCTCGTTCAACCGCTACGTCGAGTTCGACGAGCCGTGCTGGATCGAGGCCGAGTCGGTGGACACCGCCGCCTCCGACGACAACCGCCGGACGATCCGCGTCAACGCCCTCCAGGGAGAGGCCTTCGCCTTCAGCGCGAGCGCCGAACTGGCGGACGTGTCATCGCTCTGACCACGGCTGTCACACCAACGGATGAAGAAAGGAGTGACTCAAGTCACAAAGGGGGCTTATCCCGACGACGGCGAAGCCTCGCCGACCCTCGTCGACCGATACTCAGTGAGCCACCACTGAGAAAGGTCGTTCACACCGCCCGTCGAGTTGCCAACTCGACGGGCGAAGGCCCGTCCTGGGTGCCAGCCCAGGGACGCGCACATCTGGTTCTGCCAGAACCGAACAAGCCATCGCACGACGGCCTGTTATGCCTCCCACCACGGAGACCACCTCATGATGAACCAAAGTTCTGCGATTCTCCAGCCCCACGCGCACCTTTCCGAGCCGGAAAGTCGCTTTGATGGCCATTCTTCATCGAAAGATTCCAGCCAACCTCAAGCGGTAACCGGCTGGTCCACCCCCACTCCCCTCCGCCGGGGACGGGTGAAGGTGCCGATGCGGCTCGTCGAATCCCCCTACTACAGCGACGCCGCCCTGAACGTCTACATCAAGGTCAAGGCGCTCGGACTGCGCCTGGACGGCTGTACGGCGGGCCTGAAGACCCTCGCGTCGTACCTCGAGCTCTCCCCCTCGACCGTGAAGCGCGGCCTGGCCGAACTGCGCTCCCCCGCTCCCGACGGGGTGATCGAGCTCCCCGACAGCCGGCGCCGCTCCCTCCCGGGCGGCTGCGGCACCACCGCGCGCCGCCGGGTCCGCCCCCTGACCCCCAACGAGCGGTACATCTGGCTGCCCGTGGTGACGAGCGAGCACCTGCGGCCCCGGGCACTTCGCGCGTACGCCGTGATCGCCTACTGCGTCGTGCGCAACATCCCCCTCACCGAGACCGTCCTCGCCAACTTCCTGCGCCATCACTCCGGCCGACGCGCCGGCCGCCCCATCACCGTCGAAGCGGCGGGCCGCATCGTCGACGAGCTGGAGGAGTCCGGCTGGATCAGCCTCCAGCGCCGCGCCGGGCACCAGGGACGCCACCTCTTCCTCGTCCATGACCAACCGACCGGGCTGTCTTCTGTTTCTGATGACCCATCGGGACCCCCATCTGACGACCCTTCGCTCACGTATAAGGAAGACCTCAGGATTGACCGACCAGAGAACGAGACGCCGCTTGTGTCACCCGCCGTAGGCGAAGTTCAGGTTGAGAAGCAGGCAAAACCTGTGGAAAACCGCCTCGCGACACCGCGGCTCAGCGGCACACCGGGTGATGACGCGCTGCGCGCGGGCGACAAGACCACCCCCTCCCCCAAGACCCCCGGCACCGGAGCGAAGCCCTACCGGGGCCCCCAGCCGACCTTCAGCCCACGAGTCCACGCCGTCCTGGAGCCGGTCCGTTTCCTGCTGTCCGACGTCAACGCCTACATGCAGCGGCGGATCGCCCGGGAGATCAGCCGCCAGATCGACGACGGCATGGGGGTCGAGCGCCTGCAGGCCCGGCTCACCCTGCGCCTCGCACGCACCATGCTCGAAGACATCCAGGACATCGGCCGCTGGCTGCTGGGCGTCGCGCTCCCCCACTGGGGCTGTGCCAACCCGGACTGCGAAGCGGGAGTCCTCTGGTCCACCGGCATGGAATGCCGGGCATGTCGGCAATTCCACCTGGACCGCGCGGCGGACAAAAGAGCGGCCGTCGCCCGGGCCGCCGCCGCGGCCGCTCCGCGCCAGATCCCCGAGCCCCGCCCCGCGCCCCCCGTCCGACGGATCGTGGAGCAGTGCCCCAACTGCCACGCCCCCCACCACTTCGGGAACTCGGGCCTCTGCAAAGGCTGCCGTCCGGACGAGGAGCCGACGCAGGACCCCGGGCCCGACGCCGCGATCAGCACCGGCTGCCCGGGCCGTGACGGCACGTGCGGCCGACCCGCACCCAACGGTCTGTGCTGGCGCTGCCGCGTCCAATGGCACAACCGGCCGGTCCCGCCCCAGCGCGTTCCCCAGGACACGCGGCAAGCCCCGCAGCACCACGTTCCCACCGGCACACGACACGCCCCGCACCCCTAGGAGCACGCATGCGCATCGCGGAACTCAGCCGCGCCAGTGGCGTGTCCACCGCCACGATCAAGTACTACCTCCGCGAGGGCCTGCTCCCCTCCGGCCTGCTCACCAGCAGCAACCAGGCCCACTACACCGAGGACCACGTGCACAGGCTCCGCCTGATCCGTGCGCTCCTGGACCCCGGCGGCCTGACCATCTCCCGGATCCGGTCCATCGTGACCGCCCTGGACGACCCCGACCGGACCTTCGACCCGGAGGAACTGACGGCCGGCGGGCCCGGCGCGGGCCCGCTCGCCCCCCTCGCGGCGGACCCGCGGACCATCGCGACGGTCCGCTCCCTCACCGAGCGCCAGGGATGGAAAGCCCCGGTGGACGGTCCGGAGTTCGCCAGGGTCGTGGAGCTCCTGGACGTCCTGTGCGAGCTGGGCCAGGAGCGCTTCGTCGCTCGCCTCGACGACTACGCGGAGGCGGCCGGGAGGATCGCCGCGGTCGACGAGGAGGTCCTGCGCTCCTGCGAGGACGCCCCCGGCCGCGCCGAGGGCCTGGTCGTCGGCACCGTACTCGGCGACAGCCTCCTGTCCGCCCTGCGCCGTCTGGCCCGGACGGGAAGGAGCGCTGCCCCGGCGCCGCCGTTCGTGGTGTCCGGGGCGGGTGAGACCCGTTCCTGACGCAAACGCGTGTGGGACCGCGCATCGCGCGGTCCCACAGGTCACGTTCGGTGGCGCGTCAGGAGCGGTTCGCCAGAGCGGGCGAGCGCACGACGTCTTCCTCGGAGGCGGGGAACAGCTCGCAGGACAGGGTGTCGGCGGCCTTCTCCTCCGGCTTCCCCTCCAGCTGCGCGTCGGCGGCGTAGCCGTCCTTGACCGCGCGCCTCTCCTTCCGCAGGTGGTAGAGGGAGATCGCGAGGATGCCCGTGCCGATCAGGTTGGCGACGAAGTGCCACCACACCCGGTACGTCACCAGCGCCGGCCCCGGATCGATCAGGCCGAACCACGTGGACAGGCCGATCGCCCGGCTGGCACCCAGCGCGATGGACGCGGTCAGCACGATGTGCTCGATGCCGTGGATGCCCTGCATCCAGACGCCCATCTTGGCCCACTTGCGGGACTTGAGGTGCCCGGTCGCCCGCTTGGTGATCAGGACGATGCCGACGAGACCGGCGAGGAAGATGAAGTTGCCCGTGAGGTGCAGGATCTCCATGCCCAGCGTGGGCTTGGTCGGATCGATCTGCCCCATGCCCCGCGCGAGGCTCATCGCCCAGGGAGTCATCCAGGCGGGGGAGTACGGGTTCGCCACCCAGTAGCCGGCCTGCGACACGTGCTCCTGGAAGTGGCCGAGCTGCCCGACCACGCCGAGACCGATGAGACCGACGGCGGTCTTGTACAGCCACGGACGAACCGGCCCTCGGTTCGCGTACGCCAGTACGACGACGGCCAGCCACATCGCCACCGTCCATCCGATGAAGAAGACGGCACCCACCGTGTCGAGGGTCGAGACGGCCGCCCCTCCCATGTCGTGGCCCGCGTGCGCACCGGCCGCGCCGGCCATGCCTGCCATGTCGGCCATGCCAGCCGCTCCGTGCGCTCCGGGCGCTCCGTGTGCGAGGTACATGGATGGGACTCCTTGTCCGGGTTCCAGTCAGTCACTCCTGAGTGACGCTTTCGCCACGCTATGGATCCCTGGTCCGGCCAGGCACCTTCATTCGTGCGCACTTCGCCGTCGCACGACACGACCGCACGATCACCCCGGCAGCGCGCGATGCACACGGACCGTCGAAGGCACCGGAGAGCCCACCGCGAGCGCGACCGCGTACCCCCGCTCCACGGAAAGGTCCGTCAGCCACCAGCCCGGAAGGTCGCCACGGACATCGTCCACCGCCGCCCCACGCCCGAGCCCCGTACCCAGACCCTTGAGGTACGCCTCCTTGCGCGCCCACAACCGGGCGAAGACCGCCGGCCGGTCCTCCGGGAGCGCCGCCCCGACCTCCTCGCACTCCGCCGGATGCAGGACCCTCGCGAGCTGCTCCGCGACCTCCAACTCCGGCACCGGCTCCACGTCGACGCCGACCGCATCCGACGCGACACCGATGAGGACCAGCTCCCCGCTGTAGGACAGCGAGAACTCCACCCCGGAGGAAGCGAGTACGGGCCGCCCGTGCGGCCCGCCGCAGCACGGGCAGGAAGCACGGGCGAAGCGGAGCCGTTCCGGCGCCGAGCCGGTGAGGACGCCCAGGACCGTACGAAGCGCCGCATGCGCGAAGCCGTAGCGCACCCGGTCGACGTCGTGGACGAAGACGTCCAGCCGCCGCCGCTCCTCCCCGTCGAGCGCCGACAGATCGAGCGAGGACGAGGCGACCCCGGGGACCCGCAGGGCCCACACCTGGACATCGTTCCGTGACTGCTGCACCGCTCCCCTTCCCCTTCCCCGCTCGACCCCCCGCCTCGCGGCGGGAGCAGGCTATCCGCCGGACCTCTCCGGACACACGAAAGCCCCTGCCCACCACGACGCACACGGAGGGCAGGGGCGCTTCGTCAGGCTGCTACACGTCGTCCAGCAGACCGGCGGAAACCCGCTGAAGGATCGCCGCGAGCGAGGAACGGGCCTGCGGAGGGAGGGTTCCCCTCATGTCCGTGATGACGGCCTCGACTCCCTGGCTGCGCCGGAAGTACCGCAGGATGAACTCGCTCCGCTGACTGGCGTCCAGCCGGTCGAAGGCGGTGTCCATCAGCGCCGCGCCGTCGTGCCACGGCACCTGGAGGTCCCGAGCGTCCGAGCCGTTCCGCTGGGCCGGAACGTCCTCTCCCGGCACGCGCCCACTGTCCGGACCGCTGCCGGGGTTATCACGGCGTGATAGCTCGCCCGCGATCTCGTCCGGCCCGGAAGTCGCGGCGCGCGAAGGGGTCGCCCCATCACGGGGGTTATCACGGCGTGATAGCTCGCGCTTGGCCGTGGACTTCCGGTCGGCGGCCTCGGCCCGTGCGTCGGCCTTGGCCCGCTGCTCCTCGGGGGACAGCTTGGACAGGTTGCGGACGTGCTCGATCGTCCGGCGCCCCTCGACGAGATCGGCCTGCAGAACCGGATCGAGATCGAGGATGGACAGCTTGGAGGAGATGGTGGACTGCCCGATGCCGAGCCTCTTGGCGGCCTTGTTCTGGGAACCGTAGAACTGCACGAGGCTCTTGAGGGCGTGCGCCTGCTCGATGGGGTTCATGTCGTCGCGCTGGATGTTGGCGACGAACGCGGCTTCCAGGAGGGCTTCGTCGGTGGCGACGAGCTTGTTGTTGACGCTGACCCGGATCGTGCTCGCGCCGGCGATCCGGGCGCCTTCGAGACGGCGGTGGCCGTCGATGACGATGTAGCGGGTCCCCTCGTCGAGCTCTTCCGACCTCTCGGGCCGCTCCGCCAGATAGGCGTCGACGGTGGCGACGGTGATGGCGTTGACGAGCCCGATCTCCCGGATGCTCTCGGCCAGGCCCTCCAGGTCGCGGAGTTCCTCGCGCGGATTGTCGGGGTTCTGGCTGATGAGGTCGAGCGGGAGCTCGGTGGGGTCCGGTACTCCGGCGGTCGGCGCCGTCGTGGCGGCACCGATCGCGGCGCGGCGGGCGCTGATCGGACGGGCCTGCGCGAAAGACGCGCCGACGCCGAGGTTCTTGGCCTTGCTCACTTGCTGATCTCCCGGGCGAGGGCACGGATGGCGATGGACTGCTCGCACCGGGGCGCGTAGGCGAGCAGGGGGCGCTTGGCCCGGACGGCTTCCTTCTGCTCCTTCAGATCGCCGACGACACCGACGACCCGGGGATCCTTTATGTCCATCCACGCCTGGAGGGACGAGGTCGCGATGTAACCGCGCCGGGCGTCGTAGTGATTCACGACGAGGCCGAGGTAGTCCATGTCCAGGGCGAGGTCGCTCCGCATGTCCTCGATCTGGGAGGTGAGCAGACCATAGGCGTCGGCACTGCTGTCCTCGGCCTGGACGACGATGAGCGCACCCGAGTTCCCGGTGTCCTCGTTGTCCCTGCGCCGCCCGAAGTACAGGGCCGCGTCCATGCTGATGCCGAGGCTCGGCGGACAGTCGATGAGCACGACGTCGTAGTCGGCCTCGATGGTGCGCAGCGCGCGCTCGAGCGCGGCCTCCCTGGCCCGCACGGAAGCGATGCGCACATCGAGAAGGAACGCGTCGGTGCAGGCGGGCAGAAGGTGCAGCCTGTCGCCGAAACGGTCTTCGTCGACGGTGACGACGAGGTCGCTCAACTCCCCCTTGCCGTCCCCGGCCATGTGATTGGTGAGCGAGTCGCCCCCCATCGGAAGCAGCTCGTGCCCGAGCTGCCGGGTGAGGTGACCCTGCGGGTCGAAGTCCACGAGAAGCACGCGCTGACCGAGGCCGGGAAGGTCCTCCAGAGCCAACGGGTCCTCCGGCCGGTCCTCCTCTTCGAGCAGCGCGGCGAAGTGCTTGGAGACACGGACCGGCACGAGCGCGGCAGGATCCTCGGCAAGGGCTTCACCGAGACCGGCGGTGATCGCGGTCTTGCCGACACCGCCCTTCTGGTTGCAGACGACGATCCGCCGGACCATCGCGGGACGCCTGACCTCAGGAACCGGATTGTTGTCGAGCCAAAGGCTCACCGCCTGAGCGACGCCCTGGGTCAGCGAGACACCACGGTCCTTGCAGTCGTTGCGGAACCCCTCCCACAGACTCGCGGGAAGGAAGGTCGAGTAGGTCTCCGCGCCCCCGGTGTCGACGGCCGCGGGATTCGAACCCAGTCCCCGCCAGGCGGTGATGCCGGCTTCGACGGCGTCCTGCATGTCGAGGCCGTGGAGTGCGGCACGGACCTTGAGGTCCTGCCGAAGGGCACTGGTGAGTTTGGTGACGACCTTCTCCCGGTCGCCGCCCGTGTCAGGTGACGTCATGACCGTCACTCTACTAACGACTTAGATCAACTTGCCCCATCGACACGTTAGTAAACTTACGAACTCTCCCCGACCTATCACGCCGTGATAACCCTTCACCCGCCGAGGACCGTCTTCACGGGAGGCCGAAGAGCTATCACGCCGTGATAACCCCTCGCCCGCCGAGGAGCGTCTGCGCCGAGGGCCGGGGACCTATCACGCCGTGATAACCCCTCACCCACCCAGCGCCGCCCCTGCCGAGGACCGACGCCAGGACGCTATCGGCCCCGCTTCTCGTAGAGCACGTCCCCCAGGACCAGGAAGTCCAGGTCCATCCTCCGGAAGGCGCGCAGCGCGTCGTACGACGTGTTCACGATCGGTTCGCCGCGACCGTTGAACGACGTGTTGAGAAGCACCGCCGGCTGACCCAGCGCCGACAGCCTGTCCAGCACGGCGCCCACCACCGGAGCCTCGTCCCCCTCCAGAACCTGCGGGCGAGTGGTGCCGTCGACGTGCACGACACCGGGAGCCACCGCACCGGCATGAGCGGTGGTGCGCGCGGCACCCAGCATGTACCGGTTCAGATGCTCCTGCCTCTCCCAGAGCAGGGAGCCGTACTCGGGCCGGGTGACACCCGCGAAGGGGCGCCACTGCTCACGGTCCTTGATCTGGTTCACCCGTGTGTGCACGTCCGCGGTGTCCGGCAGGGCGATGATCGAGCGGTGGCACAGCGCACGCGGTCCGACCTCCGCGCGGCCCTGCGCCACGGCACCGACGCGGTGGTCCAGGAGGAGGTCGGTGACCCGCTCCACCGAAGCCTCCGAGCGGACGAGACCCGAGGTGTCCTGCTCGGGCGCGCGGTCTCCCGTGCCTCCGATGGCCACGCCGAGATAGGGGCTGATCGGTCCTTCGCGCCGGACGGGCGGACGGACGGTCCAGGCGGCACCGAGCGCGACGCCCGCGTCGTGCGGTACCGGCGGAACGAAGACGGGGCCCGGCAGCTGACCGTTGGCACTGCAGTTCAGGGCTATGCCGCCGGCCAGGCACAGCTCCTCGACGCCGGCCGCCTGCCGCGCCGCGTGGCTCAGCTCGCCCATCACGTCCTCGACGATCCGCTGCGCGGTGTAGGCGACGAGCACGGCGGCCGGGTCCTCGTGCAGCCGCTCCAGCGGCGCGCTCGGACCGGCGACGCCGGCGACCTTCGAGTAGACCTCGCGCCAGGCGAGCAGCATCCGCTGGTAGTCCCGCCCGAGGTCCTCGTCCGTGGACCGGCCGGGACGCTCGGCGAGCGGCGCGACGGCCAACCGGTAGTCGCCGCCGCCCACCTTCACCAGCCGCTCCACCTCCAGGCCCCGGGCACGCCCGTAGGCGGCCAGGCCCATGGTCTTGCCGGCGTTGAGGTGGTTGAAGCCGAGCCAGACGGAAGCCGCGTTGTAGGCGTAGCCGAGCGACGCGGTACGGGGCCAGCTCTGGTGCAGCACCGGCTCCGCGCCGTCGGCGAAGGTCCAGACGGTCGTGGACTCGTTCTCCCCGTTGCCGTCGGCCACAAGCACGGCGGCCTTGGCGAACGGCGAGGCGTAGAAGGAGGACGCGGCATGCGCCCTGTGGTGCGGGACACGGACCAGCTCGGGCACGTGGACCCCGTCGAAGGAGCTTCCGAGCGCCTGCTCCAGGAAGTCCCTGTCATCGGCGAACCGCCCGGGGAACAGCTGACGGTCGTCCCACCCGACGGCCACGACGTCCACGTCGCGCAGGGTGATCCCGGCCCGCGCCAGACAGTAGGCCACGGCGTCGACCGGCTGACTGCCCGCCTCCGCTATCGCGTGCCTGACCCTGCTGTGCCGCTCCTGCTCGGAGAAGGCGACGACTCTGCCCTCACCGTCGATGAGACAGGCCGCGGTGTCGTGCCAGCCGGCCGGCGGGGTGTTCAGCCCGAGAATCCACATGGTTCCGCTCTCGTCCGATCGGTCCTTGGGGAGGATCCCGTCACGCTAAGGACCCCGGTTCAGGGACGGCCACTCCAGACGTGCGGACTTCACGAACACCGAGGTCACAGCCTCCAAACGGGTTAAATATCCAAGTAAAATCACGGGCTAAATCCTGCTATCCTCCAGCCTGGAGGTAGCGACATGGCATCCGAGGAAGAGCTGTTCGCGTCCGTCGACGCACTGCTGGAAGAGGAGCCGCAGCTCCCACCCCCGGCCGAGCGCGCCCGACTGCGAGAAGCCGCCGGCATCACCCAGGCCCGCCTCGCGGTCGCACTGAAGACCTCGACGCAGAGCATCAAGAACTGGGAGAACGGCAGGAGCGAGCCGAAGGAGCCGCGCCTCTCGGCGTACCAGCGACTCCTGAACGGCTGGGCGGCGAAGTACCCCGCCCACGGCACCCCCGCCGCCACGCCCTCCCCGCACCCACGCCGCGGCCCGAGACGCCGACCGCCCCCGCCCCGCCGCCGGAAGAACCCCCGCCACCCCCGAACGCACCGCCCGCCCGGCAGCCCGCCTCGCGACGCCGCCGCAGCGCCCGCAGCGAAGAAGACCACGCCCGCCCTCGACCCCCGCTTCCCGCACGGCCCCCTGGCCGTCCTGGACGGCGACGGCTCGGCGTACGGCGTCGACGGCATCGTCCTGGACTGCCCGGCGACCACCATCGTCGAACTGGTCGAGTGGACCCTCACCGAGTCCGGAATCGGCGCACCGAAGCTGCACCGCAACGGCAAGGACTCCGACCCCCTGATCGTCCTCACCCCCTCCGCGGTCGCCAAGCTCGGACTGCCGGAACACCTGGAGGACCGACGGGGCCTGCGCCTCGCCGAGGACCACCCGGTCGTCAAACAGATCGCCAAAGCGAAGTGGCAGCTCACCCAGCGCGGCTTCGGCCCATGGGCCCGCGTCTACCGCAAGGCCCAGGGCTCCCAGCGCCAGTGCGTCCAGCTCGCCATCCTCCCCTGGGACGCCCTCGACACCCGCTCCTGGCCCGGCGTCGCCCAGATGCACCCCGCCGACATCGCCCGCGTCCTCGGCGTCTACGCCCAGCGCGTCACCACCCCACGCGGCAGCACGGCGGTCACCGGCCTGGAACTCATGACCGCACTCCGCCCGCCGACCCGACCCGTACGCGACGAGGAAACCGGCAACTGGGTCTCCGACCACAACCCGGGCAGCCTCGGAACCGAACCGCTCCCCCCGGCCCCCCCAGAGGCCCGCCCCGAACACCCCGTAGTGGTCCACTCCGGCTGGAAAGGCGGCTTCCTCAACGAAGAGGCCTACCAGTGGACCCGCGACGTCGACCTCCTCACCGGCGAAGAAGCCGCACTCCCGTACGCCGTCGGCCTGGACCTCAACACCGCCTTCCTCGCCGCCTCCGCCCGCCTCATGGTCGGCCTCTCCGAACCCGAACACTTCAAAGCCCCGAAGTTCTACCCCAAGGTCCCCGGCTGCTGGCTGGTCGACCTCAGCCACATCGACCTCGACCCCCGCCTCCCCAACCCGTTCACCCCCACCGGCGAACGCCCCACCGGCCCCGCCTGGTACCAGACCCACACCGTCGCCTACGCCCAGGAACTCGGCCACAACGTCGAAATCATCGAGGCATACCTCCGACGGGAAACCGGCGCCTACCTCGACCCCTGGCACGACCGACTCAAGAACGCCTACGTCGACACCCTCGCCGACCTCGGCGTCACCAAAGACCTCACCGACGCCGAATTCCTGACCGCGATGGAACACCACAAACAGACCGACCCGGCCATGGCCGCCGTCCTCGCCGCGATCAAAGCCACCGTCAAGGGCGGCATCGGCAAACTCTTCGAAGGCCCCCAAGGCAAGGGCTACAAGGACGGCGAACCCTGGCCGGCCATGCAGCGCCCCACCTGGTCCCCCTGGATCCGCAACGCCGTCATCAGCAAGGCACGCGTCAACATGCACCGCAAACTGCTCAACATGTCCCGCATGACAGGCATGTACCCCCTCGCCGTCCTCTCCGACTGCGTCGTCTACCCCTCACCCACCCCGAACCCCCTGGACTTCCTCCCCTACGCCGCCTCCGGCAAGCCCATCCCCGGCGGCTTCCGCCTCGGCCCCACCCCCGGCCTCGCGAAGCTGGAAGGCGTCCAAGCACTGCTGTGGGCGGTCGACCTCATGGAACAGGGCTACAACCCCGCCCGCCACATCAAGGGCGACGGCCACGACGCCGTCTTCGACGACGGCGAATAAGGGAGCTGACACCCCATGGGAGACATCGACGACGCCCTCGAACGCGCCGACCGAGAGCACTTCACAAAAGAACCCCCCAAAAGCGTCCAAGCCCGGGTGAACTTCCTCATCAAACACCTCGGCACCGCAAAGGCCGTAGCCCAAGAGATCGGCGTCACCCCCGACTCCGTCAACCGCTACCGCCGAGGAGCAAGAAAACACCCCCCCAAAGACATCGCCGCCCGCATCGAAGCCGCCGTACACGCCCGCTGGCAGCCCCAAGTCCGCAAACGCCGCCGCCACCAAGCCGCCACCACCACCGGCATCACCATCGAAACCCGCGCCCGCTTCGGCTACACCGCCCCCATCGGCACCACCGACGACGGCCGCTTCCGCCGCCTCACCGTCCACCTCCCCCCCACCTACGCCCGCCGCCTCTTCGACGCCGACACCCAAGGCGCCAGCGACCACCAAATGCGCCACATCATCGCCGAAGGCCTCAGAGAAACCTATTTCCAAGACAACGGAACCCGCGCCCCAGGCCTCTCAGAAGTAGAAATCAACGACATCGACTACATCGACCTAGAATTCTAAAAACCCAAAAACCCCCGGCCCGGCACACCCCTACGCGGCACGCCGGCCCCACAGCCGAGAAGCTCACAGAGCAGCCCCCTGGGCAGACACGCTGCGGAGCGAAGCTCACGCACACGGCGCCGCACCGAAGAGGTGCGGCGCCGTGCTGGTGAAGTCGGTCGCGGTCAGCGGACGCGCTTGAGCCGAGCCGTCCTGGTGATGGGCGTGATGTTGCTCTTGGCCTTGGCCTCGGCCTTGCGAGCCTTCTCGTCCAGGTGCAGCTGGAAGCGGCGCTCGTACTCGTCTTCGAAGTCGCCGGAGTCCAGGCGCATGTCCGGGGGCAGAGCCTTGACGGCTCGCTGTTGCTCGCGGGGGTCGTTGAAGGCGGCGATCATCGGATGCAGCTGGAAGCGCCCGCGCCGGACCACCGTGACGAGCCGGGCGGCGACCAGGTGCGGCATGGCGCGGCTGATCATCCCGCGCTCCATGGCGAGGCCGGCCGCGAGTTCGTCATGCGTGGCGACGACCAGGCCGCCCGGCTCCTGCTCGGTCATCATGTGCAGCAGCAGGGTGTAGACCGTGGGAGGCAACCGCGGCACGTACGCGAGACCGTTGAAGCTGCCCCACAGCACGTTGCGGCGCGGAACCCATTCCTCGGCAGCGGACGTCATGACGTGGCCTTCCCTTCCCCATCCGACTTCTTGCGCACTTCCAGTTTCGCGCCGGGAGCGGCCATCGCCCGGAACGCTTCAGGTGCGTCCGGGTCCCCCATGATCTCGCGCAACAGGTCCAGCTGCTCCACCCTGTCGCCCATACCCGCCCTGGAACGCTTCTTCTCGCCCTTCTGCGGCTCTCTGAGCCCGCCCCTGAGCGACGCGGCCGGGTTGAGCTGGTAGAGGCCCCGCTGGACCCGGCGCAGCGCTCCGTCGGTCTCCAGAACGTTGAACACGCGGCTGATGTGAGACCGGCTGTATCCGAGGGCCTCGGCGACGTCCTCGTGTTTGGCCTCGATCAGCCCCCCGGGCTTCTGCGAGCCCATCAGGTGGAACAGCACCACGAGCACGAACCGGTCGTTGTCGTAGCGGACAGCAGCCCAGCGCATGAACTCCAGGCTGTCCATGGAGAACGCCTCGCCGATGAACCCCGTGCTGGAGCCAACGGGGAAGACCTGGGCGGCATGGCCAACGGGCAACTCAATGGTGGAGCCAGAGGACCGGCTGTAGGCAGTGGGCGGCGGCTTCGGGCGCCGCCGACGACGGGAAGGGGCGCCGGGCAGCTTCGGCGCTGCGCTGCCGTCCAGGGGCCCTGAGCTCATGGGGTCGCCGCCTCCTTGATCATCGTGATGCCAGAACCATAGCGGAGAACCGTGGCAGTAGTGCCACTAAAACGCGGCAGCACCGACACGAAAGTCACCCGTACGTCAGTCCTGAGCTGACCTTCGACCTCCGAGTCGGTGTTGTGCGCCAGCTGACGCACAACACCGCGTTTCGTGGCAGTACTGCCACGAAACGCGGTTGCTCGGTCAGAGCTAGCTGACATCCCGACCGAGATATGTCAGTCCAGGGCTGACATATCTTTCTCACGCCGACGCGCTGACCTGCAGAAACGCACTACTCTTCCCTCTAGAGCGCGCGCGCGTGATACAGCCTCTTGGCTCTGGGCTCAAGCACCGCCACTCCGTGGGATTTGGGTGGTTGCAGCTGTAGATACCCGGGGGCCAGCCGGCAGCTCGCCCCGTAGGACTCTTGCCTTCGGTCGTTCCAGCGCTCTGGGCCCTCGCAGGAGGGCCTGACAGAGCCCTACCAAAACGTCGGGCTCGCTGACGTTTTGCCCTCCAAAGTGTCAGGCTGGCTGACGTTTGGTGCTCGATGTGTCTCCTCAGGCGCTACATAACGACGGGGATATGTAGCTCGTGAAGGGACGTATCTCGGGAAGCGCAAGCTTCTGACCTGGTCTTTCTTCGTCGTTCTAGTTCTTAAGGCGAGGTGTGGCGTAACGGGCTGCTGCCCTGGCTAGCCACTCAGGCCTTCAGTGCCCCGGTTTGTTCCAGATCCTCAGAACAAACCCACACCCCCGTGTTCTAGATCTCTAGAACACGGGAGTCATCGTTCGTGCAGGTCAGAGCGGTTTTGGGCTGCGGTCGCTCGTAGAGGTTGTGACATGATCTTGTCGAACGAACCTGGTTGGCTGTGACCGGTGCGACGATTCGGCGGTTCGGGATGGTGTGAGTACCCGGCCGTGGATCGTGGATGACGACTTGTGGGCACTGGTCGAGCCGCTTCTGCCCCCCTGGCCCGAACGGTCGCCGGGGCCTCGGCCGGTGCCGGACCGGCTGTGTCTGCAGGGCGTCCTGTACGTGCTGGACAACGACATCGCCTGGCAATTGCTGCCGCTGGAGCTCGGGTTCGGCTCGGGTCAGACCTGCTGGCGGCGGCTGGTCGACGAGCAGGCCTGCATGGTCATCCGCGCGCGCCTGAACCAGGCGATCGGCAGCGCCAAGGAGCTGAGGACCCTGACCGAGAAGCTGGAGGCCCGGGGCGTCCTCGCCGTGGAGCTCCCCTCGAACTGATAACCAGTCACCGGCTGGCAGACCAGTGACCTCTCCGGGTGGCTTCGGACGTTCTGTGCGGAGCCACCCGGAGGTGATGGCTGGCGGCATCAGACGGCGGCGCGCACGGCTCGGAGAGGTTGGGCCTGGCGCTTGGGCGGGGCGGTCTCGTACAGCGGGGCGGTGATGTCGGGCAGTTCGCCGGCCTCGATGCGCTCGGCGGCGTCCTCGATCGCGTCCTCCAGGTCCTCCTGGGAGGCGTAGGAGGCGACGTAGGGGTGGAGGTGGTAGGTCCGGTACTTGCGGTCCTTGGGCCGCAGTACGAGGTTCCGGCTCTCCAGTAGCGCCATTGCGGTGTTCGCGGAGTTCCTGGACAGGCCCACGCGGGCCCCCAGCTCGGCCTGGGAGGCGTTCACCTCGCCGCCGGGCTCCTGGCGCTCGATGAGGGCGCTCAGCTTCCCTGTCTTCGACACCGAGCTCCAGCTGCACGCTGCGCGGCGGCAGCGGGGCGTTGAGGGCGGGGAAGACGTCCTCGGGCAGCTCTTCCCGGTCTCCTTGTCTCGCAGCGCGTCTAGGATCTCGCGCTGGACATCGCCTTTGCCCTCGAACCCGAGCATCGGGTTCACGAAAATCAGCCCGTTGTCGACACGCTGGACCATCTGCCAGTGCTCCAGGCGGCCGATGGCCCGGGTGACGTACGACCGCTCCACGCCCAGCTTGTCGGCGATCTTCTTGTGCGTGGCGCGCAGCCACCCCTCACGCTGCCGCCCGATGCACCACAGGAGCACCGCGGACTGGATCGGCGACATACCGTGCTGCGCGATGAGCACCGCCAGGACGTCGGCGAGGAAGTCGTTGGAGACCACGCTGTAGCCGAACCGGCCGTACATGTCGTGGGGCGCTCGGTATGTGTACCGGACGCTGACGTCCATCTGCCGCACGGCCCGCTTGCGGGTCGGCGGCTTGATGTCCTTACCCAGCCGGGAGGACAGGGTCTCGCGGAAGGCACTGTCACCACCGGGCGGAACAGCAGCGATGCGGCCCTTGCCGCGGCCGGCGGAGGGGCGCTTTGGTGTCGACGCCGACACAGCGGATTCGGACCGTGTTTCCTGGAAACCCGGTCCCACCAGCAACGTTCCACACTTGTACAAGCTTGGTTGGCAAATATGGGTGTCGCTGTGGCACCACGGACACATTTCCGCAGGTCAATGTGTTGTGGCTGACACATCCACTTCCGGAAAACGCCAGGTCAAGGCACGTTTCCCCGAGGCCCCCTCTTTTCCTTAAGACGCACGCGCGCGAGGCCGCACCAGGGCCTCGGGCCGTCCCGGCACCCCGCCACCGACGGCACCAACAAGCAGGCCACCCAGGTGCGCACGCTCCGGGCGCCCCGGCCCTCGGCCGACACCCGGCACGCGCGGCCTCCTGCTCCTGCGCACGCACCCCTCCGTGGCTGAGGCGGCTTCGCGTGCGGCCCGGCGGCTCCCGTGCGGGCCGTGGAGGGCACCATCGGCTCTGAGTCTCGGGTGGTGCCGACCGTGACGCTCAACAGCATGGAGGCGTGGCCGGTGCCGGTGGTGGGTTCCGCCGTGCGGCCTAGCGGCCGAACGACTCATGTACCTCCGCACGCCGAATTCCGGCATTCCCATACAGGGCTTCCGTTCTATGGCTAAGCTGTTCAAGGACGCGCAATTCTTAATTCAGCCGGTAAGTTTTTAGCCAGGGTCCGGGGTGGCGCAGACAGGACCCAAACACTACACAGCTCATCAGGATGATGCATCATGCGGTATGTTCGTTCGCTCGCCCGGGTGATGCGTCGCCACATTCCGTCCCGAAGCGACGGGTTGACGTGCATGCTGACGGGGTATTGGTGAACGGTTTCGAGGGCGGGGGAGGGGTTTGGGCGGAGCGCAGCGGAGCCCATCACTGCGGTGGGGCGGGCACCCTGCCAGGCCAACGGCCTGTCACCTCCGTTGCGGGGGTGGTGGGCAGTAACCCCAAGCCCTACACGGGCCCGCGCATGATGCACCTCCCCTTGCTGCCAGCCCAGGCAACCGCGCTTGCGCGGGTGCCCACAATTCGCGCTTGCGCGAATTGACCCGCTTTTAGAATTCCGCTTGCGGAATTTAATTCCCGCGCTTGCGCGGGAATTCGCCTCGCGCTTGCGCGAGGCGCGCTCAG
>JAPTYK010000002.1 GCA_026913215.1 Streptomyces diastatochromogenes | reverse complement strand
GACAGCACCCGGCAAGCCGGTGTTAGAGAACGCCCCGCGCAAGCGCGGGGCGTATTCCCCCGCAAGCGGGGGAATAGAATTCCGCAAGCGGAATTCTGAGGGTGGGTCAATTCGCGCAAGCGCGAATTGTGGATAATCGCGCAAGCGCGATTACCTTGCTGGCAGTAGGGGGTGGGTGCATCGGGTGCGGGCCTGTGTAGGGCTTGGGATTCCCAGCGGGTACCTGGCGAAGGAGAGTGATGGGGTGTCGGTCTGACGGGGTGTCGGCTTTACTGTAGTGAGGGGCTCCGCTGCGCTCCGCCCAAACCCCTCCCCCGCTTTAAACGTGCCCGGATGGCTTTGGTGAAGCCCTGCTGGCCTGCACGTCAACGCTTTCCGGTGACATGTCATCAGCCGATACATCACCTGAACCATCGAAGCGGGCCACACACCTGATGCATCAGGCTTGCTTGCTGTGTAACTTTTGGACCTTTGCTGCACCACCCCGGCCCCGTCCCAAAACTACCGACAGAATCCAAAACTCCGACCCCATAAAACGCCCAGCCACAACACAGCAACCCCCACAGGCCCACCCCAAAACTCAAGCCCAGGAGCCACCCCAGCCGAACAGCCCCCAGTCCGAGCGGCGAAACCACCCACCACACCAGCCACGCTCCCATGCCTTCAATCGTCACGGCCGGCACCACCCGAGACTCAGCAACGCTGACACCACCCACGATCCGCACCCCACCCACCAAGCCGAACGCGAAGCAACCCCCACCACCCCCAACCCCCGACAAGGCACAGCCAAGACAAGACACGCCCGGCCCCCCACCCTTCCCAGCAGCGTGAAGGCGACAGGCTGCACGAGCTCCCGAGCTCCGGCAGTGTCTTACAGATACCTAAGAGGCCCTAAGGCGTTGGACGTATCGGTGGGTGATGAGGCAGGTGGCGAGGCCGAGGAAGGCCTCGTGGATGTCGTCACGTCGCTCCCAGCGGACTCGGAGACGCCGGAAGCCGTGCAGCCAGGCGATCGTCCACTCGACAACCCATCGGTAGACACCAAGGCCGGAGCCGTGCGGGACACCACGCCGGGCGATCAACGGCTTGATGCCCTGAGCCCAGACCAGGCGACGGTACTTGTCGTGGTCGTAGCCCCGGTCGGCCAGCAGCACATCCGGTCGTCGCCGCGGTCGGCCGACCAGGCCGGCGACGGACGGGACCTTCGCGAGCAGGGGCAACAGCTGGGTGACGTCATTGCGGTTTCCGCCGGTCAGCGACACCGCGAGCGGAATGCCCTGCCCGTCGACGAGGACGTGATGCTTGCTGCCCGGCCGGCCTCGGTCGACCGGGCTGGGCCCGCTTTTGGGCCCCTCCGGGCAGCCCGGACATGACTGGAGTCGCTTCCCCGCCCTCGACCAGTCCAGCTGCTTGGCCGACCGCAGCTTCTTCAGCAGCACCAGGTGCAGCTGGTCCCACACACCGGCCTCGTTCCACCCGGCCAGCCGTCGCCAGCACGTCATGCCGGAGCCGAAGCCGAGCTCCTGGGGCAGGTACTCCCACTGGATGCCGGTGTGCAGGACGAACAGGATCCCGCACAGAGCCTGCCGGTCAGACACCCGCGGCCGCCCCGCCACCCGCTTCGGCGCCGGGACCGGCAACAACGGCTCGACCAGCGACCACAGTTCATCCGACACGATCCACGGCCTGGAGTTCCTCTTCACCACGAACAGACCAACGAGCAACCAAAGCGACAGTCACATGATCAACGGCTTCTGTTAGGACCTCTAAGAACTCCTAACGAAATGATCTTCAGGGTGGTTGGATCGCTCCGGGGGCGTTGATCTAGGGGTGCGGGGCGGCTCGGCGGAAGTCGTGGGAAGTCGAGGACGAGCTGTGGGCGGTGGTCGAGCCGCTGCTGCCGAAGGTTGAGCGTCGGGTCCGGCATCCGGGGCGGAAGCGGCATCCGGACCGGCAGGTGTTTCAGGGCATCCTGTTCGTGCTGCACACAGGGATCGCCTGGGAACATCTGCCGCAGGAGCTCGGCTTCGGGTCGGGCATGACGTGCTGGCGGCGCCTGGCCGAGTGGACCGAGGCCGGCGTGTGGCCCCGGCTCCACGAAGCACTCTTGGCCAAGCTCCGCAGCGCGGAGGCCCTGGACTTCTCCCGGGCGGCGGTCGACGGCTCCCACATCCGAGCGTTAAAAAGGGGACCCAAGACGGGACGAAGCCCTGTCGACCGGGGCAGGGCGGGCAGCAAGCATCACCTGATCACCGATGCCACCGGCATCCCGCTCGCCGTCACCCTGACCGGCGGCAACCGCAAAGACGTCACCCAGCTCATCCCACTGCTCCAGGCCGTGCCGCCTGTGCGGGGCAAGCGTGGCCGACCTCGGCACCGCCCCGCCGTCGTGCTCGGGGACCGCGGCTACGACCACGACAAGTACCGCCGTCTCGTCCGCGCGCTCGGCGTGAAGCCACTGATCGCGCGACGCGGCACCGATCACGGCTCCGGACTCGGAACCCAACGCTGGGTTGTCGAGCGCGCCTTCGCCCACCTGCACTGGTTCCGCCGCCTGCGGATCCGCTGGGAGATCCGCGACGACATCCACGAAGCCTTCCTCACCCTGGGATGCGCACTCATCTGCTGGCGCCGCCTGTCACAGTCGGTCCGAGCCCCCGCCCTCCCGCAGTAGCCATTCCCGGACCGAAGGAGCATGCTCGAAGAGCTGGCTGACCTGCATGCCTTCTTCGCGTGAGGTCACCCTCGGCAGCGGGGCGAAGTCGTCCGGAAGCACATCCAGCAGACTCCTCACGCGGTCTCCCGCACGCAGAGTGATCAACAGCTCGCACCGCAGCTGACGCGGAACGTCCGGGCGGTGGGACAGACTGTGCCACAAGGCTGGCCACAAGTAGTGAGTGCCGTCAGGCGCTGCATTCGCTCGCACCCAAGCCGGGTCCAACCGCTGACTCAGACCGAGGTCACACGCCCGCTCCTCCAGCCCGAGCAAGGCGGCCGAATCGACGGCTTTCAGCTCGCGAGGCAGCGGTTGATCGAAGTCCATCGCCCCATGCTGCCGGACGGCGCCCCACGGCGAGGAGCCGACCCCAAAGTGTCATTCCGTTAGGAGTTCTAAGGGCTGTCCCGTAAGTGATCTTGCTCTGCGATGATCTCGACCGTGTCACGTGTGATCACAGCGTCCGAGCCGTCCTGGATAGCCCCGTTCACTGGCGTGACTCCGCGCCAGTTCAACCGGGTGGTGCGTGCACTGCGGCGCGAAGGCGCCGTCATCACTCGCCGGAGTCGGCCATGGGGGATTCCGCTGGAGGATCGAGTGCTTCTGGTGGCTGCGTACTGGCGTACTAACCTGACGCTGCGCCAGATCGCTCCGCTCTTCGGTGTCTCGAAGTCCGCAGCCGGCCGCATCGTCAGGCAGGTCGGGCCTCTTCTGGCGTTCCGGCCCAGGAAGCGGTTTCGCAAGGACGCCGTGCTCATCGCGGACGGCACTCTGGTCCCCACCCGCGATCACGCGGTGGCGGAGCGGTCCAAAAACTACCGGTACTCGACGAATCACCAGGTGGTCATCGATGCCGACACCCGACTGGTGGTCGTGGTCGGCCGACCGTTGCCGGGCAAACGCAACGACTGCAAGGCATGGGAGCTATCCGGGGCGAAGGCCACCGTCGGGAACACCGTAGTGATCGCCGACGGCGGCTATCGCGGTACCGGGCTCGTCATCCCGCACCGCCGCGACCCTGGACAGAGCGAACTGCCCACCTGGAAAGAAGAACACAACACCTCCCACCGAAAGGTCCGCTCTCGGGTCGAGCATGCCTTCGCCCGGATGAAGACCTGGAAGATCCTGCGCGACTGCCGCCTCAAGGGCGATGGCGTGCACCACGCGATGCTCGGCATCGCTCATCTGCACAACCTTGCGCGCCGCGGCTGACCACACCCGACCGAAGCGCGGCCCGTTCAGGATTCGGCGGGCAGGAGCTGGACCAAGCCGACCCAGTTCTCTTCGTCCACCTTGGTCTGCGTGGCGCGGACCCTCCAGCGGCCGGCGGGCAGCGGGACCGGCGCCTCAGCGGGCATTCCACCGTCGGGGTACTCGACGCCCAGGTCGGAACCTGCTTCGGCGGAGTCCAGGAGCACCGCCGGACCGTCTGATGCCCAGGTGCCGCACTCCTCCCACACCGTGGCCGGGTCTGCAAGGACGGTGTCCGCCGCGGCTCTCAGTCCGGCCTCGGACTCGGCGGCGCGCCACCGCAGGAACGCTCGGTGCTGGGGCAGATAGCAGCTGGTCGCCGGCTCGTCCGCCAGCACCAGTGCCTGCGCACCGTTCTCGTCGATGGGGATCACACCGGCCAGATCGTCCACCGCGCAGGCCCGGTCGTAGTCGTCTGGAGCGGTGGCGTCTCCCGCCATAAGACCACCCTCCGTGCACCCGCCCCAGGAGGCCAGGGCGGAAACGGGGACGACGATCAGAGGACCGCCCATCGACTCCACCCAGATAAGGGAGGGGCCAGAGACATCGTCTGTGACAGAGGAAGAGGTGATCATGTAGTCAGTGTGCCCGCGTCCACTGACACCGCCACCACGCTCATGCAGCAGTTACGGGACAGCCTTTAGCTAGGGCGTGCCTCTTTCACGGGGTGCGGAGGTCGTGGAGGGTGACGAGCCAGGACGTGGCGTTGCCCGTCAGCCCGTTGTGGAAAGGTCTTGCTCCGTAGCGCCCTGCGCCCGGAGGTAGGCGGGCACGGAACCGTGGTGACTGCGGACCCACAGAAGCGCGCGGTGGAGGTGTCCGGCCGCGACCGGCAGGGTGTTGTGTCCCCGTGAAAGCGAGGGCTCAGCGGCGGGCAGGCCCAGCTCGGTGTTGGAACGCACGAAGTCTGCCACTACCTCCGCCTCGGACGCCCCGAACAGGGTCTGCACGAGGGCGATCACGACACCGGTCCGGTCCTTGCCCGAGGCGCAGTGGACCAGCACCGGCCCCTGGTCCTTGGCTGCCAGGCGCCGCAGCACCGTCAACACAGCGCGGCCCGCGTGCTCGGCCATCGACGGGTACAGCTCCATCTGCTCCTGCGGCCAGCGCTGCTCGGCGAACACTGGAACGTGCAGGTACCTGATCCCCGCGCCGTGCATGACGTCCGGCCGGTCGGTGACCTCGGGCCGGCTGCGTAGATCCACGACTGCACGCACCCCCAGCCCTTCCAGCTTTCGTGCTCCTTCCGCCGGCATCGCGTGCAACGCGCCGGACCGGTACAACACACCGCGCGGTAGCGCCCCGACTCCGCCGGCGTCCCGAAAGTTCCGCACCCCGTCGATATCGACCGGCGCCGCCGTTCCCACCCCATTGACCGTCATCGGCTCACTGTACGTGTCGTCAAACGATCATTTGACGACAGGCGACCGACGCATCCAATGAACCCGTGCAATCACAGGGTTCGCAGCGGCGCGAATCCCATCAGATCCGATGGCAATTGCTGACACGGTTTGACGAAAAATAGGGTCCGATCCTCCGTACGGAAGGGGCCCCACGGTGGCGAACCTGGTCTACAAGCGGGTCTCGACCGACCAGCGGTCGACCGCCCGGCAGGACCTCGTCCTGGAGGAGGCCGGGATCGAGGACCCGGTCGTCTTCGAGGAGGAGCCCGGTACCTCCAGCCGCCTTCACCCGCTTCAGCGGCCGAAGTTCGACGAGCTGCTGACGTACGCGCGGCCGGGCGACACCGTGCACATCTCCGAGGTGTTGCGCCTCGTACGCGGCAACCAGCGCATCCTCGACGTGCTCGACGTCCTGCACCGTGACCGTCTCGCGCTGCGCATCCACGACGGCGCGTTCTCAGCGATGGACCTCACCACCCGCCACTCCCGCACCGGCGAACTGCTGTCCACCGTGAAGTTCATGGTGCAGGCCCTCGCCGCCGCCGGCGAACTCCAACGCGACCTCCAGCGCGAGCTGACCTACGACGGACTGCGCACCGCCGAGGCCAAGGGCGCGAAGGGCGGGCGCCGCCCCGCCGTGGAGGCCACGAAGACTGCCGACGTGCGCACCGCGTACCTGGAAGGCCGCTCCATCGCCGCCCTCGCCCGCGACCACGGCGTCAGCCGCGGCGCCATCCGTACCGCGTCGCCGACCTCCTGCCCGACCACACCGCCAGCGAGGAGGCCGCGCCCGCCCCGGAGCTGCCGGTCACCTCGACATGCCCGGCAAGGTCGCCGGCCACCTCCGCACCACCGAGCTGGAGCCCGCCGAGCGCGACGCGCTCGACCAGGGGACGACCGTACGGCGCGGCCAGGGCTACACCCTGCGCGTCAGCGCCGTCCTCGCCGTGCACCGCCAGCTCCTCGCCCGCTGCCAGCCGCTCGACGGAGGCCAGGGCCTCCCTGCAGTCCCGGCCCAGCGCAAGGCCCGCCGCGAGTACGAGAACCGGGTCAGCGCCCTCACACCCTGACCATGATCGTTCTCACCGATAACCGCTGTGCCGATGTTCCCCGAGGCCGGAGAAGTGCGCGACGCGGCGGGCGCCGCAGCCGGCGGTATCCCCCCTCTGCTGTCCCGGATCGCATACGGGGACGAGGACACGGCCCGCATCGCCATCGATGACCTGGGCGATGCCATCTGCGCGCTGGGGTTCGTTGTCGGCGAGGCGACAGCTCCCGCGGTCCCGTTCCTTCTCGAACTGGCCGGGTCCCCGCACGTGGCCTGCAAAGCCGAGCTGCTGGAGCTGCTGGAGCTGCTGGAGCTGCTGGAGCTGCTGGAGCTGCTGGGAAGCATCTACCGGACCGACCAGTGACACTCCGCCGCTTCGGCGACCCAGGACCGCAAGCACGATGCGAGCTGCCGGCAGCAAACCGGCTGGGAGACGGCCTCAAGGACAGCCGTGTGCGCAGGCCGGTCAGTCATCGAGGGCGTCGCCTCCTCCGTACGGCCAGAGGAAGCGACACCTGCTCGGAAGTTGTTGCAGATGATGGAGGACACCCTGCCGTTTCCGGAGCTATGAGGGGTCTTTGCGGGACAGCCCTTAGGGGGCAACCCCTCACGAGTTCGAATCTCGTATCCTCCGCCAGCTGTACCGAGGGCGCCGACTGCATCGCAGTCGGCGCCCTCGTCGTGTCGGGGCCTCAGCCGGGATTACTGGGCTCAGCGGCGTCTTCGCCGGGGCCGCCGGCACGGCGGCCGCCTTGGAGCAGTCCGTCGATCTTGTCGGCGACGTGGTGCAACGTGCAACCTGGTGGTGCAGGCCTATCCGGTCGGCGTCACCAGGCCGTGTTCGTAGGCGATGATGACGAGGTGGACGCGGTCGCGGGCGTCGAGTTTGGCGAGCAGCCGCGTCACGTACGCCTTGACGGTCGCGCCGCTGATGAACATCGCCTCGGCGATCTCGGCGTTCGACATCCCACGGCCGATCAGGGTCAGTACCTCTCGCTCGCGGCCGGTGATCCCCTGGATCTCCTTGGGCGGCAGGGCAGCGGCCCGCTGCGGGCGGCGAGCGAACTCCTCGATCAGGCGGCGCGTCACCTTCGGCGCGATCAGCGCGTCCCCGGAGGCCACGACCCGCACTGCCGCGATGATGTCGTCCAGGGCCATGTCCTTGACGAGGAATCCCGAAGCCCCGGCCCGTAGGGCGTCGTAGACGTTGTTGTCGTCGTCGAACGTCGTCAGGACGATGACGTGGGGGGCGCCGATGTCCTTCGTGATCATCCAGGTGGCCTCGATGCCGTCCATGCCGGGCATGCGGATGTCCATGAGGACGACGTCGGGATGCAGGTCCCGGACCAGTCGCACGGCCTCGGCGCCGTTTCCGGCCTCTCCGACGACCTCGATGTCCGGGGTGTCGGTGATCACCATGACCAGACCGGCGCGGATCAGTGGCTGGTCGTCGGCGAGTACGACGCGGACCGGCATCAGACCTCCATCGGGATGGGGAGACGGGCAGTCACGCGGTAGCCGCCCTCGGGACGCGGACCGGCGGTGAAGTCGCCGTTCAGCAGCCTCGCTCGATCGCGCATTCCGGCGATGCCGTGGCCGCTGCCTTCGCCCCGGCCGGTCCCGGACCCGCTGTCGACGATCACGACGGACAGGTCGCCCGGCTGGAAAACCACGGAGACACGGCATTGCTCTGTCCCGGAGTGCTTCACGACGTTGGTGACGGACTCCTGGATGATGCGGAACGCGGACAGGTCGACCTCCGGCGGCAGCGGACGCCGCTCGCCGCGCCACTCGACGTCCACCCGGACGCCGGCGTTCCGGACGTTTTCCACCAACCTGTCGACATCCTCGAGCCCGGCGAGGGGCTTGTCCGCGCCGCCGGCCTCGGCGTCATGAAGGGCTCCGAGCATCCGTCGCAGCCCGGCGAGCGTCTCCCGGCTGGTGTCCTCGATGACGCCGAGGGCGTTGCGGGCGCGCTCCGGCTGGGTCTCGATGACGCGCTTGGCGGCGCCGGCCTGGATCGCGACGACGCCGATGCTGTGCGAGATCATGTCGTGCAGCTCGCGGGCGATCCGCAGCCGTTCGGCGGTCACCGCCTGCTCCGCGACCCGGGTGCGCATCTGCTCGGTGTGCTCGCGTTCCTGACGCCGCGAGTTCCCGATCACGCAGGCGACCACGATCATCATCAGGACGACGGCCTCGACCGAGGTGCCCACCCGGAATCCCAGCGCCAGGCGCGTGCCGATGTAGCCGAGGAGCCCGGCCAGGGCCAGCCCGGCGGCGATCAGTGACGTCCGCCGCGTCTCTGTGGCGGCGACGAAGCAGAGGGCGACGCAGACCGGCAGGTACTGCTCGGGCGCGATGCTGATCGTGTGCAGGGGGCCGTTGGTCAGGACCAGTGCGCTGAGCACCAGCATCGTCATCGATGTCAGCGGTCGGCGGGTCAGGAGCCAGCAGGCGCCGGCCAGCAGCGCCGCCGCGAGCAGCAGCATCGCCTGCTCGCGGGGGTCCATCGCGAACGGCTCGATGCGGTGGCTCTTCTCGCCCCAGGGCTGCAACCGTTCGCCCGGCCAGCGGATCTGGACGACGAACGAGTACAGCGTGGACACGCACCAGGTGAGCGCCGTCCAAGCGCCGGGCGTCACACGCCGCAGCAGCGGCGTCGAGGGCGGGGTCGTGGGCATGGCACGATCGTAGCCAGGTGATCATCCGGGGACATCGGAGCGAGGGTGTACACCCTGGGTCGGTATCCCCGCCCCGGAATGTGGACGGCGCTCCGATGCCGGTGGGTCAGGGTGATCGCCAGTGTTCTCCCCATGACGAACACTGGTGGTTACGAGGAACGGGACGTCGTCGTCCGGCTCACGGACGTGCGAAAGGACTTCGGGGACTACGCGGCTCTGGACGGCGTCTCGCTGGAGATCGGCGCCGGCGAGTCGGTCGCCGTGATGGGGCCGTCCGGCTCCGGGAAGTCGACGCTGCTGAACATGGTGTCCGGGCTCGACCGGCCGAGCACCGGATCGGTCGTCGTCGGCGGGGAGGACCTGGTCGGGCTCGACGAGAAGGGACTCGCACTGTTCCGGCGCCGCCGGATCGGCATGATCTTCCAGTTCTTCAACCTCCTGGACGACCTGCCGGCCCTGGACAACATCGCCCTGGCCGGACAGCTGATCGGCTTGAAGGCGTCGGCAGCCCGCAAACGCGCTCTGGAACTCATGGGCGAACTCGGGATCGCCGACCGGAAGAACATCTACCCCGCCTCCCTCTCCGGCGGCGAGCGGCAGCGGGTCGCGACGGCCCGCGCACTGATGAACCAGCCGTCCCTGCTGCTGGCCGACGAGCCCACCGGCGCCCTGGACAGCCGGTCCGGCGACCAGGTGACGCAACTGCTCACGGACCTGAACCAGCTCGGCCAGACACTCCTGATCGTCACGCACGACCCGCGGCTCGCCGCGCGGTGCGCCCGCCGGATCGTCGAGGTCGCGGACGGGCGCATCGCCCGGGACCGCGCGATGGACCACGCAGTGGCCACGGAGGCCACCCGATGAGCGCCGTCTGGCGGGCTTCGCGCGCGGCGGTCAAGCGCCGCAGACTCCAGACCTTCGTCCTCGGTGTCGTCGTCATGGTCTCCAGCGCCATGGCCATCGCCACCCTGGGCCTGCTGGCGGCCGTGTCAGGCCCCTTCGACCAGGCCTACGACGCCGCGAACGGCGCACACGTCGTCGCCGAGTTCGACAGTTCGAAGGCGACCGCCGCACAGATCGCCCAGGCCGCGAACGCCCCCGGCCTCGAGGCCGTCGCCGGTCCCTATCCCGAGGCCGCCCTCCACTCGCCCTCGGAGACCGGCGACCATCCGGTCGGGCTGCCGGGTTCGTTCACCGTCGTCGGCCGTGACCGGCCGGACACCCCGGTCGACACCCTCGAACTCAGCGCCGGACGCTGGGCGACCGGTCCCGGCGAGATCGTCATGAACGCGCCGTCGGCCATCGGTCCGCCACAGAGCGAGTCCGAGCGCGCGGTCGTCACACCGGACGGCGTGAAGCTGAAGATCGTCGGCTACGCCACCTCGGCCAGCCAGTCCGCGGGCGGCTGGGTCACACCGGACCAAGCACGGGCCCTGCACTCGGACTCACTCCAGATGATGTACCGCTTCAAAGAGGCCGGGTCCGACTCGGCGCTGAAGGCCGGCATGTCCGCCGCCACGAAGGGCCTGCCGTCCGACGCCCTGACGGGGACCAGCTCCTACCTGGCCATCAAGGCGAACCTCGCCAAGGGCCCCAACACCTACGTGCCCTTCCTGACGGTCTTCGGCGTCCTGGGACTGGTCGTCTCGGTCCTGATCGTCGGCAACGTCGTCAGCGGCGCGGTCGTCTCGGGCTTCCGGCACATCGGAGTCCTCAAGGCACTGGGATTCACGCCGAACCAGGTGACGGCGGTCTACCTCGTCATGGTCACCGTCCCGGCGACGATCGGCTGCGCACTCGGCTCGGTGATCGGCGGCCTCGTCGGCGGGAAGCTGGTGCGCCAGGCGTTCTTCGGCATCTTCGGCAACGACCTCGTCATCGACAAGGCGACCATCCCGACGTGGGTCTATCCGGTCGTGCTGATCGGGATGCCGGCACTCGTCGCGCTGTCCGCGCTTGTCCCGGCGATGCGCGCCCGTCGCCTCCCCGCCGCCGTTGCCATCAGCGCCGGCAGCGTCCAACAGACCGGACGCGGTCTGGCGGTCCAGCGCAGGCTCGGCGGATCACGCCTGCCGCGCCCGGTGAGCCTGGGCCTGGGCTGGCCCTTCGCCCGGCCGGGTCGTACGGCCCTGACGCTGTCCACCGTCGTGCTCGGCGTCATGACGGTGACGATGGCGCTCGGTCTCTCCGCCTCGGTCGTCAAGTTCGGGCAGCTGGAAACGCAGACCGACAAGATCCAGGTGCGCATCGACCTCAACGACCCCAAGTGGAACCCTCCCGGCCCGACCCACTCCGACGACCAGGTCTTCGCGTTGCTGCGCTCGCTGCCCGGCACCGAGCACGTGTACGCCGAGACCGCGCTGGAGACCCGTATGACAGGCTCGTCGGGAATCGTCCGGATGGGCGCCGAGAGCGGCGACACGACGGAGCTGCACCCGGATCTCGTCCGGGGACGCTGGATCGAGGGGCCGAACGAGGTGGTGGTCTCATCGGAGTTCTGGCACCAGCACAAGGCGTCTCTCGGCGACACGATCACGCTGGACTCGAGCGAGGGGCCGCAGCCACAGAAGATCGTCGGCGAGAGCACCGGAGGCTGGGACGTGACGACCCTCGACTGGAACCGGTTCACCCCGCTCAGCCCGGTCCAGCGCGCCCAGAGCTTCTACGTCCAGCTCGCGAAGGGCACCGACCCCCAGGCCTACGCCGCTGCGGTCGGGCGCACGGACCCAGGGCTGCACGCGACCGTGAACGGCGCCTCCGACACCATCGAGAAGGTCATCATCAGCGTGGTGTCGACGCTCACCCTGATGCTGATCACCGTCTCGAGCCTCGGTGTGTTCAACACGGTCGTCCTCAACACCCGCGAACGGCGCAAGGACCTCGGGATGCTCAAGTCGCTCGGCATGACACCGCGCCAGGTGATCGCCATGGTGGTGACGTCCATGACGGTGCTCGGAGCGTTCGGCGGGCTCGTCGGCGTCCCGCTCGGAGTGCTCGCGCACCGGATCATCATCCCGATGACCGGACACGGCACCGGGCTCGATCTGCCGAACTCGCTCCTGCACGTGTGGAACTGGCCGATGGTGGCACTGCTGGCCTTCTCGGGCTCCGTGATCGCCGCGCTGGGGGCCTACCTACCGGCCCGGGGCGCAGCGAAGGCGCCTGTGGCGGAGGTACTGCGGACGGAGTAGTCGGGGGTAGGGGACGGCGAAGACCACGTCAGCAGAGTTCTGATCCCGGTCTCGGTTCGGATCCCGGTCTCGGTCTCGGTCTCGGTTCTGGTCTCAGGCGGTCCCAGGACCTACGGAGCGGTCGGCCTACGGAGCGGTCGGCCTACGGAACGGTCGACCTACGGAGCGGTCAGGCTCGCCGCGCCGGTGTCGTGCCGGTGCTGCGGGCCGAGCACGCGCAACTCGTCCAGCACCGTGGTGCCACCGGGCGGAGGGGTGAAGATCCGCAGGTGCTGGTCCGCCGCGAGCGTCGCCAGCACCTCGCAGTCGAGGTCGATCCTGCCCAGGTCGGGATGCACGAGTCGGTACGGGTGCGACCTGCGCACCGCGACCTCGTGCCGGTCCCAGAGCTCCGTGAATTCCGGGCTCGCGGCCCGGAGCCGCGCCACGAGCGAGCGGGACGCCGCGTCGTCGCCGCGGCGGGTCGTCGCGGCCCGCAGGCGGCGACCAGCCGCCGGGCCTGCTCCTCGTGTTCCTCGGCCGCGAAGTGACCACGGACGCGGGGGTCCGTGAACCAGCCCAGGACGATGTTGCGGTCCTCCTTGGCAACCGTGCACACGCACCCGAACAGCGCGAGCGCCAGGTCGTTCTGCGCCAGCAGGTCGCCCAGATCACTCACCACCTGTACGGGCACGCCGTCCAGGCGGTCGAGGAGGTACCGCAGGCCCGGCCGCAGGTACTCCCCGGCCCGCGCGCCCTCCGGCGGACGGTGCCCAGCGAGCAGGTACACGTGGTCCCGCTCGTCCTCGGTCAGCCGCAGCGCGCCCGTCAGCGCGGCGAGCACCTGGACCGAGGGCTGGGGGCCGCGGGCCTGTTCGAGCCGCATGTAGTAGTCGGCCGACATCCCTGCGAGCATCGCGACCTCCTCGCGACGCAGGCCCGGGGTCCGCCGCCTCGGCCCTTCGACGAGCCCGACGTCGCGCGGCGTCAGCCGCCCCCGGGACCTGCGCAGGAAATCGGCGAGATCAGCACGGTTCAGCGTCATGTCCCTTTCAGACTACCGGTGTGGTGAAAGCGCATCCTGGGACCGCCGGTCCTAGGGGAAGCGGTCCGATTCCGCGGCGTCGGCGGCGGCCGCACGATCGGCACAGGGTCCTCCAGGGCCTGTCCGACGAGAAGACGAGAAGATCGGTGGTCGCACCATGAGGGAATCCGTACTGGAAGTGCCGGGCGCGCGTCTGCGCCACGTCATCCGCGGCGAGGGACCTCTGCTCCTGCTCGTCGCCGGCGGCCACCACGGCGTCGACGCGAACGAACCACTCGCCCGCCACCTCGCCGACCGGTACACGGTCCTCACCTACGACCGGCGCGGCCTGTCCGGAAGCACCACCGATTCCCCCGCGACGACGCTCGCCACCCACGCCGACGACGTCTCCCGCCTGCTCTCGGCCCTCACCCCGGAGCCCGCACTCCTCTACGGCACCAGCCTCGGGGCCCTGATCTCGCTCGAACTGACCGTCAGGCACCCGGAGCAGGTCGCAACCGTCATCGCGCACGAACCGCCCGTCACACAGCTCCTGCCAGACCCCGGACGCACCCTCGCCCTCGGGCAGCTCCTCACCGTCGAGGAGACCTTCAGGGCAGAGGGCCCAGCCCCCGCGATGCGCAGGTTCGCGGTCTCCATGGACATCGACCCGAACGACTGCGAGCCAGACCTCCCCCCACGTACCCCAGGGCCCGACCACCTGCGAAACGCAGAGGTCCTCCTCACCCACGACATACCGTCCATCAGGAACCACGTCCTCGACGTGGCCGCGCTGAAGCACTCACCGGCCCGCGTCGTGCCCGCCGCCAGCGAGAACTCGGGCCACATCTGGCCGCACACGTGCGCCACGATGCTCGCCGGCGAACTGGGCGCGCCCCTGGAGATCCTTCCCGGCGGCCACAACGGATACGTCTTCCGCCCGCGCGGAACCGCGGAGCGGATCCACGCGGTGCTCGGTTCCCAAGGCGGCGGGCGCCCGCGGGGATGAGCGCTCCCGGACACGTTGCCGAAAGGGCCCCACCGTTCGCGGTGAGGCCCTTTCGGCGCATACGACACCGCCCTGAGTGGACGGGACGGGACGGGCAGGAGACTAGTACTGCAACGGTCTTTGATCTGATGGATGGGCAAAGACCGTTGCAGTACTAGCTGCGCGGCCGTAGACGCTCGCCCTGGGGTCCGAACATGATCAGGTACTCGACCGGTCCGCCGGGGGTGGCGTTCGCCACCCCGTGCGGGGTGCGGGTGTCGAACTCGGCGACATCCCCGGGGGTCAGGATGAGGTCCTGGTCGCCGAGGGCGAGCCACAGCCGCCCGTACAGGACGCACAGCCACTCGTGGCCGTCGTGGGAGACCTGACGGGGCCGCGCGGGCGGGTCCGCGAGGGCGGGCAGGACGTGCTTGTGGGCGTGCAGGCCGCCGACGTACCGGGTCAGCGGCAGCACCGCCTTGTGGTCGCCGAAGCTCAGCGGCGCCGTAGCACGCGACTCGGCCGCAGGGCCGGGCGCGGTGCCGGCCAGCTCGTCGAGGGAGACGCCGTATTCCTTCGACAGGTGCAGCAGCACCTCCAGTGTGGGCTTGCGGCGGCCGGTCTCGATCCGGGACAGCGTGCTGGTCGAGATGCCGGTCGCGCAGCTGACACCGGCGAGCGTCGCGCCGTAGTGCTCGCGCGCGGCCCGCAACCGGGGCCCCATCGCGGCCAGCGTGCCGTGCACATCGTCGACTGCCACCTTTTCCCGCTCCTTCTTGCCGTGCCGCTCCAGTACCCTGTCCTGCGATCTTGCCAGAATGGCAACGCTGATCGCGCCGAGGGGCCGCCGCGCCGCATGATCGATGGGTACTCGCCAGCCGCCCGCGAACCGAGGAGCAGTCCCCATGCACTCCGAGTCGACCGCCGCACTCCGCCACCGCATTGTCGAGGCCCCTGCCGGGCGCCTGCACCTGGTGGAGCAGGGCAGCGGCCCGCTGGTCCTGCTCGTGCACGGCTTTCCCGAGTCCTGGTACTCCTGGCGCCGCCAGCTTCCGGCCCTCGCTGCGGCCGGTTACCGGGCGGTGGCGATCGACGTGCGCGGCTACGGCCGTTCCTCCAAGCCGGGGGCGATCGACGCCTACCGGATGCTCGACCTGGTGGAGGACAACGTCGCCGTCGTGCGCGCCCTCGGCGAGGAGAGCGCGGTGGTCATCGGCCACGACTGGGGCGCCAACATCGCCGCCGCCTCCGCCCTGCTCCACACCGAGGTCTTCCGCGCCGTCGGCCTGCTGAGCGTCCCCTACGCGCCGCCCGGCGGCCCGCGCCCGACCGACATCTTCGGCCAGATCGGCGGCCCCGAGCAGGAGTTCTACGTCTCCTACTTCCAGGAGCCCGGCCGTGCCGAGGCGGAGATCGAGCCCGACGTCCGGGGCTGGCTCGCGGGCTTCTACGCGGCCCTGTCCGCCGACACCATGCCGGCCGAGGGTGAACCCGCCCCTCACTTCGTCGCCCACGGCGGCCGGCTGCGCGACCGTTTCCCCGCCGGCCCGCTCCCGGCCTGGTTGAGCGAGGACGACCTCGACGTCTACGCCGGGGAGTTCGAGCGCACCGGCCTGACCGGCGCCCTCAACCGCTACCGCAACATGGACCGCGACTGGGAAGACCTCGCCCTCCACCGCGGAGCCCCGATCAAACAGCCCGCCTTGTTCATCGGCGGCGCCCTGGACGCATCCACCACCTGGATGGCCGACGCCATCGACGCCTACCCCACCACCCTCCCCGCTCTGTCCGCCTCCCACCTCCTGGAGAGCTGCGGCCACTGGATCCAGCAGGAACGCCCCAACGAGGTCAACAGCCTGCTGACCGACTGGCTCGCCAGCATCCAGGGCTGAACCAGACGGGCTGTCTGGGCAGCTTGGGGGTGCGTTTCGGGTGGCCGCGCCGAGGGCGCGTATGGCCGTCTGCTCGGTAATGCCGAACAGTCGCACCACACGTGCTCCATCACGCCGGTGACAACAGCATGCCTATGAGCTCGTAACACGGTCATGTTCGGGCCTTCTTGAGCCGTCGCCAGCAGATGAGGCCGCAGGCGAGGGAGACGAAGGCGTCGTGGAGTTCGGTTCGCCGTTCCCGGCGGACGGCGAGGCGTTTGAACTGGTGCAGCAGGGCGAAGGTCTGCTCGACGACGTAGCGGAGCTTGCCCAAGCCCTGGATGTTCGGGGCACCCCTGCGGGAGGTGACCGGGAGGATGCGGCGTTTTCGCAGTTCGCGGCGGTTGGGGTCGGAGTTGTAGCCCTTGTCGCCGAGCAGGGCTTCGGGGGCGCCAGCAGGTCTGCCCTGAGCCGAATCCCAGCTCCAGCGGCAAGAGCTGCCGGGCGATGTCGTTGCGGAGCACGTACAGGATGTCTTGCAGGCACAGCCGGTCCGGCACCGGCCGCGGGCCGGGAGTCTTCTTGGGCCAGGGCGGCAGCAACGGCTCGATCAGTGCCCACAAGTCATCGTCCACGATCCACGGCCGGGTACTCACACCATCCCGAACGGCCGAACCGTCACACCGGTCACGGCCGACCAGGACCATTCGACAAGATCGCGTTACGAGCCCTCGGGAGCAGACGCGCGGTTAATCGCCAGAACGACCGCCAGGTATGCCTGGAAAAGTGTCCACATGGCGTTCTTCGTATTCGTGACCCACGTCTCGAACGGTCCAGGCCTCTTCTTTACGCCATTCTCTTCCTTCTTTCTCTTATAAGCATCCTGGTCGAATATGATCGATTCGAGTCCGGCTTGGGTCGACACTGCATTGATGGCTTCCGCCGCCGGCATGTGCGCCCAACCGTAGAGCAGTGGGAGCTCGGTGACCGCGGTGACCATCTGCCGAGAGAAT
Source organism: Streptomyces diastatochromogenes (assembly GCA_026913215.1). Lineage (GTDB taxonomy): Bacteria > Actinomycetota > Actinomycetes > Streptomycetales > Streptomycetaceae > Streptomyces > Streptomyces diastatochromogenes_A. The sequence continues at coordinate 743,512 of JAPTYK010000002.1, read as the reverse complement.
TCACCGTAACGCTGCGAGTTCGCGTCTCCGGTCCGCCCGGAGCCGCCCCCCTTCACGGCTGCCGCCGATTCGAAGTCCGCATTCGCGCGCTGTGTCACCGCGGCATTCGCGAGGATCTCCAGCCGATCGATCTGCGCCGCTATCTGCGGATTGTCTTCCGCCAGGTCCCTGTTCTGCGTCCTCAGTGAGGGAATGAGGCCCAGAATGGCACTCCCCAGGGCGTTGAAGAGATGATCGCCCTGCTTCGGCCCGTCCACGGTCTTCGTTTTTGGCGCCCTTTGAATGTTGGTTTCGTGGGGCTGGACATCGCGTCCAAGGGTTTCCGCAGTGCCCTCTGTTCGCTGAACCGGGGCGGCCCCTGCCATGACGCGCGTGGCGTTGGACTCTGCCTCTCGTTCGAATCGGTCAGAGGGGTCGCTGATGGACAGGCCGGCGCCGTTGTCGGTTCCGGCAACGGGACCCCGGCGTTGCTGAATCACATGGGTCAATTCGTGCGCGAGGGTGTGTTTGTCGGTGCCGCCGTCGCCCAGGGCGATGTTGTTGCCGCTGGTGTACGCACGGGCACCGATTTCGGCCGCGGAGTCGCGAGCGGCCTGATTGTCGTGGATACGGACGTCGCTGAAGTCGGCCCCGAGCCGGGCCTCCATCTCTTCACGGAGCGGGGCGGCGAGGGGACGGCCGGAGCCGGAGAGAACGCCATGGACGGAGGAGCGCTGCACGTCGGGCTGCTCGGCCTGCTGATGGCCGCAGCTCGCACCGTGCTGATGCCGCTCCACGTCCTGTTCCTTCTGCTGAACCGGCGACAGGGCATAGGGATGGCCGGAGAGCTGGAGCATGCGGAGGACTGCGGCATTGCCCGCGGCGCGCTGGAGCGCGAGCATCCCGGAAACGTCCCGAGGGGCCGGCGTACGAGGGAGCGGTGACTTGGCTGTGGGAGCCTGGTCGTGGTGGTGTGCGTGCTGTGCCAACGGAGTGCCTTTCACGAGGCGGACACAGACCACAAGACCGGTTCGGTGCTTTTCCGGGCGAGGTGTGCGGGGGCAGACTTTGGGGCAGTTTTCTCGTCCTTCCGGTCACGGGCCCCGTGCTCTCGGCCTGCCGTCACCTCCACACACACGACGCGCTCCCGGGGCACGGGCCTCCTCTCGGCAAGCATCGCGTCGAGGTACTGAACTTGAACTCGTGATGTCGGCTGTCGCGGAGCCCGTTGGTCGTTCGGGATCAAGAGCGTGTCTGCGACCAGTGCCGCGCGGCGGCCAGTGTCACTTCGATGTCGTCGCTCCATGAACAGACCTCCAGCCAGGACAGGTAGCCGCCCTGGGTGAAGACCAGGACCTCACCAGGGCGCTCGCCGACTTCGGTGACGAGCTGCGCTTCGGCTGCCACGACCGTGCTACTGATCTTTAACCTTGGAGTCCGAACGGGGCCTCGTACTTGATCACTCGGACTGGTAACTGCCTTCTGTGCAGGTGGCCTTCGGCTGAGCATGTGATCCGGCCAAGGAACACACAAGCTCAGCACGCAGGCCGTGGGATGAGCCTGCTGCAACGTCGTCCGGCAGGATCCGTTTGCGGAACTGTCACGCTTCCGGGGTGAGTTCTACTCCTGTCTGACCAGGCGTGCGGACGCTCCGTTCGAGCTCACGGACGCGGTGTTGTGCGCCGATGGTCCAGTCCGGTCGCTGGTGGAACTGTCGCTGGTGGGCGAACACCGCCGCGGGCACGGTGGGCTCTACGACGCTCTGGCCGCGGGCCGGGTCGATGTGGCCCGGCTGCGCCGGGCCCTGGCGACGGTGTCGCTGCCGCGGGCGGCGGACAGCAGGCTGGTCCTGGCCGCCGACATCACCTGCTGGCTGCGGCCCAGTGCCCACACCTCACCGCAGCGGATTCTGTGCCGCACCACCTACGGACGGGGCAAGGACCAGCACATTCCCGTTCCCGGCCGGCCCTACTCGGTGATCTTCGCGCTGGAGACGGGCCGCAGTTCCTGGACCGCGCCCCTGGACGCATTGCGTCTGGCACCGGGCGACGACGCCGCCACGGTCACCGCCAGGCAAATGCGTGAGCTGGTCAAGCGGCTGGTTGAGGCCGGGCAGTGGAAGGACGGCGACCCGCAGATGCTGATCGTGGTGGACGCGGGATATGGCGTGCCCCGCCTGGCCTTCCTGCTGAAGGATCTGCCGGTGCAGGTGCTGGGCCGGATGCGCTCGGACCGCGTCCTGCGCCGTGCGGCACCGCAGCGCGAGCCCGGCGTCCGCGGCCGTCCGCCTCGCCATGGCGGCGAGTTCGTCTTCGGTGACCCGGCCACCTGGAACATCCCAGACGCACAGACGGTGACCCCGACCCGTCTCCACGGCACCGCGACCGCCCGGGCCTGGGACCGGCTCCACCCGAGACTGACACACCGCTCGGCCTGGATCGCCCAGCTGGGCTCCCTGCCGGTGATCGAGGGGACCGTGATCCGCCTGCAGGTCGAGCACCTGCCCAGCGGCGCAACACCGAAGCCGGTCTGGCTGTGGTGGTCGGGCGCCGACGCCACCCCGGCCGACATCAACCTGCTCTGGCAGGCGTTCCTGCGGCGCTTCGACATCGAGCACGCCTTCCGCCTGTTCAAGGCGACACTGGGCTGGACCTGCCCGAAGATCCGCACCCCCGAAGCTGCCGACCGCTGGAGCTGGCTGATCCTCGCGGCGTTCGCCCAACTACGGCTTGCCCGCCCGCTGGCGGCAGACCTCCGGCGGCCGTGGGAGACACTCAGCCCGCCCGACAGACTCACCCCCGCACGAGTCCGTCGCGACTTCCGGCACCTCCGCCCCAAGGCCGCCTGCCCGGCCCGAGCACCGAAATCTTCGCACCCGGGTCCAGGACGCCCGCCAGGACACAAGAACACCCGGCCGACCCCACGCCACGACGTCCACACAGTCCGCAAAACAGACACCATGAAGCCGAAGGCGAAGAAGTCGACGACCCCACGGCCTCGCCGCACAGGTTAAAGATCAAGCTGAGACTTGCCCCCCTAAACGATCTCTGAGGCGCTGCGAATGTGCGTGGGGCGTGGGCGGAAGCCAAGAAGGGGCTCGACACGTTCTTGTGCACCGCGGCAGGGCCTCGTGAGTTCACCCAGGTGTGACTGATCGGATACTGCTACGCCGAGACCTTCGACGTGAGCTGAGGCTGATCATCTTGATCGAATACGACGTCTACGCCGGCTTCCGGGGGCCGCAGGCCCCTGGGGCCACCCTCGCGGAGACCGTGCGGGCCGACCTCGAAGCGGCCTTCGGCATCGAGTTCTTCTGTGACACCGACGGGCGATCCCCCTCCTTCACCTGGGGGGACAACGAGCACTGGCTGAACGTCTGGGTCGCCGTGCCGCCAGACCTCGACGAGCCGCACCATTCCCACCCGGCCCGGGTCACCGCCAATCAGCCGGACTCGGACACCTGGGCCCACCGGGTCTTCGACGCCCTGGACGCAACGGGCCGGTACTCGCTGTTCCTGATCGCGGACGACGAGGACCTGGTCCGGACGAACACGGAGCTCGCCCGCACCCAGTGGGAAGACCGCTGAGCCCCTGATCCGCAGTCAAGGACCTGTGCCTGGCTAAGGGCTGTCCTGTAAATGGTCTACAAGTCGCGTCGGGCATGGTGAGCCGCTGGGCTATCCGGCGAGTCGTTCGTCGGCTGGACCAAGACGTTCACCGGCCCCGCCTCTGCGCGGCCATCGTGAACCGCCTCACCTTCAACGGCACCGTCATCGAGACCGGCACCGGCACCGGCTCCTACCGCCTCGCCAGCACCCGAGCACGCGCCGAGCACGCTGAGGCCGGCTGACGGGAGTCCTCTGCCGGTCCGCTGTCCCAAGGGGCAGCGGACCAGCCAAGCCTCATGAACTGCTTCATTCTCCGAGGGCGAACGACGCCCGTTCCTGCCACTTCGTGCCGTCGTGCACGATGAGATCAACCGACGCGACACGAGACGTGAACGGGAGCTTGTCGGCGAGGTCGGTCCCGATCTCCTCCAGGACGGCGTCTGACTGACCTTGAGCGATGGTCAGGTGCGGCACGATCTCGGCGAACCGGCCGCCATACGGCGGAGCCTCGGGCCAACGATCAGCGATCGCCTCCGTGAGCTGCCGCAACTGCGTGTCAGGCTCGGGGACGAGATACAGCACTTCCGGAAGCCGTCCACACCTCTCGAACCGCAGATCAAAGGCCGGGCGGCTGCCCAGCACGTCCGCGAGAGCGGAGTAGACGAGCACATCTATTCGGCTCTCATCGAGGAAGGGGAAGAGCACGGTGACGTGGGCTGGAACCCCAGCCTGGGCTGAGGGGTCGAGCCGCTCACGCCACCCGCGGACGGACGGTTCCGCCTCCGGGATCCGGATGATGAGCCCCGTCTGGCCTGCCTGAAACGTACTGGTGCTGTCATCTGCCATGACACCGCATGGTGTCATCTCTGTCGCAGACAGCACGGCTCCTTTTCCGCCGAACGATCATGACCGGTCTCCGAAGCCGGTCGATGGGCGGGACGACCAAGGTGCTGCCGTTATTTCCCGTGAGCATCCGGAGTGCCGGTGATCACTGAACGCCGCCGGAACTCACGAATAAGCGCTGCCGGTTGACGGGCTCTGGCTCACTTTCCGTGATGTGGTAACTGATCATCACCGGGGAGATGTCTTCGAGGCGGCCCAGGTGCCGACCACCCCGCCCAGGGCCGGTCCCGCCCATATCGCGATGGCGGCGGGGACGGAGAGCGAGAGGTCCCAGATGATCAGGGCGGTGATCAGCACACCCAGCCAGAGTATTTGCGGCGCCGCGGCGGTAGTCACCTTGCGTCGTGTACTCCACTCACACATTGCCGATGTCGGTCGCATGCGTTCCCCTGCCCGTGTCTGTCTGCGCCTCGGCACGCATCCTGGCACTCGCACGACACACCCACGGCCAGAACTGGATGGACGTGATGCTCGGCCAGGTGGTTATGCGAGGAGGACTCGCTTGCGGAGGAGCGCGAAGCCGGCGCGGCCGAACATCTGATGCTTGAGCATCTTGATCCGGTTGACGTGCCCTTCGACCATGCCTGAGTTCCAGGGCAGGGTGAAGCCGGCGATCACGGCGTCGCGGTCGATGCCCACGGCGAGGGTGTGGAGACAACGCAGTCCGCCGTAGGCCGCGGACGGATCGCCTCGTCCCAGGTCAGGCCCTGCATCGGCTGTCGGGGGGAACGGGCGTATCGGTGCGGGCGGAGTGCGGAGTGTCGTTGTGTCCTGGGTGGGCCTGTCTGGGCGCCGCCCCGGCGACGACGGAGCATGCATCGTGTACGCGAAGAAGACATGAGGGCGGGTGTCACCGCCCTGGCCGCCCTGGCCCTGCTGACCGGCGCTCCGGTCACCTCGGCACTGGCCGCACCGGCCACCCCTGCCGCTCCTGTCGAGAAGTGGGAATTCACGGAGGATGATTCCTTCATCGCGGGCGAGTCCTTCTCCGCGTTCACCGTGGAACTGTGGGTGGGGGGCGGCGGCGGGGCCCTACGGGGCCCCGGTAGTGACGGGGGCTCCACCACCTGGTCGGGCGGTGGTGACGGGGGTGCTGGTGGGGGCGGCGGAGGCGGCGGCTACTACGTCGAGTACCGACTGACGGGAATCAAGCCGGGCACCGAGTTCAAGGTCCACATCGGCCGGGGCGGCCAGCCCTCCACTCCCCCGGTCAACGGCGACGGCGTTCCCACCGCGGGCGGGGATTCGTGGATCACCGTCGCCGGTCGCACCATCGTTTTGGCCGAGGGCGGTCGCGGCGCCGCCGGTCCCACCGCCAGAGGCACGGCTGCCGTCGATCGGCGGCACGGCCTCGGGGCAAAGGAAGGCAGGCGGGTATCACGGGCCCGGCGCGATCTGCACGCCCGGGGCGGCATCGACACCGACCGCCTCGCCTCGCGGGACGGGGAAGCGGCACGGCGGGCGGCGACGGCACCGACGGTGCCGACGGCAAGGCCGGTTTCCTCGGAATCGGAGGCTCCGCGGGCCGGGGAGGCGACGGCGGCCGGGGAGGCGACGGCGGAGCCGGCTTCAACGGCCACGGCGGCGGAGGCGCGGGCGAGGGCGGGTGGCACGGCCAAGGCGGCATTCCCGTCTACGGCGACACGCCGGACGGGACCGACGGAACCGACGGCACCTTCGGAGCCGGGGCCGCAGGGGTGTACGGAGGCCACGGCTACGCCGTGATCACCTGGTAACAGGCGCAGAGGCCTGAACCCGGGCGCACCGGGTTTTCCGGTTCCGACACAGTGAAATCACGTCGGCCAGGCTCGTGCCCGCCTCTGGACGAGCCGCCGACCTGCCGACTCTCCGAAGCGGCCAACCCCGGAGACCGGGCATCGGCCCGACCTCACGGAAGTTGTGCCAGAGCACGTTCTCGCGGACAGAGCCAGCCGTGCAACTGGTGGGCTGGCATGTTGGGGTGTCGCGTATTCAGGCTGGGATGCGGGCGCGCTCGTGGAGCACGGTGAGCATCCGGTCGTAGTCCTGGCCGACCTGGTTGAGCATGGCGGGGATGGGGGCGGCCAGGGCATCCCTGTACGGGTACGGGTGCCCACGCCGCCGGTGTCGGAGCCGAGCCGTGGGCACTCGGCGAGGAGTGCGCCGAAGCCGGGGGTGTTGCCACCTACGCCGACGGTTGCCCGGCGAACTTCGTCAAGCGTGAGCAGCGGCAGACGAGGCCCTCGGCGTAGGCATCCACGGTCAACCCAACGCCGACTGCCCACGCGGACACGTAAAGAAGCCGCAGCAGTAGAAGAAGGAGGAGGCCCGACGGTGCTGCCCCCGGGATACCCCTGGGCGCCAGGACTCATCCGCGCACGCCATGTCGGCGCGGGCCGCGGCCAACCCTACTGGGGACGCGAGTGAAGGTCACTTGACGGTGAGAACCGGGTCGATCCACACAAGCTGGCCGACGGCAGGGTTCCGGCACGGTTGGCTGCGCAGCGTCATACGGAAGGCGTTGCTGACGTCCACGGTGAACGTGCCTGCCGAAACGCCTACGCCCTTTTCTGCGGTGGCCTTCTCCGTTCCGTCGACCTGGATGCTGAACTCTCCGGGAAAGTCGCCCGGGAAGTCATCGGTCACTCCGTATCGGACGGTGAAGGATGCGTACTTCCGGTTCAGTTGCCACGTCGTATAAGAGCATTCGGAGTACATCGTTACGGGATGGTTCTCCAGGTTGACCGTCTGGGGACCGACGTTCAGGGTTTCGTCTTCTTCCGAGATCGGCGTGAGGCTCGCGAGGGGGACAGCCGAACCCGGGGCGGGCAGCGAGGGGGTGGTGGAGGCCGTCGGTGACTTCGCGGGAGGCGTCGTTCGGTTCGGCGGCGCTGTCGAAGGTTCCGAGGAATCGGACGAGGCGACAACCGATGGCGGGGCGGCGGTCGGCGTGCGGCCACCCGCGAGGAAGCTGAACAGCGCGATCACGACGCCGACCACAGCGGCAAGAGCTGAGACCGCCCCGGCGATCTCAGCGACGCTGAAGCGCCGGCGAGGAGGAGCGGGCGGGTCCGGGGGACGTAACGGCATGGGCGGGGTGGGCTGCTCTTCCGGCCTAGCGGCTTCGGACGACAACTGGCTCTCCCTTCAGGCAAGTTCGTTGTAGATGAGCCTGCATTAAACGATGCACCCCGCCTTCCCCGAAGGCGTCCTGAAGCCTCGTTGCGAAGTTGTTGCGCCTTCCTCGCGAGAAGCCCCCTCGCCTCGTTTCCGCAACTCATCGCCGGTCTCTTAGGAGGCCCGTCATGGACGAAACGTATGTAAAGGGCTTCGAGGTCGAGGGCCGCTGGTACTACTTCGCCGCCTGCTCCGACTGCGGCTGGCGCGACACGTGGCACGCCATCGGCCCTGCCACCATCTACCTCGTCGGACTCCACCTCGTCGCCGTCTTCGTCTGGTCGGCGAGGTAACGAAAGAAGCGTCCTGGCCGCCGGGGCGCGGCCCCGTCTGTGACTGAACGCGGACATGACTACTGACAGCTCGTAACTAACTGCGCGGTACAAATAGATACGCACCACGGCATCATCCAGACCACACGGACCGCACCGCATCCCGGGGGAATCATGCTGCACACCCGCAAGGCCGTCGCCGCCGCCATCGGCCTCGTGGCCGCCCTCTCGCTTACCGCCTGCAACGGCGAGGACAACGCGTCGGACAGCACGCAGGCCAGGCCCACCGCGTCGGCGGACAAGGCGGGCGGTACCGGCGGCGCGGACCAGGCGGACCCGAGCTCCGGCACCGGCGAGGGCGGGAGCGGCCGGGGCGCAGGCGCCAGTACCGGCGGGAGCGGCCAGGGCGCCGATGCCAGCACCGGTGGGAGCGACCGGGGCTCAGGCGCCAGCACCGGTGACAGCAGCGACGGCAAGGTCGGCATCTGCCGCACCGACGTGCTCGAGGTCACCGCCGCCGACAACACCACGGACAAGACGGAAGGCGTCGTCACCGTCTCCTTCAAGAACACCGGCGGCAGCAGCTGCCGCATCAACGGCTTCGCGGGTGTCGACCTGAAGACGTCCCAGGGCGACACCTTCTCCGTGCGCCGCAACGGCGAGCGGGCCCTGCCGCACACCCTCAAGGGCGGAGAGACCTCCGCCTTCAACATCACGTTCCCGGTCAACACCAGCGGCGGCTCCGGCGTGCAGCTGACCGACATCGTGGTGACACCCCCCAACGAGACCAAGCACGTCACCCTGAAGTGGCCCGCGGGCACGCTCCCCGTCACTGACGGCGAGGACAGCGGGAAGCTGGAGATCAGCCCCGTGGGCAAGGTCAGCGACTCGCCCGCCGGCTGACCTCACCCCCACCCCACCGGCCCCCCGCACAGCAACCGCTGCGAGGGGGGCCGGGCTGGATACCGAAGCGGGAGTGGTGGCGTGATCACGGCAGGTGATCGACGCGATCGCGTTCAAGTACCGCACCGGGCCACCAAGGATGGCTTCCTTGACCGCCGCTCCGGGCCTGGCACCGGACAGCCTTCCCCGGTGGGGCGTGCGTGGCGCGTGAAGTAGGGCCAGAGGGTCCTGTCGAGTCAGGCTCCGGGGTGGACCTCTAAAGAGCGGCACGACCATGCGCGGCTCCCTGTGCGGGTTTCAGTTGGTCATGAGGGTGGTGGTCTGTGGGCCGTATCAGTTCAGGCACAGAACGGTGGCGTCGTCTTGGGGCGGGCGGCCACCGTAGGCATCGCTGACCGCGCCGACCAACGTGCGCGCCACTTCGCGGGGTGCTCGGCGGCGGTCTTGCGCAGGAGGGCCAGCAGGTCGACGGTTTCGGCGTCGCGTTGCTGCATGCCGTCCGTGTGGAGCAGGAGGCGATCGCCAGGTTGCCGGGCGAGGTGCTGAACCCGGTAGGTGCCCTGGCTGACGACGCCGAAGGGCAGGTCCAGGGCTGGGATCAGTTCACTGACGGCACCGTCCCGCAGCCGCAGTGGCCAGGGGTGGCCGGCGTTGAGGAGCTGGGCGCCGGTGCCGTCGAGGGCGATGCACAGGTGAGGGCCATCCCCGGGTACGCGGGAAGCAGACTCGATGACCTGTAGTTCTACCGCACACCCACCCCCGCCTGAGCCACTTCCACCTGGCTCTGTTGATGACGGGAGCAGCGTTTCTCGGGCAGTTGCATGCGCGATGCGCTGGAAGCCATCGAATTGGGAAGGCCGTCGTCCCAGACGGACCGAGTGTTGTTTCAGGGTGTGGACGTGTTCGCGCTTCCGGCCCGCGAGGTTGTCCGGCGCATCGGTGAGTTCACCTCGATCGAGGAAGATCCTGACGACGATGCTTCGTTCATTGCCCCGGACTTGCTGCTGAGCTTCTGGCGTCCGTTCGCAGCCGACGATGAGCCCGAGGAAGAGCAGGGCTACCGCTTCAGCTGGGTTCTGCTGGCCCGGCCGTACATCTGGCGCTTGATTGTTTTGATCCGGTTGACGTGGCCTTCGACGACGCCGGAGCTCCACGGCAGTGTGAGGCCGGCGGTGACGGCTACGAGATCGTGTTCGAGGCCGTTGACGAAGGTGTGGAGGTTGGGCAGGTCGTCGGCGCGGACCGCCTTGATCCATTGCGGGAGCTGGTCGCCCTGGAGCTGGGTGAGTATCTTCCCGAACGCGCGGACGGCTCCGCAGCCGCCGGTGTAGCCGTGAGAGCCTTGATCTCTTCCCAGAGGGTCCATGCGTTCGTGCAGCCTTCGAACCATCGCTCGTGCAGGTAGGGCTTGAAGTCGTCGAGCTTGGTCGGGCGGTTCTGCCAACTGCCCCTGGAACAGGTCTTCCGGCCTGGCGGCGTCGGCCAGTGACGGCGGTCAGTAGATACTCCCCGTAGGCGGCCACTTAGCGCCCCACTCATGGCCAAGGGTTTCCCCACGGATGGCCAGATATCTCCCCGGACCTGGACCGATGCCGGTCGGCAAAGCTGGCCGGTGTGAAGAACAGCAGGGAGATCATGGAGATCCTGGAGGCATACGACCTCACGGGGAGTTACCGAGCGGCGGCCGAGCTGGCCGGCTGCGACCACCACACGGTGGCCCGGTATGTGCAGATGCGGGCCGAGGGCGCCAGCCCGACGGCGAGGCAGCACCGGGCCCGGCCGATCGACGAGTACCTGTCGAAGATCGAGGAACTGGTGGTGAACTCCCACGGCCGGATCCGGGCCGATGTGGTGCATCGGCGGATCACGGCGATGGGCTTCACAGGCGGAGAGAGGACCACGCGGCGGGTCGTCGCGGAGGTCAAGGCGAGCCTGCGGGCGGGATCGCGGCGGGTCTATCGGCCGTGGATCACCGAGCCCGGTCTGTGGCTGCAGTGGGACTGGGGTCACGGGCCGAAGATCGGCGGGCGGCAGACGCAGCTGTGGTGCGCGTGGCTGGCCTGGTCCCGCTTTCGGATCGTCATCCCGGTGTTCGACAAGACACTCCCGACGATCGTGGCCTGCCTCGATGCCACGTTGCGGCGAATAGGAGGGGTGCCGGCCTATGTGCTGACCGACAACGAGAAGACGGTCACCACGACGCACGTCGCGAACATCGCGGTCCGCAACCCGGAGATCGTTGAGGTGGCCCGGCACTACGGGCTGACGATCCGTACTTGTCTGCCGGCCGACCCCGAAACCAAGGGCGGATCGGAGGCGACGGTGCGGATCGCGAAGGCCGACCTGGTGCCCACCGACGCCAATCTCCTCGAGCAGTACCCGACCTTCGGACACCTCGAGGCGGCCTGCCGTGACTTCTGCGACGAGGTCAACAACCGCGTCCACCGGGCCACCCGGCGCAAGCCCGTCGAGGTCCTCGCGGAGGAACGGCAGCGGCTGCACCCTTTGCCGAAGGAGCCGTTCGCGGTCGCGTTCGGGACCACGAGGCGGGTGAACTGGGACGCCACGATCTCGGTCGAAGGGGTTCGGTATTCGGTTCCGCACCAGCTGGTCGACACCCGCGTCTGGGCCCGCTTCAACGGCGACGAGCTGATCGTCACCGCAGTCGGTGAGGACGGGCGGCCGAGGTCGCCCGCCATGACCGCTCGACTCCGGGAACCCGGCGATCAGGACGAGCACTACCCGCCCCGGGAGAACAAGGAAGCGGACCGGACCCGCGGGCGAACTCCGCCGAGGAGGCCGCCTTCCTCGCCCTCGGTCCCGGGGCGGCGTCCTGGCTGATCGAGGCCGGGGCCGCCGGGGCCCGCAGGATCAAGCCGAAGATGGCCGAGGCCGTCGCCCTGGCCAAGCTCCACACTGCCGCCGATGTCGACCGGGCCCTTGGCTCCGCGGCGATCGCCGGGCGGTTCGCGGAGAACGACCTGATCCGCATCCTCACCTACCAGTCCGGCCTCGAGACGGTCGAGCCCACCCGGGCCTCCGAGGATCACAGCCTGCAGCCGGGCACCTCCGCCTGGTCGAAGTTCGGCATCGCCGATGAGAAGGAAGAGCACTGATGGCCACCCCGATCCGCACCGTCACCGGCACCCACGGCGACCCGTTGGCCGAGGCCATCGAACTCACCAAGCGGCTGAAACTCCCGCACATCCGGCGGGCGTTGACCGATCTGATCCCCACCGCGAAGGCCCAGCGATGGGACCCGGCCGAGGTCGTCCGCGTCCTGCTTTCCGAGGAGGCAGCAGGCCGGGACGCCGCGAATCTCCGTACTCGCCGCAAGCGGGCGGCTTCCCGGCGGGCAAGACCTTCGGCGACTGGGACGAGACAGCTTCGTCGATCCGCGGCCGACCCAGGACTCGCTGAAGATGCTCGAGTGGGTGACCCGCAAGGAGAATCTCTGCATCTGCGGGCCCTCGGGCACGGGCAAGAGCCACTTCACCGAGGCCCTCGGCCAGGCCGCGATCGAGGCCGGGATGACGGTCGCCTGGTTCACCATCGAGGATCTCGGAGCCCTCGTCCGCCGCCACCGGGCCGATGACTCCCTGGCCCGGGCGATGTCCCGGCTGATCCGGACGGACCTGATCATCGTCGACGACATCGGGCTCCTGCCCGTCTCCCCGGACGCCGCCGAGGGCTTCTACCGGCTGGTCGATGCCGCCTACGAACGCCGGGCGCTGGCCGTCTCGAGCAACCTCCACCCGTCCGGTTTCGACGAGATCATGCCCAAGACCCTGGCCACGGCCACCGTCGACCGGCTCCTCCACCACGCTCACGTCGTGGTCACCCAGGGTGATTCCTTCCGACTCAACCAGGCCACCAGCGGACAGGGGGTGATCCCCTTGCGCTGACCCAGCCACCAACAGCGGGGGGATATCTGGCCGCGGTTGGGGAAGATTCACTGGCCGCCAGTGGGGAGAATTACTGGCCGCCTCCGGGGAGAACTGAATGGCCGTTGACAGGCCAGCCGTTGGACGGTTCGGTAGGTCATGCCGAGCTGGCGCTGGATCGAGCGTCGGCTGTGGCCGGCGATCAGCAGCGCGTGGACGGTGGCGTGCTTGGCCCGGGTGCGATCGGCGAAACGGTGCCCGGTCGGCCATGGCGACCCGCGCTCGGCCGAAGCCGGCTCCTTCTCCGGCACCGACTCTACGAAGGCCGCACGGAGGCACGGGCGGTGGCGGGAGACACACCGCTCGGCCGAACCAGCAGTTTCCAGACGATCTCGCGAGATCCACCAGCAAGATCAACCATGCTCGCGTAGGGGTCCCGCGCCACCGGGACACACATGAACTGGAACGCGATGAAGAAGGCGAGGGACAGCCGCTCATCGTTCGGAAGGGGCCACTCCCGCTTCTGTGGATCGACCAGCCTGAGCAACGGCTGGGCCGCATGTCCTTCGATCTTGGTGGCTGTCTCCTCGACGCACAGGGTCTCCTCATCATCGACGGTGAAGCGGTGGAAATGGTTCTCCGCTGCGATCGTGTTGATCCGGGCCGTGTTCGAGCTCTGTTGGGCGAGCCGCACTACTTGCGTTTTCCAGCCCTCGCCGTCCGCACAGGCGGAGTTGAAGACGTCATGAAACACGGCAACCTCGCCAAAGTGGTCACCGACACCTATCCAGCTGGGTTCCGCCACATGAGCGGTGAAGACGGTGTCGTCGCTCGCAGCACTCCTCGCTCTCCAGCTCCCGCCCGTACCGGTACACCGAACAGGACGCCCTCGACGCCGCCCGCCGCTGCGCGACCGCCCCCCGGGGGGGCGAAGAGACCGGTTCCTGATGAGCGCTGACAGCCCGACCGGGGGCGCGAGACGGGCCCCGTGGCCCTGGAGCGCGTGGGCGACTTGTACGGGTCTTATCGCTGTCTACCCGACCGGCGCGTTGGACCGGACGCATGTGCCTTCACCACCGGATACCGGGCCTTCATGAGTCGTCATCGGCATCTCCTCGGGCGTAACGCCCGCACCTCGGCTCAGGTGCGCGGACTTGATCGACTCGTCGACCTTCCAGATCTTGTTCGTCGGGAACGCGCCCGTGGCGCAGCCCCACCGTGAGTGGACAAGCGAGCCGGACGGCTCACCAGATCCGCGATCCCGTCCGGGTGCGCCCATGCTCAAGATCAGCCAGGACCTCCCGGGCGGCGCGGGCACCGGAGGCGAGGGCGCCTTGCAGGGAGCCCGTCGCCCGGTGGTCGCCGCATACGTATCGGCCAGCGCTCAGGCGGGTCGTGCGAGTCAACGGATGCGGAGGGGGCATTGCCGGCAGGGCGTCGGGCACAGTGATCTGATGGATGGTTTCCCAGGACGTGGTGTCCACTCCGTACACCTCGGCAAGAGCTTCTCGAATGCGGTTGTCTCGTTCTGCAGAGAGCTCTCCGAGCACGGAAGTCGACACCAAGGCCCGGCCATCCGTCGCGAAACGAGGATGGACCTCGGTGAGGACGCAGGTGTTCAGGAAACGGCGGCCGGCATCGACGACGAGGGTTGGCTCGGCCAGCGGTGAGCGTTCGGCAGCGTGGTAGATGGTGCTCACGGTACGACCGGTAGGAACGTGAAGGCCTGTCACGAGGTGAGACGCAGCACGAGCCCCGGTCGCTACGACCACCGCCCGGGCGTGGATCTCGGCGCCGTCGGCGAACTGCACCCCATCGTCCGTGAGGCGGTCGACCCTTGCTTCGGTCGACAGCACCCCGGAGGGCAGTTGGGAGGCAAGTTGGGCGGGCACGGCTTGGATGCCATCAGCGGGAAGGCAGAGAGTGCCTCGTAGGAAGGTACGCCAAACGAGGTGGAAGACACGGGATGAGGTGTCCAGTTCTTCTTCCAGGAAGACACCGGAGAGGAAAGGACGGAAGAAGGTCTCGATCAGATCCTGAGACACCCCGGCTTTCGTAAGAGCGACGCGGGTGGTGGTGTCGGGCCGGGAGCGCAGCAGGGCAGTGGGCTCCAGCATGTCGCGAGCCGACAGCGCTCCCATGGCGAGCAAGTCTCTGGGCGAGGCGGCCCGGCCGGTCAGTAGATCTCCGCTGCCACGCAGATCACGGGTGGGATCGGTGTAGCGCCGCATCCCGCGCGTGGTGGACACGAGAACGGCGGGGTCAAATCGCCGGAGCCGGAGCCGGCGCAGGTCAAGTCGCTGCTTGACCTGTGGGTACGACGTGTTGAAGACCTGAAACCCGCGGTCGACCGTGAAACCCGCGACGCGATCGGTGCGCATGCGCCCTCCGGGCGCTTCGTCAGCCTCGAGGAGGCGGACGGCGAGCCCACAGGCGGCGAGGTCCGCCGCACAGGCAAGGCCAGCCGCACCAGCTCCGATGACGACGACGTCGGCGCATTCCTTGTCTGTCACGACCATGGAGGAACTCCCTTTCAGGTGAGTCGCTCGTCGGGTTCAGTCACCATGACCGGTGCCGCCGCTACCGAACCCACCGCTTGAGATCCCGCGCCATTTACGCTTTTCCTCACTCGGCGGTTCGGTTTCAGGCTCACCGGAGCTCTTCAGGTTGTACGGCATCAGGCGGTGCTCACCATCGGTGTGCGGCATCTCGGAGGGCTTGCGGTACTCGGAGACCTCGCCCGGCAGCTGTCCCGTGTCGGGCCGGTGTGGCTGCGACTCGGGGTCCGGGGGCGGCAGCTCCTTGTTCCTGACTCTTACACCGAACGCAAAGGCACCGATGAGGACGGCGACCACGATCAGACCGCCGAGTACCTGGGCGAGTCCGGACTGCCAGACGCCGGCCGCAGTCTCCGCGGTATCAAGGATGTGGGCGTTCATGGGGGCATCCCATCTCTCTGAGCCTGGCCAGGATGGCCAGTGGCGACCCGAGAGGCGCCGGTCTCGACGCCAACAGTCCTCACTTCCGTCGTCGGGTGCGGGGCGGATGCAGGAGGCTGAGTGGAGGTCGGCAGGTCGAACATGCTGACCGGCTGTTCTCGGAACTGGAACGGGCCTTGACCCCGAATACCCGGAGGGGGCCTGTTCAGATCGCCGGGCACGGTCGTCGACCGGTCCGGCGTCGCCGCAGCGCCTGGGCGTTCGGCGGCGGCGTCTGTCGCAGGATGTTCTTCGGATCACGGGAGAGGGCGGCGCGGCCAGAGGATCCGCCATCGGTCATCCGGGGGGCCGTCGGTCGCGCCGACCGGAGGGGCGGGCTGAACGAGCCGGCGTGGCAGCTGCCGCCGTGGGCGCTCGGGGTGATGTGGACTCCGGCGCTGCAGGGCCTTCCTCCCATCGCGGAAGGCGGCGACCGGGGGCGTCTCACCACGCGGTCCGGAGTGAATACGGCACGCGACGCGAGTCGGGCCTGGCTGTTCTTCCGCTGTCGGAGCCCAGGGCCCGTCGCCACGTTCCTGCTGGACGGTGGCGAAGTGGCGCTGGTACGTCGTACCGGCCGCATCGCCCCCACGGCGTACCGCGCGCTCGTATCCCACGCGGCGTGGTGGATGTTCGCGACGGCGTAACAGCTGACGGACCCGGACGGAACAGGTCGGCTCGGCGCTCAGTCCCCGTGGCCGGTGCCGCCGCTTCCGAATCCGCCGCTGGAGATGCCGCCCCACTTGCGCCGCTCCTCGCTGGGAGGGGCGTCCAAGACCTCACCCGAGTTCCGCAGGTTGTAAGGCATGAGGCGGTGTTCTCCGTCGGTGTGAGGCATCTCGGAGGGCCGGCGGTACTCGGACAGCTCGCCGGGGTGCCGGTCGGTCGCCGGCCGCCGCGGTTGGCTCTCCGGGTCCGGAGGGGGGAGTTCCCGCCTTGAGATCCGGATGCCGAGAGCGAAGGCGCCGATCAGCACGGCGACGACGATCAGGCCGCCGATCACTTGGGCGAGACCGGACTGCCAGACTCCGGTGGCGAGTCGCTGCTCTTCGAGGGCGAAGCTGTGGAGGTTCATGGAGGTGTCTCCATCGTCGGACCGTCCCCGTCAGGGCGGGGAACCGGTCGGGTGGTGTTCGGTCGGAGATGCCGAGAACGAGGAGAAGCTCCGGCGTGAAGGGGCGGCAGCATCGTGCGAGGAGCGGTGCCGTCTGCCGGGGCGGGACCCGTCCGCCGGCGGCCCGGTCGCCTCTGTTGGTCTCGCGGGACCTGGTCCATCGGCCTGCTCTCATCCTGTCTCCGGCAGACCATGGCAGCGACTCGCACCGTTTGCGCATCGTTGTATGTCGAGGGGGCGTGTTCTTGATGCTGCCCAGCGCCCATACCGCCTGCGGCAGAGCCGCCGGCCCGCCGTCGGCAGGAGGGGGGGCGGCCCCCATCAGGAGCTGAATCCCGTCGTGGGCGCCGGCGCGTGGGGCGCGCCGCTCTCGTCCACCACCTCGCCGAGTCCCTGTGGCGTCCGCGCCCGTGTCACGCGGCGCCCTGCGTGGCCCCGGGGCATGGACACCGTACGAGTGGCCACCTGCGCTCCGGCGTGGGTGGTGGCGGTCCTCCGACCGCCCGGCTCTTGGGCGGCGGGTCCGGGAGATGTCGTGGGATGCGAAGCCCGCGGCCAGTGCCGGCCAGGCCTCCCCCGGACTCGCTGTCAGAAGCCGAAGATCCGGAACAGGAAGAAGGCCGCGCCGAGAACAGCGCCGAAAACGATCAGTGAGACCCAGATCATCGGGTGTTCCCAGGCGCCGCCGTCGGGGCGCTCGGGGTGGGCCGAGGAGGTGCAGCCCTCCACGGGCGGGGTTTCTTCAGGAGGAACGAACGGGACGCTCATGAGGGGTTGCTCCCTGTGCGCGGCGGCCCGTCGCCGCCGGGGTTCCACCGTCTCCCTCCGCGCCCGCCGCCGCGAGGCGCATCGATCATGCGTCGATAGGCGGCGCGAGCAGGAGGGACCCGCCCTGCGGCATCCGGTTCCACGCGCGTGGCCGTGACCACGCGCTCGTCAGCGGGCGTGCCGCAGGCCCTGTCCACGGCCGTCCGCGCCGCGCCCGTGGTCGCATCCGGGGACTGTCCAGATATCGTAATAGGCGATACATTTACGCTCCGAGAACCCATGAAATGAAACACGGGATGCCAGATGGCGCGGCCCAGGCCTTCGGTGATCTCCCGCTGCAGAAGGGAAGTCCATGAGCCCCACGCTGGCCGACGAAATCCGCAGTCGGCTCGGAGAGCTGAGCCCTGCCGAGCGCAAGGTCGCGCGGGTCCTGCTGGCCGGCTACCCCTCTGCGGTCTTCGAGACGGTCGCGACGATCGCGGAGCGGGCCGGGGTTTCGGCACCCACGGTGCTGCGGTGCGCGTCGCGGCTGGGCTACAGGGGGTTTCCTGATCTGCAGGCGGCGCTCCGCTCGGAGCTCGACGCCCGTAACGCGTCGCCCATCACCCTCTACGCGGCCGCGGAGGCGTCGGAGCGGGAGGCGACAGCCCCTCGGAGCTCTGTGGGCGCCTCTCTCGGCGAGCGCTCCGCTCTTGTGCGGCAGGCGGTCTCCCGGACCTTCGACGAGGTCGCCCAGCACGAGTTCGAGGAGGCGGTGAGCCTTCTCGGCGACCCCAGGCGCCGGGTGCACCTGGCGGGAGGGAGGTTCACGCATCTTCTGGCCGAGTATCTGGGCCTGCACCTGATGCAGTTCCGCGACCAGGTGAGCCTCTTGCCGCACAAGGACGTGGAGCGGACGTCCTTCCTCACGCAGCTCGCCCGACGCGACGTCACCGTGCTTTTCGACTACCGGCGTTACGAGGCCGACAAGACGCTCATCGCCGAACTGGCGAGGGAACGCGGCGGCAAGGTCATCGTGTTCACCGACCCGTGGCTCTCACCCGCCGCCGCCCACGCGGACGTCGTCCTCATCACCCAGGTGAACTCGGACTCCCCCTACGACAGCCTGACACCGGCCATGGCGGTCGTCGAGTCGCTCGTCGCCGAGGTCCTCGACCGCATCGGCAGCGACGGCCACGAACGGATGAAGCAGGCGGAAGAGGTCGCCCGGCGCACCGGTCTCCTGTGACCGGCCCCCCTCCACGGTCGGACCCCATGCCTCCGTGATGCGCGCCGAAGGGTCACCGCGGAGGCATCTCGCGGGCCGGCCCCGCCGTCCGGCCGATGGCCGGTCAGTGCGGAGTGATGTCGATCTGCAGCGCGATGAGGGTCCGGGCGCTGGTGCCGTCTCCGGTGAAGGCCGCGAACCCTCGGGCTTTGGTGAGGCTCACGGTGAACCGCGGTCCGGTCTCGAAGGTCGTCGCGGTGGCGCTGTTCTGTGCCCGGGTCGACGCGAGGGCGCGGGCGGTGGTGCGGAAGGAATAGGGGGTGCCGTCCGGGTTGGCGGCGGAGTGGAAGACGTCGGTGTTGGCCGGCACGGGGGTCGTGGCGGCGGGGACCAGAGGCTGCTTGGCCGGGTGGACGCGCGGTGTCCACGTGCGGGCGTCGTACTGGTCTCCGTCGGTGAGGTAGCTGTACCGGGCGCGGCGGAGGGACCAGCCGTTCGCGGAGTCGTGTGCGCGGGCGTCCCGCAGGTCGAGGACGGCGACGCCGTTCGGGCCGAGGACCGTCGCGTGCTCATGATTGCTGCCGGGCCGGTCGACGACCAGGGCGGTGTTCTCCTCGAGGGCGTAGACACGGTCGCGGCCCGTGTCGGAGGCGAGGCGCAGCGCCCGGCCTTCGCGTCCGTAGGCACCGGTGTGGGTGTCGACGAGTCCGGAGCGGAGGAAGCCGAACCCTCCTCGGGGGATGTATCCGAGGCGGGTGGGGTCGTCGAAGTAGCCGGGGCCACTGCCGTCCCGGAGCGACTCGTAGGACTCGCCGCCGCTGACCATGTCGGGGCCGGAGGCGATCTGGGCGCCCGCGGAGGATCCGGACACCACGGCCCCGTGGGCGAGCTTGGCGCGGATGGCGGCGAGGACCTTGGAGTCCTTGTGCTCGTCTCCGCGCAGGAGGGTGGTGAGGTAACGGTACTGGTCGCCGCCGCCGAAGAAGAAGCCGGTCATGGACTCGACCTGTGCGACGACGGCGTCCGAGTCGGCGTTGGCCACGTGGTCGGTGTCGAGCGGGATCCACTGGGCGTCCGCGGCGCCGTGGCGCTTGAAGAGGCCGGCGTAGTGGGCGCCGTTGCAGGCGGAGTTGCCGCACCGGTCGGGGTCGTCGGCGTGGGGGTCCTGGCTTTCGGGCACGGAGGCGGCGGTGATGATGCCGATGCGGGCCTGCGGGCCGCCTGCTCGCTTGATGATCTCGCCGTAGACCTGGGTGTTGTCGTCCTTGAGTGCTCCGCCGACCAGCACGAGGGATCCGGTGTGGGGTCGGGCGGCTGCACTCGCGGGGGCGGCCGCGGTGAGGAGGGCCGCGACGAGGCCGCCGGCGAGGACGGCGCGGCGGGATGGGGCGGAAGGTACGCGCATGATGCCTCCGAAGGCAGGAGAGGGGGTCGACGGGCCCGTGGCCACGGCTTGCGGTGCGGGCCCGGATCGATCCGGCTGGGTCGCCTTTGCGCAGGCGGAGAGAAGGGGAGCCTTCTCTCCGCCGGTGCGTCAATGCCGTTCAGGTGGTGCTGTTGTCGCCAAGGGAGACGATCAGGTCCGCGAGCATGGCGACGCGCTGGGGAATGCTGGTGGTGTCGAGCCACTCCTGGGGCGTGTGGTCCGCGCCTCCCACGGGGCCGAGACCGTCCAGGACCGGAATGCCGGTTCCGGCGATGAGGTTGGCGTCTCCGACTCCGCCGGTCGCCGCCGCGCCGAGCTCCATGCCGGCCGCGTGTGCCGCGCGGCGCGCGTGGTCGAGCATGCGTCGCGAGGCGGGGTGTCCTCCATGGGCGGGCACAGGTCGAGCTGTTCGACCTCCACGGTGACGCCCGGGACGCTCGGGTGGTCGGCGGCTTCCCGGATGGCGCTGGTCACGCGCTGGATGTCGGCCGTCGTGGCGGCGCGGACCTCGATACGGAGCTCGGCGTGGGGGCACACGATGTTGGCGCGGGTGCCGGCCCGGACCACCCCGACGTTGACCGTCACGTCGTCCCAGTGGCCGTTGAGGGCCTGGAGGGCGACGGTCAGATGGGCGGCGGCGAGGGCGGCGTTGGCTCCGCGTTCCGGTTCGATGCCGGCGTGCGCGGCCCGGCCGGTGACCGTGAGGCGGAAGTCCGCGACGCCCTTGCGGGCGATGACCAGGTCGCCGTTCTCCCGGGCGCATTCGAGACCGAGGCCGTAGTGCGCGGTCCTGGCGGTGCTCTCGATCAGGGGGCGGCTGGCCGGGGAGCCGATCTCCTCATCGGGGGTGGCGAGGAAGACCAGCTCGGCGTAGGCGTCCATGCCGCACTCCCCGAGGATCTCCAGGGCGGTGAGGCCGGCGAGCAGACCGCCCTTGTCGTCGCTGACCCCGGGGCCGTACGCCGTGGAGCCGTCGACGCGGAAGGGGCGGGCGGCGGCGGTGCCGTCCTCGAAGACGGTGTCCATGTGGCCGGCGAGGAGGATCCTGCGGCCTCCTTCCGCCTCGGGGAGGCCACCGCGTCTGCGTCCGACGAGGGCGTCACCGGTCCGGTGTCCGTCGGCGGCGGGCGGGAAGCGGACGCGTTCGACGTCGAACCCGATCAGCCGCAGTCGACGCTCGACCCAGTCGGCGACCTTGTCGACGCCTTCGGCGCTGTAGGAGCCGGAGTCGATGGAGACGAGCTGCTCCAGGTCGCGCAGGTAGGCGGGGCGGCGCGTCCGGGCCAGGTCGAGGAAGTGCCCGAGCCGGTCCTGCCGGCGGGTGGGGACGCTCACAGGACCTTGGACAGGAAGGCGCGGGTGCGCTCCTGCTCCGGGTCGACGAGCACCTGGCGGGGGTCGCCCGCTTCCACGACGACGCCCTCGTCCATGAAGACGGCGGTGTCGCCGACCTCGCGGGCGAAGCCGATCTCGTGGGTGACGACGACCATGGTCATGCCGTCGGCCGCGAGCTGTCGCATCACGTCCAGGACGTCTCCGACGAGCTCGGGGTCGAGGGCGGAGGTCGGCTCGTCGAAGAGCATCAGCTTGGGCCTCATGGCGAGCGCGCGGGCGATCGCCACGCGCTGCTGCTGGCCGCCGGACAGCTGGGCGGGGTAGTGCTGGGCGCGGTCGCCGAGTCCGACCCGTGCCAGTAGTTCCCGCGCCTGCTCACGGGCGTCGTTCTTGGAGACGGACCCGACCTTGACGGGGGCTTCCATGACGTTCTCGACGGCGGTCATGTGCGGGAACAGGTTGAACCGCTGGAAGACCATGCCGATGTCCCGTCGGCGTTCGGCGACCTCGCGTTCACGCAGTTCGTGGAGCTTGTCGCCCTGCTGGCGGTAGCCGACGAGCTGTCCGTCGACGGCGAGCCGACCGCCGTCGATCTTCTCCAGGTGGTTGATGCAGCGCAGGAAGGTGGACTTGCCCGAGCCGGAGGGGCCGAGGAGGCAACAGACCCGGCCGCGTTCCACGGTGAGGTCGATGCCCTTGAGGACCTCCAGTTTCCCGAAGTGCTTGCGTACGCCTTCGGCGTGCACCATGGGGGTGCTCATCGGTTCTGCTCCTTGCTGTTCTTGCCGAGCCGTTCCATGGTTCCGCCGAGGAGGCGCCGGATCGGGGAGACGTGTCCGGCGCGGGTGGTGCCGCGTCCGTAGCGTCGTTCCAGCCATGCCTGGGGCACGCTGAGGAGGGTGACGAGGGCCAGGTACCAGATGCTGGCCACGACCAGCATGGGGATGACCTGGTAGTTCTGGGCGTAGACGTCCTGGATGTTGGACATCAGGTCGTGGGCGGAGATGACCGAGACCAGTGCCGTCATCTTCAGCATGTTGATGGTCTCGTTGCCCATCGGAGGAATGATCACGCGCATGGCCTGGGGCAGCACGATCCGGCGCATGGTGAGGCCGGGCCGCATGCCCAGCGAGTGCGCTGCCTCGGCCTGGCCGGGGTCGACGGACTGGATGCCCGCGCGGACGATCTCGGAGGCGTAGGCGGCCTCGTTGAGGCCCAGGGCGAGCAGGGCCGCGATCGCCGGGGTCAGCAGGCTGTTGGTCTCGGCCTGGAAGAACGTGACCTCGGTGAAGGGGATACCGATCTTCACGTACTTGTAGAGCGCAGCGGCGTATCCCCAGAAGATGATCTGGACGAGCAGCGGGGTGCCGCGGAAGACCCAGACGAAGGCGTTGGCGAGGCCGTACAGCACGGGGCTGGACGAGAGCCGCATGACGGCGATCAGCGTGCCGAGCGCCAGGCCGAGGAGCATGGCGGCGGCCGTCAGCCAGAGGGTGGTGCCCAGACCGTCGAAGACGAGGTCGGCGAAGAGGTGGTCACCGACGACGTCCCAGTGGAGGTTGTCGTTCTTGGCCAGCGATCCGACCAGTCCGACCAGGGCGAGCAGGGAAGCGGCCGCGGCGATCCACCGGCCGTAGTTGCGGACGGGCACGATCTGTAGATCCCGCATGCCCGTCGTACCGGTGGCCGGGTGGTCGGCGGGCGTCTTGATGTCGATCATGCTCAGTCCACCGATGCGTTCTTGGTGGCTTCCTTCACCGCGATCGACGGAACGCCGTACTTGTTGTAGATCTTGGTGAGAGTGCCGTCGTCGATGAGGGCCTGCAGGGCCTTCCGCACGGCGTCCGTCAGTTCGGGCAGCTGCTTGCTCACGGCGATGCCGTTGGGCGAGGCGTTGTAGCCGCCGGGCGCGGCGGGGTCCTCGACCAGGTCGAAGGCCTTGCCGCCGTCGGCGGTCTTGGCGACCCAGCCGGCGGCGGGCTTGGTCAGCACCTGCGCGACGACCTTGCCCGAGCGGAGGGCGAGCTGGGCGTCGGAGTCCTTGGGGAAGGTCTGGATGTCGGCCTTCGCCTTGCCCGCCTTGACGCAGGTGTCCTGGTGGGACTTGAGCAGGTCGAGCTGGTTGGTGGCGGCCTGGACGGCGACCTTGAGGCCGCACAGGTCGTCCAGGTTCTCGATCCCGGAGGGGTTGCCGTCGTCGACGAGGATGCCGGAGCCGGACTGGGAGTAGTCGACGAAGTCGACGACCTTCTGCCGGTCCTTGTTGTCGGTGATGGCGGACATCGCCACGTCGAACTTGCCGGCCTGGATGGCCGGGACGATCCCGTCGAACTTCTGCGGGGCGAAGGCGAAGGTCACGCCCAGCTTGGCACCGAGCGCCTGGCCGAGGTCGTAGTCCAGTCCGGTCAGCTCGCTCTCCCCCTCCTTCACGTACATCTCGAAGGGCGGGTACGGCACGTCTGTCGCGACGCGGACCTTGCCGGCCTCCTTGATCTTCGCGGGGAGCAGGTCGTGCAGCTTCTGGTCCTTGACGACCTCCACGCCGGCGACGACGGCCTTGCCGGACGGGGCGGCGGCGTCATCGCCTCCACAGGCGGACAGGGAAGCGAGCATGATCGCCGCGGCAGCGGCGGCCGCTGCGGGGCGTGCGATACGAGCGTTCATCGCGTGGAACCTCTCGGTGATTTCCTGCCGACGGAATCTGGCCGTCAGACACAGCAGAGAAGTTACATACAGGCGCACTCATTGACTAGATGTAAGTCTCATTACGTTCACGTAACACGTCTCACCCGGTCTCATAGGAGACCGTTTTGAGCGTTTTGGTGGGTTAATTTCCGGGCTCGGGGAATCGCAGACAACAGAAGCGGCCTTACATCTTCCTGCTCGACTCCATTACTTGTATGTTCCGCTACCAACCGCAGCCCGGTCAGTGGGTCGCTGCGGAATCGACCCCTCCCCCTTTTGGAGCGCAGATGCCACTCCGTTCACCCCGATTCACTTCCACAGCCGCCGTACTCGCCGCGACGGCATCGGTACTGATGGCACATCAGCCCGCCCATGCCGCGGCCGACAGGATCAGGCTGGGCAGCACGGCCGACGTCAGCAGGAGCGCGTGGAACGGACCGGCCTTCACCATGAACGGCGCCGGCGGCATCGTCACCGCCTCGATGACCCGGGCCATCGACGACATCCGCGGCGGAACCGGAACCCTCGACGTCGTCGTCCTGGCGGGCTCGGCGCCGACCTCGGGGAGCAAGACCCCCGAGTGCGACACGATCACCGCGCTCCCGGGAGTCAACTCCTGTACGACGTGGACGCTCACGGCGGCGAGCGACGGCAACAACCCTCAGGTCAACACCGACGTCCGCAACGCCGAGTTCGTCTACTTCGCCGGCGGCGACCAGTGCCGGTACGCCGCCTGGAAGGGCACCGCCCTGGAGGCGTCCGTCGAGGCGGTCGTCGCCAAGGGCGGAGGCTCGGGCGGCGGCAGCGCGGGGCACCACGTCAACAGCCCGATCGTCTACGACGCCTGCAACGGCAGCGTCACCAGTGCCGAGGCGCTCGCCAACCCCTACAACCGGTACATCAGCTTCACCACCGGCGTGTTCGAGTGGCCGAACTACGGATCCGTCATCAACGACTCGCACTTCGTCACCCGTGACCGGATGGGCCGGACCATGGCGTTCCTCGCCCGTTCGGTGAAGGACGGCCTCGCGCCCGGAGGTGCCGCCTGGGGCGTGGGCGTCGAGGAGGGCGGCTCCCTCTACCTCGACCGCAACGGCACGGCCACCCAGTACGGCAAGGACGCCTACGTCGTCCTCGCCGACCACCAGCCCGAGCAGGCCGTCGACAAGAAGCCGCTCACCTACTCGGGCTTCAAGATCTGGCGCCTGACGCCCGGCTCGGCCTTCGACTTCAAGAACCGCCCGACGTGCGGCTACTACCTGCGGAGCGTCGCGAACGGCGTCGCCGACGCGAACCTCTACAGCGGCACGCCGGTGACCGACTGCGGCAGCCAGGGCGGCGGGGCCGCGCTCGCCGAGAGCGAGCCCAACGACACCCGGGACACCGCTGACGACGCGACCGGGCTCGCCTCCCCCGGGTCCCTGACCGGCGGCATGACGTCGACCGACGACCGTGACCACTTCAAGCTGTCGGTGAACAGCGGACAGACCGTCTCGGTGAACTGCGCCGTCCCCTCGGCCTACGACGCCGACCTCTACTGGCTCGACGCGAACGGGAGCACCCTGGACCGGTCCGTCAACAACGGCGCCGGCACGGACGAGTCCCTGTCCTTCACCCGCACCGCCGCCGGTACGGACACCTACTACCTCGACATGGAGGCCTACAGCGGCTCCGGCTCCGCGACGTACACCTGCGACGTGACGAAGAGCTGAGACGACCGCGTCCCGCGCGGGCCCGGCCGGACGGTGGTCGAGTCCGCGCGGGGCTGTCCGCGGGGCCGTCGCGCCCACCGGCGGGACGGCCTCGTACCCCGTGTCCTACCTGGGGCGGGCCAGGCGCAGGGGGTCGAGGAGAAGGTCGACCTCGCCTTCGGGGAGCACCCCTTCGCGCACCGCCAGCTCCCGGACGGGAACGCCCGTCGCCCGGCACTCCCGGGCCAGGGCCGTGGCCCGCTGGTACCCGATCACCGGGTTGAGCGCGGTGGCGAGACCGGCGCTCCGCTCCACCAGGACACGCAGCCGTTCCTCGTCGGCCTCGATGCCGAGGACGCAGCGTTCGGCCAGCAGCCGGCAGGCCGCGTCGAGGCGGTTGACGGAGTTGAGCAGGTGATGGGCCATCAAGGGCTCGAAGGCGTTCAGCTGGAGCTGGCCGGCCTGCGCTGCCGCGGAGACGGCGGCATCCGCTCCGACGACGTCGAAGCAGACCTGGTTGACGGCCTCCGGCATGACGGGATTGACCTTTCCCGGCATGATGCTCGATCCCGCCTGCAGCTCCGGCAGACGTATCTCCCCGAGCCCCGCCCCGGGGCCGGAGGCGAGCAGCCTGAGGTCGTTGCAGATCTTGGACAGGCGCAGGGCGAACTGCCTCAGGGACCCCGAGAGCCGCAGGAAACCGCCCACGCCCTGGGTGCCTTCGACCAGGTCACGGGCGGCTCGGACCGGAAGGGCCGTGAGGGTGCCGAGGTGGTGGACGGCGAGACGGGCGAAGCCGTCGTCCGCGTTGAGACCGGTGCCGATCGCCGTTCCCCCCAGATTCACCTCCAGCAGGGAATCGGCGGCCAGGCGGATGAAGTCGGCGTCGTCCCGCACGGTGAGGGCGAACGCGTCGAACTCCTGACCCAGCGTCATGGGCACCGCGTCCTGCAGCTGGGTGCGGCCGAGCTTGACGGTCTTCGCGAACGCCCCGCCCCGCTCGGCGAAGGCGTCGCACAGCACCGTCATGCCGTCCAGCAGCTTCCCCGTGGCGGAGTGGAGGGCGAGCTTGACGGCGGTGGGGTACACGTCGTTGGTGCTCTGGGAACGGTTCACGTCGTCGAGCGGATGCAGGTGCTCGTAGCTGCCGCGCGCCTGCCCCAGCAGCTCCAGGGCGCGATTGGCGATGACCTCGTTGGCGTTCATGTTCGCCGACGTGCCCGCCCCGCCCTGGAGGACGTCGACGACGAACTGGTCCAGCAGCCGCCCCTCCCGGATCTCCCGGCAGGCGGCCACGACGGGGCGCGCCCTGTCCTCGGGGAGGGTGCCGAGGTCGAGGTGGGCGAGTGCGGCCGCCTCCTTCACCGCGGCGAGCGCCGCGACGAGCTCGGGATGCACCGCGAGGGGCAGGCCCGTGAGGGGGAAGTTCTCCAGCGCGCGAAGGGTGTGGATGCCCCAGTAGACGTCCTCCCTCACCTCTCGCATGCCGATCAGGTCCTTCTCCTCGCGGCCCATCCTCACTCCTTCGCTCTCGACACCCCGGTCCCTGCCGTACACCCCGGAGTATCACGCATTACAGAATCGCCATGCAAGAGGCAATCTGAATCTTACGTTACTTCCCTGGGTGGGCATCGGGACCAACGCCCCGGCATCGGTCCGGGTCAGGGGGCGCATCCGGTCACGGCCGGGGCGGCGGACACGCGGCTCCCGTCGGCCGTGTACGGGCGGGCCGCCGCGACCGCGGCGTAGTGCTCGGCGAGCGTCCCGGCCATGGCGGCGGACGAGAACGTGGTGCGGACCAGTGCCCGGGCCCGGGTGGCCATCGTCGAGGCCGACTCGGCGTCGATGGCGAGCAGGCGGACGAGCCCGTCGCCGAGCGTCTCCGCGCGGGAGGTGTCGATCAGGAGCCCGTTGTGGCCGTCGACGAGGTAGTGCGGTACGCCGCCGCGGAGCGGCCCCGCCGCGAGCAGCCCCGCCTCCATGGCTTCGAGGAGCCCGAGGCCGAACTCCTCCTTGACGCTGGCGCACACGTAACGCGCGGGGGACCGCCGCGCCGGATCGGCCAGGCTCCGTTCCAGCATCCGGACCTCCGCGTTGGAGAGGGCGGGCAGGAGGACCAGCCGCCGTCGCGCCTCGGGGCAGGCGCGGAGCGCGTCCTCGACGCGTGCGCGCATCGCGCGTTCGACGGGTCGCCGGCATGCGGGCTGCCGCCGACGAGGACCAGGGCCGCACGCCGATGGCACCCTGAGCCGATCCAGGACCGGACCAGGAGGTCCTGCTGCTTGACCGGGTGGAGCCGTCCCACGCTGAGCAGCACCGCCGGAGCGCCGCCGTCCGCGGCCTCCGGAACGGCCGCGACGGCCTCGTCGATCGTCCGGAGGAGCTCCACCCGCCTCGCCGCCTCCCGAGGGGGCGGCAGGTACGGCGGAATGCCCTCCGGAGGCGCGCTCGGCACGCCCTCGCCGTTCCGGTCCAGCAGTTGCGGGAAGTACCCGAGCAGTTCCGTCGCCCCGCCGTCCCGGCCCGCGATGCCCACCACGCGGTCGGCGCGCTCCACCAGCCGGTCCGCGACGAACACCCGGTGCAGGTCGTCCCGGAGGGCGGTCTCGTCGGCCGC
This sequence comes from Streptomyces diastatochromogenes, assembly GCA_026913215.1. Lineage (GTDB taxonomy): Bacteria > Actinomycetota > Actinomycetes > Streptomycetales > Streptomycetaceae > Streptomyces > Streptomyces diastatochromogenes_A. Next base: position 714,986 of record JAPTYK010000002.1, on the reverse strand, counting down.
GGGGTGTCGTACCGCTCGGTCAGCTGCCGGTGCGGGTCCGGGGTGGCCGTGAAGACGACGCGCGTCCCGGTCCTGCGGGCGGCCTCGGCGAGGGCGAGCGAGCCGTCGTCCGCGTAGCGGACGTGCAGGACGTCGACCGGCGTGGTCAGCGAGGCGAAGAGCGCGGCGGCCCACCAGGCCATGGCCTCCCGGTGCCCCCCGAACTCGTCGGGGCGGAGCTGGTTCTCGCTGTCCACCGGGATCCTGAGGACCTGGTGTCCCGGGGCCCGCCGCCGCAGCAGTACGGGGTCGGCCTCCAGCTCCGGCGTGCAGGCCGTGACGACCGTGAACACCCGGGCGACGGGCTCCGTGCCCGCGAGGGCGTCTCCGAGCGAGCTGAGGAGGACGCCGAGGCCGCCGCTCATGCCTTCGCCCGGACGGTCGAGGCGTCCCAGCAGCATGGACTGGGCGACGACGACGCCGTGGCGCGGCTCGTTCCCCGTCCGGCCGGCCGAGGGACCCCGACCGAGCAGGGTGAGGAGCGTCCGCTCGTACGCGTCCCCGGCCGTGCGGACGTCGGGTATGAGGACTGCCCGCCCGTGGCGGAGAGGAGGCGCCACGCGGCGTGCCGCGTCCGGCGGCCGGGCGCGCTCGCGGCCGCGCGGAGCTCCGTGCGGGTGAGGGGCGCAGCGCGGCCGCCGCGGCGAGGTCCAGCATCGCCGCGACCGCTTCCTCCGGGGCGGCAACGGTCCGGAGACCGACGCGCAAGGCGGCTTCCGCCCTGGCCGGGCCGGACTGCCGGACGACGTCCCGCCACGCGTCGAAGACGGCGGCCCGCGCGTGGTCGCCGCCGTCGAGCAGCCGGACGCACTGGGCGGCGTCGGAACGCCTCCCGTGCGCACCAGCCGCCTCAGCCGCGCCAGCACGAGGTCCCGGGGCGTGGCGAAGACCGCGGGGTCCGTCGCGGAGCCGCCTCCCCGGTACTCGGCGCGCACCAGTTCCGCGAGCAGGTGCGGTGTGCCCGGCCAGCCAGGAGCGTCCCCGGTCAGGGGCGCTCGCCAGTGCGCCGCGCGGACGGCCAGGAACGGCTCGGACGGTTCGCCCGCGCCCGTGTGCGAACCGGCGGGCGGGGGGTGGTGACCTGCGGGCACAGCGCGAGCCCGGGTGGTGCGGGAGCGGTTCATCGCTTCTCCTCGTCGACGACGGTCGGCGCGCAGTTCTTCGTCGACGGTCCGGGTGCCGGATGCACGAGCGGTGATCACGGGGGGTTTACGGGGGACGGGTCACCGCGGCGATCCGCCCGGTGCCGCCGCATCCGACCGGCCCGGAAGGGGCGAACCGCTCAGCATGGAGTCATCAGGAGTCACCTCTGGGCGCGCGCCACGCGTGGTCGTCGTCAGCCCTCCTTTCGCCTCCCACGCGCAGCCGCTCTCCGTGCTGGCCGGGGCGCTGGCCCGCGAGGGCGCCGACGTGGTCTTCGCGTCCGGGCCGTCCTTCGAGGACTTCGCGGACCGCGCGGGCGTGGCGTTCGTGCCGCTGACCGTGACGCGGAACGCGAACACCGGAGTGGCGCGCAGCACCCGGCAGGCGCCCGGGGAGGCCGAGCGGCTGGAGGAGTTCCTCGACTCCACGCGGCGCGGGCCGGTGTCCGCGCTGCTCACGCAGGCCCGTCACCGCGGCCGGGACATGCTGTCCGATCCCGAGGGGACGCTGGCGGCGCTGCGCGCCCTGGACGCGCGGCTGCGCCCGGACTGGTACGTCGTCGACCAGTTGAGCTACCCCGTCACCCTGGCCCTGCACTGCCTGGGCCTGCGCTACGCGACGTTCTGCCCGGGTCATCCCACCTACGTCCCGGGTACTGACGACGTGCCGTTCGGCGTGCCCTACGCGTGGCCCCGGGAGATCAGGCCCGGGGAGGATCAGCTCGCGCGGCTGCGGGCGGCGGCGGGAGCCGTGGAGACGGCGTTCACCCGGCGCTTCGCGGACGTGGTGCGCGTCCACGCTCCGGAGGCGCGGCCCACGGGCCGCGCCTTCGCGCTGGCCTCCCCGTACGCGGTGGCGTTCAACTACCCGGAGTTCCCGTGGCTGCCGGGCCATCCGGAGAACGGGCCGTCGCTCCTCTACGGAGGACACTGCGGGCCCGACTCCGAGCCGGAGCCGGGCCCGGAGTGGGAGGAGGTGGTGCGGCGGCTCAGGACCGGGCACGACCGCCTGGTGCTGATCGCCCTGGGAACGTTCCTCTCCGCCCGTGACGACGTCCTCGCGCTGCTCGTGAAGGGCTGCGCGCCCATGTCCCCGGGGCGGCCGCGGTGGTGGCGGCGGGCGACCGGGCGGCGTCGCTGTCCACGCTCGCGGGGCCCGGCGTCCACGTGGCCGCCACGGTGCCGCAGCGGTGGCTGCTGGGGAAGGTGGACGCGATGGTGCACCACGGCGGGAACAACTCCTTCACGGAGTGTCTGTCCTCCGGCGTGCCCGCCCTCGTCCTGCCCTTCTCCAGCGACCAGTTCGCCATCGCCCACGACGCCGAGCGGGCGGGTGTCGCGCGGTGTGTCGACCCCTCCCTGCTGGACGAGCACTCGGCCGGGCAGGCCCTGCGGCGGCTGCTCGGCGAACCGCTCCCGGGTATCGACCGGTGGTCCCGGTGGGTCGGGCGCCGGGGCCGGCCTGGACGGCGCGCGGGCTCATCCGGGAGATGTCCGGGACCGGTGGCGCACGTTCCGCCGCGCCGTCGGTCCCGCGCGTTCGGTGACGGCGAGGGCGAGCGCTCGCAGTGCCCTCCTGCTGTGGCTCTTGACCGTGCCGAGCGGCAGGCCCAGGCGCCGCGCGATCTCCGGCTGGGTGAGCCCCAGGTAGTAGGCGAGGAAGAGGATCGCGCGGCGGTCGGCCGGGAGATCGGCCAGGTGGGAGGCGATGCCGAGGCGTTCGACGACATGCGTGGAGGCGTCGGGTCGCTCCGGGGCCGGGCCCTGCGCCAGACGGCGGACTCCTTCGCGGTGCCGGAGCAGAGCCCCCGACGCGTCGGCCGCCTTGTGGACGGTGATGCCGTACAGCCACGGCCCCAGGCCGCCGCGGCGGGGACAGTACCGGTGGGAGTGCAGCCAGACGTCCACGAACACCTGCTGGGCGACGTCCTCGGCGTCGCGGAGGTCGACGCAGCGGTACCGGGCCCACCCCAGGACCCGGGGATGCCAGTCGGTGAAGAGGACGTCGAAGCTCTCCCGCACGATGTCGCCGTGAGGCGGCCCGTCGCCGCTCCGGTCCTTGCAGTGGGCGCACGCGGGCGAGGGCGGTCTTTCGGACACCAGTCGTCTCCGGACACATCCGGGGGAAGAGGAGGGGGGGTCGCGATGCCGACCGCCGTATCGGGTCCCTCGGGACGAGGCGGCAGCAGAAGAATGCCCACGGCGCCAGCCGACCACGGGCCTCCGCCGATCGCCATCCGACACGGTCCGACCGTGCGCCCCTCCCCGGCGCCGTCCGCCCTGGTCCCCCCTTCCCTTCCCCTGGAGAAGCCCGGAAGATCAGGCGCGTTGTGCGACGAAGGGGTGCGTGATGCCCGTCTGCCGGCCCGGCCGCGGAAGGCAGCCCACACGGGTGAGGCCTGCGCGTCGAAGCCGGGCGGTGAAGACGTCCGCCGTGTCGAAGGCCGGCACGCTGCGGTAGAGGTGCCCGCAGAGTTCCGCGTACCCGTGCAGACGAGCCCACGGCCTGACGAAACCGTTCACGACCGCCTTCCGGACGAGCCGGTCGGGGGGCCGTCCGCCGGGGCCGTACTCGTACGCGGCGAGCCGACCGCCGGGCCGGAGGAGCCGGTGGACGAGCCGCAGCACGGCATCGGGATCGGCGACGTTGCGCAGGAGGCAGGCGGCGAGGACGGCGTCGTACGCTCCGCCGGCCCCGGCCTCCTCCATGCTCTCGACCGGGGCGTGGACGAACGAGACGCGCTCCGGCCACGCTTTGGCCCGGGCGCGCGCGAGCATGCCGGCCGACGCGTCGACGCCGACCACCGTCGCCCGTGGCGCCGCGGGGAAGCCCTTCCGTCCGCGTCGCGCTGGACCGCCGGTACGGCACGGACGGCCTCGACCGGCCGCCCGGGGCTTCGGCGGTTCCGGCGCCGTCCTCGCGGGTGACCTGGCCCTCGTCCGGGCGGACGACGCGTTCACGGAGGCGCTCCTGACGACTCCGCACTCCTCCGGTCTCGGCGCGCAGTGGCGGGCGATGCGGACCGAGATGGTCGCCGGGCAGTACCTGGACCTCCAGACGCAGGCCACCGGCTCGCGTTCCGCCGGACGGGCGATGCGGACGGCCGTCCCGCCGGCGCCGCCGGGCGGCGGCGAGGTGCTCGCTCACCCGCTTCCGCCAAGCACTGGCCCGGACCTGTTCCTCTTCGGGCTCGAAGTACCGCCGGGTGATCCACCGCCAGGTCTCGCCCTTCTCCCGGCTCGGCACGCGCAGGCGGTGCGGGCGGGTGTTGTTCGCGCAGATCGCGGCGACGAACCGGTCGGACGGGAACGGCTCGACCGCCGACCACTTCCCGTGGCCGCCGCAGGGCAGGGCCCCTTCGACGCCCCGGCTGCTCCAGCCGCAGTCGGTACGGTCGTGGCACCACTCCGGCTCGAAACGCGCGGCCCCGGCCGTGATCTGGACAGGGCCGCCGTCCTCGGGACGAGCGATCTGGACGGAGGGCACCGCGTCAGGCCAGGGGACGGTCTTACGGTCGGTGAACCAGCGCACCTCGGCGCCGGCGGCGGCGTAGCGGTCGGTGCGGGGCGCTGGCGGCGTGCCGCAGGAACCACAGCTCGTACGCGCCGTGGGTCTTGTGGACCAGGTGGAGGCGCCAGTCGTACTCGTAGCAGGTGAGCGGTGAAGGCGGCTTCGTCTTGTAGATGCTCGCCCTGTCCTGACCGCACCCGAGGTCGGCCTGGGTGACGTCGATCCGACTCCACTCCCCGTGCGCCCCGACGAACACCCTCACGTGCTCCTTCCGCGAGCCCGTCCCGAGCTGGACATCTGCGGCCGGACAGGCCGGACAGCAGAGACCTGGTCCGACGAGGCATCCCCCGGATGAGGGAGAGTGATGCGCCGACCGCGGGACTGCAGTCCTCGTCCTCCCGCCGACGAGGCCGGTGACGACCGGACCCGCGAGCGCTGTGCCCACGGTCTGCCCCACGGCCCCGATGAAGCTGTTGAGGAAGGTCCCCCCGAGCCGCTTCGGCCCATCGTTCTCGTTCTCGGCCGACCCGTCCTCCCCGGGCCCGGGTTCGCCCGGTTCCGGCTGCTCCTCCGGCTCGTGAATGGAGGAGGTCGACTTCTCGGTCATGCGGTTCTCCTTTGCTTCGGACTGGCCGGGGAAACCCAGGGGGTGGAGAACACGTCGTTCGACATGTCCTTCCTGGACTTCCTCGGTCCATCCGAAGTTGCGGCAACTTTACCCAGCTCACGAGGGGTTCCGAGGGCCCCGAGGCGCACCCAGGCGCCGAGGGACATTCCGCTTCCGCTCAAGGTCGCTTCAGGCAAACCGACATTGGTGTGCAGCCGTGTTCCAAAAGATCTCCAAAATTGGCAAGTGGTATGCGGCTAGAGCGAGTTCTGAGGCGTTCAGACCACGCCATCTGACTTGCTGTCGGTTCAGGCACCGCTCACCTGCCCGGATGGTGTCCTGTGCCTCTGGGGGGCCAAGGGGGGGCACTGCCGACCGGAGCGGGGGTCTGAGGGCCGGCGAAGGCCAATGCCGTTGCCTTTGAGGTGCGGAGATGGTTGCCCCGCGTGTGACGGGGTGGAGTGCGGGCCAGCGGGTCAGGCACGCTCCGTACCATTCCTGGGTGATCAATCCGTTCTTCCACACACCCAGACGCCGCTTCATCACCCTGACCGTGCTGGCTGCCGTTGTCGCCTTCGGGTGGTACGCCGTTCAGCCGGTCTATCCGCGATGTGCGATCGGCTCGGGAGGCCTCGTGTCCGCCGGCACCTCGGCGGAAGGGATGGAAGACGCAGCCAGGCAGGCTTACGAGGATGCCTTGGCCGACGGCGCGTGTGGACCGTCACACGCCCGATTCCGAGACTGGATTGGCTGACCTGGGCCCGTAGCCCCGACGCTCTGCGGCCCTTGGCACCGTCGTGGGACCCGCGACGAGGTAGAGGCCGCCGCTGCCCTCGCCCGGGCCCTCGCCCTCCCGCAGTAGCCATTCCCGAATCGAAGGGGCTTGGTCAAGGAGTCGCCTGACCTGTATCCCCTCTTCACATGAGGTCACCTTCGGCAGCGGGTCGAAGCCATCGGGAATCACATCCAGCCGACGCCGAGGAGTCATTCCGTCAGGAGTTCTCGGAGGAGCGAAAAGGCTGGCATCGCGGGCCTATGCGAGGGGGCCGAGGTTTCCTTCCAGGACAGTCTGGATGATCTGGGGCCGGTCCCAGAGAGCCAGAATTTCGTTGGCGATGGCCACGATGGGCAGGGGGTCGTGGTCGCCGTACGCCTTGATGGACGCAGCCGACAAGCTCCGGGGGACGGCGCCGGCATCCAGGAGAACACGCCAATCGTGCGGGCCGAGTTCCAGGAATTCCAGGCTGGTGAGCTCGGCGATCTCCAGCGGGTCGGCGAGCGTACCGGCGTACGCGGCGAGGGTGCGTAGGCGGGGCAGCCCGATGACCGGGGAGAGGCTGAACGGCGCGCCGTCCCACACCCCGATCGAGAGGACTTCCAGGCGGGGGTGGGCGGCTTCCCGGATGCTCTTGACGCTCGCGTGGTTGACGTGGGCCACGAGCGGTGGCTCCTCCTCGCGGTGCCGGCGCTCGCGCGTCTCCCGGTCCAGGACCCAGTCGGTGAGCGAGTCGGCCAGCAACTCGGCGCCGACGCTCTCCTCGTGGCTGAGCAGGATGATCTGCCCGGTGTGTCCGCGGGGGCCGGGCGTCAGGTCGACCGCCAGCCGGTCTCCTCCGCCGTTCTCGCCGAACACGATCCACCCGGGCGACCCGACGACGCCCTGTACCGCGGAGTCGGGGCGCGTGACGACCGCCTCCATGGCAGCGTGTTCCCAAAGGCAGTGGCGGGTCGAGGCTTCGGCGATGTACAGGTCGTCCACGGAGGAGAGTTCGCAGCGCACCGCTTCGAAGACACCGTCCGCGGTCTCGTAGCCGTCGCCCCAGTCCTCCCATCGCGCCCGGGTGACCCGGTAGAGCGCCTTGAGTTCCTCGGGCAGGCAGACGCCCAGGCGCGCTTCGGCGGCGGCGATCTCGCCTTCCGTCGCGCCGATGGCGTCGGGGAGCCGCTCCCGCAGCGTCCGCTCCAGCGACTCCGGGTCCGCTGAGGAGGCCGGCCTCGCTTCGTGCGTCGGATCGGGGAGGCGGCGCCAAGGCTCGGGAAGGGAGTCTTCGATCAGGACGAGTGCACCGGGATGCGGGGTTCCGATCCCGGGTTCCACCGCCGGGCTGGGGCCGAGCAGACGAAGCACGGTCGTGCCGGTCGGTTCGATCTCCGCCGAGAACGCGACGTCGTCGACACCAGCCTCCGTCATCGCGGTCTGCACCCGCTCCACCGCGTCGAGCTCGTCCTGTACGTCCTCGGTCCGCAGGGCTCGACCGCGTGGTGGCACCGGGTGCGGGAGGGCCAGACTCCAACCGCTTCGCCCGATGCGCCCCGCCACGCGCAGGGGCTCGGCACCGGTCTCGTCCGCCTTGGCGGCCCGCAAGAGCCTCAGCACGGGCTGCCAGGTCGCGAAGTCACGTATCGACTGCCCAAGGGGCTTCTGAGTGGCCATGCGCAGACCGTACGCGGGACGACTGACACCCGTGGTCACAGCGGGCAGGGCTGCTCACGAAGACGTCGAAGCCGTCGGCGCGGATCTGGGTGACGGCGGCGTCCATGTGCCGGCCTCCTGGAGGTTGGCCTGAACCTTGATCTGACGGCGGTAGCCGGGCCCGTCTGGTGCGCCAGGGGGCCCGCCTGGCGCACCGGGGTCCCTGGTGCACCAGGAGGGGGGCTCGCCCTCCCAGGAGGCCCTGCGGCACCGGAGACGCCCTCGTGAGCTTCGCCGATCTCGTCACCTCGCAGACCTCCGCCTCCGCGCCGCGATGATCTGGATCGGCAACCTCCTGAAGGCCGCCGACTGATCACAACAGCACACAGGCCCTAGGTGGGACAGGCCCCCCGCAACTGCCGGGACCGTTCGGCGCAGGCTAGGTGGTGCGGTGGGTGACGACGGCCGTTTCGGGTCGGGCAGCGGTCTGCAGGGCGGGGAGGTAGGCGTCCGACTGGCCGGTCGCGTTGGGGTGGAAGGACTGCCCGAGGGGCCAGTTCAGGGCATGGAGCCAGGGGGTGGCGTCGCAGAGCTGGTGGTCTGCGAAGCGATCGGTGACGTTCTGGTAGACGAAGCCGCTGTGCTGAGCGACCTCGTCGCGGATCACCCTGTTGAGGGTGTCGGCTCCGTCGTTGAGCGCGGTGCGCTTGGTGGTGCTGATGCCGGGGCAGGCGGGGACGGTGAGGTCGTAGAACCTCGGGTAGCCGAGGATCACGACGCGGGACTGCGGGGCGCTGGTGCGGATGGCGTCGTAGAGGGTGTCGAGCTTGCCGGGAAGCTCGGCGCGCGCGGTGGTTTCGGCGGTGGCCACGGCGTCCAGGCAAGCGCTGTTGGTGCCGAACAGGCAGGCCGACATGACCGTGTCGAGCCCGATGTCGTTGCCGCCGATCGTCATGCTGACCAGCGTGGTGGTGTCGTCCAGCGGACTCAGCTGGTGGGTGAGGACGTCGGTGGTCTTCGCGCCGCCGCACGCCTGGAAGTCGAAGGTGTCGGGGGTGGTGAGCCGGTTGTAGAGGTAGGGGTAGGAGTTGACGCTCTGGTTGCAGGCGTTGAGGTACGTGGTGGAGGATCCGCCTCCGGCGGAGTAGGAGTCACCGAGGGCCACGTAGTGCGCCCCCGTGGTGGTGGCGAGGGCGGAGCCGGTGGTGGCGGTGCCGAGAAGCGTCGTCGTCAGCGCGGCGAGGACGGTGGTGAGGGCACGGACGCGGGTTCCGGGCATGCCGAAGGGGCGGCTCTTGCGCATGAGGGTCTCCGGGTGGGTGCGTGCGGGGGAAGGGGTGTTCAGATGCTGCGGGCGCAGCGGAATCCGGCGTGGCCGCTGGTGCTGTCGGGGGTGTTCGCGGTGCGGGCGGCGACGCGGTAGCGGTTGCAGTACGAGCGGTGGCACAGGTGGGAGCCGCCGCGGATGACCTTCGCGGTTCCGGTGGCGGGGCCCACCGGGTCGAGCAAGGGCCCTTGAAGATGGTCGGTGGTCCACCAGTCGGCGCACCACTCCCACACGTTGCCCGAGGTGTTGTACAGGCCGTGGCCGTTGGGTGCGAAGGCGTCGACCGGGGCGGTGCCGCGGAAGCCGTCGGCGGCGGTGTTCTTCGACGGGAAGGTGCCGCGCCAGATGTTGCAGCGGTACGTGCCGTCCTGGTCCAGCTCGTCGCCCCAGGGGTAGCGCTTCTGCTCCAGGCCGCCGCGGGCCGCGTACTCCCACTCGGCCTCGGTGGGCAGGCGCTTGCCGGCCCAGGCCGCGTAGGCGGCGGCGTCGTTCCACGACACGTGGACGACGGGGTGGTCTCCGCGCCCTGCCAGGGTGCTGCCGGGGCCTTCGGGCCGGTTCCAGGCGGCACCGGCCACCCCGCACCACCACGGCGTACGCGGTGGGCGGGCGGCGCCCCGGCGCAGGGTCGCGGGCAGGAATCCGGCGAACACGTAGGACCAGCCGAAGCGTTCCGCCTCGGTCACGTGCCCGGTGTCGGCGACGAACCGCGCGAAGGCGTCGTTGGTGACGGCGCAGACATCGATCAGGAACGGCCTCAGCCGAACCGTCCTGACCGGCCCCTCACCGTCGCCGGGAAAGCCTTCCGCGTCGTCCGTGCCCATGAGGAACGTGCCGCCGGGCAGCAGCGCCATGCCGTCGGCCGGGGTGTCGTGGCGGAGCCGTGGCGAGGAGAGCAGAGGCGGGGAGAGCGGACGCGGAGAGAGCAGAGACGGGGAGAGCAGAGACGGGGAGGCGGCGGACGGAGCGTTCTCCGGCCCGCTGGTCCGGGGCCGGGTCGACCGGGCGGCGCGCAGCAGGCGGCGGGCGCCCCGGCGGTGTGTCGCGTTCCCTCGTCGTCCCCTCGCGTGCCGGGGAGCCCGGCTTCACGACAGAGCCTGTTCGCGTCGCTGGTCGAGCTCGTGCTGCATGCGGGTGGTGTCGCGGGCGTACGTGTGGTGCAGCGACGTCAGGAACACCCCGTTGACCAGCATGAGGACGACCAGGACCCACAGGAAGACGGGGCGCAGCCCGATCGCGTCGCCGAGGAAACCGGCGCCGAGTCCGAACAGGGCCCAGGCGATCGCTTCGAACACGGAGACGTAGAGGGTGAAGGCCGCGGGCCGCAGCTCGGGCGGGACCACAGCCATGATCATCGGCCGGTTGATGCCCGGGTTGACGCCCTGGAACACGCCCATGAGCCCGAAGAACAGCGCGTACGGGCCGATGCCGTCGTAGTGGAACTGGGTGCCGAGGAAGGCGAGCGCGGCGAAGAGGATCTGGGCGGCCTGGAGCACGGCGGGCAGGCCGTGGCGCGGGCTGAGGCGGGCGGCCCGGTCGGCGGCGAGACCGCCGAGGACGGTTCCGGCGAAGTAGCCGATGCCGAGGGGGATGAGGACGACCGACGCGGTCTGGGTGGTGAAGCCGTAGACCTCGACGAGGAAGACCACGGCGAAGGAGAAGACGAGCAGGTGACCGGAGAGCAGCCGGGAGACGAGCAGGACCACCAGCGTGGGGATCTTCAGGAGCGAGGCGACCTGGCGTCGGTTCACCGTGCCGGAGGCCTCCCGGGCGGTGCGGTCGAGGCCGGCGAGCTGCGGCTCGGCAGCGCCCTGGCCGGGGTCGCGCAGGTACCGCAGGAGCACGAGGCCGAAGAGGACGCTGAACGCGCCGATCGCCCACAGGCCCCAGCGCCAGCCGTCCTCGACGCCCGCCAGCTGGCCCTTGAGCGTGGCGAAGACCGAGGAGGCGAGCGCGGTCGCCCCGAACAGCATCCCTATGGCCCGGCCCCGGGACGCGCTGTCGAAGAGATCGCCGACGAAGGTGGTGATGATCGGGTGGGCTCCGGCGTATCCCGCGGCGAGCAGGGTGGAGAGGACCAGGAGCTGGGTGAAGTTCTGGGCGAAGCCCGCGGCCACGCCCCAGATGCCCCACATGCCCGCGCAGACGACGAGTACCGTCTTGCGGGACCAGCGGTGGGCGGCCCACACCCACAGCGGTGTGGTGACCACGCCGATCAGCTTGCCGGCGGCGGTCAGGACGCCCAGGGCGCCGAGCGAGAGCCCGAGGGCCTGCCGGATCACCGGGAAGAGGCCGCCGATCATGCCGGCCTCGGTGTTGTCGACGAGCATGGCGCCGCCCAGGAGCGACAGCTGCCTCCATCGGCCGGGAACGTGGGTGGCCGGGGCCTGTCTCCGTGTGTCGGGATCGTGGATAAGCTCGGGCACGACGCCTCGCTTCCTCTGTGCGTGTGGTCTCTTTTGCGGGAGATACCGGGGGAAAGGGATGTGTCGGCCGGTGACGGGGCGGCAACCCCGTCACCGGCCATTCCGGAGGTTCGTCAGAGCGCGGCGAGTTCCTCGGCGACCGCCAGAAGCGCGTCACGGGGCATGGCCCCGGCCGCCACCGCCGCGACGTCGATCAGCGGCATGGGCCCCAGGAGCTGGAGGAGCTCGGAGTCGAAGAGACCGGGCAGATGCCGCCGCAGTACGACGGAGGTGACCGGGTCGGACATCAGCGTCCGCATCGGTGTCCGCACCGACACCCGCCCCTCGGGGAACTCGTCGAGGCGCGGCAGCGGTTCCCTGGCCAGCTCGGCCCGTTCCCGCTGGGCGCGCACCAGCAGGTGCTTCTCCGTCACCGGCCCGTCGGCGGGCAGCCCGAGCCGCTCGTACTGGCTCGGGGGTGCCTCGTTCGCCCGCAACCGCTCCACCAGCAGGCCCGCCATCCGCAGCTCGGCCTCGTCGTCGACGAGCGGGGCCAGCTGTTCCGGATCGCTCTCCAGGTCGAAGAGGAGCGTGCCGTGGAGGGCGGGGTTGAGGAGGCTGCGTCCGGGGGTGCGGAGGGTCGGCACTCCCTTGGTGAAGCCGAAGGGCTCGGCCAGTTCCGCGTCGACGAGTTCGGCCGGGCTGAAGCGGCCGCGCATGTGGGTGGGCATCAGCGTGTGCTCGAACAGCGGCGCGTTGTCCGGGGAGACGGGTGCCCTCATGTACACGTACCGCCCGTCGGTGACGTTGACGTGCCCGCCGTGCGCCCCGAACAGTCCCGCCTCGCGCACGGGCGTGTCCTCGGCGACCGGCAGGGGCACGCCCTGCATGTCGGCCGGGCGCTCCACGCCGAAGTACTCCAGGATCGTCGGCGCGAGGTCGATCGTCTGCACGAGCGCCTCGCGCCGCTCACCGGCCGCCTCCGGGCGGCGCGGATCCCACGCGAACAGCGGCAGGTGGACCAGCTCGTTGTACCAGGGCTGCACCCACTTCGCCCACCAGCCCTTCTCGCCGAGCAGGAAGCCGTGATCGGTGTTGACGACGAGGAGGGTGTCGTCCCAGAGTTCCAGCTCGTCCATGGTGTCCAGGACGCGACCGAGCGAGCGGTCGCACATGGACAGCAGCGCCGCGTACTCGTAGCGGGCGTGGGCGACCTGGTCGTCGGTCTCGGTCACCCGCTTGTAGTCGGGCCAGTCGAAGTGCGGCCCGTCGTACTCGTGCGGGTAGAGGTCCTTGTACCGCTGGTGGGAGAAGAACGGTTCGTGCGGGTCGAAGGTCTCGATCTGCACGAACCACCGGTCCGCGTCCTTGTTGGTGCGGATGAACTCCAGGCCGGCGTCGAAGGTGAGCGTCTGCGGGTGGCGGTCCTCCGTCGCCATGTAGGAGCGGTTGATCCAGTCCTGCCGGTACGCGGGGGTGCGCATCCGCTTCAGCCCCTCGGGTATCTCGGGGTCCGCGACGTGGCCCTTCCACGCGTCGCCCTCCTGCCCGCGGAAGAACTCCCAGGTGTTGTAGCGGCCGTGGTAGGTGGCACCGCCGTCCTCCCAGTAGTGCGGGTGGTCGCTCGCGAGGTGGGTGTAGACGCCGTTCTGTGTGAGCAGCTCCGGCATCGAGTCGTCGAACGGTTCGAGGGGGCCCCAGCTGCGGTGCAGGAAGTTGTGGCGGCCGGTGTGCAGTTCGCGACGGGCCGGCATGCAGGGCAGCGAGCCCGCGTACGCGTTGTCGAAGGTGACCGCCCGTTCGGCGAGCCGTGCGAAGTTCGGCGCGTGCGTCCAGTCGGAGCCGTACGGCGGCAGCATGCGCCTGTTGAGACTGTCGAACATGACCATGATGGCCTTCATGCGGAGGAGTCCCCTCTCTCGGTGTCCGGCATTCGGTGGTGTTCCAGGCGGTGCCGCATGCCCTCCAGCCAGGCCACCCAGGTGTCGACCGCCGACGCCCCGTACGCGTGCAGCTCGTCGAACACCTCCTGGGCCAGACCCCGGTCCAGCTGGGGCGGCGGATCCTCGAACAGCAGGGTGCGGTCACGGTCCCGGTTCCGGGCGATCTGGGCGCGCCGGTAGGCCAGTTCGGTGTCGATCAGGCGGATCGCGGCCCGTCGGTCGAGCGGGGCGGTGAAGGCGAACCTGGCGACGAAGTCCGGGTCCTGAAACCGGCTGGTCGGCTCGTACGGCGAACGCACCCACTCCCAGAGGACCTCTCTGCCACGCGATGTGAGCCGATAGACCTTCGCGTCCGGCCGCCCCTCCCGAGGATCCACCTCGAACGCCACCCAACCGTCGTCCGCCATCCGCCCCAGCAACCGGTAGATCTGGCTGTGATGCGCCCGCGACCGCAGGAACTGCCCCTCGCTCTCCACCCATCGCCCCAGGTCGAAACCGCTCCGGGGCCGCCCGGCGAGCAACGCGAGCAGCACGTACTCGAACTTCACCATCGGCCGCTCTCTCCCTATGTGCACTTTCACCTATGTGAGGAGTGTTGTAGGGCCTGCGGAGCGGGTCGGTCAATGGATTCGGCCGGCGCTTATCAAGGCCGTATCAAGCCGTTCATGATGGACACGACCGAACCGGAGGGGTGTCGGGCGCGGTCTCCTTCGAGGTCGAGCTGTACGAGCGTGCGGCAGATCCTCCGGTGCTTTCGATTGAACGTGCCCAAAGATCGCAGGCCGGGCCGTACGCCAGGCGTGTGCGACGGCTTCAAGAGCATCAGCGGCGCCAAGGCAGTCGAACAGGAGCCTTCGGATCATCTGAGCGGTGGTTGATGTGTATCGACGCGATCGCGCTCAAGTACCGCACCGGCAGTCCGTGGGTGGACCTGGCCGAGCACTCCGGCTCGTGGAAGGGTGCCCACAGCCGTCTGCGGAAGCGGGTTGCCGACGGGACCTGGGAGAAGGTTTTCACCGCCCTGCTCGCCCAGGCCGACAGCGAAGGCGATCTCGACTGGGTCGTCGCGGTCGACTCCACCATGATCCGGGCTCATCAGCACGCCGTTGACGCCACGTTCGTACGGCATGGGTCTGCTGCGTTGGTTCCGGTTCCTATGGGCGCTCGGGATCGAGTGGGGCCGTGCGAGCGGTGGCCGGGGTCGCCCGTGTCGTGTCGTGTGCTGGTGCCGGCCGTCGCCCGGAAACAGCGTCGTGAAATCATCCGGCGATGACTGAACCGAGCAGCGACGACGGCCGCGCTCTCCGGCGCGAGACCGAGCGGGTCGTCAACGAGGTCGCCCAGGGGCTCCGCGCGTTGGACGCTGGTGTGAGCTGGTTCTCCGGCCTCGCCCCGACATGTCAGCAGATGGTTCTGAGGGAAGTCGCCGGCTATGCGATGCAGGCGCACATCACAGCTGCGGACGGCCGCGCGGGGGTGGAGCGGTCCGGTGTGAAGCCCACGGCTAACCCCTCGGTCATGATCTGCATGGACCCGCCCCGCTATGGATTCGCGAGCCTGCCTTCCGCCGAACACGTCAAGGCGTTCCGCGTCCTCGTTTCCGTGTTCGCCGTTGCGGACACTCGCCGCCGCGAGAGGTACTGCAAAGGCGCCTGCGGACATGCATGGCACAACCTGCCGGCGGCGAGCGAGCAGCCGTAGCATCGGCCGTTCCAGCGGGCGAAGTGCTCGTAGACGGTCTGTCACGGCCCGTACCGCTCGGGTAGGTCGCGCCGAGGAGACCCCGTCCGCAGCTGCCACGGGGCGCCGTTGACCACCTGCCGGTGATCACGCGAAGGACGGCCGCGTCCGTCCACCTGGGGCGACAGGGGGTCTGTTCGCCCCCATGCCGTATCAGTGAGCACACCTCGACCTGCCACAGGATCGATTGTCGGACCGGCTATAGAGTCCTGCCCGTGGCGAATCATCAGGACGAGACCAGGGCGGCCTACGACGGGGTCGTCGAGCTGTACGCATCGCTGTTCGCAGACCGGTTGGAGACACGGCCGTTCGCGCGGTCCATGGTCAGCACCTTCGCCGAACTGGTGCGCGCGACGGGCAACTCGCGGGCGGCGGACGTCGGGTGCGGGCCCGGTCATCTGACAGCCATGCTGCGCGAGCTGGGCCTGGACGCATTCGGGCTCGATCTCTCTCCCGGCATGGTCGACCATGCTCAGCGGGCCCATCCGGGGCTGCGCTTCCAGGAAGCACGGATGGAATCACTGCCGATCGAGGACGGCGCGCTCGGTGGTGTACTGGCCCACTACTCGATGATCCACACCCCTCCGGGGGAACTGCCGGAGCTGCTCGCCGAGCAGGTGCGCGTCCTGGCGCCGGGGGGCCTGCTTCTGGTCTCCTTCTTCGGGACCGATGGGCAGGAACCGGTCCGGTTCGACCACAAGGTGGCGCCTGCCTACAGCTGGCCGCCGGATCGTCTCGCCGAACTGCTGACCGATGCCGGGCTCGTTCCCTTCGCCCGGCTGCTTCACGATCCGGGCTCCGAACGGGGCTTCCTCGACGCCCACCTTCTGGCCCGCTGTTCGTAGTTCTGCCCTGCGATACCCGCCAGGTGCCGGCGTGCCTCCGGGCTGACGGCTCGGCGGACGCTCGCTGATCCGAAGGGGATGGCCGGACAGGCCTTAGCGCGCCGGGCGCGGGGCGCCGGGGCGCGGTGGGAGCGGGGCGCGGCGGGCTCGTCGCGTCGGAGGAACAGTCGCAGGGCGCCGGCCGTGCCGAGCACGATCACCGGGGGCACGAGCTGCCAGGGGACGCTGAGCCAGACGGTCACGAAGCCGACGACCAGGGAGCCGACGAAGAGGCCCCCGGTCAGCGGCCAGACGTGGCGCTTCCAGGTGATCCGGCCGTATCCGAGGCCGGTCAGGAGCACGCCGCCGTAGACGAGGGACAGGAGGGCGAGCAGTGCGGCGGCCGCGCCCAACGCGGCGGGCATCTGCGGCTCGTCGCGCGGCTCGTTCTCGGTGGTCTGGCGCCGGTCGTGCGCGGCGACGGCCATGACCTCGCCGCGCCACACGGTGGCGGTCACCCGGTCGCCCGGGCTGAGCCATCCGGCCAGCGTCCCGGGTTGCCGAGGTCCACCTCGCCGTTGCCGAAGGGCCGTCCCTGAGGACCGCCCGGTAGGTCTGGCTCTTCCCGGCGGACTCGCGCCCGGCCCGTTCGACCGTGTACGGCACCGGCCGCAGGCAGTCGTCCGCGCGCCGGGGCGCGGTGTCGGCGGGGCACGGCGCGGCGGCCGTGTAGGAGCGGTACCGCTCCAGCTCGGAGGGGAGCCAGTCGGTTAGGGCGAGGGCGGAGCCGACGGCCATGAAGAGGGAGAGGGCGAGCAGGGGGAGCCCCACGAGCCGCATCCAGAACGACGGCCGTCGCTTCGTGTCCGTGCTCATGTCCCCGCCCCTCGTCGTCCGGTCCGCCCACCCTCTCCCGAAAGTCACGGGAAACCAAAACCGGACATAGGCAGAGAAGAACGTTTCTTCTCTGCCGGGCCCCGGCAGGTTCAGGCGGGCGGAGGCCGCCGCGCCTCGAAGGGGAAGCAGTCGTACTCGACCGCCCGGACGTGCGCCGGGGCGACCGCCGGGTCGGCGCGCACGAAGAACGGCCCGACCTCGTCGTACGCCCCGGTTCCGCCCCGGTGGCCGCCGCACCGCCGCACACCGCCGCAGCGGCGCGTACGGGAGGAGGGCTGGGCGCTCCCCGGGCGGGCCGGGAGCAGGCAGCAGGCAGGGTTCCCCGCCGTCCCCGGTCGGGTACGGGACGGGGTGGCGGCCGGTGCCGTCGGTGGTGCGGAGTTCGGCGAGGGCGGAGGGTTCGACGGCCGGCGTGGTGGGGTCGACGGCCGGCACGGTGAGGATGCTCGTGTCCCCTCGCGTCGTCTTGGCTCCGGCCGGCCGTTGGCGGGATGCGGGCCGCGCGCCCGGCGGAGAGGGAAGGAGCTCGATGAGGCTGGAGACGGAGCGGCTGGTGCTGCGGCGGTGGCGGGAGGAGGACCTGGCGCCGATGGCCGGGGTGAACGCCGACCCGGAGGTGATGCGGTGGATCGGGGACGGCACGACGCGGGACGAGGAGACGACCCGGGCGGGCATCGAGGCGGCCGAAAGGTCATGGGAGGAGCGGGGGTTCGGTCTGTTCGCGCTGGAGGAGAGGGCCACCGGCCGGATGCTCGGCTTCGCCGGACTGGCCGTTCCCCTCTTCCTCCCGGAGATCCTGCCGGCCGTCGAGATCGGCTGGCGGCTGGACCGCGCGCACTGGGGGCGGGGCCTCGCCACGGAGGCGGCGCGGGCGGCGCTCGCGTACGGCTTCGGGGAGGCCGGTCTCGACCGGGTGGTGAGCGTCGTCCAGACCGGGAACCGCGCCTCCGAGCGGATCACGGAGAAGCTGGGCATGGTCCTGCACCGGGAGACGGTGTCCCCCGGCCCGAACCGCGCGGTCCGCGTGTACGCCCTCGACAGGCCACGACCTCGGCCCTGATCCAGGCCCGGTCTCGGCCCTGATCCGGGCCCGGGACCGGCGCCGTCCCTGATCCGGGCCCGGGGCCGCCCCTGACCCTGGCCCGGGGTCAGGGGGAGGCCCGGGGCCAGGGGCGAACGAGGGCTCGGGGTCAGGGGCGGAGGCCCGGAGTCAGGGCGGAGGCCCGGAGTCAGGGCGGAGGCCCGGAGTCAGGGCGGAGGCCCGGAGTCAGGGCGGAGGCCCGGAGTCAGGGGTGGAGGCCCGGAGTCAGGGGTGGAGGCCCGGAGTCAGGGGTGGACGAGGGCCCGGAGCAGGTTCCGGATCAGGTGCCATTGGGGTCCGAGGCGGTGTGGTCGTCGCTCTTGCCGTACTCGTCGTGGTGCGTGTCGACGGTGGACGCGGTGGCCTTGCCGGTGGCGTCGTCGACGGTGACCTCGTGCTCCGTGCCGTGGGAGTCGGAGACGTCGACGCCCCAGACGGCCTTGCCGTGCTCCTTCTCCAGTTCGGCGGAGGTGGCGGTGCCCGAGGTCTTCGCACGGGCGGCGTCCACGGCCTTCGGCAGGGTGGTCTTGGCGGACTTGGCGAGGGCGGCCTCGTCCTTGTTGTCGGCGTCGTTGTCCTGGTCGACCTTGTTGCCGGTGACCTTGCCGCTGGTGGCGTCGACGGCGATCTGGTGCTCGGTGCCCTTGGCGTCGATGACGTCGACCTTCCAGCTCTGCTTGCCGCTGCCGCCCTCCAGGTCGGCGGAGGTCACGGTGCCGGGCACGGTCTTCACGGCGGTGGTGGCGGCCGTCTTGATGTCGACTTTGGGGTTCGCCTGCATGGTCGCGTGCGTGCCGCTGCCGCTGCCGCTGTCGGCGGCGGCGGCGGCCGTGCCGGCGGCGGTCGCGGCTCCGGCGCCGCCGAGGGCCAGGACGGTGGCGAGGGCGGCGGTGGCGGTGCGGCGGTGGCCGGCGGCCTTCTGCCGCCTGATCGGGTTCTGCCTGGTCGGCTTCATGGGAGCGCCTTCCGTTCCGTTCGGGTTCGCGGCGTTTCCTCCACCATGGCCGGACGGCCTGAAGCCCACCTGAACCACCCTGAAGATCCCTTCAGGATGACCGGCTCTGACCCTTTCCGTCTGGGATTCTGGAGGTATGCGCCTGCTGATCGTGGAGGACGAGAAGCGTCTGGCCGCCGCCCTGGGGCGGGGCCTGGAGGCCGACGGGTACGCGGTGGACCTGGCGCACGACGGCCCGACCGGGCTGCGGCTGGCGCTGGAGGGGGCGTACGACCTGGTCGTCCTGGACATCATGCTGCCCGGCCTGAACGGCTACCGGGTCTGCGCCCGGCTGCGGGCCGCCGGACGGGACGTGCCGATCCTCATGCTGACCGCGAAGGACGGCGTGTACGACGAGGCGGAGGGACTGGACACCGGCGCGGACGACTACCTGACCAAGCCGTTCTCGTACGTCGTCCTCCAGGCCCGCGTCCGGGCCCTGCTGCGCCGCCGCACCGGCGGCGGGCCGCCGTCGCTGCGGGTGGGAGACCTGGTCCTGGACCGGGCGGCCCGGCGGGTGGAGCGGGACGGCACGGCGGTGGAGCTGACCACGAAGGAGTTCGCGGTGCTGGAGCACCTGGCGGTGCACGCGGGCCGGGTGGTGTCCAAGGGCGAGATCCTCGACCACGTCTGGGACATGGCCTTCGACGGCGATCCGAACATCGTCGAGGTGTACGTCAGCGCCCTGCGCCGCAAGATCGACGCCCCGTTCGCGCGGCGGTCCATCACCACCGTGCGCGGCGCCGGGTACCGGCTGGAGGCCGCCGGGGGGCGCCGTGACCCGGCGTAGGACCTTCGCCTCGGTCCGGGCCCGCACGGCGCTGGCCGCCACGGTCGTGGTGTCTCTCGCCCTGATCGCGGCTGGGATCGTCGTCGCCACCGTGCTGCGGCACGACCTCGCGGACCGGGCCGGGCTGCGGGCCGAGGTCGCCGCCCGGACCGTGGCGGGCTCCCAGGCGGCCCTGGGCGGGGACTTCAAGGCGCTGGACCTGCGCGGCGACGCCGAGCACCCGGTCCAGGTCGTGGACGGCGCGGGCCAGGTGGTGGCGGCGGGGCCGGGGTGCCCGCGCACCGGGCGGTCGTCGCCACCGGGCCCGCGCCCGGAGCAGTACGCCCCGCGAAGCCGGCCGGCAACCGGGGCGACGTTCCGGACCGGGGCGACGTGCCGGACCGGGGAAGGCCGGCACCGGGACCGGGCTGCGGACGGTGACGCTGCGCGACGGCGGCGAGACCCGCACCTTCCGCTTCGCGGCGGTCGCGGGCACGACCTACAAGGGCCGGGCCTACACCGTCTACGCCGGCTCGTCCCTGGACGAGGAGCGGGCCACCCTGAACGAGGTCGTCCGGGCCATGCTGATCGGCCTGCCGTTCCTGCTGGCCGTCGTGGCCGGGGTGACCTGGCTGGGCACGGGACGGGCGCTGCGACCAGTGGAGGACATCCGCGCCGAGATGGCCGAGATCACCGGCAGCGGCGATCTGGACCGGCGGGTGCCCGAGCCTGACGCGCGGGACGAGGTGGCGCGGCTGGCCCGCACCACAAACGAGACGCTGGCCGCGCTCCAGCGGTCCGTGGAGCGGCGGCACCGCTTCGTCGCCGACGCCTCCCACGAGCTGCGCAGTCCGATCGCCTCGCTGCGCACCCAGATCGAGGTGGCCCAGCAGCACCCGGAACTCCTCGACCTGCCGGACCTCCTCCACGACGTCGTACGCCTCCAGCGCCTGGCCGCCGACCTGCTCCTCCTGGCCCGCCTCGACGCGGGCGAACCGGCGGTGCGGGCCCGGGTGGACCTGACGGGACTGGTGCGGGAGGCGACGGAGGAGGCGGAGCAGCCGGAAGGGACGGGGCGGCGGGAAGGGGCGGGGCGGCTGGAAGCGGTGGAGGGGCCGGAACGGGCGGAGCGGCTGGAAGGGGCGGAGGGGCTGGAAGGGGCGGAGGGGCCGGAAGCGGTGAAGGGGGCGGAGGGCCCGGTCGATCTGGTCGTCCGGGTGCCGGACGGGCCGGTGGAGGTGCGCGGGCACCGGGGGCGGCTGGCCCGCGTCCTGGACAACCTCCTCGACAACGCCCGCCGGCACGCGGCCTCCCGGATCACCGTGGAGCTGCGCGCGGAGGGCCCGGACGCGGTGCTCACCGTGACCGACGACGGCCACGGCGTCGCGCCCGGGGACCGGGAGCGGATCTTCGAGCGCTTCGTACGGCTCGACGAGGCCCGGGGCCGCGACGAGGGCGGCGCGGGCCTGGGCCTGTCCATCGCCCGCGACCTGGCCGAGCGGCACGGCGGCACGCTCACGGCCGGGGCGGGCGGGGACGGCGGCGCCGCGTTCCGTCTGACGCTCCCCGGGCGGACTGACGGGCGGGCGGCGGAGGGACGGACGGGCCTCGGACGAACTCGTCGGACTGCGGTGCTCCTTCCCCTACTGGGGAAACAGGAACTGGGCGCCCTACCTCACCGACGTCCTCCGCGAGATGATCACCGACAGGAGCCGTCATACAGCTGTCCTCGCCACCAGCGCGTACGCCTCGTACGTCGGCGGCTGCCGACAGTGTCGGGGGAACCTGGCAGCTCGTCTACCAGTCACGCGGGGCGCCCCGCACGACCCCTGCCCCGTCGGCTGGTGCCCGGTCGGCTGGTGCCCCGCCGGCACCGACAGCCCCTCCACCTGGAGAGCGCCCAGAAGCCCCGGGGACGTTCAGTAGGGGCGCCCCGGAGCGCCGGTCAGGGGCGCGAGCAGATGCCGTTCGACCGCCGTCGCCGGGTCGGCGCCGGGCGGGAGCCTCGGCGGCTCCCCGTCACCGCGCGGGCGGCGAACCCGCCCTCCAGGTGGGGCAGGCGCACGTCGACGATGCGGACGCCCTGGGCCCGCTGTTCCCTGGCGACCACGCTCAGCCAGGTGGCGAGGGCCGTCTTGGCGGCCGCGTAGTCGGCCATGTTCTGTGGGGGCGCGTCGACGACCGAGCCGGTGACGACAGCGATCGCGCTTCCGGCCTCCAGCAGGGGCAGGGCGCCCCTGACCACTGCCATGGGCGCCAGGGCGTTGACGGTCATGAGGTGCTCGGCGGCGGCCTCGTCGACGTTCTCGGCGCGCCCGAAGCCCGCGACTCCGACGGCGACGACGACGCGGTCCAGGCGTCCGAGGGAACGGGCCGCCCACGGTGCGAGGGCCGCGCAGCCTTCGAGGTCGTAGGCGTCGAAGACACGGCGGGGCAGTCGCCCGGCAGCCGCGACCGGTCGGCGAGCCGCTCCGCGTTCCTGCCGGCCAGGGCCACCGACGCGCCCTGACGGTGGAACGCCCGCGCGGCGAGGCCGCCGACCGTCCCCGTCGCTCCCACGACCAGGACCGCGTTCACCTCGGGGCCCTTCGGGAAGCATCGGGGCCGTGGTGCGCGCGGCCCCGGGCGGGAGGACGCGGCGGCGAGGCGGCGGTGGGCGAGCGACTCCGCGGCGGCCTCGCGCGGGTGGCGCCTGCGCCAGTAGGGGTTGTCGTGCGGCAGCTTGCTGGACACCCGCCCGTACATGCCGAACGTGAGGATCAACAGCCCCATGAGGAAGCTGAACATCACGTTGGTCATGCCGAAGTCGAGGAAGTTGGCGGGCCGGTCGAGCACGAACAGGTGGTAGAAGCCGCTGAGCAGGAACGAGCCGCCCACGAGCATGTTCACGGTGGAGGCGATGTTCCCGCCCGCGACCGCAGCGGCCAGGAGGGCGAGTCCCGTCAGCACCGAGATCCAGCTCAGTGCGGTGTTGGTGGTCATCCCGGCGATCCGCTCACCGGAGGTGTCGAAGGGGCTGAGCGCGTCGGCGAAGCCGAGGCAGCCGAACACGAGCAGGACGCAACCGCAGAGGGCGGCGCCCCAGCGGTACACGGTGGCGAGGTGGTGGTCCACAGGAAGTTCGTCTTTGAGCCGCACAGTTTTTCCCTGCCTGTCCGTGGTTCCGTCCGTCGCCCGGGGCCGCCACCGTACGGATCGGGCTCCGCGCGAACGGACATGTACCGAAGGATTTTTTGTGGTACTTCGATGCCTTTTCTTCGTGACGAGAGCGCCCGGATGCGTGTCACCGTCTGACAGCGAGCCGTTCACCCGTCCGCCCCCCGTCGGGCGGCCCCGTCGCATCCGCGGACCGGTGCGCGGGAGAAGAACCGTCAGCGGAGCCACGACGAAAGGCGAGGAGGGCCCCATGGACGACGTGGAGAACGTGGACGACATAGACGACATGGACGACGTGGTGGGCGGCCGCCGGGGGCTCACAGGGCCCGGTGCCCGGCCGACGGAGTGCGTGTGGGACTACCCGCGACCGCCCCTGTTGGTCGGTGACGACCGTCGCGTGACGGTGACGGTGGACGGCCGGGTCGTCGCGGACACGCACGCGAGCCTGCGGGTCCTGGAGACCAGCCACCCGCCGACGTTCTACCTGCCCCGCCGCGACGTGCGCGGGGAGTTCCTGCGCCCCCGGCCCGGCCGCACCCACTGCGAGTGGAAGGGCGCCGCGTCCTACTGGGACGTCGTCGTCGGCGACTTCGTCGTGCCCCGCGCCGCGTGGAGCTACGAGCGGCCCCTCGACCCGTACGAGGCCCTCCGCGGCCACCTGGCCTTCTATCCGTCCGCGGTGGGCTGCACGGTCGACGGGGAGCAGGTGGTCGCCCAGGAGGGCGACTTCTACGGCGGGTGGATCACCCGCGAGATCGAGGGTCCCTTCAAGGGCGGTCCCGGCACGTGGGGCTGGTGAGCAGGGCGGCGGCCGCGCCGCCTGCGGCAGCTCCCCGCGACGACGCCGGGCGGCCGGACCGGATGCACCCGGCCCGTCGTCGGTTCACCAGGGCGGGCACGGCCTTCGCGTCGGGTGCATCCGGTCCGGCCGCCCGACCGGAACCCGGATGACCGGATCCGGCGCGCGGACCGGTACGACGTGGAGGAGGCCGTGCGGTGATCAGTGTGGAGCGGGTGCTCGTGGTGCGACGGCCCCTGGCGGAGGTCGTGGCCTATCTGGAGGACTTCGGCCGTGCGGAGGAGTGGGACCCCGGCACCGTACGCTGCGTGCGGCTCGACGAGGGGCCCGTGCGGCAGGGCGCCCGGTGGCGGAACACGTCCCGCTTCCGGGGCCGTACGACCGAGCTGCGGTACGAACTCGTCGTCCGGGAGCCCTTCCGCCTGGTGTTCCGCGGCGAGAACAAGACCGTGACGGCGCTGGACGACCTGCGGTTCGCCGAGGAGGGGACGTCGACGCGGCTGACGTACCGTGCGTCGCTCGCCTTCAAGGGCTTCGCACGGCTGGCAGCGCCGTTCCTGCGCGGGGAATTCGAGCGGATGGCCGACGGCGTGGCCGACCGCCTTCCGCAGGCGGCCGTGGCGTGGCGCTCCTGACCATGTGCCCCGGCTTCGAACGCACCTGCTCGCATCGTTTCCGCACCCTACGGTGGTGACCGTGTACGACACCGATCACGACATCACCACGGGCGCCCTGGCCCGGCGTCTCGGCGTCTCCCCGACCACCGTGCGGTCCTGGGACCGGCGGTACGGGATCGGCCCGGCCGACCGCGGGGACGGACGCCACCGGCGGTGGAGCCCCGCGGACGTGGCGATGCTGGAGGAGATGTGCCGCCTCACGGCGTCCGGCGTCCCGCCCGCCGAGGCGGCGCGGGCCGCACGACGGAGCGCTCTCGCCGGCCTCGCCGACCTCGCCGGACGCGCCCGCCGTGAGGGTCGCCGCTCCGGCGCGGGCCGCCGCCGCCACGCCGGTCGCACCCGCCGAGGAAGCCGTGTCGGAACCGACGTCGGAAGCCGTATCGGGACCTGCGTCGGAAGCCGTGTCGGAACCTGCGTCGCCCTCCCCCGGCCGGTGGCGGCAGCGGCCTGCCTCTGGGAGACGTCCGGCAGGAGTGCCGGGGGCTGGCCCGTGCCGCCGTGCGGCTCGACGCGCCCGCCATGGAAGAGCTGCTCCGGGCGGCGCTGGCGGAGTACGGCCTCGTCACCTCCTGGGAGGAGATCATGGCGCCGACACTGCACGCCGTGGGCCGGAAGTGGGAGTCGTCGGACGACCGTTACGTCGAGGTGGAGCACCTGCTCTCCTGGCACATCTCCACCGCGCTGCGGCGGGCCGCCGTGACCGGCCCGGCGACGGCCTCCCCTGCCCCTCCGGTCGTGCTGGCGTGCGTCCCCGGGGAACAGCACACGCTGCCCTGGAGGCGCTCGCCGCGGGACTGGCCGAACGCGGCCTGCCGACCAGGATGTTCGGCGCGGCCGTGCCCGCCGAGGCCCTCGACGCGGCGGTGCGGCGTTCGGGGCCCGCCGTCGTCGTCTCTGGTCCCAGTCCGCTCCACCGCCCACCACGCCCTGGCCCAGCACGTCGCGCGGACGGCGTTCGGGATGCAGGAGCGCGCACCTCGCCCCTGGTCCTCCTCGCGGGCCCGGGGTGGCTCGGCCGGACGCCGGCGCCGGGCACCGTACGTCCCAGCGGCCTGCGGGAGGCGCTGGCCGTGGTCTCCCGGCTGTACGGAGAGGGTGGGGAAGGCGAGGGCGGCGAGGGCGAGGACGGGGAAGGCGAGGACGGGGAGGGCGAGGGCGTCGAGGAGCGGGCCGGTCAGGAGGAAGGCGCCGGCGGGGCCGGTGGCTGACCCCGGCCCCGGGCGCCTCAGGGACAGGGCACGCCCGACGTCCGTCGTCGGCGTGGGCGGGGCTGTCAGGACGGGTAGGGCGAGCGGGGCTGTCGGGGCGGCCGGGGGATGAAGCCGCTCGTCCGGGCCCGGTACTCCGCGTACCCCGGCCGGCCCTCCATGTGGGCCTCCAGGAGCCGTTTGCCGCTGCCCCAGATGAGGAGGCCGCTCATGACGAGCGGGGAGACCAGGGTGAGCAGGGCGGTCTGCCAGGTGGCGCAGGCCGTCAGGTACAGGCCCCACCACACCAGGAAGTCACCGAAGTAGTTCGGGTGCCGGGTCCAGCTCCACAGTCCCCGGTCCATGACGCGCCCCCGGTTCGCCGGGTCCGCCTTGAAGCGGGCGAGCTGGTGGTCGCCCACCGCCTCACAGGCGAGGCCGGCCGCCCACACGGAGAGCCCGAGGTACGCGGTCGCGTCGAGGGACCGGGGCAGCAGGACCGCGCACTGGACGGGCAGGGAGACGAGCCAGACGAGGGCGCCCTGGAGGAGGTACACCTTCCACAAGGCGTAGAGGGCGGGGTGTCCGTGGGCGCGGGCGAGCATGCGCGCGTACCGGGGGTCCTCCCCGTGGCCGCGACCGCGGCGGGCGATGTGGACGGCGAGCCGCAGTCCCCAGACGACGGTGGCGAGCGCGACCGCGCTCCGCCGGACGTCGTCGCCGTGGCCGTCCGCCAGGAACCAGGACACCGAGGCGACGCCCGCGAACGCGATCCCCCAGGCGACGTCGACGATCCGGTGCAGCCGTCGGGCGGTGCCGACGGCGAAGGCCACCAGCATGACGGCGAGGGCGACGGCGGCCGAGGCGGCGAGGACGGAGCCGAGCGCCGTGGTGTCGACGGGACTCACGGCGCCTCCCCGTGCCGGTCCGCCGGGGAGGAGGACGCCGTGCGCGTGTCGTCGGCGGTGAGCCGGAGCTGGCGAACGTCCAGGTAGCGGGCGCGGAACCCGGCCTCGGACCAGGCGAGGTAGAACTCCCACATGCGCCGGAAGACGCGGTCGAAACCGAGGGCCGCGACGGCGGCCTCCTCGCGCCGGAAGCGGGCGCGCCACTGGTGGAGGGTCTCCGCGTAGTGGTCGCCGAACCCGGTGTCGTGGGTGATGCGCAGCCCTGCGGCGGCGGACTCGCGGGCGATGGCCTCCGGGGAGGGGATCAGGCCGCCGGGGAAGACGTACTTGCTGATCCAGGTGTGGGTGCGGGCGGTAGCGAGCATCCGTTCGTGCGGCATGGTGATGGCCTGGAGCGCGACCCGGCCGCCGGGGGCGAGGAGGCGGCGGAGCGCGGTGAAGTAGTCGGGCCAGTACTCGGCGCCGACGGCCTCGATCATCTCGACGCTCACGACGGCGTCGTAACGGCCGCGTACGGCGCGGTAGTCGAGGAGTTCGACGGTGACGCGGTCGGCGACGCCGGCCCGGGCTGCGCGGTCGCGCGCGAGGGCGAGCTGCTCCTCGGAGAGTGACGGTGCGGACGCGGGCGCCGCGGGCCGCGGCGCGGATCGCGAGTTCGCCCCAACCGGTGCCGATCTCCAGGAGTTCGGTGCCAGGACCGGTCTCCGCCAGGTCGAGGAGGCGGTCGATCTTCCGGTGCTGGGCGGCGGTGAAGGCCGCGTCGGAGAGGACGTCGGGGGTGCCGGAGGTGCTGGGGGTGCTGGGGGTGCTGGGGGTGCCGGGGGTGCCGGGGAGCGGATCGAAGACGGCCGACGAGTAGCTGAGTCCGGGGTCGAGGAAGAGGGCGAAGAGCTCGTTGGAGAGGTCGTAGTGACGGCGGATGTTCTCGCGGGACCCGTCGGGGGTGTTGAGGTCGGCGCGCGGCCTGCGCCGGACCCAGGCGCCCCTGAACCGGTGCAGCGGGGCGGGGACGAGGTCGTCGACGTGACGGGCGAGGACGGTGAGGAGGCCGACGAGGTCGTCGGCGTCCCACTCGCCCGCCATGTACGACTCCCCGAAGCCGATCAGCCCGTCGGCGGCGATCCGTCGGTGGAAGGCCTCGGGATCGTGGAGCGTGAGCGTCGGTACCGCGTCGGCGTCACCGTTCCGCGACGCCGGGACGGTGACGCGGCCGTCCGCCCCCGTCCGCAGGGGCAGCCGGGCGAACGCGCGTCCGACGATGAGGCGGGCCACGGCGGTGCGCACGGCGGAGGCGTGCGGCACCCGGGCGACGTCCGGCCAGCGGTCGGGGTCGACCTCGACGCGGCCCCGTGGACGTCGTGGGTGGCCTGGGCGCCGTGGGTGGCGGGCAGGGGGACGAGAGGGTCACGGAGTGCCTTCCTACGGGGTGGGGGTGGGGGCGGTGCGGGGACGGACGGGGACACCCTTGAGGTAGAGGTGGACGCCGTGGCGGCGGATGCCGAAGGAGACGGCGGCGGTCGACCACGGGTGGCGGAGCGTGGCCGCCAGGAGGCCGCGGGGCGGCGGGGCGCCGGGTGCCGCGGACGGTGGCCGTCAGGGGGCGGGTGCCGTCGGTGTGGCGGAGCTGGACGGTCAGGTCGAGGCGGTCGCCGGGGAGCGGCAGCCGCATCCGGTAGGTGCCGGCGACGTCGAGGAACGGCGAGACGTAGAAGTCCTTGGCCGTTTCGGCGCGGCCTTCCGCGTCGGTACGCAGCAGGTACGTGTGCCGTCCGCCGTACGTGTTGTGCACCTCGGCGACGACGCAGACGGGCCGGCCGGCCCGGTCGTGGCACCAGTAGAGGGTGAGCGGGTTGAAGACGTGTCCCAGCACGCGCGCGTGGGCGAGCATCAGGACCCGGCCGTCCGCGTCGTGCACGCCGTGCGCGGCCAGGCGGGCGTCGAGCCCGGCCCGGAGGGTGGCGGCGTCGCCGTCGAAGTGGTCGGCCGGGTCGAAGCGGGCGAGCGGCCGGAGCGGACGCGGCAGGACCGGCAGGTCGTCGAGGTCGACCAGCCACATGTACGTACGGTGCCGGAGCCTGTGCCGCAGCGGGGTGACGCGGATGTGCGCGATCTCCGCCTCGTACAGGGACGGCACGAGGGGCGGTCTCGAAGCGGCGGTCTTCACGTCCTGGCTCCCAGGTGACGGGCGGCCTCGACGCCCGAGCGGCAGCCGTCCTCGTGGAATCCCCAGCCGTGGTAGGCGCCGGCGTAGACCGTGACGGGCGTGCGCAGGGTCGGCAGGAGCCGCTGGGCGGCCACCGACTCCGGGGTGTAGACGGGGTGTTCGTACGTCATGCGGGCCAGCACGGTCGAGGGGTCGACGCGGTCGCCGGGGTTGAGGGTGACGACGTGCGGCTCGCCGGTGCGGAGCCGCTGGAGCCGGTTCATGTCGTAGCTGACCCGGACGGATCCCGGGCGGGCGGTGCAGGACGGCAGGAGGTAGTTCCAGGAGGCACGGGCGTGGGGCGAGCGCGGCAGCAGGCTCGTGTCGCGGTGCAGGACGGTCGGGTTGTGGGAGTAGGTGAACGCGCCGAGGACCCGCCGTTCCCCCTCGGTGGGGTCGGCGAGCAGCCGCAGAGCCTGGTCGGGGTGGACCGCGAGCACGACGGCGGCGTGTTCGGCCGACTCGCCGTCCTCGGTGACGACCGTGGCACGGTCGTCACCCGGACCACGGCCCGCACCGGGGTGGTGGTCCGCACGGAGGGGATCGACTTGGCGAGGCGTTCGACGTAGGCCGCGGATCCGCCGGTGACGGTCTTCCACTGCGGGGATCCGGTCACCGAGAGGAGCCCGTGGTGATGCAGGAAGCGGAAGAGGTACACGGCCGGGTACCGCAGGGCCGTGTCGGGGGCGCAGGACCAGACGGAGGAGACGAGGGGAATCGCGAAGTGGCTGACGAAGTGGGCCGAGAAGCGGTGGGCACGGAGGAAGTCGCCGAAGGTGAGGGTCATGTCGTCTGCGGCGAGCAGCCCGCGGGCGGCACGGTGGAACCGGGGGACCTGGGCGAGCGTCAGCAGGTGCCTGCCCCGGCGGACGTTGCCCCCTCCGAGCAGGCCTCGGAGACCGCGCGCGCCCGCGTACTCCAGGCCGCAGCCGTCGCAGCGCACGGACATGCTCATCTCGGCGTCCTGGGTGGCGACGCCCAACTCACGGAAGAGACGCAGGAGCTGGGGGTAGGTGCGCTCGTTGTGGACGATGAAGCCGGTGTCCACGCGGAGCGTCCCGCCCTCGGCGGTGGGCAGTTCGTGGGTGTGCGCGTGGCCGCCGAGCCGGTCGTCCGACTCGTACAGCACCACGTCGTGCGTGCGGGACAGGTAGTGGGCGGCGGTGAGGCCCGCCACCCCCGCCCCCACCACGGCGACGCTGCGTCCGTTCATCGTTTCCCATCCCCTTGGTGCGGCGCTCCCGTGCGGGGGCGACGGCGTGTTGTGTGCTGTGTCCGGTTGTCCGGTTGTTGGGTCGTCGGTTGTTGGTTGTTGGTTGTCGGGTCGTTGGTTGTCGGGTCGTCGGTTGTCGGTTGTCGGTTCTCGAGTCGTCGGTTGTCGGTTGTCGGTTGTCGGGTCGTGTCATCGTTCGGAGCCGTCGGCCGGCCGGATGGGTCGGCGATCCGGGTCTGGGTCAGGTCCGCGGAGAAGGCGAGTTCCAGGACGTCCCGCCGGTCGAAGAGCCGCTCGGGTTCCTCGTACGCCCGGATCTCGTGGTCCAGGGACGAGCCGAGGCTCGCCGCGAGTTCGGTCCGCCGCGTACGGGCGATGGCGGTATTCGCGGCGGCGGTATCTGCGGTGACGGCTGCCGTGGACGGGGCGGGGGCAGGGGCTCCGGTCGCCGGTGTGCGGTCATGGCGCTTCCTCCTCCAGGTGGTGGCTCGGGCGTCCACCGGGGTGCCGCACGCGCTTCGCGGGCGGCGGCTCCGGGACCTCGATGACCCCGTGCGCTTCACGTTCCGCCCGGCACCTCCCCGGCCACAACTCGCATCGTTTTCGCATCGGAAAGTTCCGCGTATCGATGCAAGCGAGGAACACCGCAGGTCAGGTGGTGTCGCGAAACCCCCTGAAGGAGGCCGGTCCTGGGGGAGCGCGACCACGGCGTCCGGGTGGTCAACAGCCGTGCTGCCGGTCAACGGCCGCCCTGTCGAGTCCGGTGAGCCGCCGGGGAGGAGGACGCGGCGCCACCGCGACCGCGACCGCGACCGCGACCGCCACCGCGACCGCGACCGCGACCGCGACGACATCGTGACCTTCCCGGCCCATCCGGGAGGGCGTCCGCCCCGAAGTGTCCCGGGGAGCTGTCCGCAGGCTCTCCGCCGGGCTGCCGAAAGGGCGGACACCGGCCCGCCGAACCGCGAAGGACCAGCATGCGATGGCTCCCCACTCCGAGGACGACCGCTCAAGGCGGCGGCTCCGTCCGGTCCCGACGTCCGGAGCCGGCCAGGTGACCCGGCCGCTCCCCTCCGGTGCCTCCGACGCCGACGCCCGGGGCGACCTGGCTGAAGTGATGCGGGAGGTCGCCAGGGGCGACAAGCAGGCGTTCTCCACGCTCTACGACGCCCTCGCCCCGCTGGTCTTCGGCATCGTCCTCCGTGTGGTGCGCGACCGGGCCCAGTCCGAGGAGGTCACCCAGGAGGTCATGATCGAGCTGTGGCGCCAGGCCGCCCGCTACGAGCCGACGGCCGGGAGCGTGACGACCTGGGCGGCGACGATCGCCCACCGGCGAGCCGTCGACCGCGTGCGGTCGGCCCAGGCCGCCTCCGACCGGGAGCACGCCCAGGCGGCGCGGGAGCACACCACCGCCTTCGACGAGGTCGCCGAGCAGGTGGAGACCCGGCTGGAGAGCGAGCGGGTACGCCGTTGCCTGCGCGGCCTGACCGAGCTCCAGCGCGAGGCCGTGACCCTCGCCTACTACCAGGGCCTGACCTATCGTGAGGTCGCCCAGAGCCTGCAGACCCCGCTTCCCACCATCAAGACACGCATGCGCGACGGACTGATCCGCCTCCGCGACTGCATGGGGGTGACCTCGTGACACAGCAGCAGCACCACTCCGACCTCCACACGCTCACGGCCGCCTACGCCCTGCACGCCCTCGACGCTGCCGAACGGGACGGCTTCGTCGCCCACCTCGCGCACTGCGAGGACTGCCGCAGGGAGGTGAGCGGGTTCGAGGCGACCGCCGCACGGCTCGCGGGCGCCGTCGGCCGGACGCCGCCCGAGGCCCTCAAGCGGCGGACGCTCGCCGCCGTCGAGGCCGTACGCCAGCTGCCGCCCCGCGTGCCCGCCGCCGGCCCGGCGGCGGGCCTGGCCCGGGTGGTCAGGCGCAGGGCGGTCCCGCTCGCGCTCGCCGCGAGCCTGGTCGCCACCGTCTCGTTCGCCGGCCTCGCCGCCTGGCAGCACCAGGAGAACGAGGCCGCGCGGCAGCAGGCCCGACAGGCCCAAGAACGGCTGGAGGCCGTGAGCGGGGTGCTGGCCGCGCCCGACGCACGAACCGTGCACGGGCGGACCACCAACGGCGCTGTGGCCACGGTCGTCTCGTCGGACCGGCAGAACCGGGCCGTCTTCACGGCCACCGGGCTTCCGGTCCCGGCGGAGGGCCACACGTACCAGCTGTGGCTCGACCACAAGGGCACCATGCGGCCCGCCGGGCTCATCCACGCCGACGGCACCGTCCTCCTCGACGGCGACCCGGCCGACGCGACGGGGGTGGGGCTCACCCTCGAACCGGCAGGTGGTTCGACGCGGCCCACGACCCAGCCCCTGCTCCTCCTGTCCCTCCCGGCCTGATCCCTCCCCCCCCATCGGGTCCGATGTCCGGGCCGCCGCCGTGAGGACGGACGAGAAGGCGGACGAAAGGGCGGACGAGAGAACGCACGACGTGACGCTCCCCTCGGCCTGATGAGGCCGAGGGGAGCGTCGGTTCCCCTTCGAGCGCCGGCGCGGGGACCGGGACCGCCTGGCTGGGTCAGGGACGGCGGGTCAAAGACGGCAGGTCAAGGACGGCAGGTCAAGGACAGTGAGTCAGGGACGGCGGGTCAGGGACGGTGGCGGAGGGTCCCCGGCCACCAGACCGTGGGGCCGATGTCCCGGACCAGCGCCGGGACCAGGAGGGACCGGACCACGAGGGTGTCGAGGAGGACGCCGAAGGCGACGATGAAGGCGATCTGGACGAGGAACGCCAGCGGGATCACGCCGAGCGCCGCGAAGGTCGCCGCGAGGACGACGCCGGCCGAGGTGATGACCCCGCCCGTGGCCACCAGGCCCCGGCGCAGGCCCTCGCGGGTGCCGTGCCGCTCCGTCTCCTCCCGTACGCGCGACATGAGGAAGATGTTGTAGTCGACGCCGAGGGCCACCAGGAAGACGAACCCGTACAAGGGCACGGCGGAATCGGTCCCGGTGAAGCCGAAGACGTGCTCGAAGACCAGGGCCGAGACGCCCAGCGTCGCGAGGAAGTTGAGCGCGACCGTGGCCACCAGGAGCACGGGCAGCAGCAGCGAGCGCAGCAGGCCGACGAGGATGACCAGGATGATCGCGAGCACGACGGGGACGATGAGGCTCCTGTCCCGCTCGGCCGTCACCTGGGTGTCGTACTTCTGGGCGGTGGACCCGCCGACGAGGGCGTCGGCGCCGGGGACCGCGTGGAGGGTGGCGCGCAGGGCGACGAGGGTGTCCCTGGCCGCGTCGCTGTCCGCGGCGTCCGTGAGGGTGACGTCGATCCGGACGCGGCCGTCGGCGACGAGCGGCCGGCCGGAGCCGGGGGCGGCGACGAGCGGCCGGCCTGAGCCAGGGGCGGTGAAGAGCGGCTGGTCGGCGCCGGGGCGGTGAAGAGCGTCGCGGAGTCGACGCCCTCGACGGCCGCCGCGGCCGTCCGTACTTTCTCCGCGGCGTCGGCGTCGGCGATGACGACGGCGGGGTTGCCCGCGCCGCCCGGGAAGTGCTCGCTCAGGCGCTCCTGGGCGGCGACGGAGGGGGCGTCCTTGACGAAGATCTCGTCGAACGGGACGCCCTTGGAGTCGAGCGAGAAGGAGAAGGCGGCGCAGGCGAGGAGAGCGGCCAGGGAACCGGCCCAGACCTTGCGGGGGGCTCGGTCGACGAGCCCGGCGACCCTGCGCCAGACGGGTGGGCCGCCTCGCCGTCGGCGGTGGCCTTGGGGCGGGCCGGCCAGTAGGCGGCGCGGCCGAGCAGCACCAGGACGGCAGGGAGGAACGTCACCGAGCTCAGCACGGCGCAGACGATGCCGATGGCGCCGACAGGTCCGAGGGCCCGGTTGTTGGTGAGGTCGCTGAACAGCAGGGCGAGCAGGCCGAGCACGACGGTGGCGGCGCTGGCGACGATCGGTCCGAAGGACTGCCTGAGGGCGGCGCGCATCGCGGGGACGCGGTCGCCGTCGCGGGAGCCGAGCTCCTCCCGGTAACGGGCTGCGAGCAGCAGGGCGTAGTCGGTGGCGGCGCCGATGACCAGGATGGACAGGATGCCCTGCACCTGACCGTCGACCCGGACGACGTCGTGGTCGGCGAGCACGTACACGACGGCGCAGGCCAGCCCGAGCGCGAACACGGCGCCGAGAATGATCAGCAGCGGCAGCAGGACGCTCCGGTAGACCAGGAGCAGGATCACCAGGACCGTCACCAGCGCGACGACCAACAAGAGGCCGTCGATGCCGGAGAACGCGTCCCCGAGATCCGCCCGGGTCGCGGCGGGGCCCGCGAGCCACACCTCGGTCCCCGGTACGGCGGAGACGGCCGCCTTCACTTCCTCCAGGGCCGCGGGGAGTTCCTCGCCGAGGTCGGGACGGAGCTGGACGATGCCGCGGAGGGCCTCACCGTCCTCGGAGGGGAAGGCCGGGGAGGGCGTGCCGACCACTCCCTCGGCACCCTTCAGCGAGGCCAACGCCCGGCTCGCGCTCTCCCGCGCCGCCGGGTCGACGCGACCGCCGCCGTCCGTGGTCCAGACGACCAGCGTGGGCAGGGTCTCCTCCTGGCGGAACGCCTCCTGCGCCCTGAGGACCTGGGTCGACTCGGCACCCCGGGGCAGGAAGGCGGCCTGGTCGTCGGTGGCGACCTCGCCGAGCTTGCCGACGTACGGGCCGAGCCCTCCTCCGACGGCGAGCCAGACGACGAGCACCAGCAGCGGCAGCAGTCTGCTCACCGAGCGCGCGGACATGGACATGGAGCACTCCCCCCAGAAATTTGACAGCATTCAACTATTTCGATGATCGAGACGCGTTCGACCACGGATGCGCCGGGCCCCCGGCACCGACCCTCGTGAGACGGTGCCGGCCGACCGGACACCGCCCCTTCCCCTGATCCACACGCGACGGATGCGGGCCGACTGCGAAGAAGTCCGCGACGGGGGTGCTGAGCGGCGCCGTTCAGGGCGCCGGGTGGCCCCTGCCGAGGCGGGTCACCGCCCGGCCGGCGGAGCGGTCGATCAGCTTCTCCTCGATGCGGCCACCCGTGCCCAGCAGACCGGTCTGCTCGAAAGAGTGCTCCTTCAGGAGCCGGGGAAGCTCCCGGCGGGAGAGCAGATCCACCGCGACGGGGAAGAACGGCCGCCCGGCCTGGGCCAGCCGGAGCCACGGCGGAGCGTAGACAGAGGCGCGGCGCCGTTCGATCCCCCGCACCAGCCAGGACGCGACCCGGTCCACCGGATACACGCGGCGGGCGGGGGCCGGCATGTGCCCACGGAGTTCGCGCAGCACCGTGTAGCGGTCGACGTCACGGACCATGTCGGTGTCGGTCCAGTGCAGGTACGCCACACCCACGCCGACGCCCGAGTGCGCCACCTCTGCCCGCAGGGAGCGGGCGAAGGCCTCGGCCCCCGCTTTGGACGCGCAGTACGCGCTCATCATCGGTGCCGCGCCGAAGGCTGCGGTGGAGGCGACCTGGAGGAAGTAGCCCCGAGTGGCTCGCAGCCCCGGCAGAAAGACCCGCGCGGTGACCGCACTGCCGACCAGGTTGACCTCCACCACACGGCGCCAGGTCTCGGGATCGGAACTCTCGAAGGGGCCGCCCTCCGCGACCCCCGCGTTGGCGATGACGACCGACGGAGGACCGAGGACCCGCGTCACCTCCTCCGCGGCCCGCCCCATCGCCGCGTCGTCGGTCACGTCGACCTCCACCACATGACTCTCGGTACCGAGCGTCGCGGCGACTGCGGCAAGCCCGGCGTACTCTCGCCCCAGCAGGGCCACACGCATGCCTCGCGCGGCCAGCAGCCGCACCAGTCCGGCACCGAGCCCCCGGGCGGCACCGGTGACGACCACGACACGGCCTCGGGGTTCCGGGGAACGGGGCATGAGGGCCTCCTAGGAGGAGAGGGTGTGACGGGGCCGAGGTGTGTCGGTGCGTGCGCTGAGTACTTCTCGGGATATGGGTACGGCGGATGCGGGGGCGGTCATCTCGCAGGGGGCGGTCACCGCGCGGGGGGCACCTTGCGGCGGGGGGCACCTTGCGGGGGGGCAGTCACCTCGCGGGGGGGCACCTTGCGAGTAGCGGTTACCTCGCGGGTGGCGGTCATCTCACGGGTGGGGGTCGCCTCGCGGCTGCCTCATCTGATCGGGTCGCATGAGGCCTGGTCCGTCTTCCGGCGCCGCCGCTTCCACCGCAGCCTCGTCGACGGCTACGACTGGGGCATGCCGCCCAACGTCGCCAGCATGTCGCAGTACGCCGACGGGGGCCGGACGCCGCCCAAGCCGTACACCTTGGGCGGCGCCTATATCGGCCGCATGAGCGACCTCCGCGGCCCCTGCCCCTGCCCCTGCCGCCCGGACCCGTCGGGTCAGCAAGGACGCGTGCCCGTTCACGGCCGGGTCCTGGGCCTTCCTCCACCGGCACCACGACCGGCTCGGCCGCGACCATCGCATGGCACAGCCCGTACGGGGCCTCGACGGGCTCCGGGACATACCCCGCCCTCTTGGAGCAGGAACGGGGACGCGGGCGGGACCGCCCTGACGGACCGGCTCACCGGCCCCTCGGACGGGCACAGCACGCACGCACACACGCACGCACACACCCACACACCACCGAACGGACGAGACGGGAGGAGGATCGCCGTCGGCGGCCGGAGGCGTACGAACCGGGCGGCGGGCTTCCCCGTGGGGCCATGACATGGCTTCCAGGTCTTCAACACGTCGTACCCGCAGGTGAAGCGGCGCCTGAACCGGGGGCGCCACGGCTACGGCCGTCCACGCTGGGTGTCGTCATGCACACGGACCGGGCGCCGCACCGCCCGAAGGAGAGCCAGGCCCGGCTTCCGGGACGGCTCGCGTCCGGCCGGGCCCTGCTCGCGCTGTCGGCGCTGTCGGCGCTGTCAGCGCGCGACGCCCTGCCCGCAGCGGCCGTATCGCCGCGGCGCTGACGCCCACCGATACCCGACCCCACCCGGCCTTCCGGGGGACACACTGTCCCCCGGAAGGCACGTGCGTGGGGAACACCGGGCGACCGGCTCCCTGCAGAGAGAGCCGCTGGAGGAGTCCCGTCCCCAGGCTCATCGGAGCTCCCCCGTCCAGTGCTCCGGACTACTTACTTGGGCATGAGGACGGTGTCGATGATGTAAACGTTGGCGTTGGCGGTCTTGACGTTGCCACAGACCACGTTGGCGGTGTCGTTGACCTTGTAGGACTCGCCGGATCCGGTGGTGGTGATCATGCCCTTCTGGAGGGTCTCGAAGCTGCCGTTCTCCAGCTGCTTGGGGGTGAGCTTCTGGCCGACGACGTGGTAGGTGAGGATCTTGGTGAGCATGTTCTTGTCGGCGAGGACCTTGTCGAGGTCGGCCTTCGGGATCTTGGCGAAGGCGTCGTTCGTCGGGGCGAAGACCGTGATGTTCTCGGCGTTGTTGAGGGTGTCGACCAGGCCGGCCTTCTTGACCGCGGTCACGAGGGTGGACAGGGCCGGGTTGTTCGACGCGGCGGTGGCGACGGGGTCCTTGGCCATGCCGTCGAAGGAGCCCGCGCCCTCCTTCGGCACCCCGGCGCAGGCGGGGCCGAAGGGCTGGTCGTCGGTCATCGGCGCCTCGGAGGGGGTGCTCGTCTGCGTCTTCGCCTGGTCACCGGCGGCCGCGGTGGGGGCGGCCTTGGTGTCGTTTCCGGAGTCGGAACACGCTGCCAGGGAGAAGGGCAGCACGGCTGCTGCGGCGACGGCGATCGCGGTGCGGCGGATCTTCATGCTGTTCATGACCAGTTGCTCCTTGGGGATTTTCTCTTTGAGGTGTCGAGGTGATGGGTTGTGCTGCCCGGTGCGGGCCTTGCGGCCGCCCGGGTGGTCTAGGTGACGGTGACGAACACGCTGTGCCAGCCGCTTGCTCCGTCGGGGATGGTGCGGGTGCGCTGTTCGGTCTGGGCCTGTCCGGTGCCGTCGGTGGCACGGACGGTGATGTTGTGTCCGCCGGGGGTGGCGTTCCAGCGGTAGGACCACTGGCGCCACGTGTCGACGCCGGCCTGGGCGGCGAGGTCCGCGTCCTGCCAGGGGCCGTCGTCGACGCGGATCTGAACGCGGGTGATGCCGCGGCGCTGGGCCCAGGCGACGCCCGCAACGGTGACCGTGCCGGCGGCGGGGCGGGCGAAGGGCTTGGGGGTGTCGATGCGGGACTGTGTCTTGATCGGCGCCCTGCGCGCCCACTTCCGCTTCACCCAGTACGGGTCGTAGGCGTCGAAGGTGGTGAGTTCAATGTCTTCGATCCACTTGCAGGCCGAGACGTAGCCGTAGAGGCCGGGAACGAGCATGCGGACGGGAAAGCCGTGGTCGAAGGGGAGCGGTTCGCCGTTCATGCCAACCGCCAGGATGGCGTCGCGGCCGTCCATCAGGTCCTCGACGGGGGAGCCGAGCGTCATGCCGTCCACGGAACGGGCCACCAGCTGATCGGCCCGTCCCCCCTTCGACGGCGGCCGGACGCCGGCTTCCTCCAGGAGGTCGGCGAGGGGTACGCCGAGCCAGCGGGCGTTGCCGATGTAGGGGCCGCCGACCTCGTTCGAGACGCAGGTCAGGGTGATGTCGCGTTCGATGAGCGGGCGGGCGAGAAGCTGGTCGAGGGTGTAGACGCGGGGGCGGGTGACCCCTTTGCCGTGGATGCGCAGCCGCCAGGTGCCGGCGTCGACCTTGGGCACGGTCAGGGCGGTGTCGACGCGGTAGAAGTCGGAGTTGGGGGTGGTGAAGGCCGTGATGTCGGGCACTTTCAGCTGGACACCGGCCGGGACGGCGGGAGCCGGGGAGACGGGCGTGGGCAAGACCAGACCTTCTCGGGACGCGACAGCTCCCTGACCTTGCCGGTCGGTGAAGAACCTGCCCAGCGCACCGGCCGAGATCGCCGCCACTGCCGTCACACCGGCCGCGGTGAGAAACCCGCGCCGGCTCGATCGGCCGACACCGCCCTCCCCGTTCGCGCCGCCCGGGCCGGGGACCTCTCCGGCCTCTACAGCCTTTGCGGCCCCTACGGCCCCTACGACCTCTACGGCCTTTGTGGCAAGGAGACAGAGGACGAGGGCTCCGGCCAGTGCCCCGGCGACAGAGGGCAGTACGTCGCCGATGCCGGTGGAATCGGGTCGACCGAGGGCGGCTGCCGCTCCGACGATCCCCAACAGCAGCACACCTGCGGCTCCTGCTCGCCGATGCGACGTGGCAAGGATGCCCAGGGCGACGGCGATGAGGGCGAGAATCACGAGAATCCCGAACCGCAGAGCGCTCTTGTCGTTCTCTCCGAAGGTACGGATCGCGAATTCCTTCACCGAAGCGGGAGTGCGGTCGATCACCGCACCGCCCACGACGGCCACCGGCCCTGTCCCAGGCCTCACCAATCCGGACACCAGCTCGGCCACGGCCAGAGCCGTGAACCCGGCCAGGATCCCGACCGACCCGCCGAGGACGGCGCGGACGACTCTGCTGCGGAAGCTGCTCACACCCGGCATTCGGCAGCCCCCGCTGGGCGGATTGGTCCACCATCCGAACGAGTGAAACTGCTCGCTCCTGTTGCCGTCAGGTCGCGCGGGCAGCGGAGCGCCACGGGGAAGGGTGCGGTGCGCGGCTTGTTTGCACACCCGGACGACGAGTCCCTCCTCACCGGCGAAGCCCTCACTCAGCGTCAAGGGGTAGGGGCTTCATCCGGCCCGGCGACGGGGGCTCGGACGTCTTCGTCCACTTCGTCGAACTCCAAGGCCCGGAGGCCCAGGAGCCGTACGGGGGCGACAAGGTGGAGTACTCCCTCGGCCCAGCACCGAAGGGGCCACAGGCGGAAAAGGCCACCGCCCGGCTGCGGACCGGGGTCACCCGAGGCGCCGGCTCCCGTACCCCCGACCCCGGCCTCGGCCCGACCCCGGCCTCGGCCCAGCCCCAGCCCCAGCCCCAGCCCCAGCCCCAGCCCCAGCCATGGTCTTCGAACTCGTCGAGTCCACCCAGCAGCGGTGGCGGGCCGTGAACGCCCCCCACCGCGTTGCCCTGGTCCGCGCCGGAGCCCGCTTCGAACGCGGCCACCTCTCCGAACGCCCCGAGGCTCACGCGGCATGAACGGAATGCCAGACTTCGCTGATGACCAACGCCAAGGACACAGTCCGAGAGTTTCTTCTGCAGGTGCGATCAGGGCTGCACCCCGACCGAGCCAGTCGCTTCATGGCCGGCAAGGTCCGAGCCCACCAGGTCGTCTCGGAGGCGCCCGTGGTCGTGGAACGAACACCGCAACAGTACGCCGAGCACGTCCAGGAGATGCTCGACGCGTACGGCGCCTTCACGCTCACCGTGGACGAGCTCATCGCCGAAGGCAATCGTGTCTATGCCCGCTGGACCCAAATCGGACACCATGCCGGATCGGTCGACCACTACCCGCCGACCGGTGCGCAGATCACAGCGATGACCAGCGCGGTTTATCGCGTTGAGGACGGCCTGATCGTCGAGTACTGGATCCAGATCGATCGGCAGGGAATCACCGCCCAGCTGGAGCAAGCCGCTTCCGAGCACTGACTTCAGACCCGTTCCACAGGTAGGGACAATTACCCACCCATCAGCATCCGGGTCAGCTGAAGCGTCGGGGGTCGGATGCCGAGTGTCGGGTGTCGGGTGTCGGGTGTACGCGTACTTCAGTACGTCGACCGGGCGGGTGGATGCGGGGCACGGCTCCAGACGGCGGGCCCTGGCCGGAGCTGATGCCGGCGACCGCCGAGCAGCTCCACCAGCTCACCGCACGCGCCCCGGACCGGCGCTGACAGGAGACCCCAGCGGAAGCGAGGCCTCCGCTGGGGCTCAGCCCCGGCAGCAGCCGATCCAGCCGCCGTCCTGGACTCCGGTCAGAAATCCGTTGGCGAGCGGCAAGGATCCCAGTGACACCGCCGCTGGCATCGCGGGAAAAGGCGCTCAAGTATCAGCAGATTCTAAGGATCGTCTCCACACGTGATCGCCGTTGTGTGATGGCGATCAGTCCAGACAGCCGCTCGGCCGGGTATCCCGGCCGAGCGGCTGACGGTCGTTCCAGGCCGGGCGCCCCGGCCAGCTCACCATTGT
Source organism: Streptomyces diastatochromogenes (assembly GCA_026913215.1). Taxonomy (GTDB): domain Bacteria; phylum Actinomycetota; class Actinomycetes; order Streptomycetales; family Streptomycetaceae; genus Streptomyces; species Streptomyces diastatochromogenes_A. The sequence goes on along the minus strand of JAPTYK010000002.1, from coordinate 674,058 downwards.
CTCAGCTGTGGTTTCGCAGGCGACCGAGGAACTGATGGACTCGCGCCATGACGACCTTGCTGCCCCGCATCATGCGAGCACTTGAGCAGTTCCATGCCACCCATCCGTGGGACCACAACGCCCACTACCACCGATGGATCCTTCGCCAGCTCCCCAGACGTTTCAACAGGGCTCTGGACGTCGGATCGGGCAGCGGTGACCTCGCCAGATTTCTGGCCTCACGGGCCAAGGCAGTGCAGGGTATCGACGTCGACCCCTCGATCGTCGATCGCGCGCGGGAACTCACGGGCCCCGCCGCCCCGGTGACCTTCGCTGTCGGAGACGTACTGAAGGAGGTGCCGTCTGGCCCTTACGACGTCATCACATGTGTCGCCGCCATCCACCACATGCCGTTCAGCGACGCCCTCACCTGCTTCCGTCAGCACCTGACGCCCGGCGGAACCCTGGTCCTCGTCGGCGTCTATCGCCCGCAGTCCCGGAGCGATTACCTGATCGACGCCGCAGCCATTCCGGCGAACGTCGCCATGGCCTGGCTCAAGAACAAGGGCCGCAAGGCGCCGCGACCAGCCTCCATGACCGCCCCGACCCGACCGGCGACTATGACCTTCGCAGACATCGTTCGCGACGCCCACCAGGCACTACCCGGTGCACGGCTACACCGACGACTGTTTTGGCGCTACACACTGGTCTGGCACCGGCACTAGGCCGTGTATCGAACGTGGATCTTACGCTGGGGACAATCTCAACCCATGAGGCGGAGAGATCTCACGGACGAGCAGTAAGCGGTGCGGGAACCGTTGTTGCCGAAGGCTGCCAGGGCAGCGCAAACATCCGTCTGGCCTCCGCGGCAGTTGCTGGACGTCCTGGGCATCCTGTCCCGTCCGTCCCGCATGGATTCCGTAGTGCAAGAGCTGCGGAACATGGGTGGCCAGCATGGTCGGAAAGGTGCACACCTGATGGGTGACGAGCAGAGCAGGGCGAGGGAGGAATCCCTCGGCAGGGCGTTCCCCGGTGCCTCGCGCGTCGAGTGCAGTCCCGTGGACATCGAGGCGGCCCGCCTGGCCTACCAGGAGGCGGGTTTCGACGTCACCGACGAGCTCGTGACGTTCCTCGGGAAGTACGGCGGGACGACGATCTTCTGGCCGTCGCACGTCACCGGGGACGAGACCTCGCTGACGATCTCGGTCGAGGAGGCCGTGGAGGTGTTCGCGCCGAACGTGCGGTACTTCGAGAAGCGCCTCCACATGTCCGCCCTGCCGGTGGGCATCGCCTTCGAGACCGAGGAGATGGTTCTTCTCGCGGAGAACGGTGACATCGTCCTCGGTGGCGACGCGGGAGTTCAGCGGGTCGCGCACGGCTTCGAGGAAGCCGTGCGGGCCCTGATCGCGGGCGACTGGGACATGAGGTTCTTCTAGGATGTGTTGTGAAAATGCTGGTCACAGCCACTCGTTGGTGGGTGCGAGCAGCACGGTCACTTCATAACGGACGGCGAGCTTGCCGTATTTGTCGTACCTGGTGGCGACGGCGCTGTGGCGCTTCAGGCGGTTGATTCCGTACTCGACAGCGTGCCGCTGCTTGTAGTCGCCCTTGTCGAACTTCGGCGGCCGCCCACCGCGTGAGCCACGCTTCAACCGGTTGTGAACCCGGTCCGCCGGAACTGGAATCGTGGCCTTGGTCCCGCGTCTGCACAGGTAGGAGCGGTTACTGCGGGAGCCGTACGCCTTGTCGGCCCGCACACGGTCCGGCCGCTTGCACGGCCTGCCGAGCCTGAGCCGGGGCGCCCGGACAGCCTCCAGGGCCGGCTCGAACTGCGAGGAATCACCCCGCTGCCCGGCTGTGATCACCACGGACAGGGGCTTCTGCCCCTGCCCGACGGCGAGGTGGATTTTGCTGGCCAGTCCACCGCGGGACCGTCCGAAGCCGTAATCAGCCGTTTCGACGAATACGCCGCCGGGCGGCTCCTTCTGGAGGTCCCCCTTTCCGCCGCACCGACGGCGTGCCGGTGGGCCCGGCAGACGGCGGAGTCGACATTCACGTCCCAGATGATCAGGCCCTTCGCGTCGGCTCCGGCCTGACGCCGGGTGAGGATCCGGGCCCACGTCCCGTCTCGCTGCCAGCGGTGGAACGGGTCGTAGGCCCGGTCCCACGGCCCGTAGCGTTCGGGCACGTCCCGCCAGGGAGCGCCGGTCCGGGTCCGCCACCGTATGACGTGTATGCCGTGTATGCCATATATCAGCTGCCGCCACGTCCACACCTGCGGATGGCCCGGCTTGATGCCCCTCGGCAGTTTCACGGCCGTAAAACTGCCGAGGCCGGGCTGCCCCCGCCCGATGCCTCCGGATCCCCGCCCAACTCCTGCGAAGGCGACAGCCCGCCGTATTCCCGCGCGCGAAGCAGAAGACGGTCACCAGCGGTCGGTGGGCTTCACGGTCAGCGCCTGTAACTTGGCCACCAGCGCACGGGGCTTCCTGCCTGTATCGGGCGGTCAACGACAAGGTGGGGCCAAGGGACCGCGTGCGCGTCGGACTCGAAGAAGTTCGGGTACTGGTCCAGCAACTTCATGACCGAGTACCACGCCCGCTACGGCGGCAACGGCGTGATGATCTACTGGCACGTCGAGCGGAGGAAAAACGTCTGCATCTACTCCCAGCTCAAGTCCTGTTCGTCGTCCGAGGTCGCGGCGATGATCGAAGCGCTGCTGCGGCACTGCACGGACGCCGAGATCGAGTCGGACTACGTCGACACACATGGCGCCGGCGTGGTCGGGTTCGCGTTCACCGAACTGCTGAACTTCCGACTGCTGCCGAGGCTGAAGAACATCGGCAGCATCCGCCTGTACCGCCCGGACGATGCTCCGCCCGGCTGGCCGGCGCTCGGTGGCTCGCTGACGCGGCCGATCCGTCGGGAGCTGATCGAGCAGCAGTACGACCCGATGGTGAAGTACGCGACCGCGCTCCGCCTGGGGACGGTGGAGGCGGAGCAGGTGCTGCGGCGCTTCACCTGCGGCGGTCTGCAAGTCGTGGAGAACTGGAACAGCGCGAACTCCGTGCTCCACTATGGCGAGGACGGCGCCCTGACTGGACATGGACCAGTGCCTCGACCTGGAGCTCACAGTGCCCAGCCCCCGCACCCCAGCGGACTTCGCCGACCGATCGAGCACAAGACAGGATGAAGGACTACGCCCCCACCCTGGTTTCGCCGCCTGCGGATCCGCTGGGAGATACGGGACGACGTCCGCAATGCATTCCTCACCCTCGGGTGCGCGCTGATCTGCTCTGGGGGGCGCCTGTGCGCACTCTTCTGTCTGGTTGAGTGGGTTTCGGGAGCGGTGCGGGGGCCTGTGCCGACGCGACTACTTGAGGTCTGCGAGGAGCGCGTCGAGTGCCTTGGTGAGGGCCTCGGTGTTGGCCGGGTCGAACCATGTGGTGCGAAGGTGCTCGTTGAGTCCTTTCGGTGTCTCGTGGTCGCCCGCGAGCTGCTGCAACGAGCGCGTGTCGTCGCCCAGCGCGTGCCCGACGCCCTGAAAGAGGCCACGGAGGTAGCGGTCCGCAGTCTCGGGGGAAATGCCCTGCCGGACGGCCCAATCGGCGAGCGTGGCCAGGTAGTAGTAATGGGTGGTCAGCGTGCCCGTCAGCATTTGGAAGACGTTGAGGGTCGCCTCGTCAGCGACGGGGAGCGTCCCGCCGAGGGCATCGAAGAGGTCGTCCACGGCCGGGTGGAAGGGACAGGTCGCGGTGACGGAGCGACGCTCGCGCGCGGAGGGCAATGGGATGGCGCGCACCACAGGGGCGTCGGTGCCCAGGATGTGGCGCACCTCGCTGATGGCGACACCGGTCATGACGCTGACCACGACGCTGTCCTCGCCGACCCGGAGCCCGGAGAGGGCCTTGACACGGTCCTGGGGGCGGACGGCGAGGATCACCAAATCTGAGCGGTTCAGCACGTCCTGGTTGTCGGCGCACACGTATACGGTCGGATGGCGCTGTGACAGTTCGGCGGCTGTACGGGCGCCCCGTGGCGAGAGGTAGAGCTCCGGTGGCTCCTCGACGCCATCGCACAGGCCGTCCACGAGGGCCCGGCCGATCTCGCCTACGCCGATGATCCCGATGCGTTGCACTGTTTCTTCCCCTCGTTTTGCCGAGCGATGGCTCTTGCTCCGATACGCGGGCCGCCGATTGCAGATGTGACAGGGCCTGTCTGATGTCCCGGCGACGGATGTGCGGGGCTGCTTCCACGGCCTTGTCCATGCCACTCAGTGGCACCCCGGACCACTTGGTCCCAGGGTGACCCGACAAGCTCGAAGGTCATTTCGTCAGGAGTTCATGGCAGGTGCGGAGTTCCGCCTTGGCCGTGACCGCCAGGGCGACGATCGTCAGCAGGCACAGCAGTGCCCAGGCCGGGATGAAGCTGCCGGTGAGGTCGACCAGCAGGCCCAGCACGGGCGGGACGGTGATGATGGCGATCTGGTTGACGGACATGGCCAGACCCAGGGCGAAGCCGGTCTTGCCCGGCGGAGCCGCTTCGGTGACGTAGGCGACCCAGGGGCCGTACCAGCCGAAGCCGAAGAAGCCGAGCCAGACGAAGACGCCGGAGGCGACGACCGGTACCCGCCCGGCCGGTGTCAGCAGCACGACCAGTCCTGCGATCACAGCGACCATGCAGACCAGCACGACGGCATAGCGCCCGGAACCGCTCCGGTCGCTCCAGGCCGCCAGGCATATCCGGCCCGCAACGCCCGCGCCCTGGGAGGCCACCAGGACCAGAGTGGCCTGTCCGGCGCCGACCGATGACGCCTGGTGGAGGTGGAGCACCGCCAGGACGGCCACGCCGTACTGCACCGAGATCAGGCTGGTCCCCGACAACATGATCTTCACCGTGGACGGTTCACGGAGCATGCGCAGCCGGGCGCGGAGTTGCACCACGAGCGGAGCCGACGGCTTCTTGTTTTGCGGGCCAGGCGCGGCGGGCGGCCGACGGTAGCAGCCCATGAAGAGGCCGGCTCCCAGCAGTGCGACGCAGCCGCCGGTCAGCAGACTTGCTCGCCAGCCGAACTCCTCGGCGACGAGCGGCAGTACGGCTGAGGCGAGCGCCGCTCCCAGGGGCAGCCCGGCCTGCCGGATGCCCATGGCGAAGCCGCGCTGTGACGTGTCGAACCAGGAGGCCACCGACTTGCTCCCGCCCGGCTGGACGGTGCTGTATCCCGTACCGACCACCAGGAGTGCGCCCAGCAGGGCCGTGTACCCCGGAGCCAAGCTCCCCGCGCCCAGGGCCAGCGCGACCACACCGGCCCCGATCCCGACCACCCAGCGCTCGCTGTAGCGGTCAAGAAGCTCGCCGGCCACTAACAGCCCGGCCAGCGGAGCCAATTGTGCTGCCGAAACGAGTAGGCCCAGCTGTGCCGTACTCAGGTTCAGGGCGCTCTGCAGGTGGACGCCGAGCGCTCCGATACCGCCCACGAAGAAGCCGGATGCGGCCTGGGTGAAGGTGGCGATGCCCAGGACGATCCAGCGATAGCGCCACGGGTTACGGGCCTGGGAACCGGCGAACCGGGCGGCTTGTTGTGTCATGCCGACCACACTGCTGTAATGGTCTTATGCTGCTCAACCCTTACGGCGAGGATGCGGTGAACCTGGCCGCGGACCTGGTCAACCGCCGGCCCGAGAGCGCGGATGAACTGGCAGACCGCTGCCGCGCTGCCGGGCTCGTACTGGAGCGCCCGGTGACAGCGGACGATCTCAGCCGCACCGAGGCCGCACTCGACGCATGGGAGAAGGTCGTCGACGCCGTCGGGGAGCAGGAGCGCGCCGATCTGCTGAACCGGATGCTGGCCGAGGCCGCCGCCTACCCGCGACTGACCTCCCACCCCGGTACCGGGTGGCATCTGCACTACCGGGACGCGGAACAGCCCCTCGGCCCCGTACTGTTCACCCTGTTCGCGGTCGGCACCGCACTGCACTTGACGGGCCGGGGCATGCACCGGCTGCGGCGCTGCGAGACGACCGAGTGCGACACAGCCTTCGCCGACACCTCACGCACCGGACGACAGCGCTACTGCTCACATCGCTGCGCCAACCGCGACGCCGTACGCAGACACCGGGCACGAGCCACGGTCACCTGATCAGTCACCGAGGGCGTTTCATAGGTGGCCGCTCGTGAAACACGGGGTCACCCGGCGGCCCACCTGCGGCGATCATGCCTCATGAGTTGTCGCAAACCACTGAACTGCTGAAACACCCTTACGAAACGCTTCGGGGCGTGCGCGACGACTTCAAGCGCATGGAATCACGTGTCTGTCCGATGTCCACCTGCGCGGCCCCTACGGGCTCCCCGTGCCGGACCGGCAAGGGCAAGGTGGCCGTCCAGTACCCCACCGCCCGCTTCCGCCTCGTACCCCAACTCGCCAAGGCGCTCAACGTGCCGATCCCCGCCCTACGCAAGCCGGGGCCGGTGTGGACCGAGCTGCCCCGGCCCGCGAGCGCCGGCGACGAACCGGTCGGGCACGTCCGCCTCGGCTACGCACGAACCCCGACCGCCCGGCAGTCTCTCGACGCACAGCTCGACTCTCTCGCCGAAGATCTGAAAGCCGGCAGCGTCGACCTAGAGTTCCTCACCGGAGAGCTCAAGGGCTCGCACGACCCGTCCGACATCGTGTTCACCGTGCTCTCGGCCATGTCCGGCATGGAACGCGAGTACATCCGCGACCGCACCCTCGAAGGCCACGAGTCCGCCCGTAAGCGCGGCAAGACCATCGGCGGCGCGGGTGTCTGGCTACTTTGCGGCTGGTGTCTGAGCTAGGACACCAGGGCCTGCTGCCGGTGCGCGGCGACGGCAGACTCCGCGGACGCAGCCCCGCCGAGTGCGGCCCTCCTCGGGTGCGGGGCCGGTGGAGGTGGGCCGGTGGGGTGCTGGTGGAGCGGGAGCAAGCCGCGGCCGCCGACACCCTCACCCTGGCAGGGGATACGAAGTCGGTGCTGGGCTGGCCGGGCTCAGGCCTGCCACAAGCCTGCGGCGCGAACCGCCCCCTCCCCCACAGGCGCCCGGGGCCGGAGGCGGACAAGTACTTGCCATCCGGACAGAGCCTCCCGGACGCGGCGACGCCGTGCGGCCAGCAGCCCGGAGGCGGCCGTGGCGGTCGAGGCCGAGGAGCAGGAGCGGGGGCGTGGGGGCGGGGGCGGGGGCGGGGGCGGGAGTGCCGTGCCCCTGCAGCAGTGCCGTACTCAAGCCGGATTCGGATGTGGCGCGAGTCGCCATTCCTACTTTCTTAAGCGAACGCCAAGCCGTCCTGGACACCCTTGAAGGGAAACCCCATGCGTACTGGAATTCGTGCCGCTGCCGTGGCTGCCTCGCTCGCACTCGCCAGCTGGGGCATGGCGGGAATCGGGACCGCCTCGGCCGCGTCGCTGAGCTGCGGCAACGTGCAGTACTTCACCGGTAGCGGCGGCCACGCCGGCGCCTCCGTGCGCTGTGTCGGCAGCGCGTTCACCGGCAAGATCGTCTGTTACAAGCCCGGCTACGGGAACTACACCCACTACGGCAACCGCGCCGAGTCCGGCGGCACCTCCACCACCTGGTGCGACCTCGGTGCCACCATCCAGTCCGTCACCGGTGTCTCTTCCTGACGCCCCGGACACCAGCCACACCCACGCGGGCCCGTGCCGGACACCCTCCGGCACGGGCCCGCGGGCGTCGGGGAAGGTGTTGGCCCATGCCGCCGCGCACCGGAGGGCCGATCAGGCACGCGCTCCACGCTCGCGTGCGTGAGGATTGGGATTCACTCCTGTGGGGGGGGACAAGGACGGCACGCGGTCGGGTGCGGAATCAACCGCCTGAAGCGCCGCCGCGCCACCGCGCCATCGCCCCCAGGTACGACGAACTCGCCGTCCGCTACCAAGCGGCCGCGCTGATCGCAGCCATCAACGAGTGGATGTGATCAGCACTTTCACAACGGACCCCCGTGGCAGTCACCGGCATGAGCTGCCGACCGGGCGGGGCGGAACCACCCAGTGTCCCCCGGAGGGTTCCATGGTCTTGGGCAGGCAGCGTGTCGGACGGACGTGATCGGTGACGTGGTGTCCGAGTTCCCGGTGGTCTTGCCGCGGGAAGTGGTGGAGCTCGATGAGTTCCGGCGCCTGGACGCCGGTGACGGGCTGACGGGCTGACGGGCTGACGGGCTGACGGTGACAGGGTGACAGTGACGGGCTGACGGTGGATGTGGAGGCCGCCCGCAAGGGGGCCTCCACATGCGGGGAGCCCTGGGGTCAGTGCCGGACCGTCCAGGACTGCTGGTCCTGGGCGGTCGCGGCGATCGCCGGGTCGCGCACGGCGTTGGTGCGGTCGGTGACGAGGACGGTGAGGCTGTGGCTGCGGAGGTCCCGCGAGTCCAGGTGGAGCGCGGCCACGGGTACGGCGGTCCGGCCCGTCTGGGCGGTCAGCGGCTTGCCGTCGAGGTACCACCGGACGTCGAGCTGCTGCTCGGCCGCCAGTCGCGGTACCTCGACGCGTGCGGTGTCGCGCTGGCGCAGCGTGCGGTCGGTGGGGGTGAGGGGGGTCGCGACGGAGGCGTGGCGGTAGAAGCCGGCGATCATCGCCTCGCGGCCGGGGAGGTTGAAGGGCTTGCCGAGCACTCGCATGATCGAGGCGTCGGTGGGCCGGTTGAGGCCGGCCACGTAGTAGCCGCCGCCCTGGTAGGTGCCGACCGTGCCGCCGTCGGGGGAGGTCTCGCCGAGCCAGCGGTACCACTTGGTCCGCTGGGCGCCGATGGCGTCCGCGCTCAGGGTGGAGATGTTGGATTCCGCGGGCTCCGCGCCGGTGTACTGCTCGTATCCGGGGTAGCCGGGGTAGAAGTACTCGTCGGCGAGTTTGCCGAGCGAGTGGCCGGTCTCGTGGATGGCGACCTGGCCGGAGCGGTCGTTGCGGGCGGAGGCGGTGGAGATGCCCTCGTAACCGAGCGTCTTGCTGGGTGTGTTGTAGCCGGCGCCGCCGTACTTGGTGCTGTTGGACAGGACGATGACGAGGTCGGCCTCGGGGGCCTTGGCGACGTACGAGTCGACCTTCTGCTCGTCGACGCAGAGCAGCCGCTCGATGCCGTCGCACCAGAAGTACGAGCCGAGGGCGGTGTCCTTGACGACGTCCCGGCCCGGGTCGCCGGAGACTCCGGAGTCGTTCGAGACGGCGTCGACGGTCCAGACGTTGAAGAGGTTCCGGTAGGTGGTGTACGGCTCGACGGCCGTCACCTCGGCCCACTTCTCCTTGGCATCGGCGTGGAACTGGTTCAGTTCGGCGGCGGTGTAGCCGTCGCCGATGACGACCACGTCGAGGCGGTCGGCGGTGGGGCCGTTGTCGACGACCTTGGTGACATCGCCGTCGGCGCGGGCCTCGGCCGCGGAGAGCGGGGCGGTGGCAAGGGCCTTGCGGGCGGACGGCACCCAGGTGTAGCCGGAACCGGCCTCGTGATGCCCGTGCCGACCGCTTTCGACGTGTTCGTGGCCGGGTATCTCGACCTTGACCCGCCCGGTCGTCTCCGGGCCGGCGCCCGCGGAAGCGGAGCCGGGGGTGACGGCGAGGGCGGTCATGACGGCGGCGGCCATCGTGGCCGCCGCCATTGATCTACGTATGGACGGGCGCAACGGTCTCTCCCCAGGACAAGCGTCTTAAGTCCGCATATCAATGCGGTTAACAAGACGCTTAACATAGGGCTCCCTGCCAGTGCTGCACAATGCCCTTGCGGATGCGAAACCGCGGAAGAGGAACGCACCATGGACGAACCGGCAGTCATCGGACGGCGCGTACAGCGCCTGCGTGCCGAACGAGGCCTGACACAGCGGCAACTGGCCGAGCCCGCCTACACGGCCGCGTACATCTCCACACTGGAGTCCGGCAAGGTACGCCCCTCCGAGACCGCTCTGCGCTTCCTGGCCGAGCGGCTCGACACCACCTACGAGGAGCTGACCACCGGCCGCCCCGCCCGGCTCGCCACCGAACTGCGCCTCGCCCTCACCGACGCCCGCCGCCTGCTCGCCACCGGCACCCTCGACGAGGCGGCCGCCCGCTACCGGCAACTGCTCGCCGAGGCCGGGGAACTCGCCCTGGAACCCGAGCGGGCCGACGCGCTCACCGGGCTCGGCGAATGCGCCCTGGAGAGCGGCGAACTGAACACCGCCCGCGAGCACTTCGAGTCGGCGGAGCGCATCCTCGCCTCGGCCGGCGCGCCACTCCCCGCCGGGTCCGCGCCCTGCGCGGCCGGGCCGTCGCGCACCTGCTCGCCGGCGAACTGCGGTACGCCTGTTACGTCCTGGAGACCGCGCTCGACGAACTGAACGCCCAGGGCCTGCACGACCCGGATGCCCTGATGCTGCTGTACGCGTCCTCCATCGGCCCGTACATGGACATGGGCGCTCACGCCCGCGCCGCCCAGGCCGCCGAACTCGCCCTGGCCCTGACTCCGCACGTCTCCGACCCTGGCCTGGTCGCCGGCATGCACCGCAGCGTGGCACGCACCCTGCTCACCGAGGGACGGGTCGCCGAGGCCGACGCCTCACTCGCCAAGGCACAAGACCTCTACCAACAGCTCCAGACCCGCACCGAACTGGCCCACTGCCACTGGATGCGCGGCTACGTCCACGCCCAGAACGGGGACCTGGAAGGCGCCGAGCGCGAGCTGCGCACCGCCCGCGAAATGCTCACCGCCCGCCGTGCCGCCCTGTACGCCGCACAGGTCGAGGTCGAACTGGCCGATGTGCTACGCCGACGGGGAAAACACGAGGAAGCGGTGACCCTCCTGTCCCGGCTGCTGGAACTCGGCACAGGCCTCGGCGACGGACGCGGCACCGTCCACGCCGCCGGCGCCCGCCGACTGCTGGGACTGATCGCCGAGGAAGAGGGCGCGGACAAACACGCCGAGGAACACTACGTACTGGCCCTGGCCCTGCTGGAGCGCAGCGGAGCGGCCGGCGACCTGGCCGACATATGCCGCCTACTGGGCGATCTACTGCGCCGCACGGGCCGCACGGAGGCCGCGCTCGACGTATACCGCACCGGCCTCGGCCACCGGGCGGCACCGGGCACGACCACACTCGGCCCGGCGCCCGCGGCGCCGCCCTTCCGCGACGCCTGGTGATGTCGGCTCCTGGTGATGCCGACTCCCGGTGATGCTGGTTCCCGGTGATGCGGGCTCCCGGCGACGGCTCTGCCCACGTCGAAGAACAGCGTTTCTCGACACGCGAACAGGAACGGCTGACCGGGCTGGGCGTGCAGCACAACCAGGTGCCCACTCCTGCCCCGCGGCCATTCGCGGGACGGGAAGGGGCCGAGGTTGCACAGCCGGGCGGGTGCGTCGCAGCGGTGCGTGATCGTCACCGCTTCGGGCGGCGCACCCTTCACTGGAGGGGGTGCCCTGCCGGGAAGCGCGCACCTCTGTGGCCCGGAGCGGCTGTACCGGAGCGGAGCCGGCGGCCCTGACCGCCGTAGGAGAAGGAGTCCACCGCCTCATGACCGACGCCGCGAACACCCCTCCCACCGCCCGTGCCACCCGCGCCACCCCCGTGATCCCGATCGTCGCCGTCGCCATCGCCATCGCCATCGGTGTCGCTTACATGGGCTTATTGGCCTTCATCTCGGTGCCTCAGCTAACGGACTACATCGGCGGCCGGGACATCGACTTCCCGGCGTTCCTGGCCATCGCGGCCGTGGCCGGCCCCGCCCTGTTCTGGGCATACATCGCTCTCGGCTGCCGTCAAAGCGCGGGGGTTGGCCCCGTCCTTCGGATCTTGCCCGAGACGTCCGCCCTGGACCCCCGCCGGCACGCAGGGGCCGGCTGAGGGCGGCCGCCGGGCAGCTGGATCACCAGAGGCCGAAGAACCGTGTCCACCAGGTGGGCCGTGGTTCGAAGTGCTTCAGCTCGCTGGGGCCCTCGTAATCGCTCTCCAGCAGTTCCTCGGGGACACTGACGTAGCCGAGGTCGGCCAGTGCCCGCTCCACGGTGGCGAGGTCGCCGAGGTCCAGCGCCCCCTCCTCGTGGGCCTCGTCCGTGCCGAGGAAAGCCCCCGGATTGTCGGCGCAGACTTCGGCGAGGGACCCGAACTTGCTCACGCAGACCACGATCCGCGTCCCGCGTACCGTCGCGTCCGCAGGCACGTGGACGCGCCCGTACTCGCTGGAGTCCTGGGTGTCCCGCTCCGACTCGCAGGAGGCCCCGAAGTCTGCTTCGAGCCGCCGCACCAGCCCGCCGAACTTGAGACCGGTCGCCGCACGGTCGTAGTGCAGCGGCCGTTCCAGCCGCTCCGGGTCATCAAGTTCGCGCAGCAGTGCCAGCAGCTCTGTCTCGCTCTTCGCCATCCGCACATCCTGCCGCCCCGTGGCACGACCTGCCCAGGGCGCACCCCGAGGCCGACCGGGCGCAACTACGCACGGTCGGCAAGGGCCAGCGCTCTCCACTCGCCGGACTCCAGGCGCAGTAGGCCTGAGCGCGCCCGGCCCCGGCGCTGATGGACGAGACCTCTTCCCCCTCGGCTATCGCGTGGGAAAGACACCTCATGCGGCTAAGCCGTCAAGGAACGTCCTGAATTGAGGGGGCTGTGGCGGGCCTCTCACCGCCATCCGCGACCAATGCGCCGTACGAGTCAGCGACCCGTGCAGCGATGTCCTGCAACAGGAGGTTCGGGGAGGCTCGTGCTGCCCTGACCAACTGGGCCAGTAGCGCCCATGCCTCGGCACCGGCGAGGACTTCCACCCACAGCGCGTAGTAGTCGTCGTCCTCGTCGGTGAGCTGGTCAAGATGAGCCGTGAGAAGTTCTTCGAGACGTGGGATGAGCTGCTCGCGAGGGATGTTGGCGATGGCACGGCGTGCTTGTGAAGCCCAGCCGGGCAGCATCGCGAGGTCGACAAGCTGTGGCAGCAGAGCAAGGTCATCATGCAGGTCGGCGAGGAATGCCAGTGCTGCGGCCCGCTGCCAATGGCCGGCCGACAGAGCAGCACTGAGTACCTCGTTCTTTCCCCTGACCTGCTGGAAGAACTGAGAATGGTGATGGGCCAGCTGTTCCTGGGCATCAACGCAGGCTTGCCAGAGCTCCTCATCTCGAAGCGGTTCTCGTGAAGTCATCCGGTCATGATGCGGTCCGCTGTGCGGACAGCCAACCGAGATTCACGTCACGACAGCCTCAGAAAAGCCAGCGGACTGTGGGAAGGCGATGGTCGCGTCGAAGGGCACCCGGTTCTGGAGGCAGTGGTGGAGCTGGCCGAGCATGCGGTTGAACAGGTGCCGTAGGGCTTGGGCATGCCAGTCTCCGGCCTCACGTCGGCGCCGGTAATGGGCGTTGGCGCCCGGCGAGTGGCTGAGAGTGGCGAAGGCCAACAGGTAGCCCGCGTGGTTGAGCCGGTTGTTCTTCACAAACCTGCGGCCGACGTACTTGCGTTTGCCGGAGGCCCGGGTGATGGGGGCCGAGCCCGCGTATGCCTTGAGGCCACCGGCGGTTGCGAAGCGGGTGCGGTCGTCACCGATCTCGGCCAGGAGGCGAGCGCCGACTCCGGGCCCGACGCCGGGAAAGCTGAGCGTGATCGGCGCGTCGGGGTGGGTTCGGAAGGTCCGCTCGACGGCCTTCGCGAGCTCGTCGACCGCCTTGCAGACGGCATTGAGCTGCGTGAGCAGGGCCTTGGCCTGGATGCCCATGGCCTCTTCGACTGCTGGCGCCAGGCGGGCAGCTGGCTGACGGAACAACGTGTGAAGACGTTCAGCGTCTTCTGTGATGCCGCGCTTGCGGCCCGCGTTGGTCAGCATCAGCCGGAGCTTCCATGTGGGCAGCTGGGCAGCGAGCGTTGGCGTGGGGGCCGCCCCGAGGACCTTCCTGGCATCCGGTCGGGTCAGTGCGCCGGCCTTGTCCCGCCATGCTTCGATCGCCGCGGGGTAGTACTCGCGCAGCAGCGAGCGGAGCTGGTTGGCGAGCTGCTGCCGGTTCCAGATCGCGTCCTGGTGGGCGCGGGCGAGGACGCCGATGGCCTGGGCCAGGTCGCTGTCCGCGGGCAGCGCCCGGTGCATGTGCATGTCAGTTCGGATGATGTTCGCCAAGACCAGCGCGTCGCCGGGGTCGGACTTCTTACGGCTCACGCCGTGCCGGTCGCGGTAGCGGGAGGCGGCCATCGGGTTGACCGCGAACACCTGCCGGGTGCCGGTCCGCAGGGTAGCGACCAGCAGGCCCCGGCTCGTCTCGATCGCAATCGGGATCGGCGTCTCGGCGCTGTCACCGTGCTCGGCCAGCAGGTCGAGCAGGACCTGGTAGCCGTCCAGGTCGTCGTCGATGCGGCACTTGGCCAGCTACTTGCCGGTGTTGTCGATGATCGCGACGTCGTGGTGTCCCTCCGCCCAGTCGATCCCGCAGAACATGTCCATTCCCCGCCCCTCCGCCGGTGCTGTTCTTGAAGGCGAGCACACGGGCCGCACGGCGCACTAATTCCAGGACTCCAAGGTCCGCCACCTCATCAGCCGTGCGCGGCACCGCCGAACCGCACGGGCGCACGCCGTGTCCAGAGCTCAAGGCTCGTGAGGAGTAACGCGTCACCGTACGGCAGCTCATCCACCAAGGATCCCGAACCCGACGGGCCCGCGGGGGCAGAACGTGCGAGGACCGGCCGGCACCCAGCGCCACCGGTCTTTCCACAGACCTGATCGGTCGGAGGTGTCGTAGGGGTCACCACGGCACCGACCGGACCACACACGTCCTGCCCTGGGCTGGACAACGCCGCCCCAGGCCCGTCAGAGATCCAGAACCTCTAATTACTAACGAATTAGAGGTGTCGTTTTACGAAAGGGGCTTGCCCACGGCTGCTGACCTGGGGAAAGGGAAGATCGCAGGATTCAGGGCCCACCTCCGCCCCCGTCTGGGTGGTCTCTTTCGGATCTTGCATGATGATGATCGGCATGAACACGGAAATCTGCGATCCGGCCGAGCTGGACGCCCTCCGCGAGATCTTCGAGAACCGTCCCGAGGCGGCGGCGCCGGCCGGCTGGGAGGCGGTGCGGTCCTTCGAGGCGGAGCACGGCATCGTGCTGCCGGAGCCGTACCGCACGTTCGTGGCGGAGGTCTGCGACGGCCTGCGGGCGGGGCCGCCGTACTACGGTCTGCCGCCCTTCGCGCGAACGCCGTCGGACTGGGGTTTCGGCCGCCCCGAGCGCCTGCTTGCCGAGCCGTTTCCCCTCACGGCGGCGTGGATGTGGGAGAACGACGAGGCGGGCGAGGAGGACGAGGAGGCGCTGTCGGAGCAGGAGGTCGAGGCTCGGGCGGACGCCGTGTTCGACCACGGCTCCCTGTTGCTGGGCACCGACGGCTGCGGCATGTACTGGCACCTGGTCGTCACCGGCCCGCAGCGCGGTCACGTCTGGCTGATCGACGAGTACGGCGCGATGCCCTTCGGTACCTCGTCGAGCACCTCCCCAATGCCGGGCACCCCTGGTTTCACCGGATGGGTGACCCACTGGGCCCAGGGCCGCTCCTGGTTCGCCGGTGCTCCGGGAGATGATCAGGAAGAAACGGCCTAGCCGAGCCAGATGATGTCCAGGACGGACGACAGATGCCGAAGAGCGCGGTCGGCGAAGCAGACGACGGACAGGCGACCGGCGGACGCGAGCCGGACGTCTTCGCCGTCGGGGTCGCCGGGGTCCCACCGGTGGAAGCCCACGGGTCGGCCGCGGCCGCGGCCGCGTCGAGCAGGTCCCAGACCGTGTCCCCGGGATGCTCGGAAGCTGGGCGAGGACCTTCGCGGCCGGTGCCTAGAAGTGAATCGCGTACGGCTCCGGCTCCGCGCTCATCGGCGCCGCCGGCCCCGGAGCTCAGCCATGTCCATGAACCCGTTCTCGTCGCGACCCGAGGCGACGAACGCATCGACCGCGATGTCCTCGACCACGATGTCTTCGGCTGCGATGTCCTCGGCTGCGCTCTCAGCCGCGGCGCTCTCCTGCAGTTCCTGCGGCGGGCCGGGCTGGCCCCTGACGACGTCCGCCCGGACGACGCGCCGCTGAGCAAGTGGCGCGGCGGCCCGGCCGTGTGAGCCTGGGCACCCGGCGGCCGTGAGCGCGGGAGTGCGGGAGTGCGGGCCATCACCCTGCAAGGGCTGCGGCCCCAGTGCCGCGCCGTCGATGGCGGCGCCTAGCTGTTGCTGGCCATGAGGTTGGTGTCGCTGCTCGTCGGTGTTGACCTTCGACTTGGTTGAAGCTTGATGATGGAGCGGTGCCAAATGATGAGCTGATGCCGATCGGGGCCTTCGCCCAACGCAGTGGTCTGACCTCCAGCGCCTTGCGGTTCTATGCCGACTCCGGGCTGCTGCCCCCTGCCGAAGTCGACCCGGTCTCGGGCTACCGCCACTACAGCACTGACCAGGTGGCTCGGGCGACCGTGCTGCGTCAGCTTCGCGAGCTCGCTATGCCCCTGGCCGCTGTCGAGGTCGTACTGGGTTCCGGGGTCGACGAGGCTTCCCGGCTACTCGATGAGCATGTCGGAAAGGTCGTTGAGAATGCAGCGGCCGTGCGGCAGAAGGCTGCTGTCATCAAGTCTGCGCTCGGCAATGCGCCGGGTCTTCCCATTGCGGCGGTGAAGGGTCCCGTGCTGGCTGACGCGGTCGAGCAGGTCCTGACAGCGGCCGCGCATGGGCCCGGGATGCCAGCACTCGCCGGTCTGCGCATCGAGGCAAGTCCTGAGGCAGTCAGCCTGACCGCGACGGACCGATACCGGCTCTCCACCCGCACTCTGGTGCCGGTTGAACCGCCGAGCCAGACGTGGGCCGGCACGGTCAATGGTGACGAGCTGCGGGCTGCGGTCGCGGCGAGCCGCCGCAGCCCGCTGGTGCGACTGGAAGCGGTCTCGAACGGGATCTGGTTCCGCGTGGCCGACCGAGAGGACCGGTACTGCCGGTTGCTGCCCGAGGAGTTTCCCGACTATCGGCTGATGCTCGCGTCGCTGGGCGAGGTCACGACTCGCGCGACGGTCTCGAAGGATCTGCTCCTGCGAGCCCTGGAAGAACACCCCGGCGAGCGCATCGGGCTGCGTGTCGCTGACCACGGAGTGAGCGTCATGTCAGGGGACAACGGGCACCCCGACACCCCGCTCCCGGCCACCGCGGCGGGCCAGGCCCTCCAGATCTGGTTCGAGCTGACCACGCTCTATCCCGCCGTGAGCACGGCGATCGGCCCCGACGTACTGCTCGACCTACGGGGACACGACCAGCCCGTCACGTTCCGATCCGCCGACCGCGGCGATCTCACCACCCTGGCCATGCCCATCAAGTCCGACCACTTCGCCTGAGAAAGACGACGAGGAACAGTCCATGACCACAGCACCCGCCAGCCCCGACCCGACCATGGAAGCAATAGGCCACGCCGTCGCCGAGGGCCGAGCCGGTAACAGCGCCTCCGCCCGCCGGACACTGCTGGGCCTGTGGTCTGCGATCGGTGTCACCGGTGACCCGCTGCACCGCTGCTCGCTCGCCCACTACCTGGCAGATCTCTACGAAGACCCCGCCCAGGCCCTCGCCTGGGACATCCGGGCCCTGGACGCCGCCGACGCCGTGACCGAACA
The DNA here is from genome assembly GCA_026913215.1 of Streptomyces diastatochromogenes. Classification (GTDB taxonomy): domain Bacteria; phylum Actinomycetota; class Actinomycetes; order Streptomycetales; family Streptomycetaceae; genus Streptomyces; species Streptomyces diastatochromogenes_A. Next base: position 656,500 of record JAPTYK010000002.1, on the reverse strand, counting down.
GCGCGTCCAGGAGCACCACGCCGGCCTCCACATCGCTGGTTTCTATCCCTCCCTGCACCTCAACCTCGCCGACAACTACCGCCGACTCGGCTCCTTCGAAGCCGCCACCGAGCACATCGACGCGGCCAAGACGCACGCCCCCAGCCTTCCTCAGGATCCCTACGGCAACCTTCTTCGTGGCGCCATCCAAGAGGTCGCTGAGGCTATCGCCGCGCGAGACCGGTCACAGCGAGCCTCTGCACCTGGTTCCGCTGCGTGACGCACAAGAATGCCCCCCTCACCGTGGAGGGACGGCGTCGCCTCGTCGTGCGATGCCGTACGAGGCCCATCGCCCATGTTGCAGCCGAGATGGGATCTCCCGGGCATGTGCATCGAAATCGAAGTGGGTCAACCGATACCGGCGACACGGCGAACTCGGGCTTGAGGACCGCTCCTCCGCACCTCACCATCAGCCCATCGCGACATCGTCCGGGATCCTCAACCGACGCCGATTCATCGACCCCGGCGGTGAAGCCAACCGACAGCCGCGGAAAATCCACGCCCGACGGCCCGACCACATGATCCACATCGATGTGAAGAAGGTGGGCCGCATCCCCGACGGCGGAGGCTGGCGTGCGCACGGACGCGGCAGCGACCAGGCGAAAGCCGTGGACCGGCGGAAGAAGAAAACCGAGCGCGGGGGCTATGTCTACCTGCACTCGGTCGTCGACGGGTACAGCCGGCTCGCCTACAGCGAAGCACTGCCCGACGAGAAGGCCACCACGGCGATCGCCTTCCTCCATCGCGCTCAGGCCTGGCTCTCAGCACACGGGATCACACGCATCGAACGCATCGTGACAGACAACGGCGCCTGCTACCGCGCCGAGGGCTTCTCCCGGGCTCTCCTCGGCGCCAGACACCAACGCACCGCCCCGTACACCCCACGGCACAACGGCAAGGCCGAGCGATACAACCGCATCCTGGCCGAGGAGTTCCTCTACGCCCGGACCTGGACATCGGAGGCCCAACACCCCCGACTCCTGGGCCTATGGAATGTCCACTACAACTGCCACCGACCCCACACCGCGATCGGAAGCCAACCACCGGCAGCACGGCACGGCTACCAGCCGGCGTCACCAACGTCATGACCTCCTACAGGCGGAGAGGGGCAGTTCGCCCGCGATGACGCCGACCTCGTCGGTCATGGCCCCGCCGGGCCCGGCCTTGACGTCGTCCACCAGGGGCTGCGGCTGCGTGGGGTCGTATGCGGTCATGAGGTGCAGGTGTCCAGTGTCTCGCCCAGCGTGTTCTTCTCCGCCTGCGTCACCGACGGCCCGTACGCTGCCTTCACCGAGCCCCAGGATCCGCTTCTCCTGTGCCCACGCTTTCGTCCCGGAGCGCACGGTGTCGACCAAGGGCAAGGTGTGGTCGATGTCCAGGTTGCCGGTGTCGGTGACCGTATCGACGCGTGACTACTGCGCTCCTCGGTTCCTCCCGTCGTCCCGGAAGACAGAAGACACTGCGCCGCGCGCCCTGCGCCCTCGAACCGCGCACGCCCTGTGCTCCGCGACCAGGAAGACCGTGCGGTCATCGTCATGAAGCCCGGCACACGGGTGGGAGAAGTCCTCAACTCCGCTCTTTAACACCGCTGTTGGGCTCTCAGGCTCCCTTTCTGGCTATTTCCGGCAAAGTTTGCCGATGTTGTGATCAATCTGTGTAGCTTTCGAGCGCTACGGAAGACGTTGTTGTCTTTGTGTCAGACGCTGTGGGGTCTGACATCCATGGCGACTGCCCTTCCCTCCTCCTGAGACGGGACAGTTGATGAGCAGCACTCCGAGCGCCGGAACGCCCGCGACCACCTCGCCGACCCCGCCGACCCCGCCGACCTCGGCGAGTACGCCTGCCACGTCCGAAGCGGACAAGACGATGCTCGACGGCCCGACGCCGAAGGACTTGCTTCCCACCACCGGCAACTACCCGACGGAGATCGTCCGGTACCGCTCGGTGGTGCTCACCGACATTCCCGGGGCGAAGCCGGCACGTGCGCTGACCGGGGCGATCGACCTCGGCGAGGAGAACCTGCCGTTCTACAACCGCCCGGCCGAGGGCATGATCGTCACCACCGAGCAGAGCTGGTCGGCCCAGGGCGTGACGCTCGGCAGGCTGCTGCACAGCCTCGCGCTCGCGCCCGGCGAGAGCACCAAGGTCGCGATTGTCGACTGGCAGCGCACCACCAGGGCTACCGGCGCCGAGACGGCGTCCGAGAACGAGGCGCTGTCCGGGACCACCGAGCAGAACCGGTCGATCAGCGAGGTCGCGAACGCGATCGCCCGCGAGGAGCAGTACGGCAACTCCCTGGGGTTCCAGTCCAGCCAGTCGTCCAGCTCCGGCGGCAGCGTCGGCGTCGCGCTCTTCGGCATCGGTGGCGGCGGCAACTGGAGCAAGTCGTCGAACACGGGCATCGCGACGTCGGTATCGCGCTCCACAGGCGTGAAGACGGTCGCGGCGGAGGCGACGCAGCGGATCAGCGCGCGGACCCAACAGCTTGCGACCGCGGCCCGCAGCCGGAACATGACGGTCGTACGCGAGACGACGCAGACGGAGAAGGACTAGGTCCTCACCCGGGTCGTCACCAACTACAACCACATGCACGCGTTGTCGGTGCAGTACTACGAGGTCGTCCAGGTCTACAGCGTGACGACCAGGCCGACCAAGCTGGAACGCTGTCTGTTCATCCCGCTGCAGGAGCTCACCTTCACCCACACCAGCCTCCAGCGGTACAAGGAGGTGCTCGCGTCGGTGGCTCCGGTCGACTGGGCGGCGAAGATCCGCGCGGCGAACCCGTTCGACACCACCGTGCGCAAGCTCGACGCGTGCTCGGCACCGGAGGTGCCGGACCGCCAGGAGTTCGACGGGGTGGAGCTGACCGACATCGCCGCTTCGACGATGGGCGTGTACGGGGTGCGCAAGGCTGACGGCAACCCGGTCCGGTTCGACCCGGCGACGCAGCGGTGGAATCCGCTGCCCACCACGGGCCTGAGCGGGGGCCTGACCCGCATCGCACCGGGCAAGAACATCGTCTGGGCGCTCAGAGCCACCGACCATGCGATCGTCCAGTTCGACGGGACGACCTGGCGAACCGACCCGGCGACTGGCTGGGGGCTACGCATCGCCTGCGGCACGGACGACTCGGCCTACGTCATCGGCACCAACAACGTGATCCACCAGCGCACCGCCCAGAACTCATGGGCGAACTTGGGCATCGTGGCCGACGACCTCGCCGTCACCGGCAAGGACAAGCTGTGGTACTCCCGGCAGGGAGTCGTGTACGAGCGGAGCGGCACCGACGGGATTCGGCGGAACGGACCGGGCGTGCAGCGCCTGTCCGCCACGTCCGACGGGGCGGTCTGGGCCGTCGTCCAGTCCCAGTCCAGCGGCGAGACGATGCCCCTGCTGGTGCAGAGCGGTGCGACGACCGTGATCCGTCCCGCGACCGGCGGCCTCCAGAGCACCACCGGGCTGGCGCAGATCGCCTCGGCCGGCGGGGACTACTGGGTCCTCATGAACAACGGGACCGTGCGCCGGATCATGGGGCGGGAGACACCGATAGCCTTCGACGACCAGCCGAAGGCGGAGTCCCCCTACGCGTCCAGGATCGACGTGTGGTCCGACGTCGACGGCATCCACGGCGTCCAGGTGGTCTTCCCGAGCCATGTCTTCGGCTGCGGCGACATCGGCGGCGCCGGCGCGCAGCAGGCGTCCTACACCTTCGGCGGCGCCGACAAGCTGGTCTCCTACGAAGCCTGGAGCGGCAAGGCAGCCCGCGGCAGCATCGCCGGGCTGCGCCTGAACATGACCTCGGGCGTGGCGAACTTCGGCATCGCCGCGACCACCACCACCGCGCCCGACCTGTCCGAGGACGCGGGCGGCGCCTCGACCATCTGCGGGCTGTTCGGCTCCACGGTGAAGTCCGGCAGCCGCACCTACGTCGCTTCGCTCGGCTTCCACGTGCGGGGCGGGAAGGTGCCCCAGGCGGTCCTGGACCATCTGAACGACAACAGCCGGCACTACAGCCAGGCCGTGTGGGCCAACGCCGACGAGCTGACGCTCAGCCGCATCCTCGCCAACTACTCGTACACCCCGGCGAGTTCGACCGCCGCACCGGTCCCGCTCGGCATGCTGCTGGACCCGAAACCGGTCGCCGCCACCGGCAACTACCTGGGTTTCCGCTGGAACTTCGCCAGCGAGGAGGAACGGGAGGAGTGGACCGACTCCCGTAAGGCGGGCGACAACACGTTCGGGGCACCTGCGACCAACACGATCGCCATCGCCACCGACGGCGTCTTCGCCGAGGCCGTCCTCGGCCGGTCCAACGCGGCCGAGAAGATCGACCTCACCCGCTTCTGGAACTGGAAGGACTCGCCGATCCAGATCACCCCCGCCGACATCGCCCCCGTCTCCACCGCCTCACGCGCGCAGAACCTCGACACCACCGCAGCCGGCATGGGCGTCTCCCAGGCCAAGTTCACCCCGCTGGTGGCGATGCCCGACCCGAGCGGCCTCCAAGCGGTCCAGGCCATGACCACGGCCAACCTGTTCCGCGACATGAGCGGCCTTGCCCAGATGAGCCAGGTTCTCAGCAAGGGCATCGAAGCCGCCGCCAGCAACGACAAGGAAGCCGGCGTACGCGCCCAGGAAGCCCTGAAGACCGCCACCGAACACCTCCAGAAGATGGCCCAGATCGCGGTCGACGCGGCCGGCAAGGCGGCACCGCTCGTCACCGGGGGAGCCGGAGGCGGCAACCTCAGCGCCCTCGGCGGCATGCTCAACCAGGGCGGCAAGACCGACACGCCCAAGCCCACCCCGCGCCGGCGTCCGGCACCGCCCCGCGTCCGCGTCCGACGAGACCTCCGGCACGAAAGCCTGACCACCGCGCCGTGCGGGTCCGGGCCGCCGCCCCGACCCAAACGGCGCCCCCGTCCCACACGGCGCCCCCAGCGCAGCGGCAGCCGTCACGGGGCCGTCCGGAGGCGGATTTCCCGCACCCCTTCTTCCAGGCCGCCCCCTTCCGGATGAGTCGCACCCACGGCCGGCCGCGTCCGCCAACACCGTCCCGTACGACGGGGCCGCTGTGGAATCATTACTTCCGCCTGGCAGCTCGAAGCGAAGGAGACGAGACTTCCGTATGTTCGACGCCCTGAAGAACCTCAAGGACAAGGCCGAGGATCTCGCCGAGACCCACGGAGACACGATCTCCGGCGCGCTCGAAAAGGTCGGCGACTTCATCGACGACAAGACCGACGGCAAGCACACCGACAAAATCGACACCGCCGTCGACAAAGCCCAGGAGTACGTCGAGAAGCTCGGCGAGAAGAACAGCTGAGGCCACATCCGCCCAGCACGGTCCGGGCTGCCACGCCCAGGCACCCGGACCGCACCACCGCCGGACCCAACGGCCGACTCTGTTCACAACAACGGGCTCTGACACCACTTCCGTGCAGCCAAGCCGCTCCACGGTGTTCGAGGTCAGTGATCCGGGTGAACCGACCGGATGCGCCGCCCCCTTGCCACGTGGCCCGGGGCCCTGCGGCGGAGCACCTGATAGCCGCCCGGCGCGGTGGGCGTCGGGCGGTCCCGTTCGGGAGGCGAGGTGGCAGGGTGACGCGGTGTCCGGCTCTCTGCGTGAACTGTGGCTGCGTGGCCTCGCCTTCAACCCCGCGGCGCCCTCCGACGTACTGATACGTCTGGTGGATCCGGCGGCAGGCGGGGCCGCCCTGTTGATGTGCGAAGGTCGTGAGCTGCCCGGCCCTGTTGTCGACGCGGCCCTGCGCCACCCGGACAGAGCCGTCCGCCGCGCGCTCGCCCGCAACCGGTACGTCGACCCGGCGCGGCTCGCCCCTCCGGCGACGGACCCGTACCCGTACCCGTACCCGTAGGGAATCGTCCGCGCGGGGCTCGCCAGCGATCCCCGGCCCTGGCCCCGATGGGTCCGGGGGCCGCCAGACGACATCCTCGTAACCCTGCTGACCGCGCAGGACGGCGGCGAGGACAACCTCCTGACCGAGGACGAGATCATCGGGGAGCTCGAATCGTCCGTCCCGGCAGATCCCGCTGTCCTTCTGGCATTCCCTGGCCGACCGCGACACCCCGGACTCCGGATCCGGGCCACCTGGAACTGGGGGTCGCTCACCCCGGCGCAGCGGGCGGCGCCGCTCGACGATCCGGACCCCGCGGTCCGTGAACCGGCCGAGGACGGCCGAGGACGGGAGCTGGGCGCTGGACCCGTAACAGGTGGAGGCCAGATTGCCGTCCTACGAGCCGCGCGGCAAGCCGCTCGTGTTCGGCACGTGCGCCCTGTCCCCGGCGCTCGTCGAGCAGTAACTCGTCGAACAGTGGCTCGTCGAGCAGCGCTTCGCGGACGGCATGGCAGGCCCCCTGCCCCACAACCGGCACACCCCGGCCAACGCCGTCGCCCGGCTCGCCCGCCATCCCGAGCCCTCGATCCGCGCGCTGGTCGCCACCCGGCCCGACCTGGGACCGGACCTGGCCGCGAAGTTGGCGAAGGACCCGGACGACGACGTACGGATGTACGCACGCCTCCACCCCTTCTCCCGCGCCTGGGCCGAGTACGACATGCTCCAAAACATCACCGGCCACGGCCCGGACTGCACAGGCCCGATCACCGAACCCGCCCCCTCCCCCCCCCAGCCGTCGCCCGACTGGTTCGCCGCCTGCGCGGCGTCAGCGGAGCCGGTACTCCGCCGGGTCGCGGCGAGCTGGCCCGCCCTGCCCGCCGAACTCGTCGGGACACTCGCCCAGGACGACGACGAGCGGGTACGGGTCCGGCTGGCCTGCCACCATCCTCTGGCCCCGCCACGCCTCCTCCTGGACGTCTTCCTCACCCGCCCGACCCACCGTCCACACCTGCTGCCCTTGCCCGCCTTCCCCCGCACCAGAACGAGCCACCTCATGGCCCACCCCGATCCGCAGGTACGCGCCCTGGCCGCAGCCGATCCCCACCTGCCCGACCCCCCGGTGAACGACCTCGACACATCGGTACGCCGAGCAGCCGCCGCCAACCCGAGCCTGCCCCCAGAGGCCTTGGAGACTCTCCTTGCCAACCCCCGCACCACAGAGGGCTCCGCGGCCAACCCCTCCCCTCCCCTCCCCGCCCCGCGCATGCACGCGCTCATCGACCGCTGCCTGAACACCACCACCGCGTGACGGCGGAGCGCCACTTCGATGAGGATGAGGTGGCCGCCGACGGTGGCGGTCCCGTCGACATGAGATCCGCGTGGGCGGGGGGTGCCGGGCTGGTACGGTCGTCTGATCCCGCAACGGAGGCAGATATGCAGGAGAACAGCGAAGGGCGCCCCACACTCAAGCAGTGGGAAGACGCCCTGGACATGTTGATGGAGGTGCAGCACACCTTGGCCGCTTCTGTCGTCTCTGGTGTCGTGGAAGACCACGACCAGCATGTTCTGGGTCTGCCGTCCGGTGTCTCCGAAGCACCGCCGGGTGGTGCCCGGATCGAGGCGGCTCTGCACGCCGTCCTTTGCGCACGGCATCTGGTGGAACAGGCCGTGTACGGTAAGGAGTTGACCGGCGTGCCGATCCTGGATCGCACGCAGAGGTACCTGGCCATCGCCGGCGGGTACGTCGCCACCACTTGGGCCACAGAACTGGACCAGCGGGTCAACCGGCGCCCGCGATAGGCCGGCGGTCCGCTGAACACGCCTCGGGCCCCGGATCACTGTCAAGTACGAGCCAGAGACGTATTCAGGGGCGGTCAGGCGCCGGGGTCGACTTCCCAGGGACGGTCAGGCGTCGGGGTCGACTTCGGGGTGCGTGAACCGCACGGGCTTGCCCAGCGACCGGGCGTAGGCGATTTCGGCTCGGGTGCTGTCCCCGATGTAGCCGCCGACGACGAGCACCTCATCGGCGAGCCGGATCTTCGCTCGATGCAGATCGTCGAGTCGGACCTTCAGCGCCTCGGCTTCGGCAGGATCGGACCAGAGTTCGTGCGGTGACTTCATGTCAATGCCTGGTTTGACGACAATCTTTCCGCCTTTGGTCTCCCGTAGATCGGCCTCGGCCATCTCGGCCATGAAGCGGGTGGAGCCACAGATCACGACGATACGCGGCAGGCCCAACTGCTTCTTCGCCTCGGCGAGCCTCTCCTCTGGGGTGAGCGGTTGCGACGGTTGCGGGTGTGGCACTGGTTCCTCCTGGTGGTGCGGTCCGAGGGGTGTCTGCTATCAGCAGGCCCATTCACCTGGGAAGACACGGGGTGGGCCTATCAGGGGCACGGCCGACTTTCCATGGTGAGTCCCCCTTCATCAGCCGCACCCGTCCGACTCGTGCAGAGCGGCCTGTACGTACAGCGGAGCGGGGAGGAAGGGACGGTCTCCGGTAGTACTGCTCCCAGAGCGCGCTGGGCACCGGGCCTCGCCCGCGCACGCCATATCGGCGCGGGTTGGCACAGACCCTATCGGGATGCGTTGAGGGAGGATCCGGGTGTGCTGGGTGCACCCGGGTACCTGGGCACGCGGGCGCCGCAGCGGATCGACGAGGTGTCGGCCGCTCGGGTTCGGGCTCCGTAGGAGTGGGATGGGCCGTGGGTCGTGGACGACGGGCTCGCCGGGTTCGTCTATCGGGGCGGGCGGTGGGAGTTCCAGGAGGAGCCACTTGAGCGGTTCGTGCGTTGGGTGCTGGGCGCTGGAGGAGTAGACCGTTCCCGCCAAGGTGCTGATCCGGTATCGGCGGGTGTACTGGGTGGTCGACGGTGAGTGGCGGCGGTTCCGCCGGGATCGGTGGTGGACATCGCGGCGACCGATCGCCGATCAGGACAAGCGCGAGGTGATGCGGCAGCGGCAGGAGGCTGCGCGGGCGGAGCGAGAGGCCCGGTAGAAAGAGCAGGAGGAGGCTGCGGAGCGGCGGCGGCAGGGTGGGGTCGGTCGTCGCCACGGCAGCACACCGAGCTGTTCGCCGCCGTCGCCGGCTGTGCCTGGTGCGAGTCGAGTGTTCGGGCGGAGACCCCGGAGAAGCCGATGGTGTGGCCCCCGTACGCCTGCGGCGTTCCCCTCCACGTAGCCGACAAGCGTCGGACTCTGTACGGGATCGTGCGGGCCTGCCCCGACCTGATCGCCCCCTTGCCCCGAACTCCCAGAGGAACTGGTCCTGGCCCGCAGCTCTCAAGAAGCGCGCGAACTCGCCGACGTCCTGCCCCAGGGCCGAACCGCCCCCTAGACCTGCCCGAATACGAACACGAACAGCTCACCATGTGCTGAGGCGGGGTCGGGACATCAGACACTGGAGAGGACGACGTCCTCCTGGACGACCTCGAGTTCTTCTGGGGGCCGCGCACCCTCCTTGGCCGGTGAGCGGCCGGGGCGGGTGGCTGAGCCCCAAGGAATCCTTTCCGGTCCAGTACCGGTGACTGAGCGCTTGAGTCGGCGAGTTGAGTGCTTCAGATGGTGGCGGCAGGCGCGATGCCGGCCAGTTCTGTGCTCGCCTCCCACAGCCGGCATGCCGTTTCGGTGTCCTCCAGCTGGGCCCACAGCCGCTCGCGGTGCGGCTGGCCTCGTAGTCCGAAGACGCGCGGGCCCCACAGCTCGCCCCCTGCGATCTGGGGGTCGAGCACAGCCTGGACCGCGGGCCGGGCACCCGCGTGTTTGCCTTGGAGGACGGGTGCGGCGGCGGCCCCGCGTAGTGCCGCGCCGGCTTTCCGTACGTGGACTGGCGGGCGCGACGGGGTGAGGGAGTCCAGCGCACCGCCAGGATGGACCACCACGCTCGACACCGTGCTGCCCGCGGCTCGCAGGCGGCGGTCGAGTTCCAGGCCGAAGTGCATCTGGGCCAGCTTCGACCGGCCGTAGGTGCGCTTGGCCCGATAGTCGGTCCGGGACTGCAGATCGTCCAGGTCGAGCCGCTCGGACTTGGCGGCGAAGCTGCCGACGGTGACGATGCGGGCGCTCGGCGCGGCCTCCAGCAGCGGCAGCAGCCAGTGGGTGAGTGCGAAGTGGCCGAGGTGGTTCGTTCCGAAATGCATCTCATTGCCGTCCCGTGTTTCCCTCCGCTCCGGCCCTTCGAGGAGGACCCCGGCGTTGTGGACCACCGCGTCGAGGCGCTCCGTCTCCAGACGATCCGCGGTTCTCCGTAGCGAGCCGAGGTCGGCGAGGTCCAGGCCCACCGCACGTACCCTCGCACCGGGCACCCGCGCGCGGATCGCGTCCATGGCGGCCTCGGCCCTCTCGGCGCTCCGGCTGCCCAGCACCACCGTCGCGCCGGTACCGGCCAGCTGCTCGGCGGTGAAATACCCGATACCCGCGTTGCCGCCAGTGACCAGATACACGCGGTCGGCGGCGGAAGGGACCTGAGACATGGCGAGAACTCCCGTGAGGTGCGACGGCCGCTCCCGGCGGAGCGACCCGGCGCCCACGCTGCCAGTGGTCTCCGACAGATCACCGACAACCATCCGACAGGGCGGATCCGACCGCGCGTTCACGCGCGGTCGCACGGCTGCCGGAGACCGCCAGCCGCGACGGGAACTGCTTGATCAGCGACCGCTGCGGAGCGTCCCGCAAGCCCCTCGTCTCCACGGAGTGAGGAGCTTCAACGAGCACCGGCGCGTGATTCCGGCCGAGGCCATGGGCTCACGGTGTGGGTGGGTGTATCGGATGGCCAAAGGTGTCATGGGGGTCCGCCGCGGCAGCGTCTACGCTCTCGGCATGTAGCGCAGCGATGTGACGAGGGACGACGGCACGTGGGTGGGCCTGTCCCTGGACGTGTCGGACCGCCGGCGGCCGGGGCTGTGCGTGTTCAGTGCGGGGTCGCGACTACTGGTCTCCCAGCTGTCGCGGCCCGTGCTGCTCGCTGTGGTCGACGAGCGGCTCCAGGGCGTGGACTTCTGGCGCACCGATGAGTATCGCTGCTTCGTCCCGCCGTTGCGTGCCGGTGTGGGGTGGGCTCTGGCGGGCAGCCCGGAGCGATGGGCTCACCGCTTTGCGCGGTACCTCGTCGGTTCGCCCGCATCGCACGGTGCCGCGCGGTGACCTGGCCGCACCCATCGAGCAGGCCGTGGGCTTACGGGGGCGAACTGGCACGCTTCGCCGGACTCCGCGCCGTCCACGGCCCCACAGTCCCGGACGGCGCAGGCACCGCAGGTCCACAGCTCGTCCGCCTCCTCCACGACCTGAACACCGCGGAACAGCCGACCTGGGCCTGGCCCCTGCCCGGCGGAGAGGACCAGCGGCGTCAGGCCGCACGCGAGGTGACAGCCGGTCAGGACTGGCCCCGCGTCTGAGCCCTGTCGGATTTCTCGCACGGGCCGTTACGTCCGGATGTACCGCTGTGCCGCCAGGAGCACGCACACCCGATGACATGGTGCGCTGCGCGGAGGAGCCGGACGGTGTGGTCCGCGATGGGGTCCTGCTGCTCGACGGATGAATGTCTGCGATCAGGGCGCGGACCTTTTCCGGGGCGCGGAGCCTTTCCAGGGCGCGGAGCCTTTCCGGGGCGCGGAGCCTTTCCGGGGCGCGGAGCCTTTCCGGGGCGCGGAGCCTTTCCGGGGCGGCGCGGGCCGCCGGGCGGTCCGCGCCGCCCGGCGGGGTGGTCCGCTCTCGGCGCCGGGACCGTGGGAAGGCGTAGGTGGTCCGTCCGTCCTCCGGTCATGTCGGCCCCGTGTCTCGGCCCTTCCCGTGCGCGCCGCGCTGCCGCCCGGCGCCACGGGGGGTGCCGGGCCGGCCGGTTCAGTGCAGTACCTCCAGCTCCGGCCAGTCGTCGCCGGGGCGGTCGAGGAAGGTGGTGGGTCGCCCTGTCAGGTACTGCCCGAAGAAGGCGGTGACGGCGGTGCGCTGGGCGGCCAGGGAGCGGTGGGGGGTGATGGTGCCGATGAGTCCGGCCGTGTCGGGGAGGGGGAGGTGGCGGGCGAGCTGGGGTAGGAGGACCTGGAGGTCGGTGTACGAGCCGTGGGCGGCGGCGCGTAGACGCAGGGCGTGCCGGGGGCCGGTGGATGCCGCCCAGCAGGAGGCCCAGCTGGGTTCGGTGCGGAGGGTCTTCGTGCCGGAGGCCATCAGGAGGAAGGGCTTGGCGAGGCCGCTGTCGGCGACGGGGCCGAGGAGGGCGCCGTCGAGGTTGGCCGCCGCGCGGACGCGGGGTTCGTCGTGGGCGAGCTGGGCGGCGACGGAACCGCCGAGGGACTGGCCGAGGACGCCGGTCCTGGTCGGGTCGATGGCGTCGGCGAGGCCGTCCGGGAGCGGGTGGGTGCCGGTATCGGGGCGGTGTCCGCGGGCGAGTCGGTCGAGTGCGCCGAGGACGAAGCGGGCGTCGGCAAGGCGGGCCCGGGAGTGCCCGGCGAGGAGGGCGGCGATGACTTCCGGGGTGAGGTCGTCGGGGAGTGGGAGGGCGCGTTCGACCCGGCCGCCCGGGAACTCGACCTGTTCGGCCTCGTACGTGGAGTCGAGGGCGACGACGAGGTGGCGCGGCTCGCCAGCTCCTCGACCAGGGTGGTGCCGAGGGCGCGCGAGCCGCCGTCGCCGGAGGAGAACAGCACCACGGGCAGCCGGCCGGCGCGGCGGGCGACGGGCGCGCCGGTGCGGGCGTGGGTCCTGATCCCCGCCAGTCGGCGGCGCCGGCGGGGACACCGAGGGCCGGTGCGGAGTGCGCGTCCCAGTCGGCCGCCGCGCCGGGGGCAGCCAGGGGCCCTCGGCTGCCCGGCGCCGGATCCCGCCGGGTACCAGAGGCCGACCATGAGCTCCCGGTAGGGCTTGGTGGGAGGAGGGGGTCGGGGCGGCTGTCGTCGACCAGGTGCAGCGCGACGGTACCGACGGGCCAGGGCCCGGTGGGCGCGGGCAGCCGCAGCGGAACAGGGGCGCCGTGGACGGGCCCTGGGCCGTGTCCCCGGGCCGGGGCGGCAGGGCGGCTTCCGGGGCCCGGTCGGCCGGGCGGTTGCCGGGGGCGGGGGCGGGGCGGCCGGACGGTTGCCAGCGGCGGGTGCGGCGGCCACGGTGGCGAGCGCGGCGGCGCCGAGCGTGCCGAGCAGGGTGCGGCGGGTCGGGGGCATGGGCGGGCTCCTCGGGCGGTACGGCTGTGGGGTCGTCACCAGGGTTCCGCCGCCGGGGGGTGCGGGGCGCCCTGCCGGGGGACGATCCCGTCGGTGGGCGTGGGTCGCCCCGTCCTCGCGTCCGCTCCTCCGTACGGAGGATCCCCCGGTGGCCCGGGGTCTCCCCCGGTCTCCCCGGTGTCCGTCAGTGGGTGGACGCCTTCGCGGGCGCGGGGGTCCTACTGTGGGGCTCCGGTGAGGACGCCGGGACTCCTTCGCGCGGAGGAGCGGACGCGAGGAGCGGACGCGAGGAGCGGACGCGAGGAGCGGACGCGAGAGCGGACGCGAGGAGCGGACGCGAGGAGGGGCAGGATGGCGGAGACCGGGGCGGTACGGACGGGCCTGCGGGGCGCCGTCGCCTGGCTGCCGGGGCGGGTTCCGCCCCTGGTGGCGGATGCCGTGCTCGCGGCGGGCCTGTTCCTGGTGACGCTCGGGCCGGGGCGGGTGGCGGACGGTACGGGCTTCGCCCTGCAGACGGCTCTGGTGCTGCCGTTGGTGTGGCGGCGGCGGGCGCCCCGGGCCGTGTTCGGAGTGATCGCCACCGCGGCGTTCGCGCAGTGGCTGCTGGGCGTCCAGTTGCCGGCCGACGCGGCACTGCTGGTCGCCCTCGGGACGGTGACCGCGCGGGCGCCGTACCGGTCGGCGTGGGCGGCGGGCCTGGTGGCGGTGGCCGGGGCGGTACTGGCGGCGGGCGCTGGGCGCCCGAGGCCGGTTCCTCGCCTCGGCCGCCGCGATGACGGCGGCGGTCGCCGCGAGCGCCCTGCTCGGGGCGAACACCCGGATCCGGCGGGCCGCGCGGGCGGAGCGGCTTGCGCGGCTCGAACGGGACCGCGACGAGCGGGAACGGCGGGCGGTGGAGGAGGAACGGGCCCGGATCGCGCGGGAGTTGCACGACAGCGTGACGCACGGCCTGTCGGTGGTGGTGGCGCTGGCGGACGCGCTCGGGCACGCACGGCCGGCCGACGCCTCCACCGTGACGGCCTTGATCGCGGAGACCGGGCGGCAGGCGCTGACCGACATGCGGCGGGCGCTGGGGCTGAGTCTGCTCCAGGACACCGGGCCTGACGCGGGTCTCGGCGCGGGTCCCGGTGTGGGTCCCGGTGCAGGTCCCGGTGCAGGTCCCGGTGCAGGTCCCCCCGTGGATCCCAGCGCAGGTCCCCACCTGGGTCCCGGGGACGGTCCCGGCTCCTGGCCCGGGGACGACCGGCGGTCGCCCCGGGGATCGGGCAGCTCGGGGCGCTGTGCGAGCGGATGGAGGCGGCGGGCCTCGCGACCCGCCTGCGGGTGGACGGCGAGGCCGCCGGGGTGCCGCCGCGGCGCAGCTGACGGTGCACCGGATCGTCCAGGAGTCGCTGACCAACGCGTTGCGCCATGCCCCGGAGGGGTCGCGCGCCGAGGTGCGGGTGGCCTGCGCGCCGGGGGCGGTCACGGTCGAGGTGACCGACGACGGGCGGGCTGGAGGAACCGGGCGGCCGGGATCCGCCGGGCGCACCGGATCCGCTGTATTCGCTGGATCCGCCGAGTCCGCAGGGTCCGCCGGATCCGCAGGGTCCGCTGGATCCGCAGGGTCCGCTGGATCCGCCGGGTCCGCTGGATCCGCCGGGTCCGCTGGATCCGCAGGGTCCGCCGGGTCCGCAGGGTCCGCTGGATCCGCCGGGTCCGCTGGATCCGCCGGGTCCGCTGGATCCGCCGGATCCGGGCGGGGTCTCACGGGAATGCGGGAGCGCGCCGCGGCCTTCGGCGGGGTGCTGGAGGCGGGCCGCGGCCGGGCGGCGGCTGGCGGGTCTTCGTACGGCTGGATCCCGGAGCTCGCCGTGAGCGTCCGGGTGCTGTTGGTGGACGACGAGGAGTTGCTGCGGCTGGCGTTTGGCATGATCCTGCGCGCCGAGCCGGACATGGAGCCGGTCGGGGAGGCGGCCGACGGGGCGGCGGCGGTGGAGCTGGCGCGGCGGCTGCGGCCGGACGTGGTGCTGATGGACGTACGGATGTCGGGCACCGACGGCATTGAGGCGACCCGGCTGCTGCTGCGCGAGGTGCCCGGGACGCGGGTGCTGGTGCTCACGACCTTCGATCTGGACGCGTACGCCTTCGAGGCGCTGCGTGCCGGGGCCTCCGGCTTCCTGCTGAAGAACAGCCGGCCGGAGGAGCTGCTGGCGGCGATCCGCGACGTGGCCCGGGGGGACGCCGTGGTCTCCCCCCGCGTGACCCGGCGGCTGCTGGACCGGTTCGCGCACCTGCTCCCCACCACCGGGGACAACGGTGGTGGAGGCGACGGCGACGGGGGCGACGGTGGCGGGAGTGGGGGCAGCGGGGCGCCGCGGAGCGGCTGCGCGTGCTGACCGCGCGCGAGCGGGAGGTCCTGCTGGGGGCCGCCCGCGGCCTGACCAACGCCGAACTCGCCGCCGCCCTCGGTCTCGCGGAGCCCACGGTGAAGAAACATCTCGGCCGGGTCATGGCCAAGCTGGGGTTGCGGGACCGGGTGCAGGCGGTGATCTTCGCGTACGAGTGCGGGCTGGTCGGACCGGGGTAGGCGCGGGCGGGACGCCGCCGGCGCGTCCGATCGCCCGCCGCCGGGCCTACGGCCGAGCGCTCGGGTGGTGCAGGGTGCGGCTGGACAGATCCGTCGATGACGGGTGGACCAGCAGTCGACGACGGGTGGAGAAGCACGCGAACCTCCTGGTGGGGCACCGTGGTTCCTGACCATGACGCCTCCCACCAGGAGCTTCATCGCGTTGCAGAGCTGCCCGACTGGCGGACACCGCCGACGGGTTGAGATCGGCTTCTCGTGCTTCACGTTCACGCGTGTCACGCCCTGGGGTCGGTGCGTCCGGCCCCGCCGGGCCGGACGCACCGGGATCAGCGGTTCTGCAGGGCCTTGGCGTTGTTGCCGAAGGACCAGCCCTTCGAGCCGTCCCAGTTGATGGACCACGTCATGAGGCCCTTGAGCGAGCCGTTGAACGTGTTCCACGCCTGGCTGACCTGGCTGGGCGCCATGTAGCCGCCGCCCGCGCCGGGCTGCGCCGGCAGGCCGGGCACCTGCTTGTCGTACGGGACCTTGATCGTGGTGCCCTGGATGGTCAGGCCGTTGTTGAGGCAGGTGGTCTGAGCGGCGAAGCCCGCCACGGTGCCGGCCTGGTACGAGTCGCCCGAGCAGCCGTACATGCTGCCGTTGTAGTACTGCATGTTGAGCCACCACAGCCGGCCGTTGTCCGCGTACTTCTTGATGATCGGCAGGTACGAGCCCCAGATGGACCCGTAGGTGACGCTGCCGCCGGTGACGTACGCGGTCTCGGGCGCCATCGTCAGGCCGAAGCCCGCCGGCATCTTGGCGAGCACGCCGTCGATGATGCGGATCAGGTTGGACTGGGAGGCGGACAGGGTGTTGATGTTCCCGCTGCCGGACAGGCCGGTCTCGATGTCGATGTCGATCCCGTCGAAGTTGTACTTCTGGAGGATCGGGACGACCGTCTCCACGAAGCGGTCGGCGACCTTGCTCGACGACAGGTCGATGCCCGCGGCCGCGCCGCCGATGGACATCAGGATCGTGGCGCCCTTCGCCTTGGCCTCACACATCTCCGCCGGCGTCGACACCTTCACGCCCGCGTCCATGCCGTCCTCCCACAGGACGGTTCCGTCAGAGAGGATCACCGGGAAGGCCGCGTTGATGACGTTGTAGCCGTTCTGCGCGATCCGGCTGTCCGTGATGGGGACCCAGCCCATACCGGGGTGGACGCCGTTCGAGGCGCCGTCCCAGTTCTCCCAGTACCCCTGCAGCACCTTGCCGGCCGGCTTGGGCTTCGTGGCGCAGGTGGCGTCGCCCGGAGGGTTGGTGGTGGGCGGGGTGGTCGGCGGAGTGGTGGGCGGCGCGGTGGTG
The DNA here is from genome assembly GCA_026913215.1 of Streptomyces diastatochromogenes. Classification (GTDB taxonomy): domain Bacteria; phylum Actinomycetota; class Actinomycetes; order Streptomycetales; family Streptomycetaceae; genus Streptomyces; species Streptomyces diastatochromogenes_A. The sequence goes on along the minus strand of JAPTYK010000002.1, from coordinate 639,545 downwards.
GGTGGGGGCGTGGTGGGTGGGGGCGTGGTGGGTGGCGCAGTGGTGGGCGGGGGCGTGGTGGGCGGGGGCGTGGTGGGCGGAGGCGTGGTCGGCGGCGTGGTGGTCGGCGGGGACGTCGTGCCACCGGGGCCGGTGAGCGACACGTCGTCCGCGAAGTACGCGGGCGTCCCGTACCAGCCGTGCAGGTAGACCGTCACCGATGTGGTGTTCGCACCGGTGGTGAAGTCGACGCTGAGCTGGCTGTACGACGAGGAGCTGGGCGTCCAGGTCTGCGGCTCGCTGGTGGCACCGGTGCCGCTGGCGCCGAGGTAGACGTAACTGCCCTGGACGAAGGCGCTCAGCGTGTACTTCGAGTTGGGCTGCACGCTGACCGTCTGGGTGCACTGCGCGTTGTCCAGGCCGGACGGCGTGCCCTTCAGCGCGGACGAGCCGGAGTGCGCCGGGCTGTTGACGACCGCGCCGGAGCCATTGGTACACGACCAGTCGGAAAGGCCGCTTTCGAAGCCGGAGTTGGCCACCAGGTTGGTGCCGACGGCGTCGGCCGAGCCGGAACCGGCCACGGTGACACAGGCACCGATGACGGTCGCGGCGCTCACCCCGGCGAGCGTACGGGTCAGGACGGTCGAGCCGCGCCGAGTCCGGGCGGCGGCCGAACGCCCGTCACCCGCCTCGGGCAGAACGCGATTCCTCCGACGGAACATGCTGTGCTCCATTCTCGCCACGTGCCGTGGGCGTGAGCATGCGTATGCGTGTGTGTGGGGGGTGTGGGGGTGTGGACGCACGGCCCCGGATGCAAGGGGAGAGATGCAGTGCGGTGGTCGACGGGATCGTAGGAGGGGTGACCGGGCCCGTCAATAGGTCTGGACCAAAGGTGAACGGCCGCCGGGAGCCCTTCCCATCCGGCCGCAGCGCCGGGGCGTTGACGGGCTTGGGCCGTACGGAACGACGAAGCTCCTGGTAGACGGGGCTTCGACCAAGATCACCCGTGTCCGCCAGGAGCTCGCGTGCTTGTCCACCCATCATCGATCGATCGGTCCAGCCGCACGCTGGGGCACCTGACCGGGCAACTGGCCGCCCTGGCGCCAACCTCGACCGAGGTGATGGCGACAGCCTCGGCGAAGGCAGTCGCCACCCTTCACCGAACCTCAACGCGAGGTGGGAAAACGCTCCGTGTCATCGAGATGATCTCCGGTTACGAGAATGCCGCCAGGGCCACGTTCATGTGTGCGTCGGCAAAGGGAAGGCATGCCGTCAGGTTGTGGCCGGCCAGACCTGAAGCAGGTAGTGCTCGGCGATGGGGTCGTGTTCCTCCTGGACGCCGTCGGGGTTGATTCCCCGGCCCCGGGCGTGGCATCGGAACCGACACGGCTGATTCATGCGCGAGCCTGTAGCCGGGCTTGGCGTCCAGGGCCTGCTGCGCGTCGTAGACGTGCTTGACCATCGCGCCCCGCCCGCTTCGGCTTCGGCCGGCTCAGGGAGAGGTCCGGGACGGCCGCCGGGTGGGCGCAGACGTGCCTGCCGCCGTCGGTGGCCTTCTCGGAGTCGCACCGGACCGCGCCCATGGCCGGAGGGGCCGAGGTCGTCACCGGAACGACCGGCGCGGACGCGAACGTCAGCACTTCGGCGGAACCTGATGGATCGGAGAGGTCGACGGTGTCAGGTCCGGGGACGAGGTCGGCCACGCGACGTCATCGATGGCGAGCCACGGCGCGGCGGCTACGGCGGTGGGTGTCGCGCCGGTGAACGCTTTGACCTCGCGGTGGAGGTGGGCCTGGTCGGCGTAGCCGCTGGTGGCCGCCACCTGGGCGGCGGCGTTGCCCGCCGCGAGGAGATGGGCGGCGCGGTCGAAGCGCACCAGCCGGGCGGCGTGCTTGGGGGTGAGGCCGATCTGGGACCGGAAGCGGGACCACAGGCGCTTGCGGCTCCATCCCACCTCGTTCGCCAGGCTGTCGACGCGCACCTGGCCCCGGCTGGTGAGCATCAGGCGCCAGGCAGCGGCGATCTCCGGATCAAGCGACGGGCGGACGCTCATCCGTCGGCAGAGGGCGTCCGTTGCGATCGTGAACCGCTCGTCCCACGACGTGGCGGCCCGCAGCCTTTCCTCGGTTCGCCCTGCGTCGGGGCCCCAGACATCCTCCAGGGAGACCGCCGTCCCGCTGAGGTCGCTCGACGCTCCGAACACCGCGCCCGCCAGGACCGGCGACAACCGGATCTGGAGGCATTCGATCCCCCCTGCCGCCCGGCCCCCGAGCAGAAGGTCGCCGGGTACCAGCCCGACGACCGTGCTGCCGCATTCGCGCCGACCATGGGCGTCGTGGACAAAGCTGCCTCCGTCGCTCAGGTCCACGAACAGGGTCACCGAGGGGTGCGCGACCATGGCGATGTCCATGTCTGCCGGAGCGAGCTGGCGGAACCCGGCCATACTGACCCCCGGCAGCCGACCCGGCCGGCGGGGCACGGCGACCTCCACCGACCTCCAGTCGAGTGGCGCTTCGGCAGACCTCACGGCATCAGGCTAGGTCATGGGTGTCAGCGGCCCGCCGCGAAGCGCAGCAGCAACTCGCCTGTCGCCTCCGGCTCTTCGAGCATGGGGAAGTGCCCGACGCCGGGCAGCTGCTCGACTCGCGCGTTCGGCACCGTGTCGTAGTGGTGCGCCGAAGACGGATCCCAGCGGGGGTCGGCAGCCCCGAAGATCACCAGAACCGGGACGTCGAGTGCGCTCAGGCGCGAGGGGAGGCTCCTCTCGGCGATGTACGCGCCGTTTTGACGCAGCACCGCCCTGAACGTGCGGTAGCCGATGTTCCGTACATCGGCGATCAGGTCGTCGGGGACGTCCACCGGGCGCTTGCACACCGCGGTCACCCCCCGGCGAAGCATCCTGTCGGAACGGACGCTCCAGAGAAGCGGCCCGAGCGGCGGACCGAGGAGGACCCGGAGGAGGACGGGCTGCGGAAGGAGCGCGTCAGGACTCGGACCACTGCTGATCAGCGCGAGCGAACCCACCAGGTCCGGGCGCTGTTCGACGAGGGCCGTGGCGATGTACCCGCCGCTGGAGTGCCCGGCCACGGTGACCGCACGCAGGCCGAGCTCATCGAGCACCACGGCCAGCCTGGCTGCCTGCCCAGGCACGTCGTACGACGGCGCGGGCGGCGACTGGCCGTGGCCCGGCAGGTCGATCCGGATGACGTGGTACCGGCCGGCCAGTGCCGACACCACCGGGCCCCAGGAGCTGCCCGCGGCCCCCGATCCGTGGATGAGTACCAGCGGCGGCGCTTCCCTCGGGCCGTCGTGGACCACGTGCATCCCATGCATGGGATGCGCCCCATGCACCTCGTGCGCCCCGTTCGCCCTGTGGGCCCCGTGCGCATGCTTGCCGTCGTATGTAGCCATACTCGGGAGGATGCCGGGGCTGCCGTCCCTCGGTCTTGTACAAATGTCGTCCCGGGACCGAACAGAACATCGCCGGGACTGCCGTCTCCACGGCGAGCGGGACTTCCGAGAGCTCCAGGCCGTTTGAGATCGGCAGCCCGATCCGTGCCACGGGCCGTGAGGCCAGCGGGCCGACCGCTGGCGCCGCGGCAGCCAAGGAGGCCGGCCCACAGGCTTCGACAAGAGGGTCCACCACCGCCGCCGCAACGAGGTCGAGCCGGCACCTGGGCAGTGGTAGCGCGGTTCGCCGAGTACGCGCGCGTCGACAGCCCCGACGTCCCGAGATGAGCCGTCGAACTCGGTCTACCAGGGTGAGCGGGGGTCGCGGTGTGCTTCCAGGGTCTGATGGACATCGGGCTCTCCGTGCCGGCGGCCCCGACGACGGCGCCTTCGGAGAAGCTCGTCCGCACCTGAGCCTGAACCACGGCCCTGATCACCTGACACGACCCCTCGGACAGCCCTACAGGTGGCCGTCCAGGAGCTCCCGCACCTCGGCGGTGGTCATGGGCCCCTCGCCGTGCGCCACCGCCTCGCCCTCCTTCAGCAGGACGTACGACGGGGCTCCGGTGACCCCGTACCGCGCGGTCGCACCCGGACAGCGTGTGATGTCGGCGCGGAGGGCCGTCAGGCGGCCCGCGTACTCCTCGGCGATACCGCCCACCACGAGGTCCATCGCCCGGCAGAGGTCGATCGCCTTGGGCCACGTCCCGGTGAAGTACGCGAGGACCGGGAGGTCGCTCATCCTGAGGATGAAATCGAACTCCGCGTCCTCACGGGGTTGGTGCACCCGCTTCACCATGAAAGCTCCTGACCTCGCGTTCCGTCGTTCCACCCCCATCATCCCCCGCGCGCCGCGAACCCGACGCTCGGCCGGTCCCCTCGGCCCGGCCTGGCCTGGCCTTGAACCTATCCAGCCTTGAACCTGTCCAGCCCTCAGCGCCCGATCGATCCCTAGGCATACGGGCACGACACCCCGCTCGTACGGCGGCAGCGACGCACCGGACGGCCGGCGGTGGCCGATCAGGGCCGGGGGTCGGGCGCCGCCGGGCGGGCGGGACGTTCGGCACGCGCCCTAGTAGGGCTTCGCCAGGACGTGGGCGGCGCCCGGGACGCCGATCTCCAGGAGTGCGTCCTCCTCGGGTGTCGTCGGCGCGCCCATCTCCTGCTTGAGGATCGCACCGGACAGGGCCTGCACCCACAGGGCGCGGGGCCGGCGGCGCGCTTCCCAGGCTGCCAGGGCTTCGGGGACCGAGTCGGCGGCGTCCAGGGACTCGGCGAGGACGAGGGCGTCTTCGACGGCCATCGCGGCGCCCTGCGCGAGGTGCGGGGTGGAGGCGTGTGCGGCGTCGCCGGCGAGTACCACACGGCCCACGTGCCACGGTTCCTGGACCGTCACCTGGGAGATGCGGGAGTACACGACGGCCGCCGGGTCGGTGACGGCGCGGAGCGCCTCGGCGACGGGTCCGGAGAACACGGCGAGCCGCTCGGCGAGCTGTTCGTGCGCGCGTGCCGGGTCCGGCCGGTGGTCCTCGGCCTCGGCGAAAACGGCGCCCAGGTACATCAGTTCGTCGGTGATCGGGGTGAGCAGGGCCTTCGCTTCCTTGCCCGCCGTGGCCATGACGACGCCCCGCACGTCGGGGTGGCGGGGCACGGTGACGCGCCAGTTGGCGAATCCGGTGTACGCGGGCGCGTACCGGTCCCCGTAGAGCCGGGTCCGCAGCGGGGAGCCGATGCCGTCGAAGCCGACGACCAGGTCCCAGCGACCGGTGGATCCGTCGGAGAGGGAGACGGTGGCTCCCGTGCCGTCGTCGTCGAGTCCGGTGAGGGTGACGCCGAAGCGGATCTTCGCGCCCGCGGCGAGGGCGGCGTCGCCGAGGACCCGGGCGAGGGCGGGCCGAGGGATGCCGTTGGCGGCCGGCAGGTCGTCCATGCGGGGCTGGGGTATCCGCGCCAGTGTGTTCCCCGCGGGGTCGGCGATCGTCAGGACCTCCCATTCGAAGCCAGCCGTGAGGCACTCGTCGAGCACGCCGAGCTCGCGCATGACGTGCAGGGCGTTGGACGGCTGGATGATGCCCACGCCGAGGGCGTCGAGCTCCTCACGGATCTCGGCCACCTCGACGGTGTGGCCGCGCCGGGCCAGGGCGGTGGCGAGCGCGAGGCCGCCGATGCCTCCGCCGTGGATCAGGACGCGCAGGGTTGATGCCATCTCGGAAAGCTCCAGGTCTCCAGTACAAGATCGAACAGGGGGCGCCGGAGTCTAACCCCGGGGTGCGGACCTGGGGTTGCGCGGGGAAACGGCCCGTCACCCGGGTCCTGCGGCGTGCCGACGCGCGCCGTCGGGGTGCGGGCACGGAGCATCGCCATGCGAGGGCCTCGGGCGGGCAGACGTCCAGCAGGTCGCCGACCCGCGAGGAGGAGTACGCCATGCCGCACCCGTGGCACCGATGGAAGTGGTGGCAGCGATGGGGACGGGACCCGGTGGTGGTGCAGACGCTGCGCTCCACGGCCGCCGCGACGATCTCGTACGTCGTAGCGCTCCGGCTGAGTTCGGAACCGGCCCCACTGACCGCCCCGCTCACCGCGCTGCTCGTCGTCCAGGTGACGCTGTACTCGACGCTCACGACGAGCCTGAGACGGGTGAACTCCGTCGTCGTCGGCGTCCTCATCGCCATCGCGTTCAGCGCGCTCGTCGGGCTCACCTGGTGGAGTCTCGCCCTGGTCATCCTGGCGTCGCTGGTCGTGGGCCGGTTCGTCCGGGTGGAGGAGTTCGTGCCCGAGGTGGCCATCAGCGCGATGCTGGTCCTCGGCGTGACACAGGTCGCGGACACGGCGTGGGACCGCGTCCTCGAAACCCTCATCGGCGCGGTCGTGGGCCTGCTCTTCAACGTCGTACTCGTCCCCCCGGTCTGGGTGGACACCGCCGGCGACTCGATCGTGGACCTGGCGCGGCGCATGCGCAGGCTGCTCCTGGACATCGGCGAGGAGCTGGCGGATCCGGACGCACGGCCCGGAGCCGGAGCCGGACCCAGAGCCGGACCCGGACCCGGACCCGCGCCGGTTCCGGAGGCGGCCACGTCGGTTCCGGAGGCAACCACGTCGGTTCCGGAGGCAACCACGCCGGTTCCGGAGGCAACCACGCCGGTTCCTGAGGCAACCACGCCGGTTCCTGAGGCAACCACGCCGGTTCCTGAGGCGGCCGCACCGCTTCCAGAGGCGGCCACGCCTGCTCCCGTTGAGCGGGCCGAGGCGCGGCTCCACGAGGCGCGCCGCCTCGACAACGACGTCGCGGACGTCGACGCGGCGCTGCGCCAGGCGGAGGACAGCCTCCGGCTGAACCCGCGCGTGAAGGAGGGACTGCTCCACCGCATCGTGCTGCGCACGGGACTCGACACCCTGGAGATCAGCGCGGTCGTGCTGCGCGTCCTCGCACGTTCCCTGACGGACCTCGCGAAGGAGCGCCAGGGGGCCCGTCTGGTACGCCAGGAGGCCCGCTTGGTGCGCCGGGAGACGGGTCTCGCCCTCCGGGAGACCCTGCGGCACCTCGGAGACACCCTCGTGAGCTTCGCCGATCTCGTCACCTCGCATTCGAGCGACGGCGCGGAGACGGCGGAGGACCGCCTGAGCCAACACCTCGAAGCGGCCCACACCGCCCGGGACGCCGCCGCCGGACTCCTCAAGGCGGAGGCGGCCCACGATCCGGACCGCTGGCAGCTGTACGGTGCGCTGCTCACCGAAATCGACCGGGTCCTCGACGAACTCGATCCGGACCACCGCGGCCGCCGACTGCTGGAGGAACTGGACCGGCACACGCGCGCGCGTGAGGAACGGCGGCGCCGCGTCACCTCCCTCGCGACCCGGGCACGCCGTACACCGTGACGGGCCGACGCCGTGACGGGCCGACGCCGTGACGGGCCGCAGGGCGCCCTTCTGTGGGAGGGCGTCCAGGGGTCGGCGATCAGGTACCCGTCGACTACTGCTTGGACTGTCGCTACTGGGTCACGCGGACGGCTTCGGCGGCCTGGTGCTGCTGGGCCCGGATGCTCTCGGGCGACGTCGGCGTCTCGCTCTCCTGGCCTTGCTCTCCTGGTCTTGCTCTCCCGGTCTCGCTCTCCCGGTCTCGCTCGATGTCGGGGAGGACACGGTCGGCGAGGTCGCGGCGGGCCTGTTCCTGCCGTACGACAGCTACGACGGCGGCGGCCCGATCCGGGTCCTTCCGGTGGGGCGGGACGACCGTGCGGTGGGCGGCGAGCGCGCGGTGGTAGCCGGCCGACGCGTACTCCCCGGCCTTCACCGGGCCCGCCGGAACGACCAGCCGCGGGGCCGGTCCGCCGAGCCCTCGACGGACAGGCCGTCCGAGGTCAGCCAGCCGGTGACCTGGTCGTGGCCGTACCCGTCTCGCACGCCGAGCGCGTGATCGGAGTCGTACGGGCCCCCTCCCCGACCACTGCCGTACGGGACCGGGTTCTGGCGGCATGGGCGGCACCGTTGGGCGTCGCCGGGTAGTACTGACCACCGCCGTCCTCGTCGCCCGCGCTCACAACGAGATGCTGCACAGACTGCCAGAACTCCTTTGCGGTAAAAGAGACTTCACCGCCAGCATCTCCCACAAACCGCACATGCCCCTCGCAGGCCCGCAGCTCACCCTGGAGGCGGGCCTCACCCAGGACGACTACGCCCCGCCTTCGACGTGAGCGGCGAAGGGACCGTCGAGGGCGAGCCGGTCGGACCGTTCGACCGCGGCCACACCGGCGGCGGGCAGAGAACGGGCACCGGCCTCTCCCTCTCCCTCGCCCGCGACCTGGCCGACTCCCCCGGAGGTCAACTCCCCCGGAGGCGGACTCTCCCTGACCAGCCCTGCCCCGGGCACCTTCACCCTGCTCGTTCCGTCCCACCGAGAGGGGGGCGAGCACACCTGAGAGTCGGCATTTGCCCGGCGGAGGGAACCGCCTTCACCTTCCAGTCGTCTACAGTTCTGTAGACGGTCTACATTCCTGTAGACCGTCGCTGCCGCGCGTTCGCCTATGCCGCAAAAAGAAAGGAGGACAAGTGATCTTGGCCTTTGACGGGTCGTCCGCCGACGGGTCCACCTACACGGATGTGGTGCCCCGTGCACAGCACGCCCCCGCCAGGCTGGCTGGACGACACAATGTCGGCCTGGTCGACGTACGGGCTCGCGGTGTTCGCCCCCCGGCACCCTTCGGCTGGCGGCGAGCCAGACGCGAGGGAGCCGCGGCCGCAATGGCGCTGGTCTTCGTCTCGCGCCTCTTCATCTCGCGCCTCTTCGTCTCGCGGCGCCTCGGGGCGATGGCGGTCGTGGCGGCGCCGGCCATGGCCACGTCCCGCGTGTGGGCCGGCGCCCGCCATCCGCACACGGTCGTCATGCCTGTCGGCGGTTCATCGTTCGCTGCGAGCCGGCCAGGGTGCCCAGGTGAACCCTCCGCGCGTACGACTACGGCTCTGCGGCCAAGGACAGAAGAAGGATGCCTTGAGCACCCCAACCACCACCCAGCCGCCCGCTGACCGGGCAACGAACTGGTTACGGCGCCGGCTCGGCCGCGCCATCGTCCTGTCCTACGCCGCCGCGGTGTTCCTGCCGGGCCCCGGACTGTGGCTGCGTCGAACCCACACGCTGCCCGTCGGCGCGGCATTCCACTTGCCTCTGTCCGCGGCACCCCTGCTGCTCGCCCTGGTCCTGTTCTCGGCCGGGCTCCAGGTGCCCGTGCACGCGCTGGGGGGCCTGCTGCGACGTCCGATCGCCCTGCTGGCCGGCCTCGCCCTGCACGTGACGATCCCCCTGCTGGCCATCCCCGTCGTCGCGTTCCTGCTGCGCCGGACTCCCGACTCCGACGGGGGAAGCGGTCTGGTCACCGCGATGATCCTCATCGTGGCGATGCCCGTGGCCGCCGGGGCCACCGTATGGACCGGCAAGGGAGACGGCGACCAGCCGACCATGGTCGGGCTCGTGCTCGCCTCCACCCTGCTCAGCCCCCTCACCATCCCGCTGGTCATCAGCGCCCTGGTGCCGCTCCTCAGCGACGGCTACGCGGACAAGCTCACCAGGGCCGCGCACGCCAGCCACGGCGGATTCGCGCTTCTCGGCGTGGTCCTGCCGTGCGCGGCGGGCATCCTGTGCCGCCTGGCCCTGCCCGCGCCGTGGCTGAGCCGAACACTCGGCGTCGTCGTACCCGTCGCCCTGTGGGGCTCGCTCGTCCTGACCTACACCAACGCCAGCGGCGCCCTCGGCTCCTTCCTGGCCCAGCCGCGTCCGCTCTTGCTCGCCGCCGCACTGGCCGTGGCGACCCTGGTCTGCCTGCTGTCCTTCACCGTCGGCCGCTGCGCCGGCCGCCTGCTGGGACTGGACGCCCCCGCGGCGTCGTCCCTCACGCTCGCTTGCGGCATGAACAACAGCAGCGCGAGTGCGGTCCTGATCACCACCACGCTGCCCGACAAACCGCACCTGCTCCTGCCGGTCCTCGCCTACGGCCTGCTGCAGAAATCGGCCGCTGGCCGGGTGGTACGCGGACGACGGCCACGTACCCACTGCTCGCATCCGCCGGCTCACTCCTCCTGACCGGCGATCGAGCCGGCGAACCAGCCCTCGCGAGCGAGCAAGGGAACGAGCGAAGAACCGAGCGAAGAACCGGGCGAGGAAGCGAGCGAGGAAGCGAGCGAAGAACCGGGCAAGGAAGCGGGCAAGGAAGCGGGCAAGGAAGCGGGCAAGGAAGCGGGCAAGGAAGCGAACGAGAAAACGACCGAGGAGGCACTCCCTGCCCCACCCATCGATGTCTTCCCCGTCTCTCCCGACCGTCAGGCGGCTGACCAGGGAATATGGAGAACTGGAACACGAGTATCTAGGGTCGGCGCGTGGCTTTCATCATGGTCTGCGAAGACGACGCGGCGGTCCGCGGCATCCTCAGGCGCGCCCTGGAGCACGACGGCCACACCGTCTGCGTCGCCGCCACGGCCGACAGCCTGCTGCGGCAGCTCGCCCCGGCGCCCGATCTGGTGGTCCTGGATCTCGGGCTGCCGGATGCCAACGGCCGTGACGTCTGCCTGGCCCTGCGGGCTCGTGGAGTCGACGTGCCGGTGTTGATGCTCACGGCCTTGGACGGTCTGCATCACAAGGTGGGTGGCTTCGAGGCAGGCGCCGACGACTACATGACCAAGCCCTTCGACATTCCGGAACTGCTGGTCCGCGTGCGGGCGCTGCTGCGCCGGACCAGCGTGGCGGCCGCACCGCACGAGGTCGTCCTCGATCCGGCGAAGCACGTGGTGACCTGCGATGCGGTGAGCATGGGCCTGACCCCGACCGAGTTCCGGCTGCTGGGCCGCCTGATCGCCTCGCGGGGCGACGCGGTACGCCGCCACGCGCTCGTCGCCGCCGGCTGGCCGTACGGAGCCCAGGTCAGCGACAACACCCTCGACTCCTACGTACGCCGGCTGCGGACCAAGCTCACCGCGCTGGGGGTGGCCGAGCGTCTGGCGACCGTCCGGGGTGTGGGTTACCGATGGCAGTGACGGGATTCCGCGGCAGGGTCGTCGCGCTGACCGTGCTGATCGCCACCGCCGTGGTCGCGGTCCTGGTCGTGGTCTCGCACGTGCTGCTGAGCCGGGTGACGGATGTCGACGCGCACGATCTGGCGCGCACCCGCGCCGAGGCGGTCGCCGCGAACGTCACCGCCGAGGGCGGCCGGGTCGTGCTCACGGAGAACGGCAGCGAGGCGCTGGACGAGGTCGCCTGGGTGTACGCGGACGGCCGCCTGATCGACGGGGACGTGCCGCCGAGCATGGTCGAGCGCGTGGAGGAGCTGGCGGACTCGGGACGATCGCAGACCGATGCGGCCGGCAAGTACCTCCTGTACGCGCAGAAGGTCCCGGTGGACGGCCACCGCGTCATGGTGATCGTCCGGGTGGACCTCACGCCCTACGAGACGTCGGAGCGGCGCAGCCTGACCGCGTCGTTGGTCCTCGGCGGCCTCACGGTCCTCCTTGCGGGCGGTGTCGCGCACCTCGTGGTGCGCCGTGCGCTGCGGGTCGTGCACGAGATGGCCGCCCTCGCCGACGAATGGGGCCACCACGAGCCCGGACGCCGTTTCGATCTCGGAGACCCCCGCGACGAGTTCGGGGAACTGGGACAGACTCTGGACCGTCTCCTGGAGCGCGTCGACAACGCGCTGGCGGACGAGCGCCGGCTCACCGACGAGATCGCCCACGAGCTGCGTACCCCGCTCACGGTCCTGCGGGGCGAGGCGCAGCTGGCGCAGCTGTCCGGCGAGCCGGTGCCGACGGAGGCGGTCCTGAACGAGGTCGACCGCCTCGATACGGCGATCACGACGATTCTGCGCGCCGCACGGGCACGGACGGACGAGGGGACCCGGTGCGATCTGCGCGCCGCCGCGCGGCGATCGATCGGCAGTCGCCCGGTCGAGATCGACTTCCCGGCGAAGGTCGAGGTGGCCGTGGCGCCCGAGGTCGCCGTGGCGCTGTTGTCGCCCCTGCTGGAGAACGGCCTGCGGCATGCGAAGTCCCGTGTGTGGATCACCGCGCGCGACCGGGGCGAGGTCGTCGTGGTCGACGTCCTGGACGACGGCCCCGGGTTCGATCCCGCGGACGTCGACCGGGTCTTCGAAGCGGGCGTGACCGGCGGCTACGGGTACGGGCTGGGGCTGCCGGTGGTCCGGCGCATCGCCGCCTCGGCCGGTGTCGAGGTCCGCGCGATCGCGGACGGCCGCGGGCACGTCGAGGTGACCCTCCCGGCCGCACGTGCGGTCACGTAGTCAGGTTGCTTGCAGGTTCCCGGCGCAACCCTCCCTCCATGACAACGACAACGGAAGCACGCACGCGCAGCGGGCGTCTCATGCTCAACAAGGTTCCCGAGGTCACCATCTGGTTCTGGGTGATCAAGATCCTGTGCACCACCGTGGGTGAGAGCTTCGCCGACTGGATCGACATGAAGCTGGGCGTCGGCCTGGTGAACACGGCCTGGATCTTCACCGCGGTGTTCGTCGTGGTCCTGGCGATCCAGCTGCGGCTGAAGCGGTACGTCCCGTTCCCCTACTGGCTGACCGTGGTCGTCGTCAGCGTCACGGGCACCTTGTACACCGACATCCTGACCGACCGGCTGAACGTGCCGCTGTGGATCAGTTCCGCGGTCTTCTCGGTGCTGCTCGCCGTGGTCTTCGGCGTGTGGTGGCTGCGTGAACGCACACTGTCGATCCACTCCGTCACCACCCTCCCGCGCGAGTCGTTCTACTGGCTGGCCGTTCTGGTCACCTTCGCGCTCGGCACCGCGACCGGCGACTGGACCCTCGAACTGACCGGCTGGAGCCCGGGCGCCTCCGTACTGCTGCCCCTCGGCCTCATCACGGCGATCACGCTCCTGTGGCGGTTCGGCGCGAACCCTGTGCTGTCCTTCTGGCTCGCCTACATCCTGACCCGCCCACTGGGCGCCAACATCGGTGACTGGCTCGCCTCCCCCAAGACCGCCCAGAACCCGGGCGACCCGACCGGTCTCGACCTGGGCACCTTCACGACCAGCCTGATCTTCCTCGGCCTGATCCTGGCGACCGTGCTCCACCTGACGGTGACACGCTCCGACGTGACCGAGACCCACGAGGCGACCCACACCCCACCGGTCCCCAGCAACCCGCGCAAGGAGCACACCGCACTGGCCTGCTTCGTCCTGCTGGCCGTCGCCACCGCGGGCCTGCTGTTCTGGGCTCACAGCCGACCGCATGTCGGCCCCGCGCCGGAGGAGGACAACACCTCCGCCGTCCAGATGGCTCCCGGCCAAGCGGTGAAGAAGTTCCCGCCCTCCAAGGTCACCGCGCTGAAAACCCTCGCCACCACCTCACTCCACGACACACACGCGGGGAACCCAACCGGCGCACACGCTGCCGCCCAGTCCCTACGTGACCTGTGGGACGCCGACCAGGACTCGCTGCAGCCGCTGGACCAGACCGGCTGGACCTCCATCGACGCCCAGATGGACAAGGTTCTCGAAACCTTCGGCATCGACCACTCGAACCCGCCGATGTCGCCGACACAGCAGGAGAAGGAACTGACCACCCTCCTGACGGACCTGGGCTGACAGCCCACACAGCTCCCGGCCGGCCCCCCTGCTCCTCTCCCTCGGCTGGGCCGTCCTGGTCGTGACCGACGACCAGGACGACTGCCACTCGGTCGGCGAGGTCAACCACCACGCCCTGTTCCCTCAGGCCTCTGCCGTCGTCCACCACGGCGGCGCGGCACACGACGGCCCGCGCCCTACCTTCGAGTCCCCGTTCGCCGCGCTCGGTGTCACCCTGGCTCCCGAACTGTCGGCGCGGATCACGTTGCCACAGCCGAGTCGGCAGGCGAACCGGTTGGGGGCCGTCGCCCGGGATCCGGATCGGGAAGGACCGTATCGCGCCTGAAGGCCCAGGTAAGGCGCAGATGAGGAACGCGTCCGGGTTGCCGAAGAGGCCAAGGCCATCGCGCGCGAGGAGCTTGGCGGCGGCCTTCGGGGTGGTCAAGTCGTCTTCGAAGAGGGGGGATCAGAGTTGCTCTGATCAGAGCCCGCCGAGCGGGGGGCCGGAAATCTTCTCGCCTGCCGCAGCCGGTGGAGGTGTGGGCGTCCAGAGCGATGCGCATGTGTCCGTACTGAATGGCGAGGGCGACCAGGCCGCCGGGGCGGCGGACCGTATGCCTGGCCGGCGCTCTGCGCAGACGACTCGATCCAAGGTTACGGTGCGGGTCCTCCGGGCGGCATGCCGAACGTCGCTTGAGCCGAGGATGGGGCGGGGAGGGGATACTGGGAGCTCTCCGGCCTGAGCTTCGCGGTCGCCGAGGTGTTCGGGCCTCAGGGCGGTAACCAGCTGCTTCTCACCGCCGGCCACAGCCTCGGTGCAACCGTCCTCGATCCCGTCGGGGTGGTCGACGAACGCGCGGATCATGCCGTCGAGGGCCTGGGGTACGGGCTCCGTAGAAACCGAGGATGTTCGCGTACAGCGCCTTCGGGGTGGCCTTGACGGGCAGTCGGCAGTAGGCAACCGGGACGAACACGCCTCTCGTTCGGGGCACCGGTGTGCTGTGCGGGACGAGCTGGTGATGGGCCTCGCGCCACAGTTCCTCGAACGAGGCAGCCGCGTCGCACAGGGTCTCGTCGAGGACGATGTGCAGGGGCTCGGTCACGGATGCTGTACCTGGGCGAGGCGGCGGTCCGGTTCGTTGTCCAGGGCGGCTTCTTCGCCAGCCGTGGGGGGGTGTAGCCGGTCCAGGTGTTCAGTACAGCCTTGGCTTTGTCGGCCGCTCGGCCCGCTCGGCGGGGGTCAGTACGGTTTCGGCGAGGCGGGCGGGCGAGATAGGCGCGCAGGGACACACCCTCAGCAGCGACGGCGGCCGGCCGGGTGGGGCGGAGGGCGGCGAGGCGGGCGGCGTGGCGGGACTCCTCCAGGGCGCGGGCGAGGCCGGTGGCGTCGGGGGCGGTGCAGCCGAGGCCGAAGGCGATGCGCCCGCCCTCGGCGGCGGGTTCGAAGCGGGTGAGTCGTTCGTCGACATGGACCATGCCCGCCATCGACCCCCGCCCCGACCTCCGGCCCCTCGCCCTCACCCTCGCGGCCGGGGTTCGGCCGATCCGGCCCCAGGTCCTGGCACACGGCGAAGTCATCGACTACCCGGCCTCCTCCTCGAAGGCGATCCAGGCCCCGCGCTCCGCCGCAGCGCTCCTACCCGCGGCCAGGTCTCCTTCTTCCACACCTCAACCACGTCGTCATCGCAGATGATCGAGCCGTTGCCGCCAGGTCGGACGTCGAAACGAGGTGGGCGGTGGCGTAATCGCCGGCAGGTGATCGATGCGATCGCAGTCAAGTACCGCACCGGCACTCCGTGGATGGACCTGCCCGAACACTTCGGTTCCTGGAAGGGCGCTCACAACCGGCTGCGGAAGTGGGCTGCCGACGGCGCCTGGGAGCGCGTGTTTACTGCCCTGCTCGCCCAGGCCGATACCGAAGGCGACCTCGACTGGATCGTCGCAATCCGGGGCTCCACCATCGTCCGAGCTCATCAGCACGCCGCCGGGGCCGTCAGAAGGGGCCCCGGCCAGCGAGCCGGACATCATGCCCTCGGACGTTCCCGCGGCGGTCTGACCACCAAGATTCATCTCGCTGCGGACAGCCGCTGCCGCCCGCTCGCCTTCGTCCTCACCCCCGACCAGGCCGGAGAAACACCCGCGTTCCCTAAGGTCCTGGCCCGCCTGCGGGTGCCGCGGCCGATCGACCGGCCCCGGACCATCCCGGATGTGGTCCTGGCCGCCAAGGCGTACTTGTCCCACGTGGTCCGAGACCATCTTCGTCGGCGCGGCGTCCGGGCGGTAATTCCGCAGCCGCCGACCAGGTCGCCAACCGGAAGAAGCGCGGTCGGCTCGGCGGCAGTCCGTCAGCCTTCGACCGCGAGGCCTACGAGCAGCGGAACACCGTCGAGCAGCGGTGCATCAACAGGCTCAAGCAGTGGCGTGGTCTCGCCACCCGTCACGACAAGACCACCACCGTCTATCTCGCCGGACTCCACATCGCCGCGATCTTCATCTGGTCCACGAGACGACCCGGAAGGGACGTCCAGCGGCGATGCGTGGTGGCAGTGGCCTGCTCAGTCGTCGAACCACACGACGAGGCGCACGTTGTCGTCGCCGTGCTGTGCTGCGAGTTCTTTCATCGCTTCCCAGACGGGTTGCCACTCGCCGGTTTCGGTGACGGCATCTCTACGGCGGATGGTGACGGATCTGTAGAGGGTGTCCCCGACGAGCCACTCGCTTCCTTCGGGCCACTCCCGAACCTCACCGGCTTTGAGACCGACAGCAGCGGCGAATGCGCCACTCCAGGAGGCCTTGCCCGTCATCCGGAGCCCGTTCGGCGTCTGGCGGTATTGGTGAAGCCGGCTGTCGGGCTTCTCCGCGGGCTCGTCCCAGTCCACGGCCTTCACCTCGGCCCACGTGATCCACGTGGTGCCGTGAAAGCCGTCCTCGCCGTACCACTCGGACAGCTGGGCGAACCGCGCACTCACAGTGGCCGAGGCGTCGGTGGGGAATCCCCGGCCTGCGGCCACGGGACGGAAGTTCGCGTAGTTGCGGACCCCGAAGAGACAACCGAACGCGTCGTAGTCACGACCATCGTTGAGAGAGCTGAGGTCGTGTGCGCAGTACCAGGTCGGCTCCTGATCGTCCTGCGGCGCTCGGTACTCAAGGAAGCCGCTTATGTCTGTACCCATGCCAGGCATTCTCTCGATGCCGTCAAACGGTTTCGTCTGCACCGGACCGACCGCCTACGCATACGTGAACTTCCTGACCAGGCGGTTCTGTGGTGGGAACAGCGCCCAGATGACCTTCCCGTCACAGCACGGACCGCAGCTCTGACCGTGGTCCGGTGTACACGGATGTGACCGGTACCGACGGCATGCGATCATCCGAACGAAACGGGCCAGTCCGCCCACCTGCGAGCCAACAAGCCCCTTCCAACTCCCGCTCCAGCCCGGCGACCTGGGCTTCACTGAGTCGAGATCTTCCCGGCGCCCCCTTCAACAGGACACCGACTTCTCCGCACTCGCGCCAGGCCCGGTGCCACCACTCGACCGGCCGCACGCTGATCCGCGGGGCAGCGGCAGTCTCCGCGCTCTTCCGCCCACTCTCGAAACGCCCCACGGCCTGGAGCCGCAACCGCTCCCCCGTGGTCCTCTCGGCGCCGGCCAGCCCGCCGCCTTGCACGTATCTCACAGCACACCCCGCGGCTACCGGTGCCGACACCCAACTGTCAGGTGGACGGCACCGACATCGCCCGATCAAGTTCAGTAACGTGGGCTTGTCCGTTACGGCAGACGCCCGGTCATGACATCGGCGGGTCTGCCGGCTTGGCTCGCTGCGGGTGGAGCGTCTCGTGACGGGCCAGCATTGCCACGTACTCGGCGATCTTCCGGGTGCGCGTCTCGGCCCGCTTGACGGCATTGACCCGGTTGATGAGGGCGAAGCGGTTGGTCTTGGTGAGCACCTCGAACATCGCCTGCGCCGCCGGGTTGGCGGCGATCGCGGCTAGCAGGTCGTCCGGGACCTCGGCTTCCGATGACGGCGCGTAGGCGGCCGTCCATCGCCCGTCGGCCTTCGCGGCGTCGACCGCGGCGCGGCCGGCGGGCATCATCAGGCCGGCCGCCTCCAACCGTGCCACGTTGGCGACGTTGCGCCGGGACCAGACGCTGCGGGGCCGGCGCGGGTGAACCGCCTCCAGGAACTCTCCTCGTCGCGCTTGCGTGCCTGCCCGTCGATCCACCCGAAGCACAGCGCCTCGTCGACCGCCTGCTGCCAGGTCAGCGTGGTGACGGAGCCACCCTTCCTGGCCAGAGCGAGCCACACGCCGGGAGAGGCGGTGTGGTTGTCCAGCAGCCACGCGCGCAGCGCCGCGCTGTCGGCAACGATCAGCTCATCCAGCTCGGTTCCGGTCACCACCTCAGGTTACTGGGTGTTTCGTTCCTGGTTTGGTGGCTCGGGTGGCTCGCCAGGTGGGTGTGTTTTCTCCGGTGAGGCGGCGGGTCATGAGGCTGTCTCACTCATCGCGATGTGGATCATGGCTTCGGATCGGGCCGGGAGGGCGGCTTCGCAATCGCGAGCCAGACGGCGATGGTTCCTCAGCCGGCCCGGGGGCGCTCGCGGCTGTGACCGCCACGGCCGACACGGCAGCAGGCCGATGATGGTGCGGGTGACGGTGCTCGGCTTACGCCCGATGATCTTCTTGATGGGGTCGATACCCCGGCTGGTCTTGGGGACATCGATGAATGTCCTGACGCCCTGGGAGTCGACGATGCAGGCCGCGTGGGCTCGGCCCCTCGCCCTTCGGCGATCCGTACAAGACAACGAAGGAACCCGCACAGCTGGGCGAAGACCCCGTCGTTCCGCCAACGGGCGAAGCAGGCGCAAACGGTCTGGTGCGGCGGGTGGTCGTGTGGGAGGTACTGCCCCACGGGACGCCGATGCGGTCGACGTCGAGGATCGCGTCTATCAGGTCGCACAGATCGAGTTCAGAGAGCCGACCGAAGGCGAGTGCGCACGGGCGCGGCGCGGTCGTTTCACCAGGAGGCCGACGGGGGCTCCATCGGACCCCAACAGGACGAAACAGCCAGGGCCCCACCTCACCCCCGCGCCCCTGCTCGGGTTCGGTTCATTCGCTGACAGAGCCACGGCCGACCCGACCTGCCGCTCCCCCGGGCAGGAAGTCGCTGGCAGGTAGCCCCGGGAGTCTTGTATGGTTCCTCGCGAATCATCCAGAGGGGTGGAGGGACCGGCCCTACGAAGCCCCGGCAACTCCCCGGTCGACTCGGCGTTCCATGTTCGCGCCGCGCCGTCGGGATCAGTGCCAACTCCGGCCCGCGCCAACGTGGCGTGGGAAAAGATGAGGAGACACGGTGCTCTCTGTGCTGCCTTTCGCCCCGGTTCCGTCTACCCCGGGCTTCTTGCGTACCCATCTCGTGATCGCCGCGACATATCGGCCGACCGCTTCGGCCCTTTCCCGCTGATCATCCCTGCCCTCCCTTGCGTGAGGTCGCCGCGGGCCTCGGCTCGCGGATCGAGACTGGAGTACCCCCTTTCATGGACATTTCGGATATTTCTAGTGGTGTTGGCGTCCTCGACAAGGCTGCGGTGATCCTCGGCGCGCTGGCGTCGGGCCCGGCCACTCTGGCCGGGCTGGTCGCCTCCACCGGTCTGTCGCGGCCCACGGCCCACCGACTCGCCCTCGCGCTCGAACGCCACCGCCTGGTCGGCAGGGACCTACAGGGCCGGTTCGTCCTCGGCCCCCGGCTCGGCGAGCTCTCGGCCGCCGCGGGTGAGGACTGCCTACTGGCGGCGGCCGGACCGGTCCTCACCTCCCTTCGGAACGCCACCGGCGAGAGCGCGCAGCTCTACCGGCGCCAGGGCGAGATGCGCGTCTGCGTCGCCGCCGCCGAGCGGACCGCCGGCCTGCGCGACATCGTGCCGGTGGGATCCACGCTCCCCATGAAGGTCGGCTCCGCCGCCCAGGTCCTCCTGGCCTGGGAGGAACCCGAACGCTTCTACGAAGGCCTGCAGGGTGCCCGCTTCACGGCCACCGCCCTCAGCGGCGTACGGCGCCGGGGCTGGGCCCAGTCGATCGGCGAGCGCGAACCCGGCATGGCCTCCGTCTCTGCGCCGGTCCGCAACTCGTCCCACCGCGTCGTGGCCGCCGTCACGGTCACCGGCCCGATCCAACGCCTCACCCGACACCCCGGCACCCGACTCGCACAGGCCGCCATCGACGCGGCCGACCGCCTCACCGAAGCCGTAGCCGTAGCCGTGCCCCACCCCTGACCCCGGCAGCACCACGCGGGGGCCTGGCTCTCCCCCGGCCGGGGTGTTCCGACTCCCTTGACCACATCATCGTGGCTTCGTTCATCTCCTGGGGGTTCCTAGGGTTGCTGGGGGTTGCTGGGGGTTGCTGGGGGTTGCTGGGGTTCTGACACAGACCTTGGGAAGTAAGCACGAAGCCTGACGAGACGCCGCGTCTTGCTGATGCCATGACCGGCTAGGGTCACCAGCATGGCCGCCTCTACGCCCGACTCCGCGTCCGACCTCGATTTCCGCCTCGTACGGGATCGACCCGGAGGCCACCGGCCTGGTTCTGGTCTTCACCGACTTCGACGTCTTCGCCGCAGCGCATCCGGAGAGCGCGCAGATCATCCTGGACATCGTTGCTGACAACGCGCGCCGGGCCGCGTTGTTCGGACGCCGCGTGATGTGTCTGGTCCACAGCTCCGATCCACAGATCGAATTCGCACCGGTCGGCGCGATGCCCATCATGTGGAACGACGCCGAACAGTCCAACGCCAGTCGGCGAGCAGGCTGACCCAGGCCGTTTCGCTTCGGCGCAGCTGTCACAGACCGGCACAGCGGTGAGAGTCACTGAAGCAGGTTCATCTTGCGGAGTGGTGCGAAGCCGATGAGGCCCGGTGGCCAGCCGGCGTCGACTGCGTCGCTCCAGACAGAGAGTGTGGTGCCGGGGCGGTTGGTGCCGAGCACAGCCCGAGTAAGCGCAGACACAACAAGGAGGACCCTTCCACACCACGCCTGTCAGGAACACAGACCGGAAGATCCCGGGCAGCCAAGCTGCCGGCTCAGGCCGCCGCACCACCTCAGATACTCCCAGCCTGCGGATATCACTCCGCCGAGGAAGGTCCCGGACGAGAATCGGAGCCCAGCCTGCCGACGAAGAGGAGAGGGCCGTGAGAAACACACTGAACCTGTGGCGCCAAGAGCTTGGAGAGGTGCCCGAGTCGGTCTGGCGACAGACTGACCTCGATGTGTTGATCCTCGCGGACAACGGACTGTCAGGCCTCTCGCCGGACGTCGGGCAGCTCCAGCGACTGAAAACCCTGGACCTCGGCCACAATGCGCTGACGTCGGTGCCCGAGGAAATCGGCAGACTGACCGAGCTCAGCGACTGCCTCTACCTCCATGACAACCAGCTGTCCCGGCTCCCCGACTCCCTGGGAAACCTGACCCGTTTGCGTTACCTCAACGTCGGCGAGAACCGCCTCACCACCCTGCCGGAAACCATCAGCGGGATGAGCGGCCTCATCGAGTTCAGGGCCCAGCACAACCGGCTCACCACCCTGCCCGACACCATCGGCCGGCTCCGCGGCCTGCGTGAGCTGTGGCTTCGAGGAAACGCGATCGAGCACCTGCCGTCGTCAACAGCCAAGCTGCACGAACTGCGTCACCTGGACCTGCGTGAGAACTCCCTGACCGAGGTGCCGGAGACGCTCGCCCGCCTCCCGCGACTGCGTCAGATCGACCTGCGGAGCAACAACCTCGGCCGGCTGCCCGACTGGCTCGCCCTGATGCCATCGCTGGAGAAGCTGGACCTGCGCTGGAACGAGGTCGATGCGTCCCTGCCGCTCCTCAGCAAGCTGGAGCAGCAGGGCTGCGTCGTCCTGACCTGACAACGAAGACCCTTCGCACCACAGTGGTGCTGCTTCTCGGGTCTGGCGCGAGTGCCGTGCAGAATGCAGCATGCACCAGTGACTGAGCGCAGCGCCCAGGATCTTGCTGCCTCATTCTTCCGCAACCCCGATGGGGACCTCGTCGAGTGGTTCGCCGCCGTGGAGGGGCACCTCGAACTGTTGCTTGCTCGTAGGCCCTCCGAGATCGATGTGTACGAGGAGCCGGTACCGGTATGGGTCGCCACGGCAGCGGGGCAAGCAGAACCGGGCGGGGCCATTCCCTCGGATGCGGGAAGCCGTTCTCGGCCCGCAGCACGGACCGGTAGTCGGTGGGGCCATCCCCTGCGGGCATGGAGAGCAGTGTGGCTGATTCCCGATGACGGTTGGCAGGCTTCGAAGGTGCTTACCGGGTGGCTGATGTCATGCCGATGGCATGACGGAACCGTGCCCACAGAGAGGTCGGCAAGCCGCCACCGGAGGCTTCGTCAGGAGAATCGGCGTCCTGGGCCGTGGCAATCCGCTCTGCTCGGTCCTCGCGAGCGTCTCCGCGGAATGCGATGGCGTCCTCCCCGATCCCGACTACCTCCAGGAGGGTGTCCAGGGCCTTGTCGGCTTGCTCGTGCGGCTGGGTGAGCCAGACGTACGAGAGGCCGGCCGGATTGCCGTCGTGCTTGCTGATCGCGAAGCTGAAACCTTTCAACCAAAACAGAACGACGTCGAGATCGTCCAGCCCGTCCCACGACCGCTCCACATGCAGGCGCAGCCGCTGGGCCACGGGCTGCACCGGCAGCGCCAGCGCTCCGATCATCTGGAACAGCGGGGCGGAGTGCTCCCAGACGCTGTACTGGTGGGCGGGGTTCTTGCCGGTGTAGTAGGGCAGTTGTGCAGCCGGCTGCCAGTCGGGCTCAGGTCCCGGGACCTCGATCTCTGTCACAGCAGTCCCTCCCCGCGGCCTCCGGCAAATCGGTGATCAACCTACCCTCACCGAGTCGGCCGGCGTTATACGGCGCTGGTCAGGCCCGATTGTGGTGGCTGGGCCGGCCATCGGCGCCGGTCTCGCGGATGAGTGGAGCAGAGGGGTACGACGTCGGCCCGGATACCGCCCCAGGCGGAGCAGGCGGCATGCACCAGACTGCCCCACCGTACAAAACCATGGCAGGGGCGACAGGATTTGAACCTGCGGCATCCGGTTTTGGAGACCGGCGCTCTGGCCAACTGAGCTACACCCCTTCAACGCCCGTCAGCCCTTCAACGCCCGTCAGCATTCCACCCCGACGCAATCCACCGCCACCGTCACGGCTGGTGCGACGTCCACAAGGGGCAGTCACAGCGCTGCGCAGGAAGAACGACATCGCGGCCGATCCGGAGCTCCCCGGGCTCGCCGGTGGAGTACGGCTCGAAATGGCACGCGGGCCGCAGTACGGGCGTGGACGCCTGCCCCGGGCTCACTGTGCCCCGTGCCGCGACCGACGGAGCGAGGCCCCGCCGCTCGCGGTACGGGGCACAAGCGCTGCGGTGCTCGTCGATCGGGGCGCAGGTGCTCGACGGCCCCTTGTGGACATCGCACCAGCCGTGACGGTGGCGGGGGCAGTTGCACGAAGCGAACCCGCTCGTGGCGGGGATCTCGGTGGGGCGTGTGACCTGCTCCCGCGAGACCGGATACCGCGATCCGTCCGGTCTCACCCGGTAAACCTTGATCCTCAACACGAGACACCCCCAACGTGGTCGTCTTCTCCTGACGTCGACGGTATGGGCATCCCGGGCGACCAGAGGACACACATCGTGTCCCCGCGTTCACGCGGCCAGCAGACCCACCTTCACCGCGAGCTCAGACGCACGGCGCCGGCGGCCGGCCACCTTCGACTCGGCCTCCTCCAGGAGGATCGACCGCGCGTAGCCGTTGTAGCGGATCGTGTCCGGTGCCGCCTCGTGCGCCTGGTCCAGGGTGGCGATCGCGACCTCAGGCTGCCCGTCGAGTTGATAACCACGGGCCTGCTCGATGCGGTGCCGGGCCCTGCGGGGCCGGGACGGGATGATGTCGGCGTCTGCCCGAGCGGCCTGCCGCACGGATTCCCGACCCGAGTGGAGCTCGACCGCGACCGTCACTGCGTGGGCGCCCATGATGGCCCGGCTGAAGCTGGTGACGGGGTGGTAGTAGGCGCCGGGCAGTCGCTCGGACATGGACTTCGCCGTGTCCCAGCACCGCCATGCGTCAGCCGTATCGCCGCGGCGGGCCGCCGTGTACCCGGCCTCGAAGGTCAGCGCGCCGGCGATGGCGAGGACGTCATCGCCGGCGTCGGGGATGAGCGGCGTGAGGTAGTCGAGGGCCTGCCGCGTGACGCTGTCCGCCGCGTCGTAGTGGCCGGGGCCCGTGTCGCGGTGTGCCTGCGCGAGGAGCCACGCCGATACGCCGATGGCGTGGGGGTCGGCGCACTGCTGGGCCGCGACCATGCCCCGCTCCGCCACGCGCCACAGCAGCGAGGAATCGGGCTGGTAGGCGAGGAAGAACTACGCCAGGGAGTACACCTCGGCAAGCATCGCCTGCGCCGCACGCCAGTCCGCGGAGGCCTGGGCATGCAGAACAGCAAGCCGCGCGTCCCGGATGAGATCCGGCAGCAGACCGCCGATCCGCTCACGGTGGTCCGGCGCCGAATGCCGGGCCGCCCACCCCGGGCAAGACGCGCTGCGATGTGCGCCGGCGCAGACGGCGCGGCCTCAGGGACACCGATCGGCAGGGCGTCCACCGCCGCACGGACAGCGGCGAGCCGCGGGTGGCCGGGACCGATGAACAGATCGACGTGCACGTCAGGATGGCCTGTGAGGTCGGCATGGTCCCGAACCCGCAGAGCCTGGGCGAGACGCATGACCATGTCGAGCCCCGGAGCCTGCAACTGACCGAGCTCAACCCACATAGGCGGAGAGCAGCGCGATGGTCATCTGTCGTCACGAAGGTCGGGGGGTATACCTGCGGGCGCGGGGAGCAGTCGTCGCCGTCCGGCGCGCTGTCGCTGTCGGTGTCGGCCTGGACGGCTCGCAGGTCCTCTCCCACGCACCATCTGTCGACCATTTGCGATGACGGTCATGAACCGTCTTCCGCTCCCCGGAACAGGACGGAAAATCCCGCCACAGCAGGCCAGTCCGCTGCCGGAACGGAATCGCGTTGATCATCCGGCGGTGGCAATGCCACCGCTCGCCCCCCGCCCCGCCCCGCCTCGCGCTCCTCGGCAGATGCGGTTGCAGGCGAGCACCTTCCTCATCCGAGAGATCACCCCGCGGCAGTCGCCGGACCGCCCGTTCATCACACCGCAGCCCGGGCGCCCGCAGAGCGCGGCGGTCTGGCGGTCCGGCGGTCCGGCGGTCCGACGGCGAGGAAGCCACCGAAGAAGACACCAAGGAAGTTGAGTCCGACGTGGTCAGCCGGTCGGTTCGTACGGCAGCAGTTAGTACGGCAGCGGTTCGAGCTTGTCGGCCGCTCGGACCCGGTGGAGGTGGATGAGGATGTCGTAGGCCCGGCCGAGGGCCAGGGTGGGCTGGGGGCTGGGGGTGAAGGTCGAGCCGGCGTCGTAGACCGGGCGGGCGCGGTCGAGCCAGGCGCGGACCGGGGCGGGTGCGGTCCGCAGGTCGAGGTAGAAGTCCCGGTACCGGACCCGGTCCAGGGTGTGCTCGTTCATGCCGGGGGGCGCGGCGGGGACGGTGACCGGCTTCCAGTCGCCGTCGAGGGAGGTGTCCTTGGTGAGGAAGGAGCCCGCGGCGAAGCTGAAGCCGATCGCGGTGTAGTCGCGGCCCAGGCGGTCGCGCAGTACCGCCCCCTGGGTCCGCGGGTAGATGTCCGGATGGGTGGAGAGGTATCCGACGTGGCCGTTGTGGGCCGACAGCAGCATCTTGTGGCCGGTGTGGCGTTGCCACCACAGCACGTTGTCGGCCATGGCCTGGTCGCGCAGGCGCTCGGCGGCGGTGACCGAGGCCGGGTCGGCGAGGTCGACGGTGGCGAAGGCGAAGGTCTGCGCGATGTTCCGGGCGTGCTGCACGGTCCAGGCGTAGTCGGCGGCGTCGGTACCGTCGTCGGCGTTAATGCCGTCGTCGGCGTCGCCGTGGTCGCTGTCGGTTCCCTGTCGCCCGGCGACCAGGTCGAACGCCTCCTGCGCGCGTGCGGCGTTCTCCCGGCGCTCGGCGACCGGCTTGCGCAGGTAGGAGAACACGTCGTCGAAGGGACGCAGCCGGCTGTACAGCTCGGTGAGCCGGGGCAGCGCCTCCGGCCGGGTCTTGCGTACGGACGACAGCACGCGCTCGAAGACGGCGTCGCCGAGCTTCGGCGCTCCGAGGTCGTCCCCCATGAAGTGGACCCGGTGATCGGGGTGGCGGCGATTGTGCTCGCGCATCCAGCCGATCAGGCTCACGAACTCCTCGCGCTCCCAGGGAGATCCGGCCAGCGTCTCCTCCGCGATCTGCCGCGGGTCGCCGGGTCCGCCCTGGAGGTAGTCGTCGATCCGGAGCCCTGCCGACCAGCTCATCTCCAGGGCGAAGGTGGTGAAGCCGCGCTCCTCGACGAGGTGCCGGAAGACGCGTTCCTTCATGGCGAAGAACTCGTGCGAACCGTGCGTGGCCTCGCCCAGACCCACGACCTTCGCGTCCCCGACCATATTGCTCAGCGCCCGGAGATCCGCGGTCCGGCCGCCGGGGTCCGTGGCACTCAGCGGGTGCGCGACCCGTTCCAGGGACCGGACAACAATTACTTCCCGGCCTGCTGCCACAAGATCGGCCGATACGGCGGGTGTGGCGGGTGCGATGGATGTGATGGGCACGATGGGTGTGACGGGTGTGATGGGTGTGTTGATCGAGACGACTGATGTGACGGGTGTGGTCGGGGCCGCTCGTACGGCCGCCGGTGCCGCGGAAGCCACTGTGGTGGCCAGCGTCGTGGCGGCGACCACTCCGGTGAGTGCGAGCACCCCTCGCCGGCCGGTCCTCTTCCTGTACCCGTGCATGCTGATCGCTCCTTGCGTGCGGCGGCGGCTTTCCGCGCCGATGAAGTGATCTTCGTGCGCTGGGGCGGCGGACCGCGCTGGGGTGGTCCACCGACTTCCTCCAGGGGTCCTCCCGGGTACGTGCCGGGGGCTACCCCCGGCACGTACCCGAGGAACACGAGGGGGGGTGCCCCCACCGAGCTCGGACCGCTACCCGGATGGTCTGGTGGATCTTGAAGCGAGCAGGGTGGACGGACACCACCGGACCCCTACGGGAAGGCCCCTCATGTTCAGTTGGCAGTCCGTCGGCCGCCGTGCGGCGCGCACCACCGCCGTCGGTGCTCTCGCCGTCGCCATGTGCACCACCCTGATGACCGACAAGGCCGGAGCGATCGTCAACGGAACTGATTCCACTGAGCGTTACCCGTTCATGGCGGTGATCCCGGAATCGGCTCCGGAGCAGGGGGTGCTCGACGGCAACTGCGGGGCGTCGCTGATCGACCCTCAGTGGGTACTGACCGCGGCGCACTGCGTACAGGGCGACGGGCTCGAACTGGAGGGCGTCATCCGGATCGGCAGCGAGGAGCGGAAGTCCGGGGGAACTGTCCGGGCCATCGCGCGCACCGTTGTCCACCCGGGCTATGCGAACGGTGAGGGGCAGGCCGCCAACCAGGACGACATCGCCCTGGTCCGCCTGGACCGCCCGGTGGCCGAGAAGCCCGTACGGATCGCGAAGCGGGTCGGGCAGCCCGGCACCCCCACACGGATCCTGGGCTTCGGAACCACCGTCGACACCGGGCTGAAGTTCGCGGAGCGACTGCAGGAGCTCCAGACGCGCAGGGGCACCGAGGCCGAGTGCGCCCCCGGCTACGCGGGCCGGACCCGGCTGTGCACAGTCAGCCGCGTGCCCGGTGCCATGGCGTGTTTCGGGGACTCCGGCGGGCCGCAACTCCAGAAGGACGGGCGGGGACGGTGGGAACTCATCGGGACCACCTCGGGCCCCGGTGCCCCGGGGGTCGCGTGCTCGGCCGGGCCTGGCCTTTACACCAACGTGCCGGCGTACGCCGACTGGATCCGGAGGACCATCGGGCACCACGCCTGAGCGCCGACACACGCCGACCGCCCTGGTTCCCCACTCACCCCGTCACCCCGTCACCCCGTCACCTCATCACCTCATCACCTCATCACCGCGTCACCGCATCAGGAGGCGCGGCGCGGAAGGGACGCCAGGGAGCCGGGCACCGGCGCGGAGGGCCGGGGCGAGACCCGAGACCGAGGAGGAGCGCGCGGGCGTGCAGCCGTCCCGTCGACGCATGCTCTGGACCAGTCCAGCTCACCACTCGCGTTCAGCTCGGCGAGCAGGGATCCGGTGCAACCGGTCGAAGACACCGCCAGGAGCCCTCTTGTGCCAAAGTGGCAGCAGCGAGCCGATCCGCGCCGACGGGTCATCGCCCATGACTCACGGCCGGGTACTCACGGCCGGGTACTCACGGCCAGGTACTCACGGCCGGGTACTCACGGCCGGGTACTCACTCCCTCCCGAACGGCCGGATCATCGCATCGAGCACGGCCGACCAACGCAGTTCAACAAGATCGCGTTACGAGCTCAAGGCAGTGATCACGCTATCCACGGCAGAATCGTCCCAGGACTGCCTGGCTCAGGGCGCCAGTGCTGCGGTCACCCAGGCGAGACGGTCCGCCGGCAGGCCAAAGCGGTTGGCGGGGTTGCGGAACGAGTAGTGGCCGTCGTTGGTTCGTCGACCGTCCTTGTTTGTGGTCCAGTGCGCGGGTCCACAGGGGCCTTGGCCTTCCAGCAGAGCGTCCGCAAGTTGTTCGGGGTCCTCGACGGCGGTCCGGGCACGTAGCGCTGCCGCCAGGCGTTCGGTGGCCTCGGGGGGCACGGCTGCGTCTCCGAACGCGGGCAACAGAAGCAGCAGGCGACTGTCCGGGTCCGTGGTGGAGCCGCCGGCCAGGCCGTTGTCCGCAGCCGCTGTCAGCTCGGGCCATGACAGGCCGGGGCCCATGAAGTGACCGTCGTCTCTGGCGAGCAATTCAGCACGGTCCCCATCAGGATGGTGCAGGAGGTAGTCGGTCCCCGCGTCCCCCTCAAGGTTGCGGTAGACGATGTACAGGCGGCCGGCGGTGACCGGAACGGAGAAGGTGGGCCAGTCCACGCGTCCGGACATCTGGCGGTGAAAGTGCTCCGCAGCATCGTAATCCGCACCGAACAGGAGCTCCTCGGCGTCCTCACCCTGCGCGCAGGAGCAGAGATGCCCCAGCCAGAACAAGGGCTCTTCCAGAAGCTCCGGACGGTGAACAAGGGGGCCACTGTCATAACCCGGGATCCGGTCCGGGTGCGTAGCTGCGCTGTTCGTCACGGGGCCCATCCTGCCGTTGATCGCTGCTGCCCAGCGACACAGACGGGCCGGTCGCAGGAGGCTGCCGCAGCGGTCGAGTTCGAGCGTGCGTGCCTGGCGCTCATCACATCAGGGCCATGCAGCGGCTCGACGTCCTGGAGAACCTCGCTCAGGACGTCGAGGAGGGAAGAATCGGCGTCTCGGACGAGGCTCTTCCCCGGCATGGGCGGTACGAAAGGCGGGGCCCTCGCTCGTGGCCCGGCCCTGCGGGCCCTCGCCTCTCAGGTGCGGTGCCGCCCTGCTCCGGAAGATCGTGCTCCGTAGCTTCGTCGTGCTCGAAGACCGGCGGCGGCCGCGCGGCTGACCGAAGGTCACTGCTGGCGCAGGAGCCTCCATAGTCGTGTTGTTGGGTGATCCAGCGCCGTACGGGTTCTCGGAGACGCCGGGGGAATCGGCAACTTGGATGTGCAGTGCGCGCGTGGAGGAGTACTCCGCACAATGCTCTGTCACCAGCCTTACGGCCTGGCCACAAAGGGCTGCGTCCATCTTCTTGGGCACGTGTCCATCCCTCTCTGGCAGCTCACAACGGAGCGGCAGAGAAGGAAGTCAGAACGGTTCAGTCGTTGTCGAGGTGGCACTTGCGCCATACGGAGCGGGTCAGGTTCTCCCGCCGCCGGGACCGTCCTCGCGGGCGCGGGAGCAAGTGAGTCCGTTCATGACGGCGTGTGCCCGCTCGGTGCCATACCCGCGAGTGGTAGGGAGCAGTTGGGGGACGGGGCATCGCTGCGCCGGCCAGGAGCGGCCATCACTCTGGTCAGGAAGTGGCTGCTGGTCTCAGCGGTTGAGGTCGGATACCGCACACCGTGCCCTTCGTACGCCTTCGGATCGGCAGTGGCCACGAGCGCGTCCGCGCCCCGCTGGGGCAGGTGCCGGGTGGCGTGGATCGCAGCACCGATACCCGGCGGCGCACCCTCGCGGCCCAGCCGAGCCACGGTCAGCCTCGCGGGATAGTTCAGGTCCACCGTGTGACGGACGTCGAGCTGTCCCAGATGCTCCGTCAGACCGGGATGCTCGTGGTTGGCTTTGTCCGTGAGAACCGGCTCTGGCTCAACTTCTTTGGGCCTGGCGCGATGAGGCAGGTCACACGCTGGACTGTACCCAGCCCAGGTCGGCTGCGGTGCCGACGGGATTCGAACCCGTGGACAGATGGGAGCAGGCCCGCCCCGTCTCCGTCAGTCGCCGTGGGAGGGACCTCGCCCACGTCGATCGCAATGGGCCGCTCTGCCACGGCACCGCAACCTGCGGGAATGCGCGTCCTCCCGCTGCGACTCATGGTAGACACGCCGTTCTCGGCGGACGACTCCTTATGGGGGAAGCCGGAGAACCTTGGCCGCAGATCCACAAAAGTTGAGCCTGAGCCGGTCCTCACGAACAAAGCCAGTTCCGGTAGGTGTCGGGCAGGACCTTTCACCGGTGCGTCCAGCGGGTCAGTTGTTTCCAGCGTTTGCGGTCGGTGAGGGCGTGCTCAATGGTGATGCGTTTCGATGGGTGTCTGTGCCGGGCTTATTCTCCGGCGGCGAGCACGTGCGGCAAAGCGATCTCGTTCGGTTTTCTGAGCGGTGTGATCGCCTGGGCAGTGTGATCGCCTGGCCAGGATGGTCACGATGGTCACGGCGGAGTCCGAGGCAGCCATCGTCCAGAATCACTTCCACGTCTGGGATGTGCTGGAAACAGATCCCCATGCCTTCGTTGCGTGCGGCGATCGCCTCGTGCATCCGCCCCGGTCGCAGGACCTCGGTCCAGAGTATGCAGCCCTGGCGGCCAGGAACCGCGCATCCCCGACCGGCCAGGAGCCTTCGTATCTCTCCGATCGCGCGGGGGGGGGGCGGTGGAGCGGTCGACACCGAACAACAGGGAGAGGGCAGAGCACGGGAGATCGTGCCGCAGGCGGATCAGTGTGACAACCGGCCGTTCGACGAACACCAGCCGATACCGGGCGACTGCCCCGCCTCACGCTTCCTGGCTCCGCCACGCGCCCCGTAACGGCGCCCCTCGAACACGGCCTCCCCTCGATCGGCCAACCCCTCTACCCAACAAGCCAGATGCTGCCGAGATCCCCGTGAACAGCCGATGCGCGAGGATGCTCCGGTTGACCGTGATCACCACAGGCTGAATCACCGCAAGCGATCACCCCTCAACCACCATCACGCACCAGCCCGTAAGTCCGGCTTGCCTGCTTGGGCATCACCCGGGCCTGTGACCTCGCTCGGGCGTTCGTCGATCTGGTCCGTCACCAGCGAGCCGGCCTGCCCTTGGTTCGAAGAATCTGGCGGCGCTCTTTGGACTCTCAGCGCTGACGCGGGATGCCCAGCATCCGCATGAGCTGGGCGAGTTCCTCCTGGAAGAGCTTCTCCGGGCTGGTGGTCTGGGTGCGCATGTGGCCGTAGACCTCCAGGGACACGAGCCCGTGCAGGTGCCCCCAGATGCGCAGGGCGAGGGCGACGGCCGCGGGCGGCAGGTCGGGGAAGGCGGGACGGACCTTCCCGAGGAGCCCGGGGTCGAAGTCGGACCAGTCGAAGGCGCTGTCCTGGTAGAGGTGCCGGGCGTGGGGCCAGGCGGCGGCCGCGAGGGCGGTGAGCCCGGTGCAGACCCGGTGTGCGGCATCCGGGGCGGGGCCTCCCTCGGGGGCCTGGTAGCCGGGTACGGGGTCGCCGTAGATGAGGCGGAACCCCTGGGGGTTGATCAGGGCCCAGGTGCGGAAGGCGTTGGCCCATGCCTCGATCCGGACGGCGGGATCGGCGGAGGGCGTGGCTTCCCAGGCCGTGTCCACAGCGTCGGCCAAAGCGGTGTACACGTCGTTGATCAGTGTGGTGACCAGGTCGTCCCTTGTCGGGAAGTACCCGTAGATGGCGTTGGCGGTCATGCCCATCTCGCGGGCGATGGCCCGCAGGGTGATGGCGTCCGGCCCGCCCGAGGCCATCAACGCCAACGCCACCTTCTTGATCTCGGCCGTGGTCTCGGCCCGTAGCCGCTCGCGTCGTCCCCTGCTTCCCGTGACTGTCACAACAGGCACTCTACAGCGTCGAGTTACTTAGCTCCGTACAGAAACTTCACGGCGTATAGTTTTCGCACGGCGTCACCCATCGGTGGCGTCCCGCTTCTGCATGCACAGGGGAGAACCATGCACATCGGAGTCATCGGCGCCACGGGCACCATCGGCAGCCAGGTCGTCACCGAGGCCCTCGGCCGTGGCCACCACGTCAAGGCGTTCAGTCGGGACGCCGTTCAGGCGCAGCGTGAGGAGCGTCGGGACAACATCACCTGGACGAGCGTCGACGTCCTGGACCCGAGGAGCATCGCCGACGTCCTGCCCGGACTCGACGTCCTGATCAGCGGCTTCCAGCCGGGCAACGCCGCCAAGGACTTCACGGACACCGTCCGGCGTTCGATCGCCGACCCGACCGTCTACGCGACGGCGGCGCGGGCCCTGCTGAAGGCTCTGGAGAGCCGCCCGCAGACCCGCCTCATCGTGATCGGCGGCGCCGGCAGCCTCGAGATCGCACCAGGCGTGGTGCGCGCCGACTCCGACGAGCTGCTGCACGCCTCCCTCGACCAGATCGGGCTGCCCCGCGAATACGCCGCAGCGGTCCGCGGCCACCGCGACGCCCTGACCGTCCTGCGGACCTCTAACCGGCTGTGGACCTACTTCAGCCCCGCCGAAGAGATCGGCCCCGGCGAGCGCACCGGCCGCTTCCGGATCGGCGGCGACCAGCCGGTCCTGGACGCCGACGGCCGCAGCCGCATCTCGGTGGAGGACGCCGCCATCGCCCTGATCGACGAGGCGGAGCTGCCGCGCTTCGTGCAGCGCCGCTTCACCATCGGCTACTGAAAGCCGCAGCCCCGTCCCCGTGGGGACCTCATGAATTCTCCACGGGGACGGGGACGGGGACGGGAATGGGGACGGGAATGGGGACATCTGTCTGAGCCGACCCAGCTATCGGCCTTTCGGTGCGGTGAGTCAGGCACGACCCCAGAGAGGTGCAGCCAGGCTAGCTATGCGGGCAAATCCGTACCTGGCCGTAGGCATCAAGCCATCGCGACCAGAGCTGTTTCAAGGGTCCCCATCAACGCCAGGGCGAACAGGTGAGGTCCTTCCAGGCGATGGCTTCCGTGGTCCGGCGGTGTTTGACCCAGAGTCGCCCACAAACTGGATCGGCCGATATCAACGGCTCGATCCGTTCCCCCATCGCACCGGTGATCGGGATGCCGCTGACCAGGGCGTTCGAGGCGAAGTGGTGCCGGAAGCCGTACACCCCTACGCCCTCCTCCAGTGGGAGGTCCGCGATGAACTTCTTGACCCGGTGCCACTCCCACGACTCCGTGTAGCAGTCGCTCGGACCACGCAGCGGACAGCCGCCCTTCGTGGTGCTGTACTTCTCCTCGTACCGCTCGATCGGCTCCCGTGCCGACCGCGAGGCGGGGAACCTCGCGGAACTCCCCTGCCTCGCGGTGTTGCAGCTTCGCCGCCCTGTGCGTAGTGGAATGGATTTACTCCCGCACGTACTCCGGTTCCTGCACTCCCTGTACCAGATCGTCCGTCATGGCCTCCTTGGTGTAGGCATCCCGCAGGATGGTCTTGAGGACCCGGAAGATGTTCACCTGGTTCCAGCGGCCGCCCCCGTCGCGCTCTCTATTCTCGTCCAGGAAGCGTTCGATCACCGTCGGTGTGACCGAGTTCAGCTTCCGCGATCCCAGGCGCGGGACGAGGTGCGCACTGATCGAGCTGTCGACATGCCAGCCGATGGAGTAGTACGTCATCCGGTGCCGCCGGGGCCGCCACTGCTTCGCGTACTCCTTGACCGGCAGCAGCTCCCCAGTTCACTGCGGGTCGCCCTCCCCGAGGGCACGGTGGCCTTCTTCTGCGCGTACAGCCGCGTGGGACGCTCGATCGCCTCGTCCTGCGTGCCGTAACCGGACCCTTCACGCCGCCTGCCGAGCGCGTCCCGGAACCTGCCCCGCCTCCGCACTCTCGCAGGCGTTACCGACCGAGACCGCGACGTCGTCGCCGTCGCCGGCCCGACTCTGTCCTGGAGCGCAGGCGTCGTGGAAGGACACATCAACAGGATCAAGATGCTCAAGCGTCAGATGTTCGGCCGCGCAGGCTTCGTCCTCCTGCGGAAGCGCGCCCTCAGATCCTGATCACCGGTGACGGGAGGAACTCGATGGCAGCGGCAGTGGCGGATGTGCAAGCCTTCCCTTTCCAGATGCCGAGGGGGAAGACCTTGATGACCAGCGACGACGCCCTCGACCAGTTCAGACACATCGCGCGTGAGCGGGCATTTGGCCGGCATGTCGGGTCGGATCGGCTCATTCAGGCAGGTCTGGACGCGCTGATTGCTGGGGTCGAGAGCCCGTCTCTGGCCATGTTGGCTGGACTCCTCCGGAGCGAAGAGCCCGAAGCGCCGGAGCTCTTCGACCAAGTACTGGAGGAGTTGGGACTGCTCTTCCATGCGCCCGCGGAACCCCGGGCCGCAAAGTGGGCGCTGGCCTACTGGATCGCCGGTCAGATCGCTGACGGATCCCTGGATCCCGCCGCCGGCACTCACCTCATCTGGGCAGACATCGCCTATGACCTCGGCTACCCCGAAGAGCTGCAACCCCTTGTGCAGTGCGCGCACGACCTGGACAGCTGGGAGGAGAGCTGGGGAGTCTCCGTCGAGGAACTCAACGGAGAAGCGGTCGAGGCAGCGAAGCAGTTCCTCAGCAGGAGGTCTGCGGCCGAGGCTGGAGACTAAACCCGGGGCGCTCTCGCCATTGGGATCGAGATCGGGATCGGGATCGGTCGACCGCGAGGTGATCCGCTCACTCAACGTGGCCCTTGTGGACGATCACGTAATTTGGCTCTGTCGGGGATTTTGTGATGTTCCGTCGGCAGGGACAGCGAGTCACTTCGCGGTCTGTCCTGTCGGCGTCACCCACTCAAGGCGCAGAAGCTCCTCGGCAGAACAGCCGGAGTCAGGGTCTTCTGCCAGGCACAGATCGAGTCCGCGCTCGTCCCGCCGGACCTGAACTGACAGAAGACAGGGATCCTTCGGGTCGTCGATGCGCATAGAGACGGTGTCGCCGCTGGTGAACCTGTCATCGGCGAACAATGAAGTACTACTCATCCGCACCCCGCCTCAGCCCGACTGAACGCGTTCGGAATAGACAGTAGGTTCAGGAAATCTCGCAGCGGGAGGTCCCTGTCACAGGGGCAAGGGTTCATAAGTACGCGTTGGCGTAGGAGATCGAGATTTGCTCTCCCATAGGCCATGTGCCTGAGGAGCTTGACCTGGGTGACGCGGCTCTCGGACTGCCCGGAGCTCCATGGGGTCTCCATCAGGTGGAAAAGCCGGCAGTGGTGGCGTCGAGTCTCGTCGTAGACCGCTGACCAGGGAGTGCAAGGCAGGCCGGCTGGCCTTGGCTTCGGCCGGGGCGCCGGCTGCAGCTTCCGGCCTGGCTGTCGGGCAGGCCTGAAAGCATGGAAGCAGCGGCGGAGGCACTGGATACGCCTCCTGGTGAATCCGCGCTCGCGCAGTTCGCGGTGGAGCTGGGGAACGTCCTGACGACCCTCCAGCCAGCGGGCCTGGGATAGGGCTTGTGCTCGTCGAGTACAGACAGCCGTCCGGTGGCTTTACCCAAGAGCTCATCGAGGGTGTTGGCGCGGGCGAAGCGACGGACGGTGGAGTGGTCCAGCCGCAGCGTCCGGCTGATCTCCCCGCCAGCGGCTTTCCTTCGGTCGGCAGTGCCTGAGCTGCCTCGTATCCATGGGGCGTACGGGCCCCCAGATGCCGGGGCTGACCGCTGACGTCGAGCGTGCCGTCCGGTGGGACGAAGGGCACGGCCGCCGCCTCAGACGGCTCCGGAGTGACCAGGTCTCTCGTGGTTGCCTCGTCACGACCGAGGGCGCCTCGAACGCGTCCTGGATGCGCCCGTGGTGAAACCCGATCGTCTTCTCCACCGCAGCCACGACGTTCCGCCGCAGATGCCAGGTGTCAGCGATCTGCATTGCCTGCGGGGCACCGCTTTGAGCGCCCTGCGCGGGGGCGCCGGCCCGGTCCCGACAGATCACCTCCACTTTCGGGTGGTGGCGAAGCCGTGCGGCCAGCGGTTCAACGTCCCGGCCGGGGAGGGCGTCGGCCGGGGCGGCGGGCTTCCAGATCAACCAGGATTGTCACGTAGGAGTCGCCCTTGCGTAGAGCGAAGTCGTCTGCTCCCAGGAATCTGACGTCGGCGACCGGCGGCTGCGGAACCTAGCGGAGCAGGTTCCGCAGCGTGTCCTTGGAGATGCGGATCCCGAGGGCGGCGGCCAGGTGGGCGCCGGGACGGCCCGCCGAGTACAGAAGAGCGATCGAGGCGAGCATTGACCGCAGCACCTGTGTCTGTCGGGCACGCGGTTTGATCAGCCCCTCGATTCTGCTAGGACTTGTCCGGTCGATCATGTGCGGAGCCGGATCATGAGTGCTGCGGCGGTGGCGGTGCCGAGGTAGACGTAGCCGCGCTTGTCGTAGCGAGTGGCGACGGCTCGGGCGTTCTTGAGCCGCTTGATGGCCCGTTCAACGGTGTTGCGTTTCTCGTACCGCTCCTCGTCGAAGCCGGGTGGCCGGCCGCCGTGTGAGCCTTTGCGCCGACGGCCGGACTGACCGTCAGTCTTCTCGGGGATGGTGTGGCGGATGCCGCGTTGTCGCAGGTAGTTCCGGATAGGCCCGTTGCTGTGGGCCTTGTCCGCGGCAAGGCTGCCCGGCTGCTTGCGGGGCCTGACCGGCCCGAGACGGGGAGACGCGGATCTTCTCCAGCACGGGCTTGAACTGCGTACAGTCCGCCCGCTGCCCCGGCGTGACGACCAAGGACAGCCGGCGGCAGCGGCCGTCCACGCTCAGATGGAGCTTGATGCTGAACCCGCCGCGCGAGCGGCCCAGGCCCTCACCTCCCGCACCACCTCCACCAGACGGACGACCAGACTCTGCCACGGCGTCTCGTCCTGGTGTTCTGGCCTTCCGGCCTCCTTTCAGCCGAGCGCCGGCGGTGGGTCGGTGCGGGCGCCGGCTGCATGCTGATGCGCACGGACGATGGCCGAACCGCTCGGGCAGGTCACGCCACTGCACCCCGGCCCGCGCCCGGTACAAAATCCCGTCGATCACCTGCCGGTGATCCCGCCACCCGTCACAACGCCCGTTGCTGACCGGCAGGAACCGCCGCAGCCGTCCCACTCGGCATCCGCCAAGCCACCCCGCCCCATGCCCCGACCAACGAGCACGGCGGGTGATAGTCACATGATCGACCGGACAAGTCCTAGCCGGAGCTGTCCGATCGATGAGCCGGACCTGCGCCGAGTAGCGATGGGCGTGGACGATGGAAGGCCCAAGCTCGTACGTCTTATGACGCGGAGGGCAGCCCCAGCATTGCCGAGTGAGTAGACAAACTGTAGGTAGGACGGTGTCTGGAGGCAGAGCTCGGGGTCAGCCCAGGATGTTCCAGAAGGATATGGAGCCCTCGTTGGAAGTGGCGAGGGTCTTGCCGTCGGGGCCGAACTCGACCTGCAGGGCGTAGTCCGCGTCTGTGATCTCGCCAACCATCCGGTTTTCTGCCAGGTCCCATACGCGGACGGAGTCGGCGGCCGCGCTGGCGAGGAGGGTGCCGGCGGGGTTGAAGGCGATGGAGTTGACCGGTTCGGTGTGGCCTTTGAGAGTCTCTTTTTCAGATGTTTCGGGATCCCAGACTTGGATGTTCTTGTCGTAGCCGGCGGCCGCGAGCGTGCTGTCGGGTGCGTAGGCGAGGGTGGTGATGGCGCTGCTGGACGCCTTCGGTTGCTCCCATGTCCAGACTTGGCCCAGGTCGTAGACGTAGACGGAGTGGTTGTAGCTGCCTGCTGCGA
Organism: Streptomyces diastatochromogenes; assembly: GCA_026913215.1. Classification (GTDB taxonomy): domain Bacteria; phylum Actinomycetota; class Actinomycetes; order Streptomycetales; family Streptomycetaceae; genus Streptomyces; species Streptomyces diastatochromogenes_A. The sequence continues at coordinate 601,911 of JAPTYK010000002.1, read as the reverse complement.
CGCTGTCGCCGTCGGGGCTGAACGCGACGGCGAGGATGTCGTCACGCTGGTCGGTGAACTGGTTGAGCAGTTCACCGGTTCCGGTGCTCCACACCCTCACGGTGTTGTCCTGGCCTCCGGTGACGAGTTTGCCGCCTTGTGGACTGACGTCGAGGGAGTACACCTCGCCGGAATGTCCGGTGAGTGTTCGTTCCTGCTTTCCTGTGCCCGTGTTCCACAGGCGTACGGTCCCGTCCCGGCTCGCGCTGGCGAGGAGTTTGCCGCCCGGGACGAACGCGAGGTCCATGACCTCCTTCTGGTGTCCGGTGAGTACGTGGACCAGATCGCCGGTCGTCGTGTTCCACAGGCGTATCTCGCCGTTGTCCACGGCAGCGGCCAGCAGTGTGCCGTCGGAGCTGAAGGCGAAGGCGTCCAGCCATCCGGTGGGCGCGGTGAAGGTCCGGGCGAGCGTGAAACGGATGCCCTGGGTGCTGTCGCCGGGGGCGGTGGCGGCGTCCGCGGCCGGCTCTGTAGTGGTTGTTGCCGTGGGAGGTGGTGTGGGTGTCCTCTCTTTGGAGGGGGACGAGGCGGCCGACGGGCTTGTGCCTGTTGGAGGGGCAAAGGGTGTCGTTGGGGGAGTGAGAGCTGCTGGTGTCGCGCTTGTCGTGGCCTGGGGGCGGGACGGAGGGGTCGCGCCGTCGGCGTGGCGGCCGGACTGTGGGGGGAACACCGGGGTGGCGAGCGCGAGGACGACGAGAGGGGTGGCGAGCACCTGGGCATACCGTCTCAGCAGGTGTCGGCGGGGGGTGGGGGGCGCTGCCTGGCGTTCCGGGTGGCGAAGAGATCCGGGGCGTGTGGCTGTCGTGCCGTGGGCGGCGTTCTTGACCCAGGCAAGATCACCGAGGGCGTTCTGGCCGAACTGCTGGGGCTCGGGGGAGCCTCTCCTGACCAGTGCCGACCGGGACGTTCTCCAGATGGTATTGAGAGTGAGCTCGGGGCCGGCATGGGGTATGCCACGTTTGAGAATGTCGGTCAGGACACCGGTGAACTCCGGATAGAGCTGGTCGTCGTGCGCGAAGGCCCGCTGTGTGCTGGAGGCGGAAGTGAGCAGGTAGGTGCCTTCGATGGCGTCCTGGTCGGCCAAGTCCGGCAGGATAACGGTCCGCTGGTTCCCCATGCTTCCTGCCAGCCCGCTGTAGCAGCAGTCGAGCAGTACGATTCGGCGTCGGGCCCGGTGACCGGCTGTGAGGATCTGACGGATGTCGGTGTAGGAGATGCTGCCGATCTGCGGATGCTCGTCGTCGGCTGAGGCGAGCGCGAGGTGCAGCTGCTGCCCCGCTCTGTCGCGCAGCCCGTGTCCCGCGAAGTAGACGAGCACGGTGTCGGTGGTGGCTCTCGCTGCTTCCTTGACGGCGGTGAGGATCTCGTCCCTTGTTGCCTGGGCACCGAAGACCTTGATGTTGCGCGCGGGAAGACCCCAGATGGCCGGATCCTGTAGGAGTCCGGCCAGTCGGTCCCGCCCTCGGCCGACGGGACGCAGAGAAGGAAGGCTCTGGTAGCGGTCGACACCTATCAATACGGCGCGGCTTGCCTCCGGGTCAGGAAGCGTCACCGATCTCCCCGCTCTCGTCTGCTTCCTGGCCTTCCTCGTCTCGGGAGAGTAGTTCAGCCAGCTGAACTGCTGCCTCGGGCGACGCGTCTGTCATCGTGATGCGGGTGTCCCCCCGCTCGATCACCACGGACACCGATTGTTGCCGCCGGGGCAGTGAGGACCGGAAAGCCATGTGTGCGTAAGCGAGTCCCACGGCAGAGAACCCGGAGCCCACAAGAAGCTGGATCCACTCCAGAGCATCCCCGCTCATGGCCCCCGGAACCGGGCCGCCGTCGCTCTCCAGCCGCGAGATCCGCGCGTGGAGCCCCACGGCACGGTCTTCCACAAGCCAGTCGTGAAGCGCCCGGGTGAGGTCCTCGCTCTCCGCAGAGTCTGCGCACATCACACGAAGTCGGATCTCCATACCCATCCCCCTGGTTACCTCTCCCCTTCTTCCCATTATCCCCAACACGCCTTTCGTGAACCACAGTTCACACACAAGACCCACTAAGTTCCGCGTCGCTTCGGAGGCTGGGATCCATTCCGGGCTGCGTAAGCACCGCTCCGGCAGGGAGAGCTGCCCTTCCAGCCGGAACGGGACGGCGGAAGAGCACTACCAGGCCCGGTATCTTCGTTCCGGTGCTTGTCGGCATCACGAACCGAGTGGACCGGCACGTCTCACTCTTCCCACGCGAGTCCCGCCTCGGCACTCGACCACGTCTACCTGCGCGCCGCAGCAACCCTGGTCAACTGGCTCCATGATCGCCCGGACAGTCCCTAGTAGTGCTTCGTTACGTGGGGTGATCTCGCCTGGTGGTGGGCGTCTTTCGGCTATGGGGCTTGGGGTGGTGGAACAGCTCCGGGGTGAGTTGTCGGAGTTCGTTGCTGATGTTTTTGGGTCGCTTCCGCGGCGGGATCAGCGTCGGTGGGACTGGGGTTATGTACGGGGGCTGATGCTGGATGGGCGGCGGAAGTCGATCCAGCCGATGGCCGAGCGGCTGCCGGACGGGAGCATGCGGGCCCTGCAGCAGTTCGTGAACCAGTCGCCGTGGGATCCGCTGCCGGTGCGGCGGCGGATCGCCGAGCGATTGAGCGAGGCGATCAATCCTGAGGTGTGGGTGATCGACGATGTGTCGTTCCCCAAGTGCGGCACGAGGTCGGTGGGGGTGGCCCGGCAGTACTGCGGAGCGTTGGTCAAGCGGGCGAACTGCCAGCTCGCGGTCAGCGTCCACGCGGCGACCGACACCGCCTCGTGCCCGTTGAACTGGCAGATCTCCCTGCCCCGGGAGTGGATCGACGATGCGGTCCGCTGCCGGGCGGCCGGAGTCCCTGCCGATGTCGGCCACCTGGAGAAGTAACGCTTGGCTCTTGAGCTGCTCGACACGCTCGCCGACTAGAAGTTCACCCCGCCGGTGGTCGTGGCCGACGCGGGATACGGAGCCAGCACGCCCTTCCGTCTGGTGCTGGAGGAGCGGGGCTTGTCCTATGTGGTCGCGCTGACGGGCAAGGAAGACGCCCACCCGGATGCTGTCGAACCGCACCGGCCTGCCTATGGCGGGCTCGGACCGCCGACCCTGCCGCGTTACCGCATCCCGCCGCAGGCGCTGCCCGACCTCGCTGCCGACGTGCAGACCTCCAGCTTCTGCAAAGTCACCTGGCGTGAAGGCAGCAAGGGCCCGATGACCTCACGGTTCGCGGCACTGCGGGTGCAGCCGACGGGAAAGCAGGCCCCGCGGGCCGCGCAGGACGCCGGCGGAGGGCCCTACCAACGGACGGAGCGCTGCCGGTGCGGACCGTGCTGGTGGAGTAGCCCGCCGAGGAGACGGCCCCGACCGGCTACTGAATCTCCAACCTGCCGCCGGACACGCCCGTCGAGGACGTGGTGCGGTGGGCGAAGATGCGTTGGCGCATCGAACACGAATCCCGCGAACTCAAACACGGCCTCGGCCTGGACCACTTCGAAGGCCGGACCTGGCGCGGCTGGCACCACCACGTCACCCTCGTCACCGCCGCCCAGGCCTTCCTCACCCTGCGGCAGCTTGACCCAAAAGCCCACACCCCGGCCTGGCCCTCCACCAGGTCCTCGACATCCTCCAAGACCTGCTGCAGTGCTGGACCGGCACCTGCACCACCTGCGGCCGTCCCTTGCCGCGCAACAGAACCAGACTCAGAACCTAACGAAGCACTACTTGGCGAACGTCACGGCCGAGGACCGGCCGCTCAGACGCTTGAGCCGGCGCTCGGTCAGCTCGATGGCCATGGGATCGGGCCCCGAGCCATCTGGAGGCCCTGCTTTCACGCGCGGAAACCGCCGCAGTCACCGTCAATCGATCAAGGCTTGCGTTCGATCGACAGCCTTCGAGATCGGTACGGGAAACAACCACTTACTGGGTGTCGGGGTGCTTCGGCAGGGCGAGCCAGTCCGACCAGGAGATCTCGCGGCCGAGGAAGCGTGGCTGCTCGAACGGCCAGTCGGCGCCGATCCATTGCGGTACCAGCGCGTCGAGGGCCTGCTCGACCTCGCTGCCCACCAGCTCGTCCACCACCCACCAGGAGATCTCGCCGTCCGCGCCGGCCCTCTCCGGTGGGTCGATGTAGACACAGCCGAGCAGGGCTGTCTCCGCCGTGTCGAGCAGCGCGTAGTTGAAGGACTGGTGTGCGGCGATCTCCTTCTCGTGCCGCAACAGGTCGGCCTGGTCGGCCTCGTAGGTCATGGTGGCCGCGGGCCAGCCCCAGGCCGGGCCGAAGATGGTCCACAGCCGCTCGCGCGAACCCATCACGGCAGGGTAGTCGAGCGGGGTGTCCGCCTCCCGGATCGGCCGTAGGTGATGGCCACCGCCCGGCAGCGGTACCAGGACGGGGTGGACGAAGTCATCGGGAAGCCAGCTCATGGCGTCCGACCGTAGCAGCGCGCGGCCGTCCGCTCCTGCGGATTTTCCCCGCGTACCGCCAGGTCCTGTTCTCACGCCGGGCAGAGCCCGTGATCACCCGGTCGAGTCTCCCCTTCAAGGTTCTCGTTGGAGGTTCTCGTTCGATCGACAGGCTCCCTGATCGGTACGGCAACGGCTTCCTGCCTCAGCTCATCAACTCATCCCGTACGGACTTTTCGAGGAGAGTGAACGACTTGGGCGTGCCGCTCGGCTGCGGCTTGCCCTCCTTGTGTCCCACCACCTGATAGCCGGCGTTGAGGTAGTACGCGTTCAGGCGTGCATTGGTGGCCAGGCAGTCCAGACGAACCAGCGGTCGGCCCGCCTCGGCCACGCGTCGCTCCGCGGCTCGCAGAAGGCGCAGCCCTGTCCCGGGCGGGACGCTTCCGTGGTCCACCATCAGCCGGTGCACGTAGCCGGCCCTCGGTGGCTGCGGGCCCCAAGCGTCCTCGTCCTCCCACCAGAGCTCCCAGGCCCCGACCACACGACCGGCAGTCTCCGCGAGCCACACCTCTCCGCTCTTCATGATCCGGCGGAAGTGGTCCCTGCCCAGTTCACCAGGCTGCCACTGCCCAGTGACGCCTTGGGCAAGCATCCAGCGGGCCGCGTCGTCGCGCAGACGCACGACGGCGGCAAGGTCGGCGTCATCGGCGAGGCGGAAGCGTAGATCGTTCACGCCGCGATCTTCGCACAGGTGTCCGTCCCTGCATGGACCGGTCGCAAGGGGACTTCCTGGAAGAAGGACAGGTACTTGTCACCAGGTGAGCGAGCTCAACTGATCCACGGGCATTGATGATTGCTCGGTGAGCGTCCCCCGGCAGCCCCGCACGAGCAGGAAGCAGCGGATCCTCCAGACCCGCTACTGAACTTGATTGAGTGATGTCGGTGCCGTTCGCCTGACAGCTGGATGTCCGTGCCGGTAGAGCTCTGGGGCGTGAGATACGCGCAGGGCGGCGGGCTGACCGACGCCGAGAGAGCCACACGCGAGCGGTTACGGCTCCGGGCCGTGGAGCGTTTCGAGGGCGGACAGAAGAATGCGGAGATTGCCGCTGCCCTGCGAATCAGCGTGCGGTCCGTCGAGCGGGGGCGCCGAGCCTGGCGCGAGAACGGCGAGGCCGGGGTCCTGTCGCAGGGGTCTCCGGGAAGACCGCGGCTCAGTGAAGCCCAGATCGCCAAGCTGGAGCGCGAGTTGGAGCGCGGACCACTGGCGCACGGCTGGGCGGACCAGCGGTGGACGCTGGCACGAATCAAGACACTGATCGGTCGGCTGTTCCATACCTCCTACACGGTCGAGGGCACCTGGCGACTGCTGAAGCGACACGGCTGGAGCTGGCAGCAGCCCACTCGACGGGCGATCGAGCGCGATGACGACGCCATCGAGGTCTGGAAGAAGGAGACCTGGCCGCGGGTAAGACCACCGCGGCAAAGCGCGGGGCCTGGATCGTCTTCGAGGACGAAGCCGACCAGTCGATGACTCCGCCGCGCGCCAGGACCTGGGGCCGGATCGGCCAGACCCCGGTCGTGAGGGTGAGAGGCCGGGGCTCCGGGCGGGTGTCGATGGCGGGCATGGCCTGTTACAAGCCCGGCGAGAGGTCCCGGCTGATCTACATGATCCGCGAGTACCGGGGCCGCAAGGACGAACCGGAGGGCTTCGGCTGGCGCGACTTCCGCGACCTGATCGTCCGCGCCCGCGTCCAGCTCGGCGGCCCGATCGTGCTTGTCTGGGACAACATCCGCCTGCATCTCACCGCCGGCCTGCGGGAGTTCATCGACGCGAACGCCGAGTGGCTCACTGTGTTTCAACTGCCCACTTACGCACCGGACCTCAACCCAACCGAGGGCGTCTGGTCGGTGGTCAAGCGCGACATCGGAAACCTTGCCGCGGCCGACCTCGGCCAGATCACCCGAGCCGTGAATCGCCGACTCAAACAGATCCAGTACCAGCCGCACGTGGTCGACGGCTGTCTCGCCGGCACGGGCCTTGGCTTCGGCATGGACTACCCGGAGAACCACGGTTCAGCGGCCACCCCGCCATCCCCTGGATGAGCGGGCAGCTGGTAGCGATCAGTTTGCTGCGCTTGTATAGGCGCCGTGAGCCCAGAACCCGTCTTCGAAGATGTAGCCAATCCAACGTCTGAGGAGATGACCGCCTGGGCCTACGCGCCCGGAGCGCAGCCCCCGGTCTCCCAGGACTGGGACATCCTCGCAACACGCCCAGCCTTCGGCTCACTATTCGTGACCCTGGCCGCCGACGGGCAGTGCCCCCACCGCCAGTTCTTCCTCGGTTGCCTGTACCTCCTAGCTGGCGACGCCGTGCGCACGCGCTTCCGGACGATGCCTGAAGTAAGCCTGCGCGCGCTGACCGACGAGGCAACGTCGACCGGAGAAGCCTGGGTCAGCACCTGGGCGGCACGCACCCGAGCCCTGGTTCGTACCCCTGAGTCCTTCGACTACGAGGACTGGTGCGACTCGCGCGGTCTGGCCAGCACGCCAACATGATCAACTCGGCGCCGATATCACCAGTTCAACCTCATTAGTCGACTTATAGGCGAACGTGGCTCTGGTAAGGATTTCGTAGGCAGAGATCATCTTGGTGGCGCGATCGGGACGACCTCCAGTGGATCCTTTCAGCCGAAGGGCCCATCGTCACGGACGGAGAACTGTTCACAACCGTCGTGCTCGAAACGTACGCGCCCATCGAACCTGGAGTCGGCGTGGGTGCAGGCTCCCCAGCCCAGGCCCAGTTCTCCGCCTGGCTGCGTAGGCGGAAACCAGGGACGGTTGTCGGCGCGTTCTGGGAACGCGTGAGGGCCAGCTGCCTGGTGGATGTTGGCGAGCAGTGGGAGCACCCTTGGGCCGCTTCGTGCCACCTGGCTCTCGGTTACGCTGGTTCCAACAGGACCGCCGGAAGTGTGCCGTTCACGATCTGGTCTTTCGGTAGAGAGAGCCCGAAGAACTTCTCGATGACGCCCAGCGCGGTGCGGTGTACCTCCCTTTCGTCCCGCTCAGGGTCCGGGAGGCCGGCAGCGGTCAGGAGCTGTTGCAGGCGGGTGGCCGTCTTGGGCTCGCCGTCGACCCCCTGGTAGCCCCATGAGGAGTCCAGGTGCAGGTTGCAGGCGCTCAGCAGGCGGCTGTCGTGGAAGTATGCGAACTGGGGTGGGACCGGCTTGCCGTTCTGCTCCTCGTACTCCAGGAGGCAGACGTGCGCGCCGTCACGCGAGACCCGGGCCAGTGGGCCGAACTCGCCTGGCCAGCCTCCATAGGCGACTGCGTAGGTCCAGTCAGCGGCGTGTCCGAGGCGCAGGCCGATGCCGTCGAAGGGATCGCCGTAGGTGTCGTCCATGAGTTCCAGAAGGGAGTCCGTGGTGTGGTCCTCCGCGGCCACGACGACGTGATCGGCCTCGTACAGCAGGGTCGCAGCGAGGCGGTCGGCGAGCTCTTCCGGCGACAGCCCGCGGGCGAGAACCACGTAGTAGCCCCCGAAGGCGATGGACTGTGGGGCAGCAAGCCAGGTCGTTCCGTCTGTCATGACCTCCATCCTGACCGCTGCCTCTGACAACGCGCGCACGGGCCATGTGCCCGTGGCTCGGCCCGCCGTCGTTGTACGAAGCACACCAGTGGTCGCGAAGCGAGGATGCAGGCGTTCTCGGGACTCAGCGATACGGCACGTTCTCGGGGCTCAGTGATACGGCTCTCGGGTCGCATCAGGCGATCTCGCCACTGAACGGCAGACGTTCCTGAGGCTCACCGACGAACCAAGAAACCAAGAAGCCCAGCCGGGCGTGGCGGCGGGGCTTCGCCGTGCTCAGTACTCAGTGATCAGTACTCAGCACTCACTGATCAGCGCGCGGTAGCAGGCTCCGGGAACCGTCGCGATACGTTCATCTCCTCGATGGTGGTGACCAGGGGGGCCAGCTCGGTGTTCTCGGCGGCTTCGTCCAGGGCCTCGCGGAGGGCAGCTTCGTTGGTGGGCCGGGCTGCTTTGAGGAGTTCCAGGCCGGGGCCGGTCACGTCGGTGTAGATGCCGCGGCGGTCGGTGGCGCAGAGGTAGCGCGAGAGGAGGCCGCGGTTCTCGAGGCGGGTGACGAGGCGGGTGGTGGCGCTTTGGCTGAGGACGACGGCGTCGGCGACCTGTTTCATCTGGAGGTGGCCGCCCTCGCCGTCGTGCTGGCGGCTGAGGACGTCGAGGAGTGAGTACTCGCGCACGCTCAGGTCGTGCTCGGCCTGGAGGGTGCGCTCGATGTGCGCCTCGATCCGGCCGGCCAGGAGGTAGAGGGCGGCCCAGCCGTTGGCGAGGGCGGTCAGTGCGGGGTCCGTGGCGGTCATGGGTGCGGCGCTCCTTCCGGGTGCGTGCTCTCCAGCATACGGGCATGAGCCCTTACGCATGATATTAGCTAGGGCGTGTATCCCGCGCAAGCAAGTATTTCTCCGCGTGGCGCCTGGGTGCGCGATCCGCCGCCGTCCGGAGAATCGGTTCCGTCCGGCTCTTCAGGAATACGCCCCGTGTCCGCGCGGCGACCGCAGCCGTGCGGGCGCGGAACGAAGGGAATCGCCATGACCGTTTCCAGCACTCCGATGAACCTCACCCGGGCGGCCCATGTCGGGATCTCGGTGTCGGACCTGGACGCCTCGATCGCGTTCTACCAGGCCCTCACCGGGCGCGAGCCCGTCGCTTCGGGGACCATGCACAGCGTGCCGTTCGGCGGGGCGCAGGGTCTATCCACGGCGGAGCTGCGTTACGCCACGATCAACCTCGACAACAGCCTGGGCATCGACCTCATCGAGTTCCGCAATCCGCCGGGAGAGCCGACCAGGGGCGCAGCCAACCGTCCGGGCTCGATACACCTGTGCCTGCGGGTGGACGACTTCGACGCGGTGTACCGGCGGATGAAGGAGGCGGGCTACGCGTTCCTCGGCGACGACTACACGTTCATCGCGGGCGAGGTGACGCCCGAGGCAGCGCTCGGCACCAAGGTGGCCTACTTCAACGACCCGGACGGCACCAACCTGGAGATCATCCAGCCCGAGGGCGGCTTCGCCAGCTGAGGCGTCCGGCCGGCGCGGGTGGGGCCCGGGACCGACGCGGTCCCGGGCCCCACCCGCGTTCGCATGTCTGCTGCCCTCACACACAACCAGCCCTCACCCGCAATCAGTGAGCAGTGGATGCCCGCACTTGCACTTAGCCTGCGCATGCAACTATTGTCGGAGCACGTAAGCCGCAACAGCAATCTTATGGAGGGCGGCACACCATGCCTCTCGCGCTCCTCGCCCTGGCCATCGGGGCCTTCGGGATCGGCACGACCGAGTTCGTGGTCATGGGCCTGCTGCCCGAGATCGCCGGCGACTACGGGGTGTCCATCCCCTCCGCCGGGCTCCTGGTCACCGGTTACGCGATCGGCGTCGTCATCGGCGCCCCGCTGATGACGGTGCTCGGCACCCGGATCAGCCGCAAGACGATGCTCATGATCCTCATGGGCCTGTTCGTGGCGGGGAACCTGCTCTCGGCCGTGGCACCGACCATGGGCGTGATGCTCGCCGGCCGGATCGTGGCCTCCCTCGCCCACGGCGCGTTCTTCGGCATCGGGTCCGTCGTCGCCGCCGACCTCGTGGCCCCCGACAAGAAGGCCGGAGCCATCGCCACGATGTTCACCGGCCTCACCGTCGCCAACATCGCCGGCGTACCGCTGGGCACCTTCATCGGCCAGGCCGTCGGCTGGCGCGTCACCTTCGCCGTCGTCGCCGCGCTCGGCGTGGTCGGACTGCTCGGCATCGCCAAGCTCGTCCCCGCCCTGCCGCGCCCCGAGGGCACCCACCTGCGCCGCGAGCTCACGGCGTTCCGCAACCCGCAGGTGCTGCTCGCGATGGCGATGACCGTCCTCGGCTTCGGCGGTGTCTTCGCCGCGATCACCTACATCGCGCCGATGATGACCCACGTCGCCGGCTACTCCGACGGCTCCGTCACCTGGCTGCTCGTCCTCTTCGGCATCGGCATGTTCTTCGGCAACCTGCTCGGCGGCAAGTTCGCCGACCGCAAGCTGATGCCGATGCTGTACGCCTCCCTCGGCGGCCTCGCCGTCGTCCTGGCCCTGTTCACCCTCACCGCGCACAACAAGGTCCTCGCCGCGATCACCATCCTGCTCGTCGGGGCGCTCGGCTTCGCGACCGTCCCGCCGCTGCAGAAGCGCGTCCTCGACCAGGCCCACGGCGCGCCCACCCTGGCCTCCGCCGTCAACATCGGCGCCTTCAACCTCGGCAACGCGCTCGCCGCCTGGCTCGGCGGCCTCGTCATCACCGCCGGTCTCGGCTACACCGCCCCGAACTGGGTCGGCGCCCTGCTCGCCGGAGCCGCCCTGCTCCTCGCCTTCTGGTCGGCGGCGCTGGAGCGCCGGACCCCCGCACGGGAGGGCGCCGTCACCGCCGCTCCCGCCCCCGTCGCCGTCCACCACTGACCCTCCCTCTCCCCGTTCCTTCCAGGAGAAGCGCCACCATGAGCACCACCCTCACCCCGCTGACCACCGCCGACGCCGAGACCCTCGTCGCCGCCGCCCACCGCGCCGCCCGAGCGGCCGGGGTCGCGGTCAGCGTCACCGTCCTGGACGCGGGCGGCCACCTGCTCGCCTTCCTCCGCGACGACAGCGCCGTACTGATCTCCGGGAGACCAGCACCCGCAAGGCGTACACCGCCCTCCAGCTGGGCACCCCCACCGCCGACCTGGTCGACCTCGTCAAGCCGGACGGACCGTTCCACACCCTGCCCACCGCGCTCGACCGGCCGCTCCTCTTCATCGCCGGCGGCGTCCCGGTCCACCGCGACGGTCGTCTGGTCGGCGCGATCGGCGTGGGCGGCGGCGCGCCCGAGCAGGACCACGGCTTTGCCGCCACCGCAGTCGAGGAGCTCTCTCGATGACCGCCACCACAGCCGAGGAGCTCTCCCGATGACCGACACCGCAGCCCAGGAGCTCTCCCGATGACCGCCACCGCAGCCCAGGAGTTCCCCCGATGACCGCCACCGGCGCCCGTACGCCCCAGGAAGTCTTCGCCGACCACGGCGACCGCCTCGGCACCGGCGACCTCGACCTGATCAGCCGGAACTACGCGGAGGACGCTGTTTTCGTCACCCCCGACGGCGTCCTGACCGGGCGCGCGGGAGTCCGCGAGGGCATCGGCCGGCTCCTGGCCGACCTGCCCGACGCCGACTGGCAGCTCACTCCGCAGTTCGCGGGGGACGTCCTGTTCCTGCGGTGGACCGCCACCACCGCAACGCACCGGGTCACCGACGGCACCGACACCTTCGTCTTCCGTGACGGGCTCATCAGTGCCCAGACCGTCCGCTACACCCTCACCGACCGCCCTCTCTGAAAGTGCGCACCATGAGCAACCCCACTGTCCCCACCGTGAAGCTGAACAACGGCGTGGAGATCCCGCAGCTCGGCTTCGGCGTCTTCCAGGTCCCCGACGACGAGACCACCGCCGCCGTCAGCGCCGCCCTGGAGGCCGGCTACCGCAGCATCGACACCGCCGCGATCTACGGCAACGAGACCGGCGTCGGCCGCGCCCTGGCCGCCTCCGGCCTGCCGCGCGAGGAGCTGTTCGTCACCACCAAGCTGTGGAACGCCGACCAGGGGTACGACGCCACGCTGCGCGCCTTCGACGCCAGCCTCGCCAAGCTCGGCCTGGAGCGGATCGACCTGTACCTGATCCACTGGCCGACCCCGGCCCGCGACCTCTACCTGGACTCCTGGCGCGCCGTCGAGCGCCTCGCCTCCGAGGGCCGCGTCCGCGCCGCCGGTGTCTCCAACTTCCAGCCCGCCCACCTCCAGCGCCTGCTGGACAGCGGCTCGCTGGTGCCGGCCGTGAACCAGGTCGAGCTGCACCCCGGCCTCCAGCAGGCCGAGCTGCGCGCCTTCCACGCCGAGCACGGCATCGCCACCGAGGCGTGGAGCCCGCTCGCCCAGGGCGCCGTCCTGGACGACCCGGCGATCACCGCGATCGCCGCCCGTACCGGCAAGTCCGCCGCCCAGGTGGTCCTGCGCTGGCACCTCCAGCTCGGCAACATCGTCATCCCGAAGTCCGTCACCCCGGCGCGCATCCGCCAGAACCTGGACGTCTTCGACTTCCGGCTGACCGAGGAGGACATGGCCGCCGTCGCCGGCACCGACCGCGGCCTGCGCACCGGCCCGCACCCGGACGAGTTCAACGCCGCCTGATCCGCCCCGCACCCCGGAAGCCCGCTGCGGGCCGGCCCTTCCGGCCGATCCGCAGCGGGCTCCGCCCGTTTTCCCCGCTCTGAGGACCGATTCGCCCATGGCACCCCGTCACCCCGCCCTCGCCCGCCTCGCCCCCGGCGAGGGCCGGCTCACCCTCGGCCTGGAACTCCCCCTCGACAACGACTGGGGCCCCTCCCGGCAGGCCACCGACCGTACGGCCGGGCGCCCCCACGGCGTCCCGGACCTCGCCGACCACGTCCGTCTCGCCCGGCTCGCCGACCGGCTCGGCTTCGCCGGCCTCTGGGTGCGCGACGTCCCGCTCTTCGACCCCGTCCGCTTCGGGGACGCCGGGACGGTCTTCGAGACCTTCACCCACCTGGGCCACCTCGCCGCCGTCACCGAGCGCGCCGTCCTCGGCACCGCGGCCGTCGTCCTGCCGCTGCGCGAACCGCTGCTCGTCGCCAAGGCCGCCGCCACCGTCGACGCGCTCTCCGGCGGCCGGATGCTGCTCGGCCTCGCCAGCGGCGACCGTCCCGTCGAGTACCCGCTCTTCGGGCGGGACTTCGAGGCCCGCGGCGCCGCCTTCCGGGAGGACTGCACACCCTGCGCGCCGCCTGGCGTCCGGGCCCGCTGGAACTGCCCGGGGCCGGGCTCGGCCCGGACCTCCGGTTGGAGGTCCTGCCGAAACCGGAGCAGACGGCGGGCATCCCGATCGCCGTCGCCGGCGGCGCCCAGCAGACGCCCGAGTGGATCGCCGAGCACGCCGACGCCTCGCTCAACTACCCACGCGACCTGGGCGCGCTGCGCCTGCGGACCCGCCAGTGGCGCGAACTCGCCGGGGAGAAGCCGTACGTGACCCCGATGGTGCTCACCCTCCAGGAGGACCCGCACACCCCGGCCCGTCCGATCCGGCTCGGCCTCAGCACCGGCCGCGACGCCCTGATCGAGCACCTGGAGACCATGGCGCTGCTCGGGGTCTCGCACGTCTCCTTCAACCTGCGGCCCAACGACCGGCCGGTGGAGGAGCTGCTGCAGGAGCTCGCGGAGTACGTCCTGCCGCGTTTCGCCGCATCCGACGCGTAGAGGCCTTGCATTAGCACGCGTCTGCAATTATTGTTAAAGCATGCAAGGCGCGCTCGCATTTATCGAGTGACCCTCGCACCCCCACTCTCCGTTTCGAAAAGGCACCCCCCCATGTCGCTCAAGAACGTCCTCCCCGGCCGCCTCGGCTTCGGCACCGCCCCGCTCGGCAACATGTTCCGCGCCATCCCCGACGACGAGGCCCGCGCCACCGTCGAAGCCGCCTGGGACCACGGCATCCGCTACTACGACACCGCCCCCTTCTACGGCGCCGGACTCGCCGAAGAACGCCTCGGCGAGGTCCTCTCCGCCAAGCCCCGCGACGCATACGTCCTGTCCACCAAGGTCGGCCGCGTCATCCTCGACGAGCACGAGACCGACATCCCCGACTTCGGCGAGAAGGGCGGCCTGTTCGAACACGGCAACCCCAACAAAATCCTCCACGAGTGGACCGCCGACGCCACCGAACGCTCCATCGAAGGCAGCCTCAAGCGCCTGGGCACCGACCGCCTGGACATCGTCTGGGTCCACGACATCGCCCAGGACTTCCACGGCGACGCCTGGCTGGCCAAGTTCGAAGAAGCCCGCACCGGCGCCTTCCGCGTCCTGTCCCGCCTGCGCGACGAAGGCGTCATCAAGGCCTGGGGCCTGGGCGTCAACAAGACCGAGCCCATCGAACTCACCCTCACCCTCGACGAACCCCGCCCCGACGGCTTCCTCCTCGCCGGCCGCTACACCCTCCTCGACCACGAACACGCCCTCACCCGCCTGCTCCCCACAGCACAGGAACAGAACGTCGACATGGTCGTCGGCGGACCCTACAGCTCCGGCATCCTCGCCGGCGGCACCCACTTCGAATACCAGCAAGCCCCCGCACACATCATCGAGCGCGTCACCCGGCTCAAGACCCTGACCGCAAAGCACGGCGTCAGCATCAAGGCCGCCGCCCTGCAGTTCTCCCTCGCCCACCCGGCCACCGCCGCCGTCATCCCCGGCGCCACCAAGCCCAACCGCATCGCCGAGGACCAGGCGGCGCTCAACGAGACCGTCCCCGCCGCGTTCTGGCAGGAACTGCGCGCCGCCGGCCTCGTCAGCCCGGCCGCCCCGCTGCCGTACGGTGCCTGAACCACCCCTGACCCGTAAGGAATCCGATCATGGCCTCCACCTCCGTCAGCCGTATCGTCCCCGCCTCCCCCGACACGGTGTGGAACCTCATCGGCGGCTTCGACGCCCTCCCCGACTGGCTCCCGTACATCCCCGAGAGCACCGCCCTCGAAGGCGGCCGCGTCCGCCGCCTCACCAACCCCGAGGGCGGGATCATCGTCGAGCGTCTCCTCGCCTTCAACGAGGCCGAGCGTCACTACAGTTACGCCATCCTGGAAGCCCCGTTCCCCGTCAACGGCTACGTCTCCACGATCCGCGTCCACGCCGTCCCCGGCCGCGACGACATCGCCGAGGTCCAGTGGTCCGGCCGCTTCAACCCGGACAGCACCACCGAAGACGAGGCCGTGGCCTTCTTCACCACCATCTACCGCGACGGCCTCGACGCCCTGCACACCGCCCTCGCCGCCTGAGCCCCCTCCTTCCCCTCCCGCAAGCTCGGGTGCCCCCGCCCCCGTCCCCTGGCACCCGGGCCGTCGGCTCGTTCCAGGCACCGGAGGAGCCCGCGTCAGGCGGGGAGGGGAAGGGTGATACCGGGCGGTGGGGGTGCCGGTGAGCGTGACGTCCAGGTCGTCGCCGTAGGCCCGTACGCGGGTTTTCACAGTGCGGTGTGCCGCAGGCTCCGGAGCACTTCGCGGGCGACTCGTTCGCCGGATTCGATGGCGCCTTCGACGTATCCGGCGTGCTCGTTCGCCGTTTCGGTCCCGGCCCAGTGGAGGGGGCCCACCGGCTGGGACGGCATGGGGAGGTATCCGTCGGTGGTGCCGGGGGTCGCCAGCGCCGCGTAACCGCCTCCGGCGTGTTCGTCGAGGTGCCATGACTTCTCGTGCCAGTCGGCGGGTGCGAGGACTCGGGGGCCGAGGTGCGGCACGAGTTGCCCGAGCAGCGCCCGGTGTCGGCCTGCGGTGTCCGTGCTGTCGAGTTCTCGCGCTTCGGCGCCGGCGACGAGGACGCACAGGTGGCCTGGGCCGCCGGGCGGCGTGGTGTCGAACACGGCGCCGCCGGGGTGGCCCAGGAGGATGAACTCGGCGTGCCTCTTTCGCTGTTGTCTCCAGAAGGGGCGTTCGTAGACCGCGATCGCCTTGTACACCGAGCCCATGTAGGTGTGCTGCTGGAGCATCGTTCTGTGCGGGGGCAGAGGGGGGTCGTAGGCGATGCGGGCGGACATGGGGGGCGGGACGGTGACGATCGCTCTGACGGCCCGGACGGTGTCGGCCGTCGTCCGGAGGGTGACGCCGTCGTCGTCGTGGTGGATCGAGGTGACTCGTCGACCGGTCAGCACCCGCTCCCCCAGGTCGGCGGCGAGTCGTTCCGTCAGGGTGCCCGCGCCCTCGGCGATCAGTTTTTCCTGGGCTCCGCCGCTGGTGGACAGCATCGCCGTCAGACCGCCGTGGTGGCGTACCGCCTCGGTGAAGGCATCCATCGAGTAACGGTCGAGGTCGGCGGTGGTGGTGACCGAGACGAGGACGTCGAGGAGTCTGCGGGTCTGGCGGCCAGGGACTTTGCGCAGCCAGGTGTCGACCGTCCGGCCGGTCCACTTCGCGGGTGCCGGGCGCTTGGCCCGGAGTTCCCATGCGAGGAGTACGGCGTTGGCCGCGAGCACCGTCGGGCTCATCGGCGGAAGCCTGCGGGGGCCGTCGACGAAACCCGGTCGCTTCGGCGTGCGCATGGGGAACAGTTCGGCCCCGAGTTCGGTGGCCAGGGACGCGAAGCGGTGGTGGCCGTGGCCGACCCATTGGCCTCCGAGATCCAGACGCGATCCCAGTACGGACGTCTCGGCCATCATCCGGCCGCCGGGTCTGTCCGCCGATTCGAGCACGAGCACGTCGACGCCCTCGCGACGTAGTTCCCGGGCCGCGATCAGGCCGGACATGCCGGCACCGACAACGGCGACGGTGGTGATGGTGGTGGTGTCGGTACATCGCTCCTCGCGGACGCCTGTCCCTTCCCGCTCACCTCTCACTGTGTGCCTCCCTTCGTTTGCGGGCGCTCCTGCGACTCCGGCCGGCCCCAGGACGGGCCTCCTGTCACGGTCATCAAGACACTCGGACGTCCGTCCGAGTTAAAGTAGAGTTGGCGTCGGCCTGGAGCAAGGGGCTGGACCAACCCTTTACGCGCCACCGCCCACCAGAGGCGAGTCGGCGGCAAGGCCTCATCAAGCCCATTCTCGTGCGGACACCAGCCCGCCACCCCCTCTCCCACCCTTCCGCGCCACCTCGACCCTTGTTGGCGAAACCTCCGCCCGCTACTCTGCAGCAATCCAAGTCGTACAAGCGACCGACTTTGAGGATGTGCAGTGACGAACTTCGACGTTGTCGTGATCGGGGCCGGTCTCGCGGGGCTCACCGCCGCCAGGGCGGTGCGCGCCGGGGGCTCAGCGTGAGGGTCCTGGAGGCCCGGGACCGGGTCGCGGGGCGCACCGTCGGCCACCGCCTGTCCGACGGCACGCCGGTCGAACTCGGCGGTCAGTGGATCGGCCGGACCCAGACCGAGGTCCTCAAGCTCGTCGACGAGCTCGGTCTCGAGACGTTCCCGACGTACGACGACGGTGCCGCCGTGACGCTGTACAAGGGGAGGCTCACGACGTACGCCGACGAGACCTTCGGCCTCTCCGACGAGGGCGCGGTGGCGGTCGGGCGGCTTCAGCAGGAGCTTGAGGGGCTGGCGGACACGGTGTCGCTCTCCTCGCCCTGGACCTCGCCGGCCGCGGCCGAGCTGGACCGGCAGAGCGTCGGGGAGTGGCTGCGCTCCCGTACGGACGACGCCGAGGCCCTGGCGTTCTGGGGCGCGATCGTCCCCGCGCTGTTCTCCGCCGAGCCCGCGGAGCTGTCGTTGCTGCACTTCCTCTTCTACGTCAAGTCCGGCGGCATGATCGACAACCTCGTCGCCACCACGGGGGGCGCGCAGGAGCTGCGGGTCGTGGGTGGTCCTCACCTGATATCCGAGCGGCTGGCCGAACAGCTGGGGGATGCCGTCCGGCTGAACGCCCCAGTGCGCGGGATCTCCCAGGACGGCGACGGAGTGCGGGTCGATTTCGAAGGCGGGCAGGTCACCGCGCGGCGGGTCATCGTCGCGATCCCGCCCGCTCTGGCCGGACGGCTCGTCTACCGGCCGGCTCTGCCCGCGGTCCGCGACGGCCTCACCCAGCAGATGCCGATGGGCTCGGTCATCAAGGTGCAGGTCGCCTACCCCACGCCGTTCTGGCGGCGGGACGGACTCAGCGGTTTCGGGTTCAGTCTGGACGAGGGCCTGAGCGTCACCATGGACAACTCGCCGCCGGACGGTTCGCGCGGTGTCGTCGTCGGCTTCTTCGAGGACGCCCACGCCCGCAGAGCCGCGCTCATGTCGCCGGAGGAGCGCCGGTCCTCGGCGGTGGCCACTCTGGTGAAGATGTTCGGGCCCGAGGCGCAGAGCCCGGTCGAGTACGCCGAGCGGAACTGGATGGAGGAGGAGTACACCCGGGGCTGTTACGGCGGCCGGCTGGGGGCCGGTGTGTGGACGCAGTACGGCGCGGCGCTCGCCGAGCCGATCGGCCGTATCCACTGGGCGGGCGCGGAGACCTCCGACGTCTGGAACGGCTACATGGACGGAGCCGTCCGCTCCGGCCACCGAGCGGCGGCCGAGGTCCTCGGCTGCCAGGAAGCGTGAGCACCTCCATGAACACTTCCAAGAACACCTCCACAAACACCTCCACGAACACTTCCGTGAACACCTCGAACGACGGCTCCCCGTCCCTCGACGCGCTGGTCGAGGAACTGCGCCTCGGCGAGGAGACCTGGGCGGCGCTGTCCCTGTCGGCCCGTCGCGACCTGCTGACGACGGTGTCGGAAGCCCTCCGGCAGCACTCCCGGGAATGGGTCGAGGCCGCCTGTGCGATCAAGCGACTGGACCCCGAATCCCAGCCGGCCGGGGAAGAGTGGCTCAGCGGCCCTTACGCGCTGCTCAGCGGCGTCGGCGCCTTGTCCGCCACGCTCTCGGCCCTCGAAGCCGGGCACAGCCCGCTCGACGGTTTCCCCCTGTCACCGGCTCCCGGCGACAGGGTCGCGGCCCGGGTGCTCCCCCACGGCGTGTTCGACCGGCTCCTGCTCAACGGCTACACCGCGCACGTGTGGTCCGGGCCCGGTACGACGGCCGACGCGCTGCGGAAGGCCGCGGGGCTGGGGCAGCGCACGCCGGAGGAGACCGGTGGTGTCGGTCTCGTCCTCGGCGCGGGCAACATCCTCTCGATCGCACCGCTCGACACGCTCTACGAGCTGTTCGCCCACAACCGGGTGGTCCTGCTCAAGCTGAACCCGATCGCGGACCCGATGCTGCCGGTCCTGAGCAAGGTGTTCGCCCGCTTCATCGAACTGGGGCTCGTACGGATCGTCACCGGCGGCGTCGACTTCGGTTCGGCCGCGGTGGCACACCGGGGAATCGGTCACGTGCACATCACCGGCAGCGTCACGTCCCATGACGTCATCGTGTTCGGTCCCGGTGAGGAGGGCCGGGCCCGGAAGGCCCGGGGCGAGGTGCTGCTGGACAAGCCCATCACCAGTGAACTGGGGGGCGTCTCGCCGACGATCGTGGTTCCGGGGAAGTGGTCGAAGCGTGACCTCGCCTATCAGGCGGAGCACATCGCGACCCAGAAGCTCCACAACAACGGATACAACTGCATCGCCTCACAAGTGCTCGTCGTCAGCGGCGACTGGCCCCAGAAGGACGACTTCCTCAAGGCCCTGCGCCAGGCCCTCACCGACGCCGTCCCCCGCCCTGCCTACTACCCGGGCAGCGACGAGCGATGTACGGCGGCGGTGAGGGACCATCCCGGCATCGCCCAGCAGGTCGCGGGCGGCGCCCGGGTGCTCCTCGAAGAGATCCCGGCCGGCGACGACATCGCTTTCACGCAGGAGTACTTCGCCCCCGTCCTGGCCGTCACCAGTCTGCCCGGACAGGGACGCGACTTCCTCGACCGCGCCGCCGCCTTCGCCAACGAACGGCTCTCCGGCACCCTGGGGGCGAACGTCGTGGCCCACCCGCGGACCATTCGCCAGCTGGGGGCCGACTTCACCCGGTTCGTCGCCGGCCTGCGCTACGGCACGGTCGCGGTCAACGCCTGGACCGGCGTCGGCTATCTGACCGCTCGCGCCACCTGGGGCGCGTTCCCCGGCCACACGCTCCAGGACGCGCAGAGCGGCATCGGGATCGTCCACAACGGGCTCCTGCTGGACGGGACGGAGCGCACGGTCGTCAACGGCCCGTTCCGCCCCTTCCCTCGTTCCGTGCTCACCGGCCGGCTCACCCTCTCCCCCAAGCCGCCATGGTTCGTCACCCACCGCACCGCGGCCACCACCGGTCGCCTGCTCACCGCGTTCGCGGGTCGGCCCAGGTGGGCCAGGATCCCGGGCATCTTCGCCTCCGCCCTGCACGGATGAGGCGACGGCCCCGCCTCGGGAAAGTCGGCGCCGCCGAGGGCCGGCAGGGATGCCCACGACCTCCTGGGGGTTGCTCGGAGCCCTCGTCGAACCGGTCGCGGGCACCCCAGGGGGCCGTGGGAACCGGTCGACCACATCGGCCTCGATACGACTCCGGCGGTCGCCGGTTCCTTGTACGCCGAGTTCAGGGAGCCCCTGTACGCGCCGCCGACGCCGTTGTCCCGGATGGTCCAGGACGGCGACACCGGGCGGAAGTCCGGGCGGGGCTTCTCCACGTACCCGACGCCCGCTTCCCCGTAATCGAGCCGCCCGGACGTCCCGGCCCCGACGCGCCGGGTCCGGGCTGCTCCCCGCATCGACACCACCCTCAGGAGTTCTCATGCTGACGACCCGATTCACCCGGGAGTTCGGGGTCCGCCACCCCGTCATGTGCGGCGGAATGACCGGCGTCGGGACCGCGCCGCTCATCGCCGCCGTGGCCGAGGCCGGCGGGCTGGGCTTCCTCACCGCGCTCACCCAGCCGACCCCGGCGGCGCTGGCGGATGAGATCAAGCGGGTGCGGGACCTCACGGACCGGCCTTTCGGCGTCAACCTGACGATCCTGCCCACGGTCGCGTCGGTCGACTACGACGGGTACCGCGACGTGATCGTGGCTTCCGGCGTTCCCTTCGTGGAGACGGCCGGAAGCAACCCCGAAGCCCTGCTCCCCCACTTCCACGGTGCCGGCATGAAGGTCATCCACAAGGCGACCTCCGTCCGGCACGCGCTCAAGGCCGAACGGATCGGGGTGGACGCCGTGGCCATCGACGGTTTCGAGGCCGCCGGACACCCCGGTGAGGACGACGTGCCCGGCCTGGTGCTGATCCCCGCCGCCGCGCGACGGCTGTCGATCCCCCTGATCGCCAGCGGCGGGATCGCCGACGCGGCCGGTCTGGTGGCGGCTCTGGCGCTCGGTGCCGAAGCCGTCAACATGGGCACCCGTTTCGTCGCGACCAGGGAGTCGCCGGTGCACGAGGCCGTCAAGCAGCGGATCGTGACGAACGACGAGCGTTCCACGGTGCTGGTCTTCCGCAAGTTCCGTAACACCGCGCGAGTGGTGCGCAACGCTGTCAGCGAGGAGATCCTCGCCATCGAGGCCGACCGCGGCACCGACTTCTCCGACATCGCCCACCTCGCCTCCGGCAAGCGCGGCCGGCAGCGCGTGCTCGCCGAAGGCCACACCGACGACGGCATGTGGTGGGCCGGCCAGTCGCAGGGGCTCATCTCCGACGTCCCCGCCGTCGGTGAGCTGATCTCCACCCTCGTCGCCGATGCCGAGCGCCTGATCAGCGGGCGCCTCCACGGCCTGGTGGAAGCGTAGGCGGGTGGTGTGAACGCGTCGGCCCCGAAGGCGAGCCCCGGGGCCGACACCGCGTCTGTTCGGCAGGACGCTCGGTGCACCCGGCCGCGCGCCCGGGGACTCGCACGAGCGCACCGACGGTCGATGGGGCCAGGGGCCCCTTCCTCAGAAACTCAGGGTCGCCCAGACGGCGTCGAGCAGCTTGGTGCGCCGCTCCGGTGTCCAGGGCTCACCGGCGTCGAACCCGGAGACGACGATGCCGTCGACGAACAAGCTGATCAAGTCGGCTTCCTTCGCCGGGTCAGCCGATCCCGCCTCGCGGAGCAGCCACTCGATCCTCTGGTTCCACCACTGGTTGAACCGGTTGAGCTCTCCGCGCAGAGTCGGCCGGCCGGCCGCGTTCAGAACGAGCGCGAGCCAGAACCGGTGGCTGGTTTCGGTGGGGCTCAGAACGGCCCACTCCACCATCGCGCGCAGAGCCGCCTGGCCGTCGAGCCCCTCGGTCGCCGCGTCCGCTTCGGAGCGGCGGCTGTCGAGCTCCCGGCGGACGGCGTTGCACAGCAGTTCCTCTCTGCTGCCCACGTAGTGGGTGACCACCGACGTCGAAGCTCCGACGTGTTGGGCGACGGCACGGATCGTCACGGCGTCAAAGCCGGCGTCGGCCGCGATGGCGACCACCGCGTCCTCGACGGCCGCGAGTCTGGCGGCATGATCTACCTGGCGGGGCATGGGGCCAGCATAACCAGATCCACAACGCTCGTTACATAACATCGGCCCCGCTTCCCCGAGCCCGTGACCGGGCCCGCTCGACGGCTGCCGGCGGTGGCGGCTCTCCGTCCCACCGAGGGGCACGGCGGGACGGAGCGCGACGGCGGGTCCTCGGCGCATCCTCGTGCGAGGGGGTGCTGCCGAGCCACCCGAGCAGGAGCGAGGCCGGGACGGCGACCAGGCCGCCCATCAGAACGGTGCACGCCATCTGGAACGTGGAGGAGCAGTACCGCGAGTGCGACGACGCTGTAGATGGCCGTGGCGAATCCGTCGTAGCCGAAGAGGGCGATGGCGCCCGTCGTCGCGAACAGGCCGACGACGGATATCCGTTCGCCCGCCATCGCGAACCCATTGAACGCGGGTGAGAGGGAGCGGTCGGCGGTGTAGAGGCGTCCGGGGTCGTCGTCCTGGGTCGCGAGCATGAAGACCCACAGGAGGCACACGCCGACACGCCGACGAAGACCAGGAAGGCGGTGATCACCGGGCGGGCGGCGTCCGAGCCGATGGGGTTGAACAGGAGGTAGGTGCGCCGGATGACGTGTTCGGTTCCACGGAGAATCGCTCCGCTCGTCCCGTGCGTACCGGTCTCGGCACGCGGGGTCGCCAGTCGGCCTGGGGGAAGCTGGATTGCACGGATGCCTCCAGGCAAGGGGGGGTGGGAGGCAGGAAGGTGGTGCGGGGGGCGGTGTCGGTGGCTCTGTGGCCGCCGTACGTTCCGCTCGACGGCCGCAGGGCAGGTGACCGGTCTGTTCGCACGGTGCGCTCGCGCACGCAGGGTGTGGTCGGGCCGGGCGCGCCGCCGGTCGTCGGCGTGCCCGGTCCATCGGCCGGTGCCGGGGTTCAGCCGGTGACGTCGCGGCCCAGCACGCGGCGGGCGATGACCCACTTCTGGATCTCGTTGGCGCCTTCGTAGATCTCGCCGATCTTGCTGTCGCGGTAGAGAGTCGACACGACGGAGGTCGCCCCGTCGGCGCCGCGTTCCTGGACGAAGCCCATTCCTCCGAAGGCCTGTACGGCGTCACGGGCGATGTCGACGGACAGGCGGGTGCCGAGGAGCTTGGCCATGGCCGCCTCCGGTTCGGGGAAGTCGATTCCCTCGTCCATGCGGAGCGCGGCCTTGAGGTAGGTGCTACGCGGGCCGCTTCGAGCTGGGTGGCGTACTCCGCGACGGCGAACTGTCAGTGCTGGTTCGCGCCCAGCGGCTTGCCGAACGCGTGCCGACCGACCAGGTGCGCCGCCATGTGGTCGAAGGCGGCCTGGGCCATGCCCACGCCAGCCGCGCCGATGCCGATGCCGATGCCGATGCGGCCGTAGGTCAGGGTCTGCAGGGCGATCTTCAGGCCTTCGCCGACCTGTCCGAGGACGTCGCCGTCGGTCAGGCGCACCTCGGAGAAGGCGACGTCCGCAGTGAGTTGACCTCGGTTTCCGATCTTGCGGTCAGGCAGGCCGACGCTGACGCCGGGGTGTCGGTCGGGACGATGAACGTGGTCAGGCGGTCGTCCGTGCGCGCCAACACGACGATGAAAGCCGCGACCGGCGAGTTGGTGATCCACTGCTTGGTGCCGTTGAGGACCCAGCCGTCGCCGGTGCGGTCGGCGCGGGTCCGCACGGCGGTGGGCGCCAGGTCGCTGGAGGCGGCGGGCTCGCCGGTCGCGAACGCTCCGACGATCTCGCCGGCGACCAGGGGGCGCAGCCACCGCTGCCTCTGCTCGTCCGTGCCGTGCTTGAGCGCGTTGCTGGCGAGGATGCAGTGGACGTCGAAGACCGTGGCGACGCTGTTGGAGTGGTACGCGATCTCCCCGGCCCCGGTCGAGGCCGAGGTCGAGGTCGAGGGATAGATCAGGGCATCGCCGCCGACGTCGCCGCCGAAGGGGATGCGGAACAGCCCCCCGGCGGGCAAGCCCGTCGAACACCGCACGGGGGAACCACTCGACCCGCTCGTCTCCGGCGGCGATGGCGTGGGCGGCGGGGGTGACGACCTCGTCGGCCATGGCGCAGACGCGCTCCCGGACCGCGAGGACCTCCTGCGGGCTGAGGCGATCGTGGTACATCCGGTCGTACAGGCGGACCACGCCGGGGGGTTCGGTCGGCTTGTCCGTGTCGGACACGAGTACGGGCAGTGTCCGCTCGGGGATCACAGCGACGCACGATCATTCAAAACTTGGTCGTACGTACGACTTACCACAGAGGCGCGCACGTGCGCCTACGGCGCAACGGCTCACTCGGGCCCTTACTCCCGCCCGCCGGGGCCGGCCCCGGCGGCGACCGCTCAGCCGGAGCGGACCGCCCGCCCGGACACGGCGGGCTGCGGGTCCGCGAGCAGGACGATCATGTCGAGCGCGTGCTTGAGGTCACGGCGCGCGCGATCGCTGTCGGGGTTCGCCACGTACTGCAGGATGAGGCCGTCGATCAGGGCCAGGGTGAGGCGCCCGAGGGCGTCGTACCCGATGGCGCAGCGCTCGCCCGCGGCCTGGGCCGCCTGCTCGCAGAACTCGGTGACGAGGGAGCCGTAGCGCTCGTACTGGGACCGCGCCAGGTCCGCCGCCCCCTCCGCCCGCAAGGAGTAGGTGGTCAGCTCGTACTGCATGATCTGAAGCCCGAGGCCACCCTCCACCAGCCTGCTCCAGAAGGTGGTGATGCCCTGCCTGAAGGCGTGCTCCACGCCCTGGTCGAGCTCGGCCTCGGCGCGCAGCGCCTCCGAGATGTCCTGCACGACCTTGCCCATCACCGCACGAAGCAGCTGGTCCTTGGCGGGAAAGACGTAGTGCAACGTCCCCAGGGGAATGCCCGCCTCGGCCGCCACGGCGCGCAGCGTCATCGCGGGCACCCCCACGGAGCTGAGCACTCGCACGGCCGCCGCGACGATCTGTTCCTCGCGCTCCGCTGCCCTGACGTAGGTCACCTGGTCCACTCCTTGTTCGGTCAGTCGAGTTTCCCACACCTCTTGTGCACCACGAGGAGCCCTCCTAAGACGAAAGTCGGTCGGTTGACCGAGTTTGCGTGAAGCGGTGCGGGTGGAACCGGGCGGTGTGCGACCGGTGGTCGGTGGCCGGTGGCCGGTACGCCCCCGCGCCGGTGAGCCGGAGCGACCGGTCCTGGCGGCCGGAAGCGGCGCGGCCTCCGCCCCGTGGGCGTTTCCACGGGAAGACCGTGGTGGTACCGGCGTCCCTCCGCCCTGGAGCGAACGCCCCGGCGGTGAACAGGCCACCGGGGCTGCCGGGTTCAAGGGACGGACCGGCACCCGACTTCCCGGCAGGCCCCGCGCCCATGCCTCTACGAGGTCGGGCCGGGTGTCGCACAAGGTGACGGCACGGCCCCCCGCTCACCGGGCGGCGGCCGCCCGTCGGCCGACGAGCCGCACGGGCACGGACAACGGGCACGGACAACGGACACGGACCCAGGCGCGGGCGCAGGCACGGGCGCAGGCACGGGTACGGGAGCAGGCACAGGCACGGGGAGCAGGCACAGGCACGGCACGGGCGCGGCACCGGCCCGCCACGCCCGTGCCGCTGCCTGACCGGCGCGTCCCCGAACGCACTCTCAGCGGATCACAGAGCCGCGAGCACTTCTTCGGCGACCCGCTCCCCGGAGAGCACGGCGCCTTCGAAGTAACCGCTGTAGTGGGGGGAGGTTTCCGTGCCGGCCCAGTGGATGCGCCCCACGGGCTCCGCGCCGGCCGTCCGGATGCCTTCGAGGGAGCCGGGGCGGGGCCACGCCATGTAGCCGCCCAGGACGAACTTGTCCTGGTGCCAGGACTTCTCGTGGAAGCTCATCGGGTGGCGGGCGAGCTCGCCGAAGTGCCGGGCCAGTTCGGCGAGGATCGCCGCGCGGCGGGCTTCCTCCGTCAGGTTGTCCAGGTCACGGGCGCCCTGGCCGGGGACCAGAACGCACAGGTGTCCTCGGCCGCCGGGCGGCGACACGTCGAAGGCGGAAGGAACCGGGCCGTCGAGGGCGAAGAGTTCTCCGCTGTGGCCGTCGCTCCGCCAGAAGGGCGAGTCGTAGACGACGACCGCCTTGTAGACCGTCCCCATGAACGTGTCCCGCTGCACGAGTTCCCGGGCCTCGGGCAGGGCGGGGCGGTGGGCGATCGCCCTCGCCACCGGGGGCGCGGCCGTCACGACGACGCGCCGCGCACGGGTCGCCCCGTACGGCGTACTGACCGTCACACCGTCTCCGTCCCGGGCGATTCCGGTCACCGTCTGATTCAGCTGGATCACCGATCCGAGCTCCACGGCCATGGCTTCCGCGAGTCCGCCGGCGCCGCCCGTCAGCAGCGCGTCCTGAGCTCCGCCTTCGACGCCGAACATCTCGCGCATGCCTCCGGCGCTCCTGATGCCTTCGGCTACGGCGCGAACGGAGATCAGCTCCGGATCGGTGGCCGTGACCTCCCCCAACGTCACCTCCAGGAGCCGGCGCGCACGCCGGGAACCGACCTTCGTCAGCCACGTGGCGAGGGTCTGGTCGTCACGCGCCCCCAGCCCGAACCGCTCCGCGGCGGCAAGCCTGACGAGAGCCGCGCCGACGGCGACCCCGGTCGCCGAAAGCATCGACACGTCACGCCCCCGATGCCGGATGAGGGTCTTGCCGTGGGTGTGCGTGGGAAACAGCGGAACCCCGAACTCGTCCGCCAGAGCGCGCATCTTCACATGGTCGCGGCCGATCCACTGACCACCCAGGTCCACAGCCGTGCCGGCCGCCGACGTCACCGTCATCGCCCGGCCGCCGACGCGGTCGGCGGCTTCGAGAACCTGGACCGTGAGGCCGCGGTTCAGCAAACTGCGGGCCGCAATGAGGCCCGCGTATCCCGCACCGACTACGACGACATCCACATCGATATCACTCATGATCGCCCCTTGTTGCAACATGCGTTGTGCAACCAGTGTTGCACATCCGGGCGCCATCTCTGCACTTGCGGTCGAACCAATCGGGGAAATGCCTCCCCGCTGCGCCTGGAAACGCCGAACATGCCTGTGGGCCACAGGCGCCGGGGGGAGCACATCGCGAAGCACCCCCTGGACTTATCTCTCCAGGGGTGCCCGGTCCGACATCGGTGCGCCTGTGGCACACCGGAAGAGTCCTGCCCGGTTCTTTCGGGCAGCGAGTCACCCGAAGGGCGGTTACCCGTCCGCCGCACGGGAAGGTCCTGACGGTTTCGGGGTCCACGGGAAACCCGTTTTCCGTCCCGCCAGGACCGGTTGGGATCGGGCCGGAAGATCTTCAGGAGAACAGCTCTTCGCCCTCGTACTTGCCGAAGAAATGTTCCAGCTTCGGGGTGATCTCCGAGAAGCGGCTGTCCAGCGCGAGCTGCATCATCTCGATCTGGAAGACTTCCTGGTCGACCATGTAGTCGAGGAACGCCTTCCCGTCCTCCGGCCCCATTCCACGGACGCGGCGGAGCTCTTTCAGGTACTTCACGGTCTTGGGGTACGCGAACTTCAGGAGCGAGTGGAGCATGAACGTGGGCGTCGCACCGATGAGTGTCCCCCTGGCTCTGGTCCAGGCGGTCGGCTTCGCGTCCATGCCCCACCTGAGTGCGGCCTGCTCGTAGCGGGGCAGGTTGAACCGCTCGAGCCTGCTGTAGCCACCCCAGAAGGCGGCGCGATGGTCTCCGTTGAGGCGCCTCGCGACGCCCGACATGGAGATCAGGGCGAACTGACGGTTCTGGAGCTCGTAATCGAACCCCTTGACGAACTCCTTGGTGAACTCCTTGGAGGACATTTAAGTCGTCTACCTCTCTGTTGCACGGCACACGACACTTCGCATGCTGCTCGTGCAGTTCAGCCGGTTTCAGACCCATTCCATTCGGCTCGTCGCATCCCTCGCACGAGTGCACGTACGGTGTTGCTCTTGAGGCGGGTCGAATCGCCCCAGGCGTATTCGGGGATGGTAATGAGACCGAGGGCAACACCGTGCATGGAGCACAGCAGAACGCTCCTCATCTCCAGAGGATCTCCAGGTTCGATCTCCCCTCTCTCCTGCCCCTCGATCAAGGCCGTGCAGAAAATATCGAGGCCGGACAGGGAATGCGAAGTGTCGACGAAATAACCTTCGTCCGACACCTGGGGGTGGTCCTCCGTCAAGAAGATGGCACGGTAGTCGTTGGGTCGTCTCAGCCAGAAATCAATGTAAGTAAGGCAAAGTTTTTCCAGGTCCGCCCCATCGGCGTAGCTGGAATTCAATTCTTTGACTAGGTCGTCGAAGACCTCCTCCCAGACCTGATGAAGAAGCCGACGCTTACCGGGGAAGAAGGAGTAGATGGTCGCCGGAGCGCAACCCGCCCGCTCTGCGACTTTGCGCATCGAAACGCCCTCGTACCCTTCCGAGGCAAAAAGGTCACGGGCGGCCTGGAGAATCACCTCCCGGCTCTCTTCAGCCTTTCGGCGCCGTCGTGGACCTTGCTGAGAAGCCTTTTCGACTCCCACCCGGCGTGTCATGAGTTGACGCTACCGAACGCGTTCGGTAGCGTCAAGCCGGAATAGTCCGAAATAGCCCTCAAGGACTCATATGGGAGTCCGGCGAAGGGGTGAGCATGTCCGCACCCGACGAAACCGTTGACGTCCTCGTGGTCGGTGCCGGCCACAGACTCGTACGGGCCGAGGCTCGGCAGTTGGGCGTCGAGGTGTGCCCGCGGTACACGCGGGGGGATGCCCTCCTGAGCGTGAACGGGGAGATCCACCGGTACGCCTCCGGGGTCCCGAAGCTTCCCCTGACGTCGCTGGTGGAGTTCGGCGCCGATCGGCCGGATCAGAGGGCGGCTACGGGGCTCACACGCCACCCGGGGTGGTGATCGCCTACGGCGACGTACTGCGCGAGCCCTCCGGCCGGATCCACGGGGCCGGCACAGAAACGGCAACCGAGTACATCGGCTACTTCGAAGGGACCCTTCAGCCGGACATCCGGGTCGCCCGCGAAGTCCTCGGAGTCCTGGAGGTCCTGGAAGTTCTGGAAGTCCCCAGAGTCCTTGAAGTCCTCGGAGTCCTCGAAGCGGGGTAATAGGCCGGCACTTCCCGGGCAGGAGCTCCCTGTCGCGACCCGCGCCGAAGAAACCGAGCCCACCGCCGTAGAACCGAAAGGCAGGCGAAGACACCCCTCAGCACTCGCCATATCGGCCGATCACCCGATCGCCTGATCACCCGATCGCCTGATCACCGCAAGCCAGTCACGTGCTTCCCTTCCCCTCCCCTCACGAAGGGCTTGATCATGAGCACCAACTCGCCGAAACCGACCACGACCGACTCCGGCGCCCCGGTGGAGAGCGACGAACACTCGCTCACCGTGGGTCCCGGCGGTCCGATCCTCCTCCAGGACGCCTACCTCATCGAGCAGATGGCGCAGTTCAACCGCGAACGGATCCCGGAGCGCCAGCCGCATGCCAAGGGCAGTGGTGCGTTCGGCCGTTTCGAGGTCACCCACGACGTCAGCCGCTACACGAAGGCGGCCCTGTTCCAGCCGGGAACGCGCACGGACCTGGTGGCCCGTTTCTCGACGGTGGCCGGTGAGCGCGGCAGCCCGGACACCTGGCGCGACCCGCGCGGCTTCGCGGTGAAGTTCTACACCTCCGAGGGCAACTACGACATGGTCGGCAACAACACGCCGGTCTTCTTCGTCAAGGACCCGATGAAGTTCCAGCACTTCATCCGCTCCCAGAAGCGCCGGGCCGACAACAACCTGCGCGACCACGACATGCAGTGGGACTTCTGGACCCTCTCCCCGGAGTCCGCGCACCAGGTCACCTGGCTGATGGGCGACCGGGGCATCCCGCGCAGCTGGCGCCACATGAACGGCTACACCTCCCACACGTACATGTGGATCAATGCCTCCGGCGAACGCTTCTGGGTGAAGTACCACTTCAAGACCGACCAGGGCATCGAGTTCTTCACCCAGCACGAGGGCGACCAGATGGCGGCCGTCGACACCGACTACCACACGCGGGACCTCTTCGAGCACATCCGCGACGGCGACTTCCCCTCGTGGACGCTGCACGTCCAGGTCATGCCGTACGAGGAGGCCGCCGGTTACCGCTTCAATCCCTTCGACCTCACGAAGGTGTGGCCGCACGGCGACTACCCGCTCATCCCCGTCGGCCGCATGACGCTGGACCGCAACCCCACCGACAACCACGCCGAGATCGAACAGGCCGCCTTCCAGCCCAACAACCTGGTCCCCGGCATCGGCCCCAGCCCCGACCGCATGCTGCTGGCCCGCCTCTTCTCCTACGCGGACGCCCACCGCCACCGCATCGGCGGCAACTACCAGCAGCTCCCCGTGAACGCGCCCGTCGCCGAGGTCCACACGTACTCGAAGGACGGTGCGATGGCCTACCGCAAGACCACCGACCCGGTCTACGCCCCCAACTCGAAGGGCGGCCCGGCCGCCGACACCGAGCGGTACGGCAGCCCTCCGAGCTGGACGGCGGACGGCGAGATCACCCGGGCCGCCTACGTCTCCCACCCCGAGGACGACGACTGGGGCCAGCCCGGCACCCTGGTCCGCGAGGTGATGGACGACGCCGCCCGCGACCGCCTCGTCGACAACGTCGTCGGCCACCTCCTCAACGGCGTCAGCGAGCCCGTCCTCGAACGCGCCTTCGCCTACTGGTCGAAGATCGACGAGACGATCGGCCGGCGCATCGAGGACGGAGTCCGCCGCAAGGCCGAGGAGAAGGACCCCAAGGCCGCGGAGCAAGGCAACCCGGCCCGCAGCTCCATGCAGGACAAGGCCTGATCGACCGCCGCGGACACGGCCCGCCTGCCCTCCTGCCCGCCGTCGTGGACGGACGACTTTCAAACGGCTGTACGTGAGGGCGGCGGATCCGGTGGGCGGCACGGTGCGGCGGGGTGGTCGGTGACCACGCCGCCGCACCATCGGCATTACGCGGGGGCGCGGGCATGGGCACGGCGGATCCGGGAGGGCTCCGGGCGGCTGTCGCCGTTGAGTCTGGACAGCGGCACGTGTGCGGTGATCACGCCGATCTCGTGCAGGGGGTGGGCGAAGGCGGTGACGGGGCGCCGGCAGGTCTCGAACCAGTCGGTATTGCCGAAGGCGGCCAGGGACAACCGACCGGGGATGTCGAGGCCGAGGCGGTCGGCCTCGCGGAGGGCGCCGAGTGCGAGGTCGCCGCTGGAGGCGAACACCGCGGTCGGCGCGGGCCGCAGTTCCCTCAGGCGCCGGCGACGCGTTCGCGGGCGTTGCTGAACCTCGGGTCGCCGACGATGACGGCGATGCGTTCGTGCCCCAGCGACCTCAGGTGGTGGATCACGTCCGCCGATCCGGCGTCCTCGGCGCACTGGACGCTGTCCACCTGGGGGCGTCCGTAAGAGCGCATCATCTCCACCACGGGCACGTCGAAGGCTTCCCGCGCCTTCGGGGGGGGCGGAAGCGGCCTCCGGTTGCCGCGGCACTACCTCGGCACCCTCGGCGCGCTGAAGAAGGCCGCCGCGGAGGTCAACCGCGACGCGGGCCTGGTCCGTGACGACATCGCCGCGGCGATCATCAGCGCCGCCGCCGAGGTCCAGTCCGGTGCGCTCGACGAACACTTCGTCGTCGACGTCTTCCAGACCGGCAGTGGCACCAACACCCACATGAACGCCAACGAGGTCATCGCCAACCGGGCCAACCAGCTGCTGGGCAGCCCGCTGGGCGGCAAGCATCCGGTGCACCCCAACGATCACGTCAACAAGGGACAGTCGTCGAACGACGTGACGCCGACGGTCATCCACGTGACCGCCAGCACGGCGATCCAGTACGACCTGCTGCCCGCCCTGGAACTCCTGCGTGCCGAACCGGAGGCCAAGGCCGCCGAGTGCGACGGTGCCGTCAAGACCGGCCGCACCCACCTGCGGGACGCCGTACCGATCCGGCTCGGCCAGGAGTTCCACGGCCACGCCGGGCAGATCGAACGCGGCATCGCCCGGCTCCGGCAGGCGCAGCAGGGTCTCGGGAGAAGCGAGTCGGATCTGAGCGCGCACCGCGACGGCATCGTCCGGTCCCGGGCCTACGGCTGCCCCGTACCCTCCTGGCGGCCGTGTGCGGTGCCGGACCCGGCGTCTGCGGCGCGGTGATGATCTGCGCGATGGGGCTCGCCTTCCACCTGCCGAAGTACGGCCCGGCAGGCTCGGCCTCTGCCGGGTACCGCCCTGCCGCAACGCCTGCCTCGACACCTCCGCCAACCGCTCACGCCGCTACCGCTCCGACCGCTGTGCCACACGCACCGACGTCGCCGCCCGCCGGGCCCGCGAGCGCCTGGTGGAGCAGGAGGGCACGTGGCAGGCCTGACGTCCCCGCACCCGCGGTGTTCTCTTCCGGCGGGCCCGATCGAATCCGCTGACGACCCTCGGGGTCACCAGGTTCCCGTCGTCAGTCCTGAGTGGTGGGACGCAGTTCGCGTTCGAGGGCGGACAGGGCGAACGCGTGAGGGGAGGTGTGCTGCCAGCGGGACCGTCCGAACATCACGTCCTCGGAGAGCCCGCTCAGCATGGCCACGGCCCGGATGGTGAACTCGGGGAGGTCCACGTCGGTGAAGTGCCCCAGGTCCTGCCCCTCACGCAGGATGGCCTCCAGGCGCTCGTCCCAGCCGTCCAGCAGCTCGGTGAGGATCTGCCGGCCCGCTTCGTCGTGGTGCTGGGCCAGCACCTGCGTCCAGAGGGCGTAGCGTTCGTCGCCTTGGTGGCGGGGCAGGTAGAAGCGGACGAACAGGTCCAGTTTCTCGGCGGGAGACGCGGCCTGATCGACAGACCTCTGGAACTGGTCCCAGAGGTCCGCTTGGCTCCACGCGAGGACTTCGAGCAGCAGCCGGTCCTTCTTGCCGAAGTGGTAGAGGATGTGCCCGGTGCTCATGCCGGCCCGCTCGGCGATGTCCGACATCCGCAGGGCCGCCGTGCCCTTCTCGGCGATGACGCTGATGGCGGCCCGCATGGCCCGCCCCCGCGCCTCGTCCCCGCTGGGCTGACGTTTTCTGTCGATGGGGACCCGGGCCGCGGGCTGCGGGGGCCCGGTCTCTGACGTCGGCATGAGCTCACTCTCGGTTTCGGTGATTCAGGTCTCAGAGTCTAGGTTCCACCATCTAGACCTCTAGTCTAGACTGAAAATCTAGTCAAAGCGATGGGGTGTGCGACGGCCGGCTGTGCGCGGTCGCCCCGACAGCCCGCGCCCCGCCCGCCCCACTCACCCCAGGAGAGACCGCATGACGCGCGGATTCGACGTTGTGGAGACCTGTATCGCCGACCTGCGCGCAGCGCTGGAGAAGGGCGAGACGACCGCGGTCGGGCTGCTCGACGCCTACCTCGCCCGCATCGACGCGTACGACCGGCCCGGTACGCCCACCGCCCTGAACGCGATGGTCGTGATGAACCCGCGCGCCCGGGAGGAAGCGGAGGCCTCCGACGCCCGCCGCGCCCGCGGCGAGACCCTGGGCCCGCTGGACGGCATCCCGTACACCGCCAAGGACAGCTACCTCGCCGAGGGGCTCACGGCCGCGGCCGGCTCCCCGGCGTTCGAGCACCTCGTCGCCCAGCACGACGCGTTCGCCATCGAGCGGCTGCGCGCGGGCGGGGCCGTCCTCATCGGCCTGACCAACATGCCGCCGATGGCGAACGGCGGCATGCAGCGCGGCGTGTACGGCCGGGCGGAGAGCCCGTACAGCGCCGACTGGCTCACCAGCGCCTACGGCTCCGGCTCCTCCAACGGCTCCGGCACGGCGACCGCGGCGTCCTTCGGCGCGTTCGGCCTCGGCGAGGAGACCTGGTCCTCGGGCCGCGCCCCCGCCTCGAACAACGCGCTGTGCGCCTACACCCCCAGCCGCGGCGTCATCTCGGTCCGTGGCAACTGGCCGCTCGTGCCGACCATGGACGTCGTGGTCCCGCACACCCGCACCATGGCCGACCTGCTCGAACTGCTCGACGTCATCGTCGCCGACGACCCGCACACGCGCGGGGACCTGTGGCGCGCACAGCCGTGGGTGACGCTGCCCCCGCCGTCGCAGGTACGCCCCGCCTCCTACCCGTCCCTCGCGCCCGCCGACGCCGAGGCCGCGTCCGACGCGCTCGCCGGCAAGCGCGTCGGCGTGCCCCGGATGTACATCAACGCCGACCCCGACGCCGGAACGAACCCCGACGGAGGCATCGGCGGCCAGACCGGACAGCCCGTCGACACGCGCCCCTCGGTGATCGCCCTGTGGGAAGCCGCCCGCCGTGACCTCGAGGCCGCCGGCGCCGAGGTCGTCGAGGTCGACTTCCCCGTCGTCACCAACTACGAGTCCGACCGCCCCGGAGCGCCCTCGCTGCTCACCCGCGGACTGGTCACCCGCGAGTACCTGGCCTTCGAGATCGAGGACCTGTCCGCCTGGGCCTGGGACGACTTCCTGCGCGCCAACGGCGACCCGGCGCTCCCCACCCTCGCCGAGGTCGACGGCACCCGCATCTGGCCCAAGCAGGAGGGCGAACTGCCCGACCGGTACGAGGGCTTCGACGACACGATCGGCGACTACCCCCGCTTCGTGCGCGAGCGCCCGTACGCCTCCCTCGCCGACATGCCGCTCCTCGAACAGGGCCTGCGCGGTCTGGAGGAGACGCGCCGCGTCGACCTGGAGCTGTGGATGGACGAGACGGGCCTGGACGCGGTGGTGTTCCCCGCGGTGGCCGACGTGGGCCCCGCGGACATGGACGTCGACGTGGCGTCCGCCGACCTC
Source organism: Streptomyces diastatochromogenes (assembly GCA_026913215.1). Classification (GTDB taxonomy): domain Bacteria; phylum Actinomycetota; class Actinomycetes; order Streptomycetales; family Streptomycetaceae; genus Streptomyces; species Streptomyces diastatochromogenes_A. The sequence goes on along the minus strand of JAPTYK010000002.1, from coordinate 566,761 downwards.
GGCTGGCGCAACGGCGTCTGGGTCGCCAACGGCAACCTGGTCCCCCGCCACCTCGGCATCCCGACCGTGACCGTCCCCATGGGCACCATGACGGACACCGGCATGCCCGTCGGTCTGACCTTCGCGGGCCGCGCCTACGACGACAACACGCTGCTCACCCTGGCCGCCGCCTTCGAGAAGACCGGCAGCCGACGCACGGAGCCTCCGCGCACGCCGCGTCTTCCGGCGGAGTGACCTGACGGAGGTCTCCGCTCGGATCACAACAGCCGGGAGCGGTGACCTCACAGCGGCCGTACCCGCTGCGAGGTCACCGCCGCCGGCCTGGTCGTCTTTCTCCACCGGCCCGGCAAGGGGCCTTGCTGCCGAGGGAGAGCAGGACGGCGTCGCTGTCCTGGACACGGGACTCCATGGCGAGGGTGTCCCAGGCGCGCCAGTCCGTCGGCCCGTGCGCGTCGAGGACGGTGAGGAGGGTACGGGGGCGGAGGCGTCGGCCGCGCCGCGGACTTGCGGGCGCGGGCGTCGGCTCGGGCAAGGTGCTCAGCGTGTGCGGGTGCGCGTGCGCGTGCGTGGCCGGCCTGCGGACACCAAGTGGTCATCGCTCCGGCTCCTCTTCGGTAGGGAAGCGACGATCTACGCGGCCTTGTCGTCCCGCAGGGCCGGATCCGGCTTCCGGCTCTCCATCGCTCGGCCGTACAGCGGGATCAGCCGGGTCTCCTGGACCGTTCCCAGGGCGATCGAGCGTGCTGTCATGGAGGGATCCGCCTTCCGTCGGTACGGCGTGCGGTGGGGGAAGTGCCCGGGACGGGCGGTGGCGTGGCCGCGGCCACCGCCCGTCCCGGAGTCGTGAGGCACGTCAGCGCCCGGCGGCGCCTAGACGGGTGCCCTCGTCGGTGCGGCGGCGTCGCCCGCCGGCTCCTCCTCGGCGACGATGCCGCCGCGCGTTCGGAGCTTCGCCGCCAGTCCGTGGCGGGGAGCGAGCAGCCAGACGACGGCGAACACCGCGGTCAGGACGACGACGACCGAACCGCCCGCCGCGAGGTCGTAGGCGTAGCTGACGTACAGTCCGGCGAGGCTGCCCGCGCAGCCGAAGAGGGAAGCGAGTGCCGTCATCGCCCACAGGCGTTCGGTGAGCAGCCGGGCCGTGGCGGCCGGGGTGATGAGCAGGGCCAGGACCAGGATGTTGCCCACCGCCTCCAGGGACATCACGATCGTCGCCGTCACGACCACGTACAGCGTGAGGTCCAGCGGAAGCACCGGCAGTCCGGCCGCCCGCGCCGTCTCGCGGTCGAGGCTGACCGCCACGAGCTCCTTGCGGAGCGCGAGGACGGTCGCCACGAGCACGGCGCCCATCGCCGCGACCCGCCAGATGTCCGCCGCGTCGACGGCGAGTACCTGGCCGAAGAGGAAGGACGACAGGTCGGTCGTCCAGGCGTCCCTCGTCGAGACGAGCACGATGCCGAGGCCGAACGCGAAGGCGAAGAAGACCCCGATGACGGTGTCCTCCTTCAGCCGTCTGTTCTGGGAGACGAAGGCGATGAGCACCGCCGTCGTCACGCCCGCCACCGCGCCGCCGAGCAGCAGATTGCCCTCGAAGGCATAGGCGAGAGCCACACCGGGGAAGGCCGAGTGCGCGACCGCGTCGCCGATGAATGCCATCCCTCGCAGGACGACGTGGACGCCGACGACCCCGCAGACCAGGCCGACGATCGCGGCGACCGTGAACGCGCGCCGCATGAACGGCAGCGACCACGGTTCGGTGAAGAAGGCCAGGAAGTCGGTCATGCCGCTGCCTCCGTGGCACTCCCCGCGGCCCTCCCCGCGGCACTCCCCGCGGCGATGGCCTGGTCGAGCCCGAAGGCCCGCAGCATCTGGTCCGGGTCGGAGAGGAGTTCCGGTCCGCCTTCGGCGACGACCGTGCGGTTGAGCAGGATCACGCGGGTGCAGGTGCGGGCCGCGGCGGCCAGGTCGTGCGTGGTCATCAGCAGTCCTCTGCCTTCGGCCGCGAGGCGGCCGAAGAGCTCGTTCAGCAGTTCCTGTGTGGGGACGTCCACTCCGGTGAAGGGTTCGTCCAGGAGCAGCAGCCGGGGTTCGGCGGCGAGCGCCCGCGCCACCAGGACGCGCTGGCGCTGTCCGCCCGACAGCTCTCCGATGGGGCGACGTCGCAAGTCGGTCAGACCGGCCAGCTCCAGGGCTTCGTCGGCTGCGGCGCGGTCGTGTGCCCGGGGGCGCCGCAGCCAGCCGATCATGCGGGTGCGCCCGCTCAGTACCGTGTCGGCCACGTCGAGGGGGAAGTCCCAGGCGAACTCGTGCCGTTGGGGTACGTAGCCGACCCGGCCGTCCGTCTCGACGCTGCCCGCGGAGGTCGTGATGAGGCCGAGGACCGCGCGCAACAGGGTGGTCTTGCCCGCACCGTTCGGACCGAGGAGGCCCACGAGTTCACCGGCCGCGACGGTCAGCGAGGCGTCCCGTACCGCGGTGCGGCCACCGAGTACGACGGACACCCGCCGACGCCGAGCAGCCGCTCGGGGCGCTCACGAGCTGCGCCTGCGGGTGAGCACGACGGCGCCCGCGCCGCCGCGGCGAGCACGGCGGCCGTACCGGCGAGCAGCAGGGTGCCCTCCGATCCGGTGTTCGCCATGGAGCCTCCGGTGGACGTACCAGGGCCGCCCGTGGTGCCTCCTGTGGCCGTCCCACCGGCTGTCGGACCGCCGGTGGACCCGGCGATCGTGCCCCCGGTGGACCCGCTCGTGGCCCCGCCGCCGGCCGACCCGCCACCGGTCGACCCGTCACCGGTCGAAGCGCCGGTTTCCCCTTCGGTCGTACCGCCTGTGGACCCTCCCGTGGTGCCGCCCGTCGTGCTCCCGCCGGTTCCGCCGGGCTGGACCTGGTTCGGGTCGCCCGCACCCACGCTGAAGGCCAGCGCCTCCGTGTCACTCGAGCGGGTCCCGTCGGCCAGTGTGGCCGACATCGTGAGCGTCAGTCGGTACACGCCCTCCTTGCCGAAGGCCCAGCCGCCGTGCGCGTGGGTGTTCTGCGGTACGCCGAACGCGTCGGGCACGCCGTCGCCGCTGTTGAGCCGGACGCTCGCGCCCGAGAGACCGTCGTAGTTGAACAGCGCGAAGTTCCCCGGGCCCTCGGCCTTCGCCAACTTGAACTCGACCTCGCCCCGCGTCGCTCCGGCCGTCATGTTGTCGGTGGACCAGCTGGGCCACAGCAGACCCGGCTGCTGTACCTGGTCGAGGAGCCAGACCGGGTCGCCCGCTTTTCCGAGGAAGGCGAAGTCCTTGTTCGCCGGGATCGTCTTCCTGGCCCCCGGCTTGACGTGCAGGACCACCGACGAGGGCTCGCGCCACACCGTCTCGCCCGGAACCGTGCCGTCCTTGATGTGGATCTGCAGCCTGCCGTCGACGACGCGGGCCGCGATGTCGATGTGCCCTTCGGCGAGGACCTTCTTCGCCGTCTCGACCGGTTCGGCGGCCGGGAGCAGGTGCGGGTGCGGGGCCTGGGCCGCGGCCTGCCGGCCGGCGGGTGGCGCCGGGACGGTTTCCACGGGCCGGACCGGCTCCGGGCCGGGCTGGACGACCTGCTCCGGCTCGGGCTGCGGACGGGGGCGAGCGATGGCCGCGTCCCCGACCCGTACCGTGTACGAGGTCTCGGCGGTCAGGGGTTTCCCCTCCGTCTCCCCCGGTGTCTGTACCGTGAAGGTCAGCGTGTACGTTCCGGGCGCGTCGAACGACCAGCGGGTCGCGCCACGAGCGGCGGCCGGCAGGTCGTACCCGTCGGGCAGCCCGTCCGAACTGTCGAACCGTACGAGGGGCTGATCGTCGGCCGCGTCCTTGCCGTCGTCTCCGGCTTCGGAGCCCGCCGGTTCGGTGACCCGGAGGATGCCCGGCCCCGCGACGCCGGTCAGCGACCAGTGCACGGAGCCCGAGATCAGCCCGGTCGTGTCCCATTCCGGGTTCAGTTCCCAGCGGTCCGCGCCGTCCGGCCCGATCGCCTTGTGGGTGTCGTCGACGTCGATCACCCCGCCCTCGCCCAGGCCGAGGACGCCGTCGGTGAGGGTGACGTGCGCGACGACAAGCGGGGGCACGGGCGGGACGATCACGGCCGTTCCGCCGAGCGCGAGCGCTCCCGCCGCCGCGAGGGCGATCCTGCTGTTGCGTACGAGCCTCATCGGGCCCCACTCCCCTCGCGGCCCAGGCAGCGGGCCAGTTCGTTCGCGTTGTGGCGCATCATCGCGACGTAGTCGTGGACCTTGTCGTCGAAGGAGTCGCCGTAGACGGTGCAGATGCCGACGCCCTCGTCCTCGGCGACCCGGCGCAGGACGTCCGCCCGCGCGGCGAGGTTCGGCTCCAGGAACACGGCCGGGACCTTCTTGTCGCGGATCGTGGCGCGGAGCGCGGCGATCTCCGCGGCGCTCGGCTCGCGGCTGGGCACCGGGACGACGAAGCCGGCCACCTCCATGCCGTAGGCGTGGGCCAGATAGCCGAAGGCGTCGTGTGTGGTGATCAGCTTGCGGTTCGCCGCCGGCACAGTGGCGAGCTTCCTGGCCACTTCGTCGTCGAGCGCGCCCAGTTCCCTCAGATAACGCGCCGTGTTGCGCTCGTACTCGGGCCTGCCCCGGGGGTCGGCCTTGACGAGCTCGGCCTCGACGCGGCGGACGTACGCCTCGGCGTTGGCCACGTCCTCCCAGGCGTGCGGGTCCATCTCGCCGTGCACGTGCTTGCCGATGACCGCCTGCGGCAGCACCCAGACGTCCGCACCCGGACGACCCAGGAAGCGGTACGTCTCCTCCTTGGGCACGGACGCCTTCGCCCGGTCGGGGACGGAGAGCACGACCGAGTCGGCCCGATGACGGGTGCGCCGCCCGGTTGCGGGATCGTCGGAACGCACCTGGACCGTGCGGGTCCGCGCGTTGACGGCGATGTCGGCGTGCCCGCCGTCCAGGACCGTCTTGCCCGGCGGGGCGGGGGCGCCGCCGACGACGAATGTGACGGTCCCGTTCGCGAGGGGCGCCGTCTTCCCGTCCAGGGTCTCCGTCCGCCCCTCGATGGTCAGCCGGTAGGTACCGGGCTTGCTGAACGCCCAGTTGACGTGGGTGTGAGCCTCCGGCGGCAGGGCGAAGGAGTCCTTCGCGTCGAAGCCGTCCGTGGAGTCGACGTAGCTCTGCGGGGTGCCGAGGGTGTCCGTCAGATAGACCTGGAGATCGCCCGGCCCCTCCAGCTTCGTCGCGGTCGTACGGACCTGGGAGCCGTCGCCCGCGACCTCGCCCTCGACGGCCCACCCCAGCCAGAGCACGTCGAGGCCGAGGTCCTCCTTGAGCTTGATGACCGAGCCGCCGTACCGCTCCAGCTCCTCGCTGATCGGCACCTTCGGCGTCTTCTCGGGCGCGTTGCTGTGGATCATCTTCATGATGCCGGGCTCTTCGAGGAGCAGCCCGTTGCTGAAGATCAGGTCCGACTTCGCGATCCTGGCGGCGTCGCCGGGGCTCGGCTCGTACGAGTGGGGGTCGCCGTGGTGCGGCACGACGGAGGTGACGTCGACCCGCTCGCCGCCCACGTTGCGCACCAGGTCGGCGATGATCGCGGTGGTCGTGGAGACGGTGAGCGCGGCGTCCTTGCCGCCCCTGCCCGATCCGGCACCGCAGCCGGATGCGAGCAGTGCGGTCGCGAGGGCGGCCGCGGCGAAGGCGCCGGTGCCGCGTCGGCGGCGGCTCATCAGACCGCCCGCTTCCGCCGGACGACCACGACGGCCGTGACGCCCGCCACGAGCGCGGCAGCCGCGAGGCCGGCGGGCAGGGCCACACCTGCCGCCCCGGTCGCCGCCAGACGGCCGCCGCCCCCGCGGCGGCGGGGGACCACCGCTGTCCCCGAGGGGAAGGCGGGGCGGGTGCCCCGGTGACGGACGGCGTGCTGCTCACGGTCACCGACGGGCTTCCCGTGGGCGTCGGGGTGGCGGACGGGGTGCCGATGGCGGTCGCGGTGGCGGAAGGCGTGGGCGTAACCGGGGACGGCGCCGGGGTCGGCGCGGTCGTGGACGTCGGGGTCGGGGTCGGGGTCGGGGTCGGGGTCGGGGTCGGGGTCGGTAGGGGAGTCGGAGCGGAGGGAGGAATCGGCGTCGGCGTCGGATTCGTTCCGTCGCCCGGCACGACCGTCCCCGGGTCCACATCGTCCCCGACGACCACAGCCAGCGTCTCCCGGTCGGAAACCGCGGCACCGGAGGGCAGCGTGGCCGTCATCTGCACGGTGATGCGGTAGACGCCTTCGGCGTTGAAGATCCACAGCGGGTGGGCATGGGTGAACGCGGGCAGGTCGACCGCACCCGGGTCGCTCTTCGCGCCGTCCACAGTGACGTCGATCTTCACCCCCGTGTCCGGGTCGTCGGCCCACTGTCCGAGCACGAACCGCCCCGGCCCCTCGATCTTCGGGAAGGTGACCTTCACCCGGCCCGACACGTCCGCGGGCAGGATCTCCAGGGTGTTCCAGCCGGGCCAGAGCAGCCCTTCCTCCGCCTCGAAGTCCTTGTCGACCCACAGGCTGCCGCCCGGCTCGCCGAACCCCTCGAACTGCGGGACCTCCTCGCGCGGCGGGATGACGATCTCGTGGCGGGCGTCGAAGTGCAGCAGCACGTCGGAGGGTTCGCGCCAGACGGGCGAGCCGGGTACGGTCCCGTCCTTGATCCGGAACTCCAGCCGCCCGTTGACCAACCGGGCCGCCAGATCGAGGTGACCGCCGTTCAGGACGGCGCGCTCTCCGGGGGGCGCCTCCCTCGGAGGGGGGTCGGCCGCGTGGGCGAGGGGCGCGGTACTGAGCAGTGACAGAGCGACCGCGAGGGTGGCGGCTCGTACGGGACGGGGTGCGATGGGGGCCCGCATGACGGGGCGTCTCCTTCGGGCGTGAGGGCGAGGGACCACGGCCGCGCCGGGGGCGGTTCGAACGGCGGGCACGGCCCGCCCCCGACGCGGGGCTTGTGACACGGGCCGGGGTCAGCCGACCTGGAAGGTGTACGTGGCGGAGGCCGGGCCGACCGGGGTGCCGTTCGCCAGCGTGCCGCTCACCTGGAAGGTGGCGGTGTAGGAACCCGCCTTGGTGAAGACCCAGTTGGCGTGGTCGTGCTCGCCCGCGGCGACGTCCTTGGAGTTGGCGAGTGTCGCGTCGCCGCTGTCGTAGAAGCGGTTGCTCTTCGGGCAGAGGCCGTTCTTGTAGACGGTGAGCTTGCCCGGTCCGCTGACGGAGGTGAGCTTGACCTGCACCTTGTCGTTCTGGAAGACGCCGGCGGAGAGGTGCTCGCCGGAGAGACCGGGCCAGAGCAGGCTGGCGTTCTCGACCTGCGGCAGGCGGTACACCGTGGCGCCGGCCGCGCCCAGGTGGCCGTAGCAGGTGCCGGTGGGAACGGTGTACGCGGAGGCCGGCAGGGCCTGGAGCACGACGTCCGCCGGGGCGTACTCGACGTCCGGGGTGACCGACTCGTCGTGGACGTGGAGTGCGAGAGCACCGGCGGCGTACTCGACGTCGAGGACATCGACGTGCCCCTTGGAGAGAGTGGTCCCGGCGGCGTGCGCGGCGGTCATTCCACCGACCGCGACGGCCGCGGCTATGGACCCGGCGACGGTGAGAGTGCGTGTGAAGGTACGCAAAAGAAGCCCCCCTTGGGCATGGGTGGTGTGTGCGCGAACAAGCAAGACGATAATCGTTTTCAATTAGCGCGCACAAGTGAGAACCCGGGCGCCGACCACTCACGAACGCCAGAGGGGCGGCTGCGCCCTGGCCGTTCCCCCATCGACGCCGCGCTCGCGCCCGGCGGTCCCGGCCCCGCAGCGCACCGCACCGCCCCACCCCGCCCCGAGAAGCGGCCGGCCGAGATGACGAACGGGTGCGTCTGCCGCACCCTCCGCGACGACCTGCTCGAAGAGGTCGACCGGCCGGCCCACGAGGGCCGCTTCGGCTACTTCCCGATCGAGTCGAGCGGCGTCTCGGAGCCCATGCCCGTGGCCGCCACGCTCTCCTTCCCCCGCGACGACGGCGCCACCCTCGGCGACCTGGCCCGCCTGGACACGAGGGCGACCGTGGTGGACGCCGCGAACTTCCCGGCCGAGCTCAAGGGCCGTGACGAAGTCGTCGCGCGCGGCCTCGTCCCGTACGAGGACGACCTCCCCGAGTGGGAGACACACACGCTCGACGAGGACGGCACCATCGTCGACGCCCCGGACGCGGGCCGACCCGGCCGGGGCGGTGGGATCGCCGCGCTCTTCGAGCGGCTGCTTGACAGGGAAGTCAAACGGTCGCTTGACTTTTACCGTGAGGCACGACGTGAGGCAGGAGAAGACGGACCTTCGCCGCGAGGCCGGGCAGCGCACGCGCGACGACCTGTTGACGGCCGCTCTCGGGCTGCTCGCGGAGCGCGGGCAGGAGGGGGTGACCCTGCGCGAGATCACCCAGAACGCCGGGGCCAACGTCGCCGCGGTGAGTTACCACTTCGGTTCGCTGAAGGCCCTGTGCGAGGTGACGATCGAGCACGCGCTGGAGCGGTACCTGGACGCGCAGATCCGGGAGCTCGACGCTCTGGCGGAGACCGCGACGCTGAGCGAGCTGGCCGAGGCCTTCGCCCGGCCGATGATGAACGCGCTCGCGGCCGGGGGGCGAGAGCTGGCCGTGATGCGGACCGTGGCGCGGGTCGGGATCGATCCGCCCGAGGGGTGGGAGCGGCTGTACGGGAAGTTCGAGCAGGCCCGGCAGCGGGCGCTGCGGGTGCTGGCGACGAACCTCCCCGAGGTCGACGAGCGGGAGCTCGTCTTCCGGGTCCGCTGCGCGGCCGGCATGCTGAACTGGCTCGCGCTGGCGCCCATCGGCACCGAGCTGGCCGCCGAGCCCGCCGACCGGGTCGAACGGATGCTCATCCCCGTGGTGACCGGAGCCTTCCGGGGAGCCCGATAGACACCTGACATGAGCGAATGCGCCCGCACCACTCCCCTCGGGGGTGAATTCAATCGTTTGCTTGACATGGCTGCCAGACGCGCTCAGACTTTCAATCAAAGGTTTGAATGGATTCTCTCGTACGGGAGGCACCATGAGCACCGAAGCGGAGACAGTGGTCCGGGCGGCGTACCGGGCGGCCGAAGGCAGCGTCCTGGACGTGCAGGGCTTCATGGACCTGTTCACCGAGGACGGCGTGTTCGACAACGTCGTCGCCGGCGAGAGCTACCGCGGTGAGCACCTGGGCGACCCGGTCGTCTTCATGGGGGCGCTGGCCCCCGACGTACACCGTGAACTGCACCGGTTCCACGTCATGGGCAACGTCGTCGCCGTCGAGCTGACCATCGAGGGCACCTTCACCGGCCCCTTCGAGACGCCCGCCGGCACCGTCCGGCCGACCGGCGCCAGGCTCAGCGTCCCGGCCGCCGACTTCTGGTACGTCGAGGACGGCAGGATCAAGGAGTTCAACTGCTACGTCGGCCTCAGCGTCATGCTCGCCCAGCTCGGCGTGCAGCCGGACTTCGCCTCCGCCGTCGAGGCGTCCGCCGCCGTACCGGGCTGACCACCGCGAAAGGGCAGGCACATCATGCTCTCCATCGGCATCATCCTCGGCAGCACCCGACCCAACCGAGTCGGCGACCAGGTGGCGCGCTGGGTTCTGGAACACGCCTCGCGCCGCACCGACGCCGGCTTCGAGCTGCTCGACCTGCGCGACCATCCCCTCCCCCTCCTCGACGAGCCCATGCCGCCGTCGCTCGGCCAGTACCAGAACGAGCACACCCGCCGCTGGGCCGAGACCATCGCCGCGTACGACGGATTCGTCATCGTCACCCCCGAGTACAACCACGGCGTCCCCGGCGTCCTGAAGAACGCCCTGGACTACCTGTACGCCGAGTGGAACGACAAGGCCCTCGGCCTGGTCTCCTACGGCGTCGCGGGCGGCGTGCGGTCCGCCGAGCAACTGCGCCTGGTCGCCGCCGAACTCCAGATGGCCGACGTACGGCAGCAGGTCACCCTCTCCCTGTTCACCGACTTCGAGAACTTCACGGTCCTCAAGCCCGGCGACCACCACCTGCGGGCCCTGGACGCCCTGCTCGACCAGGTCATCGCCTGGACCTCGGCCCTCGCTCCCCTCCGCGAGGCCGCGACCGTCACGGCGTCGTGATGCCCCGGTCCCCCGCCGACCTGATGCGGGTGAACCTGCTCCAGGTGTTCAACGAGCCCGATCCGGTCCGCCGGGCCGCCGCCGTCGCCGCGCACTACGCCGAGGACGTGGTGTGGCACGAACCGGACCGCGTCAACCGCGGGCGCGGGGAATTCGTGCGCCGCGCCGACGAGTTGCTCGCCGAGAACCCGGGCTGGGTCTTCCGTCCCGTCGGCGACGCGTCGGGCCTCGACGACATCGGTCACCTCGGCTTCCGGTACGGGCCGCCCGACGGGCCCCCGGCGGTGAGCGGCATGGACATCGCCCGCACCGACGACGGCGTCATCGTCGAGCTCTACACGATCGTCACGGAGATCCGCCGGCCGTCCTGAGCCCGGTCACCGAGCGGCTCGAAGCCTCGGCCCTGCTCCGTGCACCGGCACGGGGCACGGAGCAGGGGGGCACGGCGGCCGCCCGGTCAGTCGCCGGTGCTGCGGACGACCTCGCGGATCAGGTCCGCGACCTTCTTGGGGTGCGCGAGCATGACGAGGTGCGAGGAGTCGACCTCGACGGTGGTCATGCCGGCACGCCGGTAGCCGAAGCGTATGACGTCCGGGTTGATCGTGTGGTCGGCGGACGACACCAGGCCCCATGACGGCTTGGTCTTCCAGGCCGCGACCGGGGCCGCCTCGGCGAAGGCCGCGCCGGCCAGCGGACGCTGGGAGACGGCGAGGATCCGGGCCAGGTCCGGGTCCACGTCGGCGGCGAAGATCGCGGGGAACCTGTCGGTATCGACGGTCACGTCGGTGCCGGGCCCGGTCGGGCCTTCGGCCGGGAACGGCGTGAAGACGAGGGCCGACGCCAGGTCGGAGTCGGGGAACCGGCCCTGCAGCTCGCCCAGGCTCTCTCCTTCCTCCAGGGCGTACCCGGCCAGGTAGACGAGGGCGCTGACGTTGTCCTCGACTCCGGCGACGGTGATGACGGCGCCGCCGTAGGAGTGCCCCACCAGGATGACGGGCCCGGGGACCTGGCGTACGACCGACGCGATGTAGGCGGCGTCCCCGAGCAGGCTGCGGTTGGGTACGGCCGCGGCGATCACGTTCAGTCCGTCGCCGAGCAGTTCGGGAATGACACGCGCGAAGCTGGACGCGTCGGCGAAGGCGCCGTGTACGAGGACGACGGTGGGTGCGGGCTGGGTCATGGGAACTCCAAGAGAGAGGTGGTACGTGATGGGTACTCGGCGCCGGAGGCGATCAGCCGCCTCGGTCGACGCGCGCGGTGAGACAATCGGGGTCAAGGACTGATCGCGCCTTGCGGCGACGCCCGGCCGTCCGGCTCCCCGCGGTGCCGGACATGGGAACGACTCCTGTCCGCTCGCGGCTCGTTCGTGTTCATCCGGCCGTCCCCCGGCAGGCGCTGTCGGTGTGCGGTTCGGCCACGTACCCGCCGGGGAAGCGCACCATCGCGGCGGGATCCGCCCCTGGCGGTGTACGGCCCCGCAGCACCGCCGCGCCTGCCGCGGCGGCCTCGTGCGGGTCGCCGTGAGGTCCTGCACCGCGTAGCCGGTGGTCCCGCGCCCGAACGGGTACGGAAGGTGGCCGTCGGTGACGCTGACGACCGTGTCGCCGAACGCGGAACGGAGGGCGACGCGGCGGTACGTCCGTCCGGGCGGACCGATGTCGCCACCGTCCGCCGTACGGTGGTCGGCGGCGATCCGGCCGCCGGTGAACCGCAGGTAGGCGCGCAGGAACTCGTCAGCCGAGTCGGAAGTCAGGTACACGCGGTTGTCCGGCACGCTCACCAGGGGCGGATACGACGGAGTCCTGGTGTGCCAGTACAGCTGGGCGTTGACGCCACCGGGGAACCGGACGATCACGTCCCGCCCGGTCCTGCTGGGCGTCGGGGTGACGGTCGTGACGGCCTTGGCCGTGTGACTGCCGCCGAAGGCCGCCTCCCAGCTGGTGACGAACGCGTCCGCCGCGCCCGGTGTGACGTAGACGTGCGTCGTGTCGTACTGGGGTCCGACGGACGTGGTCGGGGCCGTCCGGACGGCGTCCCCGGCACGTACCGAGGAGGAGGCGGAGAGGGCCCCGGGGCCGAGTGCGGTCGATGCCGCCAGTAACGCGGGGAGCAGCCATGCGATCGCCTTGCGTTTCATTTCCCGTGCCTCTCCGTGGGGGGTCGTGTGGAGGGAAGCGTAGGAACGGGGGACCCGGTCGATCGTCCTGACAGCGCACCGGGTGTGGGCTGTCGGTGAACAGCCCACGCGTGGTCACACCGCGGCGCCGAATCCGGACCGGGAGAGGGCCTTCACCTGCTCGTCGGTCGACACCGGCACCGACAGCGCCACGAGCGGCAGCGGCCGTTCGGTGCCCGGCGTGATGACCGTGCCGGCATGGGCCGCCTGCCACTCACGCGGAGAGATCCCATAAACGGCCCGGAACACCCGGCTGAAGTGACCGGGGTTCGTGAAACCCCAGCGGCCCGCGACCGCGGCCACGGTTGCCCGGACCGGGGCCGGACGGGCGAGGTCGCGGCGGCACATGTGGAGCCGCTGGCGCTGGATCCAGCGGGCGACCGTCACCCCTTCGAAGCGGAAGAGGTTGTGCAGATAGCGCACCGATATGTGGTGGGCGGCCGCTATCCGCCGCGGCGAGAGGTCCGGGTCCCCGAGGTGGCGCATGATGTGGTCCTTCACCCGGGCCAGCGTGGCGAGAGCGGCCTCGGGCGCCTCCGGGACGAACCGGCCGCGGCGCTCGTCGGCGAGCGCCGCGAGCAGGTCGAGCGCCGTGGTGGCGAGCCAGGACGCCTGCCGCGGCTCCAGCGACCCGGCGTACCGGGAGAGGCTCTCCAGGTACGCCGCCACCAGGCGGCCGGTGCCGCTGCCGGCGTCGAAGGCGGTCCCGGTGAGCAGCCCGAGTTCCTCCCCGGAGACGCCCACGGCCGACCGCGGCCAGTGGAAGGCCGTGAAGACGAAGGGGTCGACCAGTTCCTTGCTGAACGGCCGCCCCGCGTCGGAGATCGCGAAGGTGCCCGGCCGCAGCACCACCTGACGGTCGTCCTGGACCAGCCGGGCGGTACCGCGGTGCTGGAGTGCCAGCGTGAGGTGGTCCTCGCCGTCCCGGGCGATCAGCCCCGCGCTGCGCTCGACGCGCTGCGGGCCCGCCCGGACCAGGGATATCTGCACCGGGCCCAAGCGGTGACTGGTGATCGTCGCGGGAGCGGGCTCGCTTTCGAGCAGGGTCACGTCCAGCGGGATGAAGGTGTGGGAGACGGCCTCGTGCCAGTACTCGGCGCGGTCGGCGGAAGGTATCCCGGCAGTGTCGAGAACAACGGTCATCGGTACTCCTCGAAGCTCCTCGAAGCTCCTCGAACAGGTGGGTCGGGTTCATCGCGAACGGCGCTGCGGGGGCGCGCGCCCGGTGCCGGCGGCCGGGACCGTCGCTCCGCAACGCGCGCCACTCGCTCGGAGAGGCGCCGTAGGCGGCACGGGAACTCCTGCTGAAGTGCGGTGGGCGTGCGCGATCCTCTCCGGCGACAGTTCCGGGTCGTCCAGAGGGAGGCCGACGTACTCGCGCACCCTGCCCACCAGGTGGGCGTCCGGGGTGGAGGGCTCGTCCGCCGCCCGGGTCCGGGCGAGTTGGGGGACGAGTGCGCTGAACAGGTCGGCGACGCTGTCGGCCGGTCGGCGCGGCAGGTGGAACAGGTGGGTGCGCAAGCGCTCCGGGGAGGCGGCGGCGTACGGGCGCGTCGTGTCGGGCAGGACGGGCCCGTCCGGCGGCGCCTCGCACGGCGCCCGCCCTGTTCCAGGACGGCCCGGCCGGACTCCTGCACGCCGATGCCGACCTGCGGCTCGTTTCGTGCGCCCTGCTCGATCAGTGCCGCCGTACGCGCGACCCGGGCGGCGTCGGCCTCCAGTGTGGAGATCCGGACGTATCCGGGCCGGTGGGGGACCGGGCGCCCTCGAACGGCCCGCCGGTGAGCGGGGCGGTCTCCGCGGGCGCCGACGCGCGCGGCACCGCTCTGCTCCCGTAGGCCGCCTTCTCGCCGTCCGCGACCGAGACGGTCGTCACCCGCAAGCCCACCTGACCGTCCTCCCGCCGACGTCGTACCCGGTCAGCTTGGCCCGCGGACGGGAGGGCCTGTTAGGTCATCTGACTACGGTTCGGCAGGTCAACCGTCGCCGAGGGCGTGGGCCAGCGCGGCCCGCGAGGTGATGCCGAGCTTCGGGAAGACCCGGTAGAGGTGGGCCGCGACGGTACGGGGAGAGAGCTGAAGCCGTCGGCCGATGTCCTTGTTGGTCAGGCCGGTCGCGGCCAGCCGGGCTATACGCAGTTCCTGGGCGGTCAGACCGGACGGCTCCGTGACGGGTCCGCCCGGGGGCCGGACCGCCACGGCGTCACCGGCGGCCCGCAGTTCCTCCTCGCACCGCTGCTCCCACGGGCCCGCCTGGAGGCGGCGGAACGCGTGACGGGCCGAGCGCAGCACCTCACGGGCCCCGGGCGGTGGCGTCGGCGCAGCCACGAGCCATGGGCGAGCCGCAGCCGGGCGAGGTCGAACACCCACTGCTCGGCGCCCGGTACGTCGTACGCGGCGCGGTAGGCGTTCTCGGCCTCGTCGTCCTCGGCGGCCACCGCTGTGGCGGCCGCGAACAAGAAGGCGTGGCGGCCGGAGATCTCCGCGGAACGGGCCGCCCGTCCGGCCGCGAGATGGGCCCGCGCCTCCTCGTTCCGGCCGGTGCGCACGGCGGCCGTGACCAGGTCGAAGGTCAGCGCGTGGTGCCAGGGCGGGCCGCTCGGCAGCCGGCCGGGCGGGATGACGTCGCGGAAGTGCGCGTACGCCTCTTCGTCACGCCGGTGGGCCAGCGCGGCCAGGCCGCGCAGATGGGTCAGCCGGTCGAGGACGTAGCGCATCCGGGCTCGGGTGGCGGTCGGCCGGATGGCCCGCTCGACCTCCCGGAGTCCGTCCTCGTCGCCCCGGCCGGCCAGGAAGTGGGCGTAGTACTGGCGGAACATCAGGGCGTTGGTGTGATAGCCGAGTTCCTCCGCGATCTCGGCCTCCCGCAGACAGACGGCCGCCTGGTCCCAGCGTCCGAGCAGGAAGTCCTGGTGGCACCTGGCCTTCGCGATCGAGCCCTGGGTGGCGTAGCCGTGGAGCCCGGTGAAGCGCTGCCAGAGGTCGCCGCCGGGGTAGTCGATCGCCGACGCGGTCCACAGCAGGAGCCAGGCCGCGCCAGCCTCCTGTTCCTCGGTCATCCGCTCGGCCAGCGCCCGCAGCGCTCCGGCCGCGTCCGCGCCCGGATCCGTCCAGACCCGCAGGCAGAGCCGGCCCGTCTCGGACACGTCGTCGCGGTGCCGTTCCAGGACCCGCCAGGCCCAGGGGTCGTCCGTGTAACCGGCGGCCAGCAGCAGCTTGAAATAGGCCTGTTCCGTCAGCCCGCCGAAGGTGTCGGCCCCCGGTACGGTCAGCGCGTCGAGGATCTCGGGCAGCAGCGCGGTGGAGGAGGCGAAGTCGACGTGGTGGCTCTGGTCCGCGTACACCACCGCGTACCCGAACAGCGGGCCGACTTCGTCCGGGACCGTACTCGCCTTCAGCTGCTCCACCAGGGACGCCGTGTGGCGCAGCTGGCCGCCCCGGGCGGCCATCACCGCGGCCCAGGTGAGCCGGCCGGCCCGGTCGCAGGCGCTGGGGCTGAGGACGGCGGCGCGTTCGAGCAGGAGTGCGCCCTCCGCGTCGCCGCCACGGTGGGCGAGGTCGCGGCCCACCTCCTGCAGGCGTTGCGCGAGGTCCTCGTCCGGCAGCAGGGCGGACGACGCCTCGTGGATCAGCTGGCGGGGTCGTCCGGGCCCAGGGCCTGCGCCAGGGCGCGGTGGGCCTCCCGGAGCGCCGCGTCGGAGGCCGTGGAGACCACGGCCGTACGCACCAGGGGGTGCCGGAACACCAGTTGTCCGGCCGCGTCGAGCCGGGCCAGGCCGTCGGCCTCGATCCGCTCCAGGGTGCCTTCCACGTCGGTGTCCGCGACGGCTCGCAGCCACACCCCGCCGCTGGAGTCCGAGCCGCCGGCCAGCGCGCCGAGCAGGAGGAGGCGGCCGACCTCCGGTGTCATCGCGCTCAGCCGGTCGGCGAACATCCGCTCCAGCTTCCGCCCGAGCGGCAGCCGTTCCGGCAAGGGGGCGGCTCCTCGCTGCTGGGCGGCCGCCAGCTGTCGGGGCAGTTCCACGAGCGCCAGGGGGTTGCCGTCGGCCTCCGCCAGCACCCGGGCCCTGGCGGGCGGCGCCAGTTCGGGTGCCGGGTGCCCAGCAGGAGCGCAGACTCCGCCGGTGACAGCGCCATCACGTCGACGGGCTCGGCCGCCCAGCTCTGGGCGGCGGGCGCGTCCGGCGGCAGGCGCCGACGATCACCAGCGGGAGCCCGGCACAGCGCCGGTGGAGAAAGGAGAAGACGGTCGCGCTGGACGAATCGATCCAGTGCAGGTCGTCCAGGACCAGCAGCACGGGGCGGTCCGCATCACGGCTTCGAGGAGCGCGAGGACGGCGGCGCCGACGGCGAACCCGCTCGGGGTTCCGGAGCGGACCCCGAGGGCGCTTTCCAGGGCGTCCCGCTGATGGGCGGAGAGGGCGCCGGACTGCTGGAGCACCGGCCAGAACGCCTGGTGGAGGGCCCCGAACGCGAGGTCCGTCTCGGCCTCCGCGCCGACCGCCGACAGCACGGCGAATCCGCGTTCGCGCGCCACCGCCTCCAGCCAGCCCAGCAGCGTGCTCTTGCCGACCCCCGCCTCGCCGCGCAGCAGCACCGTGGACCCTCCGGCGCCGCCACCGGCCTGCTCCAGCGCCGCCGTCAGCAGCTGCGTCTCCCGCTGCCGCCCGACCAGGTCCGGGACCCACCCGTCTCGCGCCACTGTGCGTTCTCCTCGGGTCGGCGGGCCCGCTGCCCCGGGCACTCAAGGTTATCCCTCGTCAGGAGCGGTCGTCACCACGCCGGGTACGCGGACGCGTACCCGGCGTGGTGACGCGGACATCCGGGCGGTCGGCCCGCGCAACTCTGCCCGGCCTTCGGGCCGTTGGTCCGAGCGTCCCGGACCTGCGGCGCCGCCGCCGGTGGGCCGGTGCCGTGGCGTCTTCGGTCTACGGGGCTGTGAGGGTGTCGAGCCGGGCGGCGAGATCGGGGTGGGCGGCGGCCAGATGCGGGCGGGCAGCGGTCAGGGGGCGATGAGGTCGGCGGGATCGTCGTGGGCGAGGGCCGCGTGGAGCTCGCCGAGCATGCGGCGGGCGGAGGCGGGCAGATCGGTGAGGGCGGTGATCTGGCCGGCGAGGCCGCGAAGGTCGGCGGCGTTGGCGCGGGCCCAGGTGGCGGTGGTGCGCTTCGTGGCACGGGCCTGGCGGGTGGCCGTCACGCGCTGTTCGCCGGTGGTCCCGGCCGGACCGGGACGGCCGCGCAGGTAGCGGCGTTCGGCGGCCTGGCGGCTGGCGACGCCGAGCGGCGGGGCGAGGTCGGCCCAGCTGGCGCCCGCGTCGCGGGCGGTTTCGATCAGGCCGGTCTCCCACCCGGCGAGCTGCTCGCGCACCTGCCGCAGCAGCGACAAGGAAGCCAGGGCCTGCTCCGGTCCCGGCCCGGCGCCGGGGCCGTCGGGGGTCTTCCGCCGGGCGGCGCGCAGGGCCTCGTCGATGGCGTCAAGGGCCGCCGCCGCGTAAGGAACGACACCGGGCCGTGGGCGTCGGCGCGGGACGGGGACGGCTGGTCGGACGGGGTCACGGGCACCTCCCTCTCCTTGTCATCAGGCTGACGACATCGTGTTTGTCATCCATTGGATGACATGTTACAACGGTGTCAGTGAGGCGCATTGGCAGTAACTGCCTGAACCTTCTGGAGGTGTTTTCACGATGTTGATGCGCACTGACCCCTTCCGTGAGCTGGACCGGCTGACGCAGCAGCTGATGGGCCCGGGCACCTGGTCCCGCCCGTCGGCGATGCCGATGGACGCCTACCGCGAGGGCGACGAGTACGTGGTGGCCTTCGACCTTCCCGGCGTCAGCGCGGACGCGATCGACATCGACGTCGAGCGGAACATGCTCACCGTCAAGGCCGAGCGCCGGCCGGTGGCGAAGTCCGACGACGTGCAGATGGAACTGTCCGAGCGGCCGCTGGGCGCCTTCTCCCGTCAGATCGTGCTCGCCGACACCCTCGACACCGAGCACATCAAGGCCGACTACGACGCGGGCGTACTCACCCTGCGCATCCCGATCGCCGAGCGCGCCAAGCCCCGCAAGATCTCCGTCGGCGTCGGCTCCGGCCGCAAGCAGATCTCCGGCTGACACCGGCCGCACAGGTACAGGTGCGGAGGACGGGCACCCGATCTCCCCCCCTCCCCCGTCCTCCGCACCCCCCGCACAGTCCGAAGAACAAGGGGTGGCCGAGATGACACCGCGCCGTGACGCGTTCCTCGACCAGGTGAAGGAACGCGGCGAATACGACACCGTGGAAGAAGCCGAGCGGGCGGCCCGCGTGGTGCTCGCCCTGCTCGGCGCCCACCTGGTCGGCGAAGTCCGCGCCCAGCTGGCCGCCAGACTGCCGGACGGCTTCGCCCTGATCCTGCTCAACCCGCTGCGGAGCACCGAGCCGCTGCCCCCGGAGCGGTTCGTCCGCGCGACCGCCGCCTGGATCGAGGGCGCCACCGAGCAGACCGCGACCTGGGACGTCAGCGCCGTGCTGTCCACCCTCGCCGACACGGCCGGCGAGGACCTGATGGGACAGATCCTGCTCCAGCTCCCCGTCGGCTACGACCTCCTCTTCGGCCGCCCCCAGCCCACCTGACCACTGACTCGGTGCCCCGCACCGGCACCCCACCCCCTCGCTCCACGAAAGGCATGCACCGCAGTGATCACCGACGTGCGCGCACCGCTTGAGCACCAGCAGCCGTACGGAACGGCGTACGAGCAGATGCTGGAGAAGGTCCGCTACGAAGGCGCCTACCCCACCCGCGAGAAAGCCGACGAAGCCGTCCGCCTGGTCCTTTCGGGCCTGGGACGCGCGCTGACCGGCGACGAGCGGGTCGACCTGGCCGCCTGCCTGCCCCTGGAGGCCGCACGCGTCCTGACCGCGCAGATCCCCGACCCCCAGCCGCTGGGCGGCTGGGCCTTCGTCAAGGACCTCGCCGCCCGCACCGGCGCCTCTCTCGCCACCACCCGCTGGGACACCGGCTCCGTCTTCTCCGCCGTCGCGGCCTGCGCCGCCCCGACCTGATCACCCGCATCCTCCACCAGCTCCCCACCGGCTACGCGCTGCTGTTCGGCCGCGCCGAACTCACCTCCGCCGCGTAAGAGGAGCACCCGGCACCCGGGGCGGCAACAGGGCCCCGCCCCTCCGGCCGGCCAGCAAGGCGGAAGTCCCCGATCGGCGCGACCGGGGACTTCCGCCTTGCTGGCCCCCACCCGGCCCCGGCAAGCGCAAGCGAAAGAACCCCTCCCCCGCCGCTTTGATCTCCTGGCCTCGCGACATCACGAAGAGCGCTGTGCGTCGACACCGTGCCGGGATCGGAACGATCGCGCATGCTCGCACGCCTGTCGACCGATCCGCCGACGCTCTCCACCGGGTCGAGGAGCCGGTTTTCCGTGCCCGTCGCCCTGGTGCCGAGCGAGCGCGCATGGCGTACGCTAATGCAAGAAGTCCTTCATTAAGGAGATCGGCCGCCGCCGGCCGGTGATCGCCGCGCGGCGTACACGGGGGAACGCATGACTGAGAAGCCCGGTCGGCAGCGCCCCGGCGGACGCACCGCCAGAAATCGCGAGAACGTCCTGCGCGCAACCGCCGATCTGCTCCTGAGCGAGGGATACGAGCAGCTCACGATCGCCCGGGTCGCTGCCGCCGCAGAGGTCGCCGAGACGACCGTCTACCGCCGGTGGCCGAGCAAGGTGCACCTGGTGGCCGATGCGCTGTCCGAGCTGGCGAGGGACGAGAATCCGATCCCGGACACCGGCACGCTCGAAGGGGATCTGCGCGCACTGCTCAACCAGGTCATCGCCCTGGTCGAACGCCCCGAGATCCAAAGGGTGATCCTCACCGTCGTGTCCCTCGCGGCGGATGACCACGAGGTGGCGCGGGCCAAGGACGCCTTCTGGGAGGCGCGGTTCGCCGGTGCCGCCGACATCGTGAGCAGGGCCGTCGAGCGCGGCGAACTGCCGCCGGACGCCGATCCCCACGAAGTGATCGAGGATCTCGCGGCTCCCGCGTACTTCCGGGTTCTCGTCACGGGCCGCCCACTCGACGGCCGTCTCGTCGATCGCTCCGTCGAGCTCGCGTTGAACCGGCAGGGCATCCGAAGCGCAGCGGACCCCGAACGCCGAGCATCACCGTCGGTCGACGACTGAGACGAGACGGCGGAGAACCGGCGCCCATCCTCCTTCACGGGAACGGAGCAACACCCATGAGCAATGCGTCGCCCACCGTGTACGCGGTCATAGGGGGCCGCCGGTTCGCCCGCGACCGGGTGCTCGCCTGGGAGGCCGAGCGCCTGCCCGCCGCGGCCTCGAAGATCGGCCTTCCGGTACCGGCAGGGGAACTCGGCGGCCGGCGCAGGGCGTTCGCCGAGAGCAAGCTCGCCCTGGGGGCCGAGGAGATCAAGCGCCGTCTGGCACGCGACCTCCGTGCCAGCGCGATCGCGGCGAACGCCAGTACCTGGCTGTCCCGGGGCCGGCGCGCCACGTCCGTGTGCGAGCTCCACGTGGTCGGCGGCAGCGCGAACGACTTCGTCCAGTGGTTCGGCGACACCTCCCGCGACGACTACGCCCGCTCCATGACCGCGGCCCACCCCGAGCACTTCCTCATCCAGGCTCTCCCCGACGGGAGGCAGGAAGTCATCGAGACCACCGGAGGGAGCCCCCTGGCCACCCGGTTCCTCGTCGACTACAGCGACCTGTCCACGCTCAACACGCCGCGCAGCCCCGGCGTGGACGCCGAGGCCGCGGGCGTCGCCGTCCACGGCAAGGGCATCCACATCGGCGGCGTACGCCACGAGTTCCGGGATGTTCCGGGAGGTTTCCACGCGCGCCTGTGTGTCGAGTTCCCCCGGGCGACTTCCCCTCGCATGCTCTCCGAGCACCGTCGGCACCTGGCCATCGAGTTCTCCAACTGGGTGGAGTTCGCCTTCGGCACCGCACTCTGAAGGCCGCTGTCGTACGCCTCGCGGATCAGGGTGCCGCTTCGCCGCAGGCGCAGCCGGCCGGGACCGTTCACGCGCCGCCTGACGTTGCCGACCAGGTCGCTCACCACGAGTTCGGTGCTCATCTCCAGCGGCGTCGTCGTCCGTGTGCTCGCGGTCGGGCAGGCGGGCGGCACTCCTCCACCACACCCAAGCCCCGCTCCGCCTCGCCAGACACCGACCCGGCCACCTTGACCCCAGACATGGGGCACCCCCCGTGAGCCCGGCGCGGGGTGACCAGCGGATCAGCGGATGGCGTGGCGGCACGGGGCGATGGTTTCGGGCATATCCGCCGGGCCCGGGACCCGGGACAACCGCTCTCCGGGCGGGTGGCGACCGACATGGCCGGCGTCGCCCGCACGAGTGCGGAATCGTTGCTTCAGAGCACCGGCGCCCCGCGCCCTCCGGCCCGCCCCACGAACACCGGAGAACGAAAAGAACTTCTTCTTATTAATGCCCCTCGCGCGCCCCCTTTCCGCGCTGTCCAAAAAGCGCCGTCCACTCATTCACGGGCCCTCACGTCCGCTGCTACTCTGCGAACTCCCCATTCGGATTCAATGGAGATTCTCCGCATGGAAGATCGACCCGCCAAGGGGTCGCCGCCGGCGAATTCGTGGACCATCGGCGCGCCCGCCCGCGAGTGCCTCCGCTATGCCGCGTACCCGGTTCTGCTCCTGTCCGCAGTCTGGCTCTTCGCCTCGGTCCTGCACTTCGGCTGGGACCGCGGCCGGGCCGTCCAGTTCTTCCTGATCGGCACCATCGTCTATCTCGCGGCACTGGAGCGGCTGATCCCGCACCGGACCGACTGGCACCCGAGCGGCCGGGAACTGTGCTGGTACACGGCGTATTTCGGGTTCACCATGGTCGGCGCCGTGTTCGGCAAGTCGGTGGTCACGGCCGTTCTGGCCGCGACCCCCGTCACGGGGCCGGGGCTCCCTCTCGGGGCCGAGGTGCCCCTCGCCCTGCTGGCCTCCTCACTGGCCGGCTACCTCGCCCACCGCTGGGCGCATTCCAATCGGTGGCTGTGGAAGGTGCACGGAATCCATCACGTCCCGGGAAAAGTGAACGTCGCCAACAACGGCGTCAACCACCTCTTGGACGTCGCCTTCAAGCAAGGCGCCGTCCAATTGACACTGGGATTTCTCGGATTCTCCACCGACTGCCTTTTCGCGGTGGCGCTCTTCACCCTTGTGCAGGGCTATTTCGTGCACGCGAACGTGGACGTCCGGCTCGGTCCGCTCCACCACGTCCTGGCCACTCCCGAGCAACACCGGCTGCACCACAGCGCCGACCTGGCCGAGGCCGGTCACTTCGGCGTGGACCTCTCGGTCTGGGACCGCCTCTTCGGCAGCTTCACCTGGCGACCGGACCGCCGCCCGGCGACCGTCGGCGTCAAGGACCCCGCCGCGTTCCCGGAGACCGGCTCGATCCTCGCCAGCCTGCTCCACCCCGTGCGCCGTCCGCCCCGCACCGCGTAGTCCCCCCGTACCGCGCGCACCCGCTCCGTACCCGCGCGCCTCCCGCCCCGTACCGCGCCGTACCGGCGTCGTGCCCCCACACGCCCCGCCCGGCCCGTACCGGGGCGTCGTCCCTACCGGATTGGACCATGACGGACTCACCCAGCTCCGCCCACAGCGACAAGATCGCCATCATCGGCATCGGCTGCCGGCTCCCCGGACACGCGGGTGACCACCGGTCCTTCTGGCGCAATCTGATCGAAGGCCGGGACTGTCTCGTCCCCACCCCGGCGGACCGGTACGACACCACGACCCTCGGCAGCCGCGACCGGGCCAAGCCGGGCCGGCTGACCGGCGGGCGCGGCGGCTACATCGACGGCTTCGACGAGTTCGACCCCCACTTCTTCGGGATCAGTCCGCGCGAGGCCGAGCACATGGACCCGCAGCAGCGCAAGCTCCTGGAGGTGTCCTGGGAGGCGCTGGAGGACGGCGGGCAGCGGCCCGCCGAACTGGCCGGGCGGGACGTCGGCGTCTTCATCGGCGCCTTCACCCTGGACTACAAGATCCTGCAGTTCGCCGACCTCGGCTTCGAGACGCTGGCCGCGCACACCGCGACCGGCACGATGATGACGATGGTCTCGAACCGCATCTCGCACTGCCTCGACTTCCGCGGCCCCAGCGTCTCGATCGACACGGCGTGCAGCTCCTCCCTGGTCGCGGTCCACCTGGCCTGCCAGAGCCTGCGGAGCGGCGAGAGCGAACTCGCCCTGGCCGGAGGCACCCTGCTGCACCTCGCGCCGCAGTACACCATCGCCGAGACCAAGGGCGGCTTCCTCTCCCCGGACGGACGCTCCCGCGCCTTCGACGCCTCCGCCGACGGTTACGTACGGGCCGAGGGCGTCGGCGTCGTGGCGCTCAAGCGCCTCTCGGACGCGCTGCGCGACGGCGACCCGGTGCACGCCGTGGTGATCGGCAGCGGGGTGAACCAGGACGGACGGACCAACGGCATCACCGTGCCCAGCGCCGACGCCCAGGCCACGCTCATCGAGCGGGTCTGCGCCGAGGCGGGAGTGTCACCGGGCAGCCTCCAGTACGTCGAGGCGCACGGCACCTCCACCCCCGTCGGCGACCCGATCGAAGCGCGGGCGCTGGGCCGGGTGCTGGCGCGGGGCCGGGCACCCGGCGCGCGGTGCTACGTCGGCTCGGTCAAGACCAACATCGGGCACACGGAGGCCGCCGCCGGCGTCGCGGGCCTGATCAAGACGGCGCTGGCCCTCCGGCACCGCCGCATCCCACCGCACCTGAACCTCGAACAGCCCAACCCCGCCATCGACTTCGCCGCGCTGCCCTTCGAGATCCCGACCGCACCGGTCGACTGGCCGGAGCACGAGGGACCCGCGCGGGCGGGCGTCAACTCCTTCGGCTTCGGCGGCACCAACGCCCACGTCCTGCTGGAGGAGGCGCCGCCCCGCCCGCCGGAGGAGCCGCACGCGACGGTCCGGACGCCCGCCCGCTCGGTCCTCCCGCTGAGCGCCCGGCACGCGTCCGGTCCGGCCGAACTGGCGCGGGCGTCCGCCGCGAACTCGCCGCCGGAGCGTCCCTCGCGGACGTCGGGCACACCCTGGCCCACCGCCGCCAGCACTTCGAGGAGCGCCTCGCCGTCGTCCACTCCCCCCTCGACCCGCCCGGCTCCCTCGACGAGGTGCTGGCCGCCTGCGAGCGCGGGGAGCAGCACCCCGGGCCGTGCGGAGCCGCGTCCGGGAGGCCGGGGCGCGGCGGCTGGTGTGGGTGTTCACCGGCATGGGGCCGCAGTGGTGGGGCATGGGGCGCGAGCTCCTCGACTCCGAGCCCGTGTTCCGGGAGGCGGTCGAGCGCTGCGACCGGGAGGTCCGGCGCCAGGCGGGCTGGTCGCTGCTCGACGAGCTGACCCGGCCCGAGGCGGAGTCCCGGATGGCCGAGACCTGGCTCGCCCAGCCCGCCAACTTCGCCGTCCAGGCGGGGCTCGCGGCGCTGTGGGAGCACCACGGGGTGCGGCCGGACGCCGTCGTCGGGCACAGCACCGGCGAGATCGCGGCCTTCCACCTGGCCGGGGTGTACGGCCTGGAGGACGCCGTCCGGATCGCGCTGGCGCGCAGCGCCCTCCAGCACCGGCTCGCGGGCACCGGCGCGATGCTGGCGGCGAACCTGTCCGAGGAGGACGCCGAGCGGCTGGTCCGCCCGTACCGGGACCGGGTGTCGGTCGCCGCCGTGAACAGCCCGGCGTCGGTGACGCTGTCCGGGGACCGGGACACCCTCGGGGAGCTCGCCGGGCGGCTGGAGCGGGAGCAGGTCTTCGCCCGGTTCCTCGACGTCGAAGTGCCCTATCACAGCGTGCGGATGGACCCGATCGAGGCCGAGCTGCGCGAGGCGCTGGCCGGGATCGCGCCGCGCGCCGCCGGTCTCCCGCTGTACCTGACCGCCCGCGAGGGGCGTGCGCTGGGGCCGGAGCTGGACGCCGCGTACTGGTGGGAGAACGTCCGGCGGCCCGTCCGGTTCCGTGCCGCGGTCGACCGGCTCGTCGACGACGGGTACACGCTGTTCCTGGAGATCGGTCCGCACCCGGTGCTCGGCCACTCGATCCGGGAGTGCCTGGAGGGCCGGGCCGTCGAGGGGGTGACGCTGCCGTCGATCCGGCGCCGGGAGGACGAGCCCGATCGGTTCGCCCGCTCCCTCGCGGAGCTGTACACGCTGGGTGTCGACGTGGACTGGTCGGTGCTCCAGCCCGTGGGGCGCCCGGTGCCGCTGCCGGGCTATCCGTGGCAGCGGGAGCGGTACTGGGTGGAGCCCGCGCCGGTGGAGCAGATCCGGCTCGGCCGGCTGGACCATCCGCTGCTCGGCCGGCGGACCTCCGCGCTGCAGCCGACCTGGGAGAGCCGCCTGGACACCGAGCGGCTGGCGTACCTGGCCGACCACCGGATCGAGGACAGCACGGTCTTCCCGGCCGCCGGGTACCTGGAGATGGCCGCGCAGGCGGTCCGGGCGCTGACCGGCGGCGACACGGCCACCCTGGCCGACGTCGAGTTCTCCCGGGCCCTGTTCCTGCCCGACGGCGAGGCGACGACCGTCCAGCTGGCCTTCGCGCCGGAGGAGTCCGGGTTCACCATCGCCTCCCTCGCCGGTTCCGGGACCGGGGCTCCGGACCGTACGGTCCACGCGCGCGGGTCGTCCGCACCGGGCAGCCGCGCCGGCAGGTGGAACCGCTGGACGCGGACGCGGTACGGGCGCAAGCGGGGCGCCGGCTCGACCGGGAGGCGTGCTACGGCGAGCTGGCGGCGCTCGGCTACCACTACGGCCCGGCGTTCCGGGCGATCGACGAGGTGTGGACGGCGCCCGGCGAGGCACTGTCGCTGATCCGGCCCACCCCGGGCATGGGCGACGGGGCAGCGGACTGCCATGTGCACCCCGTGCTCCTGGACGCCTGCTTCCAGACCGTGCTCACCGCGATGACGCCGGACGACGACCGGTCCGCCGGGATCCGGCTGCCCGTCGGCATCGCGGAGCTGCGGCTGGACGCGGTCGGCGACCGGGCCCTGTGGGCGCACGCGACGGTGACCGCGCAGAGCGCCGGGGAAGTGGTCGGCGACCTCGCCCTGTACGCCGAGGACGGGACGCCGCTCGGCCGGGTCAGCGGCTTCCGCGCGGCGGCGGTGGACCGGGGGCCTCCTCGGTGAAGCTCGGCACCATCGACGGCTGGCTGGCCGAGGTGGTCTGGGAGGAGGCGCCCGCCGAGGCGCCGGAGGACGGCGGGACCGCCGAGGGGACCGGGACGGCCCCGGCGGCTCCCCGCGCCCGACCTCGTGGTCTTCGCCGACGGGGCGGGCTCGGCGCGCGGCTGGCCGAGGCGGTCGTGGCGCGCGGCGGGCGGTGCCGCCTGGTCCGCCCGGGGAGCCGTTACCGCAGCGGGGCCCGGCACGTGACCGTACGGCCGGATTCGGCGGCCGATCTGCGCAGGCTGTTCGACGAACTCGGGTCGGGGTTCGGAGCCGTGGTGCACCTGTGGAACCTCGATCTGCCGCCGCTGGACACGGTCGGCGCGGCGGACCTCGACGGGATCGGCACGCTCGGCGGCTACTCGCTCGTCCCACTTGCCCAGGTGCTGCCCGAGGCGTGCCCGGAGGGGCGCCTGCACATCGTCACCCGGGGCGCCCAGGCGGTGGTGCCGGGCGAGCCGGTGGAGCCGTTCGGCGCGCCCGCCTGGGGCATCGGCCGGGTGCTGTGGCAGCAGGAGCTCACCGGTCACAGCGGCAAGCTGATCGATCTCGACCCGGCCGGGGGTCCCGGCGAGGCCGAGGCGCTGCTGCGCGCGCTCGCCGCGGACGACGGGAGTGCGAGATCGCGCTGCGGTCCGGGCGGCGGTACCTCAGCCGGCTGCGTCCGCCCGTGGGGCTGACCCGTCCCCTGCCGCTGCGGCTGCGCGCGGACGGCGCCTATCTGGTCACGGGCGCGTTCGGGGCGCTGGGGCGGCTGCTCTGCCGCACCCTGGTACGGCGCGGGGCCCGGCGCCTGGTCCTGCTCGGCCGCACCGGCGTGCCGGAGCGCGGCGCGTGGCGGAGGCTCGATCCGGGCGGCCCCGAGGGGCGGCGGGTCGCGTTCCTGCGCGAGCTCGAAGCGCTCGGCGCGGAGGTGCTGGTCGCCGCGGTCGACGTGACCGACGCGGCGGCCATGGAGGGCTGGCTGGCCGGGCGTCGGGCCGCCGGTCTGCCGCCGGTGCGGGGCGTGTTCCATCTCGCGGGGCAGGTGCGGGACGTCCTGCTGCCGTCGTTGGACCGCGAAGCCTTCGACGCGGGCTACGGGCCGAAGGTGCACGGCGGTTACCTGCTGCACCGGCTGCTGCGCGAGGAGCCGGTCGAGCACTTCGTGCTGTTCGCGTCGGTCGCCTCGGTGCTGACCACGGCCGGTCAGGTCAACTACGCGGCGGGGAACGCGTTCCTGGACGCGCTCGCCCATCACCGCCGGGCACTCGGTCTGCCGGCGCTCAGCCTGGACTGGGGGCCGTGGGCCACCGGCATGATCGAGGAGCTCGGGCTGGTCGCCCACTACCGGGACGCGCGCGGGATGAGCTCGCTGGCGCCGGAGGCGGGCATGGCGGTCCTGGAGCGGGTGATCGGGCAGGACCGGGCCCAGTTGCTGGTGGCCACGGTGGTGGACTGGCCGGTGTTCCTGGCCTGGTACCCCACCCGCCGCCGCTGGTGTCGGCGCTGGCCGCCGCGGCGTCCCAGGAGGTCCCGGCGGGGCAGGGCGGCAGTCTGCTCGACGCGTTCCGCGCCGCCGACGAGCCGACGCGTACGGCGCTGGTGACCGAGCGGTTCGCGGCCCTCGCGGCGGGTGTGCTGCGGGTGCGGCCGGAGCTGGTCGACGCGGACGCCCGGCTCGGCTCGCTCGGTCTGGACTCGCTGCTCGCGATGGAGCTGCGGGTCCGGGTCCACTCCGAGCTGGGCGTCTCGCTGCCGGTGGTGGCACTGCTCAGCAACGGGCCGGTGAGCGAGCTGACCGAGCGGCTGTACGCGGGGCTGACCGAGCTGGCGGCGGCCGGGGGTCCGGTGGCGGAGACGGCGGTGGAGCCCTTCACCGACGAGGCGTGCCACCCGCTCACCCACAACCAGCAGGCCTTGTGGTTCCTCCGGCAGCTCAACCCGGACGGCTTCGCGTACAACATCGGCGGCGCGGTGGAGGTGCGTGCGGAGCTCGACCCGGAGCTGCTGTTCGAGGCCTTCCGGACGCTGATCGCCCGGCACCCGAGCCTGCGCGTCAACATCACCGCCGAGGACGGGCGTCCGGTCCAGCGGGTGCGGCCCGAGGTCGTCGCCGACACCGGTCTTCTCGATGTGTCCGGGCTGCCCTGGGACGAGGTCCGCTCCCGGCTGGTGGCGGAGTACCGCAGGCCGTACGACCTGGAGCGGGACCCCCTGGTGCGGCTGCGGCTGTTCCGGCGGGCCCCGGACCGCTGGGTGCTGATGAAGGCCGTCCACCACATCGTCTCGGACGCGATCTCCACCTTCACCTTCATCGAGGAGCTGTTCGAGGTCTATCACGGGCTGCGCACCGGCCGGCCGGCGGAGCTGGCCCCGGTCCCGGCCCGCTACCTGGACTTCCTCAACCGGCAGAACCGCTTCCTGGCCGGGCCCGAGGCGCGGCGGATGCTGGAGTACTGGCGGGAGCACCTACCGCGGGAGGTCCCGGCGCTCGAACTGCCCACCGACCGGCCGCGCCCGCCGGTGCAGACCGACAACGGCGCCTCGGAGTTCTTCCAGCTCGACGACGAGCTCAGCGCCCGGGTGCACGCGCTGGCCCGGGAGCACAACGTCACCGTGTACACGGTGCTGCTCACCGCGTACTACCTGCTGCTGCACCGCTGGTCGGGGCAGGACGAGATCGTGGTCGGCAGCCCCGTCACCGGGCGCACCGAGGAGGAGTTCGCCTCTGTCTACGGCTACTTCGTCAATCCGCTGCCGCTGCACGTGAGCCTGGCCGGGGAGCCGTCGGTGGCCGAACTGCTGGGCCGGGTGCGGGACACGGTCCTCGGGGGCCTCGACAACCAGGAGTACCCGTTCGTGCTGCTCGTGGAGCGGTTGGGCCTCCAGCACGACCCGAGCCGCTCGGCGGTCTTCCAGGCGATGTTCATCCTGCTCACCCACAAGGTGGCCGTGGAGCGATTCGGCTACGCGCTGGAGTACATCGAACTCCCTGAGGAGGAAGGGCAGTTCGACGTCACGCTGTCCGCGTACGAGGACCGTTCCGACGGTCGCTTCCACTGCGTGCTGAAGTACAACACCGACCTGTTCGACGCGGCGACGGTGCGGCGGATGGCCTCGCACTACCGGACCCTCCTCGACGGCCTGACCCGCGCGGAGGGCGGCCGTCCGGCGGCGCGGCTGCCGATGCTGGAGGCCGGCGAACGGGAGCGGATCGTCACCGGGTTCGGCGGCGCCGGCCGACGGATCGACCACGACGTGCCGGTGCACGAGCTGATCGGGAAGATCGCCGCGCAGTCCCCGAGGCGGTCGCGGTCTCCGTACCGGGCGGGCGGCGGCTCGGCTACCGGGAGCTGGACCAGCGCTCGCGGCGCGTGGCGGCCTCGCTGCGCGAACTCGGCGTCGGGGCCGGTGCGGTGGTGGCGGTGCGTCTCGCGAAGTCGCCGGAGCTGGTGATCGCGCTGCTCGCGGTGCTCCGGGCCGGAGGCGCGTACCTGCCGCTGGACCCGGACCACCCGGCGGAACGGCTGGCCGAGCTGATGGAGAACGCCGGGGCCACGCTGGTCCTGACCGACGGGCGGCCGGGCGAGGCGGCCCGGCTGCCGGGACGGCCGGTCACCCTGGACGAGCTGGACCGGCCCGGAGCGGAGGAGCGGCCGGAGCGGCCGTGGGCCTCGACCAGACGGCCTACGTGATCCACACCTCGGGTTCCACCGGCCGCCCCAAGGCGGTGCGGGTCAGCCACCGCAACCTGGCCTCGGTGTTCGTCGCCTGGCAGCAGGAGTACCGGCTGGACGCCGACGTCCGGGTGCACCTGCAGATGGCGGGCGTCTCCTTCGACGTGTTCACCGGGGACCTGGTCCGGGCGCTGTGCTCGGGCGGGACGCTGGTCCTCGTCGACCGGGACCTCCTCTTCGACACCGCGCGGCTCTACCGGACCATGCGCGCGGAGGGCGTGGACTGCGGCGAGTTCGTGCCGTCGGTGGCGCGCGGGCTGCTGGCGCACTGCGAGCGGGAGGGGCTGGGCCTGGAGTTCATGCGCCTGGTGATCATCGGCTCGGACGCCTGGCGGGTGGGCGAGCACCGGAGGCTCGTCGCGCTGTGCGGGCCGGGCACCCGGGTGGTCAACTCGTACGGGCTGACCGAGGCCACCATCGACAGCGCCTACTACGAGGGGCAGGCCGAGGGGCTGGAGCCGGGCCGGATGGTGCCGATCGGCCGGCCGCTGCCCAACAGCGAGCTGTACGTCCTCGACCGGCACGGCGAACCGGTGCCGCCGGGGGTGGCCGGTGAGCTGTGGATCGGCGGCGCCGGCGTCGCCGACCACCCGAACGATCCGGAGCGGACGGCCGAACGGTTCGTGGCCCTCGAACCGGGCGGCCAACCCGTACGGCTGTACCGGACGGGGGACCTCGGGCACTGGGACGCGGAAGGGGTGCTGCACCTCCTCGGGCGGGCCGACGGGCAGGTGAAGGTGCGCGGCCACCGGGTGGAGACCGGGGAGGTCGAGGCGCGGCTGGCCGCCCAGCCCGAGCTGGCGCAGGTGTGCGTGACGGTACGGCGGGACGAGACGGGCGAGAACGTGCTGTGCGCCTACTGCGTGCCCGCGCCGGGCGCGGTGGCCGACGCCCGGGAGCTGCGCCGCCGCCTCGCGGAGCAGTTGCCGACGTATCTGATCCCGGCGCACTTCACGGAGCTGTCCGCGCTGCCGCTGACCGCGAACGGCAAGGTCGACCTGGGCGCGCTGCCGGAGCCGCGCGCGGAGGCGGGACCGGAGCGGTACGAGCCGCCGGTGACGCTGTACGAGACGCGGATGGCGGCGCACTGGCGGTCGCTGCTCGGGCTGGAGCGACCCGGACTACGGGACGACTTCTTCGAGGCGGGCGGCAGTTCGATCAAGCTGATCGAACTGATCCACCACCTGCGGACCGAGTTCAACGCGTCCGTGCCGGTCGGGCGGCTGTTCCGGACCAGCACCCTGCACGGCATGGCCCGCACCCTGGAGGACGTCGTCACCGGGCGGCTGCCCGGCGCCGAGCCGTACCTGTGGTTCAACCCGGGCGCGGACCCGGCGGCGACGGTGTTCTGCCTGCCGCCCGCGGGCGGGCACGGGCTGGTGTACCGGCAGCTCGCGGCGCGGCTGCCCGAGCACCGCTTCGTCTCGTTCAACTACCTGTCGGGTCCCGACAAGGCGGCCCGGTACGCGGATCTGGCCGAGGAGCTGCACCCGGACGGGCCGTACACGCTGTTCGGCTACTCCCTCGGCGGCAACCTCGCGTTCGAGATCGCCGGGGAGCTGGAGCGGCGGGGCCGCGTGGTGGACCTCGTGCTGATCATGGACTCGTACCGGATCGCCGAGGCCGTCGCCCTCGGCGAGGAGCACCTGGCCGAGTTCGAGGCGGAGCTCGCGGAACACCTGCGGCGGCACACCGGTTCCGAGATCGTCGCCCGGGAGACCGTGGAGCAGGCCCGCGAGTACCTGGCACACTGCGGCGCCCACCCGTCGCTCGGTGTGCTCGGCGCGCCGATCGCGGTGATCTCCGACCGGGACAAGCTGCTCCGCTTCGCGGCGGACGAGCCCGGCGGCTGGCACGGCGTCACCACCGCCGGGTGCACCGTGCGCGAGGGGCACGGACGGCACGCCGAGATGCTCGACGGCCCGTTCCTCGACGGGAACGCGGAGCTGGTCCGGACGCTGCTGGCGGGAGGTGCCGCGGATGGGCGTGCGTGACGGCGGGCCCCTCTGGGAGGCCCGGCCTCCCGGCGGGCGGCCCCGGGTGATCATCATCGGCGCGGGCATGTCGGGTCTGGCCGCCGGCTGCTACGCGCAGATGAGCGGACTGGAGAGCCGAATCTTCGAGAAGCACGTGCTGCCGGGGGGCTGCTGCACCGCCTGGGCACGGCAGGGCTACCTCTTCGACTACTGCATCGACTGGCTGATCGGCACGGCCCCCGGCACCGGGGCGAACGACGTGTGGCGCGAGCTCGGGGCGCTGGACGGCAAGCGGATCACCTTCTTCGACCAGTTCAACCGGGTGGTGGCCGAGGACGGCCGGTCGGTCACCTTCTACAACGACCCGGACCGGCTACGGGAGCACCTGCTGGAGCTCGCGCCCGGCGACGCGCGCCTGATCCGGGCGTTCTGCCGGGACCTCAAGCGCTTCGCGGGGCTGGACCCGCGGTGGGAGCTGAAGCCGCCGCCGCTGAAGTCGCTGTCGGAGAAGGCGCGGACGGTGCTCGGGATCCTGCCCGCCTTCCGGTTGTACTGGCGCACCGCGGCCACGCCGATGCGCCGGTTCGCAGACCGCTTCGAGGACCCGCTGCTGCGCCGGGCGTTCCCGAACGTGTTCCTCCAGGAGCTGACCGGCTTCCCGCTGCTCCCCTTCCTGTTCACGATGTCCTGCGCGCACAACGGCAACGCGGGCTTCCCGGAGGGCGGTTCGCTGGGTCTGGCCCGGTCGGTGGAGGAGCGGTACACGGGGCTCGGCGGGCACATCGGCTACCGCGCCCGGGTGGAACGGATCCTCGTCGAGGACGGGCGGGCCGTGGGCGTACGGCTGAAGGACGGGCAGGAGCACTTCGCCGACCACGTGATCGCCGCCTGCGACGGGCCGACGGTCCTGGACCGGCTGCTGGAGGGGCGGTGGACCAGCCCGCGCACCGAGCGGCTGTACAAGGAGCTGCTGGACCGGCCGGACAACCTGTACCCGGCGGTGGTCTCGGCCTTCGTCGGCCTGGACGGCCCGCTGCCCGACGGCGAGCCGCACAGCACCACGTACCTCCTCGGGCCGGAGCGGGGCGCGGCGCTGCCGGGCAGCCTCCAGCACAGCCTGGTGGTGCAGCGGCGCTCCGACTACGCCGACGGCTTCGCCCCGGCGGGGAAGTCGGTGCTGCACTGCACGTACTTCACCGACCACCGGTCCTGGCAGGAGCTGCGGAAGGCGGACCGGCGGGCGTACCGGGAACGCAAGCAGGAGGTCGTCGACTTCCTGCGGGACTTCCTGGCCGAGCGCCATCCGGGCATCGAGAAGCGGATCGAGCTGGTGGACGTGGCGACGCCCGCGACGACGGAGCGGTACACCGGCAACACCTACGGCAGCATCCTGGCCTGGAAGGCGTTCTCCGAGGCCGACGACGTGTCGACCGCGCTGGTGGACCGGGACCGGATGCGGCTGCCGGGGCTGAGCGGCTTCTCGATGGCCGGTCAGTGGACCGGCATGGGCGGCCTGATCCGGGCCGCGACCAGCGGCCGGTACGCGGTCCAGTTCCTGTGCGACGAGCTGGGCCGGGAGTTCCGGGCCTGGCCGAGCGAGGGTGCCGGGCCGTGGCATCCCGGGAAGCTGGGCCGGCTGCCACGACTCGAACAGCGGGGCGACACCCGGAAGGCGGTGGTGGCCGAATGACCAGAAAGACCATGCTGATCATCGGCGGAGGGCTCGGCGGGCTCTCCACCGGCTGCTACGCCCAGATGAACGGCTATCGCAGCCGGGTGCTGGAGATGCACGAGATCCCGGGCGGCTCCTGCACGGCCTGGGACCGGGGCGACTTCACCCTCGACTGCTGCGTGAGCTGGCTGCTCGGCAGCGGGCCGGGCAACGAGATGCACCAGATCTGGCTGGAGCTCGGCGCGCTCCAGGGCAAGCGGATGCGCAACTTCGACGTGTTCAACACGGTGCGCGGCCGGGACGGGCGGGCGGTCCACTTCTACTCCGACCCGGACCGCCTCGAAGCGCACCTGCTCGCCCTCTCCCCCGGCGACGCCCGGGTGATCCGCGACTTCTGCGCCGGACTGCGGACCTTCCGCAAGGCGCTGGCCCGCTACCCCTTCCTCACCCCGGTCGGGCTCATGGGCCGCCTGGAGCGCTGGCGGATGCTGGCGTCCTTCGTCCCCTACTTCAACGTGATCCGGCGCTCCATCGGCACGCTGATGCGGGACTACTCGGAGCGCTTCCGGGACCCGCTGCTGCGCGAGGCGTTCAACTTCATCCTGTACGAGAAGCATCCCAACTTCCCCGTGCTGCCGTTCTACTTCCAGCTCGCGGCGCACGCCGACGCCTCGGCCGGTGTCCCCGAGGGCGGCTCGCTGGGCCTGGCCCGCTCGGTCGAGGAGCGCTACCGGGGGCTCGGCGGCGAGGTCACGTACAACGCCAGGGCCGTGGAGATCCTGGTGGAGAACGACCGGGCGGCCGGGGTCAGGCTGAGCGACGGCACGGAGCTGCGGGCGGACATCGTGGTCTCCGCCTGCGACGGGCGCACCACGCTCCTCGACCTGCTGAAGGGCCGCTACCTCACCGACACGTACCGGGAGTTGTACACCCGCACCATCACGGAACCCGGCATGGTCTTCCCCGGCTACCTGACGGTCTTCCTGGGGCTGCGCCGGCCCTTCCCGGACGGCGAGCCCTGCACCACGTACCTCCTGGAGGACGCGGTCGCGGAACGGCTCACCGGCATCCGGCACCCCAGCGTCAACGTGCAGTTCCGCAGCCGCCACTACCCGGAGCTGTCGCCGCCGGGCACCTCCGTGGTGTACGCCACGTACTTCTGCGACATCGCGCCGTGGCGGGAGCTGAGCACCGGTCCGGAGCGGTCCACCCGCAACCGCCGGGGCGAGGAGCTGCACACGCTGCCGGTCGGGCGCGGACGCGAGTACCAGCGGGCCAAGCGGCGGGTGCGGGACACGATCGTGGACTTCCTCGACGAGCGGCACCCCGGGCTGCGGGACGCGATCGTGGTGCGGGACGTCTCCACCCCGCTCACCCAGGTCCGCTACACCGGCAACTACGACGGCACGGTGCTCGGCTGGCAGCCGTTCGTGGACAGCGGCGAGACCGTGGAGAAGGAGGTCAAGCGGCACGGCCCGGGGCTGCCGGGGCTCGCGGACTTCTATCTGTCCGGCGTCTGGGCCACCACCGGCGGCCTGATCCGGGCCGCGGCCTCGGGACGGCACGTCATGCACTTCGTCTGCCGCGACGACGGGCGGTCGTTCACCGCCTCCGTCGACGACAGCGCCCCTCTCCCCGTCCAACTCACCGAACCCGCAGGAGCGACCCCGTGAAGATCGAGAAGTGGATCGTCAGCGAGCACAACGACGGCGTGCCGGACGTGGACCGGATGTACGCGAAGGTGGTGGAGGAGCTCGACACCGACCTGGCCGAGGACGAGATGCTGCTGCGCACCCGGTACGTCTCCGTCGACCCGTACCTCCAGGGGATCGCCCTGGACACCCCGGTGGGCGACCACATGGGCGCCGACTCGATCATGGAGGTGCTGGCGGCCGGACCGCGGGCGGTGTTCGGCGTCGGGGACCTCGTGCAGGGCTTCGGCGGCTGGCGCACCCACCTGGTCAGCAACGGCGCCGAGGCGCTGTGGCAGACCGGCACGTTCCCGATGGTCTTCCCCGCGTACCGGAAGCTGGACCCGGCCCACTACGACGAGGCGCTGCCGCTGAGCACCGCCCTCGGCATCCTCGGCGGCGCCGGGATGACCGCGTGGGGCACCCTCACCACCTTCCTGGCCGTACGGCCGGGCGACACGGTCCTGATCAGCGGCGCGTCCGGCGCGATCGGCACGCTGGTCGGGCAGCTGGCGAAGCGGGCGGGCGCCCGGGTGGTGGGCACGACCGGTTCGCCGGAGAAGGCGGCGCGGCTGACGGCGCTCGGCTTCGACGCCGTCGTCGTCTTCCGGCACGGCGGGGACCCGGCGCAGCTCCGCGAGGACCTGGCGAAGGCGGCTCCCGGCGGCGTGGACCGGTACTTCGACAACCTCGGCGGGGTCATGACCGACACCGTCTTCACGATGCTCACCGTGGACAGCCGGGTCGCGGTGTGCTGGCAGTGGTCGAGCCAGGTCGGCGGCGAGTGGACCGGGCCCCGGCTGCTGCCGTACATCATGTTCCCTCGCACGACGATCCGCGGGATCTTCGCGCTGGAGTGGTTCACCGAGGACAACTGGGCGGCGCTGCACGCCGAGCTGGGGCCGCTGGTGCGCGCCGGCGAGATCCGCTACCAGCAGACCGTGCACCGCGGCTTCGACTCCATCCCCGCCGCCTACCGCAGCCTGTACACCGACCGCGCCGCGTCCTTCGGCAAGGTGCTGGTCGAGCTGTGAGGCGCGGCCACACCCGGGCGCTCACGGAGGGCCCGAGCCCGGCCGACGCGCACGAGCCGGTCCTGCCGTACCCCGACGGCTGGTTCTCGGTGGCGTTCTCCTCGGAGGTGGTGCGGGGAGCGCTGCTGACCCGGCCTCTCCAGGGCGAGGACGTGGTGCTCTACCGGCTCCGCGACGGCGAGGTGCGGGCGGTCCGCCCGTACTGCCCGCACCTGGGGGCGCACCTCGGGCTCGGCGCGCTGGAGGGCGACGAGCTGCTGTGCCCTTCCACCGCTTCGCCTTCGGCCCGGACGGCGCCTGCACGCGGACGGGGTACGGCACGCCCCCGCCGCCGTCCTCGGACCTGACCCTGCTGCCGGTGCGCGAGGTCGACGGCGCCGTCTTCGTGTGGCGGCACCACGACGGGCGGGCACCGGACTGGGAGCTCACGCCCTGGCACACGCTCGGGACCCGGGCACCGCGGCAGGCTGCGTGGGAGATGCCGGGACACAGCCAGGACGTGGTCGAGAACACGGTGGACATCGGGCACTTCACACCACTGCACGGCTGGGGCGCGTCGGAAGTGGCCGAGCCGGCGGTCTTCGAGGGGCGGTCCTTCCGCATCTCCGTGCGCTCCGAGGAACGGGTGCCGCTGCTGGGCGCGAGTCCGCTGGAGGTGACACTGGAGGGCAACGGGATCAGCCGGGTACACGTGTGCACGGCGCTCCCCCGGTTCGGTGTGCGCACCTGTGCCGTCTACACGACCACGATGATCACGCCCGCGGCTTTCCAACTGCGCCAGACGAGCCGCTTCGAGGTCGCCGAGCCCGCCTCCCTCCCGGCCCCACTGGCCCGCTGGCTGAGCGGCTCGGCACACCGCCTGCTGGCAGGTGTGATGTTCCGGGGCAACTGCGCTTTCGTGTCCCAGGACTTCCCTGTCTGGTCGACGAAGCGGTACGTGTCCCCGCCCCGGCTGGCCCGCGGCGACGGCCCGATCGGCCCGTTCCGCCACTGGGCCCGGCAGTTCTATCCACCGGACCGGCTGCGGGCGCACGTGCCGTCGTCGGTGGCGCGGAGAGCGGCGGGGAGGCGGAGAGCAGGACGCCGTAGCCCGGCCGCTCCGAGAAGCGGGGCTTCGCCGGACGGGGGACGGGGGGACGGGAGGGTGGGAGGACGGGAGGACGGGGCGTTCGGGGCGGCGGCGAGGTGCCCGGCGCTCCGCCGCGCCTGCCGGCCTTCAAGGTGCGGCCCGGTGCGAGACCTGCCGGCCGCCGGTGCCGACGCTGGACGAGACCCACCGGGTCGCCGCCGTGCACCGGGTGGCGCCGCCGGTGACGGTCGGGGAGAGGATCGCCATGTGGCCGGCCGAGGCGCTCGCCCCGTCGACCTCGATCCGGTCCCTACGCGGACCAGCCGCCTGCGGCTTGGCCGGATCGTGGCCGTTTCCTCTGGTCAGCGGCCACGCGAGGCATGTACCACCAACAGACGAAGCATCTGCTGGTCAGCTGCCGCCGCACGGCCCCTACGGCCACGCCGGCGGAACGGGCCCGGTCGCAAACTGGGGAGAAAGCACAGGTTGACTGGGTCCGTTGAAGATCAAGCCAGTGCTGCGACCGGGACGGTCCACCGTGATCGGAAAACAGCTCGCGGGACGAGCGCACGCGCGACGGCTGGTATTACTGGGGTATGCAGGAAGAGACGGCACGCTCCGCGATCGACACGTTCATCTCCGCGTTCAACGCCTCGGACGACAGCTATGTGACCGACCTGCTCTCCCAGGCCCTGACCTCAGACGTGGTCTTCTGGGGACCGTTGGGCCGCAGCGAAGGGATCGCGGCGGTCGAGCAGTTCGTACGGGACATCCGTCGCCACCCGGCGGGAACCGGCACGATGGTGCGCTGCTCAGCGGTGGACATGCCCGACGAGTGGGCCCGGTACCAGTGGGTCTTCACCACACCGGACGGAGGCCCCCGCCTGGCGGGAACGGACGTCGTCCACCTGCGACGGAGCCTCATCGACCAGATCATCGTCTTTGCGGGGGAGATCGAGTCGTCCACCGCCTGAATCGTCCGCCTGCTGGGCCCTCCGCCCCCTGAGCCCTCCGCCTCCTGAGCCGTCCTGCTTCCGCTGTCCTTCTTGGGAACTTGCCCCTTTCGGTACTCCGGGGCTGCGGAGCGCCTCGTAACCAGCCCATCCCCCACAGCGCTCTGCGAAGTTGCCAGCCCGGCACGACCGTCAGTGGAGCGGCTGCATCGACCGCAGCCGGTCCGCGATGTCGTATACGGACAGCCGCAGCCCGCGGACGTCGCGGATCAGCGTCTCCCACGGCTCGAAGGTGTCATCGACCGTCGCCCCGGAAGCCCGGATGTACGCCACGGCCACGCCGTACGCGAAGAACGCGTTGCGGGCCGGCAGGGGGCGCAGCAGTACGAGCGCGTCCAACAGCGCCGCGGCGCGCCAGTAGGGGTCGGGCTCGCCGGCGTCGAGATCGGGGGTGTTCACCTTGTGCCGTGCGACGGCGGCTACGAGCCCCGACCAGTCGCGGACGCCGAACTCCTTGCCGAGCAGGTCCTCCTGACGGTCGAGGAGCCACCGGAGGTCGACGTGCAGTTCCAAGGTCAGGCCGCCCGGCGCGCGGCGTCCCGGGGAGCCGGTGCGTCCTCGGGGAACGCCGCGTCGAACGCCTCGGCGATGCCCGGCCGCCGGGTGACCTCGTGGAACACGGCGGTCGCCTTGGTCAGCCTCAGGTGGTTCTCCTCCTGGACGGCCAGATCCGCCAGGAACGCGCGCAGGCTCATACCGCGTGCCTCGGCGACGGCGGCCAACCGGTTCTTGGTCTCGGAGCTGACCTTCACTGTGGTGTCTGCCATGCCCACGAGTATGCACCGGTAGGTACCTTCACGAATACCGGTGGTGCGTGAAGCCCCGGCAGCGCCCCGGGTACGCGGGGCTCGGCGGGGCTCGGCGGCGTCGTGTACTCCCAGCAGGACGACATGGCACACGTCGAGTCGCTGTGCGCGGCGGATCCGTCGGACGCGGCGGAGGCGGCGGAGGCGGCCAGGGCACAGCACCTGGCCCCGGTGGACGTCGTAGAGCGCGGACGGTTCGTGACGAAGGGCGACGACGGAGCCGGGCTCCAGACCTTCAGGGGGCGCACGGTGGCGGTGTTCAAGGGCACGCTGCCTGGCGAGGCGGAGATCGGGCTGCCGCAGGGTGCCCCGGAGAAGCTCCGGACGGGCAGCCGGTATGAGGTGTCGGTGCTGGGCCCGGAGCAAGGCACCTGGTTCACACGGTTCGTCCGGCCCGTGCCGGCCGGAAAGACCACCGAGGCCGTAGCCGCGCACTGGAAGAGCGAGATCGCGAAGAAGTACGTCGAGAAGCCGTGCGGCGGCATCTCCGCCCCGTAGAGGTCTCCCTGTTGGCCCGGTGCGCCGGTTGAGCGATGACGAAGCATGCGTCAGCCCGTCACAGGTCCCGGAGCACGGGTGTCCTGAGCAGGTCCTCCCATCCGGCCCACTCGAAGAGGCAGACGGCCAGCACAGCGTGATCAGTGGGGTCCGGCAGCTCCCACTGATTGCCGGATGAGCGGAATCCGACCTCCTCTCCCCTCTCGACAAGACGGAGGCTGAACGCGCGCGGCACGATCCGGACATCGATCGCGGGCCCTTCGTACGCGACCGACCGGCGGGACCGCCGCAGTGCGGACGTGCCGGTAAAATGGAACGGTTCCCCGTCCGCCTCGCCCTCGAAGCCTTTCCCTATCCGCCACCGCAACAACAGCGGGTCCGCCACGAGCTGGTGGACCTTGAGCGTGGCTTCTCCGCCCCGCAGGGACACTGTCCAGCTCTCCACCGCATCGGCGTGGTCCTCCGGTCACGCGAAAGTTGCCCATATGCGCCCCCGGCTGCTCACGTCTTGATGCAGACCACGCGATTATCACGGGCGTTACCGCAGAAAACCGTACGTGCGTACGTGCGTACGAGTACGCGCAGGAATCCGAACGGCCGCGGCGCCTTGTCGCCCTCTGCGCGCGCCGCGAGAGCATGGCACTGGTGGCGACCGGCCCAACGCACGACCGGGAACAGCGATCTTCTTTCCCACCTGACCTGGCTGTTGCCCAGGTATCCAGTTGCCCTGACAGCGCAGCGAAAGCCCCTGGTAGACGGGTTTTCGACCGAAAGGGCCGTCTCCACCAAAGGCTTCGCATACTTGTCTACCCGTCGGGACCGACGTGTCCAGCTCGGCCCTGCGCTCCTCGTCCGCCCGGCTACGGGCCCATCGCCGGCATCGTCGACGCGCTTACCGGCGCGGGCTTGCCCTGCATCTGACCTGCTCGAAGCAAGGTTGGAGGAGGCTCAGGGCGTCACCTGAACGACTTTCACAAAAACAGTGCCGGCTGCCGAGGCAACGTGTGGCGCGGACAGTGGGGTCGGTCGACCGGCTTCTGTCGAACAAGGCACGGCGGCCGGCACACGAAACCCCGCGTCAGCGGCGTGCGAGCGTGTCGAACCAGCGCACGATCTGGGGCCCCGCCAGCTTGAAAGACCCGTTGTGGTCGGTCTTTCCGTGGTCGATCACGGGGGCCGTCACACCGTTGCGGGCGAGATCGGCCGCGCAGCTGATGGAGTTGGCGATCGGGACGTCCGTGTCGCCGGCCGCGCTGTGCAGCCGTACGGGCACGTCGGGCTTCCAGTCGCAGGTCCCGTCCTGGGCCTTGAGCGCGGCCAGGAGGCCGCCGTCCGGGTGCCGCAGCCGCTCGTAGAAGTCGTCGGTCAGGAGCTCCTTCACCGAGCCGGGCAGCTTCGTGAAGATGTCCTCCTCGGTGTGCCGGGTGTCGAAGAGTTCCTCCACGTATCCCGCGTACGGCTGCCGGAAGACCTCGGCGGGGTTGTCGTACACGGGGCGCAGCCGGTTCTGCGCGGTGAGGAAGTACGACATGTAGAAGACGCCGCTGATGTCGTTGACGCGGCCGTCGAGCAGGGCGGGAGTCTCGGCGCCCAGCAAGTCGTACGGTCCGGCGACCGGCGCGAGCGCCCGCAGCCGGAAGTGCCGGTCCGCGCCCCGCGCCAGCTCGCGGCCCAGCGCCATGGCGACCTGGCCGCCCTGCGAGAACCCGGTGCCGTACACGTCTCCGGTGAGCGGCCTGCCGAGCGTACGCGCGGCGGTCCGGGAGGCCCGCAGCATGTCGAGCGAGGCGGAGACGGAGGAGGCGGTGTCCATGTACGGGTGGAGACCGGGTCCCTTGCCGAGCCCGAGGTAGTCGGGCGCGGCGACGGCGCGGCCCGCGGCGGCGTGCAGATAGGGCGCGTACAGCCCGAAGTCCTTGGCGACGGACGGCGCGTAGTCCCGGTGGACCATCGTGCCGTGCGTGTCGGCCACCAGGTCGAGCCGGTGCTCGCCACCCTTGGGAAGCACCAACAGACCCGTGGCAGTGGTCGGTTCGCCCTGCGGCGTCAGGGTCCGGTACGTGAGCCGGTAGCCGCGCACACCATGGCGCACGGTCGCCGGGTCGATGCCGGCGTCCTTGAGGAACGCGGCGACCTCCGCCCGGCTCAGGTCTGCGACGGGAGTGACACCAAGAAGGGCCCCTCGCCCCACGCCCTGCTGGACCGAGCGGTGTTCGGAGGCCGCGACCGCCGGGGTCGCGGCAAGAGCGGCGAGGACAACAGCGGTCGCGGCGGCCAGGGACTGGCGCACTCGCCTGCGCCGCATGGCCTGCCGGGCGCGGGAGCGGGTGCGGGTCGTGGTGTGGGTCAAGGTGTCGGTCATGACAACGACGCTACGGATCCGTTGATCACCGGGACATCCGACGGTCCCCCGGCCGGGGGTATGGTCAGCCCCACCCCGGAACCAGGGAATCCCCCCGGGCGAAGGCGGGTTGGGCCAACGTCCGGCTGTGCAGCCCGCGGCTCATGGGCCGGATACGCGGCCCGAGCGCAGGGGCGGATTCCATGGCCGACCGTACTCCTCGGCCGGGCGTCGCCAGCTAACTCGGACCGTCATCGCCCGGACAAGTCCTGCCGCACCATCCTTCGGACCAGCTGAACACATTCGACGTCACCGTAGATCTACGCGGTGACCATCACCGGCTTCCTGTCCATCCTCACCGCGGTGAGTCCCGTCCACCGAGGATCGGCCCGAACCCACTGCTCCCCGGTCGCCGTTGCCACGGCGCCGACAACCCGGCCGGCATCGGCCCATCGCCGGCGATGCAGACACGGATGATCTCGTCGTCAACCGGCCGATCAAACACAAGCCGCCGACTACCGCGAGCGCCACGCGGTCGAGTGCGGGATCAACCCTCTCAAGCTGAACGCGGCCGGCGAGCTGGACTGGTCCAGGGCATGCTCCGACGGCTCACAAGTCCGGGCGGAAAAGGGAGAGCCGACGCCGGTCCGACGCCGGTCGACCGGCGGAAGGCGGGCAGCAAACACCACCCGCTCTGTGACGGACGCGGCACCCCGCTCAAGGTCATCACCACCGCGGCCGACGTCGACGACATCACCCAGCCCCTCGCCCTGATCGACGGCATCCTGACCGTCGCCGGACGCCCCGGTCGGCCCCGACGGCGCCCCCGGGCCCTGCTCGGCGACAAGGGCTACGACTCCGCCCCCACCGCCGCGAACCACGCAAGCGCCGGATCCTGCCGGTGATCTCCCGCAGAGGCGCCCCCAACATCAAGGGCCTGGGCAAGCTCCGCTACGTTGTCGAGCAGACCCTCGCCTTGCTCCACCAGTTCAACCGCTTGGCCGTCCGCTGGAAACGACGAACCGAACTCCACGACGCCTTCGTCTCCCTCGCCTGCAGCCTCATCCGCTGGAGGCGTCTCAAGAAGATCGAATCGTGACTTGTTCTGTAGTTCTAGGAGTTACGACTCACGATTGAGCTGGCGTATGACGCGAGATCGTGCACCCAAACTTGCAGACGCTTTCTCCTGAGCATGTCCAAGAGGGGAAGGGTGTGCCGGTAGGTCGCTGACCAGGTGATGTTGGTGCCGCCATGAGGCGCTCGTGCCAGGTCCACAGACCCTCGATGAGATGTGAACAGCCCTGCGGACTGTTCGTAGCTGAACCGCTGGTCGGGAATCATCTCGACGACGCGCTCGCGGCAGCACATACGTCCAGCGCGGGAACGGATGGTGCGCAGGTCGCCCACACGTGCCGGTCGGTCGACTCCCGCAGGCACATCCCACTCGACGTCAACATAGGGGGACCACAGCGGCCAGGATTCTGCATCCAGGAGCGCCGCGTAGACGATGGCGGCAGACGCCGATGAGTGCGAAGAAGCAGTAACAGCGAGGGACGTCATCCCAGCAAGGGTAGACCGTGTCTCACCGTGATCGTGTTACGAGCTCTACGGAGCAACCATTCTCGTCACAGCCATCAACCGATGGCTGTGACGAGAATGGTTGGTGCGGGAGCAGGGCAAGCCTCCAGGCCATGCACCGAAAGCGCTGTTCGAGATGCTCATCGACGGCTGCGAACAACGCCGGACACATGAGCCGAGGATGGTACGCGCCATCCCTCCAGCCGCAGAGTTGAACGCGTTCAAAGAGTCTGGCAAGGTATCGCTCCACGGCCCACCCCTATCGGTTGGCCGGTACGGGCTGAGGGCGGGAGGTCCAGGTGGCGGGCGGAAGCAGGCTGCGTGCGTGGGGAGCGCCGGGGGCTTGATGGTGGTTCTGGCCGTCCTGACGGCGTGTGCCGGCCCTTATCAGTACTACGAGGGAACAGGGCTCCACGACGCCACGGCGGCCGAAGTCGCCGGGGGCTGGGAAAACGTCGAGGGGACTCGCGTGGTGCTTCGCAAGGACGGAACGGCTCTTTTCGAGAAGCTGGACGGGCAGGACTTCGACTTCGAG
Source organism: Streptomyces diastatochromogenes (assembly GCA_026913215.1). Taxonomy (GTDB): domain Bacteria; phylum Actinomycetota; class Actinomycetes; order Streptomycetales; family Streptomycetaceae; genus Streptomyces; species Streptomyces diastatochromogenes_A. Next base: position 522,313 of record JAPTYK010000002.1, on the reverse strand, counting down.
GACGGCTGGCGCCTCTCCGGAAGGGGAACCTGGCAACTGACCGACGGCAGCGGCGGACAGGTCGTGCGACTCGCGTTGACGGCTCGGACCCGGGTGGAGAGCCGTTCCCCCGCGGCGGGTACTGACACCGCGGCTCCTGAAGAACCCCCATCGGCATACGCGTGGTCCTTCTACGTGGACCGCGATCAGCGCGACGAGTTGAAGCTGTTCTTCTTCTACGGCGATCCCGACATCGGGAACACCTACGAGATGACGCGCGAGACGGGGTCATAGCCATGCGTTGATCTCTGCGACCAGCACAGTTGCCTCGTAGCGGACCGCGAGCTTGCCGTAGTGCGTGGCGACAGCGCGAGTCCTCCTGAGGCGGTTGATCCCCGCTCGACCGCATGGCGCTCGCGGTGGTCGACCGGGGCGGAGCGCGGCAGCCGGCCGCCGCAGGCGCCGAGCTTCCGGCGGTCGCGGGCCCCGTCAGCCCCATCGGCCCCGTCAGCCCCGTCAGCCCCATCGGCCCTGTCGCCCTCGTCGGCCCCGTCGCCCTCGTCGGCCCTGTCGCCCTCGTCGCCCTCGTGGGGACGATGGACTCGGTGACCCGCCCCACGAATGCATGGGGCGGATCGACTGCGGCAGGGTGGATGACCGACGAGGCCCCGGGCAACGTGATGGCGACGCCTGACTACCAGGGGGTCAGAGGCGGAAGGGATTGGCTCCGACGCCGGCCAGGAGGTACCAGGCGGTGGCGCCGGTGTGGCGGGAGGCGTAGTAGAGGTCGCCCTTGGCCGGTGTCGAGGCCGTCGTCGGAGGCGGCGACGATCGCCCGGCCGTCGTTGTGGGGGGCCGAGGTCTGGGCGTTTTCCAGGGTCTTCTGGAGGACGGCGGCGCTGGCGGCGTCGCCGGTCTTGTTGCGGACGTGGTAGGCGGCCAGGAGGTGGGCGGTGCCTTCGAATCAGACCTTGGTGGTGTCCATGGCGCCGAAGCTGACGCCCTTGAAGAGCTTTTCGTTGGTGCCGGGGTCGAGGGTGGCCAGGTAGCTCCAGGTCCGGACGCCCTCGGGCACGGCGTCCTCGTTGGTGGTGACGCCGTCAAGGCCGGTGCCGGTCCACAGGTGGTTGTGGTCGGCACTCCGCATCGTCTTGACGAAGGCGAACGCGTCGTCCGACCGGGCTTTCCACACCTGGTCACCGGTGAGCTGGTTCAGCATGGAGAAGAACGCGCCGACGTCGATGTTGTGCTCGGTGGCCTTCCAGGTCCGCTTGACCGTGCCGCTGCCGTCCTCGGCGGTGAAGGTGTCGGCGTATCCGCCGATGTACCCGCCCGCTTCCCGGTCGTCGGCCGAGTTAGTCTGGATCCAATGGGCGGCCCGCAGTGCGCCGTCGAGGTACCTGCCGTCGCCGGTCGCCTTGTAGAGATGGCAGAACGCCATGCCCGCCCAGGCCATGTTCCCGGTGTAGACCGACCAGCCGCCGATGTAGGGCGTGCCGGCCGGGTAGTCGCGGCCGAGCGTGGTGACGAACGGATGGGGCGGGTACGAAGCCCGGATGCGGCCGTCGTTCTCGGGGTCGTGGTCCTGGGCGTACAGCAGGCTGTTGCCCAGCCGCACCGCGCGGGTCAGGTCACGACGGGCGCCCTTCGTCAGGGCGATGACGGTGACGGCGTTTTCGTAGGTGAACGACGACTGGTAGCCCTCGGGCCCGAACTTGGTGCCGGGGCCGAAGAAACCGCCGGTGTAGCTGCGAATGAATCACTATTGATCAGAAAAGGTTTGGATTCTGGGTCGTTGGTGGGACGTGAGTGATCTGGCGGGGGGGGTGAGGGGGACGCGCGGCATCTGTCGCCGTCGGCGCAGGAGGCCCCGCGGAGGGGCGGTGGGGCTGTCCTTCCAGCCTTCCAGCGCCCGGACAAGCGGGCCGTGGAGCAGGGCCCGGGGGCCGTGTGCCTTTCTGGAGCGGCAATGTCGAAGAAGCTCGAACGCGGCGGAGGCTGTCGGCGTCAACAGGCGTGCGGGTAAGCCGTGGCGCAACGGCTGGCACTCGCCGTCCAGACGACAGGGGACCGCGGTCATCGACTCCCGGTCCGTCCGCAGCGCAGGCACAGTCCCGGCTGCGGCCAGGGGCTTCGACGCGGGCAAGAAGGTCAAGGGCCGCAGGCGGTTCATCGTCACCGACACTCTCGGTCTGCTCCTGGCCGTGCATGTCGTCGCCGCCCAGGTCCAAGAGCGAGACGGTGCCCGTCGCCCGCTGTTACGGAGCCGGTTCGACCACCCGAGCGTTCAGAAGACCTGGGCGGAGCAGGGCTTCGGCGACCGCATGGTCGACCGCACTGCCCAGGTCCTCGGCCGCGAGCTCGGGGACGATGATCCACTGGGTAAAGACCGGAGTGATGGTTCTCCGGCTCGCCCGAGGCCGAGCAGCCACCAGGAAGAGCCCTCGGGCTCTCCTCATCTGACCGGCTCAGGTGTCGTAGTAACCGTCCCAAGGCGCCTGGAAACCGAGCCCGTCCGGATAGAACTCCATCGACACGCCATCGGCGCCCTCTTCGTCGTCGGCTTCCTCCAGGATCAGACCGAACAGGGCGCCCTCGAACCGGACCTCGAAGCGGGTGATCGTGATGTCCTGGTACTGCCGCTCCGGCAGGGCACCCAGCCACTCATCGAGCAGTTGCCGTGCTGCTGTGATCGCCTTTTCCTCGCCGTCCGCCGTGGTCCCGGTGAACTGGATGCGCGAGTCCAGATACTTACCGGCCTGGTCGAACCGATGGAGCACGGCGCACCAGCGCTTCTGGGACTGCCAGTCGTCACCGCTCCAGCCTTCCGGGAAAGCCGCCGTGACAGACGCGAAGAACTGGCCGCCCTGCCATCGCCCGATGGTGCTCGTGCGGTGGTCGGGTTCGTGTCTGATCGGAATGGCTGCGGGAACGTTCATGGGCGGACCATAGGGTGCTACCTGGGACAGCGGAATCCGTTCGCGTGGCGTCTTCCCGGGCACGTACGGTCTGCGCATGACCAGGACCACGCCGGCCAGGCCGGTATCCGTGGAGGCCCTGTTCCCGGAACTAGCCTCCTACCGGGGCAGGACGACCCGCCTGCATCCGAGGCCGGGGCGGCCCGGCATGGGGGACAGCCATGTCGGCGGGCCGATGCTGTGGCCGAGTGATGAGGCGTGGCCGGTCTGTCACGAGGCGCACCGGCCCGAGACCGAGGGGTACGCACCGGCCGAGATCCGCAGTGCGCGGGCAGCGGGCGTATGGCCGCGGAGCCGGCCGTGGACCGGTGCCGGTGCTCCCGGGGAAGAGGGGCCGGTGCCGTTCGTGGGGCTCGGCCAGTTCTTCCGGCGGGACGTGCCGGGCCTGGCGGCCGGGCCCGACGGCGCGGACCTCGTGCAGCTCTTCCGCTGCCCGCTCACCCATGGCCCGCACCTGGAGCGCCGCTATCTCCTGCGGTGGCGGCAGGCCGCGGAGACCGAGCGCGCGGGACGGTTCCTCGCCGCTCCGCCCGAAGTGCCCATGCTGCGCTGGGAGGACGAACTCCCCGAACCGTGCGTTCTGCATCCCGAAGAGGTGGACACCTATCCCTGGGCGGAGGACGACACGCTGCCCGCCCCACTGATCGACCTCATCGACGCCTGGGAGGACGACCAGGCGGCGGAACACGGCCCCGACGCCCTCAGCTACCAGGGAGATCTGTCGATCCCGCCCGGCTGGCGGGTCGGCGGCTTTCCCAGCTGGGCGTCGACGGGTCCGATGACCATCCGCTGCGAAACCTGCGCGACCCCGATGCGGCTGCTGCTGACCGCCGACGGTTACGAGAGGGACGCGAGCTCGCACAGCTGGGTGCCGCTGGAAGACCGCGACCCGTCTCTGGAGGGAAAGGCCTCGGCCCTGAGCGGCCAGACCATCGGCAGACCCACCCGGCTCCGCTTCGGCCGGGACCGGGACCTGCACGTCTTCACCTGCCCGGCAGCCCCCGGCCACCCGCCTCGATGGGTGCTCTCCTAGGCGGTGTCTTCAAATGATCACTGCTGGTGGATCATGGTGTCGTGATACGTCGTCATGAGCTGTCCGATGCCGAGTGGGAGTTCGTCCGGCCGTTGTTGCCCGAGTCGTTGCGGGGGCGGAAGCGGCTGGACGACCGCAGGGTCCTGAACGGGATCGTGTGGAAGTTCCGCACCGGCACGGCCTGGCGGGACGTGCCCGAGCGTTATGGGCCGTGGGCCACGCTGCATACGCGTTTCCGCAGGTGGGCGGCGGACGGGACGTTCGACCGGATGCTGCGGGCGGCGCAGGCGAGGGCGGACGCGGCGGGGACATCGAGTGGCTGGTGTCGGTCGATTCCACGGTGGTTCGGGCCCATCAGCATGCGGCGGGGGCCCGAAAAGGGGGCTCCGTGACCCGGCCCTCGGCCGGTCCCGAGGCGGTCTGACCAGCAAGATCCACCTGGCCTGCGACGGCCGGGGTCGTCCGCTGGGCTTCGTCGTCACGGGCGGCAACACCAACGACTGCACCCGGTTCACCGCCGTGATGGAGGCGATCCGGGTGCCCCGGACCGGACCGGGGCGGCCCCGTATCCGGCCCGATCACGTCCTGGGTGACAAGGGCTACAGCTCGAAGGCGATCCGCACCTGGCTCCGCCGCCGGGGCATCCGCACACGATTCCCGAGCGGGCCGATCAGATCCGCAACCGGGCCCGGCAGGGCAGCCGTGGAGGCCGCCCGCCGGCCTTCGACCGCGAGGCATACAAGCACCGCAACGTCGTGGAACGGTGCTTCAATCGCTTGAAGCAGTGGCGTGGCATCGCCACCCGGTACGACAAGACCGCCCAGTCCTACGAGGCAGCCGTCGCCCTCGCCTCACTGCTGATGTGGGCGTGACATTTGACGACAGAACCTAGGGCGTGTGTCGCAAGTGCTCTGTGCTCTAAGGGCTGTCCCGTAAGTGATCGCGCTTTGCGATGATCTCGACCGTGTCAGGCATGATCACGGCGTCCGAGCCGTCCTGGATTGCCCCGTTCACCGGTCTGAGCCCTCGCGCCTTCGGCAGGGACGCGGTGCTGATCGTGGACGGCACCCTGGTACCCACCCGGGGCCACAAGGTGGCCGAGCAGTCGAAGGACTATGGCTACTCCACCAATCATCAGGTGGTCATCGATGCCGACACCCGCCTGGTCGTGGTGGTCGGCCGACCGTTGCCGGGCAATCGCAACGACTGCCGGGCCTGGGCGGAGTCTGGCGCGAAGGCCGCTGTCGGTAACACGATGACCATCGCCGATGGCGGCTACCGGGTACCGGGCTCGTCATGCCGCACCGCCGCCGCAAGGGAGAGATCTGCCCGACTGGAAACAGGCACACAACAGGCCCCACAAGCAGGTTCGTGCCCGCGTCGAGCACACCTTCGCCCGGATGAAGACCTGGAAGATCCTGCGCGACTGCCGCCTGAGAGGCGATGGAGTGCAACACGCGATGCATGGCATCGCCCGCCTGCACAACCTGGCCCTCACCGGATAGCCCAACCATGGGAGCGGGGTCACGGGTGGCGCCGGCCGTACCCGAACGGCGTCGCACGGTGACGGTCAATAAAGCCTGCACTCCCAGGACTCGATGGCCGGCTCCCCAGGGGGCAACTTCCCGGTGCAGTATGTGTAGAGATAGGTGGCAGCCCGGCGCTCCGCGTACTTCTCATTGACCGGTTCACCCTGCTCGTCCAGTTCGAGGACGTTGGCGAAGATTGCGACGCAGATCTCCATCTGGGAGGGCGACTCGCGTAGCTCTTCCCAGTAATCGATCCCGTCCAGCATCGGATGGCCTACCGACCCTCGGGCAATCCATCCGGCGAAGCGTCGCAGGGCTCCCGAAGCGCCATGACTGAGGTGCGAAGACATGCCAAGGAATCTAGTCCCAGTCTTCCCAGCCTGATCCTTGGCCCCCACTTCAGGAGGGCGCCGAGGTCCTAGGCGGTGGCGCGGATGGTTACGGGACAACCCTTAGGTTGGCTGACGTGACTGGGCGGGGACGGGTTTGTCGACCAGGTCGAAGCGCGGCGGCCGACCGCCGCGGGAGCCGAGCTTCTGACGGTTGCGTCCCTGGTCGGCCTTGTCGGAGATGGTGCAGCGAATCCCCCGGCGGCGCAGGCAAACACAGGCGCGGTTCTTGCGGGAGGCGTACGCCTTGTCGGCCCGCACGTGATCGGGACGGACGCGTGGCCACCCCAGCCAAGGGCGGGGGACGCGGACCTCCTCCAACACCGGCTCGAACGGGAGCGAGCCCCGGGCCTGTCCAGTGCTCACTGCGATCGACACACGGCCCAGCAGACCATGACCCGGGGGCCAGCCGGCAACGGTGACCATGGGCCGACCTACGCCTTCCGACGTCTCATCGCCCACCACCCACCACCCACCACCCACGAGCTCGTCAGGCGTTCCAGAACGCCTCGGTGTCGCTGCCGACCTCAAAATGCCACCAGCCTTCGTCCTCCCCACGAGCCAGGAACTCCTTGAGCGCGCCGAAGTCCGTACCGGCCGGCACGTCGAACGCCACCATCGGGAACTCGTCGCTGAACACCTCGCCGCCCAGCTGAAAACCCGCGAGACGCTGGTGGACCGCCTGGGGGCTTCGGCCCAACGGGCCGGACGGACTCGGCAGCACACGGATCGTGCAGTTCCCTGAGGCCCTCACCCGACCCTTGGCCCAGTGCAGCCCCTCCTCATCCGTCCGGAACCGGACGACGTCCCCCTGCGCGACCCCGTCCTGAAGGAACGGGACGTTGTCCACACGAGCCGTGTCCTCGCTGAGCCTGGTCGCCCACAAGCCCTCGGTGTCCTGCGGCAACCACCCTTCACGAGGCACGAACCGGAACCACACCTTGATACGGTCACCGGTCACCTCAAGCTCTGACTCACTGTTCATGGGACACATGTTCACCCAGGCCTGAATGCCGGCTCACACCAGGGCACTCGCCACCAGGCACGTCGCGGATATCCGTACGACGTATCCCGAAGCATCCCGACGGATCCCGCAACGGGCTGGAACCCGGTCCGGGGCCCACCGGCAAAGGCTCACCAGCAAGAGCCCACCAGCAAGGGCCGCCCCTCCCCGCTCGCCCGGTCGGCCAGCCAGCCAGCCCCACCAAGGCCCGCGGCAACGCGATGACACCACAGCAACGGGGACCTGACTCCCAGGCCAAGACGGCTTGAGAGCGGACACCTCGGGCCGCCCGCAGTAGCAGTTGCCGGCCGCATCGTTCGGACTGCCGAGAGCGATGGCCCACCCTCGTTTCGCCGAGTGGACGAAGGCCCGAGTACGGGCCAAGCTCCACCACCTGGTCCTCGATGAGCCAGGATCCCGAGGCGAGCTGGACTGGTTTCGCCACGTGATCGACTCGGTGAATATGCGGGCGATGGGAGAAGGGAATCTGGCAGGTCCGAATCCTGCCGACCGGAGCGCGTACGGCTCGAAGATCGACCTGATCACCGAGCGGACCGGTCTGCCCACCTCTGCCAGGATCTCGGCGGCGCCCCCGCACGACAGCCAGCCCCTGACTCCCACTGGTGAAGGACATACCACCGACCCGCTCCCGCCACGGGCCCCGTCGGCGCAAGCCGGGCAAGCCCCACGCCGACAAAGGCTACGACCACTCCCATCTGCGGCAAGGGCGACGCCAGCGCGGTATCACCCACCGCATCGCCCGTAAGGACGTCGAGTCCTCACAGCGGCTGGGCCGTCACCGCTAAACCATCGAACGCACCACCATCGCCCGGCTCACCGGCTCATCGGCTGCCGGCACCTCCACCGGCATCATGAACACAACAAGGCCGACCACTCCCTCGCCTTCACCAACACCGCCTGCATCCTCATCTGCTACCGCAGGCTCACAAGGTGTGATGCCTTCTGAGTACGCGTACTCAGGTGCACGAAGCGCTGGGAGTGAAACCGTGGCGGTGTGGACGCCTACTCACATGCGCCAGGCCGGACCCTGTTACCGCCGATCATTACGGGGATGGTTCTTCTCGTCATTCTCGCGATCCTTCGCGGCATCGGCTGGCTCTTCTCCTCCGGCCACCAGTGCAAGGGCCGGAACAACGACGCGGACTACAACACGCCGGGCGAGGGGCTTGCCGCCGGGCTCGCCCACCTCGGCGAAGACGTGTATCGCTGGACCGGGCCGGCGGCGGCCGTAGTCCTTGCCGGCATATGTGCGTGGGCAATGATCGCCTTCGTGGCCGGCCGGCAGGGCTGAATCGCCGCTGGAGAGTGCCTTGTTGACCCCTGACCGAGTGTGTTTCTGCCCCCGCCCGACTAATGGGAGCGCTGCGTATGAGGAAAACGAATAGGCACAAGGCGTCGGCCTCATTGGCCGTGCTCCTGACAGGGGTCCTCTCGGCCTGCGGCGAGCAGCAGCCCGATCCGGAGCGGGTCGCGTCCTGGCGAAAGGACTACTGCTGGGACCTGTCGGCTTGGTAGCGGCTTACCCACGACCCACCCGAGAAGGGCTACGACAATGAGCCTGGGCTCACCGCTGCGGCGGTGATGTCCGCAGCGAAGGTCATCTACCGCGAACACCTCGACCACGCGGGCAGTCACATCCTGTACGACACCTCCCAGGCGGTCTCGCACGACGACCAGGACGCGGAGAAACGAGTGTCGGAGTACTGCACCGCGGTGGGCTTCGAGACACTGATGAAGTACTTCTAGAGCAGAGTGAGGACACGGGCCGCGAAGGAAGCCAAAGGGAACTGCTCCCACGGCACGTCCGACACCAGACGCTCCATGCTTCCCGTCACGGCCTACAGCCCACTGACCCCGTTTGAGATGACTTCTGAGAACTAGATGTTGCGGGACATGAGGTTGTTGACGCCTGGGCAGTTCTTCGCTTCGTCGTAGCGCGGGCTGGAAGATCGGGGTGCTCCTGGACGTTGGCTGCAGGTATGAAGATCGGCGAAGCTTCTAGAGTCAGCGGTGTGAGTGCGAGATCGTTGCGGCACTACGAGGATGAGGGCTTGATCGTCCCTGGCCGCTTCAGCAATGGGTTCCGCGACTACTGTCAGTCCACGATCGACCGGGTGCTCGTCATCCGCTCGCTGCTGGAGTCCGGGCTGCCCGTGCGGTTGATCAGGGATGTCCTCCCCAGCCTCACCGACGGATCCCGTGCCGCAGCCGACGCTGTGGGCGCGGAGTTCCTGAACGAGGTACAGAGCCATCGCGATCGGCTCGCCGCCCGTATAGCCGTTCTCAGCGATCAGCAGGCAGCACTCGACGCCTACCTCCGCGAGGCCCGCCGCACCGATCTCTGAACATCACTTGACCTTGACGCAAGTGTCAGCTTTCTACGTTCGGTGCATGGAGTTCAACGAGCAGCACACTGCCGAGCAGACGGTACGAGCACTGGTCCAGCGATCGCACCGGGGACCGAAGGATCTGACCCTCACCAGCGATCACCCTCGGCCCACCCCGGGACCTGGCGAGTACCTGATCCGCGTCGGAGCCGCCGGGGTCAACTTCGCTGACGTGATGCAGACCCATGGAACGTACGGAGGTGGACCGCAGGCACCCTATGTGGCGGGCTTCGAGGCCGCCGGCGAGATCGTGGAGGTCGGCCCGGACGTCGACAGTCCGCTTCAGCTCGGCACCCACGTGGTCGGAGCCGGCCCGGGCGCCTTCGCGCAGTACATGACGATTCCGGCCGCGGGTGTACTGCCCGTGCCGTCCGGCTGGAGCGACGCCGAAGCCCTCGGCCTGGTGCTGAACTGGGCCACCGCCTTGGCAGCACTGAAGACCCTGGGCGAGATCAAGACGGGCGAGGTAGTCCTCGTACATGCCGCGGCCGGAGGCGTGGGTCAGGCCGCCGTCCGCCTCGCCCGCCACTACGGTGCGCGGGTGATCGCCACGGCGTCACCCGCGAAGCACCACACCGTCAAGGCACTCGGTGCCGACGAAGTCCTGGACAGCCGACGCCCCGACCTGGCGCAGGAGATCATTCGCCTGACCGGCGGGGTCGACCTGGTCCTGGAATCAGTGGGACAGGCCACGTTCAAGACCAGCCTGTCGGTCACCAACCCCTTCACCGGACGCATCGTCGTGTTCGGCGCGGCATCCGGCGATGCCACCCTGACCACGCACGATCTGGTCTTCACCCACCAGGTCCAGGTCAAGGGGCTGCACATCGGTGCGCTGGCGGTCGCGGCCCCGTCCCTCTACCAGGCGTTGCTCGTCGAGATCGAGGCGCTCATCGCCCACGGCGTGTACCCGCCCGGCACTCCGCAGGTTCACCCCCTGGCCGAGGGGGCCAAGGTGCTGGAGCAACTCGAAGCGGGCCAGACCCGGGGCAAGCTCGCCCTTGATCCCTGGCGATAGGAACGCCCGTGCTTCACCGCAATGCTCCGCTGTCCCCCGAGGGGCGGCTGCGACTCGTGCAGCGTTGCCAGCACCGCCCGATCGCCCACGTAGCGGCCGAGACGGGAATCTCCCGTGCCTGCGCTTCGAAATGGGTCAACCGCTACCGAAAGCACGGTGAACTCGGCCTGCTCGACCGGTCTTCAGTACCCCGGCACCAGCCGACGGCGACGAGTTCTGACGTCGTGGCCAGGATCGAGACTCTCCGCCGTACCGAGAAGTGGTCCGCGTCCCGGATCGCCTTTGAGCTCCAGGCCGAGGGAATCTCGCTCAGTCGCCGCACGGTATCGCGGCATCTGCAGTCCCTCGGCCTGAACCGGCGTCGGTTCATCGACCCCAGCGGCGACACGAACCGGGAACCCCGGAAGATCGCTGCCCGCCGTCCGGGACACATGGTCCACATCGACGTGAAGAAGGTCGGCCGCATCCCGGACGGTGGTGGCTGGCGAGTCCACGGACGCGAAAGCCACCAGGCCAAGACCGTCGAACGACGCAAGGCAAAGGGTGCGCGGGGCGGCTACATCTACCTGCACTCCGCCGTCGACGGATACAGCCGGCTCGCCTACGCCGAAGCCTTGCCCGACGAGAAGGCCGTCACCGCCATCGCATTCCTGCACCGGGCCCGAGCCTGGCTCGCGGCCCACGGCATCACCCACATCGAACGCATCGTCACGGACAACGGCGCCTGCTACCGCGCCGACGCGTTCGCCCGGGCCCTGCTCGGCGCGCGTCACCAGCGCATCACGCCGTACACGCCTCGCCACAACGGCAAGGTGGAACGCTACAACCGGATCATCGCCGAAGAGTTCCTCTACGCCCGCAGTCGGCTCTCCGAAGGCCAACGCCGCGATGCTTTCGGCGTTTGGAACATCCACTAAAACTACCACCGACCCCACAGCGCGACAGACTTGAGACAACAGGCCTCTCTGTTGCTCGGTAGGACTTCGACCACCCCCGAACTGTGCAGGAGGCCCTGCCTCCATGTGCCCACTGCTCGCAATCACCCAATCGAGACTCCCGTCCGACCGGCAAGCGCCCCGATCGTTACGTCGGCGGTCGGCGGTCGGCGGTCGGCGGTCGGCGGTCAGCGGTCAGTGGCCGCCGGTCGGCGCACCGCACCGTAATCCTCCCGCCGGCCCGGCACTCACGATCCGGCCTCCCCCGCGCGGGGGAAGCCGGATGATCCGCGGGACGGATGTGATCAGCGCGGGTGACGCGGAATCTTGGAGCGTCGGCAGTCCGGATATACGGGGGTCACGGTGGTTGTTCCTGCGAACTCGGAAGCCGGCGGCGTTGCTCAGCCGCTGACCGCAAGCCCGGGGCGGATGTTGTGGTGGAGAAGGTGGCCCGTGTGGGCGCCCGTGGCAGCCGCGTCCTGGGGCGTGTTGTACGCAGCTGTCGAGGTCGCCTGGGCGGTGACGGGGACCGCCGTGCAATGGAAGGAGGACTCCGCGTACGTGCCGGGGGTCCAGCTCTTCCTGGCGGCTCTCGCGCTCCTGGCAGGCGGTGCCTGCCTGGCCGGTACTCGAACTATCGGCAAGTTCGGCCGGGTCGCGGTGGCGACGGTGCTGATCGTGGCGCTCCCGGTGTTCGTCGTGGGAATGAACGGGCTGCCGATCTATTTCGTGACGATTGCGACGCTCTCGGGGGTCGAGAGCGCCACCGGGCTGGCCCAGGTGCTGCTGAACACGGCCGGCGCCGCCCTCCTGTTCCTCGTCGGCTTGTCGTACCGCCGACGGCTGCGCGGCGACTGCCCGCGATGCGGGCGGCCGCACGCCGGCGCGGCAGACGGCCCGCTTGCCCACCCGGCCGCCTCCCGGGCCCCGAGGCGGACCCGTGTCGCGGTGTACCTGCTCATGTGCGGACTCCTGCCGTGGGCGGGGACCAAGACCATCTGGACGCTGGGCGGCGACGCGCTCGGTGTCGCGGGCGATGACTGGCGGAGGATGGCGGTCGTCGGCGCGTCGGGGCCGGCGAAGGCGACCGCGTCGGCGGGGATCGATGTGACCGTGCTGGCAGCGGCGGTCGGGATCTTCCTGCTGATGGGGCTGCTGTACGTGTGGGGGCAGGTGTTCCCCCGCTGGACGCTGTTCTTGTCCGGACGACGGGTCCCGCGCCTGCTGCCCTTGATCCCGGCCTGGCTGACCGGCATCCCGCTGGCGATGTACGGGACCGTCCTCCTCATCATGGCCCCGCTCATGGGTGCCGGTGTGCTGCCCAGGGCCAAGCCGGACCCGCCGTTCACCACCAGCTCGGGGATCACCTGGTTTGCCGAGTTCGGCGGCCTGGCGTTCGCAGGCCTGGGCATCGGCCTCATCGTGGCCGCCCGCTCCTACGCCGCCCGCACCCGTCCCGTCTGCGCCAGCGCCACGGCAACCGAGAGGCCCAAGTAGCCGGGTACCGGACTGTCCACTTCCCACTGGCGATCAATGAGCAACCACGGCGGTTCCGGTCGAAGCGCGCAAGGTCGCCCGTCAGGCAGACGGGGCCTTCGCGGGCCCGCAGCTCCCAGCACTCCCGCTCCGCAGCCACGCCCATCCATCCCTCCATCCATCCACTCCTACGTTCCAACCGGTCCGTGTCCTGTCGCAGTGCAGCTGACAGATCGTGGGCCGCTGACCCGTCGGGTTTGCCATGTCGTTTGAGAACGGCGAGGGCCGACGTTCTCAAACGACATGGCTTTCACGGAAGCGCGCTGGTGGTGGGCAAGGGCAGCTCAGCCGTGCCGTCTCGTTCTTCGGCAAGGCTGCCCGTGGCCGTCCGGAGACGGTGCCGGGCAGCTTCCAGACGGTCGGCGTAGTCGGCGGCGAAGATTCCAGGGAGCGCTTTGTCCAGTGTTCCCGCGATCTTGTGGATCGGGCCCAGGCGGCCGGATCGTCGACCAGGCGGCTCAGATCTGTCATCTGTACTCGCTCCAGCCAGTCCGAGAGGACAAGGGCTCCGTCGGGGGTGAGCTGGACCGTGATGCCGCTCTTCTCCATGACCGGAATCTGATTAGGCCGTGCCCGGTGAATCGTTCAGGACATGGCTAATCTTCTGTCGTGGACGACTACTTCGATCCGGTGCCGCTGCTCGACGACCCGCGAGGGGCCTTCCTCGGGCAGTGGTCGGATCGGAAGTGGCTCAATGTGCCCGGACCGTTCTATGGAGCGGAGACCGACAACTGCGGCACGGGCCGTATTCACGCGCCTGGGCTCGTGCTCTACGAGGCCGACTACTTCAACGAGTACGTGTACCGACAGCCCCGGACGCCGGAGGAGCTTCAGCAGCTGGTCGACGCCGCGGAGGCCGAGGCATTCTCCGGCTACGGTTGCGATGGCGATACTCACTGGACGCCGGCAGCGGTCCGGGAATGGTGGCGCGACCGAGGGCGGATCAGGGAGTATCTGGCGAACCGGCGAGCCGACTGGGAGGCCGACGACGCGAAGGCAGGGCAAGGTGTGGCCGCCGCTGCGCTGAAGTACGCCGCATACCTCGACGGCGAGCTGGCATCGCACCTCCGCGTCTATCTCTTCTGGCTTGAGGAGCGACGCTCTCCCACAGTTGCGGACCGACTGCCGCAGCTCTGAGCTGCGGTGACGCATCAGTCGCGGAGCCAGAGACGAATCGCGGCGACGGCCACGGTGCCGTGGAAGACGTAGGCGCGCTTGTCGTAGCGCGTTGCCACGGCGCGGAAGCCCTTCAGCCTGTTGATCATGCGTTCGACCTCGTTGCGGCGCTTGTACGCGGTGCGATCGAAAGCGGGTGGACGGCCGCCCGCTGAGCCCCGGGCCAGCCGGTGGCCCACCTGGTCCTTCTTCTCCGGGATGCTGTGCGGGATCTGGCGTCTGCGCAGGTAGATCCGTATGCGGCGGCAGCTGTAGGCCTTATCGGCGCTCAGCGCATCCGGGCGCGTGTGGGGGTGGCCGCCGTCCCGGCGTGAAACTCGGACCTCGGCCATGACCTGCTCGAACATGCTTCCGTCGTGGGCTTGGCCGGGAGTGATGAGCAGACCGAGTGGGCGGCGACGGCCTTCGCCGGCCCGGTGAATCTTGCTCGTCAGGCCACCGCAGGATCGTCCGAGTGCCTCGTCCGCGCGGTGGCGGGCCGGGACGGCCCCTTTTTTTTGAGCCGATGGTCGGGGTGGCCTTCCTTGCTCCTGCGGCGTGCTGATGGGCCCGGCAGGTGGTTGAGTCAATGCTGACCCGGCTCCAGTCCAGACGGCTCTCCGCGTCGGCATGGGTCTGGACGGCCTTCAGGATCCGGTCCCAGGTCCCGTCCGCCGACCAGCGGCGATGGCGTTCATAGGCGGTCTTCCACTTCCCGTAACGCACGGGCAGATCCCGTCAGGGGACGCCCGTGCGCTCGCGGAAGTAGATGCCATTCAGCGCACGACGGTGGTCACGCCACTGCCTGCCCCGCCCACCGTTGGCAGGCAGGTGCGGCAAGAGTCTCGCCCACTCCTCGTTCGTCAGATCGCCACGTCCCACGCCACCCAAACGATCAAGGAAGGCGGTTCGGTTCTCGAATAACGATTCACCGGAATCTGATTAGCCGCGCTTGGGCCAGACCGGGCCCTGGTCGGTCCAGACGACGCCCTTGTTGCGGCACAGGCAGAAGGGGTGGCCGATCGGATCGGTGTAGACCTGCCAACCGTAGCCGTTGGGGCCGATGAAGTCCTGCTTCAGCGTCGCGCCGAGGTCGAGGACGCGGCGCTGCTCGGACGTGATCTCGTCCACTTCGAAGTCGAGGTGGAACTGCTTGGGGTGCTCGCTGTCGGGCCACTGCGGAGCGCGGTAGTCGTCCACCCGGATGAACGCCAGCTCGATCTCGCCGAACTGGATGCCAGCCCAGTCCTCGGAGCTGCCTTCCTTGACCGGACGGCCCGTCACCTCGGAGTAGAAAGCCGCCAGCTTCATCGTGTCTGGGCAGTCGATAATGAAATCGGTGAGTCGCAGCATCCCGCGATCTTGTCACAAGCTCACACCCGGCTCCGAGACAGGCCCGTCGTGACCTTGATCTCGATCTCGATAGAGGCAGCACCTGCGACAGAGGGGGTCCTGGGTTCCGAGGGTGGTGTAGATCCGCGCGAATCGTCGGCCCAGCTCGGCGGTTGTCGCCAGCTAGAGCTCTTCGGGATCGAGAGCGGCTGTGGGTGGGGCGGGTCGAGGATCAGGTGCGTCAGAACCACGACCTCGGGGACCGCCGCGAGGCGGCTGCGGTCCTCAGCCGAGATCTACTTGCTGACGGCGAGAGCCTCGACTCGGTCAAGGCGATCGGTCCACTCCTCCCCGAGGTCGATCGGCATTCCGGAGGCGGCCGGGCGTACCGTGGCGGGACCTTCCCGAGCGTTTCGGCAACTGGAAGACCATCTACGGACGGCGTCGGCGCTGGTCGGCGGACGGCACGTGGGACCGGATCCTGTGTGCCGTCCGGACCGAGGCCGACCTCGCAGGTGAGGGCGGATGCCGGCCGATGGCCGTCCTCCTCACGCCCGGCCAGTGGGGCGACGCCCCGCAGATGATCGAGGTCCTCCAACGGATCCGGGTGCCCCGCCCGCAGGGCGGACGGCCACGCACCCGGCCGGATCACCCGGGCGGCGACACGGCATACAGTTCACGCCGCCATCCGTTTACGGCTCCGACCGTGGTTACTCGGCAGGAACTCGCCCTCGGCAGAGTGAGCGTGACGAAGGCCGATGAACGCTCCACGCCATGGTTCAGTTCACCTCGGCGGGTCCTCGCCCGTGAGCCCGTCGACGGATTCACGGATGAGGTCGGCGTGACCGGCATGGCGGGCGTACTCCTCGATGAGGTCGAGGAGGATGCGGCGGAGGTTGGGGCGTTCGCCGCTACGAGTGGTGTAGGCGCCGAGTTGGTCCAGGCCGCCCGCGCTGAGAGCCTCGTCGACGATGGCACGTGAACGGGCGACCGAATCCTGCCAGAGAACGCGCAGCTGATCGGGGGTGTCCTCGGCGGCGGAGCGGTAGTCCCAGTCGGGCTTGCTGTCCCAGTCGACGGCGTCCCAGGGAGCACCGACGGGGGATCCGAGCCACAACCGGGCGAAGTGGCTGTCTTCGACGTGCGCCAGGTGCTTGAGGAGGCCGCCCAAAGTGATGGCGGACGTGCCGAGCGTGGCGCGAAGACCGGCGGCGTCCAGGCCGGAGCACTTCCAGGCAAGGGTGGCCCGCTGACGTTCGAGGGTGCCGAGGATCGCTGCGGCCTCGGTGCCGGCGAGGGGAGGTTCCGGCCAAGGCTCGGTCTTGCTCTCGATCATGGCTGCAGACCTTAGCGAACGGAGCTGACAGCGCAACAGGCGGGGCGGGTGGGCGCAACAAACCGCTCGCTCAAGATCCGCCGGACAGGCTGTAGCGCCGCGGCGCGTCGAAGCCTTCCGCGTTCGCCTCGCCTTCGAAGCCTTCATGGAGGCAGATCTGATCCCTGTCGGCCGGTCGATCCACGGCACAGAGGCAGGGCGGCCAACGGACGAGAGCGGACAACGACGGCCGTCGGATCCGGCGCCCGCGTCGGAGCGGGCGGAGGCGTCGGCAGGAGCCGGGGGTTTGGCACGTTCCTCAGGTGCGAAAGGACATGCTGTACGAGCCCGACCCCGCATGAAGGAGTTGTTGTGGACGACCAGATGGACGACCAGTTAGCGCAACCTCAGGGCTGCCCGCGCCTCGTGCTGGACCCGACCGGGCGGGGCCGGGACGCCGAGAGCGCCGAGCTGTTCGCGCGCGGCCCGGCCACGCCTGTCGACATCCTCGGTGTGCAGGCCTGGGCGGTGGCCGATCCGGAGCTGCTGGAGGAGCTGACCCGGGACCCACGCGTCTCCAAGGACGGGCCGCAGCACTGGCCGGCCTTCGACGAGGTGGTGCCGAACTGGCCGCTGGCCCTGTGGGTGACCTCGCGCAACATGTTCACCGCGCACGGCGCGGAGCACCGCCGGCTGCGCCGCCTGGTCGGATCCGCGTTTTCCACCCGCCAGGTCACGGCCCTCGGCGAACGGATCGAAGAACTGACCGCCGCCCTGCTCGACCGGATCGCGGCCAACGAGCCCGGTACAGCGGTGGACCTGCGCGAGCACCTGGCCTACCCGCTGCCGATCCAGGTGATCGGCCACCTGCTCGGCCTGCCCGACGAACTGCGCAACCGGTTCCGCCACCACGTCGACCGGGTCTTCTCCACCGTCCTCAGCCCCGAGGAGGCCGCGGCCAACGCGGCGGCGTTCTACGCGATGCTGGACGAACTGATCGCGGCCAAGCGCGAGCAGCCCAAGGACGACATGACCTCCCTGCTGATCGCCGCCCGCGACACCGAGACCGACGGCAGCGCCCTCACCGAGGAGGAACTGCGCGACACCCTGCTACTGATCATCTCGGCCGGCTACGAGACCACTGTCAACCTGATCGACAACGCCATCGCACTGCTGCTCACCCACCCCGAGCAGCTCGCCCTCGTCAAGACGGGCAAGGCGAGCTGGGACGACGTCGTCGAGGAGGCTCTGCGCCGCGACGCCCCGGTGGCGCACCTGCCGCTGCGCTACGCCGTTCAGGACATCGAGCTGCCGGGCGGAGTGACGATCCGCCAGGGCGAGGCGATCTTGGCGTCCTACGCCGCCGCCGGACGCCACCCCGTGCGCTACGGCCAGGACGGCCACGTCTTCGACGTCACCCGCCCGGTGAAGGACCACCTCGCCTTCGGCCACGGCCCACACTTCTGCCTCGGCGCACCACTGGCCCGCCTGGAGGCACGCACCGCCCTCCGCGCGCTGTTCGAACGTTTCCCCCACCTCGCGCTGCTGCCGGGGACGGAACTGGAACCGGTCGACTCACTCATCTCCAACGGGCACCGCACACTGCCCGTGCTGCTCGACGGGCACACAGCGCGCTGACGGGCGGGCCCGGAGCCCGAGGGGCCCGCGCTCGACATAGAGCCCCTCGGGGGATCGCTCCCGGATGCTGTGACCCCTCTGCGCGAAGTAACGATGTACGGCATGGGCCGAATCTCGTGGCTGCGAGCTGTTCCCCACCTGCCGGGGCGACGGGTTGCTGGGGGAGAGGGGCGGTACGAAGCGCCGAGGCCGTCCCGGGGAAGCCGCCGCCGCGATGGCGTCCCTCGCCGCGCCCTCCGTATCGTTCCTCGCCGCCCAGTCGTCGGACATCGACAGTGGCCGGCACCTCCGCCGATCCGACAAGCACCGAAGGAAACCCCATGCCCGAACGTGTCCGCGCCATCCTCACCACTCCCTCCGGCACCCTCCTGCTGATCAAACGCATCCGTCCGGGCGTCCCCGTCTACTGGGTCACCCCAGGCGGCAAGGTCGAGACGTCCGACGCCTCCCATGAGGACGCCCTGCGCCGCGAGATCAAGGAGGAGATCGCCGGTGAGGTCGAGCACCTGTGTCCGCTGCACGTCCTGGAGAACGGCGAGGACCGCCAGCACTTCTACCTCGCCCCGATCAGCACCTGGTCGTTCGCCGACCGCACCGGCCCCGAGTTCAGCCAGGAGGGCCGCGGCGAATACCTGCTCGAAGAAATCGCCTTGACCCACGAGGCGCTCGACGCCATCGACCTCAAGCCCGCGGAGCTCCTCCCCCTCCTGCACGAGGCCCTGGACACGGGACTCATCACCCCGGCCATCTAGTGCTGTGACCGCAAACGATCACCGGGGTGGTGTTCGTGGTCCTCGGGTCTGTTGGATGTGACGACACGTCCGATCAGCGCGGGAGGCGCGGTGGCGCAACCGGCCAGGGTCCGCAGGCTGATCGAGCAGGAGGGGCAGAAGCTGCAACGGATCGTGCGCCGGGGCAGCACCAGTACGGTGCGGTTCCGGCGGGTGATGATGCTGCTGGCTTCGGCGCTCGGCAAGCCCTTCACCCGCTGGCCGATCCTTAAGCTCGCCGGCCACCTGCGGCGCAACATCGCCCGTCCGATACGGATCGGGCGTGAGGCCCTGCGCTGCCTGCTCGTGCGCCGTGGCGTGACGTTCCAGCGGACCAAGGCGTGGAAGGAGTCCACCGGCCCGGACTTCGGCGCCAAGCTGGACCGGATCGAGTGCGCGAGCAACGAGCGGCCCGACCGGACCTTCGCCTTCGACGAGTTCGGGCCGCTCGGTATCCGGCTGACCGCCGGGTCCTGCTGGGCCAGGGAGGGACGTCCGGACCGGCTGCCGGCGACCTTCCACCGCACCCACGGGACCACCGACTTCCACGGCTGCCACTCGGTCGGCGACGACACCCTGTGGGGCGTCAACCGGCGCCGCAAGGGCACGGGCAACACCCTTGGCGGCACTGAAGTCGATCCGGGCCACGCGCCCGGACGGCGCCCCCATCTACGTCATCCTGGATGACCTCTCCGCCCACATCGGCGCGAAGATCCGCGCGAACGTGCCCGGGTCCGCAGCGAGAAAGGCGTCCGCTGGGGCGGGCGCTCTGCCGTCGCCGTCGTGTGACCGGTCGGTCCGGCAGGGCTGAGCCGGTCAGCCGTGCGAGTCGAGCTCTTTCGGGCCGTAGAGGGCCGCGGCCTTCCCCGTGATCAGGGCCCAGTAGCGGTCCCCGAAGGACCAGTGCCACCACTCCGTGGGGTAGTTCACCAGGCCCGCAGCCGTGAGCACGGTGTCCAGCCGTTTCCGGTTGGCGCGGGCCTCCTCGCTGATGTTGCTGGCGTCGGTGTAGCAGGCGCCCTCGCTCTCCTCGGGGTCCGCGTTCATCCGCGTGCCCAGGTCCAGCTCGTGCCCGTCGGTGTCGGCCAGGGTGAGATCGACGGCTGCCCCGGCGCTGTGCGGAGCGATCTCGGGAGGTGACACATACCGGCTCGCCGCCGCGTGGATCTGCGCGGCGGACCACTCACGGTGGATGGCCCGCAGCTGACCGGCGTACTCCTCGAAGTACTCCCGCTGAAGGGCAGGAGGCCGGTACCCCTCGACGAACAGCAGTCTCAAGCCCGGAGGAAGCATCGCCTGGGCCTTGAGCAGCCGATCCAGCACACCTTCCCGCAGGTGCGCGAAGGCATGGACTGGATCCTGCTTGCGCGTATCGACCAGCAACGAGCCACCACGTCGGACATCCACGAGAGGTTCCCCGCATTCCACAACGGGTATGGCAGCGACCTTCGGGTCCGACATCAACACGATCTCACTCATGAGGCGATCATCCCGCAGGGCTCACACCGGCGAACCCATGCGGTCACAGCACTGGATCGAGAATCGCCAGAGATCCGTCCTGTAGGCCCCTGGCCCCAGGCCCCTGGCCCCAGGCCCCTGGCCCCAGGCCCCTGGCCCTGGAGTCAAAGGGCAGAGCAGCGAACGCCACGCCACCGCAAGACGGACTGAGCTACCGAGGAGTCCCTGACTCAGGTCACTGGCCTGCGACCGGCAGGTCCCAGGACCGGGGTCGAGTGAGCGCCTGCCACTCATCCCGGAGCAGGGCCAGCACCGAGACGTCGTACCGGCGGCCCCGGTGCAGGCAGGCGGAGCGGCGCACCCCCTCCTGGACGAACCCGGCCTTGGCCAGGACGCCGAGAGCCGCGGTGTTGGTGGTGTGGGTGACGGCTTGGACGCGGTGCATGGGCAGTTCGCCGAAGGCGAGATCGACCAGCGCGTCCACGGCGGCCGCGCCATGACCCTGGCCCCGGTGGCCCGGGTCCAGCATCAGCATGATCTCGGCCGTGCCGTCGACCAGGTCCTGGTCGGTCAGGGCGATATGGCCGATCGGCGTGCCGTCGGGGAGCAGGACAAGGAAGTCGTCGCGGTCGTGCTCGTCGCGGTCGCGCTCGATGCGCTCACGCACGGCAGAAAGGGAACGCGGCCACATGCCGACCTCGTGGGCGGCCACAGGGTCGGCGCGCCAGACGTGGACCAGCTCCGCGTCGTCGACGTCGAGCGGCGCCAAGGCCACGCCTCTACCCTGCCAACAAACTTCCCGAGGCGACCTCGCGTCCCCGTCCTCCGGCTCCTGCCCCGCAACACACCCGACCACTGTCTCTGCCACGTCCTCGACCATGGGCGGATGCTATGGGCCGACGGGACTGGCGGACCAGTCATTTCCGTTCCCCAGGACGGCCCACTGCGGACGGGACCCTCGTGTCGTCCTGCACTGGAGATCCGTCGGCAGAAGCGGGCGAGGGAGTCGAGGATCTCCTCGGCTGTCTTGGTCCGGATGAACGGCTTGGGGCCTTCGTTCCCGTTCTTGACCCACTTGCGGATGTCGGCTTCGAGCGCCTGGACGTTCTTGTGTGCGCCGCGGCGGATCATCTGGTCGGCCGGGAAGCCGAACCACCGCTCGACCTGACTGATCCACGAGGAGCCGGTCGGGGTGAAGTGCAGTTGGAAGCGCGGGGGTTTGGCCAGCCACGTCCTGATCGCCGGGGTCTTGTGGGTGCCGTCGTCGTCCACGATCAGCTGGACCTGGAGATGCGCGGGTACCTCCTTGTCGATCTGGATCAGGAACTTCTTGAACTCGGCCGCCCGGTGCCGGCGGTGCAGGGCGCTGATGACCTCGCCGGTGGCAACGTCGAACACGGCGAACAGGGTGGTCAGGCCGTTGCGGACGTAGTCGCGGGTTCGCCGCTCGGGCATCCCGGGCGATCGCGACGATCGGTGGCACATCCGGCCCCGCGTACGCCAGCACAATCCGTGCGCGCAGGGCCAGAGCCTGAGCCGATGTCGCCCGACGCGCCTACCGTTCCAACACAGTCCGCTCATCAACGGGCAGCGGAAACGGCTCCGGCTTCGGGCCCCGACGAGGAACAGACGCACCGGCAGCAGAAGTCACGCAACAACTAACGATCAACTGCTGGCGCAGGACACCAGCCCGCCGCATCCAGAGCGTCGGCCCGTCGTTCAAGCTCGGCCGCTATGTCGTCCCAGTCAGGCCCGTGAAGATAGAGGCTGGCCGCTGCCTCCCTCATCAGCGCTGGTTCATCCGGCTTCTGAAGAAGAACGAGCCGATACGCGAGGTTACGGATCCGCACGGGCAGGTACCCGTCGGCCAGGGTCGGGCACAGTTCTCGCAGCATGGCCAGGATCGCGTCGGCGTCGGCGAACGTCAGCTCCTCGATGAAGGAGTCCTCGGTGTGCTCACGGTCGCACGGCGGCGTGGGCCGGTACTCGTCCCCGAACAGGCATCGGGCGTGGTCAGTCAGGGTGGCGTGCATGGACCCGAGCGTACGAGGCGATGATCCGCCGGACGCGCCCTGGGCCGTTGCGGCGATCGGCCGGTGATCCCGCGCTGAGGCCGGATGCGGACCGTTGCCGATACCGATCTGGGCAAGCGGGCGGGCACGGGCTGGTGCTGATGCCGTCGGTGTTCGCCTGGCCGCAGGTGCTCGTGAGCACCTCTCCCGTGGGCGCGCGGCCTTGGTCCGCTGTCCGGCCACTGGGGTGGGGCTGCTGGGTGTGGGGGGACGAGCCGCCGGCGCGCGACGGGCTTGCCGCGGTCATCGGACCCACCCGGGCCGGACCGCCCCACCCGGGCCGCACCGCACCGCCCCACCCGGTCCGCACCGCCCCACTCAGGCCAGATCCCCCACCGCAGCCAGGTCAGATCCCAAGCCCGGCCGCCCGCAGCGCGGACCGGCCCACGCGCCCCAGAAGTGTCTGAGGCGTCAGCTCCTTCTCGATACGGAGGAGGTAGCCCGCGGCGGAGGAGGTGACGAGGGCGTCGCGCTGGCGGGCGGCTGTCTGGCGGGTGGCGACGGTGGCGAAGGCGAGTCCGGCGCCGACAGCCGTCGTGGGGCCGGCGATTAGGCCGAGGGCGGCTCCGGCAGCGGTCACTTCGGCCTTGACGGTCAGGGCGCTGGAAACGGTGTCCAGCTTGAGGCCGTTCATCGCCTTGCGCAGCTGTTCCAGTGGCTGGGCGATGCGGTGGTCGAAGATGTCCGCCAGGTGGATTTCGAAGGCGGCCGGGTCGGTGACCTCCTGTACGGTTTCCCGCAGCTCGGCCGCTGCCGCTTCGACAGCGGCGGAGAACGCCGCGAACTCGTCGGCGTAGTCGGTCCGCAGCTTGACGATCTTCTTGACCGGTACGTCCTCCAGGTTCGCGGGCAGGACGCAGCGCACGGCCATCAGCGCGATCCGGGACGTGGCCTCCCTCGAGACCGGGGCACGGTCGCCGCCGAGCAACGCCCGGACGATCCGCTCCCTGGACCAGCCGTCGCCGGCGGCGTGGGCTTCGACCTGGTCGGTGACGGGAGCGAACGCGGTCCGGCGGGCCAGTTCCTCGGTCAGCGCGCACTTGTAGACCCACGCGAGCATCCCGTCGACCGCCACCCAGTCGATGGGCCGGTCCTCCACCCACTCGCGCTCACTGCGTTCCGCGAGTCCGGCCTCGACCAGCGCGGACTCCAGTTCCCGGGAGACCTCCTGCGGGTAGAGACCGGCCAGGTGCCTTCCGGGCCGAATCCGACGCGGACCAGCCGCACTCCGCGCGGTGAACGGGCGTCCGGCGACTGCGTAGCTGCGCCGCAGGGCCTGTCCGTACTCCTCGACGACGCCGACGAAGGCCGGTGCGACCGCCGCAGCGGCCCCTGCGGGGTCGGTGTCGACCAGGAAGTCCGCCTGCCTCAACTCCTTGACCCCTGCCTCGTCCCGCACCGGGAAACCGTCCGGTACGACGCGGGCCAGGCGCTTCCAGTACAACGCCGCCGCCTTCGCCCACGCCTCGTCCCGCAGGTGTACGTACGGGTAGTAGAGCCCCGTGTGCTGCACCGCCGATCCGCCTTCCTCTCCCCGGCCCCCGCGACCGCGCCGGAGCCCCACGGCATGCTAGGTGATCGCCTGGACGCCTCACCGCGTGCACTGAGGGTTACGAGCTGCTGCGGGGCTCGGCAGGTGTTCGGGACCCGGTGCGGGCGGCGGACCGGTTCGCGCAAGCGGGGTCGTCCGGGGCGACGCCCTGCGCAGGCAGGGCCGTGACGTGTCGGCGGCAAGAATGAGGGTGTGCTCACACATGAGAGGCCGGAGCCGCTGACCGATGCCCGACTCGACCCGTACCGCCACGCGGCTGCTCGTCTCCTGGAGGGTGATGAACAGATCGGGCGGCTCGTGATCAGGGTCACCACCTGGTGGCAGAGGGAAGGGCCCTTCTGGCGAAGGCGGTGGGTGAATCCCCGCGAGCTTCCCGAGTGGGCGCTGTCTCGCGTCGGCCCCACGCTGCGACTGCCCGACTTCGACGACGGAGTTGTCTCGGCTGAGGAGCTCGACGAGCAGCTCGCTGAGTGGGATGCGGGGACCTTTCGGCTCGGGGGCGGGCTGTTCGTACTCGACTGGCTCGGCGACGAAGAGACCGCTGCCGCGCATAGGGAGCATGGCTGGATCGGCTAGGAAGTGTGGCTGGATGGGCCAGGGAGAATGTCTGGACTGGCTAGGAAGCGTGGCTGGATCGGCCAGGGAACGTGGCTGGATCGGCCAGTGAGCGTGGCCGGACCAGGCAGGGGGCGTGGCCGGACCGGCGGCCGACCGGTCCCTGCCGTTGTCGACGGGGCGTCGGAATCCCCGCCCCGCGCTCAGGAACTCCGGGGTTCGCCCGCCGCGGCGAGGTCACCCGGGTGTTCCGCCGAGCTGGTCGCGTCGGGCGATCAGGAAGGTGCGCTCCGCCTGGTTGGCGGTGAGTCGGGACGCGGTGTCGAAGGACTGCCGGGCCTCGTCGGTGCGCCCGAGGCGGGTCAGGAGGTCGCCGCGGATCGCGTGGAACAGGTGGAGGGTTCTGAGGTCCAGGTCGTCCAGCAGTCGCAGTGCGGCCGAGGGCCCCTCGATCTCGGCGAAGGCGACCGCGCGGTTGAGCGCGACCATCGGACTGTCGTCGAATGGTGAGAGCTGGTCGTAGAGGGCGAGGATCTGGCCCCAGTCGGTGACCGGGTCGGTGTGGACGGCGTTGATGGCGGCGAGCAGCTGGTAGCGGCCGGGTTGGTTCCGGCGTAGGCAGGCGCGCACGATCGACCTGCCCTGGGCGATGAGGTCGGCGTCCCACAGGGAGCGGTTCTGGTCGGCGAGCCGTACCAGGGCGCCGTCGGCGTCGGTGCGCGCGGGGCGGCGTGCCTCGGTCAGCAGCACCAGGCCGAGGAGTCCGGAGGCCTCCGGTTCGTCCGGCATCAGCTCGACCAGCAGACGCGCCAGGCGGATCGCCTCGACGCACAGCTCGCCGCGGGTGAGCTCTTCGCCGGAGGTGGCGACGTACCCCTCGTTGAAGATCAGGTAGAGCACGGCGAGTACCGCGTCCAGGCGTTCGGGCAGGTCCGCCTCGTACGGCACCCGGTAGGGGATGCGCGCGTCGCGGATCTTGGCCTTCGCCCGTACGAGCCGCTGCGCCATCGTGGCTTCGGGGACGAAGAAGGCGTGGGCGATCTCGGCGGTGGTGAGCCCGCCGAGCAGGCGCAGGGTGAGCGCCACCTGGGCGGGGCGGGCCAGGGCCGGGTGGCAGCAGGTGAACACGAGCCGTAGCCGGTCGTCCGGCACGGCGCCCTCCTCGACGGGTTCGGCCGGGGCGTTGATGCGTGCGGCCTCGGCGTGCTTGTGCGCGCGGACGCCTTCGCGGCGCAGGTGGTCGACGGCCCGGTTGCGGGCGGTGGTGATGATCCAGCCGGCCGGGCGGGGCGGAGCGCCGTCGACCGGCCATTTGACCAGCGCGGTCGCGAAGGCGTCGGCGACCGCGTCCTCGGCCAGGTCGATGTCGCCGAGGCCGCGTACGAGTACGGCGACGGCCCTGCCGTACTCGGCACGGAAGACGGCCGCGATCTCCTGCGGTGTCATCGGGACGGCACTCAGTAGGGCTCGACGTCCTGGAACGGCCGGACCTCGATCGGCAACGTCGTGGCGGCCGCCGCCTTGCGCCCCCAGGAGAGCGCCGCGTCCAGATCGGGCGCGTCGATCACCCAGAAGCCGCCCACGTACTCCTTGCCCTCGACGTACGGGCCGTCGGTGATCATGCCGTCGGCCCGTACCACCGTGGCCGTGGCGGGCGGATGCAGCCCGCCGGTGAACACCCACGAGCCGCTCTCGCGCAGCTCCTCGTTCAGCCGGTGCAGGTCGCCGGCGACCCGGGCCATGGTCTCGGCGTCGGGCCGTGGGCCGTCCGGCTGGTAGATCGAGAGCAGATACCTCGGCATGGTCCCTCCCTCTATCGGCGGGCGTAGCGGGCGATGATCACGCCCGTGGTGGTGGGCACGGAGCCGGTGAGCTCGAACTCGGTCAGCGGCGCGGGCCCCTCGAACAGACGCGTGCCGCTGCCCAGGGTCAACGGATGGATCAGTAACTGGTACCGGTCGATCAGCCCGGCCGCGTGCAGGGAGCGGACGAGCGAGACGCTGCCGATGACCGACAGGTCCTTCCCGGCGCCGGCCTTGAGCCCGGCCACCGTCTCGACGGCCTCCCCGCTCAGCAGGATCGAGTTCTGCCACGCGTCGACGTCCTTCAGATTCCTGGACACGACGTACTTCGTAGCCGCGTTCATGTACGTGGTGAACGGGTTGCCATCGGTCCTCCCCGCCCACGCACCGATGAAGTCCTCCCAGGTCCGGCGCCCGAAGAGCATGTCCGTGGGCCTGGCCATGCTCCTGCCCATCTCCTGGCTCATCACCCGGTCGTGGTACTGACCGCCCCAGCCCCCGTGGGTGAAACCCCCACGGGTGTCCTCGTCCGGGCGGCCAAGGCCCTGGACCACTCCGTCGAGGGTGACCGACAGTGTCGCGGTGATCGTCCGCATGGTCCGCTCCTGTCATCCGGGGGCCGCTCTTCCGTTCTTCCTCGGCTCTTCCCCTCTTCCGCTCTTCCGCTCTTCCTCGGCTCTTCCTCGGCCCGATTCACCCTCTACACGAACGGCCCGCGGCGAAATCGACATCATCCATGCGATCCATTCTCCGACCGAGTGACCACAGAAGCCGTGACCGCTCACGATCACGGGGTTGACCTGCGTAAACGTCCGATCCTCCTTCAGGGTCATCACCACGGAGGTCGAGCCGTGGGCCTTGAGCCCCAGAACGAGCCGGACCTCTCGGGGAAGCGGTGCACGGCGGGGGAACCAGCTCTGCCGGATCGTCGGAACCTACGACGCCCTGCGGCTCAAGTGGGTTGTATGGACACTGAGTTGAGCCGCATACCTATGTGATCATGGACATCGATTTCCGGCCGCTTGCCGGACCTCTCTCATCGATCGCAGAGGACCATGAAACTCACCGTTTTCGCCCGTGCCAAGCACGGGCTGCTTGTTCTTGCCGCCTCCCTCGGTATCGTTTTCGGCCTCTCGGCCGCACCGGCCCAGGCCGCGGGCTCCTTCTACTACATCGGCACCGTCACGATCCGCCCGGACCACTCCGGCCAGTGCCTTGAGGTCGCGGACTGGAGCACCGCGAACGGCGCGGCCGTCCGCCAGTGGCCCTGCACCGGTGGCGCCAACCAGAAGTGGCACCGCTTCTGGCGGTCGGACAACCCCGAGGGCTCGTACTACTACGTGAACGTCCACAGCAATAAGTGTCTGGAGATCGGTGGTTGGGGGCGCAATGACGGTGCCACGGCCAATCAGTGGGACTGTCACTACGGCCTCAACCAGCTCTTCAACGGCGACAGGGTCCTCGCCACGGACTACTCGTACGTCCAGAACAAGTGCCTGGAGATAGCCGACTGGAGCCAGCAGGCCGGCGCCCGCGCGCGCCTGTGGACCTGCCACTACGGTGCCAACCAGAGCTACAGCATCACCTCCACGGACTGGTGAGCCGCCGGGCGGACGCCGAGCTTCTGCCCGGCGTCCGCCCGTTCCCGTTCCCGTTCCCGTTCCTGTTCCTGTTCCTGTTCCGGCCGCTGATCTCCGGCATCCGCCCCCAGAAAGATCAAGGCCCGCATCGTGTCGATGGCGGCGGAGCCGGACGTCGCATCGACGCGGTCGACCCGGTCCACGCGCACGACCACTGCTCTGGTGCGGTGACGGGGGCGCGTCTGTCTGGCGTGTCGAGGGGAACGGGAGGTTTCCGTCCAAAGGATGGTGACGGCCGCGCCATCGGTCTGACCGAACGGCGACCGTTCCAGCGAAATGGACAGGGTGTGACCAGAAGACACAGGCGGTACCGGGGTTTCGGTGCTGTGGGAGTGGCGGTGACCCTCGTCTGGGGAGGTGCCGCTGCTGGGAACGCCCGGTCCGCCGAGACGATGCCCGGAGGCTTCGAGCGGGCGGTCGGGCAGGCGGCGGCGGAATTCGGTGTGCCGGAGGAAGTGCTCCTCGGTGTCAGCTACGAGTCCTCGTGGTGGGAGGCCAATGAGGGCCGGCCCAGTACCAAGGGGGGCTATGGTCCGATGCACCTGACGGACACGACGTCCGGGGGAGCGTACGCCCATCGTCCGGGCGAGGGGCCGGTGGACGCCACGGGCACCGACGACCCGTCCGAGCACACCTTGCAGGCCGCCGCCGCGCTGATCGGCGTCGCGCCCCGGACTCTCCAGCGGGACGAGCTGCAGAACCTTCGGGGCGGCGCCGCACTGCTCGCCTCGTACCAACGGCGGATCACGCGGGAGATGCCGCGCGATCCGGGTAGCTGGTACGGGGCTGTGGCGCACTACAGCCAGGCCTCCGACACGACCACGGCCGGACGGTTCGCCGACGGGGTGTTCGAAGCGATCCGCAGCGGCAGGCAGCGGGTGCGCAAGGACGGTCAGCGGGTGTCGTTGCCGAGTACGCCGTCCGTCCGTCCGACGAGGTCGCAGCTCGCGTCCCTGGGGCTGCGGACGTCGGCCGCGGCGGCGGTGCCGGAGTGCCCCAGCGAGCTGAACTGCCGGTTCGCTCCCGCTGCCGCCTCGAACTACCAGGTGTCCGCGCGGAACTCGAACGGCATGGGCGTCGACTACATCGTCATCCATGACCTCGAAGGGACCTACGACGGGGGAGTCAGCTGGTTCCAGGATCCCGCCAGCGGGGTGTCCGCGCATTACGTGATGAAGGCCGACGGCAGCGAGACGACGCAGATGGTCGCCACCAAGGACATCGCGTTCCACGCCGGCAACTACTGGACCAACCTGCACGGCATCGGCATCGAGATGGAGGGGTACGCCGCCCAGGGACCCACCTGGTTCACTCCCGCCCAGTACAAGGCGACCGCCGCGCTGGTGAGCTACCTGGCCCGGCGCTTCGACGTCCCCCTGGACCGCAAGCACATCCTCGGACACGACAACGTCCTCCCGCCGAGGCCGGCCCGCGTGCCGGACGCGCACTGGGATCCCGGCCCCTACTGGGACTGGGAGAAGTTCATGGCTCTCCTCGACACCGGTCACCGCAGGGCGCCCGAGGCCCGGGGAACGGAGCGGGACGGGAGCGTCGCCGTCGGACAGGCGGTCACGATCGCCCCGACGTACAGCGAGAACCCGCAGCCGGTGACGGTCTGCGCCCCGACGTGCCGGAGCCGGACACAGCCTTCGAACCTCCTCTACGTCCACACGGAGCCCCGCGACGACGCCCCGCTCGTCCCCGACCTCGCCCTCCGTCCGGACGGGTCGGCGGGAACCGACCACATCGACGACTGGGGATCCAGCGTGGTGTGGGGACAGGAATTCGTGGTCGCCGATGTACGGGGCGACTGGACGGCCCTCTGGTTCGGCGGCCGGAAGGGATGGATCCACAACCCGGCGGGCGCGAACACCCGCCCCGCCCCGAACGCGCGGATCATCCGTCCCGCGAGCGGAGTCACGTCGGTCTCCCTCTACGCGACGGCCTACCCCCGCGCCGACGAGTACCCCGAGGGAGTGCCCGCATCGGAACAGACACGCTTCAATATGTACACGTTCCCCCAAGGACAGGCGTACGTGGCCGCTCGCACCCCCGTGACCGCCGACGACTTCTTCCCCGCCACCCCGACGCGCCCGGAGATCGTGGTCACCGGTGACCAGAAGTACGAGGTGATCCAGTACAACCGGCGCCTGGTTACGGTGAACACCGCGGAGACGACCCGCTGACGCCGGAGTGGACGGGTGTGGTGAGTGAGCGCCTGCGGAGCACTTGAACTCCGTACTGGCGGAAGGGTTTTCCGTGGAGGTTCACCAGATGTAGGGGGCAAGGGGCAAGGGGCAAGGGGTAGGTGGCCACCGGGTGGGCGTACGCAGGTGGAGAGGGGTGTCGCTCCCGTCGGCCGCGTGGGACTCCGGGAGCGGACCTCTCGGCACAGGCAGGTCTCAGGAGGAGGACGAGGGGGACTGCTGCGGGGAGCGGAGGACGAGCAGGGTGATCTCGCTGGGGGCGAAGACGCGGAAGGGCGGGCCCCAGAAGCCGGTGCCGCGGCTCGTGTAGAGCTGGGTGCGAGCGCCGTGGTGGCTGAGGCCGGCGACGGAGGGCTGGTCGAGGCGGACCAGGTGGTGGAAGGGCCAGATCTGGCCGCCGTGGGTGTGGCCGGAGAGCTGGAGGTCGATGCCGTGGGCCGCGGCCCGGTCGATGAACTTGGGCTGGTGCGCGAGGAGGAGGACGGGGAGGTCGGGATCGGCGCCCTGGAGGGCTCCGGCGAGGTGGGCGCGGTGCCCGGCCAGTCCGGAGGACTCGGCCGTGACGTCGTCCACGCCCGCGACCACGAGGGTGTCCCCGCCGCGTTCGAGCAGGAGGTGGCGGTTGCGCAGCGGCTCCCAGCCCAGCTCGTCCATCAGGTCGACCCAGCCCTGGGCCTCGCTGTAGTACTCGTGGTTGCCGGTGACGTAGACACGGGCCCGCGTCGCCCGCACGGTGCCCAGCGGGGTGGCCTGGGCGCGGCGGCGTTCGGCCGTGCCGTCCGCGATGTCGCCGGTGTGGCAGACCAGGTCCGCCTCCAGGTCGTTCACCGTCTCGCAGACCCGGGCCGACCAGCGGGCGCGGTCGAGCGGACCGTAATGGGTGTCGGTGATCAGTACGACTCGGGTGCCGTCAAGCCCGGCTCCCAGACGCGGGAGCGACACGTCGAGCCGGCGCACGCGCGGCACGCGCCGGGCCTCGAAGTACCCCCATCCGAGCAGGACGGCGGTCAGGCCGAGGACCGCCCAGGTGACGATCCGCGCACGGTCCTGTCCGTCACCGCCACCGACCCTGGCCACCGTCAGCGCGAGCCGCAGCAGAACGCCGAGCAGCACCGACCAGGTGAACAGCACCCAAGCGCCGCCCAGCAACGAGTCGCCTACGATCGCGGCCCAGTCCTGCTGACGCCGCCCGTGGCCCCGCACCATCGCGAGCGGCATCCCGACCAGCCCGAGGACGAACAGCGCGGTGCCGCCCACCTCGACCGGCAGGGGCCAGTGCTGTCCCGCGTACAGGAGGACCCAGCACGGCACGGACCACAGAAGGAGGGGCGCGATCAGGGGGATGTACCGCATCAGGCGCTGCAACCCGCTCCGTGACGCCTCTGGCGTCTCCCCGGCGGCAGATCGGGTGTTACTGGTGTCAGCCATACGTCCTCCAGAGGTTCTGTCCGGCGGACGGATCGTACGAGCAGCGGACCCGGGCGCTTGCAGCGGCCCGATCGTCGGCGCGCGGGGGAGACGAGGCCCCCGCGCGCGCAGAGCCGCCGCCGTCCGGAGGGGAGCCCGGACGGCGGGGCCAGTTCAGCGCATGCCCCTGTTTCGCCGCTTCATGCGTACACGTAGGTGTACGTGCATGTGCACGTGGAGGTGTACGTGTACGTGTCCGGAGGTGTCACTCCCCGCGCGGCAGCAGGGGCCCCAGCGGTCCGAGGTCCAGGTTGAGGTCGGCCAGCGTGTAGCCGTGCTCGGCGCAGAGGTCGGACAGGGCGTCGTGGAGGGCCAGGAGGGTCGCGCCCAGTTCCTCTTCCTGCTCGTCGGTGAGGTCGCCGGTGTCGACGCGTCGCAGTGCCTGTCTCTCGATGAGCTGGCGCAGGAGTTCCACGATGGTGAGGACGAGTTTGAGGAGGTCTTCCTCCACCGTCTCGCGGCCGGTACGGATCCGGCGCGCGGGAGGCGAGGGTTCGTCGGCGGGGGCGGACGGCGCCTGGAGGAGACGGAAGGCGTCGCCCAGACCGGCCGCGACCTCGCGCAGAGCGGGCACGGGCTCCGGGGAGGTCCTTCCTTCCCCGGGTGCCGGACGCCCGGCGCCGCTCACGTCGGCCCCCGGTCGGCCGGTGACAGCGGGTCCGCCTCGGTGCCGACGGAAACGATCAGGGCGCGGAGCGAGATGCGCACGAGGTCGATGTCGGCGATCGACAGCACGATGTCGCCGGAGAGGACCACGCCGCCGCTGAGCAGCCTGTCGAGCAGGTCGACCAGGGCGACCTGGCGTCCGGGCAGCGGTTCGACGGCCTGGGTGTTGGTCACCACGGCCCGAGTGTGGGTCACGGCCTGGGCGCCGGTCACGGCCGAGGTGTCGGTCACGGCCCGGTTGCCGGTCACGGTGCTCGCCCGGCCCGGTCGGCGTCCGGCGGCTGGAGCGGCGGGGGTGGCTGGAGCGGCGGGGTGGCGGGGGTGGCGGCGTCGGCACGGCGGTCGGCATGACGGTCGGCATGGCGAAGGAATACGGGGCCCAGGGCCCGGTGACGTCGACGCGTACGCCGTCGATGCCCCGCGTCGCCGCGCTGAGCGTCGCGCGGAACGCGTCGGCCCGGTCGTCCGGGACCAGGTAGGCGTCGTTGAGGACGTTCTCGTCGGGCCCCGCCAGGGCGCCGCGCTGGGCGGGGTGGCGCACGCGGTGCGGGGTGAAGCGGGCGGCGAGGGCTTCGATCCGTTCGGCGGCCTGCTGGGCGTGCAGGTAGCGACTCTCCTGGGCGCTGTGTTGCGCGCGCCGCCGCCGCAGGTAGGCCTTGCCGGGGCTGAGCGTGGCGGTGTCCCCGGAGCGGGCGGCCGTGTCGTCGCCCGTGTCCTCGGGGGCCGCGGCGGTGACGTACAGCTTGACGCCGAACTCGCTCTGGCCGCGGAGCAGGGCGATCCGCTCGGCGAAGACGTGGCGCTGGGCGTCGAGGGCCCGGCGGGCCCGGTCGTCGTTCTGGTAGACGGTGGCCAGGCGCAGCGGCAGGACGGTGTCGTGGCGGGCGATCGTCTGGACGACCTCGTTGTGGGCCCGTGCGACGCCCTCCAGCCACTCCAGGTCCTCGAAGCGCCGCTTCAGTGCCCGTTCGTCGAATTCCTGGGGTGCGACGTGGCTGATGACGAACGCGACGGCGTCCGCCGGGCCGCTCGTACGGGAGGTGCTGTCCGGCGCTCGGGGGGTGGCGTCCGGAGCTTGGGGGGTGTCGTCCGGCGCTCGGGAGGTGCCGCCCGGCACTCGCTCGCTCTCGTCGAGCGGGCCGAGCAGGGAGACGGGCGCCCCCGACACTCCGCGCACCCCGGCGAGCTCGGTGCGCAGTCGCCGTGTGTCGGGAGCTGCGGCATAGACGTAGGTCAGGCCGTCGTGGTCGTTCACTCTCTGCCTCTGCGTCCTCGGGACGGTCGCGCGGCGGCGTCGTCCGGTTCCTCGGCGGTTCCCGGCCCCGTGGCCGCCTCGCCGGACGCGTCCGTCTCGCGCTCCTGCGACCGGGATGTGCGCCGGGGCCGGGCGTCCCCTGAGGTCACGGCCTCGCGCCGCAGCTCCTCCAGTTCCGCGCGCAGCCGGCGGTTCTCCTCCGCCAGCGGATCGCCGCTGTGCCGCGACGAGAGGGAGGGATCGTGCTCCCACCAGTCGATGCCCATCTCCTTCGCCTTGTCCACGGAGGCGATCAGGATCCGCAGTTTGATGGTCAACAGCTCTATGTCGAGCAGGTTGATGCGGATGTCCCCGGCGATGACGATGCCCTTGTCCAGGACGCGTTCGAGGATGTCCGCGAGGCTCGCGGAGGAACTCGGGCCGTACGGCGCCGGCGCCGCTCGGGAGGGAAGGTGCCCGAAGCGTTCGGGCAGGGGATCAGACACGAGGCTGGCCTCGTTTCCCGGTCGTGGCATCGGTCGTGGCATCGGTCATGGCATCTGTCCTGGTGTCTGCCGCCGATGGGCCGTGATCTCGTCCAGCCGGTCGAGCAGCTCGTCCTCGCGTGCGTCGAAGGTCCCCTGATCGATCTCCCCTCGTACGAGCCGGCCCTCCAGGTCCGCGAGCTCCCGCCAGACGGGAGCGGGGTCGTAGTACTCCTCCTCCGCCTGTTCGGCCACCCTCTCGGCGACCCAGACGATGCCACGCACCGGGGCGACGGCGAGCGTGAGCAGGTACGTCACCAGGCCCATCCCCGTACCCTCCTTTCCCGCTTCCCCGGCGGCGTCCGTCACTGCACGAAGCTGTACGGCGGCAGCGGGCCGACGAGCCGGAGTTCGACGTCATCCTTGACCTCCTGGGCGAGGCGCGTCTGCGCCGTGAGGAAGTCCTGCTTCCGCTCGTCGGGGACCAGCAGCGAGAAGTTGAGGAAGTCGTCGCCCGACGCCCGCCGGACGCTGTGGTCCCGGGCGAACGGCACCAGTGCCTCGACCAGTCCGGCCGCCAGGTCCTCCTGCCGTTCACGTACTTGCGCGGCGACCAACTGTCCGAGAGCCAGAGGTAGTTGCGGGTCTTCTTCCCCGGAGCGGATGCGTTCGTTCAGCTCCTGGGCCTCGGGGGTCTCCCGCAGGATCCGGCGCAGGAGCCTGTCCTCGTCCTGGGACGCGCGCACGTGGTACTCGGCGCAGCCGTCGAGCCGCTCCAGCTGGGCGAGGTAGCCGTCGGCGTCCCTGCGGAGCACTTCCTCGACCGTCGCCTCGTCGGGGGCGGTGTAGCCGAACTGCAGGGGCAGGACGGGCCCGCCCCGCATGAGGCGTTCCTGTACTTCCTGGTGGATCAGCAGATCGCGCCGCTTGGGCCGGATCTCCTCGGAGATGTCGCTGACCACGGCACGGAGGGGCCCGGAAGCGAGGACGCGCACGGGCGCCGATTCCGAACCGACGCCGGACATGTCCTCGACGGAGGCGGGGTGGTCCTCCGCGACGATCGCGTAGACGTAGAGGGCCATGGATCACTCCTTCTCCCGGTGCGCGGTACGTCGGGCCGCGGGCCGCCGGCGCCGGGGAGCGGGCTCCTCCTCCGCCTCTTCCTCATCCGGTTCCTCGTCGTCGCGGGACTTTCCCTTCAGGGACTCCGTCACCGCTTCGACCGCTCCGCTGAGCGCCCCCTTGGACTTGCCGTGGGCCCCGCCCTCCACCATGTCCCCCACGACCTCGGGAAGCTGCGCCGGGGCCTTGCGGCCCGCTTCGAGGTCGAGCCTGTTGCACGCTTCGGCGAAGCGGAGGTAGGTGTCCACGCTGGCCACCACGATCCGCGCGTCGATCTTGAGGATCTCGATGCCGACCAGGGAGACGCGGACGAAGACATCGATCACCAGCCCCCGGTCCAATATCAGCTCCAGGACGTCGTAGAGACTGCTCGTGGAGCCCCCACCCCTGCTGACGGCACTGCCGCTCTGCGGCACCATGGTCATGGCGCCTCCTTCCACGGCCGTACCGACGTCAGGACGGCCGATCGATCATTCCGCGGGTGTAGCGACGAGTCCGTTCGAACGAGATCAACTCGCCTTCCTCGTCGAGCGCCACCTTGTAGCTGGCCAGCACGCTGGTCGTGTCCGGAATCCGCTCCAGCTCCACCACCTCCACCTGCGCCTCCCACCCCTCATCAGTGGGCTTCAGGGAGGACACGGACTCAGGCGATCTGCCCAGCAGCGTGGCGAGTTGGGAAGCGGCCGCTCTCATCGCCGAAGCCGCGCCGACGGATCTCGTCCGTCGTGACGCGGGCTTCCGCCTCCGGCGCTCCAACTGCTGCTCGTCGTCCGCGTGCGCAGCCGTACGTCGGGGGCGGTCCGGGTCCGATGAGGCCATAAGGCGCTCCAAGAGGACATATCGGTAGCAATGGTTAGAAGTGCATGGTATAGGGGCAGACGCCAAGCTGGGAAAGCAGGTTCGTTCCCCACCGCCCGAGCGGAGCGTCCTACGGGTGTGCGGGTGGCTCGCGGCCCGACGCGAAAGTCCCGTACCGGGCGGCGACGGGGCCGTAGGCGCCCGGTGAAGGGACAGAGGTTATGGATGCCACGACCAAGATGACTCTGGCGGCCGCACTGGCCGGGGGCTACGTACTGGGACGCACGAAGAAGGCCCGCCTCGCCTTCACCCTCGCGACCTACCTCGCGGGCCGGCGCTTCGGTCTCGAACCGCGACAGCTGGTGACCCAGGGTCTGACCAAACTCAAGGAAATCCCTCAGGTCGCCGACATCGGCGAACAGCTCAGGGGCGAAGCCCTGGACGCCGGCCGCCAAGCACTGAAGGTCGCGGCCGACCGCAAGCTCGCCGACCTCGCGGACTCGCTCCATGAGCGGAGGCTCGCGATCGGCAGCGCCGAGGAGGAGGAAGGCGAAGAGGAGGAGGAAGAGGAGGACGAGGAAGGCCGCTACGACGACGAGGACGAGGGCGAGGACGAGGCCGAGGAAGGGGACGGGGACGAGGCCGGGGACGGGGACGAAGGCTACGAGGAGGACGAGCCGGAGGGAGACGAGGCGGAAGAGGCCGAGGAGGAACAGCAGCCGGAGAAGCCGCGCTCACGCTCACAGCGGTCCTCACGTCCGTCGTCCCGTACACGGGACAGGGAAACCGCCGAGCCTCGTCCGCGGAGGGCTTCTCGGAGTCGGGCCACGAGTTCCACGAGTTCCACGAGCAGGAAACCCGCTGCACCGGCC
Organism: Streptomyces diastatochromogenes; assembly: GCA_026913215.1. Classification (GTDB taxonomy): domain Bacteria; phylum Actinomycetota; class Actinomycetes; order Streptomycetales; family Streptomycetaceae; genus Streptomyces; species Streptomyces diastatochromogenes_A. Next base: position 485,365 of record JAPTYK010000002.1, on the reverse strand, counting down.
AAGAAGACGGCCGCCAAGACGTCCACCCGGACGTCCACGTCGAAGCCGGCGTCGAAGCCCGCAGCGAAGACCGCGGCGAAGAAGACCACGTCGCAGAGGCGGTCGACGTCCGAACGGGCGCCCGCGAAGAAAGCCGCCCCCGCGAAGAAAGCCACCGCCGCGAAGAAGACCACCAGCGCCCGGCCGGCGACGAAGGCGACAGCACGTAAGGCGGCAGCCAGCAAGGCGCCTGCGAAGAAGGCACCCGCGAAGAGGGCGCCTGCCAAGAAGGCGCCTGCCAAGAGGGCCCCCGCGAAAAAGGCCCCGGCGAAGAAGGCGCCCGCCAGGAAGGCGCCCGCGAAGAAGACAGCAGCCAAGAAGACCGCAGCGAAGAAGACCGCGGCGCGTACGAGCCCGGCCCGCAAGCCGGCGGCGAAGAAGACGGCGGCGCGCAAGCCGTCGACGCGGAGGTAGGTCATGGCAACCGAAGACCGCAGCCACGGCAAGAAGTCCGAATCCGGACTGGACCGGTTGCTCGGCGAACTGGGCGAGTTCCTCACCGCCCAGACGGGGCAATTGGCGGAGAAGGCCACGGACAAGCTCGGAGACGTCACCGACCAGCTGTACGACGTGGCCGAAAACGGCGGCAAGCTCACGGACATCGGCGGACGCATCCTCCAGGGGGACTCCCCGGTCAAGGCCATGGTGGGGAGCTCACTCGGCAGCCTCAAGGACAAGGTCACCGATGCCGCGTCGAACCTGTTCGGCGGAGGCAAGGGCAAACGCAGGAGCGGAACCCGGAAGATCACCAGCATCGTCGAGACCGTCGACGTGGGCGCTCCCTTGCGCAGGGTCTACAACCACTGGACCCAGTACGAGGACTTCAGCGGCTTCACCAAGGGCGTCCGCAACGTCTCTCAGGGCGACGAGACCAGCAGCGACTGGAAGGTCAAGGTGGGTCCCTCGACCCGCAGTTGGAAGGCCACGGTCCAGGAGCAGGTGCCCGACGACCACATCATATGGACCTCCGACGGCGCCAAGGGATCGACGCGGGGCTGCGTGAGCTTCCACGAGCTCGCCCCGTCCCTCACCCGGATCCTGCTCACCGTCGAGTACTACCCCTCCGGCCTCTTCGAGAAGACCGGCAACCTGTGGCGCGCCCAGGGCCGCCGACTCCGGCTCGACCTCAAGCACTTCCGCCGCCATGTCACCCTCACGGACGACGAGCCGGAGGGATGGCGCGGCGAGATCCGCGACGGCGAAGTGGTCCGCTCGCACGAGGAAGCTCTTGAGGAGGAGGAACAGGAGAACGGCGAGACGGGCGAGGAGCAGGACGAGGACGAGGAAGGCCAGGAGCCCGAGGAGGAGTACGAGGACGAGGGGGAGTACGAGGACGAGGACGCCGAGCCCGACGACGAGGAGGAGTACGAGGGGGCCGACGAGGAAGGCTACGCCGAGGACGCGGAGGGCAACGGGGACGAAGAGCCGGGCGAAGAGGCGGACACAGAGGCGTACGAGGACGAGGAAGACGACGGGGAGTACAGCGAAGAAGACGACGGGGAAGACGGCGAAGAAGGCGACGAGGAAGACGACGCGTACGAGACCGCCGGCCGCCGCCGGCGGCGCAGGCGCTGATCCCGGCCCACGCCCCAGGGCAGGCCCATGCAGGCCCCTGCAGGTTCACGCAGGCCATGCCCCGGGGCAGCAACAGGAGGAGCGGCCGTCGTGGCCGCTCCTCCCTCGGGTCGGGTGATGCGCTGACCGGTGCTCCGGATCGGTCGTCGAACCGTCGGGCGTCCGGTCAGTGCTTCAGCGTGTCCTTGGCTTTCCGAGCGGTCTGCTTGGCGTCGCCCGCGACCTGCTCGGCACGGCCCTTCATCTCCAGGCTCGTGTCGCCGGTGGCCTTGCCCGTGGCCTCCTTCACCTTGCCCTTGGCGGTCTGGGCCATGTTCTTGGCCTTCTTGCCTCCGCCCATGAGAGTCACCTTTCCACGCAGTTCAAGCCCCGCTTCGTGGCCGGGCCATCTCGGCGACTACCCCCGATCCTCGCCCGCATGCCCTGATCAGCGCTTGAAGAAGTCCTTGCCCTTCTCCTTGCTCTCCCGGGCCTTGCCGCGGGCCTGCAGCGCGGCGCCCTTGGCCGCCGTCGTGTCCTTGCCCGACGCGTGCGCGACTCGCCTGACGACCTTGCCCGTGATCTGTTCGATCTTGGCCTTGGCCTTCTCCTTGGCACTCATGTCGGTCCTTTCCCGCCCTTCCCGGGCCGTCATCGCACCGCGTACCCGCCACAGGCTCACGCCTCCTGCGGCGGCTCCCCGCCCGGGTCGTCGGGCAGGTGGATGTCGAGGACGCAGACGTCGTCGCGCATGCCCGGTCCCAGGGAGGCGAGCGTGCGGGCGAACAGGTGGTGTCGGCCGGCCTCGACCAGCCGGGTCGCCTGGGTGGCGAGGCGGTCGAGTCCGGTCTGGATGTCTTCGGTGGGCTCCTCCACGAGGCCGTCCGTGTACATCAGCAGGTGGTCCCCGGGCTGGAGGGTGATCGTGGACTGGCCGTACCGCGCGTCGGGCACGGCGCCGAGGAGGAGGCCCTCGGGCTGGTCCAGGAAGCGCGCCCTGCCGTCCCGGATCAGGAGGGGCGGCAGATGTCCGGCTCGGGCCCAGGCGAGACAGCGGTCCCAGGGCTGGTAACGCGCCATGATCATCGTGGCGGTGGCGCCGTACTGGTTCGAGGCCGGGTGGAGGAGCAGGGCGTTGAGCCGGCCGAGGACGTCGGGGAGGGCGGAGCCGGTGACGGTCATGCCCTTGGCGGTGAACCGGAGCTGGGCCATGGTCCCGACGGCGGCCAGGCCGTGGCCGGCGACGTCTCCGACGACGAACAGCGCGCTCTTGTCGGGGAGTTCGATCGCGGAGTACCAGTCGCCGCCGACGTTGAGACCGCGGTCGGCCGGCACGTAGGCGACGTCGACGCGCAGGCCGGCGAGGTCCAGGGACTGTTCGGGGATGGGGAGCAGCGTGTCCTGGAGGCGGGCGCCGAGAGCGCGTTCGGCCTTGAGCATGCCGCGCTGGACGAGGTTGTGGCGTTCGCTCTCGTGGAGGGCCAGTTCGGCGTCCTTCTGGGCGCTGAGGTCCTGGAAGAAGCCGTGCACCTCGACGGGGACGCCGTCCGCGTCGAGCTCGGCCTCGGCGACGATCCGCAGGTGCCGGACGCCGTTCGCGGTGGTGATGCGGAAGGTCTGGTCGATGGGGGCGCCGTCGCCGAGGAGCCGCTGGACGGCCGCGCCGAGCCGCGGAAGGTCCTCGGCCAGCAGGTGCTCGGGCAGTTCTTCCAGACGCATGGGGCCACGGGCGGGGTCGCGGTCGAAGATGACGTAGACCTGGTCGGACCACGTGATGACGTCGCTGATCAGGTTCCAGCTCGCCCAGCCGAGGTTGCCCAGGCGCTGCACCTCGGCCAGTCTGCGGCTCTCGCGCTCGCTGGTGTCGTGACGGACCCAGGACACCACGAGCCGTTCGCCGTGGCGCGAGCAGCGGACCGAGTACACGGACTGCCGGGGGACACCGGCGGTCACCTCTTCGTAGGCGAAGGGCTCGCTCACGTAGACCGTCCCCGTGGCCAGGGTGTTCTGGTACCCCTCCCACAGGGCGGTTCCGGCCACGGTGGGGTAGGTCTCCAGGATCCGTCGGCCCACGAGCTCCTTGCCTCGGCGCCCGGCCACGTCGACCGCCTCCGGCGAAGCCGCGTCGATCCGGTAGTCCTCCACCTTGCCGCTGCCCGACCGCAGCGGCGTGAGCAGGATCGCCGTCCCGGACAAGGCGTCGAAGACGGTCTGGACGAGGAGGACGTCCTCGTCGAGCGCCTGGGCCCCGTGGGTCCCGTCATCTCCTACGAGGGGGCCGCCGCACAGCCGGACGGCCCGTCGCAATAGGGTCCGGGTCCGTGCGTCGAACGGCCCCGCCACACCGCGGAAGAACCCGATGACCGTCGTCATCGGCGGGGTGGCGGGCACCGGCAGCCAGGCACGCGAGGGCCACCGGTCGGGCGAGCCCCCGATCAGCTGGTACCGGGCCGTGTCCCCTTCCACGTCTTCGAGCCAGACCGCCTGCTGGGTGCCGAGCACCTCGTGCGGGGCGATGCCGCTCACGGGAGGAACGTGTCTCCACTGCGCGGCCAGCTCGCTGTCCACCCCGGCGCTGCCGATGAGCTCCAGACTTCCGGCCGCCGCCACGGCGTAGATCATCACCGCGTCCACGCCCTCGGTGTCGATCAACTCCGACCTGAGCAGTTCCGCGACGTCGTCCGGCGTGCGGGCCCCCGCCAGCTCCCGGGCCAGCCGAGCCAGAAGGGCCCGTTGCACGGCCGGCCAGTCGTCACCGATGACGTACCGGCGCGTACTGAAGGCCGACCGGGCCGCCTCCCGCGCCGGTACGGTCTCGGGCGTCCTGAACTCCCCGGGCGCCGCGCCCCGCCCGGCTCCCAGCCGCCCCAGGGTGATCCAGCACTCCTCCAGGAGGCTCCTGCGGTGCTGTTCCGCCCGCTCCAGCAACAGCTGGTAAGCGGCCTCGGCGGACACGCCCGACCGGGCCATGACCACGCCCTTGGCCCGTTCGAGGACGGCCGTCATCGACGCCCCGTCCTCCAGGTCCATGACCTCCGCCCGCAGCCTGGCCACCACTTTGGACAGCGCCAGCACCCCAGGGGCCGCCTCGCTCGCACCGGAGGTCACCTCTTCGTCCTCCATACGTTTGAGCATGCCACGCCATGCGTGAGACGGGCCCCTGACACCGCTGCCTCCCGCGAGGGAAACGGATCCGTTCCCGGGACGGAGTCCAACGGGACGATGCCCGAGATCGAGTACCCCCGTGCCTGTCTCTGCGTCCGACCGGGCTCCCGCCTGACACGTCCGTGGCGTGACACGTCCGTGGCGTGAAGCGTGTCAGGCGGCGTGCTCCGGGTAGGCGCCGCTCAGCAGAGGGGCGGCGCCGGCAGCGCTGGGCGGCGGAGAAGAGCGACTGGGCGGCGGAGAAGAGCGACTGGGTGGTGGACGAAGAACGGCTGGGTGACGGAGAGCAACGGCTCGGAGGCGGAGAAGAACGACTCTGAGGCGGAGAGGAGCGGCCGTGAGGCGGAATCCGATGCAGGGCTCCGGCGATCGGATCGCCGACCCGTGGGGACGTCGCACCCCCTACGGCCGGGGCGGACAGTGGCCCGTACGTACGGACGTCTGCCTGGCCGAGGGAGTGGCCGAGGAGGAGGTCGACGCGTGGGTGCGGGCGGCTTCGCTCCTGCACTCCGACGGTGACGCGATGGACATCGCGGTCCGGGACGGGCGGATCGTCGGGGTGCGGGGGAGGCCCGGCGACCGCGTCAACAGGGGACGGCTGGAGCCGAAGGACCTGTACGGGTGGCAGGCCAACAGCTCCGGGGACCGACTGACCCGGCCGCTGGTCCGCGAGGACGGACGTCTCGTCGAAAGCGACTGGCCCACGGCGATGGGGCGCGTCGTCGCCAGGTCACGGGAGCTGCTCGGCTCCCACGGGCCGGAAGCGGTCGCGTTCTACACGTCCGGGCAGCTCTTCCTGGAGGAGTACTACACGCTCGCCGTCCTCGCCCGTGCCGGGATCGGCACCTCGCACCTGGACGGCAACACCCGCCTGTGCACGGCGACGGCGGCGGAGGCGCTGAAGGAGTCCTTCGGCAGCGACGGCCAGCCCGGTTCGTACGAGGACATCGACCACGCGGACGCGATCGCCCTGTTCGGGCACAACATCGCCGAGACGCAGGTCGTCCAGTGGATGCGGATCCTGGACCGGCTGGACGGCGGGGAGCTGCCGCGTGCTGTGCGTGGACCCGCGGCTCACGCCCGTGGCGCGCCGGGCGGCCGTGCACCTCGCGCCCCGGCTCGGCACCAACGTGGCGCTGCTGAACGCCTTGCTGCACGAGATCGTCCGGCACGGCTGGACGGACCCGGGGTTCATCGCCCGGCACACGGTCGGATTCGACGCTTTGTGCGAGCAGGTGGAGCCGTGCACGCCCCGGTGGGCCGCCGGCATCTGCGACGTACCGGCAGCGGTGATCGAGGAGGCCGCCGAGCTGCTCGGCACCGCCGACCGGCTGCTGTCGACCGTGTTGCAGGGCTTCTACCAGGCCAACCAGGCGACCGCCGCGGCCGTCCAGGTCAACAACCTGCACCTGATCCGGGGCATGCTCGGCCGCCCCGGTGCGGGGGTCCTCCAGATGAACGGGCAGCCCACCGCGGAGAACACCCGCGAGTGCGGCGCCGACGGGGACCTGCCGGGCTTCCGGAACTGGCAGAACGAGGACCACGTGGCCGACCTCGCGCGGGTCTGGAACGTGGAACCGTCGGCCATTCCCCACGACGGGCCGCCCACCCACGCCATGGAGATCTTCCGACTGGCGGAGGAGGGCACGGTACGGATGCTGTGGATCAGCGCCACCAACCCGGCCGTGTCCCTGCCCGAGCTGGCCCGCATCCGCTCCGTACTCTCCCGGGAGGGCCTCTTCACGGTCGTCCAGGACCTGTTCCTGACCGAGACGGCGCAGTTCGCCGACGTGGTGTTGCCCGCGGCGACCTGGGGCGAGAAGACGGGCACCTTCACCAACGCCGACCGCACCGTCCACCTGTCCGAGAAGGCCGTGGATCCCCCCGGCGAGGCCCGCCCGGACCTGGACGTCTTCCTCGACTACGCGGCCCGCATGGGCTTCGAGGACAAGGACGGCGGCCCTCTGGTCCACTGGAGCGGCCCCGAGGAGGCCTTCGAGGCGTGGAAGCGGTGCAGCGCCGGACGCCCCTGCGACTACAGCGGCCTGAGCTACGCGAAGCTCCGCGGCCCGAGCGGCATCCAGTGGCCGTGCACCGAGCACGCCCCCGACGGCACCGACCGCCTCTACGGCGACGGCGCGGCCTGGGCCCGCCCCGACCTGTGCGAGACCTACGGCAAGGACCTCGTGACCGGCGAACCGCTGGGCGAGAAGAGATACCGGTCGATGAACCCGCACGGCAAGGCGCTCATCAGACCCGCCCCCTACCTCCGCCCGCAGGAATGGCCCGACGAGGACCACCCCTTCCAATTGACCACCGGCCGCACCCTCCACCACTTCCACACCCGCACCAAGACCGGCCGCGTGCCCCGCCTCGCGGCCGCGGCCCCGGACGTATGGGTCCAGATCGCGGCCGCCGACGCGACCCGCCTCGCTCTGACGGAAGGCGACCTCGTCGAGGTCACCACACGGTGCGGCGCACTGCGCGGACGATTGCGCATCGGCTCGGTCCGCCCCGGTGTCCTGTTCGTACCCTTCCACTACGGGTACTGGGACACCCCCGGCGGCAACGCCCCCGCCCCGGGGGTCCCGGGACGCGCCGCCAACGAGCTGATCGCCACCCTCTGGGACCCCGTCTCCAAGCAGCCGCAGTTCAAGACCGCCGCGGCGGCCCTGACCCTCGTGGAACGGGCCGATGACTCGCCCGGGGCTTCCGGACGATCTCGGTCGACCTGAAGGGTGTCCTCTCAGCCCGAGGGGGCGTCCGCGAAGGTGATCTCGCCGCTCGGGCGGAGCTCGGCCGCCATGTTGCGTTCCATCATGCGCAGGGCCGCCTCGGCGAGACCGCGGTCGATGGCGGCGACCGCGTCGACGGCCACGATGACGTCGAGGTGCCGGATGTGGGCGTCCAGGGCGGAGTAGAGCACGCACTGCTCGGTCACCTGTCCGCACAGCACCAGCCGCTGGACGCCGAGCTGGCCCAGCAGGTAGCCCAGAGGCGTCTCGAAGAAAGCGGAGTGCCGTGCCTTGACGACGAAGAGGGCGTCCTCGCCAGGTGCGATCGGCTCGACCAGGTCGGAGTACCGGCCCGCGAGGGCGGCTTCGAGGATCTCCCCGTGGTGGGAGCGCCAGAGACCGAAATTGTCATTCACGTAGACGACGGGCGCCTGAGCGTCCCGCGCCCGCTCAAGGAGCCTCCCCACCCCCGGCAGGACTTCACGGACGGACCGCACCAGCACCTCGGCGTCCTCATGCTCATAGGTGTTCAGCATGTCGATCACGATGAGCGCTGTCCGACCCATGCCGCCGCCTTCCGTCCCCTGGGCCCCTGCCCGCGCCACGGGACGCCAACCGCCCCGTCGCACGTCCGGTCGGCGAGGTCGTGAGTGCCCGAGGCCGTGCGGCAGCCTCCAGGAAGCAGCCTTCGCCGGGATGTGAACCCGGGTTTCCGATTCCGGGCGAACCGGAGACCGGTGTCCTCGGCCGCTGGACGACGAAGACGGCCTCGGCATCGTACGACGGACCGGCCGGCTCCTTCAGGCGGCGGGCGTCCGGCTCCGGGGAGGCTCGGTGGACAGCAGGGCCCAGATCCTGCGCCCTTCGTCCGAGGCGTCGGTGCCGCAGCTCACCGTTCCGGTGACACCGGCGAGAGTGGTCAACACGGTCTGGTCGGGCTCGGCTTCGGCGTGGCTGAGGACGACGACGAGGAGCATGCCGTCCTGGTCGGCCAGGTGGACGCTGACGCGCTTGCCCGCGTCCTTGACGGCCGCGTCGACGAGGAGCCGTACGGTCTCCCGCAGATGACCGTCCCGGGGATGGCTGTACTCCCAGCCGCGCACAGCCTGGGTGACATGGCGGACCGCCTTGCCTGCCGCCCAAGGATCAGCGGCCAGAACCCAGTTGCTGACGCGCCGGTTCCTCACGGCCATGCGGGGACGACGGGTCTCCAGACGGGCCTGCCCCGGTCCGGGCAGGGGGAGCGCGGTGGTGACGGGCTTCGTCTCCGGTGCGGGCCGGGGTGCCTCGACCGGCTTCTTCTGCGGAGGCGGCGTGCGGGGCGGGTAGGAAGGCGGAACCTTCGGACCCTTGTTCTCCGTCGGCTCGTTCAACGGGACCTCCTCGCACACTCGCTGATGCCCCCGTACCCATGGTGACAGCAGTCCATGACCACCGACAGCCACTTCACCGATCCCGGCCACCACTACCACCACCGCTTCCTCTGCCGTTGCCGCCACCGCTGCCCAAGATCAAGGTGGAAATCTGGTGAAACCACGATGCGCGCGTACCGGGGCCGCCACGATGGGTGAGTGATCGAAGAGGATGCGGGACAGGGCGAGCGGCCGGTCGTGGTGAGGGTTCCGGTGGAACCGGTGGAGGCCGCGATGGAGGCCGATGCCCTCGACGCGGCGGCACGCCACAGCTCCCTGGCGGTACGGGGCCCGCTGTTCGGGGTGGCCGTGCAGAGCGTGGACGACGGACCGCGGTGGCGGGTGGTCATCGAGGTCACCTACGGCTGTCCGCAGCAGGCCAGGGACGGCCTGAACTCCCTGCTGTGGTTCCGCGCGAAGGACGACGCGAAGAGCCCGGAGGAACGGCGCGCGCTGCTGGAGGCGGTCGCCCGGCTGGAGAAGGAGTACGTCGACGAGCTCACCGTCCTCGACACCCGCTACCGCGTCGTGCGGGCCGAGGAGTACGCGGCGCTCGACGCACACGGCGACATCGAAACGCCCCGGCCCACCGACCCCGAACCCCTGACCCTCGACTGGAGCCCCGGTTCGGGCGCCCGCAGCCCCCGGGTCGACGACAACCTCGTCCTCGACCCCGACGCGCCGCTGTCCCCCCTCCAAGCGGCGGAACGAGTCGCCCTGCGCCCCCTGGCCTACAGCGGAACCCGCTTCCCCGCCCCGGTCCTGGCCGACTCCGCACGGGCCGTGGAAACCCACCCGGACGTCCTGCTCATGCCGGCGGGCTTCCTGATCGTCGAGCGCACCGCCGACAGCGCCTGGTCACCGGGCAGCGGCCTCCAAGCCACCGCCCACGCCGCCCGCCGCACCCTGGACTTCGCCCTGACCTGGATGGAACCCCGCATCCGCGGCCTCATCCCCTACGACGCCGACCGCACGGTCGACGCCCGCCGCCCACCCGCCGAAACCACCGAGGCGGAAGCCGCGGAACTCCAAGAACTCGCAAAAGCCGCAGACCAACTACGCGCCGGCCGCTGCAACCAGGTCGAAGCCCACGGCACCACCTACCGCATCGCCCGCTCCCGCCGCCTACTGCGCTGGGGCCCCGACGGCCCAGAAGGCCCCCGCCCGTCCGACGTCAACACCCATCCCCCCTCCACCCTCCACCCCCGCCTCGACGAGGCCGGCACCGTCCACTTCGACGAACCCACGCCCGACGAATCCCCCTCGTGAGGTGAACCGGCACCGCCCCCTCCCCTGGATGAAGCCAGGGCGGCACCGGGGGACGACCCTGCCGGCGTACGGCCCACCGCCTCCCGGACGCTTGACGCGGCGATCGCTCACGCCATAGCCGACGTACCGTGACCCGCTCCCCCTCCTCCCTCCTACCCCCCCCGCAGTGCACGCAGCCGGCGGCAGCCCACGCAGCCCTGACCAGCGATAACAACACACACGAAAGCTCCCGCTACGATTCCAGTGCTTCAATGGAATGCCGTCTTCGGCTGAGCAAGGAGAAATACTGTGCCCCTGGTGTCCGTCGTGATGCCCGTATACAACTCGGCGGCGACACTCGGCGCAGCGGTTCGGTCGGTGCTCACCCAGACCCACAGCGACCTGGAGCTCCTGGTCACCGACGACAAGTCGTCCGATGACTCCATGGACCTGCTCATGGAGTTCGCCCGGCAGGACGAGCGCGTCAAGCCGGAGTCGGCCCCGGAACAGGGCGGTGCCGGCCGGGCACGCAACCTCGCGATCTCGCGGGCCCGGGGAGACTACGTCGCCTTCCTCGACAGCGACGACATGTGGCTCCCGGAGAAGACCGAGCGGCAGATCGAGTTCGCGGCCGAGGGCAGCGCGCCCCTGACGTTCACCTCGTACTTCAAGATGGACGCCGACTACGACGGCGAGAGCACCGACTTCGTCCCGAACGGCCGGGTGGTCCGTGCGCGGGAGCACGTGGACTACCGCGCGATGCTGGTCCGGGACTACATCGGCGCCCTGACCGCCATGTACGACCGCAATGCCCTCGGTACGCGACTGATGCCGGAGATGCGGAAGCGGCAGGACTACGCCCTGTGGCTGTCGATCATGCGAGACGGCGCCGACGCCCGGGGCCTGACCGACCCGCTCGCGGTGTACCGGGCCCACCAGGCGGGATCCCTGTCCTCCAACAAGCTGTCGCTGGTCCGGTACAACTGGGAGCTTTACCGCGAGCACGAGGGCCTCTCGGTCCCCCGATCGACGCGGGCACTGGCCGGCGCCGCCTGGCAGTCGCTGCGCAACTCGCGGATCTAGCCCCTCGACGAGAGACGAGACCCGACCGGACAACCACGACGCGCCCGGTTCCGCGGTGCCCCCGTCGCGCAAAAACAACTGAAACACCGTGCGGCGGCGGCACGCGGGCTCCACGCTGTGCCGACCGCCGGCGAGCGCCTCACGGCCGTGAACCTCGGCAGTGTCGACAGCATCGACTTGTTTTCCGTCGCCCCGGAGCGTCCGACGTCCTAGGTTCTGTCGTCAAATGTCACGCCCACATCAGCAGTGAGGCGAGGGCGACGGCTGCCTCGTAGGACTGGGCGGTCTTGTCGTACCGGGTGGCGATGCCACGCCACTGCTTCAAGCGATTGAAGCACCGTTCCACGACGTTGCGGTGCTTGTATGCCTCGCGGTCGAAGGCCGGCGGGCGGCCTCCACGGCTGCCCGCCGGGCCCGGTTGCGGATCTGATCGGCCCGCTCGGGAATCGTGTGCGGGATGCCCCGGCGGCGGAGCCAGGTGCGGATCGCCTTCGAGCTGTAGCCCTTGTCACCCAGGACGTGATCGGGCCGGATACGGGGCCGCCCGGTCCGGTCCGGGGCACCGGATCGCCTCCATCACGGCGGTGAACCGGGTGCAGTCGTTGGTGTTGCCGCCCGTGACGACGAAGCCCAGCGGACGACCCCGGCCGTCGCAGGCCAGGTGGATCTTGCTGGTCAGACCGCCTCGGGACCGGCCGAGGGCCGGGTCACGGAGCCCCCTTTTCGGGCCCCCGCCGCATGCTGATGGGCCCGAACCACCGTGGAATCGACCGACACCAGCCACTCGATGTCCCCCGCCGCGTCCGCCCTCGCCTGCGCCGCCCGCAGCATCCGGTCGAACGTCCCGTCCGCCGCCCACCTGCGGAAACGCGTATGCAGCGTGGCCCACGGCCCATAACGCTCGGGCACGTCCCGCCAGGCCGTGCCGGTGCGGAACTTCCACACGATCCCGTTCAGGACCCTGCGGTCGTCCAGCCGCTTCCGCCCCCGCAACGACTCGGGCAACAACGGCCGGACGAACTCCCACTCGGCATCGGACAGCTCATGACGACGTATCACGACACCATGATCCACCAGCAGTGATCATTTGAAGACACCGCCTAAGAGCTGTCCCGTTACTCCTGGCCGCAGCGCCCTGCTTCGGCCAGCTTGACGGCTGCTGGCAGAATGCTGCTCATGACTGCATACCGAAAGGCCTATGCCGCGTAGACGGCCAGGTGCGCTTCGCACCCAACACCTTGGGCGGCCGCGTAGGTGGGACAAGCCGCCACTGGAACGGATCCACGGGCTCTCTGCCCGCACCAGCATTGCAATCCACCGCGTCGAAGAGCTCGGCTCCAGCTTCCTCTACCCGGGTGCCATCGACCTGGCACTGCGACGGTATGAAGCGTTCCTGGGGCCTCCAGGACGTCGCCCCCTCTACCCGCAGGACGAAGAGTGTGGCTGCCGGGGCCACGCCCTCGACGATGTCAGGCATGCCCGAGATCTCCTCGAAGCGGTCCTTGCGCACCTACCACCTCGGGCTCGCGCTGAGCTGAGGCACCGAATAGTGGCCCTGGAACGGGTGTTCCTCAAGCGCACTCTGCCTGATCCCTTTGCCGATCGACAGCCCTGGAACGGTGATGTGTGGTGGTACCAGCGCCTGCATACGCCCCGTGGGGGGTAGCGCAACCTCATCCGGCGGTTGAGACCTTCGCTCAGTGCAATGATCACGTTGTGGCTGGTGTGATCACGGCGTCGGAGCCGTCCTGGATAGCCCCGTTCACCGGGCTGAGCCCGCGGCAGTTCGGCAAGCTGGTGACCGCGCTGCGACGTGAGGGTGCGGACGAGGTCCGAAAGGGTCGGTCGTGGAGCCTTCCCCTGGAGGGCCGAGCACTGCTCGTCGCGGCTTACTGGCGCACGAACCTGACAAAGCGACAGCTCGCTCCGCTCTTCGGGGCGTCGAAGTCGGCAGCGGACCGGATCATTGACCACCTCGGGCCCATGCTCGCGCTCCAGCCCCGCAAGCGGTTCGCCAAGGACACCGTGCTCATCGTGGACGGCACCTTGGTCCCCACCCGCGGCCACACCATCGCCGCGCAGTCGAAGAACTACCGGTACTCCACCAACCACCAGATCGTCATCGACGCCGACACCCGCCTGGTTGTCGTGGTCGGCCGGCCGCTCGCCAGGAACCGCAACGACTGCAAGGCATGGGAGGAATCCGGCGCCAAAGCCGCCGTCGGCAAGACCCTCACGATCGCCGACGGCGGCTACCCGAGCACCGGACTCGTCATGCCCCACCGCCGACGCAAAGGCGAAGACCTGCCCGACTGGAAGCAGGCACACAACAAGTCCCACAAGCAGGTCCGGGCACGTGTCGAGCACGTCTTCGCCCGAATGAAGACGTGGAAGATCCTCCGCGACTGCCGTCTCAAAGGCGACGGCGGCCACCACGCCATGCTCGGCATCGCCCGCATGCACAACCTTGCCCTCGCCGGATAGGCGGTCAAGCCACACAGCGAACAGCCACGTTCAAGCCGACCCAGAGATCATTTACGGGACAGCCCTTAGTTGTATTGGTCATGAGCCTCTTTCGTTTTCTCCTGGAGGGTGAAGCGGGCTGGCCGACGGGTGTGGTGAGGAGGCAGGGCATCTTGTCGTCGGCGTAGTGGTCCACTCATCACACCGGCCGCCCGGAGGAGCGCCACTGCAGCCGATTTTGTGCGCGCGGAGAACACTGAGACAGCGCTACCAGACAAGCATTGTTTGTACGGACCCGTAACTTCTAATCGCAAGGGGCCTGTTTGCAACTGACGGTCCCGCACGCTGTATTAAGGGAGTGAGTCATGAGTTCTCAGGTGAAGGCATTCGGGTTCGGCATGCCGTGGGAGTCGTTGTACGGGTACAGTCAGGCAACTCAGGTCGGTGACACGGTTTATGTGTCGGGGCAGCTGTCTCATGACCGTCACGGCAACTTCGTGGGTGCCGAGGACTTTGAACTGCAGGTCCGCACCACGCTGGAGAACCTGGACCTGGTGCTGGGGCAGTTCGGGGCCGAGCGTAGCCAGATAGTGGAGACCACGGTGCTGGTGAGGAAGCTGCGGGAGAACTTCGACACGACAGCACGCCTCCACGCCGAGTACTTCGGGGAGCACCGGCCCGCCAGTACGGTCATGGGTGTTTCTGACTTGGCGCTGCCGGACCAACTCGTGGAGATCGGCGCGCTTGTGCGTCTCGACGTGAAGGCATAGGTGAGGAGGTCGGCCTGCTTCCTTCGACCTCTTTGATCCCGGATAGTTGCAGGTCGGCAACGTGTGAACAGCTTGGACGAGCGTGCTGACGCGTCGGATGGGGCATCTGGCTCGTCGTAGTAGCCGGCAGGCTTTCAACTGGGCGAAGGCGCGTTCGCCGGAGGCACTCAGCCGGGCGTGGTCGCGGTTGAACTGCTGGTAATGCGGGGCTGTTCGCGGTGGCGGTAGTGCGGGGTGCGGACGGTGGCGCCGGCGCCCTGGTAGGGGCGGTCCGCAAGGACGAGGATCTGTCGGGTTGGGGTCGGGGTCGGGCAGGCCTGGGTGATGCCGTGGTCGCCCTCACCGAGGCCGGTGAGGGCTTCGTGCGAGGCCGGGTGCCCAGGACGTCCAGGGTCTCGTCCACGTACCGCCAGGCAGTGGCCCGGGATATCCCGAAGACCGCTCCGAGCTGGGAGAACGGCTCGTTCTTGCGCAGGTGGACGAGGGGGAGCAACGCCTGCTGGGAGCAATCGAGCTTGCGTCAGCGGGTGTTGCGGGCCAAGCGATGCTCGTACAGCAGCCAGGAAGCATGCTCGACGAGCTCATGCGGGACGTCGAGCGTGGCAGGGTACGAAACCGACAGGGCTCCTTCGGTCGCCGGTGTGATGAGTGAAATCACCACACCGGCGACAAGGGGCCCTGTCTCGTCACCACAGCCGCTGACCAGCTCGTTTCATCCTTCAGCACAGGATGAAAGAGGTTCAGTGCGAGGAGAGGCCGGCGAGGGCTTGAGGAGTGTCGCTCCTGTGCTCGCGGCGGTCGGGGTGACGGGCGAGTACTCGCCCGTGCTTGAGGTGTGTGGTGTCGTGCTCGACGGGGCCGGTTTTCGGGGCGTCGTACAACCTTTGGTGGCTCTTGTGCGTCCTGTGGGGGTGGCGTACTGATGCCGCGACCGCAGATTTCGAGAGGAATCCCCCTTGAAGTACTTTCGTTCGGCGTGTCTGGATGTCTCGGGGCGTCGTGCCTTGGCTGTTTCTGTCGTGCTTGCGGTGACGGCAGGTGCGGCTGTGGGCGTCGCTCCCGCCTTTGCTGCCCCGTCCGGCGTGGTGGTGGGGGCGGCGGGCGTCGTGTCCGTGGAGGGCTCGCAGGACTTGCAGGGCTCGCGGGGCTCGGAGGATGTGGTCGATCCGCTGGCTGTCCCGGCGGAGTCGGTGATCGTCAGTGCGGGCAGGACCGGGATGCTGACTCGTACGGGGGCGGGCAGCGGCAGCGCCTATCGGTGGACGCGTTACGCAGACGGCGCGACCACCGTTCTGCCGGTCAGGTCCTACCGGGGGAGTCCGGGGAGCGATGTCGTCGTCACCCAGGCCGGGGCGGTGTTCACGCTGACGGACATGGGCGGGGCGGGGGAGCCGGTCGTGATCGACACGTCGGCGTTCAACACGGATGTCACCCCGTACAGGCTTCAGCAGGTCGTCGGCGCCACGCTGGTGATGTCGGCGACGGTGGACGGGGTGCGGCAGGATCACCTGGTTTCGTTGGAGGGGGGCGAGGTCGTCGACCGGAAGGTCGCCGTGCCGGGCGGTCATGTCGTCCTGCGGGACTATGTGGCCGGGTTGGGGGCGCTCGCCGTCGTTCACCGTGCGTCCGGCTCCTCCTCGCGCTTCCTTTCCGTGGTGGACCTGGCTACGGGCGCGCTGACGGAGACGTACGGGCTCAAGCCCACGACGGACGTCGAGTCCCTCACCGTGACGCCGAGCCATGTGGTCTGGGTGGAGAACCCGTACTCCGTGGGGAGCAGGATGGTGGTCGTGCCGAGGGGTACCGATCAGGCCCTGGGGGTGCCGCTGGAGCACGCGGGCTACGCGGACGGCACTGTGCTCCGGGCGATCGGCGACTGGGTCGCGTACACCAAGCCCGGTGGTGGTGGCGCGCTCCACCCGGACCCGCTTCACCGGGTCGGCGTCCGCTCGGTGAGGACCGGTGAATCGTTCCCGCTCCTGGACCATGCCACGTCGGTCGTCCCCGACGCCGACGGGGGGCTGCTCGCCCTCGGAGGCACCGTCGGCCGCGGGGAGGGCCTGTACCGGATCGCTCTCGACGAGGTGACCGGGAAGCCCGTCGCCACTCTCCTGCGCACCGCCGGCCAGCCGACCGTCCTCACGGTGGTGAAGGAGACCCTGCCTCCGGCCGGCGCCTTCGACTTCGACCGCGCGGGCGGTGGGCTGACGGCGGGCTGGACGCTCAGCCGGTTCAACGCGAAGGTGGCGCTGACGCTGAGGCACACGGCCTCCGGTCGCACCGTGAAGATCGGCGACGGCACGCCCCGCGAGGGCGTCACCGCCTTCCCCCTCGTCTGGGACGGGCGGTACGACGACGGCCTGGCCGCGTACAACGGCGCCTACACCTGGACGATGACAGCCGCGCCCGCCAACGGCATCGGCCCGTCCATCGAGCGCAAGGGCGCCTTCGCCCTCACCCGGGCGCCCCGGCCGCACGACTTCGACGACAACGGGTCCCCGGACGTGCTCGCCCGCGACGCGTACGGCCATCTCCGCTCGTACGACGTCCGGCAGGTGTGGAGCCTCGACGCGTACGAGGAGCCGTACGAGATCGAGGTCGGCGGCGGCTGGAACGTCTACGACCGGGTCCTCGCCGCCGGGAACATCGGTGGCACCCGCAACGGCGACCTCGTGGCCCGCGACAAGACCGGTGTGCTCTGGTTCTACGAGGGCAAGGGCAATGCCAAGGCGCCTTTCGCCCCGCGTACCCGGATCGGCGGTGGTTGGGGCGTCTATCACCAGATCGCCACCGGCTCCGATGTGACGGGCGACGGCCGCAACGACCTCCTGGCCACGGACAAGAGCGGAATCCTGTGGCTCTACCCCGGCACCGGCAACGCCAAGGCCCCCTTCGCCGTCCGCAAGCGGATCGGCGGTGGCTGGGGCGTCTACAACCAGCTCACCGCCACCGGGAACCTGGCGGGCGGCCCCGCCGGTGACCTCGTCGCCCGTGACAAGGCCGGTGTCCTGTGGCTGTACCTCGGCAAGGGCGACGGCACCTTCGCCGCCCGGACGAGGATCGGCGGCGGCTGGGGCGCGTTCACCAACCTCGTCGGCATCGGCGATGTGGACGGCGACGGCCGCAACGACCTGCTCGCGCAAGGCCAGAACCGCGACACCTACGACACCGTCATGCACCTCTACCGGGGCACGGGCCAGTGGAAGACTCCGTTCGCCCCCGCGCAGACCGACAACGTCGAACAGCGTGGATGGATCGGCGACCTCTTCTGATCGTTTGATCTTTCCGGGGTGCCGAGTTGTCCGGCACTCCGGAGTGGCGCGACGGCTGGTTCGGCTTCGGGGACCAGTCGTCGTGCAGGGAGTACTGGACTTGGTCAAGTTCCCTTCTTTTACGCCGACTTGGTGGCGTCGGCCGCCGGGCGGCTGGCCGGATCGTGTGGCGGTGCGGGGCCCTCGTGTGGTTACCTGCCTTCATGACCGTGATCGCGCTCTGCCGCCACGTCGTCGCCCACGCGTGTCCTGTCGTCGCGTGTTGCTCCGCCGCGAGCTGATATTCCGCCGCTTCGGAGTCTCGCCCCTCCCTCTCTTCTTCTTTTCGTGTGCTGTCTTCTTGTCATCGTGTGCCGTTCGCGCACCCCGCCCTCAGGGAGAGTCATGGATCACCCCGTAGACGCAGCCGATCAGCAGACCGCGCAGGAAAGGCGGTTACCGGATCGGCCGAGGACCTTTGTCATCACCGGGGGGACGGACGGCATCGGCCGGGCTCTGGCGGAGGAGCGGCTCGGGCGGGGGGACACCGTGGTGGTGGTCGGCCGTACGGAGCGGAAGGGGGAGGACTTTTTGGAGTGGGCGCGCTCGGTCGGTGTGGGGGAGCGGGCGCGGTTCATTCGGGCGGATCTTGGGCTGCTGGCGGAGAACCGGCGTGTGCTCGATGAGGTGCGCGGGGCGTTTCCGGTGGTGGATGGGCTGGTGTTCTGTGCGCGTTTCTATCGTTCGGAGCGGGCGGAGACGGCGGAGGGCATCGAGGATGTGTTCGCCCATTTCTATCTGAGCCGGTATCTCCTGGGGCATGGTCTGGCCGGGGAGTTGGGGCGGTCCGAGTGGCCTGTCGTCGTGAATGTGGCGGGGCCCGGGGCGGGGCTTGAGGTGATTCGTTGGGAGGATCTGGAGTTCCGGAGGGCGTACCACGGGGGTGCGGCTCTCGGGCAGGCCGGGAAGCTCAATGACCTGCTGGGGGTCGCCTCGGCGGCGCGGTACGCCGGGATCGGGCTGCGTTATGTGCTGGTGCATCCAGGGCCGACCGTGACGGGGCTCGTCGGGCAGTACGACGAGGAGACGCAGCGGTACATCGACGCGCAGCAGCTCGTGGCCAAGCCCGTGGCCGAGGCGCTGGGGCCGATCGTCGCGGTGATCGACGCCCCTCCGCGGCAGCCGCTGAGCGCGTTCGTCGAGGGGCGTGAGATCGACGTGCGGGGGGAGAACTTCGGTGTGGAGGCGGCGCGGCGGCTGGAGGAGTTGACGGAGGAGTTCCTCAAGGGGCGGTAGTCCCCCATGTACGCGCCGCCAGCGTGCCCCTCTCAGTCCCCGGCCCCGGCCCCGGCTCCGGATTCAGTTCGTGGCCGGGGTGTCGGGTCCGTAGGCGCGGAGGAAGGTGTCGACCGCCGTGTCGGCCAGGGTGCGCAGTTCGGCGGTGCCGGTCTTGCGGGTGCCGAGGCGGGAGCGTGTCTCCAGGGGGCCGGTGATGAGGGCCAGGAGCTGTTCGGCCGCGACCGCGGGGTCGCAGGGGCGCAGGTGCCCGGAGAGGGTCAGGCGGGCCAGTCGGTCCGCCAGGGCTTCGCCGACCCGTATCGAGGTACAGCCCTGGACGATCTCGATCAGGTCGGGGAAGCGGGCGACCTGCGCGTAGGTCAGCCAGCGCAGGGAGCGCGAGCGCTTGTCGCAACAGGAGCGGGCCAGCCGGTGGGCGACCTCGGTCAGCGTGGCGCGCAGGTCGTCGCTGGGTGAGCGCAGGAGGTCGAGCACGTCGATGTTGCGCTGCATCACGGACTGGGCCTCCGCCGTCAGGCCGGCCCGGAAGAGGGTCTCCTTGTCCGTGAAGTGGTTGTAGACCGTCGGCTTCGCCACGCCCGCCTTCTCGGCGATCTCCTGGACCAGGGCCTGTTCGTAGCCGTGGGCGGCGAACACGTCGAACGCCGCGTCGAGGATCGCGTTGCGCTTGTCGATGCGCCCGCGCGTGGGCGTTCTGACCGCCGGTGACGCTGTTGATGCCGCTGCTGATGCCATGCGCTCAGGGTAGCCGTCGCGTTCCGCGCGACTGAACCCGTGGATACAGATTTCCTGACCCGTCTGTCGCGCTACTGGCGAGGTTGCTAGATTGAACCCGCAGGTTCAATTTTCTAGCCCCGCAAGTAGTGTCATCGGGAGAGGACCATGACCAACCCCCTGGAAGACAAACTCGATTCGGCCTTACGCCGGACGATCGGCGTGATCCTCATCGGCGGGATCATGGGGATCCTCGACAGCTCCATGACCGCGGTCGCGGTGGACACGCTGTCCGGTCGTTTCGGCGCGTCGATCGCCGCGACCGGATGGGTCTCCACCGGCTATCTGCTCGCCCTGACCGTGACCATCCCCGTCACGGCCTGGGCGGTCGACCGGGTGGGCGGCAAACGGCTGTGGCTCACCGGCCTCGTGGTGTTCATGGTCGGCTCCGTCGCCTCCGGACTCGCCTGGGACATCGGCAGCCTCATCGCCTTCCGCGTCCTGCAGGGCTTCGGCGCCGGAATCCTGGACCCGCTGATGCTCACCCTGCTCGCGCGGGCCGCGGGCCCGAGCAGGATCGGCCGCGTGATGGGCGTCATGGGCATCGTCGGCTCGACGGGCCCGGTGCTCGGGCCGATCATCGGCGGGGTCATCCTGCAGGGCCTGGACTGGCGCTGGATGTTCTACGTCAACGTGCCGATCGTGATCGTCGCCTTCCTGCTCGCCCGGCGCACGCTGCCCGCCGACGCGGCGCAGGACCGCACCGCCGTCGGCCGCCTCGACGTGGTCGGGGTCGCGCTGATCGGCCCCGGCGTCGCCGTCGGCGTGCTCGCGCTGTCGGAGGTCGCGCTGCGCGGCACCTTCACCACCTGGCAGGTCCTGCTGCCGCTGGCCGTCTCCCTCGTCCTGCTCGCCGGGTACGCCGTGCACGCGCTGCGCGAGCGCGGGACACCGCCCCTGATCGACCTGCGCCTGTTCCGCCGGGGCAGCTTCACGGCCAGCGTGGTCGCCGCGGCGATCCTGGGCATCGCCACCTTCTCCAGCATCTTCGTGATCCCCTCTACTACCAGCAGGTGCGCGGGACGGGCGTCTTCGAGGCCGGGCTGCGGCTCGCGCCCTTCGGTGTCGGGTCGGCGCTGGTGATGCCGCTGGCCGGGCGGCTGTCCGACCGGTGGGGCTCGCGCCGGCTCGCCCTCACCGGCGCGGTGATCGCGCTGCTCAGCTCGCTCGCGTTCTCCCGCTTCGACGTCGGCACCCACCAACTGTGGCCGCTCCTTGCCGCGTTCACCCTCGGCATCGGCACCGGGTCGGCGGGAGCGCCCGTCATCGGATCGGTGTACCGGACGCTGCCGCCGCAGCTCGTCCCGCAGGGCAGCTCCGTGCTCTACATGCTCAACCAGCTCGGGGCGTCGCTGGGCATCGCCCTGGTCGCCCTGCTCATGCAGAACGCCGGCAGCGACTCCCCCGCCACCGGGTTCCGCGACGCCTACGTCGCCGTCATCGTGGCGCTCGCCGTCATGATCGTCGCCACGCTCTTCATCCCGGGGAAGGCGCCCGCGCCCTCCGAACAACCGCCCGCCGAGGCGGCCGACGCGGACGTCCCCTCCCCGGTGGGCGGTGGCACCGCCGACAGGTGAACCGGGTGTGCCGGGCCTTTGTGATCCGGGCCGGGCCAGGCCGTGCCGGGCTCTTGTGAACCGGGCCGGGCCGTGCCGGGCCCTTGGCTACGGCCCGGCACGCCCGCATGCTCGCCCGCCACCCCTTCTTCTTGAGACAGCCGAGCCATGGAAGGTGACGTCCCTTGTCCGAGCGCAGGCCCGAGTGCTGGATCGACATTCTGCTCGCCCCGGAACGCGACCGGCTGTCCGTCACCGAGGTCTGTCGGCGCAACGGAATCTCCCGCAAGACCTTCTACGTCTACCGCGACCGGTTCCGGGCCCAGGGCCCCGAAGGTCTCGCCCCGCGCTCGCGCAGGCCCAAGTCCTCGCCCCGGCGGACCGCTCGCGAGACGGAGGCGCTCGTCGTACGCATCCGTGCCGCCCAGCCCGGCTGGGGCGCCCGGCGCATCCACAACGAGCTGGTGCGGCGCGGGGTGACCGCCGTGCCCGCCGTGTCGACGGTGCACGCGATCCTGCGCAGAAGCGGGCTGCTTACCGGTTCGCGGGCGGGCGGGGCGTCCGCCCGCGCCGGGCAGGGCATCGGCGTCCGGGGCCGCTGAGCGGAGGTCCGGGGCGGCTGAGGATCGGTGTCTGGAGCGGCTGAGCGGAGATCCGAGGCTGCTGAGCCTCGGCGTCCGGGGCCGCTGAGCGTCGGTGTCCGGGGCCGCTGAGCGTCGGTGTCCGGAGCGGCTGAGCGGAGATCCGGGGCCGCTGGCCCTCGGTGTCCGGAGCCGCTGAGCCTCGGTGTCCGGAGCCGCTGAGCCTCGGTGTCCGGAGTCGCTGAGCCTCGGTGTCCGGAGTCGCTGAGTAAAGGGGCCCACCGGCCGGTGCCGGTGGGCCCCTCGGGCGTGCGTCGGGTGCTACCAGGCGACCGGCAGTCCGGTCACGCCGAAGACCAGGGCGTCCTCGCGGTAGGCGATCGACGCGAAGTCGGCGGCGAGCCGCAGGCCCGGCAGGCGCCTGAGCAGGGCCGGCAGTGCGATCTGCAGTTCCAGGCGGGCCAGTTGCTGGCCGATGCACTGGTGTGGTCCGTAGCCGAAGGCCAGATGGGGCACCGGCTTGCGCCGTACGTCCAGTCGGTCGGGTGCATCCGGCACCAGATCGGTTCCGTGGTTGGCGGCGAGTGTGGACAGGGCGACCCGCTCCCCCGCCTTCACGGTCTGGCCGCCCAGCTCCAGATCGGTGGCGGCCTGGCGTATCAGGGGCGGCGCCACGGACAGCAGGCGCAGCAGTTCCTCCACCGCGTCGGGCGCCGCCGTCTCGTCGTCGCGCAGGATCGCCAGCTGCTCCGCGTCGCGCAGCAGTGCGAGGGTGCTCAGTCCGATCATGCTGGAGACGGTCTCGTGTCCGGCGACGAGGATGCTGTTGCCCATGCCGATCAGCTCGTCGTCGTCGAGTACGTCCCCGTGCCTGCGGATCAGGTCGCCGAGGATGTCGTCGCCGGGGGCGCGCCGGGCGCGGCGGACCAGGTCCCCCATGTACGCGGCCATCGCCGCGAAGTTCTCCAGCTGGTCGTCGAGGGTGTTGGCGACATCGGTGCCGGTGGCGCTGCGCCGCTGGATGTCGTCGCGGTCCTCCAGGGGGACGCCGAGCAGTTCGCAGATGACGAGCAGCGGCACCGGTCCGGCGAACGTCTCGATCAGGTCGGCGCCGGGGCCCGCCTGTTCGAGGACGTCAAGCTGGGCGTTGACGATCCGGGTGATGGCGGGGGTCAGCGCCCTGACCCGCTTCACGGTGAACGCGCCGGTGAGCATCCGCCGGTAGCGGGCGTGTTCCTCGCCGTCGTAGTTGAGCAGGATTCCCGGCTGGTTCATCACGGTGCGCGGGCCGGTGCGGTCGAAGGCGAAGCCGGCCTCGTACCGGCTGTCCGCGAGGACCTGCCGGGCGTCGTCGGCGCGCGTCACCAGCACGGCGTCGAAGGAGCCGAGCTGGGGGTTGCTCATCGGGACCCGGGGCAGTTCCGGGTCGTCGCGCAGCCGCTCCAGGGCGGCGTCGGGGCGGAACGGGCAGCCGGCGGGGCGCCGGTTGTTGGGGAGGGGTACGGAACCCGTCATGGCGGGCCTCCTCTGGTTGCGTTGCGGGAACAAAGCTCAGGTCGGAGCGCGGCGCCGTCGAGCAGAGTTCAGGCCGTGGGCGCGGCGAGGTCGAGCAGGGTGCGGGCCGTGCGCATGCGGGCCGCCGCGTTCCAGCCGACGATGCCGACGAGCCGGCCGTCGGCCTCGGCGTGGGCGACGAAGCGGCGGTCGGCGACGCTGCCCTCGACGACGCGGACCGTGGCCCCGGCGGGGACGGAGCCGTACACCTGGATGCGCACCTGGAACTGGTCGGACCAGAAGTAGGGCACGGGCCGGTAGCGGGCCTCGGCGCCCAGGATGTCCGCCGCGACGAACACGGCCTGTTCGGTGGCGTTGGTGCGGTTCTCCAGGCGTACGCCGCGGTCGTCCGGGCCGGTGACGCCGAACCGGGCGACGTCGCCGACGGCGTACACCCTGTCCGCGGCGCGGCACCGGTCGTCGCAGACCACGCCGTCGGCGAGGGTGAGACCGCTGCCGGTCAGCCACCGCGTGGCGGGGCGGGCGCCCACCGCGACGACGACCACGTCGCCGGGGACGAGCGTGCCGGAGGCCGTACGGACTCCGGTGACCCGGCCGTCCTCGCCTTCGACCCCCGCCACCGGGGTGGAGAGCAGCAGCCGGACCCCGTGCTCGGTGTGCAGCCGGGCGAGGGCGGCGCCGATGTCGGTGCCGAGCAGCCGTTCCATGGGGTGGGCGGCGGGTTCGACGAGCGTCACGGGCAGTCCGAGGCCTCGGGCCGTCGCCGCGATCTCGCACCCCAGCACTCCGGCGCCGACGACCACCACCCGGCGGGCCGTACGCAGGTCCTCGCGGAGGCGTTCGCTGTCGCGGAGGGTCCTGAGCGTGTGCACCCCCGCCAGTCCGGACCGGCCGGGCAGGTCACGGGCGTGCGCCCCGGTGGCGACGACGAGGGTTCCGTAGCGCAGCGTGTGCCCGTCGTCCAGGGTGATCCGGCGCCGCGCCTGGTCGAGGGCGACGGCCCGCCGGCCGAGCCGCAGCTCCATGTCCAGGGCGTCGAGTTCGGCCCGGTCGCGCAGCCGGGTCCGGGCGGCCGGCCAGGTGCCGGCGAGTACCTGCTTGGACAACGGGGGCCGGTCGTAGGGGAGTTCGGTCTCCGCGCCGATCAGGGTCAGGGATCCGGCGAAGCCGCGTCGGCGCAGTGCCTGGGCCACGGTCAGGCCGCCGACGGAGGCCCCGACGATCGCCACGTCGGTCGCCACGTCGGTCGCCACGTCGGTCGCCACGTCGGTCGCCACGTCGGTCGCCACGTCGGTCGCCACGTCGGTCGTCGCGTCGCGCGCCACGTCGCGCGTCACGTCGCGCGTCACGGCGGTGATCGCGTCAGTCCTCACGATGCTCGTCACGTCAGGCGTCACGTCGCGCGTCACGTCAGGCGCCACGTCGGTCCTCACGACGCTCGTCACCTCAGGCGCCACCTCAGTCCTCACGGCGGCCGCCGCCTCAGGCGTCGCGACGGTCGTCACGTCAGGCGTCACGTCAGCCGTCACATCGGTCCTCACGACGGGCCGTCTCCCCAGCGGATCGCGGCGGCGGGGCACAGCAGCACGGCCTCGTGGACGGCGGCTCGTGCGGAGGCCGGGGGGCGGGCGTCGAGGAGGACGACGACCCCGTCCTCCTCCCGTTGGTCGAAGACCTCGGGGGCGGCCACGACGCAGTGACCCGCGGCCACGCAACGGTCGTCCTCGACGGTGATGTGCGGCGTCGCGTCCTCTCGCGTTGTGCTCATCGCAGCTCCTCGATGACCTTGGCGAAGGCCTCCATCTCCGGCTCGAGCACGCTGAAGTACGTCAGTCCGAGCCGTCGGGCGTGCTCGCGCAGCTGCTCGGCGCACTCGCGCGGCGAGCCGACGAGGACCGACGGGTGGTCGGTCAGCTGTCCGGCGTCCAGGCGGTTGCCCCAGACGTCGGTGACGTCGCCCGGGGGAGGTGACGGCAGGACGCGGTGGATCGGCAGGTTGAGCTCGACGTCGTGCACACGGGCGCCGAGCAGGCCGCGGACCTCGTCGACGCGGCGGGCGATCTCGTCCAGGCCGCCGAGGCGGAGCCCGTCGCCGTCGGACACGGGAGCCGTCCCGGTGAAGCCGACGATGTCGGCGTGCTCGGCGGCCAGGAGAGGACGCGGCGGCCGCGTCCGGCGATCAGCAGGGGCGGCCCCTGCGGCTGGGCCGGGCGCGGCCGCGTCTCCGGCGCGCCGAGGACGCGGCGCAGCTCCTTCACGGTGCGCTCCAGGTGGTCGACGCGTTCGCGCGGGCCCGACCAGGGCAGTCCCGCCGTCTCGAACTGCGCCTTGTCGTAGCCCGCGCCGAGTCCGATCTCCACCCGGCCGCCCGCGTACTGGTCGACCGTCGCGATGTCCCGGGCCAGGACCGTCGGATTGTAGAACTGCGTGTTGAGCACGAGCGTGCCGATCCTGATCCGCTCGGTGGCCTCGGCGATCAGGGCGAGGGTCGCCATCGGGGCCGGCATGCCGAGGTGGTCGGAGACGGACACGACGTGGTAGCCGAGGCTCTCCGCCTGGCGGGTCCTGGCCACCCACTCGCTCCGGGTGGCGGGGGTGAACAGGCAGACGCCGAAGCGCAGGGGGCGGTGGTGCGGGCTGGTCACGGGGAAACCTTCCGTCGGGGCTTCGGGATCAGCGCTGGTAGGGGCGTGCCGCGCGGGCGGTGCGCAGCGCGTCGGCCCACCAGACGAGTCGGTCGAGCAGGTTCTTGGCGGCGACCTCGGTCTCCTCCCCGTTCCTCGGCCGGTCGCCGTCGAACTTGCGCCAGACCTGGTGGAAGAGGAGCGACTCGCGCACGGGCACCGCGTGGAGTTCCGTGAACACGTGGCGCAGGTGCGACACCGCCCACAGACCGCCGCTCATCCCGCCGTACGAGACGAAGGCGACGGGTTTGGCCGCCCACTCGTCGAAGAACCAGTCGATGGTGTTCTTCAGGGCCGCCGGGATCGTGTTGTTGTACTCCGGGGTGACCACGACGAACGCGTCGGCCGCGCCGAGCCGTTCGGCGAGCTCGTCGCGGATCCGGCGGGTCTCCGGATCCGGCGGGTCGCCGGGCGTGGCCCCTCCAGCGGCAGCGGGAAGTCGACCAGGTCGATCAGGTCGATGCGGATGTCCTCGCGGAGGGCCGCCTGGTGGGCGAACCAGCGGGCGAGGGTGGGGCCGAAGCGGCCGGGCCGGATGCTTCCGATGATCAGGGCGACGGTCAGCGGTCCGGCCGGCGCTGTCGCGGTCCTGCGTTCTCCGATCGTGTGCTGCCCGGCCGTCGGCTCTCCAGCCGGATGTTCTTCGGTCGTGTGCCGCTCGGTCGTGTGCTGCTCGGTCATGACGGTGGACTCCCTGGGGTGGAGCGGTCGTGGGCACGGCCGCGCAGGCCGGTGAGGGCGACGGCGAGGGCCGCCGCTCCGGACAGGGCGATCGCGAGCGGTGCGCCCCGGCCGCCGTCGTGGGCCGACAGGGTGGCGACCAGGGGCAGCATCAGGACGCCGCCGAGCTGGACGCCGGTCTGGTACAGGGGACCGCCGAGCCGCGTTCCCGTGGCGGGAGTCCCCCGGTGGCCTGCAGGTTGAGCGCCGCGAAGGCGAGTACGAAGGCGGTGCCGACCAGCAGCAGGGTCGGCAGCAGATCGGTGGCGTAGGACCGAGGGTGCGGGTGGAGGAGGAACAGAGCCTGTCCGGCGAGGGCGGCGGCCGCTCCCGCGACGATCGGCCCCGGGTGCCGAAACGCCCGGTGAGCCGCCCCGCGAAGGCGGCGGACAGCGCGAGGGGCGCGCAGGCGGGCAGCAGGGCGAGTGCCGACTGCCAGGGGCCCAGCCGAAGCGGTCGGTCGCCCGGAAGGTGACGAGCAGCAGCAGGGAGGCGTAGCCGCCGTTGAGGCAGGCCGCGACGAGGGTGGCGCGGAGCAGGGGCCGCGGCGCAGGAGTGCCAGGCCGAGGCGGGGTGCGGGGCGCCGTCCGGTGTGCGGGATCACGCGCAGGCCCCAGACGAGCAGGATCAGCGCGACGGGCGCGGGGAACAGCAGGGTCCAGCGCCAGCTCGCCCCGGTGAGCGCCCCGGACAGCAGTAGTCCGAGGGTGAAGCCGAAGGCGCCGAAGAGGGCGTACACGGAGACCGCGCGGCGCAGGCGGGGGCCTTCGGGGAAGGTGGCGGCGATCAGGGTGAGGCCGGCCGGGGCGGTCAGGGCGGCGCAGCCGCCCTTGACGACGCGTGCCGCGACCAGCAGCCAGGGCGCGTCGGCGAGCCCGCCGACGACGGACGCCGCCGCGAAGACGAGGAGGGCGGCGAGGTAGCAGCGGCGCAAGCCCCAGCGGGCCGTGAGCCGGGGGCCGAGGAGCAGCAGCGCGGCGAAGCCGAGGGCGAAGCCGGTCATCAGCCACTGCACCGAGGGGATCGAGAGGTGCAGGTCGGCGGCGATCGTGGGCAGGGCCACGAGGACCACGGACACCTCGATCGCGTCGAGGACCATGTTTCCCGACAGCACGAACAGCAGCCGCCACGCGCCCTCCTCGGTCCGCGTGTCGGGTGCCGGGGCCGGAAGGGTCTCAGCCACCGGTCGGCACCTCGGCCGTCGGTGTGCCCGCGAGGTGCTCGGCGAGCAGGGCGGGCAGGCGCTCGCTGACCAGTTCGATGTTGCGTACGACGAGGTCGTCCGGCATGCCGGCGATGCTCGCCCAGAAGATCAGGTGCCGTACGGGGAGTCCCTTGGTCCGTTCGGCGATCCGGGCGGCGGCGTCCTCGGGGGTGAGGATCTCCAGGAGCGACCAGGAGCCGTCCGCCGCCGGCTTCTGGGGGAAGTCCTCGGCGTGGAGCAGGGGCGGGCGGGGCCGGTCGGTGCCTTCGACGGAGCCCTGCCGGTAGGTGTTCATCTGGTGCGCGAGGTGGGGGGCGACGCGCGGCCAGGCGGCCTCGGGGTCGTCGGCCAGGATGACGGGCAGCAGGTCGGAGACGCGGGCCGAGGCGGGGTCGTGGCCGCCTTCGGCGAGGCCTTCGCGGTAGTGGCCGTACATCTCGTGGTTGATGTGCAGCAGTCCGGTCCCGAGCCGTCCCGCGAGGCGGGCGCCGCGCGGCCCGTAGAAGCCTCCCCACACGGGGACGGGCGACTGGAGGGGGCCGGGTGTGATCCCGCCCTCGTCCCAGAGGCGGCGCACCTCGCGGATGTGGTGGCCGACGCGGGCGAAGCGGCGGGTGAAGTCGGCGCCGAACAGTTCGTACTCGGGCAGGCGGTAGCCCGCGCCGAAGCCGAGTTCGAGGCGGCCGCCGCTGATGAGGTCGACGAGGGCGGCGTCCTCGGCGATCCGGGCGGGGTGGTGCAGGTTGGGCAGCAGCACCGAGGTGCCGATGCGGGCGCGCCGGGTGCGGGCGGCGGCCGCGGCGGCGAAGGTCAGCGGCTGCGGAGGTAGCCGTCCTCAAAGAGGTGGTGTTCGGTGAACCAGAGGCCGCCGGCGCCGCGCCGGTCGGCCTCCTCGCAGTACTCCAGGGAGCGGGCGTAGTGGTCGGCCCAGGGGCGCCGCCAGGCGGCGGGGTTGCGCAGGTCGAAGAGAAGTCCGACGTCCATCCTCAGGTCTCCGTCCTCAGGTCTCGGTCCTTCGGCGTCCGGTGGCGGGGCACGGTGGCGAACACCCGGGTCACGAGGGCGCGCAGGTCCCCGGGTTCGTCCGGGTCGTCGGCGGGTCCAGTGGCGGCGTCGCGCGGGCGCGGCGACCACAGGTCGTGGTCGGTGAGCATCGGCGGTCACGCTCCTCTCGGTGTCGGCGGAGCCGGTCAGCCCAGCAGGGTCCCGCCGCTGGCGTCGATGAACGCTCCGGTGACCCAGCGCGCGTCCGGGGAGGCCAGGAAGGTCACGACGTCGGCCACGTCGACGGCCCGGCCGACCCGCTTGAAGGCGGAGAGCTGGGCCATCTGCTCGACGGCTTCGGGTATGTCGAAGACCGGGCCGCCGTTGTCGGTGATCCCGGGCGCGACGCTGTTGACGGTGATCCCTCGGGGTGCCAGGTGCCGGGCGAAGTGCAGCGAGATCTGTTCGACGGCGGCCTTGGTCATGGCGTACGCGACCTGGTCGGGGCTGGCGAAGCGGGTGAGGCCCGAGGAGATGTTGATGATCCGGCCGCCCTCGCGCAGCAGCGGCAGGGAGCGCTGCACGATGAAGAAGGGGGCTCGGGCGTTGACCGCGAAGAGCCGGTCGAACTCGTCGGGTGTGACGTCCTCGGGCGGGAGTCCGGCCGGGGTGGTGATGCCCGCGTTGTTGACCACGATGTCGAGGGCGCTCTCGCCGGTGCGTTCCTTCAGGCCCTGCTCGACGCCGAGGAAGAGTTCGTGGACGTCGCCGGGGACGCCGAGTTCGGCGCGGACGGCGAAGGCCCGGCCGCCGTCGCGTTCGATCAGCTCCACGGTCTTGCGGGCCGCGTCCTCGCCGGAGGCGTAGTGGACGGCGACCAGGGCTCCTTCCTCGGCCAGCCGCTGGGCGACGGCCCGGCCGATGCCCCGGCTCGATCCCGTGACCAGCGCGGTCTTGTCGGTGAGCTTGCCCATCGTGGGGGTCCTCTCTCTCGTCGTCCCGGTGGCCGAGGTGGTCTCGGTGAGCTCGGTGTCGGGGGTGGTGGTCCTGGTGTCGGGGGCGGTGGTCCCGGTGTCGGAGGTGGTGGTCTCGGTGTCGGGGGCGGTGGCCTCGGTGTCGGGGGTGCGCAGGCCGCTGATGGAGCGGGCCAGGTGGCGGCGTACGGACTGCGACTCCAGGAGGTCGCCGAGGAGTTCGCGCAGGGGCTCCACCTCCGCGCCGCCCAGCAGCAGGTACGACTGGGCCTGGATGTCGGTGAGGGTGCGGGTGCCGACCGGGCGGCGGGCGCGGTCGTAGCCGTCGAGCGGCCCGGCGCCGTCGGGCCGGCCGGTCAGGTGTGCGGCGAGGCGTCCGCCGAGGTCGGCGGCGTCCTGCAGGCCGAGGTTGAGGGCCTGTCCGCCGACGGGCATCTGCACGTGGGCGGCGTCGCCCGCGAGCAGGACCCGTCCCTTGCGGTAGCGGGTCGCCTGGCGGCGCGTGTCGTCGAAGGCGTTGAGCCAGACGGGCCGTCCGTGGCCGATGTCCTCGCCGGTCACCTCGGCCCAGGCCGCGGTGACCTCGGCGTACTCGGGCGGTCCGGCGCGCGGCCGGGTGCCGTGCCGAAGACGTGCACCATGACGCGCGTACTGCCGTCCGGCCAGCGGTGGGCGGTGGCCAGGCCCCGGGGGTGGCGCTCGAAG
Source organism: Streptomyces diastatochromogenes (assembly GCA_026913215.1). GTDB lineage: Bacteria > Actinomycetota > Actinomycetes > Streptomycetales > Streptomycetaceae > Streptomyces > Streptomyces diastatochromogenes_A. The sequence goes on along the minus strand of JAPTYK010000002.1, from coordinate 454,649 downwards.
CGCCGGTCGGGGATGTCGAGTCCGGTGACGTCGGCCCGCAGCATCTCCCGCCGGGCGTCCTGGCCGGTGAGGTCGAAGCCGGCGAGGCGGCGGACCGTGCTGTCCGCGCCGTCGCACCCGACGACGTACGCGGCGCGCAGGTGTTCGCGGTCGCCGTCGGTGCCGACGGTCTCCACGGTCACGTGCGTTCCGGACGGGCGTACCGCCACGACGCGGCGGCCGCGGCGGACGACGGCGCCCGATTCCTCGGCGCGTGCCTGGAGCACGGCCTCCAGGCGGGTCTGGGGGCACTTCCACTGGCCCGCGTACGGGTGTCCGGGGTCGGCGGCCGAGAGGTCGAGCGGCAGGCCGCCGAAGTGGCCGGGGCCACCGTTCGGCAGTGCGCCGAGCCGCTCCTCGTCGAGCAGTCCGCGGCGTGCCAGCAGGTCCATGGTGCGGGTGTGCAGCGTGGACGCCCGGGATTCGGTCATCGGGGCGGTGAGCCGCTCCACCACGACCGTCGGCACGCCGTGCGCGCGCAGGTCCCCGGCGAGGAGCAGTCCGACCGGTCCGGCGCCGACGATCAGGACGGTGGTGTCGGGCATCGGTCAGCGCCGCGCCTGTGCGTACTGCCGGGCGTGGGCGAGGGTGGCCCGGCTGTTGGTGCCGAGGGCCTTGCGGACGAAGGCCCGTGCCTCGGGGATCCCCGCGTCCGCGCCGAGCACCGTGGTGATGTTCTCGGGGTTGAGCACGACGGTGTGCTGCGAGGTGGCGGTGACGCTGCCGTCGGCGTCCGTGCGGAACTCCCAGTAGCCGGTGTGCAGGCTCATGAGCGCCGGCAGCGTCGTCTGCTTGTAGGCGATCTTGTGGTGGGGGAAGCAGACCCGTACCGATTCGGTGGTGTGGGTGGAGCCGTCCACGGCCTTGGTGTCCATGCGCAGGACCTGGAGGCCGGGGGTGTCCTCGGTGAGCCGGACCTCGCTCACGTGCGGGAGCCGTTCCGTCCACCGGTCGGCCTCGTTGACGAAGTCGTACAGGTCCTTCGCGGACCCCTCGACCCGTATCGAGTCCTCGAAGGAGAGAGTCAACTCCCGCTGTTGCGCGGCCTGTTCGAGGCCCGCTTTGAGGCCGGGGAGTTCTTCGAGGCTGTTGCGGTCGACGGCCCGGTCGATCCAGGCGAGTCCCTCCGGGTCGTCGTCGACGGCCCGGTAGGCGTGCAGGAGGCGCAGCCGGGTCTCGTTCTCGCCGCGCGGTTCCACGATCCAGGTGCCGCTCATCTCCGCCACGGGCGGCGCCGAGACCTCCTGGCGGAACGTGATGCGCAGCGCCTCCCGGTCGAGTTCGCGGCGCGACGTCCAGTTCTTCGCCTCTCCGTTGGCGGTGGCCCAGACGCGGATGCGTTCGCGGTCGCCCTCCCGCTCCAGGTACTCGACGTGCACGTTGGGCGGGAACAGCCGCGGCCAGTTCTCCACCTCGGCCAGCAGCCGGTAGACCTCGGCGGCCGGGGCGTGCACGGTGATGGCGTGCTCGGCCTCGCGGATGGTCATGGTCAGCTCTCCTTGGGGTCCTAGAAGTTGCCGAGTCCGCCGCAGACGTTGAGGGCCTGCGCGGTGATGGAGGCGGCGGGGTCGGAGGCGAGGTAGCCGACCAGACCGGCGACCTCCTCGGGCGTCGAGTAGCGTCCGAGCGGGATCTTGGCCTGGAACTTGGTGAGGATGGCCTCCTCGGTGGTGTCGTAGGCGGCGGCGTAGCCCTGGCGCACGCGCTGGGCCATGGGCGTCTCGACGTAGCCGGGGCAGACGGCGTTGACGGTGATGCCGGTCGGCGCGAGTTCGTTGCCGAGCGCCTTGGTGAAGCCGACGACGCCGTGCTTGGAGGCCGAGTAGGGGGCGCCGAGCACGACTCCCTGTTTGCCGGCCGTGGAGGCGATGTTGATGATCCGGCCGCGGTCCTTGTCGCGCATGCCGCCGGTGGTCAGGACCGCGCGGGTGACGAGGAAGACGCTGGTGAGGTTGGTCGCGATGACGTCCTCCCAGAGGTCGTCGGCGATGTCGGCGGTGACGCCGCCGCCCGAGCGGCCCGCGTTGTTGACCAGGACGTCGATGGGTCCGAACTGGGCCACGGCGGCCCGCACGACCTGTTCGACCTGTTCCCCGGAGCGCACGTCGCCCGTGGTCCCGTCGACGTCGAGGCCCTCGTTCTGCAGGGCCTTGACGGTGTCGGCGACCGCCGTCTCGTCGCGGGCGCACAGGAAGACCCGGTGGCCCTGCTCGGCCAGGAGGCGGGCCGAGGCCAGGCCGATGCCGCTGGTGGCGCCGGTGACCAGGGCGACCCGGGCCGTCTTGTCGCTGGTGTGGCGTGTCATGGCGCGTCTCCTCGGTCAGGCCGTCCGGGCGGCGGTCAGGTGGGTGTTGACGAGGGCGATCAGCAGCCTCGGCGTCGAGGCGTCGGCGAGGGCCTCCTCGTCGAGGGTGATCCCGTAGGTGCGCTCGACGCGTCCCGCGGTCTCCAGGAGCGCGAGCGACTCGTAGCCGAGTTCCTCGAAGCCGGTGTCGAGGATGTCGCCGTCGAGGTCCACTTCCTCGTCGGTCCCCGCGGCTTCCAGCAGGACGGTCCGCAGGTCGTTCAGGGTGAAGGTGTCGGCTGACATGTCAGGCCTTTCGTACGGGGAGGTGCCGCGGGCGGCGGCGTCGGCGGCGCGCACGACCAGCGCGGAGTTGAATCCGCCGTGGCCGCGGGCGAGGACGAGGGCGGTGCGGGGCGCGGCGGGCCGCGGGCGCCGGTCACCAGGTCGATGTCGTAGGCGGGCGAGAGCACGGACCCGGGCGTGGGCGGGACGACGCCGTCCCGGATGGAGAGCAGGGCGGCGGCCACGTCCAGCGGGGCGGCCCCCGAGTACAGGCGGCCCGTCGTGGTCTTCGGCGCGGTCACCGGCACGCCGCGCACCCCGAAGACCTTGGTGATCGCCTCCGCCTCGATCCGGTCGAGCTCGGGGACGGCGGCGGCGTCGGCGAACACCACGTCGATGTCGTCCGGGTCCAGTCCGGCGTCGGCCAGGGCCAGTTCGACGGCGCCCTGCAGGGCGGGGGCGCGGTCGCTGCCGGGGCGCGGGTCCATGGTGGCGGCGTAGCCCGCGATCTCCGTAGACGTGTGCGGCGCCCCGCTCGCGGGCGTGCTCGGCGCTCTCCAGGACGAGCAGCGCCCCGCCCTCGCCGGGGACGTGTCCGGCGGCCCGCTCGTCGAACGGGAGGTAGGCGCGGTCGGGGTCGTCGTCGGTGCTCAGGCGTCCGCCGGCGAGCTGCGCCACCCAGCCCCAGGGGCAGATGGACGCGTCGACCGCGCCGGAGATCAGCATGCGGGTGCCCTTGCGGATCTGCCGGCGGGCCTGGGCGAGCGCGTCGAGACCGCCGGCCTGGTCGCTGACCACCACGCTGCTGGGCCCGCGCAGACCGCTGCGGATCGAGATCTGTCCGCTGTTGACCGCGTAGAACCAGGCGAACGACTGGTACGCGCTGACGTACTGGCCGCCCTTGCTCCACAGGGCGCGCAGTTCGTTCTGGCCGAACTCGAAGCCGCCGGAGTGGCTCGCGGTGATGACGCCGACGTCGTACTCGGGGAGCTCGGCCGGGACCACGCCCGCGTCCGCGAACGCCCAGTCGGCGCCGACGAGCGCGAGGCGCGTCATGCGGTCGGTCTGCGGCAGGAGCCGGCTGGGCAGGTGCTCCGCGGCGTCGAACCCGGAGATCTCGCCCGCGAGGCGGGCCGGGTACCCGGAGGCGTCGAAGCGGGTCACCGGGCCGATGGCGCGGCGCCCGGCGAGGTCGCCGCCCAGTACTCCTCGACGCCCAGGCCGGTCGGCGCGAGGACGCCGATTCCGGTGACGAGGGTGCGCGCGCTCACCGCGGGTCCCGCTCGGGGTCGGCGAGGACGATCGCGGACTGGAACCCGCCGAAGCCGCTGCCGACCGACAGCACCGCGTCGGTCAGCTGGTCGCGGGCGGTCAGCGGGACGTAGTCCAGGTCGCATTCGGGGTCGGGCGTGTGCAGGTTCGCGGTGGGCGGGACGACGTCGTGGACCATCGCGAGGACGGACGCGGCCACCTCGACGGAGCCGATGGCGCCCAGCGAGTGCCCCACCATCGATTTGATGGAGCTGACGGGCGTGCGGTGGGCGTGCTCGCCGAGGCTCCGCTTGAAGGCGGCCGTCTCGTGCCGGTCGTTCTGTTTGGTGCCGGAGCCGTGCGCGTTGATGTAGTCGATCTCGGTGGGGTTCATCCGGGCCTCGTCGAGCGCGACCCGGATGGCCTCCGCCATCTCCTTGCCGTCGGGGCGCAGGCCGGTCATGTGGAAGGCGTTGGAGCGGGTGGCGAAGCCTGCCACCTCCGCGTAGACGCGGGCGCCGCGGGCGCGTGCGCTCTCCAGTTCCTCCAGGACGAAGACGGCGCAGCCCTCGCCGAGGACGAATCCGTTGCGGCTCGCGTCGAAGGGACGCGAGGCGTGTTCCGGGTCGTCGTTGCGCGGGGTCGTGGCCTTGATGGCGTCGAAGCAGGCGACGGTGATCGGGGAGATGGGGGCGTCGGTGGCGCCCGCGATCATCACGTCCACCGTGCCCTCGCGGACGAGGTCGGCCGCGTGGCCGATCGCGTCGAGGCCGGAGGTGCAGCCCGTGGAGACGACCGTGGCCGGCCCCTCGGCGCCGACCGCCCAGGCGACCTCCGTGGCGAAGGAGCTCGGCACCATGAAGTTGTACAGGTGCGGCACCGCGTAGGTGTGGTCGACGAGTTCGAGGCGTCCGTCGTCGCTGACGGTCCGGTACTCCTGGTCGAGTCCGGTCGTCGCGCCGACCGCGCTGCCAATGGTGACGCCGGTGCGGCGCGGGTCGAGCGCCTCGAAGACGAGCCCGCTGTCGGCGACGGCCTCGCGGGCCGTGACCACGGCGAACTGGGCGGCGCGGTCCATGCGCCGGATCTCCTGCGGGGTCAGGCCGGACAGCTCCGGGTCGAAGTCGATCTCGGCCGCGACCTGCGAGCGGAACGGCGACGGGTCGAAGAAGGAGATGCGGCGGGTGGCGGTCCGGCCGTCGGTGAGCAGTTCCCAGAACGCCTTGGCGCCCTGGCCGCCCGGGGCGGTCACGCCGACCCCGGTGATCACGACGCGTCGGCGGCCGGTCCGCCGGCGGGAGCCGGGCATCACGCCTCCCACGTGTAGAAGCGCCGCGCCATGGCGTCGGCGGGCGAGCGCCAGGTCGCCGGGTCGTACGCCTCGATGTACGGCTTCAGGTCCTGGCTGATGGCGACGAACCGCGGGTCGGACTTCGCGTCCTCGATGCGTCCCGCGCCGTCGTCGGCGTCGAAGTCCTGGAGGTGGAAGTACAGGCCCCGGTAGGCGAAGAGCTGCCTGCGGCGGGTGCCCATCCGGCCGGGCATGTCGGTGCGGTCGAACGCCCCGAAGAGCCCGGCGACGTCGGTGGCCGATTCCGGTGCCATCCTGGCCACGATCAGTGTGCTGTGCATGGTTCTGGTTCTCCTTGGTCGCTTATGCGGCGTGTGCCGGGCGGGCGGGGCCGAACCACCGGGTGAGCGCCGTGGGCAGGTCGTGGTGGCTGCCGGGGGCGGCCCACGCGACGTGTCCGTCGGGCCGTACGAGCACCGCGCCGGTCCCGGCCAGCGGGCCGGTGACGGGGCGGGTCGGGGCCGCCGTGACCACGTCGATGCGGTGGGTCCAGCCCGGGCGCGGCGGCGCAGTCCGGCGCTGTCGTCGAGGTCGAGGAGCAGCCCCGTCCGCTGCGCAGCAGTTCGGTGGTGGTACGGGGCCGGTGGCGCGGTCCAGGCCGCCGGCCAGGGTCAGTTCGGGCAGGCGGGCGCCGAGCAGCGGGTGGTGGCCGCCGCCGACGTCGTAGCGGATGTCGAGGCCGCTGGCGCGTTCGGCGAGCACGCGGGCGACGTCCTCGATGGACAGGAGGTCGCCCAGGACCTCCCGGAGGGGCGCCACGTCGTCGCCGCCGAGGATCAGCAGGCTCTGCGCCCGGGTGTTGCGCAGGAGTGCGCGGCCCACGGCGTGCCGTTCCTCGTGGTAGCTGTCCAGGAGGGCCGGCGGTGCGGTGCCGCGCACCACCGCGGCGAGCTTCCAGCCCAGGTTGACGGAGTCCTGCAGGGAGGTGTTCATGCCCTGGCCGCCGGCCGGGAGGTGGATGTGCGCGGCGTCGCCGGAGAGCAGCACCCGGCCGCGCCGGTACTGGGTGACCTGGCGGGCGGCATCCGTGAAGGCGCTGACCCAGAGCGGTCGCGCGGCGGATATGTCGATGTCGGTGAGGCGCTTGAAGACGTCCGCGACCTCGCTGAACTCGGGCGGTCCGGTGCGCCGTACGGGCGGGGCGCCGTGCTCGGCGGCGATGATCCGGGTGACGCCGTCGGGCAGGTGCACCACCATCACCATGCCGCCGCCGGCGGGGTCGGCGGTCGGCTTCGGTGCGAGGTCCACTCCGCGCAGGTCGGCGACGAACAGTTCGGTGGTCGCCGGTGTGCCGGGAAGTCGAAGCCGGTCAGCCGGCGGACGGTGCTGCGGCCGCCGTCGCAGCCGACGACGTAGCGGGCGCGCAGCGGGCGGTCGGCGCCCCGGACGGTGACGTCCACGCCCTCGTCGTCCTCGGTGAGGCCGGTGACCTCCTGGCCGCGGCGGATGTCGGCGCCCAGTTCCCGCGCCCAGCCTTCGAGCACGGCCTCGGTGCGGGACTGCGGGACGGTCCGTGCCGCTCGGTGCGCGGCGGCGAGCACGGTCAGGTCGAGCGGCAGTCCGCCGAAGTGTCCGGCGGTGCTGCCCTCGATCTCGCCGAACCGGGGCAGCAGTCCCCGCTGGTCGAAGATCTCCATGGTGCGGATGGTGAAGCCGATGCCGCGGGACTGGCCGGTGGGCCGCCGCAGGCGTTCGAGCACGAGGACGTCGACGCCGGCGAGGCGGAGCTCTCCGGCCAGCATGAGCCCGGCGGGGCCGGCGCCGACGACGATGACGGATGCGTCCATGCGATCCCTCCTTGGAGGCAGGACGGGTCGAGCGGGGCGGGTTGGGGTGGCTGTCGGGGGTGGGGTGGGGGGGGGGTGCCGGTCGGCGGGGGCCCTCAGAGGTGGGCGGGGCCGGTCAGAGGTGGGCGGGGCCGGTCAGAGGGGCCCCTCAGAGGCCGGCGGGGTCCGTCAGAGGTAGGCGGTGTTGGGTTCGAGGCCGCACAGGGACCTGCCGTAGAGCTCCACGTTGACGCCCGGGGTGATCATGGCGTGCAGGGTGACGGCGTGCAGGTCCCGCTGGATCCGGGTGATCGGCACGTCCTGGTGGACGGAGGATCCGCCACTGGCCTGGGCGATGATGTCGACGGCCTTCTTGCACTGCTGGGCGATCCAGCCGATCTGCACCCGGGAGCCGACCCGTTCGTCGGAGGTCCACGGCTCGTCGCGCCCGGTCTTGGCGGCGATCAGGTCGGCGAACCGGTGGGCTCGCGTCTCCGCGTCCTCGATCAGCAGCGCGGCCTCCCCGACCTGGAGGTGGGTGAGCGGTGCCTCGCGCTGGCTAGGGTAATCGGTGTACGTCATCGGGCGTCCCGGCAGCCGCTCCAGGAAGGAGGCCAGCGCGTACTTGGCGGCGCCGATCAGCTGGCCGATCTGGACGGCGGTGGTGGTGACCAGCACGGGGACGCGATAGGCCGCCTTGGTGCCGTTGACCCGCGACTTCCCGCCGCTCTGGTAGAAGTCGGCTCCGGTGATCACCCGGTGTGCGGGGACGAAGAGGTCCTCGGCCAGCGTGGTGACGCTGCCGGAGCCGCGCAGCCCGGTGGTGTGCCAGTCGTCCTTGATCTTCAGTTCGGAGACCGGGACCAGGCAGAAGAGCGGCCCCGTCGCGCCGTCGACGCCCTCGGGCCGGGCGACGGTGACCTTCCACTGGCTGTGCAGGACGCCGCTGTTGAACCCCCAGCTGCCGTTGAGGACGTAGCCGCCCCGGGTCGGCCGGACGGTGCCGGTCGGCGCCGTGGTGCCGCTGATCCGGACCTGCGGGTCGGTGAACACCTCGTCGAGCGCCTCGTCCGGCCACAGTCCGGCCATCCAGCCGAGCGAGGCGTAGACGGACAGGCAGAAGGCGACGGAGCTGTTGCCGCGGGCCACTTCGGCGAGCACGTCGATGTGGGTACGGGCGTCCGACTCGTATCCGCCGTACTGCGCGGGCACCTGCATCCTGAACAGCCCGGCCGCCTCGATCGCCTCGATGACGTCCGACGGCAGCCGCCGGTGCTCGTCGATCCACAGCGCGCGTTCGCGCAGCAGGGGCACCAGCTTGGCCGCCGCGTCGACGAGTTCGTCCCGGGTCGGGACGGTGGTGTGCGGCATCAGACCCTCCTCCGGCGGTGGTGTGTCACGGTCTCCGGCACCTGGTGCTCCCCTACTCGCTCTCGATGTTGGCGGCGATCCGCGCCAGCACGTCGTTCGCCGCCAGGAATTCGGATTCGGTGATCCCGGCGAGCGACTTCGCGGCGTGCGCGTTGACGAGTTTCTCGGCCCTCTCGTGGGCGAATTCACCGGCCTCGGTGAGGGCCGTCCTGTCACCGGTCAAAACGACCCAGCCGCGTCCGACGAATTCGTCGACCACGGGCCGGTAGCTCTCCTCGCCGTCGACGGCGAGGAACGGGGCGAATGCGCTGTCGATGGATTCGACCGTCGGGACCCCGATGCCGATGGCGTGGAGCACCTGCCACTGCCGCCGGGTGAGCCGTTCCTCGGCGAGGGCCCTTTCGGTCGCCTCGTCGAACAACCGGTGCAGATGAAGGAGCCAGTAACCGAGACGCTTCGTCGTGTTCTTCTGAAGCATGGAAACCTGCCTCGTCCTGTGAGGAACCCAGATGGGTTCACTGGCCGTTCGTACGGATTCCCGCGGCGTGCGGGAGCACCCAGTACAAGGTCAGCTCGATACGGGAGAAGAGCCAGCGGCCGTCCACCCGCACATAGCTGTCGGTGAACTTGCCGGCCACCATGGCGCTGTCGTCGTCGAAGACCACGCGCTCCTCGAAGAAGCTGACGCCGTAGGCCCGGTCGCCGAGCACCTCCACGTCGTGGGCGTGCAGGAACTGCTTGATCAGCAGCTGGGAACCGGGCTTGTCCCGCTGGACGAGGCCGGGCAGTGCGGTGAAGTAGGCGTGGATCTCGGCCCGTCCGGACGCCTGGCCCAGATGCGCGTAGTCGAGCTGCGCGTCCTCCGCGAACAGTTCGGCCGCCCGGTCCCACTGCCCGTCATTGACGCGACGCGGCAACTCGGCGCGCAGCGCGTTCAGCGCCTGAATGTCCTCCAGGTTCTGGACCCGCTCGGCGAGCGACTTCACGACATCGGCGAGATGTGTCTCTTCCGGCATGTGCGAATGAGCCCCTCAGTGAATGTGCGGTCTTCGTGAAGGTTTCCGCCGTGGTCTTCAAGGTCTTCACCGCGGTCTTCGCTGCGGTCTTCACCGCAGTCTTCACTGCGGTCCTCACGGCTTCCTTCACGGTGGTCTTCCGGAGACCTTCCGACCATTCGACCTTCGCACCCCGTCCGGCCCGCCCACAAGGGATGCCGGGACAATCTACGGGTGGACCACAGGGTGTGCTGCGGTTCCCTGCGGTCGACCACGGGAAAAGAACCCGCTGTCGGCCACGGGAAAAGAAAGGGCGCCGTCCACCCCGTGCGGGTGAACGGCGCCCTTGGGCCGTACGTCTACTGCACCGCGCTGTGCGGCCCGAGGACCGAATGCAGCTCGCGCCGCCCCGAGATGCCGAGCTTGCGGTAGACGCTCGACAGATGGAACTCCACGGTGCGGACGGCGAGGAACAGCGTCTCGGCGATCTCCCTGTTGCTGTAGCCGGCCCGTGCCAGTTGGCCGATCCGGGCCTCCTGAGCGGTCAGCCCGTGCGCCGGGGGCGGTCCAGGGCGGCTTCGATCCGCTCGGGCCACAGGCCGTTGCGGCTCTCGCGCGCGATCACCGCCGCGGCCTCCAGCCGGCTGCGCGCCGCCGCCGGGTTGCCGCGCTCGCCCTGGAGGTGGGCCAGGTCGTACAGGGCGTGGATCAGCTCCCCCCGTCCGTGGGCGAGGTCGAGCAGGTCGACAGCCTCCTCCAGGAGCGACGGGGACGTGTCGTCGTCGCGGGCCACCGCCACGGCGTGCAGGGCCAGTCCGACGCCCCGGGGGGCGCCCCAGGTGCGGGCCGCGGTCAGTTCGTCCTCGGCCAGGGAGCGCGCCAGGTCGCGCCGGCCGCCCCGAGCGCCGCGAACACCGCGCGTGAACGCCAGGGGATGACCGCGGGATTGGCGACGTTCCAGCCGGCGAGCAGCCGCCCGCAGCGGGCGAAGTCGTCGAGCGCGTCGTGGAACCGGCCGGTCGCCATCCGCAGCTGGCCGCGCGCCGCGAGGACGTGGACGACGTCGGGAGGTCGGGCGGGAGCGTGCCCGCGAGTCCCTCGCGCAGCAGCGTCCGGTGCGCCCCTCGATGTCGCCCGCCTGCACCTGCCCTCCACCAGCCACGCGGCGGCCAGCCGGGACACGAACCCGGGCAGGCCCCGGTCGAGCGCGTCGTCGAGCAGTCCGGCGGCCTTGACGCCGTCCCCGGCGAGCAGACTGATCCGGGCCCGTAACAAGGTCAGCAGTTCCTGGTGCGGGGAGGATCCGGACCACCGCACGTCCCGCGCCAGTCGACGGCACTCCTCGTGCGCGGTGGGAAGGTCGCCGGTGTAGAGCAGGGTCAGGACGGCCAGCCACACGCAGTAGGCGTGGCCGCGCCGCTCCTCGACCGCGAGGATCCCCTCGACCTGCTCGTGCACGGCGGCGCGCCGCACGCCGAGGTGGGCGAGTTCCAGGCTGTGCAAGGAGAGGCACACTTCGTCGGGGGGTATTCGGTCGGTCTCCGCCAGTTCCATGCGGCCGGGTATGTACAGGGCCGAGCCTTCGCGGAACGGCCCCACGACACCGCGCGCTCCGTCGAGCGGCGCCGCCCGGTGACCGGCGCCGGCAGCGACGCCCTCCTGTGCCGTGCGGCGGCGGTCGCGGTTGCGGTGGTCCTGGTCATTCGTTTCCCCTGAGGTGGATGGTGATCCCGTGGCGACGCGGAGAGCCGACGGCGGCGGCCGACGTGCGCCGCCGGGCGACGGCATGGCGCATGGTGCGGCGGCCGAGGCGACCGGGGCACGGCCGGCACAGGGGCGGACCTCGTCGTCCGCACGCCCGACCGCGCCCCGTCGAGGCACTCGGCGGTGGAGTTCTCACCGGAACGAATCGGCCCGCGCGGGGAGCGGGGCCGGTACCTGAACTTCGACCGTACCCTCTGGACATTGCTGCCGTGTAAAGATTTCAGCCGGTCCCGGGCGACCCTTTTTAGCCACTTTCCGGCTGCCGTCGGCCAGGGCACTCGCGGAAAAGCACGTGGTCATCGCGGTGTGGCACGCTCCGCCCCTGTCCGAAAAACAGGCGGCGCCGACATAACCCCGAACGAAACGTGAACGTCGCCACACCCCGGACGACCGCTGCCGACATTCGGAGACATCGGTGACAGCTGTTCACGGAGACCGGTGACGGTAATTCACAGAGACCGGTGACAGCAGTCGATCAAAATCGGTGAAGGCATTCGGAGAGACAGGTGACAGCTTTTCGAAGAAACCGCCACGTCGCCCCAGGACGCGGCGGCCGAATTCGGGGACATGGGTGACGGACGGCGGCGGACCGGTGCCCCGCCCTTCGGCGCGGCACCGGCGTTCCGCTACAGGGGGCCCCTCCCCGCCGCGACGAGTCCGGCGACCGGGGCGACATACCGGCGGCTGATCAGCCAGCGTCCGTCCTCCTGCTCGAAGTCGTCCTCCACCAGGCCCACCACGGTCCAGTCGGCCGGCCGGTGGTGACCCTCGGGCGTGCGGGTCGCGCTCCAGTGCCACACCGTGGCGTAGGCCTGGACGTGCGGTTTTCCGTCGGTCCACTCGATGAGGGTCTGCCCCAGCACGTGCGCGACGGTGGGCTCGCGCTTCCACGGCAGGCTGCGCGACATGAATGCCGTGAACTCGTCACGGCCGTGGAACCGCTGGGTGGGTCCCGGCATCACGTCGTACTCGATCAGGGCGTCCTTCGTGAAGCACTCGACCAGTCGTTCGTACCGGTTGGTGTCCACCAGACGGAAGAACTTGTAGAAGGTCCGGTAAATCTCCCGCTCCGCTGCGATGGTGGCCAGGAGATCGTCGTCCGATGACATCACTGCTTTCCTTTCGGCGCGCTCGGTGAGTTCCCGTTCATGATGCCACCGCCGGGGAGTTCGGAATCTCCTTCCCGGCGCGGACCGGACGCTATTGACCGGCTTCACGGGAACTCTGTATGGTTCCCGGCATTCGGCGGTCCGGCATCCGCAGGCAGGAGGAGAACCCACCATGCGGAAGTCGCTTTTTCCCGCCCCCGTGGTCGCGCACGGCACGGCCCGCGGCCTGTTCTCGCGGCGCCACATCGATCTGGCGCGCGTCAGCAGCGCGGCGTGTCCCGTCGTCCGCTGACCCCACCCACCTGATCGCGCCACGCCCCGCTCCGCCCCGCCGCACCCCTGTGCCGTGCCGGGCGTCGATTCCTCCTCCCCCCACTCCCCCCACTCCCCCCCACTCCCCCGCCCTGTCGCCCTGCCGCGTGGAGACACCGCCCGTGAAGCCCGAGAGATCCCTCAAGCACGCCATCGAGCACGCCGCCAAGAACGACGCCGAGCACGCCCCGAGCACGCCCCGAGAGCGTCGTCCCGCAGGTGAAGACCCTTCCCCGGCGGTCCGCGCGGACCGTCGCGGTCCCGGCCCTGACGCTCGCGCTCGTCCTGTCCGCCGGTGCCTGCGGCGCTTCCGGGCCGGCGGCGCGGACCGAGGGACGCCCGCCCGCGCCCCGGCGGCGCGCTCGCCTTCGCCGTGGGCACCGACGCCGGATGCCTCGACCCGCAGCAGGTCGGGAGCAGCGACACGCTGTACGCGCTGCGGCAGACGGTCGACTCGCTCACCGACCAGGACCCGTCGTCGGGCCGCATCGTGCCCTGGCTGGCCCGGAGTTGGGAGGTCTCGGACGACGCCCGCACCTTCACCTTCCATCTGCGCGAGGACGCCACCTTCAGCGACGGGAGCCCGGTGGACGCCGCCGCGGTGAAGAAGAACTTCGACGCGATACCGGAGCTCGGCGGCCTCGCCCTCCTCGCGCAGAGCTACCTCACCGGGTACCGCCGCACCGATGTCGTCGACGCGTACACCGCCAAGGTCGTCTTCGACCGGCCCAACGCCCAGTTCCTTCAGGCCACTTCGGTCGCGGCGCTCGGGCTCGTCTCCCCCGCCGACACCCGCCGCACCGCGCAGCGGCGGTGCGCCGACGGTGTGCACGGCTCCGGGCCGTTCACCGTCTCGCGGTACCGGCCCCACCAGTCGCTGGCGCTGAAGAAGCGGGCCGGGTACGCGTGGGGCTCCTCCCGCTGGGCGAAGAAGGGCGCGGCGTACCTGGACGCCGTCACCTTCGACGTCGTCGCCGAGCCGGGGGTGCGGGCCGGCGGGCTCGGTTCCGGGCAGGTCGACGCGATCGGCGGAGTGCGCCGCCAGGACGAGGCGACGCTGCGGAGCGCGGGCGCCGGTGTGGTGCGGCGGGCCACTCCCGGTGTGGTGCTCAACCTCGGCTTCAACAACGACCGTCCGCTCACCCGCGACGTGCGGGTGCGCCGGGCGGCCGGGTTCGCGATCGACCGGCGGCAGATCGCCGCCGCCGTCTTCCCGACCGGGACCAGGCCCGCGGCCAGTGTGCTCTCCCGTACGACCCCGGGGCACGAAGACCTCTCCGCCGACCTCGCGTTCGACCCGGAGAAGGCCAGGTCCCTGCTCTCCGAGGCCGGCTGGCTGCCGGGAGGCGACGGAATCCGGCGCAAGGACGGGGCCGTACTCAGCCTGACGGTGGTGTCGTTCAGCGGCGCCGGACCGCAGCGCACCGCTCTCGAACTCGTGCAGCAGCAGTTGCGGGACGTCGGCATCGGTCTGCGGATCCGCCAGCTTGAGGTGCCCCAGTTCCCGCAGACCCTCCGTGACGGCGACTACGACGCGCTGTGGGGCGGCGACCTGACCCGGGCCGCGCCCGACGCGCTGCGCACGCTCTACTCCTCGCGTCTGGTCAACTCCTACCGGCTGCCGGGCGGCGAGCTGGACACCGTACTCGACCGGCTCGCGGCCACCGTCGACCCCCGGGAACGCGACCGGCTCGCGGGCCGCGCGCAGGAGCTGGTCGTCGGCCAGGCCCGTGTGCTGCCCCTCGTCGACCAGGAGACGCGGATCGGCGTCTCCCGCCGGGTGCACGGGCTGACCGTCGGCGCGTCCGGCGGTGTCCAGCTGCACGACGTCTGGAAGAGCTGACCGGCGCCGCCGCGCGCGGACCGAACGGAACGTCGAACGCCGAAGGGGTGGAGCGGGGATGGGGCGGTATGTGGCCTGGCGGCTGGCGCAGGCGGTGGGGGTGCTGTGGGGGGCGTACACACTGGCCTTCCTCCTCCTCGACCTGCTGCCCGGCGATCCGGTCGCGGCGATGGCGGGCGCCGGCACGGACGCGGGCCCGGTCGACCCGCGGCGCCTGGCCGAGCTGCGTACGGAGTACGGCTTCGACCGCCCGGTGTTCGCGCGGTACGCGAGCTCGCTCGGGCACGCCCTGCACGGCGACCTCGGCGCCTCCGTCGCCACCGGACGGCCGGTGGCGCGGATCCTCGCCGACGCGTTGCCACCGACCCTCCAACTCACTTGCGTGGCGCTGCCGTTGGCGGTCGTGGGCGGGGCCGGGCTCGCCCTGGCCGCGACGTCCGTACGGCGCCGCCGGCTGCGCGCCCTGCTCCTGTCGGCGCCCGCGCTCGGCATCTGCCTGCCCTCGTTCTGGGTCGGACTGATGCTCGTCCAGCTGTTCTCCTTCCGGGTGCGGCTCTTCCCGCCTTCGGCGACGAGGGACCGGCCGGGCTCGTGCTGCCCGCGGTGACGCTGGCGATGCCCGGGGCGGTCCTGGTGGCCCAGGTCCTCTCCCGGAGCCTGCTCGCCGAGCTCGCCGAGCCGTACGTCCGCACCGCGCGGGCCAAGGGCGCGGGCCGCGCGCGCGTGCAGCTCGGGCACGCGCTGCGCAACGCCTCGCTGCCCGCGCTCACGGTCGTGGGCGTGCTCGCCGGCCAGCTGACGGCCAACGCGGTCGTCGTCGAGAACGTCTTCTCGCGCCACGGCCTCGGCCGCGTCACCGGCGACGCCGTCACGGTCCGGGACATCCCCGTCGTCCAGGGCGTCGTGGTCCTCGGCGCCCTGGTCTTCGTCCTCGTCAACCTGCTGGTCGACCTGGCCTATCCGCTGCTCGACCGGCGCATCGTCCTCTCCTCGCGAAGGAGGCCCGTGTGAGCCCGGACATCGAGACGGCGGCCGTGCTGCCCGAGCCCGGCCGGCGGGCGGCCCTGATCCCGGCCGCCCGCGCCCGCCGTCGGGCGGGCGCCGTCCGCCGGGGTCCCCGCTGCCGGGGTTCCTCCTCCTGGGGTTCCTGCTGCGCAGGCCGGGACTCGTCCTGGCCCTGCTCACCCTGGCCGCCCTGGTCCTGGCCGCGTTCTGGCCGGGACTGTTCACCGGCCGCGACCCGCTGCGCGGCACGGCCTCCGAGATCCTGCGGCCGCCGAGCGCGGAGCACTGGTTCGGCACGGACGAACTGGGGCGCGACCTGTACGCGCGCGTGGTGCACGGTGCCGGTGCCTCGCTGCGCGCCACCCTGCTCGCCCTGGCCGTCGCCTGCGGCGCGGGCGGGGCCCTCGGCCTGGTCGCGGGGTTCGCCGGAGGCGTCGTGGAGAGCGCGCTGATGCGTCTCGTCGACGTCCTGCTCGCCGTGCCGGGACTGTTCCTCTCCCTCGCCGTGGTGACCGCGCTGGGCCGTGGCACGGTGCCCGTGGCGCTCGCCGTCGGCGTCGCCGGGATCGCCGGATTCGCCCGCGTCACCCGGGCCGAGGTGCTCCGCGTACGGCACGCCCCTATGTGGAGGCGGCCCGGCTCGGCGGCGCCCGGTGGCACCGCGTGCTGCTGCGGCACGTGCTGCCGAACGCGGCGGGGCCCGTCCTGGCGCTCGCCGTCCTCGACCTCGGCACGGCCGTCCTGTCGGTGGCCTCCCTGAGTTTCCTCGGCTACGGCGCGCCGCCACCGGCGCCCGACTGGGGCAGCCTCGTCGCCGCGGGCCGCGACTACCTGGCCGACGCCTGGTGGCTGTCGACCCTCACCGGCCTCGTGATCGCCGCCCTCGTCCTGGCCACCCACCGGGTCGCCCGTGTGTTCAACGGCGAAGGGGACACGGACCGATGACCACCGCATCCGACCGGGGCCGCGACCCCAGCGGCGCCCCGCTGCTGACGGTGCGCGGCCTGAGCGTCTCGTACCGGACCGGGAACGGCCGGGCGACCGCCGTACGGGGAGTGGACCTGGACGTCGCGGCGGGCGAGATCGTCGCCCTCGTCGGCGAGTCCGGCTCGGGCAAGACGACGACCGCGCACGCGATCGCCGGGCTGCTGCCCTCGGGCGGCCGGATCGACGAGGGCCGGATCGACTTCGCGGGCCAGGAGCTGACCGGCCTGCCCGAAAAACGGCTGCGCGGTCTGCGCGGCGCCGCCATCGGGCTGGTGCCCCAGGACCCGGCCGTCTCGCTCAACCCCGTGCAGCGGGTGGGCACCCAGGTCGCCGAGGTGCTGCGCATCCACCGCCTGGCCTCGCGCCGCGAGGCCCGTGAACGGGCGCATGAACTGCTCGCGCTGGCCGGTCTGCCGGACCCCGCGTCCAGGCCCTGCGCCGCCCGCACGAACTGTCCGGCGGCATGCGCCAGCGCGTCCTGATCGCCGTGGCGCTGGCGGCGGGCCCCGGCTCGTCGTCGCCGACGAGCCGACCAGCGCCCTGGACGTGACGGTGCAGCGCGCCGTACTCGACCGCCTGCGGGACCTCGCCCGGGACACCGGCACCGCCGTGCTGCTCGTCACGCACGACCTGGCCGTCGCCGCGGACCGGGCGGACCGCATCGCGGTCATGGCGGACGGCGGCTCGTCGAACAGGCCCCACCGCCCGCCTCCTCGCCGCGCCCGCCACCGACCGGGCCCGCCGGCTCCTGGCCGCCACGCCCCGGTTCGACACGGTGCCCGCGCCGCCCCTCCCCGCCCACGGCCTCCGGACCGCCCCTCCTGGACGTCACGCACCTCACCAAGGACTTCCCGCTGCCCCGCTCCGCCACGGGGCCCCGCACCCTGCGCGCGGTCGACGACGTCGCCCTCACCCTGCACCGCGGCGAGACACTCGCGCTCGTCGGCGAATCCGGCTCGGGCAAGACCACGACGGCCCGGCTGATCCTGCGCCTGGCGACACCGACCGCCGGCCGG
This sequence comes from Streptomyces diastatochromogenes, assembly GCA_026913215.1. Lineage (GTDB taxonomy): Bacteria > Actinomycetota > Actinomycetes > Streptomycetales > Streptomycetaceae > Streptomyces > Streptomyces diastatochromogenes_A. Next base: position 437,271 of record JAPTYK010000002.1, on the reverse strand, counting down.
ATCCTCTTCGAAGGCGAGGACGTCACGGCGGCGCGCGGGGCCCGGCTGAGAGCGCTGCGCCGCCGCGTCCAGCTGATCCACCAGAATCCGTACGCCTCCCTGGATCCGCGCCAGGACATCGCCGAGATCGTCGCCGAGCCGCTGCGCGCGTTCGGCGTCGGCGACCGGGCCGGCCGCTCCGCCCGGGTCCGGGCACTGCTCGACCAGGTCGCCCTGCCCGCCGACATGGCGCGCCGCCGGCGGCGGAACTCTCCGGCGGACAGCGCCAGCGCGTCGCCATCGCCCGCGCGCTCGCCCTCGCCCCGGAGCTGGTGGTGTGCGACGAACCCGTCTCGGCCCTGGACGTCACCGTCCAGGAGCAGATCCTCGACCTGCTCGCCACGCTCCAGGCGGAGACGGGCGTGGCGTACCTCTTCGTCTCGCACGACCTGGCCGTCGTCCGGCGCCTCGCCCACCGGGTGGCCGTCCTGCGCGCGGGACGGCTGGTGGAGTCGGCGGCCGCCGACCAGCTCTTCACCGCCCCGTCCCACCCCTACACCCGGGCACTGCTCGACGCGGTGCCCGGACGAGCCCGAGCCGAGTCATGAGGAGACTGCCGTGCGCATCCTGGTGGTGGAGGACCCCCGCGTCGCGACGCGGTCACCCGTGGCCGACCTGCGGCGCAACGGCCACACGACCACGGCCGTCGCCACCGGACGCGCCGCCCTGACCGCCTCCCGGCAGGCGGATCTGATCGTGCTCGACCTGCGGCTCCCCGACATGGACGGCCTGGAGGCGTGCCGCCGTCTCCGCGCCACGACCACCGTTCCCCTCCTCGCCCTCACCGACGCCACCGCCGGCGTCGAGCGTGTCCTCGGCCTGCGCGCCGGAGCGGACGACTGCCTCGACCGGCCGTACGCCTTCCAGGAACTCCTCGCCCGTATCGAAGCCTTGGCACGCCGCGCCGGAACCCGCCGCCCGCGCCCGCCCGCACCGATCTCCCTGGGCCCGCTGCACATCGACGGCGAAGCCCGTTCCGTACGGGTGCACGGCCGAGCCGTGCACCTGACCCGCAAGGAGTTCGACCTGCTGAACCTCCTTGCCGGACACGCGGGTTCGGTGGTCGGCCGTCAGCAGATCATGCGGGAGGTCTGGCGGGTGAGGACGTCGTCCGGGACGCCTGGAGCGGGGGCGTCACGCTCGCTCGACACCCACATCAGCTCGCTGCGGGGCAAACTGGGGCACGGCGAGTGGATCCGTACGGTACGCGGCGTCGGTTTCCAGCTCGCGCTGGCCGCCCGGGCCCGCCCGTCCGGCCCGTGCCGCCCCGCGCGGTGCTGGTCGCCGTGGCCGACGCCGAGGACCGCGCCGAGCTCGCCGCCCACCTGCGTCGGCACGGCCACCACACCCGTACCTGCGGAAGCGCCGCCGAGGCGCTCGCGGTCCACGAGGCCTTCGATCTGCTGCTCGTGGACGCGCTGCTGCCCGACATGGACGGAGTGGACGTGTGCCGACGGCTCCGGGCGGCCGGGGACCTTCCGGTGATCGCGCTCACCGAGCCCGGCCGGACGCTCGACCGGATCCTGTTCCTGCGGGCGGGCTCCGACGACTGCGTCACCCACCGGGCCGACCCCGGGAGCTGACGGCCCGCGCCGACGCCGTCCTGCGCAGGGGCCGCTCCCGCGAGCCCTCGGAAGCCGCCCGGACGGTACGGCGCGGGCGGTTGCTGCTCGACGCGGAGACCGGGGAGGCGTACGTCGACGGCCGTACGGTCCGGTTGACGCGCAAGGAGTTCGCGCTGCTGCTGAGGCTGGCGTCGGAGCCCCGGATCGTGCACCGGCGGGAGCGGCTGATCCACGAGATCTGGGGCCCGGGGCCCGACCCCGACGGCCCTGGCCCTGGTCATGGTCTCGGCTCAGGGCGCACGCTCGACACCCACGTCAGCGCCCTGCGGTCGAAGATCGGTGCTCCCGGTCTCATCGTCACGGTGCGCGGGGTGGGCTTCCGGTTCGGCGAGGCGTGAGGGCGCTTCGGCACCGCGGCGGCCGGCCGCGGCGGCCACCAGGGCCGCGGCGAGGGAGCAGAGTCCGCCGACGACGAAGGTGGCCCGTGCCCCGGAGTGTTCGGCGACGCGGCCCATGAGGAGCGCGCCGAGCGGGGTCGACCCTTGCAGGATGAGGGTGTAGAGGCCGAGCACGCGGCCCCGGTAGCCCGGATCGCTGCCCAGCTGGATGCGGTGGTTGGCGGCCTGGGCGAAGTGCGTCGTCGTGAGGCCGGTGACGAACAGCAGGGCGACCGCGGTCCCGTAGGTGGGAGCCCATCCGACGGCCGCCTCCGCGATGCCGAACGCCGCCGCGGAGACGATCACCAAGCGCTGCGCGGGCGGCCGCGGCGCAGCGTGCCCGTGAAGGCGGCGACGAGCGAGCCCGCCGCGAAGGCCGCGGTGACCAGGCCGAACGCGGCGGCGTCGGAGTGGAACACGGTCTTCGCCAACAGCGGCAGGGTCAGCTGGAAGTTCATGCCGGACACGGCGACCGCCGCGACGAGCGCCAGCGGCACCAGCACGTCGGGGCGGCGCGCCACGTACCGCAGCCCGTCCACGACCCCCGCCCGGTCCCGTCCCGGTGCCGCCCCTCGCAGCCGGGTCGGGTCCATCAGCCGCAGCGCGACCACGGTCGCCAGATAGCTCACGCCGTTGACGAGCATCACCCAGCCCGTGCCGAGGAAGCCGATGAGGAGTCCCGCGCCGGCCGGTCCCACAATGCGGGCCACGCTGAAGTACGCGGCGCTCAACGACGAGGCGTTCGGCAGTAGTTCGGCCCCCACCAGTTCGCCCACGAAGGACATGCGGGCCGGGATCTCGACCGCGTTCACCAGTCCGAGCGCCAGCGCGAACCCGTACACGCTCCACAGCCGCACCGTGCCGGTGAGGACCAGTGTGCCGAGCACGAGCGCGAGGACGCCCGAGACCAGGTTGGCGAGGGTCAGCAGCCGGCGCTTGTCGAACCGGTCCGCGAGCCTGCCGCCGTACAGGGTGAGCAGCAGCACCGGGGCGAACTGCAGGGCGGTGACGGTGCTCAGCGCGGTGCCGGAGTCTCCGGTCATGCCGAGCACCAGCCAGTCCTGGGCCACGACCATCATCCAGGTGCCCATGACCGAGACGATCTGGCCGAGGACGAAGAGGCGGAAGTTGCGTACGCGCAGCGAGGCGAAGGCCCGGGCGGTCGTCGATGCCGTCATGACGTGACACCCGTCGTCTCGGTACCGGCGGCGGCTTTCCGCAGCCGCAGGGATTCCTCCAGGAAGGCCAGCGCCCGCAGGTGATAGGTCCGGGCGGCCAGGCCCAGGCTGATGTTGTGCCCGGCGTCCGGAAGCCGCTCCACGAGGACGCGGGGCGCCCCGGAGAACAGGGAGACGAGTTCGGCCAGGTCCTCGTCGGTGTGCCGCCACCACGCCTCGTACTCGGCGAAGGTCAGCCGCACCGGCACCCGCACGCGCGGCAGCACCTCCGCGCTCAGCCTCGGCCACCGCGCGACGCCTTCCGCCTCGCGGGGCGGCATCGCCGTCACGATGTCCGCGCTCGCCCGCACGGCGCCCGGCGGATACAGGCGCGACGGCCCCCAGTTGAGCCGCCGCCCGCGCAGTCCGTCCAGTTCCCGCGCCCCGCTCAGATCGACGGCCGGACGCCGCCCACAGCCGGACACGTCCACGGCGACGACCGGCACCGGCTCTGGCTCCGCCGCCAACCGCAGGGCCAGCTTGCCCCGTACGAGTGCCCGAGCAGCAGGAGACCCGCGCCCCGGTCCCCCTCCGCCATGAACGCCGCGAGCGCCCCACGGACCGTCTCCGCCTGCTCGTCGAGGGTCCGCCCGTCCGGGAAACGGTCGGCCGACCGGCCGTACCCGGGCCGGTCGAGAGCGAGCACGGTGAACCCGAGCCGGGAGCCGAGTGCCAGCAGCGACAGATCCGGGTGCGCCAGGCTGTCGAAGTACCCGGCCCCCATGCCACCGCCGTGCAGCGCAACGACCGTGGCACGCGGACGCCGCCCCACCGGTTCCGCCATCAGTCCGGACAGCGGGGCGTCCCCACCGCCGAGCGTGACCGACAGCCCGCCGTCCCGGCCGCTGTCCCGGCCGCCGTCCTGGCCGCTGTCCCGCGCGGCGTCCTGGCCGCTGTCCCGGCCGTCGTACCGCCCGCCGCCCTGGCCGCTGCTCCGCCCACCGTCTTGGCCGCTGTCCCGCCCACCACCCTGGCCACTGTCCCGGCCACCACCATGGCCTCCGCCCCGGCCGGTTCCCGTGGCGACGGCTTCGCGCCCCTCGGCCGGGGTCACGCGACCGGCCCTGTCGGCAGGGCCCGCGACACGATCCGAAGGCCTTCCGCACCGTGCCGGGCCACGGCAACGGCAACGGCCATGGCGTGCCGCCCGTCCCCGGGCAGGTCCCGCACCAGCCATCCGACGGGCGCCCCGGCCACGCCCGGACGTCCGCCCAGGTAGACGTGCCCGAGCCCATGGGCCAGTCCGGTGCCGAGCCCCTTGAGGTAGGCCTCCTTGCGCGCCCACACCGAAGCGAGGGCGAACGGCCTTCGTTCCGGCGGGAGTTCCCTCACCTCACGGCGCTCCTCGGGATGCAGCCGCCGCTCGACCAACTCGACGGTCTCCTCCGACGGAACCCGCTGTACGTCGATCCCGACCGGCACCCGCGCCACGGCCACCACCGCCAGCTCTCCGCTGTGCGACAGCGAGAAGTACGGAGCGTCCGCCACCTCCCGCACCACCGGCCTCCCGTGCGCCCCCGCACACCGCGGGCACGCGTCCCGCCCGAACCGTACGGCCCCGGGCTCGACCCCCAGGTACATCGCCAGGACACGGCGCAACCCGAGGTGCGCGCCGACGTACCGCTCCAGATCACCCACCCGCGTGAACGCCGCGGCCCTCTCCCGCTCCCTCCGGTCGAGCACCCCCATCGCCCCCGCACCCCCGACGCCGCCCCGCCCCGGCTCCCGCACGGTCCAGACGTGCGTCTCCCCACACCCACGGTCACCACGTCGCGCACCCGTACCCCCCGACTCGCCCCCACCGCACCAGCGTCGCCGTCGCGGACACCCCTCTTCAACACCCGCCAGTTCACCTCACCGCGCTCAACGACAGGTGGATCTCAAGTAGATGCGAGCAACGTCAGAGAACGTCAGAGGAACGTCAGATCCCCGCCCGGACGTACAGGATCCCGCCGGTCCCCACCCGGGCGTCCAGGATCCCGCCGGTCCCCACCCGGATGTCCAGGATCCCGCTGGTCCTCACCCGGACCGTCCCGGCGACAGCCGTACGCCGCGGCCACCTCCGCCAGCCCCTCCAGGCCGCCGTCGGCGCCACCGTCCCCTCCCACGCGGGCGAGCAGGAGCACCCGGGCCGGCACACAGGCGGTCGCGTACGCCGCGAGCCGGTGATGACCGTCGACCACCACGCCCACCAGCCACCGCTCCTCGTGCCGGGCCTCCACGTACCGGTCGTCGATCCAGCCGAGGACCACGGCGGCGGGCCGCTTTCCCGCCTCGATGGCGGCCGCGTGCCGGGCGACGGCCGCCGGGTCGAGCGCCTGCGGCGGCTGCGAGGGCAGGAGGGCGCCGTACGTGAACGGCACCCGGCCGCCCGGAACGGGCGCGGTGAGCTGGAAGTGCGGGACACCGGGCCAGTGGTCCTCGGGACGCTCCTCCCCGTACTCGGAGTCGTCGCCGTCCTCCTCCGCCCGTGCCGCCACCCGGCGGTACCACCACGACCGGGCCGGCTCGGACACGCGCTCCAGCGGCAGGTCGAGCAGAAGGGCGCGGTAGTGCCCGGTCTCCAACTCCCCGAGTACGGGGCTCCATTCGGCGAGCAGTCCGACGTCGATCCGCTCCAGGTCGGCCAGCCGCCCGCGCATCCCGCCCGCGATCCGGCCCGCCTCGCCGTCCGGCAGACCCAGCAGCGTCAACCCCAGCTCGCACGTGTCACAGACCGACCCCACCCGGTACAGCGGCTTCCCGTCGAACATCAGGGACCGGTCCCAGCGCGGCCAGGAGGATCCGGGCGAGGGCGGATCGAAGCCGACCCGGATCCGCCCGGCTCCTCCGTCCACGGAGAACCGCGCCCACGCTCCGGACCCGACGATCAGGTCCCGCACCACCACGGGCTCGCGTCCGGTCCTCCCGTCCGCCCAGGCGGCGCGCACGGCCTCCGCGTACGCCGCCCCGCGCGCACGCTCCGGCAGCAGCGGGTCGCGTCCTGTCAGCCGTACGAGCGCGTGATGGACGTCGTACACCCGCTCCTCGCCGCTCTCGGCCAGCCACCGAAGCAGGTACGGCACGGCGGCCCGATCACCCATCAGCTCCAGGGCGACAACGAACGCGACATGGTCGAGCCCGGTCACTCCGCCCAGCCGACCTGCGATCGGCGCCGTCCACTCGCGGGCCCCGAGACGCCCCAACGCGAGCGCGGCGCGCCCGCGCGCGACGGGGTCCTCAAGCAGGGCGCCGAGGCGCGGGGCGAAGGACAGGTCCCCGGAGAGTCCCATGGCATCGACGAGTTCGGGCGCGGGCGGGCCGTCGGCACGAGTACCGCTCCCCCTGGTTTCCGGGGCCGTCTCCCCGTACGCGCGCAGCAGCTCCGCGGGCAGCCGTAGCTCCCGCCTCACAGCGATCCTCAGCAGGTCCCGGCGGTCATCGGCGGCGAACGCGGGCTCGGCGAGCAACCGCAGCAGCACCTCGTCGCCCCTCTCCCCGAGCATCCGGAGAAGCCAGGCGAGGTAGGGGCGCAGGACGTCCCGGTCCGTATCCGTATCCGCATCCGCATCCGCATCCGACCGGTACAGCTCCTCGACCGCCTCGGCGAGCCCGCCGGTCCGGTCGGTGTTCAGTGCGTACAGCGCGGTCCACGGATCGTCGGCGTGCAGAGCGGCACGCAGACGTACCCGGACGGTGTCGTGATCCCCCATGCGGGCAGTATCGGGCACGGGAGGGAGGGAGGGAGGGAGGGAGGGAGGGCCGGTCAAGGCCCGCGCCGCCAGTCACAGACCCGCCCCGCCGGCCTCAGCCCCGCCCGCCATGCGCAGCCCCGCCCCGTCGGCCTCAGGCCAGTCCCGCCGCGAAGGCCTCAGGCCAGTCCCGCCGCGAGGGCTCGGCGGACGGCGTCGGCGCGGTCTTGGATGTCTGCTTTGGCGAAGAGGTTGTTGATGTGGGTCTTGACGGTGGCTTCGCTGATGAAGAGTTTTTCGGCGATGGCGCGGTTGGGCAGGCCTTGGCCGATGAGGGTGAGGACTTCCCGTTCGCGGGGGGTGAGGTCGGCGGGGAGGGGTTGGGGGGAGGCCGGGGTGTGGGTGCGGGCGGCGGCCAGGAGGCGGTTCTGGACTTCGTGGTCGAGTACGGACTGGCCGGCGGCGGCGGCGCGGATCGCGCGGATGATGTCTTGGCGTCCGGCGTTCTTGGTCAGGTATCCGCGGGCGCCGGCGCCCAGGGCGGCCATGATCGATTCGTCGTCGGCGAAGGTGGTCAGGACGACCACGGCGGTCTGGGGATGTTCCTCGTTGAGGCGGCGGGTGGCTTCGATGCCGTCCATGACGGGCATGCGCAGGTCCATCAGGACGACGTCCACCGGTGCTGCGGCGAGGGCGGCGAGGACTTCGGTGCCATTCGCCGCGGCGGCGACGACCTCGATGTCGTCCGAGAGGTCGAGCACGGCGGCGAGGGGTTCGCGCACGGCGGCCTGGTCGTCGGCGACGACGACCCTCAGCCGGCGCGGTTCCTCGGGGGGTCCGTTCATCCGGGAATCACCGCCTCCACCTGCCAGCCTCCCTGGTCCGGCCCGAGGGTGACCGGGCCCGCGGTGAGCGTACCGCCCAGCAGGGCGACGCGTTCCCGCATTCCCACCAGCCCCATGCCGCTGCCGCTGCCCGTGCCTCCGGGCGCCACGCGGGCGGCGGGTCCGTTGCGGATCCTGAGCGTGGTGGACGCCTCCTCGAAGACCAGTTCTACGCGGACCCTGCCGCCGGGGGCGTGCCGGACCGCGTTGGTCAGGGCCTCCTGTGCGATGCGCAGGAGGTTCTGGGTCACCTTCGCGGGCAGCTCGCGGACGGTGCCCGTCACGTCGAGGGCGTCCCGGTAGCCGGAGGACTCGATCATCGCGGTCAGGCTCTCCAGCAGCGGAAGGGCGTTCTCGCGCAGTGCGTGCACCGTCCACTGGGCCTGCTTGAGGCTTTCCCGTACGAGGCTGTGCGCCTTGTCGTTGGCCTCGCGCACCTTCTCCAGGTCGCCGGTCTCGATCAGGGCGTCCACGAGCTCCAGCTGCATGTTGATCCCGGCGAGGGAGTGCGCGAGCACGTCGTGGACGTCCCGGGCGATGCGGCCGCGTTCGGTGAGGACGGCGGCCTGTGCCTCGGCCCGCGCGGCCCGTTCGGCGGACCGGGCGGACTGCAGCATCGCCTCCACGGCGGTCTGCCTGTTACGGCTGAGGATCCCGGCCACCACCGGGGCGCCCGTGATCAGGCCGAACGTCCACGGCAGCGCTTCGTGGCCGGGGCCGAGCCGGAAGTAGAGGACCGCGCCGCACAGCAGGCTGGACAGGGCGGCGAGCACGATCGCCTGCCGCGGAGGGAAGCGGAAGCCGATGTGGCCGGAGAGGAAGAACGCGAACAGGTATCCGGCTCCGCTGCTGCTCAGCCCGATCAGTGCCGCGGCCGCCACGACGCCGCAGGCCATCCAGAGCAGGGTGGCACGGGGTGCGAAGCCGAGCGGCAGGTGCCGGCTCAGCAGCGCGAGGGAACAGATCACGAGCAGGACGGTCACGGCGAGACCACGGCCGGTGACGCCCAGCGGTCTGACCGTCACGAAACCGATCACGATGATCAGCAGGGTGACGGCCACCCGGATGCGGCCCTGCCAGGGGAACACGGCCCGCGGACCGGACTCCTTCTCGGAGACCGGTCCAGGGGCGGAAACCTTCTCGGACTCGGACACGGCGCGACGATACCCGTTGATCAAGACGCCCGGCCGACCGTCGCCGTACCGCGCCCGTCCGCCACCGGCTGCCGCTCGCGGGTCACCATCCGGCCACGGACGTAGATCGTCACCAGGCGCGTCACCACCTCGGCGAGCGCCATCAGCACGAACGCGGCGACCCACGCCTGCTCGCTGGTGATGCGGTGGACGGCGCTGAACCGCGCCACGTCATCGGCGCCGCCGCCGTGTCCGACCCACAGCTGGAACGCCATGCGGGTCCCCATGCCCAGGACCCACAGGCCCGCGGCGGCCACGCCGGCCTTGATGTAGAGCTGCCCCCCGTGGCTGCGGATCCGGGTGCAGACACCGGCCGCGATGCCCAGCACCGTGCCGAACGCGACCAGCGCGGCGATCAGCACCAGGTCGTTGCCGTCGGTGGGCACGGTGTCCAGGTACCGGTACGCCACGAAGGCCACGATCCCCAGGGGGATCAGATAGGACGTGCGGTCCAGGCGGCTCTCCCGCAGCTGCCGGAAGACGACGAGGAGGAGTGCGAGGTCGGTGATCCAGTCGGTGGTTGTCATGCCTCAAGCCTGCTGATTCAGGCCCTCGCGCACCTGCACCCACGGGTGGAGGTACGGGTGGAGATCCACTCCCCCACGGTCGCTGGCGTCACGGCGTCACGGCCTCCCGATGTCACGACGTCACGGCCTCCCGGCATCACGACATCACGACATCACGACGTCACGACGTCACGGCCTCCCGGCGTCACGGCCTCCCGGCGTCCCGGCGTCCTCGGACGCGTCGTGGATGGTCAGCGCTCCGGCGAGGTCGAGGTCGGCGACCGTGCCGTGGGCTCCGGCGCGGACGAGCAGCACCGCGCCGAGCGCGGTGCTCCAGAACGTCCTGGCCTCCACGTCGAGCGGTCTGCGGGCGCTCCAGCCGCGACCGTCGAGGAGCTGGTGCACGAAGCGCTCGGACTGCCGGAACAGCAGCTGGAGGTGCCGGTCGACCACGGGGGCCAGTTCGGGCCGGGAGATCGCGGCGGCGAGCGCTCGCGCGACGGACGGGAGCGAGGGCATGGCCAGTACGGCGCGGGCGATGTTGCGCCGGAACGTCGCCGCGTCGGGGGCTTGGCGACCGATGCGCTCGATCCGCCGGGCGTCGTGCAGCAGGCCGAGGAAGGCGGCGTGCACGAGCAGGGCGTCCTTGGAGCCGAAGTAGTACGTGACCTGGTTGGGGAAGACGTCCGCCGCGTTCGCGATCTCCGCGACGCTCAGCTCGGCGCCGGGCCGCTCCTTGCAGAGCCGGGCGGTGGTCTCGATCAGTCGCCGCCTCGTCGCACGTCCCCGGTCACGGGACCGGGTCGACGTCGACCGGGCTTCGGTTCGCTTCTTCTCCACGCCGAAATTGTATGTGATACAACAAGCCCGTTCACTTGTATCGCATACAAGAAAGCAGGAAAGGTGGATGGGCATGCAGCGGACTGAGGTCGTCGTGACCGGACTCGGCGCGATCACGCCACTCGGCGGAGACGTGAAGTCCACGTGGGAGGCCCTGCTCGCCGGCGAGTCGGGCATCCGCGGCGGCGTCCTGCGCGGCCACGAGGACACCGGCCTCCCCGACACCGTCGGGGGGACGATGGCGGTCGACCCCGCCGAACTGCTGACACCGGTCCAGGCCAGGCGCCTCGACCGCTCGCAGCAGGCGGCCCTCGCCGCGGCGGCCGAGGCCTGGGCCGACGCGGGCGCCCCGGACGTGGACCCCGACCGCCTCGCCTCGGCGATCGGCACGGGCATCGGGGGCGTACGGACCCTGCTGAAGGAGGACGACGTACTGGAGACGGCCGGGATCCGGCGCGTCTCACCCCGCACGGTCCCGATGCTCATGCCCAACGCGGCTGCGGCACTGATCAGCATCGAATACGGCGCACGGGCCGGGGTCTACACGCCCGTCTCGGCCTGCTCCTCCGGCGCCGAGGCGATCGCCCTGGGCGCCAGGCTCATCCGCGCCGGCGAGGCCGACGTCGTCATCGCGGGCGGAACCGAGGCCGCGATCACCCCGATCACCGTCGCCGGCTTCGTCCAGGCCCAAGCCCTGTCCCGCCACGCCGCCGAACCCGCCTCGGCGTCCCGGCCCTTCGCCGCCGACCGCAGCGGATTCGTCCTCAGCGAAGGCGCCGCCGTCGTGGTCCTCGAAAGCGCCGAACACGCCGACGCCCGGGGCGCCCACGTCCACGCCGTACTCGCGGGCGCCGGCATCGCCGCCGACGCCCACCACATCACCGCACCCGCCCCCGACGGCTCCGGCCAGGTCTCCGCCATGCGAAAGGCCCTCGCACAAGCCGGTCTGCCCCCCGAGCGGATCAGCCACGTCAACGCCCACGCCACCGGCACCCCAGTCGGCGACACCGCCGAGGCCCACGCCATCGCAAAGGTCTTCGGCCGCGCCACCGTCACCGCCCCCAAGGCGGCACTCGGTCACCTCTTCGGCGCGGCCGGCGCGATCGAGGCACTCATCGCCGTCCTCAGCGTGGAACACGGCGTCATCCCACCCACCCGCAACCTCACCACCGCCGGCGTCGATCCCGCCATCGACCTCGTCCTCGGCCTCGACGTCGTCACACAACGACGAGACGTCCCCCAGGAAGCCGTCCTCAGCAACTCCTTCGGCTTCGGCGGACAGAACGTCTCCCTTGTCGTCACCCGCGCGGAGCGACACATGTCCCGTACGGCCCCGCCCGCCCCGTAACCCTCACGGACGCGTCACCGTACGGCCCTGCCCGAGCCGTAACTCCCACGGACACGTCACCGTACGGACCCGCCCGAGCCGTAACCCCCACGGACACGTCACCGTACGGCCCCGCCCGCGCCATAACCCCCACGGACACGTCACCGTACGGACCCGCCCGAGCCGTAACCCCCACGGACGCGTCACCGTCCGCCACCGGTCGGCCGACGAACGCCGGGACCGTCCCTCGGGCCCGGGAGCCGCCGGCCTCGCCCTCGGCCCGGTGACGCATCGGGTCTCTACTTCCCCGGACGCCCGAGCTGGTGCACGGTCCAGCCCGCCGCACGCCAGGGCTCGGGGTCCAGGGTGGTGCGGCAGTCGACCAGCAAGGCGGTGGCCGGGCGGCCGGCGAGGGCCTGGGGATCGGCCTGCCGGTACTCGGGCCACTCGGTGGCCAGGACCACGAGGTCGGCGCCGTCGAGGGAGACCGCGAGGTCCTCGGAGTAGTCCAGCTCCGGATTGCGGACCATCGCCGTCGCGACGGCCTGCGGATCGTGCACCGTGACGACGGCACCCGCCTGCCGCAGACCCTGGGCGAGAGCGAGGGCGGGAGACTCCCGCACGTCGTTGGTGCCCGGCTTGAAGGCGGCGCCCCACACCGTGACGCGACTTCCCTTGAGCGGACGGCCGCCCAGGGCGCGGGCGATGAGACCCAGCGCGGTGCCGGTGCGGCTCTCGTTGATCTCCTCGGCCGCGCGCAGCAGCACCGCGGCCCGGTCGGCGCCGAGCTGCCGGGCGGAAGCGGTGAAGGCGCGGACGTCCTTGGGAAGACAGCCGCCGCCGTAGCCGATGCCGGGGTTCATGCCACCGCTGCCGATACGGGGATCGACGCCGAGGATCTCCACGATCCGTGAGACGTCCGCGTCCGCTCCCTCACACATGTCGGCGACGGCATTGATGAAGGAGATCTTCAGCCCGAGGAAGGTGTTCGCCGCCCCCTTGGCCAGCTCGGCGGTCTGCGGATCGGTCACGAAGACCGGCACACCCGCCTCGATGATCCCCGCGTACACGGCACGGATCGCCTTCTCCCCCTCCACGGTCGTGACCCCGGCAATGATCCGGTCCGGACGCAAGGTGTCCTCCACCGCATGCCCCTCCCTCAGGAACTCCGGATTCCAGACGACCTCGACACCTTCCCCCGCCGGGGCCAAGCGCTGGGCGAGCACGGTGACCTGACGAGTGGTCCCGACGGTCACCGTGCTCTTCCCCACGATGGTGCACGGCCGGTCGAGATACGGCGCGAGCCCACGGACCGCGCCGAAGACCTGGGCCGTGTCATAGGAGCGCCCATCGGCATCAATGGGCGTGCCAACGCCAATGAAGTGCAGTTCCGCGAAGGCCGCGGCCTCGGCGATACCGGTGGTGAACCGCAGGCGCCCGCTCGCGGTATGACGAGCGAGCAGCTCCGGAAGCCCCGCCTCATAGATGGGACACTCCCCCGCATTGAGACGGTCCACCTTGACCTGATCCACATCGACACCGATGACCTCATGCCCGAGCTCAGCCATCGCCGCCGCGTGCGGGATACCGAGGTGACCACAACCGATCACGGATACGCGCATTGCAGGGTCCTTGTCTGCTCCGGGGCGCACCGCGCGCGCCCGATGTGCCCCCGGACGTTATCGGTGGGTGAACTCGCCTGCTTCCAGGCCGAATTCGCCCAGATGTTCACTCCGGGGAGTTCACGCAGGCCCGGCAGGACGGAAGCGGTCCCGGAACCGACGACGACATCACCCTCCCGGGCGGACTCGACGGGGTGCGTGGTCCACAGGTGGCTCCGCGCTCGGCTTGGCCGGGAATTCGGGCGTTCACCCGGCCTCTCGGCGGCCATTGCGGCTTGGTGCGTCAGCCTGTCTGGCTGGCGCGCCATTCGAGCGCTTGCGGGGTCTCGCTGAACTCCACCAGGTGTTCTCCCGCGAAGCGTTCCAGGGCGGTGCGCACTTCGGCGGGGGTGACGTAGAAGAACTCCTTCCTGTTGTTGACGCGGTTGACGCGCCGGTCGGCGAACTCTTGGTGGAGGCGGGTTTCCAGGCTGACGGCGTCCTTGCTGAAGATCAGGGCGTGGACGTCGAAGCGGAAGGGGACGGCGGCGCCGCTGAGCTCGTAGACGCGGTCGAGGGGTTCGAGGCGTCGGGTCATGCCGATCTTGACGATGCTGTCGCCGAAGGCCCCGATGTTGGAGACGACGTAGACGTAGCCGGTGCGTACGTTCGCCGCTCGTGCGTCGACGTCGTGGAGGGCCCGCTGGATCTCGGCGAGTTTGGCCTCCATGTCGCGTACCGCCTCGTGGTTGCCCTGGGCGCGGAAGCGTTCGAGGGCAGCCTCGTGGTGGTTGAGTTCCTTGCGCAGCTTCTCCCGTTCGCGGTCCAGCTCGCGCTGGGCGGCTGCCTCCTCGCGTTCGCGGGCTCTCGCCTCGCGCTGGGCTTCCTTCTCCTCGTCCTTCTTCTGCAGGAAGTCGGCTGTCAGCTGCAGTTCGCGGACGCGGGCGTCGTGGTAGGCGTCGGAGATGCGGATGTGCATGGTGGCGCCGAGTCTGGCGATGGTCTCCCGGCTCTTGTAGAGACGGTCGACCAGCGAGGTCAGGCGGTGGGGGCGCATCGTGCGGACGGCATAGTCGGCCTCCGCGTTGTAGGCCCGGAGCATCAGCTTGGAGAAGTCCCGGATCATCTTCCGGCCCTCGCGCGCGGAGCCGTTGACGGTCCAGTCCGTGGCTGCCAGGACCGCCTGATCGCTGCGTGCGAGATCCTTGATCTCGGTCTTCAGCGAGTCCAGGCGGCTGCGGTAGGCGACCGCGTCGTGGAGCTGGTGACGGTAGGCGTAGATTCCGGCTTGCTGGAGCAGGACGGTCTCGTCGGTGGTGACGATCTGCGCGCGCAGTTCGGTCAGACGGCTTTCGGCCCGGTAGATCTCTCCGCGATGCCGCTCGGCTTCCTTGCGGGCCTTCTCTGCCTCCTTGGCGACCTGCTTGGCTTCACCCTTGATGTCTTTGGCGACCCGGCGGGCATCCTCGACGATCGCTTCGGCCTCTGCCTCCGCCCGTGCCCGCAGCACAGCCGCTTCCTTGCGCGTCCGCTCCACCAGTCCGACGACCTGGGCGGCGTCCTCACCGTGGGCCTGTGCGACCCACGCCCTCAACTCCTCCAGCTCACTCGCCTCATCCCGTCGCCGACGGCCGAACCATCCCCTCTTACGGCCGACAGGAGCCTCGGACCGAGACCCGTACTGGTGAGGAACGGCGCCGGTCACCTGAGCGGTGCCGGGAGACTCGGCCAGCCACATCTGCCAGCCCGGCGGAGGCGGCGGCCACGAGGGATCGGGCCGCCAGCCGTCCGGGGGAACCCAGCCTCGAGCCAACGGCCAGTTCGGCGGCGGATTGAACCGAAAACCGCTCACGCTCACTCGTACACTCCCCGCCTTGGCACAGCTCGGTGACACACTCGGTGACACACCCTGAGCAACTCTCGCGATCATGCCGCGCAGGTCGCCGGGAGGACGGCCTGTTACGAAGATCGGCGCAAAAGGCACCCTGGCCGGCCCGCGGACGTCCGAACCTCCGCGGGTGTTCCGCACCCTCCTGGAGGATCGCGAGGCAAAGGTGCCCCATCGCCCGTCCCTCTCGGCCCTCCCGTCCCGCCCGTCCCTCCCGTCCCTCCCGTCTCGTCCGACGGTCGGCGGTCGGCGGTCCTGCGCGCGGGGCGCGGGGGGGCGGGGGGCGGATCGGTGCGCACGGCAGGCTCCATGATCAATCTCGGCCACAGTCGATCATTGGTGATCTTCGACTGCGCGCGCCCCACCCGGACTGATCGAATGACGATCCGTCCATACTTTTGATCTTGAGGAGATCCGCCGTGATCGACGCCGCCCTGCTCGCCATCATCGACGCCCTTCAGCCCATCATCGTCCCCCTGATCACGAGCAACCGTGACGTGAAGCACGACATCAAGCCCCTCGCCTGACCCGTGCGTATCGCAGCCCTGGCCCGCGGGTTCGCCTCGACGTTCCTGAGGCCCCGGCCCCCGCGCACCGAGAGGGCCGAGCCCCTCAGCCGGGCGGAGATCCTCCGGCTCCTCGACGGGCTGCCCGTCAGCGAGTGGCGCTACGACTGGGACCCCGACAGCCTCCACATCGGTCCGATGGCCCAGGACTGGCGGGCGGCCTTCGGTTACGGCCGACGCGAGACGACCATCGACGTCGTCGACGCCCAGGGCGTCCTTATCGCCGCCGTCCAGGAACTCTCCCGCCGCGTCCGCCACCTTGAGGAACAACAAGCCTCACAGCCACCGCACCGCACGCCCGCGCACGTCCCCGAACTCGAACCCGTCCCCGAACCCGCACCCGCACCCGCACCCGCACCCGCACCCGCACGGAGGACTCCATGACCCTGACCGAAACCATCATCGCCCTGATCAACGCCCTCGCGCCCATGATCACCCCGCTCTGACCAGCGCACCCATCCAGTCTCTCGACAAGGAGCAGCCTGTGAACACCTTCCGCCGCACCGCGAAAGCGGTCACCGTCCGTTCCCGGACCGCACTCGCCCTGTTCGGGTCTGCGGCCCTGCTGACCTTCGGGACCAGCATCCTCGAGATCTTCCACGTGTCCGTCGGCGTCAGCGCCTGAGCCGACGGCGGACCGGCCGGAACCGTTGACCGGGAACGGCCGGTTCGTCGCTTGCAGGTCCCTGGCCACAGCGACGAGGCTCCCGGACGGTCGCACCCGCATCGGGGGGCGTACGAGAACGGGCGGGAGCATGATGCGCGGACAGGGTCGACTGAAGCGGCTGTGGGGAACGGTGCTGGTGGCAGCCGGGCTGTTCGTCGGCGGTACGGGCACGGCGGCCGCGGTGGTGGGCGGTACCGATGCCCCCGCGGGCGCGTACCCGTACCAGGCGGCGCTGTTGACGCAGGGCTCCACCGGCTGGCGCCAGGCCTGTGGCGGGTCGATCATCGGTGACCGGTGGATCCTGACCGCGGCCCACTGCGTCGAGGGGACGGCGGTCGACCGGATGGCGGTGGGGGTCGGCACGAACACGCTCGACTCCGGAGGAACCGCCTACCGGGTCCAGGAGGCGATCCGACACCAGGACTACAACGGCAACGCCGCCGGCATGCCGAACGACATCGCCCTGCTGAAGCTGAGCACCCCGATCGCCTACACCCCCCTGGTCCAGCCGATCGCGCTCCCCGACCCGCCCGCGTACCCCGGCGGCACCGCGACGCTGACCGGCTGGGGAGACATCAACGGCAGCGGCACGGACACGAACACCCTCCAGCAGGCCACCGCCACCCTCCTGACCGTCGCCGAATGCCAGACGCGCTGGCCGGTCCAGAACATCAACGCCAAGCACCTCTGCACCTACGACAAGGCCACCGGGGTGTCCGCCTGCCAAGGCGACAGCGGCGGCCCGCTCGCCCAGAACGGACGGGTCATCGGCATCGTCAGCTGGGGCCACAGCCTGTGCAGCGGCCGGTACCCGTCCGTCTACACCAACGTCGCCGCCTACCGGTCCTGGATCACCACCAAGACCGGCATCTGACCGCCACGGGGACCACCACCCTGAGGCCGACCCCCACCGGGGGCCAGCCAGGGACCAGTGGGGACCAGCCAGGGACCAGCTGAGGACCAGTCGGGGACCAGCTGGGGACCAGTCGGGGACCAGCTGGGGACCAGTCGGGCATCAGCCGAAGATGGCGGTGGGTTCGCCGAGGAACCAGGTGTTGTCGATGACGAGTCGGCGGATGACCCAGCGGTCGCCGTCGCGGACCAGTTCGACGTCGTAGGGGTTCTTCAGCAGTGCGTGTGTGGTGCGGTCGGCGAGGAGCAGGTGTTGGGCCTCCACCAGGGCGGTGAGGTGGGCGGTGTCGCCGGTGATGGCGATCCGGGCGTTGGTGACTTGGTGGGTGGTGGCCACCCGGCCGGTGAACATGCCGAGGATGGTGGTGACGATGGTGTCGCGTCCGGACATCAGCGGCGGCTCGGCTCCCCACTTGGCGGCGGCCGGGCGGAAGTCCAGCTCGGCGTCCGGGGCGAACGACGAGGCGAACAGGGCCTCGTCCTGGAGGTCCTGGCCGAGGCCGAAGCGGTGGAGCGCGTCGATGATCTCCGCGCGGTCCCTGAGCTCGGCGACCACCGCGGCGCTGTCGTGGGCGGGGCGGTCAGGGCGTGGGCACGGGTGACGTACATGATGTTCTCCGGTGCGGGTCAGGTGGTGGTGTTCCGACGTCTTTGATCCTGCTGTGGGCCGGGCGGGGCATCAACGCGCCTCTGCGCAACGATCGTTAAGCCCCGGTTGACGATGGTGGGGTGGGGCGGGGTGGGGTGGGGCTGCGCGGGGCGGGGCGGGGAGACGGAGGCAGAGGGATGGATGTGGAGAGGTGGAGGTAGGGGGATGTTGGAGCGGTACGAGCTGGAGGCGTTCCTGACGCTTGCCGAGGAGCTGCACTTCGGGCGCACCGCCGAGCGGTTGCGCCTGTCCACTGCCAGGGTCAGCCAGACGATCGCCAAGCTGGAGCGCCGCATCGGCGTTCCGTTGTTCCACCGCACCAGTCGTCGGGTGGAACTGTCGCCGGTGGGGCGGAAGTTGTACGAGGAGACGCGGCCCGCGTGGGACCGGATCACCGAGGCGTTCGGGCGGGCCGTCGAGGCCGGGCGCGGGCTGACCGGATCGCTGCGGGTCGCTTTCAACGGGCCGGCGGCGGCCCAGTTGCTGGTCGGGGTGACGCAGGTGTTCCGCGGCCGGCACCCCGACTGCGATGTCCAGATCCGCGAGGCACGGCTGCAGGAAGTCCTGCCGTGGCTGCGCGACGGGGAGGTGGACATCGCGCTGACCTGCCACCCGATGCGGGAGGACGGCATCGTCATGGGGCCGGTCCTGGTCCGGGAAGCACGCATGCTCGCCGTACCGACGGACCACCCCTTCGCCCGCCGCACGACCGTCTCCCTGGAGGACCTGGCCCGCGTCACCCTGCTCCAGCTCCCCGAGACGCTCCCCGACTCCCTCCGCGACGACCGCGCCCCGCACCGGACCCCCGCCGGACGCCCCATCGCCCTCGGCCCGTCGGCCATGACCCTCACCGAGCTGCTGACCCTCGTCGGCGCGGGAGAGGGCGTCGCCACCGTCGGTGCCCACACCCGGCGCTACTTCGCCCGCCCCGACGTCGCCTACGTCCCCTTCACGGATGCCCCACCGGTGGAATGGGGCCTGGTCTGGCTCGCCGAAGGCGCCACCGCCCGCGTCCGGGCCTTCGGCGAGGCCGCACTCGACGTGATGCGGGAGTCTCCTCCCGCCTCTCCTCCCGCCTCTCCTCCTGTTCCTGCTCCTACCCCTACTCCTGCGTCCGCCCCCTAGCCCGAGCCGGACAGCCGGTGTCGTCACGGGGCTCCGCCGGATGCGCCCGGCCGCCGTACGCAGGCCGGAGGCGGGCCGGTACGCTGCGTTCGGCCGCCCCTTGTGTCCCATCCGTCGGCCCTCCGTACCGCTTCCCTTTCCTCCCGAAGGCCCGGCATGCTCGCTGCCCGCACCTCACGCGCCGTGTCGCCGTGGGCCGGTGCGCTGCGCGTCGTACGGGCGGGGGTGCCAGCGGTGGTCTGCGTCCTGCTGCCGGTCGGGGGCCACGCCCTGGTGCGGGAGCACTTCCCGCGCCTCCTGGTCCTCGCCCTGGTGGCCGTGCTGGCGGGGGTCCTGGGTCTGGGGCTCAGCCGCCGGCGGCTCGCCGACGCCCAGCTGCTCGCGGCGTTCGTCGGGGCGCAGGCCGCCCATCACGTCTGTTATGTGGTGCCGGGGCGGGCGCGTCCCTCGCCGGCGGTCAGGGCGGCCGGCATGTCGGATGGCTGGCCGGGCACGCGTCGGGCGGGCCGGAGCCACTCGTACTGCTGGGCGGGCACGCCGTCACGGTTCTGCTCGCCGCGCGGCTTCTGGGGACCACCGAGTCCCTGCTCCTGCACGCACGGCCCCTGGTCGAATCGGCGCAGCGGATACGGCACGCTCTGCGGCCCCTGCCGGTGGTCGCCCGGGTCGTACGCCGCCGCCTGCCCCGTACCGCCACCGGAACGGTGCCGCTGCGGTCCGCCGCCCTCGCGTACCCGCACCCCGGGCGCGCGCCTCCGGTCTCCGCGCTCCTCCCGAACCCGTTCCCGCCGCCGGCCGGAACCGGCTTCCGGCTCGTGATCCGACGCCTCGCGTCGGACTTCCTCGATCCGGGGACGCCGGGTCGGCCCCTCGCGGTCCCTTCACCCCGCCGCCCTCCCGCACCCGGTGCCAGGGGCGGCAGAGAGTGCTGCTTCCTCCATGCGCATCAGCCACCCGCGCCCCGCCCGTACGGCGGCCCGCACCCTGCTCGTTCCCGCCGCCGTCACCGGCCTGCTGGCGCTGTCCTCCCCGCAGGCCGCCGCCCACACCGGGCTGGACGGATCCAACCCGGCGAACGGCGCCGTTCTCGACGTCCTGCCCCGGACGGTCACGCTCACCTTCAGCGACCCCATGACGCAGAAGTACGCCCAGCTCGCCGTCACCGGACCGGACGGTGCCGCGCTCGGCGACGGCCTGCCCGCCGTGGCGGGGCGTCAGGTCACGCTGAAGCTGAAGGAGGCGAAGGCCGGCGGTCGGTACACGATGGGCTATCGGGTCGTCTCCGCGGACGGTCACCCCGTGTCGGGGACGTCGGTGTTCACCGTACGGCCCGCTGCCACGACGGCCCCGGCCACACCGTCGGCCACCCCCGTCGCCCCCACCACCCCCGTCACCCCGAAGCCTTCCTCCGCTTCCCCCTCTGCTTCCCGCTCCGCCTCCCCTTCCTCCTCCCCACCCTCTCCCGCGCCGCCGTGGCCTCCGGAAAGCGCGCGGTCACCAGCCTCCGGGCCGTCGGAATCGGCTTCGGCCTCGGACTCGTCGCGATGATCGTCGCCATGGTCGTCACCGTCCGCCGCCACAGGAAGAACGCGGACGACGCGGGCGAGTGACCGCCCACGCCCGCCGTGCGGGGCACGGACCCGCGAGCGGCAAGCGGGGAGCAGCGACCGGGGACCGGGGAGCGGAAGTGGGGAGCAGCGACCAGGGAGCGGGGAGCGGCAAGCGGACCCGCCATTGTCCTCGGGAAGTGGGACGGAACCGGCCGTCCACCGGAGTCCCCTCCCCGAGACCGCACGTCTACGGATACGATCTTCGACCATGCACCCGCGACAGCCACTCCGAGGTTCGGCGACCAGCGTCACCGCCGCCCTCGTGCTGCGTTGCTGCGCGCTGCTCGCCGTACTGATGTGGGTCCTCCCGATGTGCGGCCACCCCGCCGGTGAGCCGGCTTCCGCCACGACCGGCGGGCCGTCGGCCACTGCCACGGCCACGGCCACGGCCACGAAGAGTCCCTCGGACGACCGTCAGGGTGCTCTCGCGCACGCGTGCCTCGACATGCGGCACGGTCCGGGGGACACGCACTGCCGTCCCGTGGCAGGCGCTCCGGGGAACCCGTCGGGTCCCGTTCCGGCCTCCCCTCCCCGTACGGAGAAGGTGGCGGTCGCTGCCTGGGCCTCGGACTTCCGTACCGTGCCCGGCCCGGCCGATGCCCCCGCGCACGCTCGCGGTCCGTACGAGTTGCAGGTCCAGCGGACGTAGGACCGGTTACGCGCGGCCCGGCGCTTCGTGCCGGTCCGCGCCCTCCGATCCCCGTGCCGTCCCGCGCTTCGCCGCGCGGGCGGTACTCCGCAGACTTCTGACTCGTGCCACCGCCCGTCCGCGCGCGGTGGAGACAAGGACGTGCCATGGGTTCCGCAGGAGCCAAGACGAACCGTGAGGCCCGCCGCGCCAAGCTGGAGGAGCTGCGCCGCGCCCAGGCGGCACGGGAACGCCGTAACCGCGTCATCACCTGGGCCTGCAGCGGAGTGATAGTCGCCGGCCTGGCGGGAGGCGGCTGGTACGTGGTCGACACGGCCTCGGACCGCGAGGAGGCGAAGGAGCGGGCGATCGCCGCTCCCGTCGACGGAGAGAAGTCCTTCGACGGCCTGGGCCGCAACCACGTCACCACCCCGGTCGCCTACAAGACGTCCCCGGGCGTGGGCGGCGACCACGATCCGGCCTGGATGAACTGCGACGGCGACACGTACGACAAGGAGATCAGCGAGACCAGCGCGGTCCACTCGCTGCAACACGGCGCCGTCTGGATCACCTACAGCAGCAAGGCGAGCGACAAGGACGTCAGCGCCCTCAAGGAAAAGGTCGGCAAGACCCCCTACACCCTCCTGAGCCCGTACGAGAAGCAGTCCTCCCCCATCAGCCTGTCCGCCTGGGGCAAGCAGCTCGGCGTCGACTCCGCCTCGGACCCGCGGGTCCGGACGTTCCTCGACAAGTACGTCCAGGGCAAGCAGACACCGGAGCCGGGCGCCGCCTGCACGGGAGGCAAGCCGGCATGAGCGACGAAGGCGTGAGGATGCTCGCGTACGACGTGCTCGACACCCGGGCCACCCGAGCCGTCCGGGCCACCCGAGCCATCCGGGGCACCCGAGCCGCTCGGCCCACCCTGGCCGCCCGGCCCACCCTGGCTGCTCGGCCCACCTTGGCCGCCCGGCCCACCCTGGCCACTCGCTCCATCCGAGCCGCCCGGTCCACCCGGAGCGGTGCCACGGCGCGGGGCTGAGCCACAGTCCGGCCGGGCACCCACTCGGCCGGACCGCTCCCCCTCCATCGGACCACTCCCCCTCCTGAGAACTTCCCGAAGGCCGACCTCATGCGACCGCTCCACCCGGCAAGTCCCGCCCCACCGGCGGTCGGCCTGCTGCGCGGCCTGCGGGCCGGGGCCCTGGCGGTGCTCTGTGTGCTGCTGCCCCTCGCCGGGCACGCGTTCTCGCAGGGGCACGCTCCGCGATGGCTCGTGGTGGTCGCGGCGGCCGTCGTGGCCGTGCCCGGGGCCGTGTTCGTCACCCGCCGGCGGCTCACGGACACCCAGTTGTTCGGTGCCTTCGCGGCCTCGCAGCTCGCCTACCACGTGGCGTACGCGCTTCCGGGGCCTGCGCCGCGATGCCCGGCCGGGCGGGCACGGCGGCGGGCTGGTCGTGGCTGGTCGAGCACGACGCCGTGGCGGGGCCGCCGACGAGCGTGCTCCTGGCGGGCCATCTGCTCACCGTTCTGCTCGCCGCCCGGTTGCTCGGGGTCGGCGAGCAACTGCTCTGGCTGAGCGCACCGCTGCTGGAGGTCCTGCACCGCGCGCTGCTCTTCCTGTGGCCGCTCCTCGGCACCCCGCGGGCACCGGTCCTCGGGTCGCCCTCCGCGAGAACACCTCGCCGCCGCTGTCGGCCCTCCCGGCCCGCCTTCACGAGGGGCGCGCCCCGCCGCGCCGCCCCGGTGCCCTCCGGGTCCCGTTCACGCTTCTTCGACCGATGCCGATCGGCGGTCCCCGCCTGCCCTGAGGGGTGCGAGGTGAGGGCCCGCAGGCCGGTGTCCCTCCCGCCGGCGGCCGTCGCCGCCGGCCGACGCAGAGAGCTCGCTTCCCATGTTCGCCTCTCCCGGCGTGCCGCCCGCCCGGCGGCACGTCTCCTCATCGCACCTGCGGCCCTCCCGGCCGTACCCCTGCCCGCGCCGATCGGCGCCGGAGCGCTCATCGTGCCCTGTGGCCCCGGCCCCGCCCAGCCCCAGCCCCAGCCCCAGCCCCAGCATCGATACCGAGACCGACGCCAGCACCAACACCAACACCGACGCCGACGCCGACGCCAACACCCACGCCGACACCCACGCCGTACGACGGAGGCAGACCCGTCATGGCGACTGAGACCCACACTCCCGGAGCTCGCTCCCTCCCCCGCCTGCCCCTCGTCCTCACGGCGTCGTCCGCGGTCTGTCTGGCGGTCGCCCTCGCCGTGGCCCGGCTCGGCGGTGGAGCGACGAGCGCCGTCCCCGGGATCGAGGACGCCGGACGGATCACGGCCTGGGGCCTGCCCGTGGCGCGGACGCTCACCGACGCGAGCGCGGTGGTCACCATCGGCGCCCTGCTGCTCGTGGTCGTCCTCCTGCCGGGCGGCAAGAGGCTCGGGCCGGCGCAGCTGCGTTATCTCACCTGGGCGGCGTGCGCCGCCGGGCTGTGGATGGTCTCCGCGGTCCTCACCCTCGTGTTCACGCTCTCGGACCTGTTCGCCCGGCCGGTGGGGGAGGTCTTCTCCCCCGCGGTGGTGGCCGACTTCGTCGTCACCGACGCGCAGGGGCGGGCATACGCCCTGACGGCCTGCGCGGCCGCGCTGATCGCCACGTTCTGCCTCGGTATCGGCACCGCGCGCTGGGCGCGGGGGGCGCTCCTCGTCGCGCTCGCCGGACTGCTGCCGCCCGCCTTCACGGGGCATTCCTCCGCCGCGGGCAACCACGACGCCGCCGTCGTCAGCCTCGCCCTGCACCTGGTGGGCGTGGCGGTGTGGGTGGGCGGTCTGCTCTTCCTCCTCGTCGCCGTCGCGCGGCGTGAGGAGCGGGCGGCGGACGCCGTCCGGCGCTTCAGTCCGCTCGCCGCCTGGGCCCTGATCGGCGTCGCGGCCAGCGGTGTCGTCAACGCCGCCGTCCGGCTCTCCCCGGGTGATCTCGTCTCCAGCGGCTACGGGCTGATGGTGCTGGTCAAGGCGCTGACCCTCGCCGCGCTGGGGTCGTCGGTTCCGTGCACCGCCGTCGGACGCTGCCGGCGCTCCGCGCGGGCCGCAGGCGGGCGTTCGTCCGGCTCGCGGCCGGGGAGCTGCTGCTGATGGCAGCGGCGACCGGGCTGGCCGTCGGCCTGTCGCGTACCCCGCGCCGGGCGCCGGGGACGCCTCGCTCTCCCCCACCGAGGAGCTTCTGGGCTTCGCGATGCCACCGCCCCTCGGGGACTTCCCCTGGACGCCGCTGTTCACGCAGTGGCACTTCGACCCGTTGTTCGCGTTCGGCACGGCCGCCGCCGCGCTCTCGTACCTCGCCGGGGTGCGCAAACTCCGTGCCCGCGGCGACGCCTGGCCGCTGGGGCGGACGGTCGCCTGGCTCTCCGGCCTGGCCCTGACCGTGTTCGCCACGATGAGCGGGCTCGCCGTCTACGGCAAGGTCACCTTCAGCGTGCACATGGGCCAGCACATGATCCTGGCGATGAGCGTCCCCATCCTGCTCGTCCTCGGCGCCCCGGCCACGCTCGCCCTGCGGGCCCTTCCCCCGGCTCCCAAGGGCGAGCCGGACGGCCCGCGCGAGATGCTGACGAAGCTCCTGCACAGCCGTTACGTCAGAGTCGTCTCGCATCCGGTCGTGGCGAGCGCGCTCTTCATCGGCAGCGCCTTCGCGGTGTACTTCACCTCGCTGTTCGAGACCCTGATGAGCAGTCACCTCGGCCACATGGTGATGCTGCTGCACTTCCTCGGCGCGGGCCTGCTCTTCTTCTGGGTCATCATCGGCGTCGACCCCGGCCCCCGGCGCCCGCCCCACCTGGGCCGGCTCTTCGTACTGATCCTCACGATGCCGTTCCACTCCTGGTTCAGCATCTCGCTGATGAGCGCCACCTACCTGATCGGCGACGGCTGGTGGTCCCTCCTCGACCGGCCCTGGGTCCCGGACGCGCTGGAGGACCAGTACAACGCGGGCGCGATCGCCTGGGCGACCGGCGACATCCCCGTCCTCGTCACCACCATCGTGCTCGCCGTCCAGTGGGTCCGCTCCGACGCCCGGGAAGCCCGCCGCGTCGACCGCCGCATCGACCGCGGCGGAGAGGGCGACCCGCTCGCCGCGTACAACGCCTACCTGGCCGGTCTCCACGCCCGCGACCGGCGCCCCGTCCCCCGGTCGTCAGCCTCAGCCCCGACGCCCACCCCCACCTCTACCCCTACCCCTACCCCTGCCTCCACCTCCACCTCCACCTCCACCTCCACCGAGGAATCATGAGCAAGCTCAAGAAGAACCTGATCGTCGCCGCCGTCATGGCGGCCGCCTTCGCCGTCGCGCTCGGCTC
This sequence comes from Streptomyces diastatochromogenes, assembly GCA_026913215.1. Lineage (GTDB taxonomy): Bacteria > Actinomycetota > Actinomycetes > Streptomycetales > Streptomycetaceae > Streptomyces > Streptomyces diastatochromogenes_A. The sequence goes on along the minus strand of JAPTYK010000002.1, from coordinate 411,607 downwards.
CTTCCTCCTGTTCAAACCGGCGACGCGGGAGGGAACGGGCCTGAACGTCCAACCGGCCGCCGAGGCCGTCCCCGTACGCGGCGACAGCCACCGCCTGACCACGCCGAAGCGCAGCGAACTGACGGTCGTCGAGTTCCTCGACTTCGAGTGCGAGGCCTGCGGCGCGGTCCATCCGATCGTCGAGAAGCTGCGCGAGGAGTACGGCGACCGGGTCACGTTCGTCGCCCGCTACTTCCCCATGCCGGGCCACAAGAACGGCGAGCCGGCCGCCCGCGCCGCCGAGGCGGCGGCCCGGCAGGGGAGGTTCGAGGAGATGTACGCCAAGCTCTTCACCACCCAGAAGGAGTGGGGCGAGGCCCAGGATTCCCGGGAGTCCGTCTTCCGCGACTACGCCCGCCAGATCGGCCTTGACCTGCGGAAGTTCGACGCCGCCCTCGCCGACCCGAAGACGGCCGAGAGGGTGAAGGCCGACCAGCGGGACGGCCTGGCCCTCGGCGTGCAGGGAACGCCCACCTTCCTCCTCGACGGCGTCAAGATCTCCACCCCCCGCTCGTACGAGGCCTTCAAGGCGCTCATCGACGCCCGCCTCGCCGACTGAACACGAACGAACCAGCCCCCTGAAGAACGCGCGGATGCACCGGGACCACCGGTCAGCGCCCGCCCCTCCCCTCCCCATCCCTCCCCACCCCGGATACCCCTTCCCACCGCCCGGGACCGACATCAGCCAACCGGGCATCTCCAGCAAGGAGTTCTCCCATGTCCACCCGTCATCGCACGCTCGTGGCACGTCGCGCCGGGCTCATCGGCGCGACCGCGCTGACGTCCGTCCTCTTCCTCGCGGGCCCGGCGTCCGCACACGCCGAAGTCGAGGCCGACACCCCGCAGGCACTCGCTCAGAACGTGACCCTCAGCTTCGTCTCCGAGGCGGAGTCCGGTACGGCGGGGTTCACGCAGCTGCGCATCGTTCTCCCGAAGGGCATCGCACCGGGCGATGTCGTCCTCAAGGAAGGCCCCAAGGGCTGGAACCTCACCCCGAGCGCCGACGGGTACACCCTCGGCGGCCCCGCTCTCAAGGCAGGTGTGGACGCCGAACACAAGATCGTGGTCCGGCAGTTGCCGGATGCCGAGAAGATCGCCTTCAAGACGGTCGAGACGTACAGCGACGGCAAGATCTCCCGCTGGATCGAACTGCCCGGCGGCAGCGGATCGGAGCAGCCGGCCCCGGTCCTGGAGCTGAAGAAGGCGGCCCCCGGCGCCACCCCCATCACACCCGAGCCCAGCCCCACCCCAGCGACTCCGATGCCGACGCCGACTCCGACTCCGAGCACGACACCGAGCCCGACACCGTCGGAGAGCACGCCAAACCCAGCGACCACTGCCACGGCTCCAGCTCGTACCGACAAGGCCGACGCTGAGGACGGCGGAACGTCAACGGGCCTCCTGACCGGTGGCGTCGCGGTCGTCCTCGCCGTCCTCGGCGCGGGCACCTGGTGGCTCCTCAGGCGGCGCTCGGCCGGGAGCCGTTAACTCTCGGCTTCTCTCGGCTTCTCTCGGCTCCTCTCCCTCTCGGCTTCCCTCTGCTTCCCTCGGCTTCCCTCGGCTCCGATGCGGCCCCCCACGCTCGCCGACACCGCGTCCCTCGAAGGCACTCCGGGGCGCGGAACCCGCACGCTACGCGGTCGTTTCCGCGCCATCGGCCCTCGTATGACCGACCAGGGCAGGCGGCCGTCGTCGGTCGAGCGCTGGAGGATCAACCGGTGATGCCGAGCACGTGGACGCTGTTAGGTTCGGCCGCGTGCTCAGGGCTCCTCCCTTCGCGCCGGTCGATCATTCCTCGCGCTTCGGGTCCGCTGCGGTGAGCCACGGCCGGTTCGGGTGATCACCCGGGCGCCGACACGGGCCCGGCGGCAAGCGGCACGGGCATGGGCTGACAGCGAGGACGCACGATGACGACGTTGGACCGGATGGGCATGGAGCTGCGGGCCCTGCACCTGCGGGAAGGCCAGCGCATGGCGCGGCACCTGTTCACGCACGTGATGGCCACGCAGGTGATCAGGCCCGGACGCAGCGAGGAGGAGATCGACAACCGGATCGCGCTGATCGCCCGGGAGGAATTCGGCGTGCGGGCGGCGGGGCTGGTCGGCCGGAGGTTCGTGCGGTCGGGGTCGGACACCGTGGTGGGCGGGCGGTGGCCGGAGCGGGTCATCGGTGCGCAGGACCTGGTCGTGCTGGACTTCGAGCCCCTGTTGGTCCCGTACGAGACGGGCTTCGCCCGGACCGTGGTCCTCGGGGACGGTCTCCCGCACCGGCGCCTCGTGCACGACCTGGCCGTCGTGGCAGCCGGTGCCCGGGACGCCTTCCGGGCCGACGATTCGATCACCGGTCGCGAGCTCTACGCGAAGGTACGCGGCCTGGCGGCCGAAGCCGGCCGGAGTCTGGGCGTCCGGCATTGCGGTCGGCTGACCGGCACCGCGCCCGCCCCCCATGCGGAGGCGACGCGGCCGGAGGTCTTCATCGGTCCGGACAACGACCGGCCTCTGCGCCGCACGCTGGAGGAGGGGTGGCGGGCCCACTGGATCCTTCAGGTCCACCTCGTCGACGGACACCGTGGCCACGCGGCCGTGCACACGGAACTGCTCGATCTCGTCTGACCCGGCTGTACGGGTCCGTGCGAACCGTGCCGGACGGCGGGTCCGCGCCACGGGTCCGTGCGAACCGTGCCGGACGGCGGGTCCGCGCCATGACCGGCTGTGCGTGTCGGAAGACATCCGTGCCGGCCATGGCGCTTTCGCCGTTGCTACGTCGGCGGCTTGACCGGCTCGGTGACCGGCGCGCCGTCCTTGTCGGTCATGAAGTCGCGAGGGACCGGTTTCTTGTCCGTCGGGGCGGGGAGGTGCGGGCACGCGATGCCGTCGCCGTCCCGGTCGAGTCCGTTCGGGTCGAGGGCGGCCGCTCGTAGGACCGCTTGCGCGTCGGCCTGGGCCTTGAAGGCGTCGCAGTCGGCCACGTGTCCCTTGTTCACGTAGGGAGCGACGTCGAAGGTGTGCTGCGGGGCTTCCTTTCCGGCGCAGGCGGTCAGGGTGATCGCCGCGACCACGCCGAGCGTCGCTACGAAGGTACGGTGACCCGGTCGTGGCCGGTGGTTGCGGGCCTCATGGAAAGTGCGTGACTGGTCTCTCATGTTTTCAGGCCGATCCCGTCCGGAACACCGCGACCGTTTTGTCCGTCGGGTCGATCGCGTACACCTTCGCCGTCTTGTTGTTCACGGCCAGCGAGCCGAACTGGCGGGGCGTGCCGAGCGCACTCTGCGTCAGGAGCGTGGTGCCGTCGGCCACGCCGAGGCCGCCCGGTGCGACGGCGGCGCCGTCGGCCCCGTACGGCTGTGCGACGAAGATCCTGTTGAGGTTCTTCAGGACGGCCATCTTGTGGGTGAGGTTGCCGGTGGCGGATGAGATCGCGCAGACCGGCGCCTGCCTCATGGGCTTCGTCCCGACGATCTGGCTGATGCGGCCGCCGTTGCCGCCGCAGTGCGTTCCGCCGCGGGAGTAGACGTAGACCGAGCCCGCCGCGGAGGTGTAGGCCGCGGTGAGGGGGACGTAGGTCATTCCCACCGGGTCGTCGATCGCCGTCGAGCTGCCGTCGGTGGGGTTGACGGCGATCGTCGTCGCGACGGTCTTCGCGCCCGTGGAAGTCGTCCCGTCCGGGACGCACCTCTTGGCAAGGAGGTAGACGAGGTTGCGGTTCGGATCGACGACGGTGCTGCCACGGACGGAGAGCGCTTCGAGGAAGTTCCCGCCGTAGGTGGAGCCGCAGGCCGACTTCGTCCGGAACTTCCAGGCGAGCCTGGCCTCGTGGGTCTTCGTCGAGATCGCGAAGAGGCCGATGGCCGCGGCGTCGCTCTCGCCCGTGCCGACGTTGTTCTTCGCGAGGTACACGGCGTGGCGCGTGGTGTCGAAGGAGAAGTCCGTGCCGTTGGCCGCGCCCACGAGTCCGGCGACGGGCAGGGGTATCGGCGTCGCCGACGAGCCGCCGGCCGTGATGTAGGCGACCGCCGAGCTGCCGGAGGAACCGCCGGCGACGTAGGCGTCGCCGTTCTCGGGGGAGACGGCCAGGGCGCTGACGGGCGCCGGGAAGTCGACGTGGGTCACGCGGTTGCCGTGGGCCGTGTCGATGATCGCGATGCCGTCCGTCCCTCCTACGTAGACCTGGCCCGTGCCGGTGTCGACCGCGATCCGGGTCGGGTTCGACACGGCGCCGGAGAGGTTGATCGGAGAACCGATCGGGGTGTCGGTCCTGCCGTCGATCACGGTCACGTCGTTGCTGTCGGAGGCCACGACGTACACGCGGTCGGCCTTCTCGTCGACGGCGAGGTCGACCGGATTCCTGCCGGTCCGGATCTCGCCCGCCGCGCCCTCCATCGGTGAGGTGGCGTACAGGGTGAACGACGACTTCTCGCCTCGCCCGCACTTGTTCTCGTCGCCGACCGCCACCATGTTGTAGACCGGTTCGCCGGTCAGCAGTCCGCCGTCCTTCAGGTCGTCGATCGTCCCGTAGCGTCCGTACTTCGCGCAGTAGGACTCTTCCGCCGTTCGCAGGGTCGCCGCGTCCGCGGCGACCGCGTTCTCGCGGCCCTTGTCGCCGATGCCCTTGACGGAGAACACCACGATGGCGGCGAGGACGCCCAGGATGACGATGGTCACGAGCAACTCGATGAGCGTGAAGCCGTCCTGGCGTCCGGCGCGCGGGGTGAACAGACGGTGGTCCGGTGTCATGACGGTCGGGGCTTCCTTCGATCGATGGGTCACGTCCGGCCCGAGCGCACGCGCGGGCCCTTGCCGCGTCACGGTGTTCACCGTCGTACGGGCTTGTTGTCCTTGGGGCCCGGCAGGTCCGGGCACGCGATGCCGTTCCCGTCGTCGTCAAGGCGGTTCGGGTCGGCCGGCTCGAACCGCAGGACGGCCTGCGCGTCCGCCTGGCGGGCGAAGTCGGAGCAGTCGTACGCGTCGTTGCCGAAGCGCAGGAAGTAGCGGGCGTCGAAGGCCCGGTTCGGCTGCGGGCACAGCGCGCTGCGCGGGTCGCCGGGTCCGCACGTGAACTGCCGGGCGCGGGACACCGGCTTGGTGTCGCGCGGTTCCGGCAGTCCGCGACACGCGACGCCGCCCCCGTCGTCGAGGCGGTTCGGATCGCCGGGATCGGCCCGCAGCACCGCCTGGGCGTCCGCCTGACTGGCGAAGTCGACGCACCCGAAGGCGTTGCCGTGGGTGGCGTACTCCTTCGCGTCGAACACCTTGCTGTTCGGGCAGAGCGCGGTACGCGGAGTGCCTGGCGTGCACCACTCGGGGTCGGAGTTCTGGGCCTGCGCCTCGGAATCCCACCCGCCGCGCACCAGCACCACCACGACCAGCGCCACCGCGACCACCGCGAGGACCAGCGCGCCCCGTCCGATCACGCGCGAGCGCGCCGGTCTGCTCTTCACTGCCATAAGACGCCTCTGCTCATCGTGCCGCCGGCCCTTCCCTCACGTGCCGCAGCGGACCGACGGCACTCGCCCGTCGGCCCGCTGCGGGCTGGACGCGTGCATTACATCCACACCGAGCAAAGTTGTCAATCATTGACTACCCAGTGATCGCATGAGCACCATCTAGGCGTGTGCGGCACCGCCATGCCGGTAAGTCCGGCAGCTGCCCAGGAGTTATCGGACATCCCCTGACTCCATCAACGGGGCTCTCGCGCGGCGGCCGCCGGCAACCTGATCAACAAGGAGTAACAGATGCAAAGGAAGTCCCTGCGTGGCGCTCGGAGCGCTTCGGGCACCGGACTCACCGCGATGCGCCGGGTACGGAACGCGTTCGCGGCGGGCGCCCTCGCCACGGCGCTGATCGCCGCCGCGGCACCGGTGGCGTCCGCCACCACGGATTCGCAGGTCGGTATCGCGAACAACATGTATCCCGCCCTGAAGGACGTGAAGGGCCGGATCGCGACGATCGAGGGGTTCACCCCCTTCACGGCGAACGCCGCGTCGCAGGTCGGCGGGTTCTGGAACAAGCCGGCGATCGACACGTCGACGATGCGGGGCATCACCTCGGGAAGCCTGCGCCAGCAGCTGAAGAGCGCCGGTCCCTACACCACGTGCAACCCCTCCACGTCGAACAACTGCGTCGACGGGCCGCTGCACATCGACGCCTTCCTGTCGGCGGACGAGGCCAACGTGGACGCGGTCATCCCCACCTCGGACGGCGGCACGTGCACGGCGAGCGCGAGCGTCCAGTGCAACGGCGACGTCAACAGCAAGCACCCCGTGGCGATCGGCCACCTGGCGATCTACAGCTGCAACGGCAACTGGGCCGGCTCGACCAAGGGCGACGACCCGTCCAACGGCGGGACGCCGCCGCTGGCGCTCGGCGCGGACGCCAACGGCAGCGGCAACGGCAAGGCGCAGTCGCCTCGTTGTGACGCCTCGCCGGTCTCCGGCGGTGCCCCCACGACGATCTCGGGCCTGGTCACCTGGCTCGGGACGAGCGGGCACCGGGTCGCGGTCGCCGACCCGGCTTCCGCTCCGTTCGGCGCGGCGTCCAAGCAGGCGCTGATCCAGAACGGGTTCACGTGGACCGAGAGCGGCGCGGGCCAGAACGTGTTCCGGGGCAGCGCGTGCGACAGCGCGGGCACGGCGTGCAAGGTGCGCGTGGAATCGGGGATCAGCCAGGTGCGCGGCGCGGTGACGGCTAACGCCGGCGGAAACACCCAGCTGGGTCTCGTCGCGAAGTCGAACGTCGTCCACGTGAGCTGGACGTCGAGCTCCCTGAACGGCACCACGAGCAACGACCCCAACTCGTGGACCGAGGTCAACCCGAGCGAGTACTCCGGCTACGGAGACATCCAGCAGTTCGGCGTCGCCCTGACCGGCGGCAACACCGGCGCGGCGGCCGCCTGGACCGACCTGTTCAACAACCAGTGGGACACCGACAGCACCATCCAGTCGACCCTCGCCGCCTACGGCTACTAAGGATCCCGGGCACGGGGCGATGGGGGGACGGGGCGACGAGCTACCAGCTAGGAGCCACGAGCTACGGGCTACGAGCCACGAGCCACGAGCTACGGGCGACGGGCTACGAGCCACGAGCTACGGGCGACGGGCTACGAGCCACGAGCTACGGGCGACGGGCTACGAGCTACGGGCTACGAGCGACGGGCTATGAGCGACGAAGCATCGGCCGGGCACGGACATCGCCCGCCGACGGGCCCGGCCCTCCGGTCCTCACCCCCTGTCCCACCCTGCTGAACGACGCGCTTCGCGCACGCCTGCACAAGTAGTCAATCATTGACTACCTTGGCCGGGTGCGCGACGCCGTCCGGCCATGGGCGCCAGGCCGGATCGGCATCGACCGGCCCGGCGCCTCACCACCCCTCGGCGGTCGCACCGCCGAGGCGGATCACCGACTCTCCGTTCCTCAGGCCCTGGGAGGGGCCTCACCATGAGCAGATCACCACGTCGTCACCTCACGCCGGACGGCCGCTCGGCCTCGGCCACGCGCGTGCGGCCACGCCGGATTCCGGCACTCGTCTTCGCGGTAGCGACCGTCGTGATGGCCGCCACCCCGGCCACGGCGAGCGGCGTCAACACGACCGGCTTCGCGACCGCGGCGAACCTCGACGACAACGGCCGCGGCAGCTCCGCCGTGGCGATCGGCGATCTCGACGGCGACGGGACGCCGGACCTCGTGACGGCGATCCGCGCCGAGGGCCTCGGCGTGTTCCTCGGCTCGGGCGGCGGCGGCTTCGGCGCCGTGACGAAGTACGCGGCGCCGCGCACTGCGTCGAGCCTCTTCCTCCACTCGGCGGTGATCCGCGACGTCAACGGCGACGGCCACCAGGACGTGATCAGCCAGGACGCGCGTGGCAACGTCGCCCTGGTCTGGCTCGGCGACGGCTCCGGGGCACTCGGCGCCGGAACGGCCGTACAGCTCAACCCGACGCCCGGGTGCGACACCACGGGCGACAACCCGTGCGTCGTGCGCTTCCCGACCGACGTCGCCGTCGGCGACTTCGACGAGGACGGCAAGCCGGACCTGGCGACGTCCGACACGAACACGAACAACGTCTCCGTGGCACTCGGTGACGGCGACGGCACGTTCGGCACGGCGACGCAGCTCGGACTGGCCGTCGGCACCGGCCCGCAGGGCATCGCGGCCGCCGATCTCGACGGCGACGGCCACCAGGACCTCGTCACGGCGAACACCGCGAACGGCACGCTCTCCGTCCTGGCGGGCGACGGAGCCGGCGGCTTCGGCACGGCGTCGAGCGTCCCGGCCGGCGTCAGCCTGCCGTCCGCGATCGAGCTCGCCGACGTCGACGAGGACGGCACGCCGGACGCCGTCCTCGTGGCGCCCGGCTCGCCGGGAAGCGTCGCCGTCCTGCTCGGCGACGGCGCGGGCGGGTTCGGCACCGCGAGCGTCCTGCCGGCGGGGGCGAACCCCACCTCCGCGTCGGTGTCCGACCTGAACGGTGACGGCCACGCCGACCTGGTCGTCTCCAGCGCCCAGTCGAACGAGGTCGTGGTGCTCGAAGGCGACGGCACCGGCACGTTCGGCAGCCCGCTCGCCTTCGGGCTCAACGGCGGCAGCAACCCGCAGGCCACGGCGGTGGCCGACCTCGACGGCGACGGGCGCCCCGACGTCGTCACGGCCAACAGCAACAGCTCGGCGACGTTCGTCAAGGACGCGTCGGTCCTCCTCAACGCGACGAACCGGACGCCGACCGCCGCGAACGAGTCGTACGGCCACATCGGCGCGGACACCCCTCTCCTCGTCGCCGCTCCCGGCGTCCTCGGCAACGACACGGACCCCGACGGCACCGCGCTGACGGCCTCGGTCGTGACCGGGCCGGCACACGGCACCCTCACGCTGAACCCGGACGGCTCGTTCGGCTACCAGCCGGACAGCGGCTACGTCGGAAGCGACAGCTTCACGTACAAGGCGACCGACGGCACGGTCGACTCGAACATCGCGACGGCGACCGTCGGCGTCTCGGCCGGCTGCAACGGTCTCGCCGCCACGATCACCGGAAACGGGACCGTGAACGGCACGAGCGGCGCCGACGTGATCGTGACCGGCAACGGGAACGACAGCGTCAGCGGGAACGGCGGCAACGACACGATCTGCACGTTCGGCGGCGACGACGCCGTGTCCGCCGGCAACGGCAACGACCACGTCGACGGCGGTGACGGCAAGGACGCCGTCAGCGGCGGTGACGGCACCGACACCGTCAAGGGCGGAGCCGGCGACGACGCTCTCTCCGCCGGCAACGGCAACGACACCGTCATCGGCGGCGCCGGCAGCGACACCCTCTCCGGCGGCAGCGGCGCGGACCTCTGCGCCGGCGACGCCAACGGCGGTCCGACGCTCCCGGGCACAGACGTGATCGCGGTCGGCGGCTCCTGCGAGACCGTCGTCGAGGTGCCGTAACCGACAGGGCGTAACCGACAGGGCGTAACCGACGGGCCATAGCGGGCGGGCCGTAGCTGGCGGCTGCCTGGAGGACGCCGATGTACGAGACGGGCCCGGCGATCGCGAGGAAGCGATCGCCGGGCCCGTCTCGTCCGTACGTACGCACGCACGCGGCGGTGAGGTGACTGCCGAGAGGCGGCATGACCGTCGGCGTGACGTCAGCCGGTCCCGACCACCAGCGTGACGACAGCCGGTCCTAACCACCGGCGTGACGTCAGCCGGTCTTGACCGCCGGCTTCGTCGAGTCGGCGTCGACGGCGTCGAGGAACCGGCGCGCGGCGTGGACGTGCTCCTGGCGCCAGGCGTAGCTCGCGCGGGTGATGTGGTCACCGGCGGCGTCCTCCTTGGCGCGCAGCGCCTCCTCGATCTCGTCGAGGACGGCCCGCTGGCGCTCGACCAGACGCGCCGGGCTGGAGTCACGGCGCTGGAGCAGCAGGAGCTTGCAGGTGAGCTCGGCGCGTACGTCGAAGAGTTCGGTCACGGGTTCGCTGAGCCACCGACTGACCGTCGTCTTCGCCGAGCGGGTGGCGGCGTAGATCATGCGCTGAGGTCCGCGGTTGCCTTCCTCGGAGCCCACCGGCGTGATGAGTTCGCGTTCGACCAGCCGCGTGATCGAGCGGTAGACCATGGGACGCGAGATGTACCAGAACTCACCGATTTCCGCGCCTTCCGCAGTGAGGGAGGCGATGGCGAAGCCGTGGGTGGGGCGTTCGGCCAGGAGCGCGAGCACGATCCACTCGGCGAGTGGCAGATCAGGTTTTCCCATGAGTAACAGGGTAAGGGCGGGGCATGGTGAACGGCGCCCCTGTCGCGTACGGGTCACTCACGCTCTCGTACCAGTGGACGACGGGAGCGCCGACGAGGAGGGCGGCGATGGCCCCGGCGGCGAGGAACAGGCCGAAGGGGAGGCGGGTGTGGCGGGTCGCCCGTCCCGCCGCCATGAGCGCGAGGCCTACCGTCAGTCCGGCGACGCTGCCGGCCATCAGCGCGAAGACGAGATGCCCGGGGCCGAGCCAGCCGAGGCCGGTGCCGAGCAGGCCGGCCAGGCGCACGTCGCCGAATCCGAGCCAGGCGGGCCGTACCCAGTGCAGGGTGAAGAAGACGGCGAACCCGCCCGCTCCGCAGGCCGCGGTCACGCCGAGCCGGTGCCACCGGCCGGTGGCCGCCGCGGCGGCGAGCAGGCACGCGGCGGTGAGCCCGAGAGTCGGGTAGAGCAGCCGCCGGGGAGCAGGAAGTGCTCGGCGTCGCAGGCGGCCAGGGCCAGGAGCCCCGCGGTGAAGACCAGTGCGGCCGGAAGCACTTCCGACCGGCCGAAGCGCAGTGCCTCGGCGGCGAACAGGATCGCGGTGAGCGCTTCGACGAGCGGGTAGCGCGCGGGGATCGGCACCCGGCAGGCGCGGCAGCGTCGGCCCAGCAGGAGCCAGGACACGACGGGGATGTTGTCCCGGGCCGCGATCGGTGTGGCACATCGCGGGCAGGCGGAGCGGGGCCGCAGGACCGAGCGGCCGGCCGGCACCCGGGACACGGCGACGTTGAGGAACGACCCGACGGCGAGTCCGAACAGGCCTACGATCGCGACATATATGGATGACATGGTCGCAATCGTGCCGTATCGCTCGCGTCTCTCGCCACGGGGGCAAGACGCTTCAACGACTCAACGGCTCAACGGCTCAACGGTCGAGGACGCGTCTCGGGGCGCGGACACCGGTGCGCCGGGTGGCGCTTCCGCTGCCACCCGGCGACGATCCCCGCGTCAGGAGCAGGTCGTGCCCAGCGGCTTGATCTTGTAGTCGGCACCCTCGCCCACCAGCTCGATGCCGTACCACTGGGACCTGGTGGACAGGAACTTCCCCTCCAGGTCGTCCATGCCGCCGTACTTGTTGTGGGACGCGTAGTAGGCCTCCTCCGCGGTCGCGATCGTGGCCTTGTCGGTGTCGCAGGCCGAGTCCTGCCCCTTGTCGTTGATGCCCTGGACGGAGAAGACGACGATGGCGGACAGGACGCCGAGGATCACGATGACCACGAGAAGCTCGATGAGCGTGAAGCCGGCCTCCGCCGTCTCGTGCGGCGCGCGCGTACGACGGCGCAGCTTGCCTTGCAGGTAAGTGGACATCTTTCTCCATCTACAGCGACCGGCCCAACCGAGCCGAGTACTAGTAACAGCCTGATTAGTCAGCGGCAGACTACGCAGCTCACAGTGCACTTACAAGAGGCGACTGCGGCTCTTGTCGCCGTCCACCGGCGGCAGATGACAGGCCGAAGCCGTGATGTAGTGTGCAGCTGACTAATCAGCGGCTGACAGTTCTGCGAGGTGCTCGCGGTTCGTGATCGGCCGCTGTTCCGGATGCGCGAATGGGGTGGGTTCCATGGCGAATCGCCGGCTTCTGCGGCGGCGGGCGGCGACGACGGGCCCTGCGGGCGAGGACGGCACCCTCCACGAGGGAGCGGGGGTCCGGCACCGGCTCCGGCCCCAGCCTCGGCCCCGGCTCCGGCTCCGGCGGGCGGACCGGTCCGGGCGGGCGAACCGGTCCCGGCGGGGAACCGGTCCCGGCGGGGAACCAGCCCGAGCGGGCGAGCCGGTCCCGGCAGGCGGACCGGTCCGGAACGATCCGGCCGACGCCGAGCAGTCGTCACCCGCCGGACAGAACCGGCCGCGCCTGGGAGAACTCCTCGTACGAGCCGGCCGGCTCACCCCGGCCCAGGTGGACGAGGCGCTCCTGCAGCAGTCGACGTCGGGCAAGCGACTCGGCGCCCTGCTGATCGAACTCGGCATGGTCGACGAACGGTCGCTGATCGAGGCGCTGTCGGTTCAACTCGACGTCCCCGTGGCCGACCTGCGCCAGAGCGAACCCGACCCCGAGGCGGCCGCCCGGGTGCCCGAGGCGCTGGCCCGCTCGCTGGGCGTCGTCGCGGTGCGGCGGTCCGAGGGACGCTGCTGATCGCGGCGGGCGACCCGGGCGACCCGCGCGTGCTCGACGAGGTCGGCCGGGCCGTCGCGCCGGACCGGGTGCGGTGGGCGATCGCGGCCCCTCGGACATCCGGCGCTCGATCGACAGCGCCTACCGGGCGTTGACCGGCGTCAGCAGTCTGGTCGAGGCCTTCGAGGCGACCGAGACCGTCCGCAACGCCGGTTCCGGTGCCCGGGTGGTGAGCGAGGACGCGCCGGTCGTGCACCTCGTCAACCTCATGCTGACCCAGGGCCTGCGCGACCGTGCCTCGGACATCCACATCGAACCGCACGCCGACCGGGTCCGGGTCCGGTACCGCATCGACGGCGCGCTGCACGACGTACTGAGCCTTCCGGAGAGCATGGGCCCGTCCGTGGTCAGCCGGATCAAGATCATGGCCAACATGAACATCGTCGACCGGCGGCGCCCGCAGGACGGGCAGATCGCCACCGAGATCGACGGCCGGTCGGTCGACATCCGGGTCGCGACCACCCCCACCATCTGGGGCGAGAAGGCGGTCCTGCGACTGCTCGACAGCAACCGCACCCTGCTGCGGCTGGCCGAACTCGGCATGCCCGCCGCGACCTACGAACGCTTCTCCTCCCTGCTGCGCTCCCCCTACGGCATGGTCGCCTGCGGCGGGCCGACCGGCAGCGGCAAGACGACCACCCTGTACGCCACGCTCGGCGAGCTGAACCAGAGCGAGCGCAACATCACCACCATCGAGGACCCGGTGGAGTACGTGGTCCCGTCGGTCAACCAGATCCAGATCAACGAACAGGCGGGCGTCACCTTCGCGACCGGGCTGCGCTCGATCCTCCGCCAGGACCCCGACGTGATCCTGGTCGGCGAGATCCGGGACGCCGAGACGGCACGGATCGCGGTCGAGTCCGCCCTCACCGGCCACTTCGTCCTGTCCTCCATCCACGCCGCCGACGCCTGCTCCGCGCTGCACCGCTTCGCCGACATGGGCATCGAACCGTTCCTGATCACCTCCACCGTCTCCGGAGTGGTCAGCCAGCGCCTCGTACGGCGGATCTGCGACCAGTGCCGCGAGCCCTACCGACCCGGCGTGGACGAACTGGCCTTCTTCGCCAAAGCCGGCGGATCGACCGACATCGAGTTCTGGCAGGGCCGGGGCTGCAACTTCTGCTCACGGACCGGCTACCAGGAGCGGATCGGCGTCTTCGAACTGCTCGTGATGAGCGACCCGGTCAAGCGGCTGCTCGTCGAGAAGGCACCCATCAGCAACCTGCGCCAGGCCGCCCGCGAGCAGCACATGGACAGCCTCCTGGACGGAGGCGTACGCCTGGTGGAGGAGGGGGTCACGACCATCGCCGAAATCATGGCCAGCGTGTACGTGGCCTAGCACCGGCTCCCGGGACACCGCACCCCAGGCCCCTCACGCCCCCACACCCTCCCCTCACCCTCACCCCACCCACCACATACACCCACACACCCACACACCCACACACCCGCACACCCGCACACCCGCACACCCACACCGACGACACGAACCGAACCTCTGACACCGGAAACCAGGAGGGCACCGACATGGCCACCTTCAAGTACGTCGCCGTCGGCCCGGACGGGAAACAGGCCGCCGACGTGCTGGCGGGCTCCAGTGTCGACGGCGTGACCGACAGCCTGACCCGGCAGGGCTACGACGTGCGGTCGGTCAAGGCCGCGGGCCGCAACCTGCTGCAGCTCGAACTCACCGCGGAGAAGGTCGACCTCGTCGAACTGAGCAACTTCTCCCGGCAGATGGCCGCCTTCATCAAGGCCGGAGTCCCCCTCCTGGACGCCCTGGAGATCATCCGCGCCGAGACCAAGGACAAGAAGCTGGGCAAGGTGCTCGTCGACGTCATGGACTCGCTGCGCTTCGGCGAGAGCTTCGCCGGCGCGATGGCCGTCCACGCCAAGGCGCTCCCGCCGTTCTACATCTCCGTCCTGCGCTCGGCGGAGGCGACCGGCGAACTCGACGTGGTGATGGCCCAGTTGGGCCGCTACATCGAGCGGGACGTCGAGGGCCGTCGCACCATCCGCTCCGCGCTGACCTATCCGAGCCTGGTGATGGCCCTGGCCGTCGGCGTCATCCTCGTCCTCGTCATCTTCGTACTGCCCCGCTTCAAGGCGTTCTTCGCGTCCTTCCACGCGGAACTTCCGCTGCCGACCCGGATCCTGCTGGGCTTCACCGACTTCGTCACGGCCTGGTACCCGGTCGTCGTCGGCGCGCTCGTCGCACTCGTCGCGGCAGCGCTCGCCGCTCTGCGGACCGAGCGGGGACGGGCACTGCGCGACCGCTTCCTCCTGGCGATGCCGGTGGTCGGCGACGTGGTCCGCTCCATGGTCATCGAACGGTTCTGTCGCATCCTGACCTCGATGATCAAGGCCGGCGTGCCCATACCGGAGGCCCTCAACCTGGCCGGCGCGGGCGCCAACAACCTGGTGTACGAACGGGCCATCGGAAAGGCCCGGGTGGAGATGCTCGAAGGCGGCGGCATCTCGGGGCCGATCGCCCGCACCAAGCTCTTCCCCGGCGCGGTCACCCAGATGATGCGCGTGGGGGAAGAGACCGGAACCCTCGACGACCAGCTGGAGAACGTGTCGGAGTTCTACGAGAAGGAGCTGCAGCAC
Source organism: Streptomyces diastatochromogenes (assembly GCA_026913215.1). GTDB lineage: Bacteria > Actinomycetota > Actinomycetes > Streptomycetales > Streptomycetaceae > Streptomyces > Streptomyces diastatochromogenes_A. The sequence goes on along the minus strand of JAPTYK010000002.1, from coordinate 396,519 downwards.
AAGCTCAAGCGGCTGACCAGCCTGTTCGAACCGACCATCGTGATCATGGTCGGGGTCGTCGTGGGATTCGTGGCCGTCTCCCTCCTCTCCGCGATCTACGGCGTCTACAACCAGGTCGAGGTCCAGTGACCGGCCCTGGACGCCGCCCGGCACACCGCCCCGCACACCGCCCTGGACGCCGACTGACACCCCGCTCGGCACCCCCCTGCCCCGCACGCGGCCCGCGGCGCCCCCGTGGCGAGGAGGGCGAGACCCTGATCGAGGTCCTCGTCGCCGTGGTGCTCATGGGCGTCGCCTTCGTGACCGTCTTCGGGGGCATCGGCACCGCGATCATCAGCTCGGCCAGACAGCAGAAGGTGACCACCGCCGACTCGGTCATCCGCAGCGCCGCCGAGAAGCTCGTCGCCACCCCGTACGTGCCCTGCGCCGACAGCTACGACACTCCGCCGCCACCGGCCGGATACACCGTGACCGTAGAGATCGAGTACTGGGACGGGGTCGGCGCCTTCGACCAGTCCTGCCCGACGACCGACACCGGAGTGCAGAAGGTGACGCTCACCGTCCACACGACCGGCCCGCACCCCGTCAGGGACACGACGCTTGAGGTCGTCAAGCGGGAGTCGATGCTGTCATGACGACACAACGGCGCACCGGACGAACGGAGTCGGGGTTCACCCTGACCGAATTGCTGGTCACGATCGTCATCGTGGGCATCATCGCGGCACTCCTGCCCAAGGCCATCGTCCTCGGACTGCGGTTCACGGCGGGCACCGAGAAGCGCGTGGCGGCCACCGGCGCGATGGGCACGCTCAACCGCTACTTCTACGACGACGTGCACAGCGCGGACAACGTCACCACCGCCCCCACGTGCGGCGTCGCCACCGTGATCGTCCACCTGAGCCGGCCCGGCACCGACGTCGTCTACACCTACGACCGCCCCACCGGCGCCCTCAACCGGGTCAAGTGCACCGACAGAAGCGTCGTCACCACGCTTCTGGGCCGCTTCGACACCGCCACCTCGACCCACCCGGTGACTCTGAGCTGCGGTGCCGAGACCCCGTGCACCTCACCCCTGGAGGTAACGCTGACCGTGCAGAGCGACCCCGCCTCGCCCCCGACGGCCCTCACCGCCGCACGACGATCGAGCACGTCATGACCGGCCGACTGAACCTGCGCCGCCTGAAGCCGCGCCGCCCGAATGCGCACCGCTCGACTCCGCGCCGCCCGGGTCCGTACCGCCCAACTCTGCGCCGCCTGAGTCCGTACCGACCGAATCCGTACCGCCCGAATCCGCATCACACGAGTCTGCACCGCCCGAGCCCTCACCACCCGAGCCCTCACCACCCACGTCCTCACCACCCACGTCCGGGCCGTCTGCGCGACGACGAGCAGGGCGCGACGCTGATCCTCGCGCTGGCCTTCGTCGTCGTCATCGGCCTGGTCACCGTGTCGGTCCTGTCCTTCGCCGGCGCGGGGCTGAAAGCCGCGAGCGTGTACGTCGACCAGGGCAAGCGGAGCTACAGCGCGGACGGGGCCACGCAGCTCGCGATCAAAAACTTCTCGCAGGGCAACCCGTGCGCCGACTACACCGCCCCGCCCCTCAACGGCCGGCAGATGATCGTCCACTGCGACCCCCTCAACTCGTCTCCCGCGACCACGCGCGCGACCCAACCGCAGGACGCGCTGCTCAGCCTGGGCCGGGCCGCGAACGACGGCATCAACGTGAGCACGAACGGCCTACGCGTGCGGGGCAGTGTGTTCTCCCGCTCGAACATCACCACCGCCGCCGGCGCCGGCGCATCGATGGTGGTGTCCGGCGACGTGTCCGCCGTCGGCGACTGCTCCCGTAGCGTGTCACAGCCCCAACTCCCCTCGACCCAAGCGCCGTACGTGCGCGCCTGCGCCAACACCACCCCGCCCGCTCCCGCCGACGAGGTCACCGGCACCGACCCGAACCACACCCCACCCACCACGGCCGTCCCGATCCGGCGGACAGTGCCCGCGTGCCCCGACCCCAGCACTGGCCCCAGCACCGGCTCCGGCTCCGGCTCCGCTTCCGATTCCTGGCTGGTGCGGTTGCGCCCCGGCTACTACGACGACGCCCGCGCCCTCACCCGCCTCACCGGCGGCGAGTGCCCCCACGTCGTCGTATGGCTCCAACCGGGTCTCTACTACTTCGACTTCACCTTCACCGGCGGCACCGCCGTCTGGACGGTCGACGACCCCACGGTCAGCGTGGTCGGCGGGACGCAGGCAGGCTGGGACCCCGGGGCCCCCACCCGCCCGACCATCCCCAACCCTGGCGGTTGCGACAGGACACGCCCCGAAGGCGTCGAGGTCATGATGGGCGGCGGCAGCCGGTTCCAGGTCGACCGTGGACACGCTGAACTGTGCGCACCGGTGACCCCGGACGCGCAGCAGGTGGCGGTGTACGGGGTCCAGCCCCAGAAACCGTCCCACACCCTGAAGCCGACAGCGGTGGCCACCAACACCGGCTTCGCCGACCCGGGCCATGCCCTGACCAGTGGCGAACAGCCGACCCTGCCCGGGTGCCCACAGCCGACGGGCACCGCGACCACGGGCACCACGGACACCACGGACACCACGGGCACCACGGGCACCGCAGGCACCACGGGCACCACGGGCACCACGGGCACCACGGGCTGCACGGCCGACGCCGACCTCGACCCGACAAGCCGTCGGTCGGCCTCGATGCAGCTCGCCGGCTTCACCCCACAGGTGCCGCCCGGCTCTGTCATCACCAGCGCGACGCTGCACGTCAGACACGAGGACGACGGCGACCTGACCGCCCCCGGCGCGGTGAAGCTCACCACCGCCGTCGGCGGAGACACCTGCCACACCGACGACCTGCCCCGGCACACAGCACTCGCCACGGATCCCCCGATCGACCTGCTGGGCGCGTGCGGGCTCACCGACCCGGCGCGGTTCACCGGCCTGACGGTGACCTACACCGCCACCCTGAACCCCGACGGCACCACCGCCACGGAACGCCTGGCCGGCATCTGGCTGGAGGTCGCCTACCGCACCCCGACCACGTTCAAGCCGACCGCCGTGACCACGTCGACCGGTTTCACCGCCACCGCCACCACCACCGGCACCGGCACCGATCCCGACAACGCTCTGGAGATCGGCGAACAGCCGACGGCGTCGACGACCACCGCCGATCTGACCCCAGCGGCACCATCCGCATCGATCACCCTGGCCGGGTTCGGTCAGCCGCCCTTGCCACCGGGATCGACGATCGTCTCCGCCGTGCTACGGGTGGCCCACCGGGAGACCGGCGACGCGGCAGCGCCCAGAGTCACCGTCACCCCAACGGGCGGCGGTGGCGGTTGTACGGACCTGCCGCTCACCGCACGCGCCCGCCTGGGCGACGACCGCGTCGACCTGAAGGCATGCGGCATCACCGACGCCACCCAGCTGACCGGCCTGACCGCGACCTACACCGCCGGACTGAACGCGGGCGGCACCACGGGCACCGATTCCCTGGACGGCATCTGGCTCGAAGTCGTCTACGACCCACCAACGCCCCGACCGGCGACGAACGCGAAGTCGACGACCTTCGTCCCCGCGACCGACGCCGAGGCGATCGACGGCACCGACACGGCCCGCGCCGCACTCGACTCGGTCACCACGCCGACCGCCACCATCGACCTCGGTGGTCTCGACACTCCTGGGGTGCCGCCCAACTCGGTCCTGGACGGAGCCCTGCTGCACATCGCCCACCGCGACGATCCCGGAACGGCCGGAGGCCCACCGCCGGCGGTCACGGTCACCCTGACCGGCCCCGGCCTCCCCCGCTCCTGCACCACCCCACAGAAGCTCGCCGCGCGCCAGGGCTCCCTGTCCACCGACACCCTGGACCTGGTCGCCCTCTGTGGGCTGACCGACCCCGCCCAACTGACCGGCCTGGTCGTGACGTACACCGCCACTCTCGGCACCGGCAGCACCACCGCCACCGATCAGCTCGACGGCGTCGCCCTGGACCTGGCCTACCGCCCCCCGATCTCGATACGTCCCACCGAGGCGACCAGCACCGCGACACCCACCGCCAGGACGTTCCTCGACCCGAAGAACGCACAGGCCATCGACACCGCCACCTCGACCGCGACGCTTGCCACGGCCACCCCGTCGGCGTCGATCCGGCTCGGCGGATTCACGATGCTGCCCCTGCCGGCGGGGGCGGTGATCGACAAGGTCGCCCTGCGCGTGGCGCACCAGGACGACGACACCACCCCGAGACCGCCCTCACCGACGGAACCGAAGGAGCCGAAGGAGCCGATCGATCCGACGAAACCGATCGACCCGATCGACCCGACGGAAGAACCACCAGCGCCGACGAAGCCCCCGACAACCGCGCTGACCGTCTCCGGCACCGGTACCGCCTGCGACAAGACCCACACACTGACCGCCCATGAAGGGGCACTCGGCGTCGACGTGGTCGACCTCGGTGCCTGCGGGGTCACGAGGGCCGGCCAGTTGTCCCAGCTCACCGCCGACTACGCGGCGAAGCTGGGCACGGGCAGCACCGACGCCGACGCCCGGCTCGACGGCGTCGAGCTCGACATCGTGTTCCGAGCCCCGTCCATCAGGGCCCTGTCCGGCTGCCTCACCACGGGCAGCCGTTGCGCGGTGCTGAAGTCGACCGACAACGCCGACACGGCCACCGATCACAGCCGCCTGGTCATCAACGGCACCGTCTACACGCCGACCGCTGCCGTCGACCTGTCGATGAGCCGGGTCACCTCGCAGGTCGTCACCCGAGGCATCATCGCCCGGACCATCGATCTCGGCATCAGCCCGGCCACCGGATACCTCCGTCCGGTGATCGGCATCCCACCGGAGCCGGTCCTGTTCACGACCTATCCGGCCGTGATCGCGAAACCGTCGTCGGCCACCGCGATCACCGGGTTCACGCCCCCGGCTCCCGGCGCGCCCGTCGACGTCACGGACGCCACCGTCCCCAACGGTGGCAGGGCGTCCCTCACACTCGGCGGCTACACCCAGCCGGCACCGACACCAGCACCAGCCACGACCGGACCACTCGACCACGTCACCCTGCGCGTGGCACACCACGAGGACGGCGACGTGGAATCAGTCAAACTGTCGGTGAACTTCCCCGACAGCACCTGCACCGGCACTGGCGCCGACACTGGCACTGGCACCGACAACTCACTGAACGTACCGGTCCGCCTCGGCACGAGCGGCCCGGTGACCGACCAGATCGACCTGGCAGCGTGTGGCCTGACCAAAGCCTCCCAGCTGGCCGGGCTGACCGTGACCTACACCGTCACCACCGGGAGCGGCGGCGCGACCGCGCACCTCGGCGGCGCCCGGATCGACCTGCTGTCCGGCCCGCTCGTCCAGGCCGCCGTGTCCTTCGACGGCCACACCAGCACCGTCAAGCGGTGGACGGTCCTGCCATGAGCAAGCACACCACCCTGGAGACCACCATGCCCGGACCGAGTCCCGCGATCATCGACCACCTCCTCGGTGAGCTGTGGAAGCGGGGCGGCAGCGACCTGCTGCTCACCGCCGGATCGGCGCCGTTCCTCCGCGTCGACGGCGCCCTGCGACCGGTCGAGGGGGCCGCGCTGACCGAGCCGGAGGTCGATCGTCTGGTAACCGGAGTGCTGGGCGCGGAACTCACGGAGCGGTTCCGCCGCGAGAAGCAGGTCGATTTCGCCTTCAGCTGGGAGGAGAAGGCCAGGCTGCGCGGTAACGCCTTCCTGCAGCGCGGCGCGTCGGCACTGGCACTGCGGATCATCCCGTTCGACGTGCCGTCGTCCGAGCAGCTCGGACTCCCCCCGGTCGCCCTCGGGTGGGCGGACATGCCACGCGGCCTCGTTCTGGTCACCGGGCCGACCGGTTCGGGAAAGTCGACGAGCCTGGCGGCGCTCCTCGACCACGTCAACACGCACCGCCCGGTACACATCCTCACCATCGAGGACCCGATCGAGTACCTGCACCGCCACAAGCGCGCGGCCATCAGCCAACGCGAGGTCGGCACCGACACCGACTCCTTCCCCGCCGCTCTGCGCTCGGCCCTCCGCGAGGACCCCGACGTCCTGCTCCTCGGCGAAATGCGCGACCCCGAGAGCATCTCCGCCGCCCTGACCATCGCCGAAACCGGCCACCTGGTGTTCGCCACCCTGCACACCAACGACACGTCCCAGACACTCGACCGCATCGTCGACGTCTTCCCTGCCGAACAACAGCCCCAGATCCGCCTACAGCTGGCCCACACCCTGGTCGGCATCCTCAACCAAACCCTCGTCCCCCGCATCGGCGGCGGCCGCGTAGCCGCCTTCGAAGTCCTGGTCGGCACCTCCGCGATCCGCAACCTCATCCGCGAGGGCAAGACCCGCCAGATCCGCAACATGCTCTCCACCGGCCACCGCGAGGGCATGCAGACCCTTGAAACCAGCATCAACGCCCTCCTCACGGCAGGCACCATCACCTACGAGGAAGCCATGCTGCACACAGCCCACCCCGAGGACATCCAACGCCCCCACGTCCCGCTCGGCCGCACCTGACCAACCGTCCCCTGGACATCCCCTCTCCCTCACGGGGAGGGAATGCCCACCCCCTGTTGCTCCTGTTGCCCGATGCCCACTCGACGCTGCCGACAGCACGGGGGCTCTGTCGGTTCCGTATCCCTCCATGCTCGACGTACCGTACGAGCTGGTCGAGCACGTCTCCTGCCTCACCCGGCAGATCCCCACCCTCGCGAACCGCGCCTACCAGGGCGCCGTCGCCACTGCCCGTACACGTACCACCGCGACCATGCCCGCCTCCGACCGCCTGACGAACGCACCTTCGCACCGACACCCCACTCGTCAAATGGGCAACGAGGGCCTGGCCGGGGAAATCGAGGAATTCCGGCGGGACTGGACAACAAGGTGGCACCGCCCGCGTGGCGTAAGGCGGTGTACGCCAACCCCGGCCTGCCGCAGGGCGCGATGGACCGGTACACGTACGCGGTGTGCGTGCTGGAGCAGCTGCACCGGGCCTTGAACAACCGCGACGTCTTCGCCCCGCCCTCGCACCGCTGGCTCAACCCGCGGGCCCACCTGCTGGACGGGCCCGACGGGGACGCGGTCGAGAAGGACGTACTGGCGGCCCTGAGCCTGGACATGCCCGTCACCGAACACCTGAAGGAGCTGGTGCGGGGCCTGGACGCCGGGTGGAAGCAGCTCGCCAAACGCCTGGAGGAAGCGGGGCCGGCGGCGAAGGCCTCGCCAAGGCAGACGTCCCGATCGTGCGTTACGGCGAGGGACGTGTGCCACAGCAGGCACGGCACCCTCCACCAGGCGTACCGCGACGGCATGGGGGACCAACTCGGCGCGCTCGGCCTGGTCCTCAACGCCCTCGTGTGCTCCGGTCCACGACGTACATCGACGCCGCCACCACCCATCTCCGCGCCGAGGGCCACGACATCCGCGATCAGTTCTGCTCACCCGCGATCAGCTCTGCGTCTCCTCGCGGCGTCCCATGGCGGCCGCATCGGGTACGACGAGCAGCTTGCCGGTGGTACGCCGAGCCTCCAGATCGCTGTGGGCCTGGGCGGCCTCGGACAATGCGTAGCGGCCCGTCACGGTGACCTCAAGCGCCTTGGAGCGCACCCACTCGAACACGTCGGCGGCCCGTCGGAGCAGTTCGGACCGATCGGCGATGAAGTCGCCGAGGCTGGGCCGGATCAGGGTCAGGGAACCGCCGTGGGCGAGCCGAATCGGATCGAACGGCGGCACGGCACCGCTTGCCGCGCCGAAGAGCACGAGATGGCCGCGGGTTCGCAGGCTGGCGAGGCTCGCGTCGAAGGTGTGTGCGCCGACGCCGTCGAAGACGACCGGCAGTCCCTGACCGCCGTTGAGCCGCCGCACCTCGGCGGCGAGATCGTCGACTTCGGAGGAGAGGATCACCTCGGCGGCCCCGGCACGCTTCGCCAGCTCGGCCTTCGCCGTGGTCGACGTCGTGCCGATCACCCTGCCGCCGAGATGGGTGATGAGCTGGGTCAGCAGCAGCCCCATGCCACCGGCAGCCGCATGCACGAGCACCGTGTCGCCCTCCTGAACCGGGTAGGCGTCCTTGACGAGATAGTGCGCGGTCATGCCTTGGAGGAGTACGGCGGCAGCCGTCTCGAAGTCGATGTCGTCGGGCAGCGGCACCAGCCGGGAGGAGTCCACAACGGCCCGCTCGGCGTACGTACCCGGAATCTCCACCCAACCGACCCGGTCCCCGACCGCGACGTCAGCGACTCCGGGCCCGACTTCGACGACCGTGCCGGCACCCTCAGACCCCGGGGTGAAGGGCAGCGGGAGGCTGTACCGGCCTTCACGGTAGTAGACATCGAGGAAGTTGACCCCGGACGCGGCGACCTCCACGACCGCCTCACCCGGACCCGGCCGCGGCTGGTCCACCTCGGCCTCCTGCAGCACCTCCGGACCGCCCACTTCGTACACCTGAATCGCTCGCATGACCCCTCCAACAACTAATAACGGTTCATCCCCCGCCAACCCCGTTGATGGCCATCCGATTCCCGGCAAGCAGCCCAGCCCGCCTCCCCCACCGAAGGCTGCGACGCCCGCTGTGCACCCGGGTCTGGGACAGAAGACCGGGGCTGCCAGGGGTCGACAAATGCACCACCCGCCGCTTCCGTACCGCCGTATGCCCCCGCCCACGACAGACGGGCTGCGGACAACCGTCTTGTTCGCCCCCCTGGACCCGGACCCGGCAACCTTCCGCACGATGGTGGACACCCGGATCACGGGCTTCTGGCTAGGGCCTGTTGTGAAAGTGCTGGTCACGAGCGGTCTGGCGTACATGGGTGGCGTCGTTGTCAGTGGTGTCGTGCATGATCGGCACGTCAGTTCTTCTACAGGGACGGGAAAGCGGCATGCCGATCACAAACCAGCAGGTGGCAGAGCACGCTTTTCTGCGGCAGATGTATGCGGACTCGTACTTCCCCGATCATGTCGTTGACCGGGGCAGAGCAATCCTGTTGCGGCTGTGCGAGCGGATTGAGGCCGAGCAGCCGTCGGATCTGGAGGCCCTGTATGCACTCACCCAGGCCGCAACGGAGGAATTCAACCGTCTGGGGGCGGAGTTCGAGGCAGCCGGGAGTGAGATCGAGACGGTTGCGCGTGAGGTGATCGCTGAGGACTTCTGGTTTGTCGCGTCGGCATACGGGTTCACGGACACGGATGTAGAGGAGCTGATCGCCACCCGGGACTGGTGAGCGACGGCTGAAGGCGATCAAAGCCATTTGTTGAGAGCTGCGATCAGCACGGTCGCCTCGTAGCGGACAACCGGCTTGTCGTATCTCGTAGCGACCGCGCGGTGGCGGTTGAGGCGGTTGAGGTGGTTGAAGCGGTTGATGCCGCATTCCACAGCGTGGCGCTCCTTGTAATCGGCCTTGTCGAACTTCGGCGGACGGCCGCCGCGAGAGCCGAGCTTCTTGCGGTTGCGGACCTGGTCAGCCTTCTCCGGAATGGTGCAGCCGATGCCGCGTCTGCGCAGGTAGGCGCGGTTCCCGCGGGAGCCGTACGCCTTGTCGGCGCGAACCTGGTCCGGCCGGGTTCGCGGCCGGCCCTGACCGATGCGAGGCACCCGGATGCCCTCCAGGACCGGCTGGAACTGCGGACTGTCGTGCCGTTGGCCAGCGGTGACAAGCAGCGGCAGCGGCTTTTGCCCCTGCTCGACCGCCAGGTGCAGCTCGGTGGGCAGCCCGCCGCGCGAGCGTCCGAGGCCGTGATCGTCGGGTTCGGTGTCGACGCCGCCGGGAGGCTCCTGCTGCAGCGTCCTTTTTTACGCGCCTCGGCGGCGTGCTGGTGGGCCGGGCGATCGTGGAATCCACGCTGACGTCCCACGTGATCAGGCCCTTCACGTCGGCTTCGGCCTGCAGCTGCCCGAAGATCCGCTTCCAGATGCCGTCGCGCTGCCAGCGCCGGAACAGGTCGTAGGCCCTTGTCTCACAGCCCATACTGCTCCAGCACGTCGTGTCAGCTTTCTCGGCCTTGCCATGTGGTGACGCAGGCTTCGTTTCCCTCCAGGTCGGCAAGCACCCAGAAGGCCGGGGCACGGCTCGCGGAGACGAGTCGGCCACCAGCTGCCAGCGCGGCTTCGATCCGCCGAGGTGCCTCGTCATGCGGAACGCTGATGTCGAGGTGAATACGATTGCGCTGCGGACGCGCGCGGTCCATTTGCTGGAACCAGATGGCCGGGCCCTGCCTGATCGGGTCGACGAGCGGATCCTCCGGTCCCTCGGCGCCCGCCTCATCGGCATATCCCAACACCGCCTTCCAAAACGGTCGAATCCTGGAGATACTCAGAGCATCAATTGCGATCTCCAGAACCTGAACCGACCGTAGTGCCCCTGTTCCAAGCCCAGGATCCGGCAGAAACCCTGACTTGCCAGCGGTGGCAGAGATCCGACGCGCGAGCTCGACATCCCGGTTAGTAACCGCTGCATGGTCCAGCGACTGCAGAGTAAAAACTGTCAGATCGGGGCGAACATCAACGCGGAGATGGCGATCGGCATCGTCGCCACACACCGCGACAGCGTCCGCTGCCAGGCTGATCGCTTGAGCCAACGTCCCCACCGAAACCGACGTTTGCAAGGCACCCAGCAAGTAACGCCACCCGTGATCCCGGACCGCCTCCGACGCTTCCTGCCGACTCAATATCTGCTCCATGACCGCATCCTCGCAGCACCACCGTCCCCGCCGCCCAGTACTTCCGACACACGCCTTGGGAGCGTGGCTCTCGCCACCACCCTGGCCGTGGCCGCCCTCGTACCGGTCTTGGTTCTGGTCTTGGTTCTGGTCCTCGTCCTTGTCCTCGTCCTGGACGCGATGCGCCACGCCACGTGGGGACACGCCACGCGGTGAGCCGGGGGGGAGGAGGAGCGGTTCCCCCGCCAGGGGGAGCTGGTCCCTCCTTGCGGTGGAGGCTCCGGCCGGGGGTGAGCTGGGAGGTTGGAGGCAGTCGGGAAACGGCCCGACTCTCTTCTCTCCACTAAGGGTTGACCATGCGAAAGCTCACCACCGCCATCGCGCTCGTCACCGCGGCCGTGGCCCTCGCGGCCGGGACGGCCGGCACCGCCGCGGCCGTGCCCGCGCCGGCCACCTCCCTGCCGGCCCAGCACCTCGCACTGCACGGCTGGACCCTGCTCAACGAGCGCGGCCCGGGTCCCAACCCGGGCGAGCGGCTCACCGCACAGGTCAGCGCCCGTACGGTCGACGGCCGCGCCCGGGGGCACGTCGTGGTGCAGCACGTGTTCGAGGAAAGCGGCACCGTCCGGGCCGAGTTCGACGTCGACTGCCTGACCGTCGACGAAAACGGCGCCGTCACCGTGACCGGGCCCATCTCGAAGACCGTGGTCACCCCGCTCGGGGGCAAGCCGTACCTCTTCGAGGAAGGCCAGCACCCCGAGGCCGGTCTCACCTTCTACCCGACCGACCAGCAGCACCAGCGTCGGGTCGGCTGGGCCCGCACCAACCCCCAGACACACTCCGAAGTCGTCAAGTGCGGCACGGTTCCGGCCAACTTCTGGGTTATCGACGGCGGAATCTCCCTGCACCGCTAGAAGCACGCCCCCCTGACCGGCAACCCACCCTTGTCCCGCGACCTTTCACACGGGGACGATCCCGGCGGTCCGCGTGGTGAGGATGGGCTGTTCGAAGCCGAGCCGGCCGAAGCGAAGGCGAAGGCTAAGCAGCCTCAGCGCCGTCCGGCAGCGGCGGACAAGACTTTCCGGGCGTTCGACCCGCATCAGGTCCTGGCGCTGCCACCTTCGCCGGACGACCGGCTGCCGGAGGGCCGCCTCGCCCGGTTCGTCGCGGACCTGGTCGACGAGGTACTCGCCCTCGCCCCGATCCTGGCCGACTGCACCGAGAAGCGCGGCCACCCGCCGTACGACCCCAGGTTGGCGGCGCGGCTGCCGCTTCTACGGCTGCACCACCGGCATCCGCTCCTCACGGACGATCGAGCGCGAGTTCGCCGACGACGTGACGTTATGATTCTCGGCGCCGCCGTCCAGGAACCGGGCTTCCGCTCGATCGCCCGGCTCCGCGTCGGCGGCAAGGACATGGACCTGCCCGCCGCACTCGACCGGCGCAAGAAGCTCATAGCCAGGCGGCAGGCCGCCCGCGCCCAGGCCGTCATCGGCCAGGCCGTCGTAGACGAGACCCACCAGGTCACCACCGCCGCCGACGTCACCTGCAACGCCTCCGACCCGCCGAACTGCACCCCCATGCCCGACCAGTCCGAGCGGAACACCGGCACCCGTCCCAAGCAGGCCCCGATCGACGTCGGCTACTGCTCCGAGACGAACCTTGAGACCGCTCGGGATCGCCAACTCTCCTTCAGCAGCAACACGTTCATAGCCACCGGCCGACTCGGTCGCGACGAACAGGGCCCACCCGCACCACGCGGACGCACCCCGAAGAACGCGACCCCGAAGAAGCACATGGCCCGCAAACCGCGGACCGAGCCCTGCCGGAAGGCCCACAGCCGTCGCAAGGCCATCGTCGAACTCGTCTTCGACCAGATCATGACCTGCCAGAACAGCCGCCAGCTCCTCCTGCCGCCGCGTGAGCCTTTGCGTAGGCTGGCAGCCTGGCTGTCCGCTTTCTCCGGAATGGAAAGAATCGCGCGCCGGATGCCTCGATGCCGCAGGTACTGACAGCAGGGCCCCTTGCTGTACGCCTTGTCGGCCGCGACGCTCTGAGGCTTCTTGCGCGGGCTGGCGGCGGGTTGTTGCGGGCGCCGGCAGCGTGCTGGGGCGCGCGCACGATGGTGGAGTTCACCGAGATGTCCCCGTCGATACCGCCAGCTGCATCGACCGCGGCCTGGGTCTGGGCCTGGGTCTGGGTCTGGGTCTGGGCCTGGACCTGGACCTGGGCCTGGACCTGTTACAGCAGACGCTCCCAGGTCCCACTCACCCGACCGCAACCGGTGCCGTTCGTGGACCGTTTTCCACGGTCCGAAGCGTTCCGGCAGGTCACGCCACTGCACCCCAGCCCGTACCCGATACAGGATGCCGTCGAACATCTGTCGGTGGTCCCGCCACCTGCCGCACCGACCGTTACTCATCCGCAGGAACAGCTGCTGCCGGTCCCACTCCTCGTCCCTCAAGTCCCCGCGAACGGTCATTCTGCGGAAAACGGGTTCTACCGTGTGATCGGCACGGCCTACGCTTCCGTGACCGATGACGCCACATATCCAACGGAACGGGGATCTTGATGTGAAGGCGAACGGCGGCAGCGGCAGCAACAGCAGCGGCGGCTTTGCATCGTGGGAACGGTTGCCCTGTTACGTCTTCCGGCCGTATCACGGCCACGACGACCATGGCGCGATGGCCGCTGTACGGCTGGGCTGCGTACAGCGGGATCGGATCGACGCCCGCTCGGTTGTGGAGGGGATCCCGACGGCAGCCGAGATCGCCGAAGCCTCCGCCAAGCTCGATGACCCGTCCCAAAACCAGGTTTTGGTGGAGCACAACGGTGGCGTAGTCGGATACGCGACGGTCAGGTGGTGGCAGGAGCGGGACGGAACGTGGTTGTACCTGCACCGCGGGTACCTGCTGCCCGAGCACCGGGGCCAGGGCATCGGCTCGGCCATGCTCGACTGGGCAGAAAACAGTATCCGCCAGCTTGTGCAGCGACATGGGACCACGCAGACGGCTGTGTTCGGCGCGAATGCCATGGCCTCTGAACGGGACGCGACGGCGCTGCTACTCGAAACGGGATACCGGCGTGTCTTCAGCTTGGTAGAGCTGGAGTTGGCCGATCTTCGACGGCTCCCCGACGGAAAGCCGTTGCCGGGCGGCATCCGGGTCGGTGCGGTCGATCCGAGCAGCTATCGCGCGGCCTGGGAGACGGTCGTCGATTCGTACGCGGATGCCGCCTTCACCGAGAGGTGGACGTTCGAGAGCTTCCTCGCCACTGCCGACCCGACCTGCTGGCGGGCTGGTTGGGACGGGGAAAACATGGCCGGGGTCGCCCTGTGCTCCATCCGTCGGCAGGACTCCACCGTGGGCGAAGTCGAAGAATTGAGCGTACGGGCGGAGTCGAGGCGTCTGGGACTTGGGCGGGCCCTGCTGATGGACGGGTTGCGATGTCTTCGCGAGCACGGTGCCGAGACCGCCCGGTTGTACACCGGGACCGCGAATCCGCACCGGTCCTACGACCTCTACGAGAGCGTAGGGTTCCGGCGCCAGAACGAGTACGTCCGCTATCGCAAACCGATCGCCGCCTGATCCGGCAGAGGTGCATCCGTAGCACCTTGGCGGTGCGGCTTCCCGAAGATCGAGCCCGGCTTGATCGACCGGACAGGGCCTAGCGGGAACGGTCCGCGTTCTCAGCTTCCAGGCGCAGCGCGCAAGGCGGCGTCCACCAGTGTCTCGGCCGCTCGGTGGGCGTCCACGAAGGCCTGCTGGTCGTTGCACGATGCCGCCAGAGCGTTGGCGCCTTCGAAGATCACGGCGAGCTGGCGGCCGAGGGCTTCCGGGTCTGCCGCGCCGGCCTCCGCGGCCGTGGCCACGAGCCGGTCACGGAACGCCTGCTTGTGGCGCTGCGTGAGGCGCGCGATCTCCGGGAGTTCTCCGGCGCCCTCGATGACGGCGTTGTGGAAGGGGCATCCCCGGATGAGGTCCGGCGGGTCCTCCTCGGCGGGGGTGAAGATCGCCAGCAGTCGCCGAGCCGGGGGGAGGTCGTCGCGGTCCAGCTCCGCTTCGGCGGCGATGGGCGTCTCCGTATCGAACCTGCGGAGATACTCCTCCACCAGCGCGTTCTTGGTCGGGAAGTGGACGTAGAAGGTCCGGGGCGAGACGCGCGCGGCTTCGATCAGCGCCGCCACGCCGGTGGCGTGGATGCCATGCGCGTAGAAGAGCTCTCCGGCCGCGCGGAGGATGCGCTCACGCGCACCACGCCCGCCGCGAACCGTCCCGGTGGTCGATGCCTTTGCCCCCATGCTCACAAGCATAGCGATCGCTTTACTTACGGCCGGCGCAGGCGTAGCGTCGATACAAGGTAAAGCGATCGCTATACCTTGATGAGGCTCCAGTGGCCCGCTGCCGGGCAGCCCTGAAGGAGGCTCCGATGGCACGGTCGTCATGCGCACAGGCGCCCCTCACGACGGCGTCGGCCGCCAACGGCGACAGCAACGCGACTGCGAGAGCGACAGCGACAGCGACAGCGACAGCGGCAGCGACAGCGACAGCGACAGCGACCCGATGATCCTCCCCCGCTACCTCTCCCCGCTCGTCGGTCCGATCCCGCAGGCATGGCTGAAGATCCACCTGGACTCGGCGCCCGGGTTCCCGTTCCAGCACCACGCCGAGTTCGCCGCCGATGTCGACGCGTTCTTCGCCGACCCGCAGTGATCGGCTCGGTCAGAACCGCACCACGCCAACCCGTCAGAAGGGTCAGCATCATGGATGCGCAGTCTCTCGGCTATGCCGTACATGTCTCCGACCCGGTCCCGATCAGCGTCACCGAGCCGCTGCCCAACGGCGACCGGCGCACCTTCCAGCCGCTCTCGACCACCCTCGTCCACGGCGAGAGGGACGCCGTCCTCATCGACCCACCGTTCACCAGGAACCGGATCGAGGAGGTCGCCGCATGGGTGGCCGCAGGCGGGAAGAACATCACCGCGATCGTCGCCACCCACGGGCACGGCGACCACTGGTTCGGCACGAGTGCGTTCGCCGAGCGGTTCTGCGCGCCCGTCGTGGCCACCGCCGGCACCATCGCCGTCATGCACGGCAACGTGGAAGCCCGGCCCTTCGCCTGGGACAAGCTCTGGCCCGGACAGATCCCCGACGCACCCGTCACCGCCGTCACCGTCCCCGGCGACACCCTCAGCCTCGAAGGGCACGACCTGCGCCTCGTCGAGGTCGGCCACACCGACACCGAGCACACCAGCGTCGTCCACGTCCCCGACCTTGGCCTCGTCGTCGCCGGCGACGCGCTCTACAACGGCGCCCACATGTACGTCGGCGAGTCGGCCGGAGGCGGCCTGGACGCCTGGCGCGACGCCATCGACACCGTCAAGGCGCTCGCGCCCCGCCACATCGTCGCCGGCCACAAGAACAAGGACCTCGACGACGACGCCACCCGCGTCATCGCCGAGACCCGCCGCTACCTCGACAACACCGAGACGGCACTGAAGGAGTGCGCCTCCGCGACCAAGTTCTTCCGCACGATGCTCGAACGCCACCCCGACCTCCCCTACGGCAGAACCCTCCTGTGGGTCGGCGCGAAGACGCTCTACGCCCTGCGCGAGCCGGACGCCGACCCCGTCGCCGCCGCTGTGGGCGCCTGGTTCTAGGCCGTGTATCGAAAGTCCTGCTGGGTGGCGCGAGTCGATATCGGCGACACGTGGCTGTCGGTGCCCTCAAGTAGGTTCTGTCTGTTCGCCCTGACAGATGGGTCGTCGAGCTGAGGGATTCGTCGTAGTGAGCATCTACCTGCACTTTCGTGCCGTAGCTGAGTCCGAGATCCAGGACGACCACACCTGGCTGGCTGCGTTCATGTCTGAGGCTTGGGAAAACGACACCGCCGAGTACGAAGCGGGCATCGCCTACTCGATCAACAAGGGCTGGGACGCTGTCAACGACCTCTATGCCGCAGCCGATGCCCTCTATGCAGACGTCGATCAGCCCTGGAATCTGCCGATCTACGGCGGCCGCCCCGTGCCCCACAGCGCTGACGCCGACCCCTCCGATCCACCGCTGATACTTCTGGAGCCGCCTGGTGTGTCACAGGCCGCGCGTTTCCTTACGACTGTCTCTTTCGACGAGCTGTGGAACGTTGTCGGCGCCAGGTTCGGTGCCCTTGGCTGGACCAGGCAGGAGCACCTCGAACATCACCGGGACCTCCAAGAGTTCTACGGGCAGGCGGCTTCGGCAGGCCACGCCGTGGTCAAAGCGGTGTGGGCTTGAGAAGTGGCCACGTGGTGGTCACAGCCATTCGTTGATGGCTGCGATCACCACGGTCGTCTCGTAGCGGACCGCGAGTTGTCGTACCGGGTGGCGACAGCGCGGTGTCTCTTGAGGCGGTTGATGGCGCACTCGACTGCATGACGTTCCCGGTAGTCGACTGGGTCGAAATGCGGAGGCCGACCGCCGCGCGAGCCGAGCTTCTGGCGGTTGCGTGCCTGGTCGGCCTTGTCCGGGATGGTGCAGCGAATCCCCCGGCGGCGCAGGTAGGCACGGTTCTTCCGGGAGGTGTACGCCTTGTCGGCCCGCACACGATCAGGGCGGACGCGGGGCCGGGCCGGCCCGATGCGGGGCACACGGACCTTCTCCAGCACCGATTCGAACTGGGGTGAGTCCCCGCGCTGCCCGGCGGTCACCACGATCGCCATGGGCTTCTGCCCCTGCTCGACGGCCAGGTGGAGTTTGGTGGTGAACCCGCCGCGCGAACGTCCAAGCCCGTGATCACAGGGCTCATCCAAGACACCGCCGGGTGGTTCCTTCTGCAGATCACCGCGCTTGCGGGCCCCGGCCGCATGCTGATGCGCACGGCACACCGAGGAGTCGACGCTCAGATCCCACACGATCGCACCCTCCGCATCGGCCAGGGACTGGAGCCGGGTGAGGATCCGGTGCCAGGTGCCGTCCCGCTGCCAGCGGCGGAACAGGTCGTAGACCCGGCCCCACGGCCCGTACTCGGCAGGCACGTCCCGCCACGGAACACCGGTCCGGACCCGGAACCGTATGCCGTCGATCAGCTGCCGCCGGGACCAGACGGGCGGCCGCCCCGCCTTCCTGCCTGTTGGCAACAGCGGTGCCAGCACCGCCCACTGCTCGTCCGTGAGGTCTCCCCGCGCCATGAACCACGATCATTCACAGCTCAAGATCCACTTTCGATACACGGCCTAGGAGCGTTCACGTGCTGGTGACCACGGGATCGCCACCCTTCTCCCTTCTCCCTTCTCCCTCCTGCTTTCTCCTTCTGGCACACTGCCGAAGACCGCTACGTCCCACCGGAACAGACCTGTCGGCCCGCCTCAGCACCGGCCGCGCACGAAATACCGCACACGGTGCACGCCTTCGCCCACGGCCCGCGCAGCCTCGGGGTCTGGCCCAGGACGCCGGTCAAGCCGTGTCCTCACCTTGCGGAGGCGAATGGAGGGCTTGGGACACGGCCCTGGTCCGGTGGTGGGCGCGTCGGAAAGCATGCGCAACGGGCGGGAAGAGACCTCTGGAAGGAGGTGCGCTCCCCGTGCCGTTCAGGAGGCGCGGTCCAGGGCCGTGCTCACGGCCGTGTGCAGCTGCGCGTAGGTGGGGGCGAGTTGTCGCATCCGGGCGGCTGCGGTTTGGTCGTCGCCGTGCACGAGCGGGTACTGCAGACCGCCCAGGATCCTGGCCTGGCCCTGTGCGAGGGAGGCCGCGTGCGACAGTCCCAGCTCTGCCAGGCAGGTTGCCGCGTCGTTCAGTCGGCGTGCTCCCACGCGGACGCCGAACGCGGTGAGCAGCGTGCGGACGCCCGAGGGCATGCCCTGGGCGACCATGTCGGCGAGGGCGTCGACGGCGGCGGCTCCGCCCAGGGAGCCGGGCGGCATGGGCAGGTCGTCACGGCCGGCCAGCCAACCCGCGGCTGCCGGCAGGGACTGCCGCAACGCGTCGAGGGGAGTGACCCGGCGATGGCGTACGAAGCCGGTGCGCAAGACGAACGGGGCGTCGATGTAGCTGATCGTCTTCGCCTCCCACGCGGAGAGGAAAGCCTGTGTGGGCAGGGTCGCGTAGGGGTGGCCGTGGGGGTCGTGGAGTTCGACGGTGTCCTGGTCGGCGGCGAGCACCACGACGTAGTGGTCGCCGCCGTCGGCGTTCGGCGTGCCGGGCTGGTACAGCAGCAGGCCCATGTCCACCGGCCCGGCCAGGACCGGCCCCCGCGAGCAGGCGGCACGCAACCGCTCCAGCGCCTCGGCCGTTGTTCCCCCGTCGGTGCGCTCACAGCTCCAGCCCAGCAGGGCGATCGCGGCGTCGAGGCCGGCCTCGGGGTGCCACCCGTAAGGGTCGAACAACGGCAGGGAACCAGCGATGAGCTGGGCGCCGAACGGCGAGCCCGTCAGCGTCTCGATGACTGCGGTCGAGGGGGACTCCTCGCCCAGCATCATGGCCAGCGAGTTCGTGTAGCAGTAGGGGCCGGAGCCGACGTAGCCGAGCACGAGAATCCTTCACAGAGATGGAGTAGAGGCGGGAGGGAGACGGGGATAGAGAGGCGGTGGTCTCCGGCGCGGGTCGCCGGGCAGGTGGGAGCAGCCAACCCCCTCACACGGTGTCAGGGTCAACTCCTGACTCAGCCCTCATGTCGCCGGCCGGCCTGACGCCCCGAGAACAGGTGCCGGCCAGGAAGGCCCATCGGGTTCCGTGACACCTCACCCGGCCCCCCTCACCTGCCCCCCCTCACCCGGCCCTCACGCGGACCCCACTCAGGTCTCCCCCGGACTTCCCTCCGGACCCCACCCGACCTCACCCGGACCTCACCGGACCTCCCCCGACCTCACCCGAACCTCCTCCTGATGAAGGCGCCAGGCGTCAGGTCCGTCCGGTGTCCGCCCGGCGGACACCGGGCAGGTGCACCACGAGGAGCGTGAAGGCGGCCAGTGCGACGTTGCGGGCGGCGGCGTCCAGACCGTTCCAGTCGGGCGACTGCCACATGGCGAACCATTCGCCGCCGATCGCGAGGAAGCCCATCCCGAAGAGGAGCAGCACCATCACCAGCCCCACCGTGGTCGCCGCGCGGGCGCGGTCGTACGCGTCGCGGCGCAGGCCCCTGATCCAGAGCCAGGTGGCGGTGAGGAGGACCGCCGCGGCCAGGGTCTCCCAGAGGATGATGGCGACGTAGGCGGTGTTCTGGAAGGCGGGGGATTCGACCGCGCGCCACATCAGGTCGGGGTCCTTGAAGGTGGTGTCCATGCTCAGGACGTGCTGGACGAACTGTTGGTTGGTCCCGAAGTCCGTGATGTTCCCGAAGGCGACGAGGGTCATGTACAGCGCGACGGTCGCCGTCAGCGCGGTCGCCGCGACGGACGGCGCGCCCAGCCGGAGGAGACGTTTCCGCCGGGTGTGCGGGTACGTTTCCGGGGAACGGGCCCCGGGGTCGGTGTCGGTCGGCTGGTGGGCCTGTGCCATGGGTGTGTCCTCCCTCGTCGGCCCGCGGGCGCTTGGGGACCGCGGGTCGAACCGTTCCTCCCCACGTGCGCGGCCTTCCAGCCCCCTCTCCCTCCCCCTCCCCCTCCCCCACTGATACGCGCCGGCAGGTCTCCACCTCGCGTCCGAATATTGGATTCTCGTCGCCGATGAGCGTGTGCGAGCCGTAGGGTGGCGGCTGCAGCTGGTTCGCCCCGTCCGCCAGGCGGGATGCGTCGTAAGAGGGAACCCGGTGGGAATCCGGGACTGCCCCGCAGCGGTGAGCGGGAACGACCGCCGTCATACGCACTGGGACCGGAGAAGGGTCCTGGGAAGCGACGGCCAGTAGGTGTCCTCCGGGAGGAGGGCGTGCCCGTGAGTCCGAAGACCTGCCCGCTGCCCGTACGCGGACGCATGTCGCGTACGGACATCCCGGTGACCTCGTGGGCGGGTCGGCGTACACAGCGAGCGGCATGCGCGGGGTTCTTCCCGTGCCACGGCCGGTGCGCTCTGTCGTTCCTTCGCGTCCATCCCCGTCTCCGGGTACCTCAGGACACCACTCGCGAAGGAGAGGTCCGTGACCACGAAGCCCGCACTCGCGGCAGCACGAGCCACTGTGTACGGCTACCCCCGGCAGGGGCGGAACCGCGAACTGAAGAAAGCCGTCGAGGGGTACTGGAAGGGCCGCGTCACCGCCGATGCCCTTCGTGCCACCGCTGCCGACCTGCGCCGTTGGAACTGGCGGCAGTTGGCCGACGCCGGCGTCCACGAAGTGCCGACCGGTGACTTCTCGTACTACGACCATGTGCTGGACACGTCCGTCATGGTCGGCGTCGTCCCCGCGCGCCACCGCGCCGCCGTCGAGGCGGACGCGCTCGACGGCTATTTCGCCATGGCGCGCGGGACGCAGGAGGTGGCGCCGCTGGAGATGACCAAGTGGTTCGACACCAACTACCACTACCTCGTCCCCGAGCTCGGCCCTGACACCGTTTTCGCCGCCGACTCCAGCAAGCAGGTCGCCGAGCTGAAGGAGGCCGTCGCGCTCGGGCACACCGCCCGTCCGGTCCTCGTCGGCCCCGTCACCTACCTCCTCCTCGCCAAGCCCGCCCCGGGCGTGGCCCTGGAGTTCGACCCGCTGACCCTCCTCGACCGGCTGCTGCCCGTGTACGCCGAGGTCCTGGCCGACCTGCGCGCGGCGGGCGCCGAGTGGGTCCAGCTGGACGAGCCCGCCCTGGTCCAGGACCGCACTCCGGCCGAACTGAACGCCGCCGCCCGCGCCTACCGCGACCTCGGCGTGCTCGGCGACCGGCCCAAGCTGCTCGTCGCCTCGTACTTCGACCGGCTCGGCGACGCGCTCAAGGTGCTGGCCGCCGCCCCGGTCGACGGTCTGGCGCTCGACTTCACCGAGTCGGCCGCGGCGAACCTCGACGACCTCGCCGCGGTCGGCGGGCTGCCGGGCAAGCGGCTGGTCGCGGGCGTCGTCAACGGCCGCAACATCTGGATCAACGACCACCAGAAGTCCCTGACCACCTTGGCCACTCTGCTCGGTCTCGCCGACCGCGTCGACGTGGCCGCGTCGTGCTCGCTCCTGCACGTCCCGCTGGACGCGGCCGCCGAGCACGACGTCGACCCGCGGATCCGGCGCTGGCTCTCCTTCGCCCGGCAGAAGACCAGCGAGGTCGTGACCCTCGCCAAGGGCCTCGCAAGCGGCACCGACGCGATCAGCGCCGAACTGGCCGCCAACCGGGCCGATCTGGCCTCCCGCGCCGGCTCCGCCCTCACCCGCGACCCGGCCGTACGCGCCCGCACTGCCACGATCACCGATGCGGACGGCCGCCGCTCCCAGCCGTACGCGGAGCGTTCCGCCGCCCAGCGCGCCCACCTGGGCCTGCCGGTCCTTCCGACCACCACCATCGGCTCCTTCCCGCAGACCGACGAGCTCCGTGCCGCCCGCGCCGACCTTCGCGCGGGCCGGACCGACACGGCCGGATACGAGGAGCGGATCAGGGACGAGATCCGCGAGGTCCTGGCCTTCCAGGAGAAGGCCGGCATCGACGTGCTGGTGCACGGCGAGCCCGAACGCAACGACATGGTGCAGTACTTCGCCGAGCAGCTCACCGGCTACGTCGCCACCCGGCACGGCTGGGTCCAGTCGTACGGCACCCGCTACGTCCGCCCGCCCGTCCTCGCCGGGGACGTCTCCCGCCCCGAGCCGATGACAGTGCGCTGGACGGCGTACGCCCAGGCGCAGACGTCCAAGCCCGTCAAGGGCATGCTGACCGGACCGGTGACCATGCTCGCGTGGTCGTTCGTCCGCGACGACCAGCCGCTCGGCGACACCGCCCGGCAGGTGGCGCTCGCCCTGCGCGACGAGGTCAACGACCTGGAGGCGGCCGGCACCTCGGTCATCCAGGTCGACGAGCCGGCCCTCCGCGAGACCCTGCCGCTGCGTGCCGCCGACCACGCCGCCTACCTGGCCTGGGCCACCGAGTCCTTCCGGCTCACCACCAGCGGCGTGCGGCCGGACACCCAGATCCACACCCACATGTGCTACGCCGAGTTCGGCGACATCGTCCAGGCCATCGACGACCTCGACGCCGACGTCATCAGCCTGGAGGCCGCCCGCTCCCACATGCGGGTCGCCGACGAGCTCGCCGGGCACGGCTACCCGCGCGAGGCGGGTCCGGGCGTCTGGGACATCCACTCCCCGCGCGTCCCGAGCCCCACCGAGGTCGCCGCGCTCCTGCGCAAGGGCCTGGACACCATCCCGGCCGAGCGCCTGTGGGTCAACCCCGACTGCGGCCTCAAGACCCGCGGCTGGCCCGAGACCCGCGCCTCCCTGGAGAACCTCGTCACCGCCGCCCGCGCACTCAGGTCCGAGCTGACCGCCGACCACGGCTGACGGGCCGTTGCCCGGGGCCGGACGCTTCGTCGTCCGGCCCCGGGCAACCCCGGAGGGACAGGAGCGGCTCGTGGTGGTCCCTGGGCTGGGCTTCGGGTCCGGGACGACCTGCCGGCGGCGTCTGGCCGCGTGGAGCGAGGCCCGTGTCGGGGACCAGCTGCACCTGGTGCTGCTGAAGGAGCCGCAGGTCGCGAAAGAACGGGACTGGTCGCGGGCGGTGATCGGCTCCAGTCATGCCAGGGCTGCCCGAGGAGGGCCTCGACATGCTGGGGGCCAGGAAGGACGAGGTCTTCGTCGCTCCCGGACTCCACTGGCTGGTGGCCACGCTCCACGACGCCGCCGCCTTCGGCTACCCGCCCGAGGCCGCCGAGGCCGCCGGTTACCGGCGCGAACTGGAGCACGCCGTCGCGGGCCTCCAGGAGATGCGCCGACGGGGCGCCCGTGTCCGGCCCGGTTTCTACGCCGACCTCCTGCTCGTCGACGGCGACCCGCTGCAGGACGTCACCGTCCTCCAGGACCCCACCAGGCTCACCGGCATCAGGGAGGGCGGCGCCTTCCACAAGGATCCCGGCGACGGCACGCCCCCGCCCCGGGCCCGTACGACGGACCGGCCCGTCATTGTCACCGTCACGGCCTGACCCGCAGGAGCAACAGAAGTACGGGGGTACGGAGGTACCCGTCCAGGGTGCCCGCCCGGCGTGGTGGGCGCATCCTGGCAGTAGGGGCGTCATCCTCAGGGCCCGTGAGGAGGCCGTGTGGGACCGAGTGACCGGGTGGGGAGCCGTGGCTCCCGTTCGCAGAGCGGCTCCGGGCTGAAGGGCGTGGCGGCCGCGCTGCTCGACGCGGACGGCCGGATCGTGTGGTGGTCGAGGTCGGCGCGGAGGCTGCTCGGGTGGGCCGGGGCGGAGGCGGTGGGGCGGTCGGCCGGGGCGCTCCTGGGGAGCCGGAGGCCTTCCTGGCTGATTCCGTGACCGTACGGCGGGCGCGGCTGAGGCATCGGTCGGGGGAGGGCGTCGAGGTGGAGGTCAGGGTCTGCGGGGCGGACGGTTCGGCGGAGCGGCTGGTCCTGTTGCGGGTGCCCGGTGGGTCGGGCGGCTGGGACCAGGACCGGGACGTCGCTCGGGCGCTGCTCGCTCAGGACGGCATCGGCGTGGCCCAGTACGACATGGCGGGGCGGCTCGTACGGACCAATACGGCGATGGAGGGCTCCGCCCGCCGGGGGTGGCGACGACTGGCTGGGGCGGCTTGCCGCCCGGGACGGCGGTGGTCCGGCGCGGGTGGCGTTCGAGCAGGTCGCCGCCACGGGGACGCCGCTCGCAGCGCGTGTCTACGATCTGGGGCCGGGCGGGGGCGCGGCGGCCTTGTCGGTGTCCTGCTTCCGGATCGACGACGCCCTGGGCGTGCCGCTGGGGATCATGGTCGAGGCGTCCAGGATCACGGACACGGGCCCGCGCCTCGACGCCGCGTACCGGGGGGCCTTCGAGATCGGGCAGTCGCTCGACGTGGTCCAGGTGGCGCGGGACCTCACGCGTGTCCTCGTGCCGTCGCTGGGCGACTACGCGACCGTGGACTATCCCGACGACGTCCTGGAGGGCCGCGACCCGCCGGCCGGGTATCCGGGACAGGAGGCGTCCGCCCCGCGCCGGGTGGCGGTGCGGGCCGCCGACGGCGCGTGGCGGCCCGGCTGATCCAGGTGGGCGAGCCCATCCCCGTGTGGCGGAGACGCCGGAGATCGCGGCCAAGGCCGTCGGCGACGTGCTCGTCGCCGACGCCGAGCAGGCGCGGCGGATCCTCGGCGGCGATCCGGAGCGGATCGCCAGGTTCCTGCCCGAGGGCGCGCACGCCTCCCTCGGCTGCCCGTTCTACCGGGGCGGGCGGTTCTTCGGGTACGCGGCGGTGTACCGCACGCGCACCGCCGGGGCCTTCGACGAGGCGGACGTCAAGCTGATGCACGACCTGTGCGCGCGGACGGCGACGGCCATCGACAACGCCTTCCGCTTCGCCCGCGAGCACCAGACGGCGGTCGTCCTCCAGCGGAGTCTGCTGCCCCCGGCGGCCACGCGCAGCACCGCCGCCGAGACGGCCGGCATCTATCTGCCCGCCGGTGGTTCGGTCAGCGTGGGAGGCGACTGGTACGACGCCTTCGACCTGTCCTCGCTGCGGGTCGGGCTCGTCGTCGGCGACGTCGTCGGGCACGGCCTCGAAGCGGCGGCCACGATGGCCCGGCTGCGGACCGCGGTGCAGACGCTCGCCGAACTGGACCTGCCGCCCGACGAGTTGCTGACGCGCCTCGACGACCTGGTCCGGCGCATGCAGATCGAGGCCGAGCAGCCGGACACGGTGGGCGGCTCCTGTCTGTTCGTCGTCTACGACCCGGTCGGCCGCACCTGTCAGCTGGCCTCGGCCGGCAATCCGCCGCCGGCCCTCCTCACCCCCGACGGCGAGGTGTCCTTCGTCCCCGTCACCCCGGGTCCGCTGCTCGGGGTCGGTGACATGCCCTTCGAGGTCACGACCCTCACCCTGCCCCAGGAAGCACCCTGGTCTGCTACACCGACGGCCTGCTCGGGCGGGACGTCGGCGCCGGGTCGGAGCGGCTGAAGGCGGACCTCGCCGCGCTCGGCGGCGCCGGACGGGCCCCGGCGGCCCTCGGCGACGCGCTCCTCGCCCGGAGTCCGCACACGGAGAACCCGCCGACGACATCACCGTCCTGCTCGCCCGTACGCACGCCGTGGCGGAGGAGTCCACGGCCGTGTGGGAGTACCCGGCCGACCTCTCCGCCGTGAGCGACGCGCGCGCCCACGTCCAGGCCCGGCTGGAGGAATGGGGCCTCGAAGAACTGCTGTTCAGCACCGAACTCATCGTGAGCGAGCTCGTCACCAACGCCATGCGGTACGCCGGCGGGCCCGTCACCCTGCGCCTCGTCCGCGACCGGGTGCTCGTCTGCGAGGTGTCGGACCCGAGCAGCACGCAGCCCCGTCTCCGCCGCGCCCTCGCCACGGACGAGGGCGGGCGGGGCCTGTTCCTGGTCGCCCAGCTGACCTCCCGCTGGGGCAGCCGCTACACGGCGCGCGGCAAGACGATCTGGACGGAGCAGAACCTGCCGGAAGGCTGAACGGCGTACGCGGACGGGCCGGTGTGCCCGCTGAGCTGCACGGTTGCCGGGGCATCGGCGGGGCCGGGTGGGTCCTCAGTCGGCGGCCGGGCCGAACCAGCGGGGCAGTCGGTCGAGCAGGTCCCGCTGGTCGTCGCCGACCCACGCCACGTGGCCGTCGGGCCGCAACAGGACGGCGGGCGCGTCGAGTTCCTCGCTCACGTCGACGACGTGGTCGACGCGGTCCGCCCAGCCCTCGGCCGAGAGGCGGCCGGTCTGGTCGAGCAGCAGGCCGCGGCCGCCGTGCGTCAGCTCGTACAGGCGTCCCCGCTTGAGCGCGATGTCCCGCAGTCGTCGGCCGAGCAGGGGAGGGCCCTCGCCGAAGTCGTAGCGGACTCCGATCGCGGTGGTCCTCTCGATCAGGTACCGGTTCACGTCCTCGAAGTCCATCAGTTCCGACATCAGCCCGCGCAACGCCCGGGGGCCCGGTTCGTCGGACTGCAGCTCGACCTGTGCCCGGGTGGTGTCGAGGACGGCGGCGGCCACGGGGTGCCGCTCGGCGTGGTAGCTGTCGAGGAGCCCTGCGGGCGCCCATCCCGCGATCTCGGCGGCCAGTTTCCAGCCGAGGTTGAAGGCGTCCTGGATGCCGAGGTTGAGGCCCTGACCGCCGTGCGGCGGATGGATGTGCGCCGAGTCGCCGGCCAGGAACACCCGGCCGACCCGGTAGCGCTCGGCCTGCCGGGTGGCGTCGCCGAACCGGGACAGCCAGCGCGGAGCGCGGACCCCGAAGTCGGTGCCGGCGAGCGCCCGGATCCGCTCCTTGAACTCCTCGAAGGTCGGCGGGACCGTGCGGTCCTCGGCGACGTCCTCCGTGCGGACCACGAATCCGTACACCCCCTCCGTGTCCGGCGCGGGGCCGAACCGCAGGTCCGGCGAGCCGAGTTCGGCCGCGGCGGCGGTCATCGCCTCCGGCGCGACGGCCACCTCCGCCTCCCCGAGGAGCCATTCGCGCCTGGCCGGTTCGCCGGGGAAGCCGACGCCGATCAGCTTCCGGACCGTGCTGCGGCCGCCGTCGCAGCCGACGAGGTGGCGCGCGCGGAGCCGCGTACCGTCCGCGAGCTCGGCGGTCACCCCGTCCTCGTCCTGGCTCAGCCCGGTCAGCGTGTGTCCGCGCCGGATCTCGGCCCCGGCCTCGACGGCGTGCTCGGTCAGCAGGCGGTCGGTGAGGGGCTGCGGGATGCCGAGGAGGTAGGGGTGGGCGGTGTCCAGCCGGTCCGGCAGGGGCTTCCGGATGCCCGCGAAGGAACCGCCGAGCGGGTACCGCGTGCCGAGTGCGAGGAACCGGTCGAGCAGACCGCGCTGGTCCAGCACCTCGATGCTGCGCGCGTGCAGGCCACGCGAACGGATCACCCGGGTGGGCTCCGTCTCCTGCTCCAGTACGACCGTGTGCACGCCGTGCAGGCGCAGCTCGCCGGCCAGCATCATGCCGGTCGGTCCGCCGCCGACCACGATCACGTCGATCATCAGTACGCCCGTTCGTTCGGTGAGGGGGAGTTCCGGCCGGCCGTTCCGCGCGGTCCGGCAGACACATACGTATACCCGTATCCCTCCCACTGATCCCCGTACCGGCCCGCGCGAAGCCGGTCTCCTCCCTCCACGCCTGGCGGGGGCGGGAGGGAGGAGACCGGCTGAGGGGGCGTCAGTGGTGGAGGGCCGGAACCGCTTCGGGGGTCTCGGCGGATCCGCGGCCGAGGTGGTTGAAGGCGAGGTTGAGCAGGACGGCGACGACGCAGCCGGTGCTGATGCCGGAGTCGAGGACGATGCGGGCGCCCTCGGGGAAGGCATGGTAGAAGTTCGGGGCGGCGATGGGGATGATGCCGGCGCCGAGCGAGATGGCGACGATGAGGACGTTGTCGCCGCGTTCGAGGGCCGCTCCGGCGAGGGTCTGGATGCCGCTGGCGGCGACGGTGCCGAAGAGGGCGATGCCCACTCCGCCGAGGACCGGCTGCGGGATCAGGGCGACGACGGAGGCCAGGACCGGGCAGAGGCCGAGCAGGATGAGGATGCCGCCGGCCGCGGCGACGACGTAGCGGCTGCGCACCTTGGTGATGGCGACCAGGCCGACGTTCTGCGCGAAGGCGCTGGCGGCGAAGCCGTTGAAGAAGGGGCTGATAGCGGTGCCCAGGCCGTCGGCGCGCAGCGCGGCGGCGAGGGTCTTCTCGTCGGCGGGCCGCTCGACGATCTCGCCGAGGGCCAGGACGTCGGCGGTGGACTCGGTCATCGACACGAGCATCACGATGCACATGGAGATGATCGCGGCGGCCGCGAACTGGGGAGCGCCGAAGTGGAAGGGCGCCGGGAAGCCGATGACGTCCGCCTCGGCGACACCGCTGAAGTCCGCGACGCCGAGCGGGAAGGAGAGCAGGGTGCCGGCGACGAGGCCGAGCAGGATGGAGATCTGCTTGAGGAAGCCGGTCAGCAGGCGCCGCAGGGCCACCGTGATCAGGAGGGTGGCGGTGGCCAGGCCGATGTACTTGAGGCTGCCGTAGTCGGCGGCCTGTCTGTTGCCGCCCTGGGACCAGTTGAAGGCGACGGGCAGCAGCGACACCCCGATGAGGGTGATCACGGTGCCGGTGACGACCGGCGGGAAGAAGCGGATGAGCTTGCAGAAGAACGGCGCGAGGACGAACCCGAACACTCCGGCGACGATCACGGCACCGTAGATGACGGGCAGGGCGTCCTCGGGCGCCTCGGCCTTCGCTATCGCCAGCATGGGGGCGACCCCGGCGAAGGAGACGCCGTTGACGAAGGGCAGGCGCGCCCCGACCTTCCAGAAGCCGAGGGTCTGGAGCAGGGTCGCGATGCCCGAGGTGAACAGGCTCGCGCTCATCAGGAACGCGATCTCCGCGGTGGACAGCCCCACCCCGATGCCGACGACCAGCGGGGGCGCGACGACACCGGCGTACATGGCGGCGACGTGCTGCAGACCGGCGCTGAGGAGTTTGAGCGGCGGGAGCGTCTGGTCGACGGGGTGGGGGGCGGTCGGATCGGGGGCGGTGGCAGTGGTGGTGGCGGTGGCGGTGGCGGTGGCAGTGGTGGTCAGTTCAGGCACGGGGGCGGTTTCCGACATGGTGGTGTGCCTCCTGGCAACAGCAATGGCTGGCGGGTCTCGGGCAGGTCGAGCAGGCCCGTGAAGGGCCTGCTCCGGAGCGGGATTGCTGAGGGGTGACACAGGAGGGGCTGTATCGGAGACGGCTGGTGGCAGTGGGTGCGGCTGCGGAGCCGGTGGCTGGTGGGTCTGTGTCTGCGGAGCCGGTGCGGGGCTCTGTGACTGCGGGGGGCGGTGCGGGGCCCTGTGACTGCGGGCCCGGTGCGGGGCTCTACGGCTACGGAGGGCGGAATCGTGTTCCGTACTGCCCCGTAGCTTCGAACGGTCGCTTCGCGTTCATCCACGATTTGGAACTTGCTCTCCGCATCGTGGAGTTGACCTAGTTGCTCACGGCCGAGCTTCGAGTGTCAAGAGGCCGGAGAACCCGGACCGGGAGCCGCCTGGGTCGCGGCGCGCACCTGTTGCCACAGGTACAGGTCGATGCGGTCGAGGAAGTCGGCGGCCTGCGCTTCGGCCGCGGCCGCCGCACGGGGGGAGCCGCCGATGGCGCCCTCGAACTGCTGGTAGATCAGGTGGAGTTGTTCCAGGGCGCGGCCGATCACCTCGTGCGGGAGGGGGACGATCCGGCTGACCGGGGAGACGTAGTTGGGCCACCAGCTGCTCACGGCTTCGCGCAGCAGGACCCGCAGCTGGCCGGTCCTGCCGCAGGCGGCCACGAAGCAGGCCGGCGGGGGACGCAGGGTGTACAGGAGGGCGCGGGTCTGGTCGGCCGTGCCCCGCCAGCGGTTGCGGCGCTCGGCCTCCTCCCAGCGGGCGTGCGTCATGCCGAGCGCGGCCGCGACCTGGCCGACCGAGAGCCCGGCGACGGCGCGGCACTGGGCGAGGTCGCCGCCTCCCCGACGAGATCGACGGGCGAGCACCAGAGCGCGGCGGCGAGCGCCTGGATGTGGGCGGCGTCCGGTACGGCGGTGCCCGCTTCCCAGGCCGCGAGGGCGTCGGGGTGCAGCGGTTCGCCACGGTAGGCGGCGATGGCCCAGGCGACCTGGCCGAGCGTCAGCCCCAGCCGTCTTCGGACCGCCGCGGCGCGGGCGGGATGGAAGGGCGGGAGAGGGGAAGGGTCGTCGTCTGCGGAAGGCATAGCGGCACACCGTAGGGAGCCGCCAGGATTTCGCCAAGCGTTCGGAAAGATGTCCGCGGCGTTGCGGGCACGATTCAACAGGTTGAAACCACAGCCTGACGGACAGTGATTAGTAGGATCCTCCACGATCCGCCCCCCTCGTCCACCTGCGCCTTTGTCCGCTCCAGCGCTCTCGGGGAAGCTTCGCCGGAGACCCCTCCCTGTCGGATCCTCCAGAGTTCGGAGAGAACTTGCGTAGCAATGCAGGGTTGTTGACGGCCGGCGGTGGGGCTCCCTAGAGTCCGGTGGCGTCCGAAGTGGAAGTTACTTTCCGCCATACGGATTCAGGTGGCGGAGGGTCGTTTCCATCCCTTCCGGCCCGCCGCCACCTGTTCTCTCCCGGGATGAGCCGTTCCTCGTCCAGTCCGCCCCTGACCAGCGCGCCTGCCGGAAACCGCCTTCCGGCAGGTGGTGTCGCAAGGAACCGCTTTGTCGCCCCGCGCCTCCGCAAGAACCGCGGCCACGGCTACGGCCACGGCCCCGCACCCGGTCGATGAGATCCTGCCCGCCCGCCGCCTGATACCCGCCGCGCTCCAACACGTGGCCAGCATGTACGCCGGCCTCACCGCCCCGCCCCTGATCATCGGCAGCGCCCTCGGCCTGACCGCCCCGGAACTCTCCGCCCTGCTCGCGGCCGCCCTCGTGGTGGCCGGTCTGGGCACCATCGCCCAGACCCTCGACCTCTTCGGCATCGGCGCCCGCCTGCCCATGACCAACGGCGTCTCCTTCGCCGTGGTCTCCCCGGCCCTGGCCGGCACCGCCTCGAAGGGCACCGACGGCCTGGCCGAGATCTTCGGCGCCACCCTGATCGCCGGAATCGTCTGCCTGCTCCTCGCCCCGGCCTTCCGCCGGCTCGTCAGGTTCTTCCCGCCCGTGGTCAGCGGCTGCGTCATCACGCTCGTCGGCATCTCGCTGCTGCCCGTGGCCAGCGTCTGGGCCCGCGGCGGCGACTCCGGGGCCGCCGACTTCGGTTCCTCCTCCAACCTCGCCCTCGCCGGCGCCACCCTCGTCATCACCCTCGCCCTCCACCGGGCGCTCTCCGGCCGCTTCCTCGGCCGCATCGCGATCCTGCTCGGCATGGTCGCGGGCACCCTGATCGCCATCCCCTTCGGCAAGGTCGACCCCGGCTCGCTCACCCACGCGTCCCTGTTCGCCCTGCCCGAACCCTTCGCCTTCGGCCCCCCGCACCTGGTGCCCACCGTCATCGCCACCACGGTGGTGGTCATGCTCGTGTCGATGATGGAGTCCACCGCCTCGCTGCTCGCCCTCGGCGCGGTGACCGGCCGCCCCACCCAGGACCGCACCCTCACCGGAAGCCTCCGCGCGCTGGGCCTGACCACCGTCCTCGGCGGCGTCCTCGGCTCGTTCATCAGCACCTCGTACGCGCAGAACGTGGGCCTGGTCGCCCTCAGCCGGATCCGCAGCCGCTACGTGGTCACCCTCTGCGGAGCCCTCCTGGTGCTGATGGGCCTCGTCCCCGTCCTCGGCTCCCTCGTCGCCCTCGTCCCCCTGCCCGTCCTCGGCGGCGCCGGCGTCGTCTTCTTCGGCTCGGTGGCCGTGGCCGGCATCCGCACCCTGGCCAAGGCGGCCCTCGGCACCGGCCACAACGGCCTGATCGTCTCCGTCACCCTCGCCTTCGGCCTCTTCCCCGTCGCCACCCCCGACTTCTACGAGCGCCTCCCCGCCCCCGTCGCCACCGTCCTGGGCTCGGGCATCACCGCCGGCTGCCTGGTCGCCATCCTCCTGAACTACCTGCTCAACCACCTCGGCCGCGGCACCGAAGCCGACCTCGACGCGATCCCCACCGAACAGGTCACCGCACTCGGCAGCACCACCCTCCCCCTGGCCTCGGCCCCTCCGTACGCCCCCTCGCCCGCCTGGTCCCCCTTCGGCGCCACCCCGGCGCCGGCCGTCCCCCAGGCCACTCCCCCGTCCCCGCCCCACGGCCCGCTTCCCGGCCCGCTCTCCGGCGCACTCTCCGGCGCACTCCCCGGAGACTGGCCGGCCTACGACACGGACCTCGTCACCCACACCCCCGAGACCGACCACGACCCCGGCCCGACGGCCTATGCCCCGTCCCCGCCCGCACCCGCGTCCGAAGGCGTCAGCTTCCCCGGCCCCTTGCACCCCCTGCGCAACCGGAGCGGACACTCCGACGACCCGACCACGCACGGCCGGGACACCAGGTCAGGCTGAGGCCGGTTATACGGATGCGGGCCCCCCGCCCGAGGGTGGGGAGCCCGCATCCGTACAAGATTTACAAGATCTACGAGATCTACGAGATCTACGAGACTTACGAGACTTACGAGACCGTCGTACGGGACGAGCTGTCCGCGCCGCCCTGACCCGCGGCGCCCTGGCCCGCGTCACCCTGACCCGTACCGTCGGCTTCCTCGGCGAGCCGCTGCATGCCGCTGGTGGTCTTCAGCGGCTTCTCCTTGATGAACAGGACGGCGAGGAAAGCGAGGAACGCGAAGGGGGCCGCGACGAGGAAGATCTCGCCCGTGGCGACGCCGTAGGCGTGTTCCACGATCTCGCGGATCGGGGCGGGGAGGGTCGCCATGTCGGGCACGGCACCGCCCCCGGCGGCGCCCGCGCCGGCGGGGACACCGGCTTCCGCGAGGCCCTTGCTCATCTCCGTGGCGACGCGGCTGGCCAGGATGGCGCCGAGGACGCTGGTGCCGATGGTGCCGCCGAGGCTGCGGAAGAAGGAGAGGACCGAGGTGGCGGCGCCCAGTTCGGTGGCCTGGACGTCGTTCTGCGCGGCCAGAACCAGGTTCTGCATCAGCATGCCGACGCCGATGCCCATGACGGCCATGTAGACGCTGGTCAGGCCGAAGCTGGTGTCGGAGCCGATCGTGGAGAGGAGACCGAGACCGGCCGTCATGGTGATGCCGCCGGCCACCAGGTAGGCCTTCCAGCGGCCGGTCTTGCTGATGATCTGTCCGGCGACGGTGGAGGAGACCAGGAGGCCGAGGATCATGGGCAGGCTCATGAGGCCCGCGACCGTCGGGGACTTCCCCAGGGAGATCTGGAAGTACTGGGAGAGGAAGACGGTGCCGCCGAACATGGCCAGACCGACGAAGAGGCTGGCGACGGTGGCGAGCGCCACGGTGCGGTTGCGGAAGATGCCGAGCGGGATGATCGGCTCGGGCACCCGGGACTCGACGAAGACCGCCGCGGCGAGCAGCACGAGGCCGCCGCCGGTCAGCGCGGCGGTCTGCCAGGAGGCCCAGTCGAAGCTGTTGCCGGCCAGCGACACCCAGATGAGCAGCGCGCAGACGCCGGCGACGATGAGGAAGGCACCCAGGTAGTCGATCTTCGCCTCGCGGCGCCTGACGGGCAGCTTCAGCGTCAGCTGCAGCAGCACGATGGCGAGCAGCGCGAACGGGACGCCGACGAAGAAGCACCAACGCCAGCCGAGCCAGGAGGTGTCGACCAGGACACCGCCGATGAGCGGTCCGGCGACCGTACCGACGGCGAAGACGGCGCCGAAGATTCCGGCGTACTTGCCGAGCCGGCGCGGCGGGATGATCGCGGCCATCACGACCTGCGCGAGGGCGGTCAGACCGCCGGCGCCGATGCCCTGGGCGACCCGGCTGAAGATCAGCAGCGAGACGTCGTGGGAGAAGCCGGCGAGCAGCGAACCGACCACGAACAGACCGAGGGAGATCTGCAGGAGCAGCTTCTGGTTGTAGAGGTCGGACAGCTTGCCCCACAGCGGCACCGTCGCCGTCATGGCGAGCAGTTCGGCGGTGACGACCCAGGTGTACGAGGACTGGCTCGCGCCCAGGTCGGCGATGATCCGCGGCAGTGCGTTGGCGACCACGGTGCCGGCCAGGATGGAGACGAACATGCCCGCCATCAGGCCGGACATGGCTTGGAGTATCTGACGGTCGGACATGGCGGCCGGGGACGCCTCGACCGGCGCCTCGGGTGTTTTCACAGCTTCTCTTCTCAGTGGTGCGTGGTTCTCAGGGGTGCTGGGGGGTACTGGGGGGGTACTGGGGGGTGTTGGGAGTACTGGGGAGTACATAGGGAGTACTGGGGGCGCACGGAACCGCCCCCGCCCGCGTCACGAAGCGCGGGAACCCGTACGGAAACGAAATGCCCCGGTCAGTGGCCGTCGTCGGCCTGAGCGGGCGGCAGGGGAAGGCCCGCGGCGAGGTGCTCGAAGGTCTCGCGGAACACGTCCGCGAAGGGGACCTCTCCCTCCCGGACGGACCAGTGCTCGATCGCGACGCGCACGGCCGTGCCGCCGACGGCGGCCAGGAGGCGCGGGTACAGGCCCAGGGCCCGGCGCCGTACCTCGTCGTCGGGTGAGGCGAACGCGGGTCGGTCCTCGGCGAAGAGCGGGGAGCCCCTGCCGATGCGTTCCGCGAGGGCCTCGGCGAGGCCGAGTTCATCGGCCATGTGGGCGCCGATCCTGCGCGCGAGGAGCTGGGGCGCCTTGCGCAGGACTTCGGCGTGCAGACGCCACAGCTCCTGCTGCTGCTCGACCTCGCCCAGTTCCGTGGCGATGGCCTCGCGGAGCGCTTCCAGCGGGGAGAGTTCGGGCGGAGCGGCGAGGACGGCCCGGCGGACACGGTCGCTGGAGTCCGCGCCGACCATGACGAAGACCTCGTCACGGGAGTCGAAGTAGTTGAAGAACGTCCGCGTGGAGACCCCCGCCGCGGCGGCGATGGCGTCGACGGTGACGTGCTCGACCCCGTGTTCCATCGCCAGCCGTACCGCCGCCTCGACGAGGGCGGCACGCGTAGCCCGCTTCTTGCGCTCTCTGAGCCCGCCCTCGGCGGCAGCCTTCTCCTCCATACATGCATGGTACGCAAAAATGCAGACCCTGCAAAAATAAATACCGGACGGAGCCCGCCGACCCTCGACCCCGCCCCACTCCCCCACTCCCCCACTCCCGGCCCACTCCCGGCCCGGCCTCACCTCGCCCCGCCCCGCCCCGCCCCGGAGCAGCGCCTCGCACTCAGCGCAGATCGAGCAGCATCACGTCATAGCGGTCCTCACCCGTCCCCCACGGCCGCGTCTCCCCGATCTTCCGGTACCCCCAGGCCCGATAAGCGGCCGAAGCCGCCTCGCCACCCGGGTGAACGTTCAGCAACACCTGCTCGGCCACCACGCCGTCGAGGAGCGTCTCGTGCAGCCGCCGCGCGACACCCCGCCCTCGCCACGGCCCACGCACGGCGAGCTCCATCAGCCCGAAGGTGCGCCGCCCGTCCTCCCGCCGCATGTCATCGGTCACCGGCTCGGCCAGCTCGTCCCACCAGACGGTGTCGGGGTCGAGCGCGCAGCCGTACGCCATCCCCACGGGCTCGCCCTCCCCGCTCCGGGCCAAGACGGCGCGGAAGGTACTCCTGGCCGCCTGGGAGGGGAAGCGGCGGAAGGCCGCGGCGACGCCGTCCTCGGTCTCGCCGTAAGGAGGCTCGGCGAAGACTTCGGCATAGATCAGCCGGAACGCGTCCACGGCCCGCACTGCGGCCGATCCGTCCATGTGCTCCATCGCGACGATCCCCTGCCACGTCATGCGACGCCCCCCTCATGATCAACTTCACCGACCGCCACCGTACCCATGCCCCAAGTGCCGCGTGACCACCGCGATTGATCGCCGACCGGTCGACCTGGACACCCTGGAGCCCCATAAGCGCACACGTGTCAAATCATCTACACACCTGCGGCGACATGTTTCCGGCACGAACAAAACACCTCGCCCCTGTGACCGACGACACACGTGTGAGCGAGTCGAATGCTCGAACAGGTGAGTACGATCCAACTGGCCATTCGCCAAAAGCCCTTGTACGTCTCTGCCGGTCGAACCTGCGCAAGTGAGGGGCGACGGACGCCCCTTGCTTCAGATCGGGCAGCAGGGTCAGGACACACACCAAGGGCTTTGCCTTCTACTCGGCGTGCTCCGGGTTGTTCGGAGCCATCATCAGGAGAGCCAGTTGAGACAAGAGTTCCTCCGACGGGGCTGGCACCTGGCCGGTGCCGCGCTCGTCGCCGGCCTGGTGGGGCTGGTTTCGGCGCTGGTCGCCGTGCAGGTCGCCCTGCGCGTCGTGATCGCGCACAGCAGTACTTATCTCGATGTTCTCGTGGCGAAGCACCTCGCGCCGGAGTTCTCGGGCACGGTGGCCGGACTCGTCGCCGGGTCCGGGGTGCCGGTCCGGTGGCGGATGGCGCCGTTCTCGGGCCGGATCACGGCCCCCTGGGTTCTTGAGCACCGCTCCGCGCTGCTCCTCGTGGGAGTCGGCGCGCTGCTCGGTCCCGTCGTGCTGGGGTGGTTCGTCGCCGTCACGGCGCGGGTCCTGGCGCTTCCGAAGTGGGCGTTGCTGGCGGCCTCGGCGGGTTCCTACGCCGTCCTGGCGGGTGTCGCCCAGGTGGTGAGCCGTGACGCCGGCCCCGCCGGGACGATGGAGCTGTCGACGTCGACCGTCTGGGCGGTCGCGGCGACGGCCGGCTGGGCGCTGGCCGTCGGGGTGCCGTCGTGGGCTTCCACCGCGCCGCGGGCGGCCTTCGGCGCAGGACGTGCGGGTCGCGCGGCAGCGGGCCGTGCGGGGACGGCGGTCACCGCCGTGGTGGCGGTGGTCGCCTCGGTGCTGTCCGTGCATGCCGCGGCGGCGGCCCCCGGGCCCGTGAAACCGCTGCCGAAGTGGCGGGCTTCGGGCGTCGGAGACGCTCTGAAGGAGCTCCGGCGTGAGAGCGGCCGCGATCTCGACGTGGCCGACAATCCGCAGACGGGCACTCCCTCGACGCTGGGTGGTCTGCGCAGCCGGCTGGCGGGGGGTGACGTTCCGGCGTGGCTGCGCGCGCACGCGAAGCTGTTCGGTGTCGCGGACACCGACGGGATGCTGTCGAAGGTCACCGGCCGCGTCCAGCTGTCCGACCCGAAGGGCGCCCAGCACG
This sequence comes from Streptomyces diastatochromogenes, assembly GCA_026913215.1. Taxonomy (GTDB): domain Bacteria; phylum Actinomycetota; class Actinomycetes; order Streptomycetales; family Streptomycetaceae; genus Streptomyces; species Streptomyces diastatochromogenes_A. The sequence goes on along the minus strand of JAPTYK010000002.1, from coordinate 359,170 downwards.
TCTGGTACGACCAGTCGATCGGCGGCGTGCGCGTGTACAACGCCCGGCTGGGGGTGCACCTGGACCGCGACAGGACGACGGTGACCGCCGTCACCAACGGGCTGCGTCCCGATCTGGTCCCCCCGGACTCGACGGTTCCGACGGTCAGCCGGAAGGACGCCGCCGCCGTCGCCGCCAGGACGATGCAGCAGGGCAGGGCGACCACGGCCCCCACCCTGGTGGTGTACCCCGGTGCCGCGAGGAAGGGGTTCAAGAGCCCCTCGGCCCTCGCCTGGCAGGTCGACGTGATGGACGAGGGCGGGTTCAGCGAGCGGGTCTTCGTCGACGCCCTGCGCAAGGGAGTCGTCGCCGGTGTCCAGCCGCTCACGGAGACGGCGGCGGCCGCGGTTCCCGACCCGCCGAGGGCGCTTCCGCAGAACGCCACGGTGAACGACCTCAAGTGGGCGCCGGACGTGGACTACGACACGGACAGCTGCTACAACGTCCCGGCGATCGGTCCGGACGGCGCGATATCCCAGGGCCTCGACCACAACAACACGACCTCCTCGGCGGACTGCCGGGACCGGTCCGATCTGCTCAACAGCAACGCGTACTCCCGGCAGCGGTGCAATTCCGGATGGTGCGTCTACCTCTACGACTACTACTTCGAGAAGGACGTCGCGGTCGAGAACGTCGCCGACGCCGGAGGGCACGTCCACGACTGGGAGCACATCGCGGTCTGGGTGAAGGACGACAAAGCGGAGTACGTGGCCACCTCCGCCCACGGCGGGTACAACGTCCAGCCGGCCTCCGCGGTCCGCTGGGAGGGCACCCACCCCAAGGTCGTCTACCACAAGGACATGGGCTCGACCCACGCCTTCCGCTTCGCCAACGCGGGGGACGAGCCGCCGGAGAACTACTTCCACGTGTGGTGGCGTCCGGAGCTCGTCTCCTACAACGGCTTCCCCGGCGGGCTGCGGGACAAGCTCTACAACGCGGACTTCGACCACGCGACGATGGGCACCAAGGACTCGGCGTTCGCGGACAACATCGCCAAAGCCATCCCGACGGTCCCGGGCGAGTGCCACAACGTGCCCGACGGCGCGGGCACCAACTGCGACCCGCCGGTCCCGGTCTTCTCCTTCGACCACAACCGTGACGACGGCTCTCCGGGCAACCCGCCGAGCCGGAACCGCACGGTCTTCGACATGAAGCACCAGACGTCCTCCGCCGCGGCCGCGCAGGTGCGGAACGAGGGCGGGGCGCCCGCCAACGACGCCGACGCCGACGCCGCGTACGACCAGAGCGGCGTGGTCTACGACTTCTTCAAGAGCAAGTTCGACCGCAACAGCATCGACGGCGGCGGCATGGCGCTGAAGTCGTACGTGCACTACGACACGAACTTCAAGAACGCCTTCTGGAACGGCTCGTCCATGACGTACGGCGACGGCATGCTGTCGCAGGACGTCTCCGGCCACGAGATGACGCACGGCATCACCCAGAACACCGCGGGCCTGCAGTACGCGTTCCAGTCCGGGGCGCTCAACGAGAGCATCTCCGACTTCTTCGGCGAGATGACCGAGCGGGCGGCGAAGGGACGGAACGACTGGCTGGTGGGTTCCGACATGAAGGCCATGGGGCCCATCCGGTCCATGGCCGATCCCCCGGCCTACGGTGACCCGAGGCACATGAGCGCGTACTACGAGAACTGCTTCGACCACGGCGGCGTCCACACCAACAGCGGAATCCCGAACTACGCGTTCTACCGCATGTCCGTCCTCATGGACACCGACACCACCACCAACATCGTGTGGAGGGCGCTGACGCAGTACCTCGCCCCGACGTCGACGTTCGCCGACGCCGAGACGGCCATGGTGACCGCGGCCTCCGACCTCTACGGCCCGGCGTCCCGTCAGGCTTCCGTCACCAGCAGCGTCTGGACGAACGAGGTCGGGATCACGTCGAGCACGCCGGACCCGCGGCCGGAAGCCTGCAGCGGCAGCGTCACCATCTCCTGCCTGACCCTGCAGCAGATCTACGACAACTCCGGGGCCCTGACGGCCGACGGCGCCTCGCTCGAGGACGTGGCCGGCTCGCTGATCCACATGTACGAGACCGGTGCGATCTCCCCGTCGCCCGCTGTCGTCTACTACGAGAAGCTCTTCCTCGACAACAGGGAGGACGTCGACGCCACACTGGAGCTCAACGGCCCGCTGCTGGACCAGTTCGTGAAGACGGTCCAGACCCTGGCGCCCCTGTTCAAGGCGGTGGGCACGGAGCAGGCCGACACGGTCATCATGACCCAGGCCCAGATCGACTCCGCCGGCGCCCTCATGGACGCCATGGTCACCGCCGCCGGCAAGGAGGGCAAGCCGCGACTGGCCCAGATGATCTCCAAGGAGTGGGCCAGGATCGACGCGCGGCACCTGGTGGGCCTGAGCGTCACCGCGGGCATCCACTACCTCGACGGCCTCGCCGGGCAGGTGCCCGCCCCCGCTCCCGGACCGGCCGCACCGTCGCTGGCGTCCACCTTCGACAACGTGTCGGTCACACAGGACACCGCCACCGACGCCGGTGACCTCGACGGCGGCGGGGCCACCTTCTCCGCGCAGGCGCTCGCCGCGTCCGGGGTGACACCCGGTTCCACGATCGCCCACGACGGTGTCGCGCTGACCTGGCCCGCGACGGCCGGCTCCGGGCAGCCGGACAACACGGTCGCCTCCGGTCAGACCATCGCGGTCAGCGGCACGGGCGACACGCTCGGGTTCCTGGTCTCGGCCAGCTACGGCCCCGCGGGGGGCACCGGCACCGTCTACTACAAGGACGGGTCGAGCAAGGAGTTCGGCCTCGGCAGCCCCGACTGGTTCAGCGACGGCGGTGAGGTCGCCGTCGGTTCCGCGTACCAGAACCGTCAGGGCAACGAGAAGTACGACGCTCCCGGATACGTCCACTACGTCGGTGTGCCCCTGCAGTCCGGCAAGACGCCGGTCAGCGTCAAGCTGCCCGCCGTCAGTGCCGCCGCCACCGAGGGGACGCCGTCGCTGCACGTCTACGCCATGGGGCTCGGCAACGCCGTGGACGACCTCGCGTCCGCCTTCAACAGCGTGGTCGTCACCCAGGACACCGCGACCGACGTGGGCGATCTCGACGGATGGGGCAGCAGCCTGTCCGCGCAGGCGCTCGGCGCCGCCGGCGTGACCGCGGGCGCGAAGGTCTCCCGCCACGGGCTCGACTTCGTCTGGCCCGCCACCGCCGGCGGCACCGCGACCACCGGCACGGTCACCACCGGCGGCCTGGACAACGTCGTCGCCTCCGGCCAGACCGTGGCGGTCAACGGCACCCGCGGCAGCACGCTCGGCTTCCTCGTCGACGCGAGCTACGGCCCCGCCGGAGGCACCGCGACCCTCCACTACTCGGACGGCACCAGCCAGCAGTTCACCCTGAGCGGCCAGGACTGGTTCGCCGGTACCGGTGACGTCGCCATCAGCACGGCGTACCAGAACCGCCGGAACAACCAGCGGTACGACCACGCCGGCTACGTCTACTACGTGGGGGTGGCACTGCAGCCCGGCAAGACACCGGTCAGCGTCCGACTGCCCGACGTCAGCACGGCGGCCGCTCCCGGCACACCCACGCTGCACGTCTTCGCGATGACGCGCGGCTGACGACCGGCCGGGGAGACGGTCCCCTGTGTCGGGGCCGACCGAGGAGTGGTCCTCGGTCGGCCCCGACACGTGTGTGCGGTGGGATCCATCGGTTCGTGGCGTCCCGGTGGTCGGCGCAGGGGCCGGGGCCGGCTCAGAACGCGGATCGGACGAGTCCGCCGTCCACGCGGAGGGTGGCTCCGCTGACGTACTGGGCGTAGTCGCTGCACAGGTACGCCACCGCCGCCGCGATCTCGTCCGGTTCGCCGAACCGTTCCTGGTCGTTGGGGACGAGCGCGTCGACGGCGCGGGGCCGGATCTCCTCCCAGGTGTCGCCCCAGCCCCGGGCGGGGCCGATGTCCGTGACGAGTTGCCTGGTGGCCTCGACGAGGACGGCTCCGGGTGACACCACGTTGGAGGTGACGCCGGTGCCCTTCAGTTCGCGGGCCAGGGACACGGCGAGATTGTGCCGGGCCGCCAGGGTGGCGTTGTACTGCGGGTGGGTGTTCATCGGCTGGGAGGCGAGGCCGCCGCCGATCGTGACGACCCGCCCCCAGCCGCGCTCCCGCATCGCCGGGACCAGGTGCCGGATCATCCGGACGCCCGAGACGACGTTGACGTCGTAGGTGTGCCGCCATTCGTCCGGGCTCGCTTCGGCCCACGACAGGTGCCGGTAGAAACCGGCGTTGTTGACGAGGATGTCGACGGGGCCCTCCGAGGTCGCCACTCGGGCGACGTCGGCGGCGGCCTCGTCGTCGGCCAGGTCGCCCACCGCCGTGGTGGCGGTCCCGCCGGCGGCGCGGATGTCCCGCGCGACCCTTTCCGTACGTTCCTCGTCCCGCCCGTGGACCACGATCGCCGCGCCCTCGGCCGCCAGCAGCTTCGCGGTGGCCTCGCCGAGCCCGGAGTTCGAGCCGGTGACGAGCGCGCGCTTCCCGGTGAGATTGAGATTCATGCCCGCTTCCTTCTCGGTCGTCCCGTGCCGTTCCCGACGGCCCGGAGGTCAGACGGTGACGGTCTTGTACTCGGTGTAGGTGCCGAGGCCGACCGCGCCGTACTCGCGGCCGATCCCGCTGGCCTTGAAGCCGCCGAACGGGCCGTCGAACGCGACGGATGCGCCGTTGACGGTGACGGTGCCGGTACGGATGCGGCGGGCGACCGCCAGGGCGTGTTCCTCGTCCGAGGACCAGACGCCGCCGGAGAGGCCGTACTCGGAGTCGTTGGCGATGCGGACGGCGTCGTCCTCGTCCTCGTAGGCGATGACGACCAGGACGGGCCCGAAGATCTCTTCCTGTGCGACGCGCATCGCGTTGTCGACGTCGGCGAAGACGGTGGGGGTGACGTAGTTGCCCTTCTCCAGGCCCTCGGGGACGTGCGGGCCGCCGGTGACCAGGCGGGCGCCCTCGTCGATGCCGAGCCGGATGTAGGCGCGCACCCGCTCCTGCTGGTCGGGGCGGATCATCGGGCCGATGAAGGTGTCGGGGTCGTCCGGGTGGCCGACCTTCAGCGACTCCACCATGTCCTTAAGCGCGGTCACGACCTCCTCGTACCGGCTGCGGGGGGCCAGGATCCTGGTCTGCGCGATGCACGACTCGCCGTTGTTGAGCAGGGAGCCGAACTTCAGGCCCGCGACGGCCTCGTCGACGTCGGCGTCGGGCAGGATGACGGCGGCGGACTTGCCGCCCAGTTCGAGGCTGACGCGCTTGAGCTGTTCGCCCGCGATCGAGGCGATGCGCCGGCCGGCCCGCGTCGAGCCGGTGAAGGCGATCTTGTCGACCTCCTTGTGGGAGACCAGGTGTTCGCTGGTCTCCCGGTCCGCGGGGAGGACGCTGATCACGCCCTCGGGCAGGCCCACCCGCTCCAGGAGTTCGGCGAGGAAGCCCATGCTCAGCGAGTTCTCCGGGGACACCTTGAGGACCACGGAGTTGCCGGCCAGCAGCGCGGGGATGATCTTCGACGTGGCCGACGAGAACGGCGAGTTCCACGGGATCACCGCGGCCACCACGCCGATCGCTTCACGGCGCACCGTGCTGCGGACCGGGGAGGCGGGGTCGGAGGGCACCAGTGTCTCCTCCCAGGCGAACTCCTCCGCCGCCTTCAGGTAGGCGTTCGCCTGACGGGTGAGGCCGGGCTGTCCGGCGCGGGTGAACCATCCGGCCGAGCCGTTCTCCAGCGAGATCAGGTGCGCGATCCTCTCCGCGTTCTCCTCGCGCAGCGCGTTGAACCGCCGCAGGACGGCGATCCGCTCCGCCGGCGGGGTCAGCGACCACGCGCCCGCTTCGAAGGACGCCCGTGCCGCGGCGACCGCGCGGTCGATGTCCGCCGGCCGCGCCTGAGCCGCGCGGCCGACCACCGCCCCGTCGTGCGGCGAGGCGATGTCCAGCAGCTCCGGGTCGCTCGGCTCCACCCAGGAGCCTCCGATGAAGAGCCGGTCGTAGGTGATCATGCGTTTTCTCTCTTTCCGGTGGTCGGTCGTGGCGTGCCGTGCGGTGCTTCAGGCGGCCGGGACGGTGTCCTCGGCGGCGGCCACGCCAGTTGCCCGGGGGCCGAGAACCACGATGACTTCAACATCAGAGGTGACCTTTCTGAAGTATCTGCCACATCAATGTAGCACTTAGCGAGTGCTCCTCCACATGCAAGTGGCTGTAGCCGGATCGGGCTCCCCGTTTCCTGGCTAGACTCGGGGCGGTGAGAGCCGACGCAGCACGCAATCTGGAAGCCGTCCTGACCACCGGAGCACGGATGCTCGCCGCCGACCCCGGCGCGAGCATGGCGGCCATCGCCGCCGAGGCGGGCGTGGACCGGAGCACCGTCTACCGGCGCTTCGACTCCCGCGAGGCACTCCTCGCCGCCATCCACAGGGCCCGCCTGACGGCCATCGAAGAGGCCATCGAGGACGCGCGGCTCCGCGAGGCGCCCGTCGCCGTCGCCCTGCACCGCTACGTCGAGAACATCATCACCGTCAACCGCACCTGGCCGGTCGACCTCACGCGCATGCTCGCCGACGACACCGTCCACGCACGCCGCGACGCCGCCGTCCGCGAAGTCGACGCCTTCCTCGAACGCGCCACCGATGAAGGACTGCTCCGCCCCGGCCTCCCCGAAGGATGGGCCGGCGCGCTGCTGCCCCAGCTCATGCACCTGGTGTCCCGGCAGAGCGCCGAGCTGAGCCCCGGCCGGGCGGCCGACGTCGTCGTCGACACGTTTCTCCACGGAACCGGGGCGCCCTGACACGGCGGCGGCCACCGAAAGGTGTGCGACGTCGCGTTCGGCCGGGGTGAAGCTCCTCGCCGCCCCCGTTCCGGCGAGCCGTCGGGCTTCGGCAACGCCGCGCTTGAGGAACGGATGATCCAGAACTGGTAGGTTGCGGAACACTCCGAGGGGCGGCGGCGGCCCCGGCGGTACGGCGGGACTCAGCCGGGGGGAACGTGGGCGAGAGGGAATTCGGCGAGCTCCTGCGCGCGGTGCGCCTGCGCTCGCTGCTCACCCTGGAGGGCCTGGCGGAGGCCTCGGGTGTGAGTGTGCGGGCCATCAGCGACATGGAACGGGGCAAGAGCCTGCCGCGGCAGGGGACGCTGGCCGAACTCATGGACGCGCTGGGGCTGGACCAGGGCGAGCGGGCGGATCTCGTGGGGGCGTCGAAGCGGCGGGGCACCGGAGTGCCCCGGCGGTTGCCGCCCGGTCCGGCCGTGTTCGGGGCCCGGGAAGCGGCGATGACGGCCGCCCTCGCCCTCACCGAGCAGGTCTCCTCGGTGGGACGGCACGCCGTCGTCGCCGCGATCAGCGGGATGGCGGGGGTCGGCAAGACGGCTCTCGCCCTGCACTGGGCGCACCGGGTCGCGGACCGGTTTCCCGACGGGCAGTTGTACGTGGACCTGCGCGGGTTCGGGGAGGACGGGCGGCCCGTCGACGCCGGGGACGCACTGGCAGGCTTCCTCGGGGATCTCGGGGTGCCCCCGGAAGGGATTCCGCGCGGCACGGAGGAGCGTGCCGCGCTGTTCCGGGAGCAGGCGGCCGGCCGTCGCCTGGTCGTCGTCCTGGACAACGCCCTCGACGCCGAGCACGCGGGGCCGCTGCTGCCCGCCTCCGCCGGGTGTCTGACCCTCGTCACGTCACGCAGCCGCATGTCCGCTCTGTCCGCCACCGAGGGCGCTTCCCTGATCGGTCTCGACGTATGGTCCCGGGAGGAGGCGCCGGCGGCGCTGGCCGCCCGTATCGGCGCCGACCGGTGCCGGGCCGAACCGGAGGCCGCCGCCGAGATCGTCGGCCTGTGCGGGTATCTGCCGCTGGCCGTCGCCGTGGTCGGCGCGCGCCTGGCAGCCGCTCCCGGTACGTCGTTGCGGGAAGCCGCCCGGGACCTGAGGGAGACGCGCCCCCGACTGGACGCCTTGGTGTCCGACGCCCACCCGGGCGGCGTCCGTGCCGCCTTCTCCTGGTCGTACCGCACGCTGTCCGACGCGGGCGCGCGCTTCTTCCGCGCCCTGGCCCTCCCTCCCGCCCCCGCCCTGTCCGCGGAGGCGGCGGCGTCCCTGGCGGGGGTGGGGCTGCCGGAAGCCCGGCGGCACTTGCGGGAACTGACGTCGGGGAGCCTCCTCTCGCGCGACGGAGCGGGCCTCTACGTGCTCCACGACCTGGTGCGCGCGTACGCCTCCGAACTCGCCGGGAGCGAGGGCGACGACCGCCTCGGCGCCGAGGTCCGGCTGCTGGACTACCTCCGCCACAACGCCCGCGCCGCCAACCGATGCGTGTCGCGGCTGCCCCCCGATGAGTCCGGGACGGTTGCCTCCGGGGTCGTACGGCTGGAGTTCGACGACCCCGAAGAGGCGCTCGACTGGTTCCGTCAGGAGGAAGCGACCGGGGCGGCCGTCCTGCGCCGCACGACCGACCGACGGCTGCTGCGCCACCTCATCGGCCTCGCCGAGGAATGGCAGGGAGGCCGTCGTGGTCGGTGAGCGGGCGACCGCCGCGCCGAGGGAGCTCGGCGGCGACCGTCCCGGGGCATCGGCGGCGGGGCTCAGTCCAGTGCCCTCAGCGCCCCGGCGACGGCCGACTCCAGGAACTCCCGGCCGACCCGCGCCCGGCCCATGACACGTATGCCCTGGATGAACGTCGTGAGGAAACGGGCCAGTTCCTCCGGGTGTTGCCCGTCCCGCAGTTCTCCCCGGTCCCGCGCCGCGCGGAGCGCCGCCGTCAGCACCGTCTCCGCCTCCGTCATCGCCGTCCTCACCCGCTCGATCGTGCCCTCGTGGGCCGAGCGCTCGGTGGCGGCACTGACCAGCAGACAACCGTGCTCCGGGTCCGCCGCGTCGGCATCGGCCATCGCCATCAGGAGCGCGTGCAGTGCCGTACGCGTGTCGGGACCGAGCCGGACGTCCCGGTCGAGCGCCGCGATCAGGCCGTCGCAGTACCGTTCGAGAGCGCGGGCGTACAGGCCGTCCTTCGAGCCGAACGCGGCGTAGAGGCTGCCCGTGCCGATGCCGAGCCGCGCCGTCAGCCGTGGCACCGGCGTGGCGTGATAGCCGTGCTCCCGGAACAGGTGCATGGCCTGGTCCACGGCCACTTCGGTGTCGAACGCGCGGGGGCGTGCCACTGCGGGATCCCTTCCTCGGCGGGCCGTCACACAGGTACTCGTCGGCACCACTCTGGCAGGGCTCCCCCGGGTGGGCATGAGTCGATCGACTGCAATCCCGAAGGCCGTCGACTGCGATCCTGAAGGCCGTCGACTGCGGTCCCGAAGGCCGTCGACTGTGATCCGGAAGGCCGTCGACTGCAATCCCGAAGGCCTTCGGCCCGGTTCCGTATCGATACGGGCGGGGGCATGTCGGATCGGGGCCGGTGCGGTTAGCCTCGACGGCATTGACGGCGACAGCCCGAGGGACCCACATGCAGGTGCACCTGAACCCCCCGCTGGAGCCGGGCAACGCCCCCTGGCACGCCGCTGTCATCGTCGCGACCGCGGCCGACATCAGCGGTGCGGAGCTGGACTACAGTCCGGAGAGCATCGTTCTGGTGGAGGACATCGTCGACGGCTTCCGGGCCGAGGGCGTCACCGAGGCGGACATGGCCGAGTCCCTCGTGGCCTTCGGCTGCTACGTGGGCGAAATCCTCACCCGGCACGCCGGCGGAGCGTGGCGGCACTCCCGGGCGGCTCGGACCGCCCCCGTCCCCGTCGTCGTGGAACTGCCCGACGCCCGGGAGTGCGACCCGATCGAGTGGGTCGTCTGCCGTCTCAAGTTCGGTGCCGGAGTCAGCATCCGTGACCTCTACGCCGCCGTCGGCACGGGGAACGGCGCCACGGGCCGGCGGACAGGTGGATGATCATGTCCATCTGAAGGCATCCACTGCCGGTCGAGGACGCGCGGGAGGACACGAAGTGAGCACGTACAGCGGCACGGACGGCCGGGGTCCGGGCGGCACGGTGCCGTGCCGACCCGATTCCGACGGGGCCGTGCTGCTCGGGCGCGAGCACGAGAAGCAGGTGGTGGAGACCCTGCTGACGGACCTGGAGCGCCGGGGACGTGTGCTTTGTTGGAGGGGCGCCGCAGGCACGGGGAAATCCGCGCTCGTCCGTCACGCCGCGGCGTCCGCCGAGCACCGGGGCATACGTGTGCTGTCAGCGACATGGGCTCCTTCCGAACGGAGTCTGCCGCACTCCGCGCTGCACGGCCTGCTCCGCCCCGAACTGGCCCGGACCGACAGCCTGCCGGCCGCGGAACGGGCCGTCCTGGACGCCGCGTTCGGCGGCGGTCCGACTGCTCCGGCACCGGCGGACCTCGCGGCCGCCGCGCTGAGACTGCTGGCCACGGCACCGGGACCGGTTCTGCTGTGCGTCGACGACCTCGACCGGCTCGACACCGCGAGCCGCGATGTCCTGGGCGCCATGGCCCCGCTCTGCGCGACCTCACGTGTGAGCATGATCGTCACGGAGCGCGCGGCATCCGCGTCCCTGTCGGCGCCGGATCTGCTCACCGCCCCGCTCGACGGCCTGCCCGATGCCCCGGCCCGTGCCCTCCTGGCCCGCGCGGGGCGGACCACCGGTTACACGGAGGCGCAGCTCGTCCTCACCCTGGCCGGGGGCAACCCGCTGGCCCTCACCGAACTCTCCCTGGGCAGCGGCCCGCTCGGTGACGAGGCGGGCTTCGGCATGCTGCCGGCGCCCCCCCGTCTCGCCGAGTCGTACGCGGAGGACCTGCGGGAGCTGTCGGAGCCGGCCCGTACGGTCCTGCTCGTCGCGGCGCTCAGCGCCTCTCCTGTCGCACGGGACGTCCTGGACGCGAGCGGCCTGCTGCTGGGCGGCGGCCACGAGGCGCGCGCCGGGCTCGCCGAGTCGGCCGCCCGGGGGCTCGTGACCGAGGACAGCGAGAGCACGGACGGGCACCGGCGGCTGCTCTTCCCCCAGCCGTTGGTGCGCCCCGCGATCCTGCACCTGGAGCCGGCGTCCCGGCGCATGGCCGCCCACGCGGCGCTGGGACGGAGCCTCACCAGTGCCCCGCACGCGGCCTGGCACACGGCCCGGTGCACGGCGGGCCCCGACGAGGAACTGGCCCAGCGGCTGGAGTCCCTGGCCGACGGGCCCTGCTCGGGCACCGACCTGCTGGTGGCCCTGGCCGCCCTGGAGAGCGCGGCCCGTCTCTCCCCCGACCCCGAGCGCCAGGCGAACCGGTTGTTGCGCGCCGCCGAACTGGCCGTCGACCGCGGGCTGGTGGACCAGTCGCTGCGCCAGGGACGGCAGATCGACACGGCCGCGCTCGGCGCCCTCGGGCGTGCCCTGCAGTTGTGGGTGCACGACCTGATTCCGGGCAACACCGTGGTCGGCCGGGAGCGGATCGCGGAGCTGTGCGAGGCGGCACGCGCCGTGTCCGGGCAGGACCCCGTGCTCGCCCAGAAGCTCCTGTACGCGGCGGCGCGGCGCTGCTGGTGGCAGCAGTCGGGACGCGAGGAACGGCGCACCGTGCGCGAGGCGTTCGAGAGTCTGCGGTCCGGTCCCGGCGATGTGCTCGACCTGTCCGTCATGGCGCTGACCGATCCCCTGTCGGCCCTCCGGCCGCCGGAGCCGCATCCCCTTCCCGGGCTCAGGGAGGAGGACGAGGCGAACCTGATCGCCCAGGTCGCCCACCTCGCCAACGACCTCGACCGGGCGGCCCCGCTCTACGCGAAGGCGGAGGCGGCACTCCGCGCCGACGGCCGGTACGGGCGGCTGCCGCAGGTCATCGTGCCTCGGGCGATGGGACAGATCTGGCTCGGCGACCGGTGGGACGCGGTGCACGCCCTCACCGAGGAGGGCAGGACCGTCGCCGAACGGACGGGGCAGCCCGAATGGGTGGCCCGGGCCACCGGCGCCAGGGCCGTCGTCCTGGCCCTGGAGGGCGACCACGAGCAGGCGCTCGTGTGTGCCGCGGAGGTCGAGGAGTACTCCCTGCGCACCGGGCTGAACCGGCAGTTGTACCTCGCCTCGCTCGCCCGTGCCCTGACGGCCTCCGGCACCGGCCGGTACGCCGAGGCCTACGCCCGGCTGCGGACGCTGTTCGCCGGGCCGTCGGGGCCGTACGCCTACGAGGATTTCTGGGCGGTCGTCTTCCTGGCCGAGGCCGCGTTCCCCGCCGGGGAGACGGAGGACGCGAGGTCCGTCGTCCAGCACCTCGTGTCCCTGACGGAATCGGGATGCCCGCCCCTGGTGGAACGGATGCTGGCATACGCCGAAGCGGCCATCGCCCCCGACGAGGAGGCGGAGAGCCGCCATCTGCGGGCGCTGGCCCCCGGGATCGAGAGGTGGCCGCTGCTGCACGGCATGGCCCGGTTCGGCTACGGGGCCTGGCTCAGGCGACGGCCTCAGGTCACCGCGTCGCGTACGCCCCTGGCCACGGCCGAGTCCGTCTTCCGGGCCCTGGGGGTGCGGTCGCGCGCGGACCAGGCGGCCTCCGAGCTGAGGGCGACGGGGCGCACGGCATCGGTCGGGGCCGCCGGGGAGGGCGCGGACGGCGTCGGGGACGACGTCGCCCAGGTGCTGTCCCCGCAGCAGCTGACCATCACGCGGCTGGCCGCCCGTGGTCTGTCCAACCGGGCCATCGCCGAGCAGTTGCGGCTGTCCCCCCGCACGGTCGCCTCGCACCTGTACCAGATCTTCCCTAGCTGGGCGTCGCGTCCCGCGCGGAGCTCGCGGCGCGGTTCGCCGCCGGGACGGAGTGAGCGCCGGCCGCCTCAGGCCGCCGGTGCTCCCGCAGGACCTCGGTGAGCTGCGCCCGCGCCGTCACGCCGAGGCGGGGGAAGATGCGGTAGAGGTACGCCCCGATGGTCCTCGGCGAAAGACCGAGGAGGTCGCCGATCTCCCGGTTGGACAGACCACGGGCGGCCAGTTCGGCGACGCGCAGTTCCTGCGGGGTCAGCAGCTCGCGCGGTGCGGTGGGGTCGGCCCGCCCGCGCCGCCGGTCTCCGGCCGTTCGCCGGAGGCGCGCAGTTCCGCGGCGATCCGCGCGACCCGTGCCTCGGCGCCCATCATCGTGAAGGTGGCCGCCGCCTGCCGCAGGGCCGTCCGGGAGTCGGCGAACTGCCGTCGGCGGCGCAGGCGCCGTCCGTGGGCCAGCCGCAGCGGTGCTTCCAGGAAGGGCCGTCCGGTCAGGTCCTGGGCGAACGCCCGCTCGAACAGTTCCTCTTCGTCGTGGTCGTCCGCGAGGACGGCGCGCGCGACCGTGAAGCGGGCGGCCGCGTCGGGGCGCACTCCGCGCCCAGGCGCTTTCGAGCCGGTCGAGCACGGCCCTCGCCTCCGCGGCGGCGTTCGCGGCCTCGGCGGCCTCCGCGAACGCCACCAGCGCGAACATGGCCGCCGCGCTGACCTCAGGGCGGTCCAAGAGGGCCGACAGCGTGGGATGGGCGGCCTCCAGGTCCCCGCTCTCCACCTGTGCGCGGGCCGCGCCGACGGCCAGCACCGCGTCGATCGTGCGGACCGAGCGCCGTGCGGCCGCCCGTTCCCGTACGGTGCCGGGCGGGACCGCGCCACCGGTACGCAGCGCCCGGAGCAGGTTCTCCAGCAGGCGGGCCGCCGCCGCGTGGTGGTCCTGGCCGTGGGCTTCGGCCAGCTCCACGCACCGCCGCAGCGCGTGGCCGCCCTGTCCCCAGTCGCCCGTGGCCAGGTGCGCCAGGCCCTGCCTCAGCAGGACGGGGGCAGCTGGTCGAGCGCGTCGTGGAAGCGGTGGCGGCGCTCGGCCTGTCGGTACAGGTCCACGGCGCGCACGGGGTCCCCGGCCGCCAGTGCCGCCTCGCCCAGGTACTGGAGGTCCCGTACGGGCAGATCCGCCAGGTTCCGGACCGCGTGGACGCCCGCGAGGACCGTCGCGGCCCGGCGGACCGGGCCGGCGGTGGCCATGGCCAGCAACAGCCGCGGGTCGTCCGCGCGGTCCGGCATCCCGTCCAGGAAGGCGAGCAGCGCCCCGGCCCGTGGATGGTCGCCCACGAGGGCGGGCGCGGTGATCCGGGCCAGCTCCAGCCCGTCGACCTGTTCGGCCGGGCCGTCGGGTTCGGGCCATGCGGCGGGGTCGGCCGGAAGCGGCGTGCCGCCGGTCCGTGCCAGCGCCTCGGCGCACAGCACGCCCAGGGGCCCAGCGGCCTGCTCAGCGCGCGGTGCGCCATGGTGCGGGTCATGCCCTCCAGGCCGAGGGAGTGGGCGAGCTGGGCGGTCCGCAGGGCGCAGCGGCCCTGCTCCCCGGGCGTCGGGTGCAGTTCGGCCGCTCGCCGCAGGAGCCGTACGGCCATGAGCGGCTCACCCTGCTCCAGCGCGTGCCGGTGCGCGGATTCGAGACGGCCGGCCAGGTCAGGGTCGTGTCCCTCGACGCTCTGGGAGAGGTGCCACAGCATGCGCGTCGAACCCTCCGCCGACACGTCCGCCAGGGCGGCGTGCGCGGTGCGGACGCGGCGCGGGTCGGTGCCGTGCACGATCGCGCCCGCTGTCGCGGGGTGGCCGAAGAGCAGCCGCGTTCCGTCGCACTCCACCAGGCCCTCGCGCTCGGCGGGTTCCAGCGTCGTGAAACCCAGTTCGGTGCCGTCGATCCGTGACGCGGCCGACAGCAGCAGGGGCAGGTCGCCCGCCGGGTGCAGGGCGGCCACGAGCAGCAGGTCCCGGGTTCCCGCCGGCAGGTGTGCGGCGCCCGGTGCCATGGCGGCGGCCAGCCGGTCGGAGGAGACGGGGACGTGGGGCGAGGGGTCCTCGGAGCGGGCCGGGAGTTCGAGCAGGGCCAGGGGTTGCCGGCGGCGGTCCCCAGCAGTTCGCGCACGGCCGGACGTCCAGGCCCGGACGGCGGGCCGCCAGCAGGCGGGCGGACTCGTCGGGCGTGAGCGGCCCGAGCCGCAGTTCCGGGAGGCCGTCCAGGGGCGCCAGGCGGGTGCGGTGCGGTCGCGCGGTCAGCAGCAGGGCCATCCGGGAGCCGCTGGTCCGGCGGGCCACGAAGGACAGCACCTCGCGGCTGGGCTCGTCCAGCGCGTCCCAGTCGTCCACCGCGACGAGCAGGGGCCGCTCCGTACCGACCGCCTCCAGCGTCTCCAGGACGGAGAACGCCAGCCGTGAGCGGTCCGCCGGGGACGGGGCGCCGTCGGCGAGCAGCGTCTCCAGCGCGCCGGACCGCCCGCCGCTCAGGGACCTGCCCGTCGGGCCCAGCACCGGCCGGAGGATCTGCCGCAGCCCGGAGAGGGCGGACGGCTCCCCGCCCCGGACGCCCGCGCCGCGCAGCACCCGCAGGCCGGCGGTGGTCGCGGCCCGGACCGCCGCCCCGAGCAGCGCCGACTTGCCCGAGCCGGCGTGACCGCGCACCACCCGGGTCGCCCGTGCGCCGCGGCCGCGCGCAGAAGGTCCCGCAGCACCCGCAGTTCGGCCTCGCGGCCGATGATCCCGGGGTCCGCCGCCGGCCGGGGGAGCGGAGCCACCAGCGGCGACGAAGAGGTCCCCGCCTCACCTCCGGTGCGGCGGGAGAGCCTGGTCCGCGTGTCGTTCATCACTGCCCCTGTTCCCGGGCGAGCGTTCCCGCCGGGCCGGGGCCGGCGCTCACCTGTCACCCCATCCCACCGGAGCGGGGTCCGCGGGGCCAGGCAGTTCGCATGCAGCTTGCCTTCCGCGGGGAGGGGCTGCGGGTGGCCGACGGCGGCGAGTACGGCCTGCCGCGCCCGCGAAAGGCGAGGTCAGGGGTGCTCCGAGGATGCTCCGGGAGCGTCCAGCGCGTCCGCGTTGGCCCACATCCGGGCCGCGTGCGGGCTGCCGATCGCGCTCAGGAGCTCGGCCGCCCGCAGCCAGCTCGCCCGTGCGTCGGCGAGGGAGCCCTGCTCCTGCTGCGCCGACGCGAGGTGTTCGAGCACCTCGGCCCGGTTGTAGTCGTCGAAGGCCTCTCCGTAGACCCGCAGGGACTCCTGGTAGTCGGCGACGGCGCCGCCGAGGTCGCCGAGGCGGTGCCGGGCGTAGCCCATGGTGTCCCAGGCGGCCGCCTCGATACGGAGGTTCTCGTCCCGCCGCAGCAGCGGGATGGCCTCCTCGCACAGCGCGATCGTCTCCTCGTACCGGCCGAGCAGGGCGAGGTACCAGCCCACGGCGTTCATCTCGCGGGCCGCGGCCCGGTCGTCCCCCAGCGCGCGGAAGATCTCCAGCGCGTTGCGGGCGTGGCGCAGGGCCTCGTCATGGCGCTTCTGCCGGCCGCGGACCCATCCCACCGTCCGTTCGGTGACCGCCCGCTCCACGGGGCCGAGCCGGTGCAGCTGCCCGAGCATCAGCTCGACGTGCCGGTCCGCGTCGGCGGCCTGCCCGGTCTCCGCCAGGGCACGGGCGAGGTGCGAGGCGTTCTGGAGGACGGCCGCCGGGTCGTCCAACCGCAGCGCGGCGTCCAGGCCGATCCGCTTGGCGGCGATCTCCTCGCTCCAGCGGCCCATGAGCGAGTAGTAGCTCACCCAGTCCCGCGTGAGGGTCATGCGGAACCGCAGCAGCCGAGGATCGTCCATGGAACGCAGGGCCGACGAGACGGTCGCCTCCTCCTGGCGGAACCAGGCGAGCGCCTCCTCACGGGTGCCGAGCGGGACGCTCACCACCCCGTCGGCCAACGGAACGTCCTCCTCCGCCACGGTGATCCCGAGGAAGCGGTTGGCCGCCTGGGCGTTGTGCCGCAGATAGTCCAGCAGCCGGGTCCGGGCGCCCAGGCCGTCGTCCTGCTCCGCCTCGACGAGTTCGACGCCGTAGACCCTCAGCAGGTCGTGCAGGACGTACCCGCCCTCCGCGTCCCGCGACAGCAGGTTCGCCGAGGCCAGCCGGCGCAGATGCCGCCGGGCTTCCGGTACGCCGATCCCCGCGAGGGAGGCCGCGGCCGCCGCCGACACCGACGGGCCGGGGTGCAGGGCCAGGTGCCGGAAGAGCACGGCCGTCTCCGGCGGCAGCGCCCGGTACGACCAGGAGAACACGGTCCGGACGTCGCCGCGCCGGGCTCCGGCCGACAGCGCGTCCAGCAGCGGTGCGGTCCCCGCAGGTCCCGTACCGCCACGCGCAGGGGAGCTGCGGCATCGCGCTCAGCTGCGCCGCGACGATCGCGACCGCCAGCGGCAGGTGCCCGCACAGCTCCACCAGCCGGGCGGCGGCCTTCGGGTCCGTCCGGCAGCGGTCCTCGCCGATGCGCGCGAGAGCGCTGCCAGCGCCTCCTCACGGGTCCACACGTCGAGGCCGACCAGCTGTGCGCCTTCCCCGTGGCCAGGCCTGCCAGGCGGCTGCGCGAGGTGATGATGGTCAGGCACCCGGCCGAGGCCGGGAGCAGCGGCCTGACCTGCTCCTCGTCGCGTGCGTTGTCGAGTACGACGATGAGCCTCCGGGACGCGGTCCGCTCCCGGAAGAGGGCGCCGCGCTTCTCGGTGCCGCGAGGAATGTCCTTGTCGGGCACCCCGAGGGCATGGAGGAACCCGCCCAGGGCCTCTTCCGGGTCCAGGGGACGCGCGGCGTCCTCGAAGCCGCGCAGGTTCACATAGAGCTGTCCGTCGGGGAACCGGTCCGCGACGCGATGCGCCCAGTGCACGGCGAAGGCCGTCTTGCCCACCCCCGCCATCCCGCCGATCGCCGAGACGACCACGTGTCCGCCCCGGTCGGCGGTCCGGGAGGTGAACTCCCGCACGGTCTCCAGTGCCCGCGTGCGGCCTCGGAACACCGCCAGATCGGGCGGGAGCTGTCGCGGCACCCGCCCGGCATGCCCTTCGGCGCGGAGCACGGACGCTTCGAGGAACCGTCGCCGCTCCTCCTCGTCGAGCTCCAGGGCGTCCATCAGCTCGCTCAGCGTGGCCTGCCGCGGCAGGCTCTGCCCGCGCTCCATGTCGCCGATCGCCCGGACACTCACCCCCGACGCCTCCGCGAGGCTCTCCAACGTCAGCAGCGAGCGCCTCCGTGCCTCCCGCAGCAGACGCCCGAACTCGGTCCTGCTCACACCCGTCCCCCGGCGCTCCCTGTTCTGGAACGCTCATTAAAGCAAGGAGGGGGACGGCGGGACGGGCCTTCACCAGCCTGGCGATGTCAGGAAGGGGCCGCGCCCGCCACCTCGCGCCACGCGCTGCCGCGCACCAGGTCGGTCAGTCGGTCCAGGCTCACCGCCGGGGTGGTGCGCGTGGCCGGCAACAGGTAGGCGCTGGCGTTGAGTTCGCTGACCACCACCCGCAGACCGTCCCGGCCCAGCAGGTCGACCCGCCACTCGACCACGCCCTTGCCGCCGTTCTTCGGCGCTGAGCGACCGGTCGTGATGCGCGTGCCGTCCGGGAGCCGTGCCGCCGCCGAGAACAGGTCCTCGATGGTGGAGTCACCGGGTTTCCACCTCTGCACGGTCACCGCGACCAGGCACTTGCCGCGCCCGTCGTCCACGGTGACGTGACCGTATCCGAGCTGACCTCCCCGGTCGGCGACCTTCAGCGCTCCGGGAAGCAGCCCGGTCAGGGTCTCGGTGATCCGCCGGGCCGGTGCCGTCTGGTTCACCCGCGGATCAGGCCGGCCGTCCGGCCGGGACAGGGCGGCCAGGAACGGGTCCCAGGTGGGCGATCCGGCTATGTCGGTGAGCTCCCGCGAGGTCAGCGGCAGCCCCCGGCCCGTGACCGCCCTGCCCCGCGTACGGTCGGCGGGGGCCTCCGTCACCACCACCTGCCGGCCGTCGGCGAACGTGAGGGCGGCCGTCCAGCGCTGTGCGCCGCCGGGTGCGGACTCGTCGACCGGCGACCTGTCCAACGCCAGATCGGCACCTCGGTGTTTCCTGACCGCGCAGGTGCTGTACGGATGGAGCGCGCTGTCGGGGCAGCCCGAATACAGCGGTGAGACCGGGACCGGAAGCCGGCTGACGACGACCTGGACGCGCACGTCTCCCGTACCGCTCTTCAGTTCCAGAGCGGCCACGGCCGACGAGGCCCCCTGGGAAACCGGAGTCTTCGTCGCCCTCGTCACGCCCTCGCGCGCGAGCAGCTTCTCCAGGTTGTACGCGAGCTCGTGCCGGGGGCCGGGGTCGGCCGTGGCGGTCGTGGCAGCCGTGGCGGCCGTGGCGCCTTTCTGGTCCGGGCCGCCGCAAGCTGTGGCGGCTCCCGACAGCAGGAGGGTGAGCAGCACGGCACCTGCCGACGTGGAGCGGCGGGGCGATCTCATGGGCGCTTGCCCTCAGGAACGACACACATGTGGATTCGGGTTCTCCGGGGGTTCGGGTTCGGGCTTCGGCGAGGGGAGAGGGGAGAGGGGAGAGGAGAGGGCAGGGTGACGTCGGTCCGCCGAGGTCGCGCGTGCCGTGTGGCCTCCGGATCCGCGGAGGCCACACGGCACCGCGCCACCTCGACCGGCGGAGGTCCGCCGTTCAGATCAGATCTGATCAGGTCAGGTCAGGTCAGGTCAGCAGGGGCGACCCGAAGAAATGGAGTTCTCGTACGGATAGCTCAAGGTGTTCCAGGTGTAGTTGTTCTGGAACTCCCCCTTGATTCCGGAGTAGCCGTTGTCCGTCCAGAAGCACCACTTGCTCCCCGAGTAGTTCCTGATGGAGGAGATGTCGTCCTGGAAGTTCCCCTCGCTGGCCCACGACATGTTCGGGACGGAATAACTCTCGTACGTGCAGGGCCCGCTGAGGTAACTCTGCAAGCACAGCTGGATGGCGCCGCCCGCCGGCGCGGCGGAAGCGGTCACCCCGGACGAGGCGACGAGCGAGCCCGCCGCCAGCGCCAGACCGGCGCCGGTCATGACCTTCTTCATCAGATTCACGATGATTCCCTTTCATCGGGGGTTCCGGAATGTACGACGGTTGGATCTGAGATACCGCTCCGGTACGGGGTGCGGCGGCGCCCGAACCCGTCGGGCTGTCGTCGACGGCACCGCCGCGCGGGCGCCGTATCCCCGCCCACCGCGTCCGGGGCGAACACCAGGGAAACGGTTGCGATCGACCGTCCGGTTCATCGCGTTCCCGGCTTTGGCCGAAAAACAACCACACCCGAATTCGCCGCCTCCGCACACCCGGGAGACCGACGGTGTCGAGCGAGCGGCAGCACCCTCGGGACGTTTGACGGTCAAGTTACTTATGCACGGCGCCCTCGCGCCGGACAGAGTGACCCGGAGCAGGCTCCGCCAGATCACAGAGAAGGACCCATCCGCAAGATGAGCGGCGAACGATCCGGAGTGCAGGCCCGCCGGAGCACGGCGGGCAGCCCCCTTCACCTGACCTTGAACATCGAACGCGTGCTGACCCTCACGACCCGGCAGGACGTCCGGGCGGAGTTCCGGTTCGCACCGGACGCTCCCTGGGCCGTGTCCGTCCGGTTCGCCGTCTCAGGCGGCCCGAGCGTCCAGTGGCGCATCGGCCGCGACCTCCTTCAGCAGGGGCTCCACTCGATGAGCGGACTCGGCAGCATCCGGATGTGGCCGTCCGGCGTGGAGGAGCGGGCCACCGCATGGCTCCGGCTGACCTCCGGCGACATGGCCGCTCTCTTCGAGTTGCCCGTGCCACCCCTGGCCAAGTGGCTGGAGTGCACCTACCGGCTCGTCCCCGCCGACGCCGAACTCGCCGAGGTCGACTGGAACACGGCCGTCACAGCGCTGCTCCGTGCCCCGAAGCGCGAACCGACTGAACCCGCCGAAGGCGACGACACGCAGGAGGCTCCGGGGCTTCTCGGCCCACCACGGGCATGTGTGGCGCCCACACCGGGCCGGTGGCCGACGTCCGGCGTCCGGCGCTCGGCGTCCGGCGCTCGGCGCTCGGCGCTCGGCGCTCGGCGCTCGGCGCTCGGCGCTCGGCGCTCGGAATCACCTCACGAGGGAGACATGTGTCTCCCTCGTGAGGTGATCGCGCGCAGCTGTGAGGTCACCCCGGGCCGCGTGGGCGGACCGATCACCGCCCACGCGGCGCCGGGATGTGCCGCACGAGTCCGTCACGCGTGCTCCGCGCCGGGGAGTACGACGGTGGCCACGGCTCCGCGCGGCGCGTCGGTGTTGGTCAGGTCGAGACGGGCGCCGATGACCCCGGCCTGGCCGAGTGCGATGGTGAGGCCGAGGCCGTGACCGTGGCCGCGCTCCGCCGCCCCGTGCGGAAGCGCTGCGGCCCGTGGGCGAGCAGGTCCGCCGGGAAGCCGGGCCCGTGGGCGCGCACTTCGATCCTCGTCCCGTCGACCGTGATCTCCACCGGCGCCGCCCCGTGGCGGTGCGCGTTGACGACCAGGTTCGTGACGACCCGGTCCAGGCGCCGGGGGTCGGTCTCGGCGACCGGACGGCCGACGACCGAGATGCGTGCCTCCAGCCCCGTACGCCGCACCGACTCCGTCACCAGCTCGTCCAGCGGCACCGGTCGCAGGTCGGCCTCCTCGGTGCCCGCGTCCAGGCGGGAGATCTCCAGCAGGTCGTCCACCAGACCGTGCAGCACCCGCACCCGGTCGCGGACCAGGTCAGTGGCCTCGCCCTCCGGGAGGAGGGACGCGGAGGTGACGAGACCGGTGAGCGGTGTGCGCAGCTCGTGCGCCACGTCGGCGGTGAACCGCTGCTCGCCGCGCAGCCGTTCCCGCAGCGCGTCCGCCATGAGGTCGACGGCCGAGGAGATTTCGCCGATCTCGTCGTGGCGGCGATCTTGTTTGCTCCCGCACTCGTGGGAACGGTCTACGGGATGAACTTCGACACCATGCCGGAGCTGCACTGGTCGGCTGGGTATCCCTTCACAATCGTCCTGATGGCAGCAGTCTGCACGGGCCTGTACGTGATCTTCAAGCGGAAGGACTGGCTGTAGCTGACCCTCAGGACAGCATGATCAGCTTCACAAGCACGAATATTCGATAGGGAGCATTGCGTGCCTCTGGGGAGAATCTGGGGAGAATGCGCGGCACTGGGGAGCGGTCGCTCGCCGCCTCTACCTGCAGTTCTGCGGCCATCACGGAAACGATCCCACAGCCAGGGTCGAGGGTTGATGGTCACCGAGCGTGACGAGTGAAGCCTTGCAGGCCGCTCCCTAAGGGCTGTCCCGCAATCCGACGAGGCTGAGGGTTATGCCGTGTCCGGGTCGGTGCCGATGGCACCGGCCGAGCGAAGCGAACTCCCGAGGTCTCCGGTGAGGATGCAGGGGTGTCGCCGCCACCACCACAGGTCGGGGCCGGGCAGCCGGTGGAACTGGTCGAGTGCTTGGCCGTCGTCGTCGATGGTCGCGGCCTTGTACCGGTCGTCGAGAGCTTTGATCTGCGGGGTCCAGAGCTGGACGATGTGTTCGTCCAGCAGGAGCCACGCCTCGTGTAGCCAGTTTCGGCAGTAGAGATCGTTGGTGTACTCGTAGATGTCGTCGCCGTAGCCGCGCTCGACGGCGCTCACCAGGGCGGCCCACGCGTTCACCCTTTCAGCGACTGTGAATGCCGTCCGCCAGCCGCGCTGGTGCAACAGCTCTCCTACCTCGGTTTCCGTAGCCACGGGCGTGAGGCTCTCATGCCGAATCGGTCCGGGCGACCGATATGTGTCCCGCCAGAGGCTGGTGGGCGCCGCAGCTTGATCAAGATGAGACGATCTCGCCGTGCCTGGTGTGATCACGGCGTTGGAGCCGTCCTGGATAGCCCCGTTCACCGGGCTCAGCCCGCGACAGTTCGGCAAGCTGGTGACCGTGCTGCGGCGTGAGGGTGCGGACGCGGTCCGCAAGGGCCAGGCCCTGCTGGTCGCGACCTACTGGCGCACGAACCTCACCATGCGGCAGCTCGCCCCGCTGTTCGGGGTCTCGAAGTCGGCGGCGGACCGCATCATCGACCACCTCGGTCCGATGCTCGCGTTCCGGCCCCGCAGGCGGTTCGCCAAGGACACCGTGCTCATCGTGGACGGCACCCGGGGCCACACCGTGGCCGAGCGCTCGAAGAACTACCGATACTCCACCAACCACCAGGTCGTCATCGACGCCGACACCCGCCTGGCCGTCGTGGTCGGCCGGCCGCTCGCCGGCAACCGCAACGACTGCAAAGCATGGGAGGAATCCGGCGCCAAGGCCGCCGTCGGCAAGACCACCACGATCGCGGACGGCGGCTACCCGGGAACCGGACTCGTCATCCCGCACCGCCGCGAGCGCGGCCAGGCCGAACTGCCAGCCTGGAAAGAGGAACACAACAAGTCCCACAAGCAGGTCCGCGCCCGCGTCGAGCACTTCTTCGCCCGCATGAAGACCTGGAAGATCCTCCGCGACTGCCGCCTCAAAGGCGACGGCGTCCACCACGCCATGCTCGGCATCGCCCGCCTGCACAACCTCGCCCTCGCCGGATAGGAGGGCGGGCCGCACGGCGGGCGACCAACCATGTCAGGGAAACCAGAAGATCATTTACGGGACAACCCTTAGCCGAGTTGCTCGCTCCGAGCGGAGAGGCACCCGCGATCCTCTATCACGCCGGCATGCCGAGCCACGACATCCTCACACACATCACCTCCCTCGCTGACCAGGCAGCACACATAGCCATCGCCCCAGACGCAGACCTCGGCGGAACCCGGATCGCCACCGCCATCTGGAACTCCCTCACCCAGACCGCTCAGAAGCGATCCGTGATCTGCGACATCGGAATGACTCCAACGCACACCCCCCAAGAGCCCTGGCCCCCCGACAGTCCCGTGTGGGCCGACCTCCGCTCCATGCTGTCCAGCCCAGCTGCGGCGCTCGCCAACGGCTGCCTGACCCGCGGGTACCCGGTTGAGCAAGAAGGGTGCATCGTCGACGCCATGACCGCCCACCTTCAAACGGAAGCCGGGCAGAGATAGCTCCATGCCGCGGAAGAGCAGCGGGTTTCCGCTTGCCGTCAGTCACGGGTAGTCAATGAGGACGAGTTTGTCTCGCGGGCCAGGGGCACGAGCCTCACCCAGGATGGTTTGCGAGCGCGGTCGACAACCAGGGGGCCATGAATCCCGGCTCTGTTCCGATGACGGGGTGTAGCCGTCTTCTCGCAGCGCGATGACGTGGCCTCACCAGCGGAAGGCGTCGTCCCGAACAGGCTGGGCTGGGGAGAATCTGGAGAGAATGGAGCTGCCCTGGGGAGTGACTGGGGAGAATCAACCGCGTAAAGCGGAGACGTCATGAAAGCCCTGGAAAGCTGCAAACCTGCAGCTCAGCAGGGCTCGCGCAACGATTCGCGCAGGTCAGCAGGTTGAGGGCGAGGACTTCAAGCAGGCGCACTACATCGCGGTGATCAAGGGCAACCAGCCCACCCTGCACCGGCTGCTGAAGAAACTGCCCTGGCGGGACGTGCCGCTGCTGGACAAGACCCGTGCCACCGCCCACGGCCGCGATGAGATCCGGCGAATGAAGACCGCTACCACGGCCAAGATCCCTTTCCCGTACGCCGTTCAGGTCCTGCAGATCGTCCGGCGGCGCCGGATCGTGACCACAGGCAAGGTCTCCCTCGAACGCGTCTACGCGGTCACCAGCCTGACGGGGCACCAGGCCGACGCGGCCGAGCTTGCCCGCCGCGTCCGGGAGCACTGGGGCATCGAGAACAAGATCCACTACGTCAGAGACGTCACCTACGCAGAGGACGCCTCGCACGTGCGGACAGGCACCGCACCCCGGGCCATGGCCGCCCTGCGGAACCTCGCCATCGGGACCCTCCGGCTCACCAACCGCCCCAGCATCGCCGCTGGTCTCCGCTATCACGCCCGCGACACCACCCGCCCCCTCACCGCCCTGGGTATCACGTGATCGAACCGGGCGCTTCGCGAGAATGACGCCGCCCTGAGCACCTACCCGACCGGAGTGCAGATCGGGGACGCGGAGATGGCGGCTCTGCCACTGACCCGGCATGCCTTCCACGGCGACTGGAACTACCTCCGGCATCCCCAGCAAGCCTCGGCCATCCAGGCGGCCCGGGCCCCGCAGAAACCAGCGCCAAAGTGGGACCAGTCCCTGCTGTCCGACCCCGCACTGACCGGCATGTCCCCGCAGCAACTGACCGACCTCACGCAGGCACTGACCCCGGACACGGACGACCGGCGCGGCCGCCCGCCCCGGCTCGACTTCCCCGATCAGGTCCTGGCCACCGTGCTCCACCTGCACATCGCCCTGCCAGCGGAACCCCTCGCCGTGCTCTTCGGCAGCAGCCGCACAGCCATGCACCGCACACTCCTGAAGATCAGGAAACTCCTCAAGACCCACGGCGTCGACATCCAACCGGCGACCACCCCGCCCTCTGCCCTCCTGCCCCTCCAGGCTCGGGTCCTCGCCCAGAGCAGCGATCCCGAAGGGAAGACCAAGGCAACGTGTTAATGATCTGCAAGCCCTTAGGCTTCGCCGCCGCCGTCGCCGTACACGCGATCGTCTTCACGCCGCGCCGGCAGCCGCAGAGTGAAGCGGGTGTGGCCGGGTCGGCTGGCGACCGTCGCCCGGCCGCCGTGGGCGCGGATCACGGCGTCCACGATGGCGAGGCCGAGCCCGGTCGAGCCGGTCGCACGGGAGCGCGAGGAGTCACCCCTGGTGAACCGGTGGAAGACGCCGGGCAGCAGGTCCGGGGAATGCCCGGGCCGTCGTCCGTGACCGCGAGGGTGACTCCTTCGGTATCGGCGGCGAGGGCGACCGAGACCCGGGTACCGGCCCGGGTGTGCCGACCGGCGTTCGCGAGGAGGTTGGTGAGGACCTGGTGAAGGCGGTCGTCGTCACCGGTGACGTGAACGGGTTCCTCGGGAAGGTCCAGCTCCCAGTGGTGCCCCGGGTGCCGGGCGGTCGCGTCCGCCACGGTGTCGAGAACCACACGGGTCAGGTCCACGTCGTCCCGGCGCAGACTGCGGCCCGCGTCCAGCCGGGCGAGCAGCAGCAGTTCGTCCACCAGGAGGCTCATGCGGCGGGACTCGGCGTCGATGCGTTCCAGGGCGTGCCGGACGTCGTCGGGCAGAGTGTCGCCGTGGCTGCGCAGGACGAGTTCGGCGCGGGCCCGCACCGTGGCCACGGGGGTACGCAGTTCGTGTCCGGCGTCGGCGGCGAAGGTGCGCAGTCGTTCCTCGACCACGTGCCGACGGTCCAGGGCGTCTCCGACATGGCCGAGCATCCGATTGAACGCGCCGGTCAGCCGGCCCACCTCGGACTCCGGCCGGGTGCCGGACAGCGGCGTCGGCATGGCGACCCGCCCCGTGGCGAGCGGGAGCCGGGTCACCTCGTCGGCGGTCGAGGCCAGACGTTCGAGGGGGCGCAGAGAGAACCGGGTCCAGGCGGCGGCCGTCACCCCGGCCGCTGTGAGGACGACCGCGAACACGACGGTCTCCACGGCCGCGAGCCGGTGCAGCGTCTCCTCGACGGGGTGCAGGGGAAGTCCCGACAGCAGGACGTCCCCGTCGTCGCCCGTCCAGGCGGCGACCCGGTAGGTGCCGAGGTGGGCGAGGTGAAGGGTGCGGGGCCGGGCGTCCGGGGGCACCGCGGCGAGCGCCCGCGCGTCCTCGACGGTGAGCGGCACCGTGACATCGCTGATGTCGCGTACCACAGCGGCCTGTTCGACCCGGCCGCCCAGCAGCCGGGCGCCGAGGGTTCCGTCGGCCTGGCCCCGGGTGTCGCCGCGGTTGTCGGCGTCGGGCCGGTCCTCGTGTTCGAGGCTGACCGCGAACCGACTGCCGCCCGCCACGATCTGCTGGTCGAGGCGGCTGACCAGGAAGCTGCGGAGCGCGAGGACGGTGACCAGGCCGACGGTCGCGCTGCCGAGGGCGAGGAGCACGACGAGTCCGGTGGTGAGCCGGGCGCGGAGAGAGTGCGGCAGCCGGGGCCGGACACGCGGCACGCGGACCCGCCACGACCGGGAGCGCGACGGGTGCGGGGGGCGCTGTGCGGTCATCGGCGCTCGGGACGCAGCACATAGCCGACGCCGCGCACGGTGTGGATGAGCGGGGAGCGGCCGGCGTCGATCTTCTTGCGGAGGTAGCTGATGTACAGCTCGACGACATGGGCGCGCCCGCCGAAGTCGTACCGCCAGACGTGTTCCAGGATCTGCTGCTTGGACAGCACGCGGCGCGGGTTGCGCAGGAGATAGCGCAACAGCTCGAACTCGGTGCGGGAGAGGTCGACGGGTACGCCGCCGCGGGTGACCTCGTGGCCCTCCTCGTCCATGACGAGGTCGGCGACGGCCAGGCATGGGCCGCTGTTCTGCGCACCGGTGGCGAGCCCGGCCCGACGCAGCAGTCCCCGGAGCCGGGCCAGTACCTCTTCGAGGCTGAACGGCTTGGTGACGTAGTCGTCGGCGCCGGCGGTGATGCCGGCGATCCGGTCCTCGACGGCGTCACGCGCGGTGAGGAAGAGGACGCACACGTCGGGGCGGGCCGCCCGCAGCCGGGCCAGCACGTGCGGGCCGTCGTGGTCCGGCAGCATCCAGTCGAGGACCACCGCGTCGGGGCCGAAGTCCTCGGCGACCGTACCGGCCTCGGCGGCCGTGCCCGCGGTGCGCACCTGCCAGCCCTCGGCGCGCAGGGCCGCGGCCAGCACCTCGGTGAGGTCCTGCTCGTCGTCGACGACCAGCACCCGGGGCCGGGTGCTGTCGGGGCGGCGCACCTCGGTGCGTGGCGATGGGTTCATGGTCCTTCCAGGATGCCGGACGGCGCCGGGCCGGAGATCGGCACCCTCCTCTGAGTTTCCTCTGAACAGGTCGCCGTCGCCCGCCCGTGCGCCTCCTGGCCCGGTGCCGGCCCGGAGTGGGCCGTCGAGCCCGCTCCCGGGCCCGGCTCAGAAACTTCTCACAGGATCGCGGACCACAGTGGGCGTGCCCTGGCGACATGCCGGGCGTCACGGGACCGAAGGCGAGGAAGCGGATGAGCACGGAAGTCGCGCGGACCGCGCGGCCGGACGGTCGACACCGTGTCGGTCGGACCGCCGGATCGGGGACCGCCGTGACGGTCGCGGTCCAGGCTCTGATCTGGGCCGGGGCCGCGGCGGTGCTCGGCATGTGGTGGGTGGACACGGCCTCGGTGGTGGGTCCGGCCGGCTGGTTCACCGGGGCGGGCCGGATCACCGGTCTGCTCGCGGGGTACACCTGCGTGGTGCTGGTGATCCTCATGGCGCGCGTACCGCTCCTTGACCGCACGGTGGGAACCGACCGGCTGGCCCGCTGGCACGCGGCGGCGGGCCGCTACACGATCGGACTGACGCTGGCTCACACGGTGCTGATCGTCGAGGGTTACGCGCTCACCGGCCGGACGGATCCCGTCACCGAGGGCGTCCGGGTGGTCCTGCACTATCCGGACATGCTCAAGGCGACCGCCGGGCTGCTGCTCCTGCTGGTGACGGCGGTGGTCTCGGCGCGCGCCGCCCGGCGCCGGCTGAGTCACGAGACCTGGTACTACCTGCATCTGCTCACGTACGCGGCGGTCTTCCTCGCCTTCGGGCACCAGGTCACTAACGGCGCGGACTTCGACCGGCCGACGGCGCGGGTCGCCTGGTACGTGCTGTACCTGGGGGCCACGGCCCTGATCGTCTGGTTCCGGGTGCTCACGCCGCTGCGGCTTTCGCGGCGGCACGGACTGCGGGTCGCCGGCGTCCGGCGGGAGTCCCCGGACGTGGTGTCGGTGCTGGTCACCGGCGAGCGCATGGACGAGCTCGCCGTCCGGCCCGGGCAGTTCTTCCGCTGGCGGTTCCTGTCCCCGGGGCTGTGGTGGACCGCGTCGCCGTACTCGGTGTCCGCCGTCCCCGACGGGCGGAGCCTGCGGATCACGGTCAAGGCCGTGGGCGGCCACAGCGCGGCCCTCGCCACGCTGCGTCCCGGCACCCGGATATGGGCCGAAGGGCCGTACGGGGCACTCACCTCGGACCGGTCCGCGGGCGGCCCGCGCTGCTGCTTGCGGCCGGGGTGGGCATCACCCGCTGCGGGTGCTGTTCGAGACGCTGCCGGAGGATCCGGTGCTGGTCCACTGGGCCCGGCGGCCCGAGGACCTGGTGCTGAGGCACGAGATCGACACCGTCGCGGCCCGTCGCGGCGCGCGCGTGTACTACTCCGTGAGCCACCCCGCCGGCTACCGGCTGTCGCTGGACGCGGAAACGTTGCGCGGTCTCGTACCGGACGTCGCGCAGCGGGTCTGCTACCTGTGCGGCCCGCCCGAGTGGGCCTCGGCGGCGCAGGCGGCACTGCGCGCGGCAGGTGTGCCCGCCCGCAGGATCCACCACGAGTCCTTCGCCCTCTGAACGCGCCGTCCGACCGGCCCGCCGCTTCCGACGCCTGTTCCGCCGACCGACCCCGAGGGGGCCTCCGATGCGCCGTCAACTGCTCTCCGTCGCCGCGACCGCGGCCGGGATCTGCTCGCTGCTCGCCCTGAAACCGCACCATCCGGCCGTCCCGCCGGTCGCCGTCGCCCCGACCGGACCCGGATCCTCCGGTACGAGCTCCGGGGGCCCGGTCTCGGGCACGTACACCGGGGACTCCGTCGACACCCGGTACGGGCCGGTGCAGGTGCGCGTCACGCTCAGCGGCGGGCGGATCACCAAGGCCGTGGCGGTCAGGACACCGTCGGAGAACGAACGCGACCGGGAGATCGCCGGCTACGCGGTACCGATGCTCACCAGCGAGACGCTGACCGCGCAGAGCGCGCAGATCGACACGGTGTCGGGGGCCACCTACACCAGCGAGGGCTACATCCGGTCCCTGCAGAGCGCGCTGGACCAGGCCCATGGGTGACCGGGCCGGGGCGGGTGGGGTTCCGTGGCGGCACGCCGAACCGGTGATGGGCACCGTGGTCTCGTTCACCCTGCGCCACCGGCCGACGCCCGTGCTGCGGGCAGCGCTGGCGGATGCGGTGGCGCTGCTGCACGAGGCCGACCGGGTGTACTCCCCGTTCCTGCCGGACAGCGCCGTCAGCCGGCTGCGGCGCGGCGAGCTGGGCCGGGCTGACGCCCCGCCCGAGGTTCGCCACGTACTGGAACTGTGCGAACGGGCGCACAGCCGTACCCGGGGCGCCTTCGACGCCTGGGCGGACGGACGGCCGGATCCGTGCGGTCTGGTGAAGGGCTGGGCCGCCGAGCGGGCCTGGCGGGTGCTGTACGAGGCGGGCGCCACCGACGTGTGCGTGAACGCGGGCGGGGACGTGCGGGTCGGCGGCGCGCCGGGACCCGCGGGTGTCTGGCGCACCGGGATCGCCGATCCCCTGCGGCCGGGGCGGCTGCTGGCGGTGGTGGCCGGACGGGACCACGCGGTCGCCACCTCGGGGACGACCGAGCGTGGCGCGCACATCGTCGACCCGCGCACCCGGGCCCCGGCCACCGGACTGCTGGCGGCGACCGTGACGGGCCCGGAACTGCTGTGGGCCGATGTGTACGCGACGGCGGCGATGGTCCTGGGGGCCACCGAGGCGCATCGATGGATCATCTCTCTGCCGGGGTACGCCCTCCTCACCGTCGCTGCGGACGGTGAGGCGCGGGCGTCCGTGGACTTCCCCTTCGCTCCGTCCGGGTGAGGCCGGGTCGGGCCGAGGAACAGCAGCGATTCGACCGTGGGGCAGGGTGTGGGGTGCGTCCGCGTGACGGGTCACGAACAGACGGGCGAAGACCCGCATGGCATCGTCGGCAACGCCTCCCTTTGCGGACCTCCGGACCAACCGGCACCACCGGCCGCCCCACCCGTGCCACGACGGCCATGTCGATGACGCCGAGGAAGTAGCTCTTGGCGGGGGTCAGGCCACGTGGACCAAGCACGGTCAGTTCGGACTCCGATATCGGGCACGGCCCTCGCCAGGCGGGCGGGCCGCTGAGGTGAATCGCGTTCTGCCTCGTTGTTCGCCGGGCCCCCGGACGGCTCACCCCTCGTTCGATCCCGGCCGGTGGGTCCGGCACCTGACTTCCGTCTCACCGGGCACAAGTGCGTTCTTTCACCGGCGACCAGGAGGTACGAGAAGAGGGCCATCCGGCCCTCCCTCCGTCCGTGGGGTGAGGCGGAGACTGGACGCGGACACGATGAGGAGGTTCTTCGATGGACTCTCTTGCTCCCCCTCGGCTCGCGGCGGCTCTGTCCGTCGACCAGCGTGACCGGCTGATGAGGTGCGCCCGCCCTGTGGACTTCCCCGAAGGCACCCGACTGTT
The DNA here is from genome assembly GCA_026913215.1 of Streptomyces diastatochromogenes. GTDB lineage: Bacteria > Actinomycetota > Actinomycetes > Streptomycetales > Streptomycetaceae > Streptomyces > Streptomyces diastatochromogenes_A. The sequence continues at coordinate 328,071 of JAPTYK010000002.1, read as the reverse complement.
CGAGGAAGGTGGTCCCGCGCAGCGCTTCTGGGTCCTCCGTACGGGAACGGTCACCTTGGACGTCCGGGTGCCTGGGAGGCGGCCCGCGGTGATCGACACCGTGAACGCGGGTGAGCTGCTCGGATGGTCATGGCTGTTCGCCCCGTATCGCTGGCACTTCGGGGCCGAGGCCATGACACGTGTGCGGGCGTACGAGTTCGACGCGGTGACCGTGCGCATGATGATGGACGCCGACCCCGGCCTCGGATCCGCACTCGGGCATCTCGTCGGACAGATGCTCGCCGGCCGCCTCGTGTCCGCCCGTACGCGACTGCTCGATCTGTACGCCCCGCACGGCAGCGGCCTGTAGACCCTCGTCCGCCCAGGAGAACGTCATGCCTGCCTCGCACTACACCGTCAGCGACGTCATGACCCACACGGCCATCGCGATCGGCCGCGACGCGCCCTACAAGGAGATCGTCGCGCTCATGCACGAGTGGAAGGTGAGTGCCCTTCCCGTCCTCGAGGGGGAAGGCCGTGTCGTCGGAGTCGTGTCGGAGGCGGACCTGCTGCCGAAGGAGGAGTTCCGGCTCGATGAGCCTCGCCCGGACGGACGTGACGAGGCGGTCAAGGCCGGGGCCCTGCGGGCGGGCGAGCTCATGTCGAGCCCGGCCGTGACCGTCCACCCGGACGCCACGCTCGCCGAGGCGGCACGGATCATGGCCACGCGGAAGGTGAAGCGGCTGCCCGTGGTCAACGGCATGAGCATGCTGGAGGGCGTCGTCAGCCGGAGCGACCTGCTCAAGGTGTTCCTCCGCACGGACGGCGCGATCGAGGACGAGATCCGCCGTTCCGTCCTCGACGAGTCGGCCGCTCCGGCAGGGCTGGAGGTCTCCGTACGGGAGGGCGTGGCCACCCTTCGTGGCGTGCTCGCCGACCGGTCGCTGGTGCCGCTGCTCGCCCGCGCCGTGCGGGCGGTGGAGGGTGTCGTCGACGTCCGGATGGAGCTCGGTGCCCATGCGGGCGCTTCATGACGGACAATCCTTGTGAGGACGGGTACCAGCTCACCGACCGCAGGGATCGCCATGTCCGATCTGCCGACAGCCGCCGCACCGACGCGGGTCTTCCTCGTGGACGACCACGAGGTCGTCCGCCGGGGGCTCCACGACCTCATCGACGACGAGCCGGACATGGAGGTCGTCGGGGAGGCGTCGACGGTCGGCCAGGCGTTGGCTCGCGGGCCCGCGCTGCGCCCGGACGTCGCCGTTCTCGACGTACGACTGCCCGATGGCGACGGGATCTCCCTGTGCCGGGAGCTGCGCTCGCGCATGCCTGATCTGGCCTGCCTGATGCTGACCTCTTTCGACGACGAGGACGCCCTGCTCGACGCGATCATGGCGGGAGCGGCGGGTTACGTGCTCAAGCAGATCAAGGGGTCGGACCTGGTGTCGGCGGTACGGACCGTGGCCACGGGGCAGTCGATGCTCGATCCCGCCACCACCGCCCGGCTGATGCACTCCCTGCGGGATCCCGAGGCGGCGAAGCCGCCGGAGGACGAACGTCTCGCGGTACTGTCCGAGCGGGAGCGGTCCGTGCTGGACCTCATCGGCGAAGGGCTCACCAACCGGCAGATCGCCAAGCGGCTCTATCTGTCGGAGAAGACCGTCAAGAACCACATCTCACGGCTGCTCGGCAAGCTCGGCGTGGAACGCCGCGTGCAAGCCGCCGTCATCGCCGCGCAGGCGCACGAGCACGGCTCCGGGGAGAAGTAGGGGGGGCTCACTCCCGCTCGTCCGGCAGGGGGACCCTCCACTCCAGCACTGTGCCGCTGCCCGGCTCCGCTCTCGCGTGGACGGACAGGCTGCCGCCCAACCGGTCCGCCCTTTCGGACAGGTTCCGCAGGCCGCTCCGGGCACCGCCCGAGGCCGTACCGATGCCGTCGTCGCTCACCGTCACCGTCAGGATCCCGTCGTCGGCGACGACCGCCACCTCCGCCCGCCGGGCTCGCGCGTGCCGGGCCACGTTGGTGAGCGCTTCACCGATGACCGCGATCACCTGGTCGGCCGCCTCGGACGGCACGTCCGTGTCGAGGAGGCCCTCCATGCGCAGCGCAGGGGCGAATCCGAGCGTGCCCGCGGCCTCGTCCACCGCCTTGACCACACGGTTCCTCAGCTTCGGCCTGCTGCCTGGGGTGTCGTGTTCCCGCAGGCCGAAGATGGTCGACCTGATGATCTTGATGGTGGCGTCGAGGTCGTCGATCGCCCGGGTCAGTCGGTCCACGGCCTCCGGGTGCTCGACGAAGCGGCGGGCGCTCTGCAGCGTCATACCGGTGGCGAACAGGCGCTGGATCGCGAGGTCGTGGAGGTCTCGGGCGATCCGGTCGCGGTCCTCCAGGAGGCTCACCTGCTCGGCGTCCCGGCGGCGGTCGGCCAGTTCGAGCGCCAGTGCCGCCTGTCCCGCGAATCCGGGGAGAGCGGTGATCTCCGGGCCGGTGAACGCGGGGCGCCCGTGGCGCCGTGCGAGGATCAGCACCCCGCTCAGTCGCTCCTTGGTACCGACCGTGACGGCCACCGCCGGTCCGAACCCCTCCCACCGTTCGGGCTGCACCCTGATGCGCGGCTCCTTCCCGACGTCGACGACCGTGACCAGGCCGTCCTGCGCGAGGGCGGCCTCGGCCAGGGTTCCTTCGCTGGTCGGCAGGACGACCCCCCGGTGCGCCTCGGCCCCCTCACCGCGGGCGAGCGAGCCCCGGAGTTCACCGCCGGCGCCCACCAGGTAGAACACCCCCATATCGGCGCCCGCGATGTCCATCGCCTGCTCCAGCATCCCGTCGAGGACCTCGGTCTCCTCCTCGCCGGACAAGAGGGCGCTGGTGAGATCGGAGCTCGCGGCGAGCCACCGCTGCCTGATCCTGCCCTCCTCGTAGAGGCGGGCGTTGTCGATCGCGATGCCGGCGGCGACGGCCAGGGTCGTCACCACGGCCTCGTCCTCGGCGTCGAAGTCGGCCGCCCCTCGTTTCTCGGTGAGGTAGAGGTTGCCGAACACCTCGTCCCGTACACGGATGGGGACGCCGAGGAACGAATGCATCGGCGGATGGTGCGGCGGGAAGCCGTACGAGGCAGGATGCTCGGACAGCTCGGGCAGCCGCAGCGGTTCGGGGTTGCGGATCAGCTCACCGAGCAGCCCGTGCCCGGAGGGCAGGTCGCCGATCCGCGCCCGCAGGTCGTCTCCGATGCCGACGGGGACGAATTCGGAGAGCTTCCGGTCGTCACCGATGACGCCCAGAGCGCCGTACTCGGCGTCCACGAGGGTGACGGCCGCCTCCACGATGCCCCTGAGCACCTGGGGCAGGTCGAGTTCCCTGCCCACGGACATGACGGCTTCCAGCAGCCCGTTGAGCCGGTCTCGGGTGCCCCGCACCTCGTCGATGCGTGCCTGGAGCTCGTCGAGCAGCTGGTCGAGCCGCAGCCGCGGAAGCCTGCCGTCCGCCGGCACCGGCCCCTCGTGCTCCATCGTCACCTCCGGGCACGTCGAACGCACGGTACTCGCACGACGGGCGCCCCTTCACGGTAGATCCGGTGTTCCGGATGCTCCAGCCGAACGCGTCCCGTGGAAGGCGGTGCGGAGGTGCCGCGCCGCGAAGAACCCGGCGGGGACACCAGCGGCGGCCAGGCCGATGCCCGCCCGGCCGAGCGGCTCGGTCTCCAGGACCGAGCTCAGGAAGGGTACGTACAGCGCGGCCAGACCCAGCAGCGCGGAAGCGAGGACGGACAGGGGGAGGAACGGGTTCTTCCGGGTGAACAGCCGGGCTCGGAGTCCCAGGACGACTCCGAGCTGCGCGGCGAGGAGGGCGAGGAAGAGGACGCTCTGCCAGGCGAGGCCGAGTGCCCGGGCGGCGAGTCCCGCGCCGAGGGCGGCTGCCGTGACGACGGCGGCGAGGACGAGCAGGCGCTGCCAGGCACCTGCGCCGAGGATGTGCTGGTCCAGGGGGCGTGGCGGTCGTCGCATCGCACCTGGGGAGGCCGGTTCGGCACCCATGGCGACGCCGGTGAGGCCGTGCGTCAGGAGGTTGATCCACAGGATCTGGCCCGCTCGCAGGGGCAGAGGAAGTCCCAGAAAGGGGCCGATGAGCATGACCAGGATCTCGGCGGCGCCGCCGGCCATCCCGTAGACGAGGAAGCGCCGGATGTTGTCGTAGACGCGCCGCCCCTCCTCGACTGCCGCCACGACCGTCGACAGCTCGTCGTCGGTGAGGACGAGGTCGGCGGCCTGCCGGGCGACCTCCGTGCCGCGTGCGCCCATGGCGACGCCGATGTCGGCCCGGTGCAGCGCGGGGCCGTCGTTGACCCCGTCGCCCGTCATGGCGGTCACCGCGCCTCTGGCACGCCACGCCTCCACGATCTCCAGTTTCTGCTGGGGGTCCGTGCGGGCGAAGACGCGGACCGAGGTGAGGTCGGCGACGCGCCCCTCGGCGACGTCCGCCCCGGTGACGACTCGGCCTTCCGTCTCGCCGCCGTCGCCGAGGAGCTCGACACGGGATGCCACCGCCCGTGCCGTCGCCGGGTGATCGCCGGTGATCAGGACGGGGTGATGCCGGCCGCCCGGCAGGAGGCGAGGGTCGCGGCGGCGTGCGGCTTGGGCGGGTCGCTGAACGCGACGAGACCGAGAAGCGTGAGCCCCGTTTCCGCCGCGGTGACCGTGCTCGGGATGTCGTCCCGCATGCCCGATGCCACTGCGAGGACGCGGTGGCCTCGGGTTGCCAGGCGCGCGGCCTCCTGGCGGGCCGCCGCGAGCGCGTCCGGAGGATCGATAAGTACGGCCGGGTCGAGTACGGCTTCCGGGGCGCCCTTCAGGCAGACGAGCACCCGGCCCTCCCCGGCCGCGTGCAACGTGGTCATGCGTCTGCGGAGGCTGTCGAAGGGCGCTTCCCCGATCCGGGGGCGGGTCACCGACAGTTCCGTCGGCTCCGTGCAGCCCGCCTTGGCGGCGGCGGTGAGCAGAGCGGCTTCCATGGGGTCGCCCAGGGCTGTCCAGCGTCCGTCTGACGCCTTGTCGTCCGCCGGGCGCAGCGTGGCGTCGTTGCAGAGGGCCGTCACGGTCAGGAGGTCCGTCAGAGGTTCGAGCTCGTCCGCCTCCGCCGGCCGCCCGGCGACCAGGACCTCGCCCTCGGGTTCGTACCCCACGCCCGTGAGCTCGGCGCTCGTTCGCGGTGTCCAGACCCGCTGGACCACCATGCGGCCTTCTGTCAGGGTGCCGGTCTTGTCGATGGCGAGGGCGGATACGGAGCCGAGCGTCTCCACCGCGGGCAGCCGCCGCACCAGGGCGTGCCGGGCGGCCATGCGCCTGGCGCCGAGTGCGAGGGCGAGGGTGACGACGGCGGGAAGGGACTCGGGGACTGCCGCCACGGCCAGGCTGATGGCGGTGACCGCCATGGTGCCGAGCGGGAGGCCCCGTACCAGCCCGAGAGTGAAGACCAGGACGCACAGGGCGAGCGTCACGGCCGCGAGGACGCGCCCGAGGGCGGCGAGACGGCGCTGTAGCGGGGTCGGTTCGCGACGTTCGTCGAGGAGGGTCGCGATGCGGCCGAGCGCGCTGGACGCCCCGGTCGCCGTGACGGTGGCCACTCCTCGGCCACGCACGACGACGGTGCCCGCGCTGAGCGTCGTGCCCGGGTCCTTGTCGACGGGGACGGACTCCCCCGTGAGCATGGCCTCGTCCACCAGGACGGCGGACGCCTCGGTGAGCTCGGCGTCGGCGGCGACGATGTCGCCCTCACCGACCAGGAGGACGTCACCGGGGACGATCGACGCCGCCGGGAGGTCGCGTACGGCGCCGTCGCGCCGCACGCGCGCGTGCGGCGCGGTGAGCGCCGAGAGGGCGGCGACGGCGTTGTCTGCCCGGATCTCCTGCGCCACGCCCACGGTCGTGTTCACGAGGACGACCAGCCCGATGACGATCGCGTCGGGATGGTCACCGATCGCGAGGGTGAGCGCGACGGCCCCGAGGAGCACCATGATCAGCGGATCGGTCAGCTGGGCCAGGACCCGGTGATGGAGCCGTACGGGCTTTCTCGCGGCCACCTCGTTGGGGCCCGTGTCGGCGAGCCTCCGAGCGGCCTCCGCCTCGGTGAGGCCCGTCGCCGCTCCGGCGGACACGAGTGCGCGAGCCTCTGCTGACGTCGTCACCGCGGGCTCACACGACGGGAACGGTGATCACCGGACAGTGGGCGCGGTGCAGCAGCCCGTGGACGACGGAGCCGACGCGCATGCCGGTGTATCCGCCCCGTCCCCGACGGCCGACGACGACGGCGAGGGCGTGTTCGGCGGCGTCCGCGAGCGTCTCCACGGGGGAACCGATGGGCACCTCGTGGGTGAGCCGGACATCGGGGTACTGCTGCGACCACCCGGCCGTGGTCTCGGAGAGCAGCCGGCGCTCGGCGTGGAACAGCGTGTCGCCGCCGTGCAGGGAGAAGACGGGGGGCTGCCAGACCGCGACGGCACGCAGCGCGCACCGACGAAGGTCCGCTTCCTCGAAGGCCCAGGCGAGGGCGGCCCGTGAGGAGTCGCTGCCGTCGACTCCGGCCACGAGGTAGGGCGTCTCCTGCGTGATGTGTTCCGCGTCGCCCACGACGACCACCGGGCAGTGCGCCTTCGCGGTGACCGGGACGACCAGGGAACCGGCGCTCAGGAACTCCTCGGTACGACTGAGGTGCCGGGAGCCCAACACGATCATGCCGGCCTCGTGGGACAGAGCGGCCAGGACTCCTGCCGGGCCCCCGCCGAGGAGGGCGGAGGTGGCCTTGACGCCCGGCTGCCGGGCCCGCGCCCAGGCCAGTGCGGTACGCAGCACTTCGGTGCCGGCCTGCCGCTGTGCCAGGTGACGAGGAGTGCCGTCGAGATGCCGGCTGTCGTGCTGCGGTGGTACGGCGACGACCAGGCGCAGGTCCATTCCTCGCAGGTGCGCCTCGTCCGCGGCCCAGGCAAGGGCGAGGTGCCAGTTCTTGACCGGCTCGATGCCGATCACGAGGGCGCCGCGGTCCGTGGTGCATGTCATGACGTGCTCCCGTGTCCGGGCCCTTGCCGGGGGATGAGCTCCACGGGGCAGTGGGCGTGCTGCAACAGGCTCAGGGTGGTCCGGCCGAGGGTCGGTCCGAGGTATCCGGGCGACCGTCGACCGCCGGTGACCAGGAGGTCGGCGTGGTGCGACGCTTCGACGAGAGCTCCGGGCACGCTGCGGCTCTTCTGGCCTTCGGCGTGCACGGTGAGTTCCGGGAACTCCTCCCGGACCCGGTCCGAGACGGAGGACAGCGCACGTACGTGATCGCGGGCGATCTCCTCGCCGCCGTTACGCGGGGCGGCCCTTGAGCCGGCGGACAGCCCCGCACCCCACACGTGCACGAGCCGCAGAGGCACCTTTCGCAGCAGGGCCTCGTGGGCCGCCGCACGGGCGCAGCCCACGTCGTGTTCGTCCCGGACCGCTGCGAGAACCACGCCGGGCTCCGCTGCCCCACGCACCACGACCACGGGCGTAGTGGCGCCGGCCGCGACCTCAAGTCCCACCGATCCGAGCAACAGCGAGGAGAACCCTCCGAGGCCCCGGTGTCCGACGACGATCGTGCCGTTCAGGGCGGCAGCGCGGCGCAGACCTTCGGGGGCTGAGCCGTCGGTGAGTTCCTTGACGACCGTCAGCTCGAGGTGGCGCGCCATGACCGCCTCGGCCGTCCGGTCGAGCAGTTCCCGCCCCGCTTGCCGACTCCTGAGGATCTCTGCCTGGGACAGAAACGGGCCTGGTGAGTCCGTGTCCGCCGCATGGACGAGGTAGAGAGTGCCGCCCCTCAGGACGGCCTCCGCCGCCGCCCACATCACCGCCGTCCGCGCGGATGGTGATCCGTCGGCGCCGACGACGACCCTGCCGAGGCCGGGACGGGCAGTGGATGCGTCCATGGCTCCTCCTCACGCGGTCCGAGGGGCTGCTTTCACCTTCGCATCCGGTCGCGGGCAGCTGGAGGGCCGCTGGGGTCAATGACGGGGCCAAACGTCCCACCCGGGCGAGGCAGAGCCCGCAGCCTGCGGTGACGAGACCGTTCGGTCCTGACGGTGGACCATTCGGCCCTCGCCGCCCCGGAGTGTGCGTCGGAGGGTGGGTGACGCGGGACAGCGCACCGTCCGACCCCCCCGAACAGGAGGCGTGGCGATGAAGCACATGAAGGTCGGCGATCTGATGACCGACGATGTGGTCTCCGCAACCCCCGTGACATCGTTCCGGGAGGTGGCGAAGATGCTTGCCGAGCACGACATCAGCGGAGTTCCCGTCATGGACGAAGACGACCATGTCGTCGGAGTCGTGTCCGAGAGCGACCTTCTGGCCCGCCACGAGTTCACCGCGCGGGACCTGATGACCACCCCGGCCGTCACGGTGCACGCCGAGGAGACGGTGGCGGACGCGGCACGGCTGATGGTGCGCCGAGGGGTAGAGCGCCTTCCCGTGGTCGACGAGGAGGAGCGACTGGTGGGCATCGTGACCCGCCGCGATCTTCTCTGTGTCTACCTCCGCCCGGACGCGGAGATACGGCGCCGCATCCGTGAGGAAGTCCTCTCGGATGCCATGGACCTGCCAGGGGACACGGTGGACGTGCACGTCCTCGATGGCGTGGTGACGCTCGCCGGCCGCGTCCGGCGGCGGAGTCAGACCCTGATGCTCGTCGGACTGGCCGAGCGCGTGGACGGCGTCGTTGCAGTCGTGGACCGGTTGTCCTCCCTCGAGGACGACACGCGCCTCAGCTCGCCCACCCGGACTCCGCACGACATCTCTTGGTGACTCACCGCAGACAGGACGAACCGTGTCTACCACCGCTCTGACCCGACCGCTCGTGACGTCGCTGATCGAAGACGCCGTCACGGCTCCCTCGATGCACAACGCACAGCCCTGGAAGTTCGTCGCCAAGACAGGCTCCGGCATCATCGAGCTGCACGGCGACGACGCTCGCGCCATGCCCCACGGGGACCCCGACCACCGCGCCCTCCACCTCGGCTGTGGCGCCGCCCTGTTCAATCTGCGGGTCGCCGCCGCGCACCGGTCCCTGCGCCCGGCAGTTCGACTGCTGCCCTCTCCCGACGATCCCTGGCATCTCGCCGACGTACGGTTCGACGGTCCCGACGACGCCGACGACGAACTGGGCGTGCTCCATCCCGCCCTCGCGCGGCGGCACACCAGCCGCTTCCCCTTCACGGAGGAACGGATCCCCTCCGAGGTGATCGACGGACTGCGCGCCGCGGCCCTCCTCGAAGGCTGCCGGCTCGTCGTACCGGGAGACTGGCACACCGACACCGTCATGCATCTCGTCCACGCCTCCGAACTGTTCGAGGCGGCGGACGAGGCCGTACGCGCGGAGATCGCCGCCTGGACCCGCACGGGCGCGGCCGGGGAAGGGCCTGGCACCGAGGGCATCCCCGCGTACGCCTTCGGCCCCCGGCAGTACGACGTGACCTCCCCCGTGCGGGACTTCGGCGCGCCCCGCCAGGTGCCCGGCCGGGTCTCGGCGCGCTTCGAGAAGAGCCCGCAGATCGCGCTGCTCGGCACGGCCGAGGACACCCCGGAGGAATGGCTGAAGGCCGGCCAGGCCATGCAACGCGTCCTTCTGCGGGCCACCCTCGACGGTCTTGCCACCTCCCTCATGTCCCAGCCCTTGGAATGGCCCGAACTCCGCTTCGACGCACGCGATCCCGGCTCGACGATCAGTTTCGTCCACATGGTGTTCCGCCTGGGCTACGGCACCGGGGGCCGGGCCACGCCGCGCCGGCCCGTCTCCGAGGTGCTCAGCTTCGACTGAACCCCCTCTCACAGACGGAGCCAGCGCTCCTGTCCGGGTGCGACAGTGACCCTCCGGTCACCGGGGAGCACGACGGCGAGCGGGCCTTCGGGCGAGGCGGGGACCCGGATGGCCAGCCGACCGGGAAGTATCCGCAGGCGAACCCCTCGATGACGGCCGACGCACAGGGTGAAGGTGAACCGCGGGATCTCCGCCAGGGCCACTGGAGCCACTCGAAGCCCCTCCGGTCCCGTTTCCAGACCGGTGATCCCGCGTTCGACGAGGTCGATCGTGCCGGCCATCGCACCGAGATGAACGCCCTCTCCGGTCGTGCCGCCCTGGACGTCGGCCACGTCAGCGAGCAGGGCCTCCTCGCAGTAGCGCCAGGCGTCGGCGCCTTTCTGCCGGGCCAGTACCCAGCCATGAACGAGGCTGCTGAGCGTCGAACCGTGGCTGGTGCGCCGCAGGTAGTACGAGACGGTCGCACGCCACATCTCGTCGTCCAGCGCGTAGCCGAGCCCGCCGAACAAGCCGTACAGCTCATCAGGCCGGAACAGGTAGCCGAGCATCAGGGTGTCGGCCTGCTTCGACGCCTGGTAGCGGTTGACCGTGTCTCCCTCGGCCTCCAGGATCCGGTCGAGTCTGCGGATGTCGCCGTACCGGGTCCGATACGCCTCCCAGTCGAGCTCCGCCAGGTCTCCGTATCCCTCGAACTGGCTCACCACGCCCTGGTGGAACGGAACGTACAGGCGGCGGGAGACGTCCTCCCAGCGAGTGAGTTCGCCATCGTCCAGCGACAGTTGCTCCGCCAGTTCCGAGCGACGGGCCTCGGGCAGTTCGCCGAGCAGGTCGAGGCCACGGGCGAGCACCCAGGCAGCCGTCACGTTGGTGTAGGCGTTGTCGTCGATGCCCGGGACCGTCGTATCGGGATAGGCGTCATGGTACTCGTCCGGTCCCACGACCCCGCGGATCCGGTAGCGCCGCAGGGCCGGGTCGAAGTCAGCGGCCCCGGCCCAGTAGCGGGCGACCTCGAGGAGGATCTCCGCCCCTGCGGCGTGGAGGAATCCGCGGTCGCCGGTGGCCTGCGCGTACTGCCAGACATTGAACGCGACGGCCGAGCCCACGTGGCGCTGGAGCCGTGAATGATCGGCCAGCCAGCGGCCCGAACGCGGGTTGAGGTGCAAGGCCTGGGTCTCCTCCCGTCCTGAACTCGCGCTCTGCCAGGGGTACATGGCTCCCTGCCGGCCCGCGAGGCGGGCCGCCTCGCGGGCCGCCGGGAGCCGACGGTGCCGGTACATGAGCAGCGCCCGGGCCACCTCGGGGAAGTGGAGGTCGAGGTAGGGCAGGACGAAGAGCTCGTCCCAGAAGACGTGCCCCCGGTACGCCTCTCCGTGCAGTCCGCGCGCGGGCACACCCACATCGAGGTCCGCCGTGTGCGGGGACAGCGTCTGCAGCAGGTGGAACATGTGCAGCCGCAGGATGCGGCCCGCCTCCCCCGGCACGTGCAGCTCACCCTGCTCCCATACGCGCTGCCAGGCCGCCTTGTGGGCCGAAAGCAGCCGGGGAAAGGAAGGAGCACGAGCGATCGCGTCGGTGGCCGCCGAGAGCGGGCCGGCGGCAGGCCAGTCCGTCGAGGTGTGCAGCGCCAGGGTCTTCACGACCATCGCTGAGCGGCGGGGAACGACCGGCAGGTGGTACGTCTGCACGGTGCCGGTCCTGGTGGCCGCCTTCCGTGCGGGCCGCGCAGGGTGGGTGACCGTGCGCACGGCCATGGCGATCCTGATACCCGGGTCGACGGTACGGCACGAGATCCAGGCGACACCGTCGGGCTCGAATCCGGTCCGGTGGTCTGTGAGATGACGCCCGTCGAGGTGCCGGTAGCGTTCCACTCCGGCGTTGGTGACGGTGCCGTCCAGGACGGATTGCACCTCGACGGCGCCGCTCCAGCCGTAGACGCGGAAGAGGGTGCACTGTGCCGCGAGGCTGGGTTCTCCCATGTGAACGAGGCGGATGTGGCTGACGCGCAGACCCTGCCCGCGTGCGTCCTCGAAGAACAGGCTCCGGGTGAGCACACCCGCGCGCAGGTCGAGGCGTACGTCGTAGTGGCGCAGCTCCGCGGCGTCGGGCGTCAGCCAGTCTCCGGCCGGCCCGTCGTCCGGCAGGCAGCGATAGCGCAGGAGCGTCCAGTTCGGAAGGTTGACGAGGTCCTCGTTCTCGACCCGCTCGCCGGCGACGACCGAGGTGAGCCGGTCGTAGCCGCCGGCCAGGTAGGTCCCCGGGTAGTGCGTGGTCCCGGCGGTGCACTCGGGAGCGGAGCCCCTGGTGGCGAACCGGCCGTTGCCGAGCGTGCAGAGGGCTTCGACCAGCGGCTCTCGTTCCGGGACGTACCGGTCGTACCTCCATACCCAGCCGGTGGTCATCCGCGCTCGCCCCATATGCTCCGGATCAGTGTCATGAGGTCGGGAACCACCAGGTCGGCACCCTGCTCTCGCAGGGGACCGGCCGCGCTCCGCAGCGGAGTGCGGTCGACACCGGCGACGAGACCGAAGCCGCCGCGACGCGCGGCCTCGACTCCGGCGAGGGAGTCCTCGGCGACCGCGGTCTCCTGCGGGCGGCTGCCGAGGAGGGCGGTCGCCCGCAGGAAGAGCGCGGGATCCGGCTTGCCGGCGAGGCCGAGTCGGGCGGCGTCCTCGCCATCCACGATCACCGCGAGGAGACCGGCGAGCCCGGCTGCACGGATCAGTGCCCGGGCGTGCCGGGAGGCCGATACCGCGGCGCACTGCACGCCCGCCGCGCCCAGGGCGACGAGGGCGGGCCGGGCGTCACCGAAGGCCGGGACGCCTTCGGTGCGAAGGCGGTCGACGAACGCCTGCTCCTTGCGGGCGGCGACCGCCCAGATGGTGTCGCAGCCGGGCGGGTCGCGGGGCGCTCCCGCCGGGAGTCCAAGGCCTCGGGCTGTGAGAAAGGCCGCCGCCCCGTCGTAGCGGGGTCTTCCGTCGACGAACCGGCGGTACTCCGCGTCGGAGTCGAAGGGCGGTTGTTCCTGACCCGCCACAGCTTCCAGGCAGGCGTCCAGCGCCGTCTTCCAGGCCTCCGCGTGCAGACCCGCCGAGTCGAGGAGCACGCCGTCCGTGTCCAGGACGAGTGCGCGGAGCCGACGGGATCCGGGGCTCGGCCGCCCACGGAGTGCTCCGCGCCGGACGGTGGTGGGGGCCGGTCATTGGCGTGTCCTACGCCCCGCCGAGCACGACCTTGAGGGCGCCCGTGTCCGCCGCTCGCCCGAAGACGTCGTACGCCTCTTCCATCTGCCCCAGCCCGAAGCGGTGGGTGACGAGGGACGAGGACGGGAGCCGTCCCGCGGCCATCATGCGGAGCAGCAGGGGTGTGGACGAGGTGTCCACGAGGCCGGTGGTGATCGTGACGTCCTTGATCCACAGGTCTTCGAGGTGGAGCACCGCCGGCTTGCCGTGGACGCCGATGTTGGCAACCCGGCCCCCGGGGCGGACCATCCGCGTGCACATCTCGAACGCCTCCGGGACGCCGACGGCCTCCATCACGACATCGGCGCCGAAGCCGTCGGTCAGGTCCGCGACGAGTTGTTCCGGTTCCTCCCCGGCGTTCACGGTGGCGTCCGCACCGAGGGCTCGGGCGGCGGCCAGCCGCGACTCGGCCAGGTCGACGGCGATGACACGGCCCGGACTGTAGAACCCGGCGGTGGCGATGGCGGCGAGGCCGATAGGGCCCGCGCCCACGACGACGACCGTGTCGGCGGGGCGCACGGCGCCGTTCAGCACCCCCACCTCGTAGGAGGTGGGGAAGATGTCGGCGAGCAGGACGGCGTCGGAGCTGTCGATCGAGTCGGGCAGCGGATGGACGGACAGGTCGGCGAAGGGCACCCGGACGTACTCGGCCTGGGTGCCGTCGATGGTGTGTCCGAGGATCCAGCCGCCTCCGCCGCGGCACTGTCCGTAGCGGCTCTCACGGCAGAAGCGGCACCGGCCGCAGGCCGTGATGCAGGAGATCAGGACGCGGTCACCGGGACGTACCGTGCGGACGTCGCCTCCGGTCTCGACCACCGTGCCGACCGCCTCGTGACCGAGGACCCGTCCGGCGGTCACCTCCGGCACGTCCCCCTTCAGGATGTGCAGGTCCGTGCCGCAGATGGTGGCGGCGTCGGCCCGGACGATCGCGTCGGCAGGGTCCTCGATGACCGGGTCGGGTACATCCTGCCAGGCGATCCGGCCCGGCCCCTGGAAGACGAGTGCCTTCATGGCGCCCACCCACTTCCTGTCGCACGTCGCTGCGGTCCTCGTCCACCAGGCTCCGCTGAGTCCTCCGGCGACACATGAGCCGGTCGGCCCCCGAGGGGGCCCGCTCGGCCCCCCTGACAGGCCCGGTCCGGATGCGAAGGTGGAGACCGGTACACGTTCCGAAGGAGGGACGGCCATGTCCGAGGCAGCCCCGAACCCCACTCCCACGCCCCCGCGCCCGGCGCTGCTCAGCTTCCTGGGCGGCGTGGGCACGGTCACCGGCAGCAAGTTCCTGGTCGAGAGCGACCATGCGCGGATCCTCCTCGACTGCGGTCTCTTCCAGGGTTTCGCGAACCTGCGGCGGCGCAACTGGGAGCGGTTCGCCCGCGACGCCGCCGACGTCGACGCCGTGGTCGTCACCCACGCCCATCTGGACCACTGCGGCTACCTGCCCCGCCTGGTCCGGCAGGGGTTCCGGGGCCCGATCCTCAGCAGCGGCCCCACGGCCCGGCTCGCCGGGATCGTGCTGCGCGACAGCGCACGGCTCCAGATGGAGGCCGCCCGGCACGCGAACGAGCACGGCTGGTCCAAGCACCGTCCGGCCCAGCCGCTCTACGACGACGCGGACGTCGAGAAGACCATGGCGTTCTTCGACCCGGTCCCGGTCGGCGAAGAGGTGGAGATCATGGCCGGCACCCGGCTCACGCTCCACCACGGCGGGCACATCCTCGGCTCCGCCTGGGCCCACCTGACGCTGGAGGACGGCCATGCACTGGCCGTCTCCGGGGACCTGGGACGGCCGGGGCACCCGCTGCTGCTGCCACCGGAGCCGTTCTCGGGCGCCGACGTGCTGCTCATGGAGTCGACGTACGGCGACCGCCGTCACGACGAGGAGTCCGGACGCTCGGAGTTCGCCTCCGTCGTCGGCCGGACCCTCACGCGGAACGGCACCGTCGTCATCCCCGCCTTCGCCATCGACCGCACCGAGGTCGTCCTGCACGAGCTGACCCGCCTGCGCGAGACGGGCGTGCTGCCCCGGTCGGTCCCGGTGTACGTGGACAGCCCCATGGCGCTGGCCGCCCTGGACGTGTACCGGGACGCCGTACGCGAACGGTCCGCCGAACTGCGGCCGGAGATCCTGGACCGGGGCGAGGCCGCCCTGAGCCCCGCGCCGTTCCTCGCCGCCCGCACCGTCCAGGAGTCCATCGACATCAACAGCGCGCACGGACCCGCCGTCATCGTCTCCTCGGCCGGCATGGCCACCGGCGGCCGGGTCCTGCACCACCTGCACCGGCTGCTCCCGGACCCTCGGAACGCGGTCGTCATCGTCGGCTTCGCCGCCGCCGGCACCCGGGCGCGGGACCTGGTGGACGGGGCACGGACGCTGAAGATGTTCGGCGAGTACGTCCCCGTACGGGCCGAGGTCGCCGACGTACCGCACTTCTCGGCCCACGCCGACGCCGGACAGATCCTCGGCTGGCTGCGCGGCGCCCCGCCCCCGCACACCACCTACCTCGTGCACGGCGAACCGGCCGCGTCGGAGGCACTGCGCGACCGCATCGACCACGAGCTGGGCTGGACGGCCGTCGTCCCCCGCTCCGGCGAGGCCGTCCTGGTCCGCTGACCCGGGCCCTTCGGGCCCCCGGGTGTGACCTGCGCGGCCCTCCCGGCACCACCCGGCCGGGGCGAGTCTGTGAGGGAAGGGCTGGAGGACATCATGACCACCACGCGGACGCTGCTGAACGAGCTCTCCCCCGAGGCACGGAGGCGGCTCCTGGAGCACTCCCGTCCGGTCCGCTTCGCCGCCGGGACGCGCATCTTCCACGAGCGGCAGCGCGCCGACCGGTTCTGGATCATCGAAACCGGCAGGGTCGATCTCGACACCCATGTCCCGGGGCGCCGCAACGCCGTCGTGGACACGCTCGTGGGCGGCGCCCTCCTCGGCTGCTCCTGGATCATGCCGCCCCACCACTGGCACCTCGGCGCCACGGCGGCCACGGAGGTCCGCGCCCTCGAGTTCGACGCCCCGGCCGTGAGGGAACTCTGCGCGGAGGACCCGTCCGTCGGTGAGGCGGTGTTCGCATGTGTCGCCGCGACCATGGCTCGCCGGCTCCTTTCGACCCGCGGCCGTCTCATCGACGACGTCATGCCGCGCGCGGGGGCGGGAGCCCTCGCATACGCCCGGTGAGGAGAGAGAGCCATGACCAGTCGGCCGTTCACCGTCGCCGACGTGATGACCAAGAAGGTCGTCGCCGTCCTGCCCGGCGCCGACTTCAAGGAGATCGTGACCACGATGCAGCGCTGGAAGGTGACCGCCGTCCCCGTCGTCGAGGGCGAGGGCCGTGTCGTCGGCGTGGTCTCCGAGGCGGACCTGCTCCTCAAGGAGGAGTTCCATGAGCACCGCCTCGGCCTCATCGAACAGATGCGTCGCCCCGGGGCGACGGTCAAGGCCGGCTCCAGCAGGGCCGAGGACCTGATGACCTCGCCCGCCGTCACCATCACCCCCGAGGCGTCCCTGCCGCAGGCCGCCCGCCTCATGGCCGCCCACCGCGTCAAGCGGCTGCCGGTCGTCGACGGGCACGGCGCCATCCAGGGCATCGTGAGCCGCTCCGACCTGCTCAAGGTCTTCCTGCGCCCGGACGACGACCTCGCCGCCGAGGTCCGCCGCGATGTCGTGGAGCGTCTCTTCCCGCTCTCGCGGCGCGGGGTCGACGTCCGGGTCGACGCCGGCGTCGTGACACTGTCCGGCACGGTCCGCGACGGCGGCCTCATCCCCGTCGCGGCCCGTCTGGCCGGCGCTGTCGAAGGCGTGGTGGGCGTGCGGTGCGAGCTCACCGCCCAGGGCGTGGAAAGGTGACGAGCGATGAGACACCGGAGCGTCGCGGAGCTGATGACGCCCACCGCCGTCAGCGTCGTACCCGGCACGGCCTTCAAGGAGATCGCGCGGCTCCTGGACGAGTTCGACGTCACCGCGCTGCCCGTGGTGGACGAGGCGAACCGGCCGCTGGGCGTCGTCTCCGAGGCGGACCTGGTCCGTCACCGTGCCACCGGGACCCGTCCCGGCACGGCGGGCACGCTCATGACGAGCCCCGCCCTCGTCGCCCGCCCGGACTGGAGCGTGGTGCGGGCGGCCCGCGTGATGGACCGGGCCAAGGTCAAGCGCCTTCCCGTCGTCGACGACGACGGGCGGCTCGTCGGCGTCCTCAGCCGCAGCGACCTCGTCCAGCTCTATCTGCGCAGGGACCGGGCGATCCAGGAGGAGATCGTCGAGGACGTGATCACCCGCACGCTGAGGCTGCGCCCGTCGGCGATCACCGTGGAGGTCGTGGACGGGCGGGTCGTCCTCAGCGGAACGGTACGGCGCCGCGGCTTCGGGCACGTGCTGGTCATGCTCTGCGACAGCGTCGACGGCGTCGTGGGGGTCGTCGACCGGCTGCGGTACGCAGAAGACGACCTGCCGGGCAAGTGACGATCATGGATACACCGTGCGTGCCCTACCCGCCGGTGGTAGGTGACGGCCGAACTGGACGGCGGACTGTCCCGCTGGCTGTGGCTGGTGAAATGGATCCTGGTGATCCCCCACTGGATCGTGCTGTTCTTCCTCTGGATCGCGTTCTTCGCCATCCTGTTCACCGAGCGCTGCCCACGGGGCCTGTTCGCCCTGATCATCGGCCTGAACCGCTGGGTCCTGAGGGTCGCCGCCTGCCCGAGCCTCAGGACCGACGCCTATCCGCCGTTCCGCCTCGACCAGGGCGGCGAGGAGTCGGGGGCGGACGTCCGCCGACGGCGTCGCCGAGCGCGGAGACGCGAGGGAAGAGCACGGCCTGCGCGGGACGCGGTGGTCCCTGGGTCCGGCGGCTCCTGGTGGAACACGGCACACCTCCGGGGCGGTACGCCCGCCGGACGTCTCAGCGGTGCGCTCAGTGTGGGGTGCTGAGCTCGTTTCCGATGTGATGGGCCCATGCCTGGACCCGCGTCGGGTTCCGGAAGTCTCCGCCCTTGCCGTGACGGACCATGGACTGGGCGATCCGCCCTGACGTCTCGGCGGTCACGGCGCCGCCGAACGTGACGTGCTCGCGGGCGCCGAGTTTCTTCATGCGACGCGCGACCCCGGGAACGGGCGGGATGTCGCGCCGCTCGGCCGAGCTGTCGACGGGACCGCTGCTGAAGAGCCACAGGGGCCTGCCGCGGAGTTGCCCGGCGTTGCGCCGGGCACACCGTCGTGCCTTGCCGTTCCAGCGTCCGGCGTAGAGGGCACCGCCCAGGACGACCCCGTCGTAGCCGCTGACGTCGGTGACGGTGTCGGCCGGCAGGACGACCGCGTCGATGCCGTCCGCCCGGAGCGCCTTGCCGATCTCGTCGGCGATGCCGGCGGTCGCGCCGTGCTTGCTGCCGTAGGCGACCAGGACGCGCTTGGCGTTCATGACGTCCCGCCCCCTCCGGTGTCATCGGCTCGGCGCACGGGGATGGCCCGTCGGGTCCCGGTCCTTTCTTCCGGCATCGGGACACGGATGGTGAGGATGCCGTCCTTGTACGAGGCGTCGACGCCGTCGGCGGGGATCGTCACCGGAAGCCGTACGGTCCGGTGGAAGGACCCGTAGCGGAACTCGGAGTGCTCCTTGTCCTCCTCGCTCTCGCTGTGCTCCGCGCTCACCGTGATGAGGTCGTCCTCGACGGTGATGGTGAAGTCGTCGGGGTCCATCCCCGGCAGTTCGGCCCGCAGCACGTACGCGCCGACACCGCTGGACACCTCCACGGGGATGGAGTGGGCGGCGGTACCGGGGCGCCATCCGGGCAGTCCCGGGAATTCACGGTTGAACCAGTCGTTGAAGTCGGGGAAGAGGCTGTGCCTGCGTTCCACCTTGTCTCCGGTCATCGTTCTGCTCCTTGGGCAAGGCCGTCCGTCCGCGTTCTCAGTACGGGAGGGGGCGGCCTGAAGGCGTCCGCAGGTCGAGGGGGTGGGGCCGGCGGGTCTGCTGAGGGCGGCGACTGATCCGGATCCGCTGCATCGTTCTCACCTCTCCGAGAGATCCGGACCGCTGTCCGGGCTGTTCCGGTCCTCCCACCGTGCCGCCGGGGGCGGGGGAACCCCAGTGCCGGGAGGGTCAGCCCGTCGGGGCCGGTCGGTCCGTACGGGACCGGGGCCGGTCGGCCCCGGAAGCGGTACCGTCCGTCGCTCCCGTCCCCTTGAGCGGAACAGTGATCACGGGGCAGGCGGCATGGTGCAGCAGTCCGTGGACCGTGGAACCGAGCCGCGTGCCGGAGCAACCCCCGCGGCCCCTGCGCCCGACGACGACCGCGAGGGCCTCGCGGGAGGCACGGGTGAGTTCCTCGACGGGATGTCCACGCAGGATCACCTGTTCCACATCGACGTCCGGGTAGCGGTCCGCGCAGCCGGCCACCGACTCCGCGAGCAGTCGGCGGCGGTCCGCCAGTCCCCGGCCCCGTCTCCGTGGGCCATCGGGGACGGGGCCACGCCCAGGCCGCCACGAGCCGTGCCTCGCGCAGGCTCGCCTGCGCCGCGGCGAAGGCGACGGCCGCACCGCAGTCCCTGCTGCCGTCCACGCCGACGACGATCAGCGGCGGGTGGACGGACGTGTGTTCCGGTGCGCGGATCACGACGACGGGGCAGTCGGCGCGCGCTGCCAGCGGGACGGACACCGAGCCCTCGCCGAGGACCTCGGCGGCCCTGCCCGGGCGGCGGGAGCCGACCACGGCGAGTGCCGCGCCGGGTGTCCTGTCGCACAGCACGGTCGCCGGGGCTCCGTCGACGAGCTCCGTCGCGGTCCACAGCCCGTCGTGCAGCTCCCGTACGAGGTCCTCGGCGTTGGCGAGCGCCGACTCGGCCCGGATGCGCAGGGAGCCCTGGTGGGCGACGGCGGCGTACCGGAACCGGTCGTGGACCGGGGGAACGGCGACGACCATGCGTAGCCTCGCACCTCTGCGTGCGGCTTCGTCGGCGGCCCAGACGAGGGCCGGGACGGACAGTTCTCGGGGGTCGATGCCGGCCAGGACGTCGCTCATGGCTGCCCGGCCTCCGTGGCGAAGACAGAGGGGACGACCTCCACCGGGCAGCGGGAGTGGTGGATGAGCGCGTGGGCTACGCGCCCCAGGGACGGTCCGACGCCGAGCGGGCGGCGGCCGCGGCCCATCACCAGGAGATCGGTGTGGCCGCTCGCCCAGATCAGAATGCCCGGGACGCTCGTGCCGGTCTCCACGTGGTGTCCGACGATCAGCCCGGGGTGGGCCGCGCGGACCCGGTCGGCGAGGGCCTTCACCTCGTGCACGCGCTGACGGGCGGTCCCGTCGAGGTCGTCGAGCATGCTCGCGACACTGCCGGCATGAGCAAGCGCGTTCCACACGCTCACGATGCGCAGGGCCGCCTTGCGGGCCTCGGCTTCGGCAGCGGCCAGCAGGAGCCGGTCCAGGTCCGCGGCGTCGTGCACGGCCGCCGTCACCGAGCCCGTTCCGGGTCGCTCGTCTCCCCCGCGTACGACGATCACGGGCACCTCGGCACGCGCCGCGACGCCCAGACCGACGGAGCCGAGCATGAGGGCGGAGAAGCCGCCGAGGCCCCTGCTGCCCACGACGATCGTCCCCCGGTCTCCGGCGGCCTCCTGAAGCCCGGCGACCGGCTCCCGGCGGACGAGTCGCCTGGTGACCACCAGGTCCGGAAAACACTCATGGACCGCGGTCGCGGTGCCGGCCAGCAGGTCGCGCGCTGTTTCACGTACCGCCTGCATCGTCTCGGCATCGCTCCAATAGGCGCGCCGGTCGGTGTCGGCGGCGTGGACGAGGCACAGGGAACGGCCCCGACGGTCCGCCTCTGCGGCGGCCCAGAGCACGGCCGTGCGCGCGGAGGGTGAGCCGTCGACTCCCACGATGACGTCGCCGAGGTCCGGTCGGACGAGGAGCTCGCTGGTCATGGTTCCTCCCGCGAAGTACGCCGCCCGGACGCTGGGCCGGAGGGGCGATTCCACGCTGGCACCGTGGTGGTCCTTCCGGGATGGGCCGTTCGGCCCTGATCGAGACCTGCCCGGCCCCTCCGTCGAGCGGGCCGAGAGCCTTCTGCCGGAGACGGCGGAGCAGGAGCGTAAGGAGCACCCCCGTCTGGAGGTGCCCACCGGACGGGCCCACGGCCGGGCGGCCGAGGTGCTGACCGCCGCGGCGGCGCGGCGGATCCGACGGTGCTCGGACCGCGCGGGTGGGGTGGCGTCCTCGGCTTCGTCGTCGGCTCGGTGTCCCTCGCCGGTCGTCGTGCCCTTGAGAAGTGCCGTGGGGCGCTCGTCAGCCCTCGGGCCCGGGTGAGGCGCCAGGAGCGCCAGGCACCGACACGCGCCGCCCCGTCACACGGCGAGGGGAGAGTACGACGACGGTGTCCCGCTCCGTTCCGGCCCACGGCGTCGAGTACGCGGTCTGCTTGAGTGCATGGGCCGTGACCTGGTTCGACACCCTGCGTACGGGGCCGACGAGAAGGACGCTCCAGCCCTGGCTGAAGGCTTCGTCCACCCGGTCCTCCTCGAAGGCGATCACCGCGCCCGAAGCCGCCGCACGCGCGAGCAGCGTGTCCTCCCCCGTCATGAGCAGCACTTCGCTGCCGACGACCTGGTAGTTCATGGGGAAGATCTCCGGACCGTCGCCGCTCATGACGGCGACACGGCCGACTCCGTGGTCGTCGAGCAGTGCCCAGCACTCCGACTCGTCGATCTCGTCCGTGTGGGCGTGGTATCCCGCCCGCCCTCGGCCGGGCGCGAGGTCCGCGGTGCATCCGGTGAGGTCCTGGAGAGTCGTGTCGAGCGCGTCCGCGAGCCGGACCAGGAACTCGATTCCGGGAGTGGGCAGTTGCTCTTCGAGGAGGGCGATGTAGCCCGGCGTGGAGCCGGCCCTCGCGGCCACCTCCTCGCGGGAGAGGCCGAGTCGGGAACGTCTGGACTCGACGCGGCGGCCGAGGTCGCTCATACGGTGTCGGGCGGCGGAGTTCATCACTGGTCTCCCTCCCAGGGACCGGGGCGGCGCTGAGGGACGACGGCGACCGGGCAGGACGCGTGGTGCAGGGCCCGGTGGGCGACCCTGCCCAGCTCCAGGCCGACCAGGCCGCCCCGGCGGCGCGCCCCGACGACCAGCAGGTCGGCGGCGGCGGAGCGCTCGGTCAGCACCCGGTGCGCGGGGCCCTCGACCGTGCTTCTGCGCAGCCGGACCCGGGGGTACTCGTCCGCCATCGGTTCCAGGGCCTTGTCGAGGAGTTCCGACGCCCGGTGTTCCAGGGCCGTGGCGGGCTCACCGGTGAGGAGCGGGTGGCCGGCGGGTTCATGGACGGGTCGCCGCCAGGTGCGGACGACGTCGAGGTCCGCGCCCCGGGCAGCCGCCTCGCGGAAGGCGAACCGTACGGCCGGGGCGTCCACGTCGTGGTCGCCGATGCCCAGCAGGATCCGCTGGTGGCGCGCTTCCAGGGCGTACTCGTCCCCACGGACGACGACGACCGGGCCGGGGGCCCGAGCGGCCACGACGAGGCCGACGGACCCGAGCAGAAGGTCGGCCAGCTCTCCCCGTCCACGCGACCCGATCACCAGGAGCACGGCTTCCTGCCCCTCCCTGAGCAGCGCGCCGGACTCGTCCTCGGCGAGGACGTCCGCGGTGAGGGTGAGAGCGGGAGCACGTCGCCGGGCCCGTTCCGCGGCCGTCCCGACGATGTTCTCCGCGAGGACCTGGCCGGAGGGCCGGTCCGTGGACAAGGCCGGCACGACCCCTTCGTAGTGCTCCCACAGAGAGGCATGCACGATACGCAGCGCCCATCCGTGCCGTACCGCTTCATCGACGGCCCAGTCCAGCGCCGCGAGACTGGCATCGGAACCGTCGACGCCCACCACCACGGGGCCCGTCACGGACGAATCCATCGTCCCCACCGCCTTCCGAGTGCGAGTGGCTCGCTGTCACGCTCGCACCGGGTCACGGTGGCCGATAGGGCCGATCGGTCCCGGCCTCGGCCCGGCAGTCCCCTCACAGCACCCGCACCGGCCCTGCAGGGCCGCGCCGGGCGGCGCGGATTCGTGGTGCCGCGCGGCCGGGCCGGCACGCCGCGGTCACCTGACCGGCGGAAGCGGTCATGGAGCAACGGCCGTGGCGTAGCCGCCTTCCCGCCAAGGTCCGGGAAGTGCTGGACACGCGCGTCCGGGCCGGGGAAGACCAGGGTGCCCCGGTCCGTGTCCGGCCAGCGGACGTCGAAGGGCGGGGTGCCGTCCGCGTGGTGCGGACCGACGGTCTCGCCGTCGCGCCCCTCGTCCCCGACGGTGACTCCGCCGACGATCAGCCGGTCGCCGACGCGGGCCCACAGCCCGGCACGGTGCTCGTCCGGGTGTCGTGCGCCGGTCCCGGTCATGGTCCTTCTCCTCCTGACAGGAGTGCCGAACGGTCCCCTTCCGGGACCGTTCGGCACTCCTGTCAGGAGGTGCCGCGTACGAGGGTGGGACGCACGGAGATCGCCCGCCCGGCGAAGGAGAAGCGTCATGCAGCACCGCACCGTCTTCGAGGTGATGACGCACGACGTGGTCACCGCCGCTCCCGCCACCTCGTTCAAGGAGATCGCACGTCTCTTCGCGGATCACGACATCTCGGCGGTACCGGTGGTCGACGAGGACCGGCGCCCGCTCGGCGTCGTCTCCGAGGCCGATCTGCTGCGCGCCACCGCTGAACTCCCCGATCTGGAGGGCCGCTGGGCCGGCGTCCGGCTGCTGTCCCGGGAACGCGGGCTCCCCGACGGGGAGACGGCTGCCGAGTTGATGACCGCACCGGCCGTCTCGGCGCAGCCGGGCTGGAACCTCGTCGAGACGGCCCGGACGATGCACCGCAAGGCGGTGAAACGGCTCCCCGTGATCGACGAGACGGGTCGCCTCGTCGGGATCATCAGCCGCAGTGACCTGCTGCGGCCGTTCCTTCGCAGCGACACCGCGATCCATGACGAGATCGAGCACGACGTCCTGTCCGGCACCCTGCGTCTCGCTCCCGGCACGGTCCGGGTCGCCGTCGACGACGGAGTCGTCACCCTGACGGGCCGCGTCGACAAGCGTGCCGACATCCCCGTGATCGCACGACTGTGCCGTTCCGTCGACGGAGTCGTCGCGTTGCACGAGTCGATCGGCTACGCCTACGGCGACCTCGCCCTGGATGTGGAGCCATCCCGATGAACGCTTTGCGTGCCGCGTACGGAAGGAGCGGGTGATGCGTCACCGCAGGATCGACGAGCTGATGACCCATGAGGTGGTGAGTGTCCGCGGCGATACGCCGTTCAAGGAGATCGTGCGGATGCTGTCGCGACACCGGGTGACCGCCGTGCCGGTGGTGGACGAGGAAAACCGGGTGGTCGGCGTCGTCTCCGAGGGCGATCTGCTGCGGAAGACCGCCGACCGGGCCGCCGGCCCGGAAGACATGCCCGCGGTGCCGGGACTTGAGGCGTGGGAGCGGGCGAAGGCGGAGGGAACGCGGGCGGAGGAGCTGATGTCCGCTCCCCCGGTGTGCGCGCGTCCCGAGTGGACCGTGGTGGAGGCGGCACGCCTCATGGAGGTACAGGGCGTCAAGCGGCTCGTCGTCGTCGATGACGAGGACCGGCTGATCGGCGTCGTGAGCCGCCGGGACCTGCTGGGGATCTTCCTCCGCGAGGACGACGACATCCGCCGGGAGATCTCCGAGGACGTCCTCGGCGGCACGCTCGGCCTCGATCCGGCCCGCATGACCGTCGAGGTGCGGAACGGCCGGGTGGAGCTCGGCGGCAGGGTGCCGTACCGGGGCATGCTGCCGGCGATCGAGCGCATGTGCGCGACGGTCGACGGAGTGGTCTCGGTCTCCGTCACCCGGCTCGCGTACGAGAAGGACGACGTCTTCCCGGTCTTCCCAGGAGGTGGACGATCATGACACAGGACATCGTGGTCGGTGTCGACGGCACCGAGCAGGCACGGGCCGCCGCCGAGTGGGCGGCGGCGGAGGCCGTGCTGCGCGGCGCCGGCGTCCGGCTGGTCCACGCGCATGAACCGTGGCCCGATTCCGTCGCCCACTGGGTGGCTCAGGAGTCCGAGGCGCCCTGGGCGGAGGAACTGCTCGCGCGGACCGCCGACGCGCTGCGCGAACGGCATCCGGGTCTGTCCGTCACCACCGAGCTGCTCTCCTCGGGTCCCGTCCCGGGCCTCGTCGCCGCGGGCGGCCAGGGCGATCTCCTGGTCCTGGGGTCGCGTGCGCTGGGCGGTGTGGCCGGGTACGTGGTCGGTTCGGTGGGGCTGACCGTCGCCGGTGCCGTCGAGCGCCCTGTCGTCCTCGTCCGCGCCCTCGGAGACACCTCGCCACACGGCTCCGTCATGGTGGGGGTCGACGCGCAACAGCCCGCGGACGCCGTCCTGGAGTTCGCCTTCGAGGAGGCCGCCCGTCGACACACCGGTGTGAACGTCGTCCACGCCCAGCGGCTTCCGCTCTACGCCACCCTCGGGCCGGCCATGGTCCCGGACATCCGGCCCACCGTGGCCCCGGAGATCGAGCGTTCGCTGGAGGACGTCCTTGAGTCGTGGCGCGCCAAGTTCCCCGACGTGACCGCCACGGTCCGCGTGGTGATCGGATCGGCCGGCCTCGAACTGGTGCGGGCAGCGGGGGACGCCGGGCTCGTCGTCGTGGGCCGGCGCACCCGTCACGCGGTGCTGGGCCCCCACATCGGCAGCGTGGCCCACGCCGTACTGCACCACAGCCGCGCGCCCGTCGTTCTCGTACCCCACGACTGATCGCGGGCCGGTTCTCATTCCTCCGGACCGGCGGGGCGGAGCCGTACCGCCGTGACCTTGTGCTCCGGGCGCGAGGTCGAGGCCGACGCGGGTGATCAGCCGCGCCTGTCCGTGCCGACTGCGGACGAGGACGGGAGTGCCGTCCCGCACGCCGTACCGCGCGGCGTCCTGGGGTGCAGGCCGAGGCGGCCGTGGGTGTCGAGCAGGATGTTCACGCCGTACCGGGTCATGCTGCCGGAGCCGTAGTGGGCCCAGCGGCGTCCCGTGGCGGGCAGGAGGGGACGGTCGGCGTCCGGCTCCTCGCCCGGCGGCCGTACGGCGGCTCGGACCCGCTGGAAGCGGCGGTCGAAATTCACGAAGGTGCCGTCCTTCTCCAGCCAGGAGACCACGGCCAGAACGACGTCCGCGTGCCTGGCGGTCTCCCCCAGAAACAGCTCGTCGACGACCACCGGCGGGCAGGCGTCGAGGGCCGCGGCCACGCGCCGGCTGTCCGGGCCGGTGACGCACACGTCCTCGCCGATGATCCACAGGGCCCGCGGCCACCCCTACCGGGCCGCCTCGAACATCTCGGGGGTCCGCGTTTCCTGTGTCGGCGGGACCCGGCCGGTGCCAGACCGCTTCGGCGCGGGCGCGGGCGTCAGGGCCGGTCACCGGTCCGTAGCCGGGCAGCAGGTCGGGCAGGGCGCTCCGGCCGGCACACGGGCGCACAGGGCCGACCGGCCTCGCGGGGCCGCCGGTCGGGCACGGAAAGGGACGAGTGGCCCCTGGGGCCGGGACCCCGTTCGCCGAGCGTGGGGAACCAGCAGGCGTCCGCGTCGACGACGCGAGTTGCTGCCAGGAGGCGTCATGATCCGGCGTACCGAGAGATCGCCCCACGCGGACGATGCCCCTCGACCGTGGCAGATGCTGCTCCTGGCCACGGTCGGATTCGCCCTCTGCTTCTGGGCCTGGTCGCTGCTCGCGCCGCTCGGCCCTCGGCTGCGTGACGACCTGGATCTCAGTTCGTTCGCGCAGTCCCTGGTGGTCGCCGTGCCGGTGGTCGTCGGCGCGCTCGGCCGGATTCCGGCCGGAGCGATGACGGACCGGTGGGGTGCTCACCGCGTCTTCCCCCTCGTCGCCGCGCTGACGATTCTGCCGGTCCTGTACCTGGGGCATCTCGCCGACTCGTTGCCCGAGGTGCTGGCGGGCGGCTTCCTCCTCGGGCTCGGAGGAACGGCCTTCGCCGTCGGCGTGCCGTTCGTCAACGCCTGGTACCCGCCGGCGCGCAGAGGCATCGCCCTCGGCGTCTTCGGCCTCGGGACGGGCGGCACCGCCCTGTCGGCGTTCACCACCGTCCAGCTGACCGACTCCGCCGGACGTGCCTTCCCCTTCGATCTCGTGGCCGGCTGCCTCGCCGTGTACGCCGTGACGGCCTGGTTCCTGCTGCGCGACCGTCCGGGACGCTCGACGGCGACGGGCTCGCTCACGGCACGCACGATCGCAGCCGTGCACACGCCCGCGACCTGGCAACTGGCGTTCCTGTACGCCGTTTCCTTCGGCGGATTCGTCGCGTTCAGCGTCTACCTGCCGACCTATCTGACCCGGGCCTACGACCTCAGCCACTCCGACGCGGCCCTGCGAACCGCAGGATTCGTCGTCCTCGCGGTCGCCGTGCGGCCCCTCAGCGGCTGGCTGTCGGACCGCATCCATCCCGTACCCGTACTGGCGGTGTCGTACCCGCTCGTGGCAGCCTGCGCGATCGTCGCCGCCTCGAAGCCGGAGCTGGTCCCGGTCGGCACAGCCGCCTTCCTCGGCATGGCCGCCGGCCTGGGGGCGGGCTCCGGGGCGGTCTTCGCCCTCGTCGCACGTCTCGTGCCGGCCGAGCGCGTCGGCTCGGTGACGGGTGTCGTGGGGGCGGCGGGCGGCCTCGGGGGCTTCTTCCCGCCACTGGTGATGGGGACGGTCGAGAGCATCGCGCACGACTACACGTGGGGCTTCGTACTCCTCGCCGTCACCGCGCTCGTCGCCGGCGCGCTGACTTCCACGACCGTCCGGCGACGCGCGCGCACCACCGAGAACGCATGACCACGCCCGACGGCTCCGGATGGGACTGGTCGCCCTCCTCCGAGAGTCCTGAGGTGGGGGCCGTCGATCGCGGCGTCGTTCATGTCCAGCAGACCGGCCGCCCGCATTTCCGTCAGGACGACCTCGCGCAGAGAAGGCCGGATACAGACCCCGGTCCAGTCCCGAAGCGCCGCCAGGCCGTCACTCCACTGCAGCCAGTCCTCTCCGTAGGTACGTCCGCCTCGTGAACCTCAGACACGACCCATCGACCTGATGGAGCATCAGGAAAGTCTGCATTGATTCAGCATCAGTACCGCTCGGAACCGCCTCCCGGCGCCTCGTCCGCCGTTCCGTCACCCGCTGACAGCGAAGCATCTCAGCCGCTTGCCGGGCCTGCTGTTCGTCCGGCCCCGGGCGGCGAGCGCGACCTCGGGGAGGTGACCGCTGCTTCCGCTCACCCCTGACGACGGGTCAGACGGCCTCGCGCGGATCGAGCGGCATGTGCCAGAGGTTGCGGCGGTGGGTCGTGGCGTAGGTGGCGAGGAGCGGGGAAGGCGGCACTCCCAGTACGGGGCAGACCGCGTGCGTGTGGCAGTAGCGGGCGACGGAACGGCGGACGAGGCGGCGCAGCGGGCCGCGGGCTCCGGTGCCCACCACGAGGAGGTCGTCGGGGTCCTGGGCGATGTCGACGAGAGCCGCGCCCGGGCTGCCCCAGACCGTGACGCCCTGGACCGTGAACTCCGGTCGCTCCGGGCCGAACGCCGCGCCGAGCGCCTCGCGCAGCCGCTCGCCGGCCGTCGCTCGGCACTGGGCCACGGCCGATACGTGGGCGGAGTAGCGGCCGCCGATCTCCCGCCGGGCGCCTCCCAGGCCAGGACGGCCCACAGGTCCGCCCGGCGCAGTCGGGCCTCGGCAGCGGCCCGGTGGAGAGCCGTCAGGCAGCTCAGGCTCCCGCTCACTCCGACCACTACCTTCGGCACTGTCTTCCCCTTCGCTGAGTGGTGCGGCGCTCGCCGCGATTCCGTTCCCTCCGCGCCGCCCGCGCTTCCGTGTTCGGCACGCTGACCATCGCCGCGGTGGGGGATGCGGTCCGCGACGGTTTCGCCGAAGCGCTTCTGGCGTCACGGGGCGTGCCTCTGACGCGCTCCTTACGCTGCCGTGCCCGGCGGCGCCCCCCTCGATGCCCGATGCCTGGGGCCGTGGGCTTCAGCCGACCCCGAGGCGCCACAGAGAGGTCGTCTCACCCACTCGGGCTCTGTGGAGGGGGTCGGACGGGTCCGTGGCACGGGGGTGGCGCGGTTTCGTGACCGTGCGGGAGAGCACGCGCAGGCCTGCTGCCGCGATGGTGTCCTCGAGTTCCGTACGGCCGCGCAGGCCGAGTCGTTCGGCCAGGTCGGAAAGGATCAGCCAACCCTCTCCGCCCGGCTCCAGATGGTGCGGGAGACCAGTGAGGAAACCGCGCAGCATCCGGCTTTCGGGGTCGTAGACCGCCTGGTCGAGCGGTGTGCGGGGTCGGCCGGGAAGCCAGGGCGGGTTGCAGACGATCAGGTCGGCTCTTCCCGCCGGGAAGAGGTCGGCATGCCGTACGGCGATCCTGGTCGCCAGTCCGTGCCGGGCGATGTTGTCGCGGGCACAGTGCACGGCACGTGCGTCCTGGTCGGTGGCGACGACATGGCGCAGGCCGCGGCGGGCGAGCACGATCGACAGCACGCCCGTGCCCGTGCCGATGTCGAAGGCCGTGGCCGCCCCGGGGAGTTCCGCCTCGGCCACGAGGTCGACGTACTCGCCGCGTACCGGCGAGAAGACGCCGTGGTGCGGGTGGATGCGGTCGCCGCCCAGCGCGGGGACCTCCACGCCGTTCCTGTGCCATTCGTACGCGCCGATCACTCCGAGCAGTTCGCGCAGCGACCCGACCCCGGGCCCGGCGCAGGGGCCGTACGCGTGGACGCATGCCTCCCGGACTCGGGGCGCTCGGCGCAGGGCGACGGTCCAGTCCGCCGCGTACGGGACGAGCAGTCGCCCCAGGAGCCGTGCCCTCCTGGCCCGGTCGCGACGGTGCCGCTCGAAGGCCTCGGCCGGCGTCTGGGCCAGAGGCAGGCGCTTGGGCTCGGTGCGACGGTCCACGGCTGCCAGGAGCCGGCGCGCGGACGGATAGTCGCCGGACCACAGTACGGCGCTTCCCTGGGCCATCATGCGGTGCGCCGCGGCGACACTGACGGTGTCCGGGACGGAGACGATGTGCTCCGGGCGCGGGGTCCCGTTCGCCGAGTACCAGCGGACCGGCGCCCCCGTCTCGCCGTCCTTCGTCCCTTGCCCGGCCTCTGTCGTCATCGATCATCAACTCCCTTGAGGGACGATCTTCGACGCGCGGCAGCGCCCTGGGGATTCCGGGCGGAATCATTCGCGCTCTCTTGACACGTCACGCGTCCCCCCGGGGGCGGGCGGGAGCAGGAGCAGGGCTCCGGAGCGCTTGTGCCGAGCGGGTTCGGGTGCTGGCGGTGCCGTGACGAGGCCATGCATCGTCTTGACGCATCCCCTACGCCCGATCGGTTCAGGGCCTCGGCCCCGGAGGGTGCGGCTGGACCCCGGTCATCAGGAAGTCCAGCCCGCGCCGGGTCGTCGCCAGGACCACTCGGTCCCCCGCGCGCAGGACCCTGCCGTGCGGCGGGCGCCAGTCGAGGCCGTGCCGGTCGACCCGGAGCCCTGCCAGCGTGTCCGTCGAGGGCATCGAGGAAGCGGCGGATCCGGGCCGGGCAGCGCCGACGGCCAGAACCCGCCACTCGTTCTCCCGGAACGCGTCATGGACCGAACGCCCCTCCAGCTCCGGGTGTCCTGCCACCTCGACGGCGGTGAACAGCAGCGAGCCCCGCTCGACCGGCATCACGCCCAGCACGTGCCGGCCCATCATCGCCGCCGCGAACGACCCGGCGGCCAGCGCGGAGACGCTGCGGCTCCGGGTCAGGGAGTCGGGATACGAGGCGCGCATCGTCGCGGAGACGGTGGCCGCGAAGTCGTCGTACAGCCGCATCACCACGCGGACCCCGGGGTTGAGCTCCCGGGCGGCCATCACGATGTCCAGGTTCTCGCTGTCGTCCCGGGTGAGGACGAGCAGGGACTTGCTCTGCCTTATCCGGGCCTGGTCGAGGCTGCCGGGCGCCGTGGCGTCCTCGAGCAGGAGCGGGACTCCGAGCTCCCGGGCGAGGGCGACGCCGCGGGCGCGGGGGTCGCGCTCCACGGCGACGATCTTGTGGTCGGTGGTGCGCAGCTGGGCCAGTACCCGGGTGCCGATCTTTCCGAGGCCGACCAGCACGATGTGGTCGCTCAGCCCTTCCGGCGGCGGGTTGTTGGCGGAGCCGGTGCGGAACGCCTCGGTGGCGTTCATGGCCGCGGCCACGACCAGCGGCAGGACGGCGAGGCCGACGAATCCGGCGATCAGCTGAAGGATCCGGCGGGCGGCGGACTCCCCGTCCCCGGTCGCCGGGTCTCCCATCGTGAAGATGTCGAGGAGCGGCAGATACACGGCCTTCCACACCGGACCGTCCGTGAACAGCCAGGTGGCGAAGGCGAGCACCATGACGATCGCGGCCAGCGCCCCGAAGACGGCCGTGACCTCGCGGGAGACGAAGACCTTCCACGGCAGATGCCTCAGATGGCCTCGCAGCCATTCCCGGTGTCTCCGGCGTTCCTCCGTGGGCATCGGCGGGTGGTGGTGGGTGACCTCTTCGAGCATCAGCCGGCCGTGGGTGAACTGGCGGTGGTAGGCGGTGCGCGTGTCGGGCAGCAGCTGGGTGCCGTCCTCACCGGGGGTCTCCGGGCTGTCCTCGCTCGCCGGGTCGTCGCGGTGCGTACCGGAGAGCACCGCGAGGGTGGCGAGGTCGGTCGGCTGGAGGGGGGTGCCCGCGGACCGTACGACGCCCCGGAAGACCTTCCCTTCGACCTGGAGGGTGTGGCCCTGTCCGACGGCGGCGGCCGAGACCAGTTCGGGGACGGCGGTGTCGGTGTCGGACAGGACGGTGGTGGAGGCTTCCAGGGAACCGGCGCTCACCCGCTCCCTGACCTCGGCGGCACGGTCGAGCAGCTTCTCCAGGTGGCGCCCGCGCTCGCGGTTGTACATGCGGATGACCAGGCGTATGGACGGGTTGATGCCGCGGGCCAGCAGCGCCGCCGTCATGTTCAGCTGGTCGTCGCGGTAGGTGAGCGCGAGGGCCGCGGCGTTCGCCACGCCGGCGGCCCTCAGGGTCTGCTCGTCGGGCCGGCTCGCCACGAGGAGTTCCACGGGCGAGCGGGGGTCGCGGTGCAGAGCGGCGATCTCGGCCCCGTGCTCGTCGCGCCGCGAGGGCAGCACGACGGTCACCGCCTCGCCGCACACGGCGTCGAGCTCGAGGGCGAGTCGATGCGCGAGCCCGTCGTCGCCGCAGATCACCATGTGCTGCGAGCGCTGCCCGACAGGCAGCCGTAGATGGATGGTTGACGTCACATCAACCAAGATGGCCGATAAGCGTGCGACCGATCCCGCGTCGTACATGAGTTCGGCGTCAGGATTCCGTATGGAGGGCTTGCCCGGTGGGGGCCGCCCGACCCTAGAGACCGACGTCGCGGCGGCTCATGTCGTCGAGCGACTCCCGGCGGACGAGCGTGCGGGCGCTGCCGTCCTTGACGGCGACGACGGGCGGGCGGCCGACCAGGTTGTAGCCGGAGGCCATGGACAGGTGGTACGCGCCGGCCACGGGGACGGCGAGCAGGTCGCCGGGGTGGACGTCCTGGGGCAGCGCGACCTCGTCCGCCAGGACGTCTCCGGCCTCGCAGTGCCGGCCGACGACGGTGACGAGGCGGGGTGCCGCCGTGGACCGCCTGCCGATCAGACGGGGCGCGTAGCGCACCCCGTACAGCGCGGGCCGGGGGTTGTCGCTCATGCCGCCGTCCACGGCGACGAAGGTGCGCGATCCGGTGCGCTTGACCGCCAGGACCCGGTAGACGCAGACGCCCGCGGGCCCGACGACCGCCCGGCCCGGTTCGATCGTGAGGCGGGGTACGGTCAGCTTCACCTTGCCGCAGCCGTCCGTCAGTTCGGCCCGTACGCGCTCCGCGAGCTGCAGCACGTCGAGGCTCTCCTCGCCGTGCCGATAGGCGATGCCGTGGCCGCCGCCGAGGTTCAGCTGGGGCAGTTCCACGCCGTGCTGCTCCCTGATCCGCGCCATCAGGCCGACCATGCGGCGTACGGCGGCGATGTACGGCTTGACGGTGGTGATCTGCGAGCCGATGTGGCAGTGCAGTCCGACGAGTTCGAGGCTCGGTTGGCCGAGGACCCGGGCGACCGCGTGCTGCGCGGAGCCGTCCGTGATCGACAGGCCGAACTTCTGGTCCTCGGTGCCGGTCCGCACCTTGGTGTGCCCGCCGGCCGCGATGCCGGGGACGACGCGCAGCATGACCCGCTGCCGGGAGCCGTACGGGACGATCGCGGCGAGGCGCGCGATCTCCGAGGCACTGTCGACGACGATGCGCCCCACTCCCAGCCGCACGGCCGCGTCGAGGTCCTCGGGGCTCTTGGCGTTGCCGTGCAGCACGATCCTCTCGGGCGGGAAGCCGGTGGTGACGGCGAGCATCAGCTCGCCCGCCGAGCACACGTCCAGGCCCAGGCCCTCCTCCCGTACCCAGTGGGCCATGGCCCGGCACAGGAACGCCTTCGCCGCGTAGACGACGTCGGCCTCGGGGAACGCCGTGCGGTACGTGCGGCAGCGCTCCCTCACCTCGTCCTCGTCGAGTACGTAGAGGGGGGTGCCGAACCGGCTCGCGGCCTCCGCGAGCGACACTCCTCCGACGCTGACGTCCCCGCCGTGTTCGGGACGGGCGGAGCGGGGCCAGATCGACAGGCCGTCGGTGTCGCGCGGGGCGGGCCACAGCACTTCGGGGGATGTGAGCGATACGGACACAACGACTCCTCAGCCGATCAAGAGGTTGACGCACGAGAGGACGGCGGCGGCGCCCGCCACCCGGAGGATCCCTACGTGCTGCGGGTCCCAGGTCCGCCAGGAGCCCTCGTCGCGAGAGGCCGGGGAGACCCCGGGCGCGACGAGCTGCGGGTCGACGGTGAGGGCGGTGACGCCCAGGGGGGCGACGAGGGACCGCAGGGCGGGCTCGGAGAGCCTGACGCGGGCGTGGTCCGGGCCGAGCGCGGCCGCGAGCCGGGCCTCGGAGGTGAAACCGACGGCCGTCCGGCCGCCGAGGGGGGTTCGGAAGAGGCGGGCCGAACAGCCCGCGGGTCCCGACCGGACGGGAACGAGGAGAGGTCCGGCCGGGACGCGTTCGAAAGGCTCGGGATCCTCGGAATGCTCGATCTCAGGCATGGCAGTGCCCCTCCTGGAAGCAGTGGTGCCGCCCGGCCGGTCGGCCGTGCGTGCTCTGCTCCGAAGCTATGCCCGTGGAGACGGGTTCCGGCGGCGTCACTGACGGGGGCTTGACGCGATTCCCCGGACCCGTAACGCGCTCATGACGGCGTGGCGAGGATCGGGCAGGTGCGGGTTGCCGGACAGGCCTCTACGCCGGTCGGCCCGAGGTCGGCGGAGCCGCCGTCGGCAGCGTGAGCGCCATCGCGAAGCCGGGCGCGGAGGGAACGGGCTCCAGGGTGCCGCCGATGGCTTCGGCCAGGTCGCGGGAGAGCCGCAGGACCACGCTGTCCGCCGTTCGGCCCGGCTCCGTCCCTGCCGCCGTGCCGCGGTCCCCGCCCCGTCGGTGTTCCCGTCCGTCACGTGGACCACTACGTGTCCCGGCACGGTCTCGGCCGTCAGGTGCGCGGACCGCTCGGGCGGCGCCCGGCGCAGCGCCTCCGCCGCCAGCACGGCCAGGACGCGGGTGAGTACGGCCGCGTCGGCGATCACGTCGGGCAGCTGGTCCGGCAGGTTGCAGTGGAGCCTCCGGCTGCCGGGGCCGAGGGTGTCCAGGACCTCGGTGAGCACTTCGTCGAGGTCGACCGGGCGGGGGTACACGTCGAGTGACGCTGCGCGCAGCCGGCTGAGGTCGTCGAGGTCCGCGACGAGTTGGACGGCGCGGCGCACCGACGCCCGGGCCGTGGCGAGGTACTGCTCCGTTTCCTGGGCCGGCGGCCGGGTGCCCAGGTCGGCGGAGAGGTGGTGGAGCGCTCCTTCGGCAGTACGCAGCGGGGCCCGCAGATCGCTGCTCGCGGCGAGGAGGAGGGAGGCCCGGGTGTGTTCGGCCTCGGCACGGAGGCCGGTCTCGGCCGCGTCGGCGGCGAGCCGTCCGTGCGTGTAGGCCATCACCAACTGTGCGGCGCACGCGCCGAGTACGAGCCGGTCGTCGCTGCTCAGGGCCCGGCCCCGGGCGGCCAGGGTCAGTCCGTCCGCGCCGGGGCTTTCCACATCCGCTTCGTACGGGCGTGCGGGCGGATCCTCTCCGACACCGGCGACGACCCGCCAACGAGGCTCGGCGGGGTGTTCCGTGTCCTCCTCCAGCAGGCTGACGGCGTCCAGACCGAAGTCCTCCCGCACCTGTTCGAGGAGGGCAACCAGGCCCTCTCCGTGCATCAGGGCGACTGCAAGCCTGCTCAGCGCCCGTGCCTCGGATCTCGCGCGGACGGCCTCGTGGGTGCGGCGCGCGGCCGTGCCCGCGGCCGTGCCGACCAGGACGGCCGTGATCACGAACACGACCAGGGAGAGGACGTCGGACGTGCGCTCGACGTTCAGGGAGTGAAGGGGCGCGGTGAAGTAGGAGTCGGCGAGCAGACCGGCCGCGAGTGCGGCGAGCAGCGCGGGGACGAGCCCGCCGACGAGCGCGATGACGACGACGGCCAGGAGGTAGAGCACCAGGACGAAGGAGAGGTCCACGTGAGCGCGCAGAGCGGCCAGTGCCAGGGTGAGGGCGGGGAGCCCGGCCACCATCATCAGCACGGCCGTCCAGAAGCGCCGGGGCCCGGTGGCACGCGTGCGGCGCGGCAGCCGGAGGGGCGAGGAGGCCCCTGCGGCGTGCTCGTGGGTGACGACGAGTACGTCGATGGGGCCGGATCGGCGGATGGTCCGGTGTCCCACGCTTCCGTACAGGAAGGTGGACAGCCGTCCGCGCCGGCTGGCACCCAGGACGATCTGGGTGACGTTCTCGGCTTCCGCGAACTCCAGCAGGGTCTCGGGGAGGTCGTCGCCGGTCGTCTGGTGATAGCTGCCGCCCAGCGACTCCACCAGGGCGCGCTGTGCGGTCAGGGCGGCCGGATCCGCGTGGACGAGTCCGTCGCTCGGCACGACGTGCAGCGCCAGGAGCTGGCTGCCGGGCGTGCGGGCGGTGACGCGGGCCGCCCGGCGGATCAGGGTCTCGCTCTCCGGGCCGCCGGTGAGGGCGACCATGATGCGTTCCCGGGTCTCCCAGGGGGCGGTGATGCCGTGCTCGGCGCGGTAGCGCTGCAGGCCCTCCTCCACGCGGTCCGCGAGCCACAGCAGCGCGAGCTCGCGCAGGGCGGTGAGGTTGCCGACGCGGAAGTAGTGGGTGAGGGCCGCTTCGACGCGGTCCGAAGGATAGATCTCCCCGTGCAGCATGCGCCGCCGCAGCAGCTCGGGTTCCAGGTCGACCAGCTCGATCTGCTCCGCGCGGCGCGCGACCTCGTCCGGCAGGGTCTCGCGTTGCGGGACGCCGGTGATCTGCCGGACCACGTCGCCCAGGGATTCCAGGTGCTGGACGTTGAGCGTGGTGACGACGTCCGTGCCCGCGTCGAGGAGTTCCTCGACGTCCTGCCATCGCTTGGTGTTGCGGGAGCCGGGCACATTGGTGTGGGCCAGCTCGTCGACCAGGGCGACCTGCGGGTGGCGGGCGAGCACCGCGTCCAGGTCCATCTCGGTGAAGACCGCTCCGCGGTGCGTCATGGTCCGCCGGGGGATCGTCTCCAGCCCCTCCGCCAGGGCGGCGGTCGGCCGTCGCCCGTGCGGCTCGACGAAGCCGACGACCACGTCGGCGCCGCTCGACCGCAGCCGCTGGCCCTCCTCCAGCATCGCGTACGTCTTTCCCACCCCTGGGGCTGCCCCCAGATGGATTCGCAGTCGTCCACGCGGCATCGACGGGCTCCTGCTGGCTGGTCACGCCCGAGCGCTCTCCCTCCATGATGCGCCCGCCCTCCGGAACGCTCCGCCACGCGTCCGCGGTACAGCGCGACCGTCCCGCTCCCCCACGGCGCGACCGTCCCCCTTCCCCGTCACGTACGTGCCCGGACCGCCGCCAGAACCAGGGCCAGGGCGCCGAGGGCCAGGGCGGCGCCGCATCCCATGAAGGCGTACTCGATCCCTCGTCGTTCCCGCCCGTCCACCAGGATCTGGCTCGGGTCCGCCGGGTCGTACGTGACCGGCACCTCGCTGCCGTCGACGAGCGCGTGCGTACGGCTCGGCGGCACCGGGGAGACGACCTCGACCACCCGGCCGTCCAGGGTGGCGAACTGGAGCAGCGGCCGCCGGGGGTGCGCGGCGTCCTCCTCGCCCGCCGTCCGGTACCGCACCAGCGCCGGCACGGTCACTCCGTCGCGGCGCAGCCTGTGGATCCGGCTGAGGCCCATGGCCCCGACGAGAGGGGCGAAGGCTCCGCCGAGTCCGAGCACGGCCGCCGCGACGACCCACGCCGCTCCGGTCATCGCCACCTCATCTCCCTCGCTCCACTGTTCCCGCCGGTCCGCACGGGGTCATCGGCCGCCGACCAGGGCGGCCAGCTCCGTGGGGTGCTCTTCGACCACGAGGGGTCCGGCGCCGTCGATGACGTCCAGGTCCGTGCCGAGCGCGGTGCGCGCCGCCGGGCGGAGCCGCTTCAGCGGCAGGAAGACGAGGTGCGAACCGCTGGCGACCAGACGGGGAAGGGCCCTCGCCGCCAGCTCGGCCGCCCCGGGCGCCCCACTGGAGCGGGCATGCCGGGGACCAGGGTCGTCCACTCGACCAGTGCCGCGAGCGGCAGGGAGGCCGTGGCGTTGAAGTTGGTGCCCGGGACGTGCACCACGGTCGTCGCACCGGAGCAGTCGGTCACCAGGTGGGTCTCCGCGCCCGGGGCGGTCACGGTCGTCCGCCCGTGCGGCACCGGGCAGCCGTCCCCAGGTCGTCGCCGGACGCCCTGCCCCCGCCGAGTGCGAACCAGGCCGCGCCGCCGCCACCGCCACCGCCAGGGCCGCGCCGAGCGCCTTCACTCGGATCGCGCGTGCCTTCCCACCCGGGCGCCCGCTCTCCCCCACCGGCACCCCCCTTCCGTGTCCGCGCTCCTGGCGTCCTGCTCGGCCTTCCTACCGTGTGCTCACGTCGTCTCGCTCACCGCGTCGGGACAGAAGGGCGGAGCACCGTCCTCCATGCGGAGGCTGATGGTCATGGTGAGGCCGCCGCCGGGTGTGTCCTCCACCGTGACCGTGCCGCCCATGGCCTCGACGAAGCCTCGGGCCACCGCGAGGCCCAGACCGACGCCCGCACCCCGTGGGGCGTCGCCGTAACGCTGGAAGGCGCCGAAGATGCGGTCCTTGGCCTCGTCGGGGACGCCCGGTCCGCGGTCGACGACGCGGAGTTCGACGCGGTC
Source organism: Streptomyces diastatochromogenes (assembly GCA_026913215.1). Lineage (GTDB taxonomy): Bacteria > Actinomycetota > Actinomycetes > Streptomycetales > Streptomycetaceae > Streptomyces > Streptomyces diastatochromogenes_A. Next base: position 289,702 of record JAPTYK010000002.1, on the reverse strand, counting down.
GGCGATCGCGCTGGCGGCGACGAGGACCGGGGTTCCGGCGGGGCTGTACTTCACCGCGTTCTCGACGATGTTGGCGACGGCCCGTTCGAGCAGGCCGCGGTCGACGACGACCATCGGCAAGGTCTCGGGGATGTCGAGCTCGACGCTGTCGTCGGGCACGCCCACGAGTGCCATCGGGACGACCTCGTCGAGGTCGGTCTGCCGGAGTACGGCGGTCACGGTGCCGGTCTCCAGGCGCGAGACGTCCAGGAGGTTGCCGACGAGGTGGTCGAGCCGGTCGGCGCCCTCCTCGATGCCTTCGAGGAGTACGGCACGGTCCTCTTCCGACCATTCCACGTCGTCGGAGCGCAGGGAGGAGACGGAGGCCTTGATGCCGGCCAGCGGGGTGCGCAGATCGTGGCTGACGGCGGCGAGCAGGGAGGTGCGGATCTTGTTGCCCTCGGCGATCCTGCGGGCCTCCTCCGCCTCGTCGACGAGACGCTGCCGGTCGAGCACGACCGCCGCCTGGGCGGCGAACGCGCCGAGCACGCGCCGGTCCTCGCCGGGCAGGACGCGGCCGGTCAGGGCGAGCGCCAGGTGGTCGCCGACCGGCATGTCGACATCGGCGTCCTCAGGGCGGCCGACCGGGCGGCCGGGGCCGACGGCGGCGACGCACGTCCACGGCTCGGTGTCCTCGTGCCGCTCCAGGAGGACGACCGACTCCATGGCGAAGGTCTCCCGGAGCCGTTCGAGCAGGGCGTCCAGGCCCGTCTCACCGCGCAGCACACTGCCCGCGAGGAAGGAGAGCGTCTCCGCCTCGGCCCGCAGACGGGCTGCCTGGTGGGTGCGGCGGGCGGCCAGATCGACCACGGAGGCGACGGAGATCGCCACGCCCACGAAGATCACCAGCGCGACCACGTTCTTCGGATCGGCGATCGTGAGTTCGTGTATCGGAGGGGTGAAGTAGTAGTTGAGCAGCAGCGACCCCACGGCCGCGGAGACCAGCGCCGGACGCAGGCCGCCGAGGAGCGCGGCGGCGACGGTGAGCGTGAGGAAGAGCAGGACGTCGTTGGCCAACCCCATGCCGGGGAGGGCGCCGCTGAGCAGCAGGGTGAGCAGCACGGGCCCGGCGAGGCCGACGAGCCAGCCCCAGATGGTGCGGGACCGCCCCAGCTTCGCGCGACGCGCCGCGGGCAGGCTGCGGCCCTTCGCCGCCTCGTCGTGGGTGACGATGTGGACGTCCAGGTCGGGTCCCGACTCGCGGGCGACCGTGGCGCTGACACCGGGGCTGAAGGCGTACTGCCAGGAGCGGCGGCGACTGACGCCGAGGACGATCTGGGTGGCGTTGACCCCGCGGGAGAATTCGAGGAGGCCGGCCGGGATGTCATCGCCGACGATGTGGTGGAAGGTGCCACCGACATCTTCGACGAGGGTGCGCTGCACCGCCAGTTCCTTGGGGGACGCCGCGGTGAGTCCGTCACTGCGCGAGATGTAGACGGCCAAAACCTCGCCGCCGGCGCCCTTCTCGGCCAGTCGGGCGGCGCGGCGGATGAGGGTGCGCCCCTCGGGGCCGCCGGTCAGGCCGACCACGATCCGTTCCCGGGAGCCCCAGATCTTCGAGACCCGGTGTTCCGTTCGGTACTCCTGGAGGTACTCGTCGACCCGGTCGGCCGTCCACAGCAGCGCCAGCTCCCGCAGGGCGGTGAGGTTGCCGGGGCGGAAGTAGTTGGACAGGGCCGCGTCGACCTTGTCCGGCTTGTAGACGTTGCCGTGCGCCATGCGGCGCCGCAGTGCCTGCGGCGACATGTCGACCAGCTCTATCTGGTCGGCGCGGCGCACCACCTCGTCGGGGACGGTCTCCCGCTGCCGCACTCCCGTGATCGACTCGACGACGTCGCCGAGCGACTCCAGGTGCTGGATGTTGACCGTGGAGATGACGTCGATGCCGGCCGCGAGCAGCTCCTCGACGTCCTGCCAGCGCTTGGCGTTGCGCGACCCGGGGATGTTGGTGTGGGCCAGCTCGTCCACGAGCGCGACGGCGGGCTTCCGGGACAGCACCGCGTCCACGTCCATCTCGGTGAAGACCGTGTCCCGGTACGCGATCTCCTGGCGCGGCATCATCTCCAGGCCGTGCAGCATCACCTCCGTACGCGGCCTGCTGTGGTGCTCGACGAAGGCGACGACGCAGTCGGTGCCACGCTCCACCCGCCGGTGGGCCTCCGAGAGCATCGAGTACGTCTTGCCGACGCCCGGTGCCGCGCCGAGGTAGATCCGAAGCTTTCCGCGTCCCATGGTGTCGTTTCTCGTGGTGTCGGACAGGGCGTGTAAGAGCAGAGCGGGTACACATGGGAGCGGGGCGTCACGCCTCGAAGCGGTATCCCATGCCGGGCTCGGTGATCAGATAGCGCGGGTGTGAGGGGTCCGCCTCCAGTTTGCGGCGCAGCTGTGCCATGTAGACCCTCAGGTAGTTGGTCTTGGTGCTGTAGCTCGGTCCCCACACCTCCTTGAGGAGACGCTGCTGACTGACGAGGACGCCGGGGTTGCAGATGAGGATCTCCAGGAGGTGCCACTCGGTCGGGGTGAGCCGGACGTCGTGGCCGCCGCGGCGGACCTTCTTCCCCATGAGGTCGACCGTGAACTCGTCGGTCGTGACCACCGCGCCCGCCGCTCCGGTGCTCGGCCGTGCGTGCGCGGGCGTTTCCTCGATCCGTCGGGTGGCCGCCCTCAGCCGGGCGAGGAGTTCGTCCATGCTGAACGGCTTGGTCATGTAGTCGTCCGCGCCCGCGTCGAGCGCGCGGATCTTGTCCTCGGACCCGCTGCGTGCCGAGAGCACGAGCACCGGAACACGGTTCCAACCGCGCAGCGCCCGGATGACGTCGATGCCGTCCATGTCCGGCAGCCCGAGGTCCAGGAGGATCACGTCCGGTTGCTCGGTGGCCGCGAGCCGGAGCGCGGTCGCGGCGTCGTAGGCCGCGTCCACGTCGTACTTGCGCGCTTTGAGATTGATCGTCAGGGCACGCGCCAGCTGCGCGTCGTCCTCGACGACCAGGACCCGGGTCATCGGCGTACTGCCTTTCGTCTTGAGCGTGCCGTCGGATGCGCGTCGGGAGCCGGCAGCCGGGACGTTCCCGGACTGCCGGCTCCCATGCGTCGGGCTTAAGGCCATCAGCCCTTGGCCGCCACGAGGTCCTTCAGCGCGATGTTGAGCTGGAGGACGTTGACGCGGGGTTCGCCGATGAAGCCGAGGATGCGGCCGTCGGTGTGGGCGGCGACGAGCTTGTCGACCTGGGCGACGGTGAGGTGGTTCTTCTCCGCGACCCGGTGCACCTGGAGCTTCGCGTACTCCGGGGAGATGTGCGGGTCGAGGCCCGAGCCGGAGGAGGTGACGGCGTCGGCGGGGACGTCGGAGGGCTTCACCCGGTAGCCGGCGGTGGAGTTGTCCTTGACGACGGCGGCCTTGGCCTCCTTCACCCACTGGATCAGCTCGGCGTTGTCGCCGGAGCGGTTGGTGGCGCCGGAGAGGATCAGCTTGTACTGGGTGTTGACGGTGTTGGTGCCGAGGCCGTTGGAGGGACGCGGCTGGAACCACTTCAGGTCCGGGACCACCGCCTCCTCCGCGTCGTCCGGGTTCTTCTTCGGCAGGTTGTAGGTCTGGCCGATGAGTTCGGAGCCGACGACCCTGCCGCTCGCGTCCTTCACCTCGGAGCCGTTCGCCCTGCCGGGGAAGACCGCCTGGGCGATGCCGGTGACGGCGAGCGGATAGAGCACGCCGGTGATCACGGTCAGGACGAGGAGGGCACGGAGTCCGGCCCAGAGCAATCGTCCTGCGTTTCCTACGGAGTTGTTCATGATCGGTCAGCCGATTCCGGGGATGAGGAGAGGAGGAGGTCGATGAGCTTGATGCCGACGAACGGGGCGATCAGGCCGCCCAGGCCGTAGATGCCGAGGTTGCGGCGGAGCATCGAGTCGGCGCTCGACGGGCGGTAGCGGACGCCCTTGAGGGCGAGCGGGACGAGGGCCACGATGATCAGGGCGTTGAAGATGACGGCGGACAGGATCGCGGACTGGGGCGAGGCCAGGCCCATGATGTTGAGCTTGTCCAGGGACGGGTAGGCGACGGCGAACATCGCGGGGATGATCGCGAAGTACTTCGCGACGTCGTTGGCGATGGAGAAGGTCGTCAGCGCGCCCCGGGTGATCAGGAGCTGCTTGCCGATCTCGACGATCTCGATGAGCTTGGTCGGGTTCGAGTCGAGGTCGACCATGTTGCCGGCCTCCTTCGCGGCCGACGTGCCCGTGTTCATCGCGACACCGACGTCGGCCTGCGCGAGGGCGGGGGCGTCGTTGGTGCCGTCGCCGGTCATCGCGACCAGCTTCCCGCCGGCCTGCTCGCGCTTGATGAGGGCCATCTTGTCCTCGGGGGTGGCCTCGGCGAGGAAGTCGTCGACGCCCGCCTCCTCGGCGATGGCCTTCGCGGTCAGCGGGTTGTCACCCGTGATCATGACCGTCCTGATGCCCATCCGGCGCAGCTCGTCGAACCGCTCCCGCATGCCCTCCTTCACGACGTCCTTGAGGTGGATGACACCGAGGACGCGGGCACCCTTGTCGTCCTTGACCGCCACGAGCAGCGGCGTGCCACCGGCCTGGGAGATGGCATCGGTGAGGACCTGAGCGTCGTCGGCGACCGTGCCGCCCTGCTCCTGCACCCAGGCGACGACCGAGCCGGTCGCGCCCTTGCGGACCTTGCGCCCGTCCACGTCCACGCCCGACATACGGGTCTGGGCCGTGAACTCGATCCAGGTGGCGTGGGCGAGCTCGCCCTGGTGGCGCTCACGGAGCCCGTACTTCTCCTTGGCCAGGACTACGATCGAGCGGCCCTCGGGGGTCTCGTCGGCGAGGGAGGACAGCTGGGCGGCGTCGGCCAGTTCGGCGGCCGTCACCCCCTTGACCGGGACGAACTCGGCGGCCTGCCGGTTGCCGAGCGTGATGGTGCCGGTCTTGTCGAGCAGCAGGGTGGAGACGTCTCCGGCGGCCTCGACCGCGCGGCCCGACATGGCGAGGACGTTGCGCTGGACGAGGCGGTCCATGCCCGCGATGCCGATCGCGGACAGCAGGGCCCCGATGGTCGTCGGGATCAGGCAGACCAGGAGCGCCGTCAGGACGATCATCGAGGTCTGCTTGTCGGCGCCCGCGTAGATCGCGAACGGCTTCAGCGTGACGACGGCCAGCAGGAAGACGATGGTCAGCGAGGCCAGCAGGATGTTGAGGGCGATCTCGTTGGGGGTCTTCTGCCTCGCGGCGCCCTCGACCAGGTTGATCATCCGGTCGATGAAGGTCTCGCCGGGCTTCGTCGTGATCTTGACGACGACCCGGTCGGAGAGCACCTTCGTGCCGCCGGTGACCGCGCACCGGTCGCCGCCGGACTCCCGGATGACGGGGGCGGACTCGCCGGTGATCGCGGACTCGTCGACGGACGCGACGCCCTCGACGACGTCCCCGTCGCCGGGGATGACGTCCCCGGCCTCGCAGACCACCAGGTCGCCGATCCTCAGCTCGGTGCCGGGGACCCGCTCCTCGCCCGTCTTCGTCACACGGCGGGCGACGGTGTCGGTCTTGGCCTTGCGCAGGGTGTCGGCCTGCGCCTTGCCCCGGCCCTCGGCGACGGCCTCGGCGAGGTTGGCGAAGATCGTGGTCAGCCACAGCCAGGCGGTGATCGCCCAGCCGAACCAGTCCCCCGGGTTCTTGACGGCGAGGGCGGTGGTGACGACCGAGCCGACCAGCACCACGAACATGACCGGCGACTTGACCATCACGCGCGGGTCGAGCTTGCGCAGGGCGTCCGGGAAGGAGCTGACCAGCTGCTTCGGGTCGAACAGCCCGCCGCCGACGCGTCCGGCCCCGGCGGGCCGGCCGGTGGGTTCCTCCGACCGCGAGGGCCGGGTGGGGGTGAGGGTGCTCATGCTGCGAGTCCTTCGGCGAGCGGTCCCAGGGCGAGGGCCGGGAAGTAGGTGAGACCGGTGACGATCACGATCGTGCCGACCAACAGGCCGGTGAACAGCGGCTTCTCCGTCCGCAGCGTGCCCGCCGTCTCCGGTACGGGCGTCTGCTCGGCCAGCGAACCGGCGAGGGCGAGGACGAAGACCATCGGCAGGAACCGGCCCAGGAGCATCGCGAGACCGATCGTGGTGTTGAACCACTGGGTGTCGGCGTTCAGGCCCGCGAAGGCGGAGCCGTTGTTGTTGGCGCCGGAGGTGTACGCGTAGAGGATCTCGGAGAAGCCGTGCGCGCCGGAGTTGGTCATCGAGTGCGCGGGCGTCGGCAGGGCCATCGCCACGGCGGTGAAGCACAGGACGAGGGCCGGGGTGACGAGGATGTAGCAGGCGGCGAACTTGATCTCGCGGGTGCCGATCTTCTTGCCCAGGTACTCCGGGGTGCGGCCGACCATCAGGCCGGCGAGGAACACCGCGATGACCGCCATGATCAGCATGCCGTAGAGGCCGGAGCCGACGCCGCCGGGCGCGATCTCGCCGAGCTGCATGCCCAGCATGGTGATCCCGCCGCCGAAGCCGGTGTACGAAGAGTGGAAGGAGTTCACCGCGCCCGTCGAGGTGAGCGTGGTGGCGACCGCGAAGATCGACGAGCCACCGATCCCGAACCGGGTCTCCTTGCCCTCCATCGCCCCGCCCGCGAGGTCGAACGCCGGGCCGTGGTGGGCGAACTCGGTCCACATCATCAGGCCGGTGAAAGCGAGCCAGATGGTGGCCATCGTGCCCAGGATCGCGTAGCCCTGCCTGATCGAGCCGACCATCCGGCCGAAGGTCCGCGTCAGCGCGAACGGGATGACCAGGATCAGGTAGATCTCGAAGAGGTTCGACAGCCCGTTGGGGTTCTCGAAGGGGTGCGCGGAGTTGGCGTTGAAGTAGCCGCCGCCGTTGGTCCCCAGCTCCTTGATGGCCTCCTGCGAGGCCACCGCCCCGCCGTTCCACTGCTGCGAGCCGCCCGCGAACTGGCCGACCTCGTGGATCCCGGCAAAGTTCTGGATCACCCCGCAGGCCACCAGCACCAGCGCGCCGATCACCGCGATCGGCAGCAGGATCCGCACGGTCCCCCGGACCAGGTCGGCCCAGAAGTTGCCCAGCTCACCCGTACGGGAGCGGGCGAAGCCGCGGACGAGAGCGACCGCGACGGCGATGCCGACGGCCGCCGACACGAAGTTCTGCACCGCCAGGCCGCCGGTCTGCACGACGTGGCCCATGGCCTGCTCGCCGTAGTACGACTGCCAGTTGGTGTTGGCGACGAAGGAGGCGGCGGTGTTGAAGGCCTGGTCCGGGTCGATCGACACGAAGCCGAGCGAGCCGGGCAGCGAGCCCTGCACCCGCTGGAGCAGGTAGAGGAAGAGGACGCTCACAACGGAGAAGGCGAGCACCCCGCGCAGATACGCCGGCCAGCGCATCTCGACGTCCGGGTTGGCGCCGATCGCCTTGTAGATCCACTTCTCGGGCTTGTAGTGCTTCTCCGAGGAGTACACCTTGGCCATGTGGTCACCCAGCGGCCGGTAGGAGAGGCCGAGCGCGACGACGAGGGCCAGGAGCTGGAGGACTCCAGCGAGAACGGGACTCATCTGGGGACCTCAGAACCTCTCCGGCTTGACGAGGGCGAGGACGAGATAGACCAGCAGGGCGGCCGCGACGAGCAGACCGACGATGTTCTCGGCAGTCACAGCTTGGCCACCCCCTTGGCGATGAAGGCCACCAGCGCGAAGACCGCGACCGTGGTGACGACGAAGGCCACGTCGGCCATCGTGAGCTCCCGGATGTGTGTGGATGAGATGAGCGGTCCGTCGGACCTGTTAGAGGAAAACTCATTTCAGCCACGACACCGTCGACGTTGACGTGCTCCTAACGTGTACTGCGGCCGTCTTTACACATCCCGTACGCGCCCTCGCCCTGGATCGGTCAGCCGCCCCGGTGGGTGGACCTGCAACGCGATCTGTGGACCCTCGTGTTCGCCACCCACCCGGACCAGGCGCTGGCGCTCTTCGAGGACCGGAACGCGCTCCTGTCCGATCCCGCGCGGCGGCGTCTCGACGCGCTCATCCGCACCCAGCTGGACGCATGACCCGGCGCGACGTGAGCGCCCGGTGCGGAGCACTCAGCGGGCCGCCTTCGTGGCTCCTTCGGTGTCGCGCGTCTCCGGCAGTGCGCAGGGCAGGCTGAGGACCATGGTCAGGCCGCCGCCCGGGGTGTCCTCGGGGGTGAGGGTGCCACCCATGGCCTCCGTCAGTCCCCGGGAGAGCGCGAGGCCGAGGCCGACGCCCGTCGTGTTGTCTGTGTCGCCGAGGCGCTGGAAGGGCTCGAAGGCCCGTTCATGGGCATCCGCGGGAAGGCCTGGGCCCCGGTCGACGATCCGGAGCTCCACCCGGCCGGCCAGGGTGCTGGCGGTGATCAGGACGGGGTGCTCGGGCGGGGCGAAGCGGGTGGCGTTGGCGACCAGGTTGGCGACGACCCGTTCGAGGAGGGGCGGGTCGGTGAGGACCTCGGGGGTGTCCTCCAGGCTGCCGACCGTCGGCGGCCGGGAGCCGGGCGGCAGGGTGCCGAGGGCTGGGGGAATGACCTCCTCCAGGGCAGTGGGGCGTAGGGACAGGAGAGGGCCCCGGCCTGGAGGCGGCTCATGTCGAGGAGGTTGTCGATGAGGTGGGCCAGTCGGGCCATGGAGGTGTCGGCGGTGTCGAGGAGTTCCCGCCGTTCGTCCTCGGTGAAGTCGACGTCGGGGCTGCGCAGGGAGGCGACGGCGGCCCAGCCGCTGGCGAGCGGGGTGCGCAGGTCGTGGCTGACGGCGGCGAGGAGCGCGGTGCGCATGCGGTCGGCGGCCCGTACGGGTTCCACCTCGGCGGCGGCCTCGGCGAGCCGGTCTCGTTCGGCGGCGGCGGAGACGTGGGCGGCGAAGGCGGCGAGGACGCGCCGGTCGGAGGACGACAGGGGCCGGCCGCGCAGGACGAGGTGCAGGTCGTCGCCGACGGCGACCCCGGTGGTGTCCAGGCCGTCGTCCGGTACCGCCTCCCGGGCGGCGGTGAGTTCGGCCGAGTCCATGAGCTCGGCCGACATCATTCCGAAGGCCTCCTTGGCCCGGCCGAGCAGGGCGGGGATCGCCTCCTCGCCCCGGACGATGGAGCCCGCGAGCGAGGACAGGGTCTCGGCCTCGGCGGTCGCGTGCGCGGCCCTGCGGGAGAGCCTCAGGGACCGGTCGACGGCCCCGGCGACGACGACCGCGACCACGGCGAAGACGACGAGGGCGAGGACGTTGTCGGGGTCCTGGAAGCTGAACTTCCCGACGGGAGGTATGAACCAGTAGTTGAGCAGCAGGGAAGCGGTGAGCGCGGCGACGAGAGCGGAGGCCACACCGCCGATGCACGCGACGCCGACCACGGTGAGGAGGAAGAGCAGCGCCTCGCTGGTGAGGTTGAGCGTGCCGCGGGCGTGGTCGAGCAGCAGGGTCAGGAGCGCGGGGAGGACCAGGCCGGCAAGGGGTCCGGCGACGAGCCGGGAGGTCGGCAGCGTACGCCGCCTGGAGGGCAGCGGGCGGCCCCGCCCGGCCCGCTCGTGGGTGACCACGTGGACGTCGATGTCACCGGAGAGCGCCACGATCGTCTCCCCGATGCCACGCCCGGTGAGGAACCGTTCCAGCCGCCCGCGTCGGCTGGTGCCCACGACGAGCTGAGTGGCGTTCTCCGCACGGGCGAAGTCGATGAGGGCCGTGGGCACGTCCTCGCCGACGACCGTGTGGTAGCTGCCGCCCAGGTCTTCGACGAGCCTGCGCTGGCGGCCGAGGGCGGCGGGTGAGGATCCCGAGGTCAGGGCGTCGCTGCGCGCCACGTACACGGCGAGGAGTTCGCCGTGGGCGGTTCGGGCGGCGATCCGGGCGGCCCGGCGGATGAGGGTCTCCCCCTCGGGCCCGCCGGTGAGCGCCACGACGACCCGCTCGCGGGTCTCCCAGACTCCGCCGATGCGGTGTTCCGACCGGTAGGCGCGCAAGGCGGCGTCCACGCGGTCGGCCAGCCACAGCAGGGCGAGTTCCCGCAGAGCGGTGAGGTTGCCGATGCGGTAGTAGCGGGCGAGCGCCGCGTCGACCTCACCGGGCGGGAGTATGTCGCCGTGGGCCATCCGGCGGCGCAGCGCCTCGGGCGCCATGTCGACGAGTTCGATCTGGTCCGCGCCGCGCACGACCGTGTCGGGGACGGTCTCGCCGCCGGGGACTTCCGTGATCCGCTCGACGACGTCGCTGAGCGATTCCAGGTGCTGGATGTCCAGTGTGGTGACGACGTCCATCCCGGTGGCGAGGAGTTCGACCACGTCCTGCCAGCGGCGTTCGTTGCGGCAGCCGGGGGCGTTGGCGTGGGCGAGGTCGTCGACGAGGACGACCTCGGGGCGGCGGCGCAGCACCGCGTCCAGGTCGAGCTCCCGGCCCTGGGACGGGATCCGTTCGAGCCCTTCGAGCAAGGTCTCGGTGTACGGCCGCCCGTGGCACTCCACGAGCCCGGCGACCACGTCCGTGCCCCGCGCTGCCCTGCGGCGGCCCTCGTCGAGCATCCGGCAGGTCTTGCCCGCTCCCCGGGCGGCCCCGAGGTAGACCTTGAGCCGGCCGTGGCGGCCACGGGCCGCCTGGGCGGGGTGGTGGGCGTTCAAAACTTCTCGGGTTTGATGAAGGCGGCCACCAGGTAGCCGACCAGCGCGGCCGCGATGATCAGACCGACGACGTTCTCGACGCTCATGTTCCAGACTGCCCCTTCGACTGCCATGCGTTTCCCGGGAGTTGTGCGCGTGTCGCGCGCACTCTCGGAGGAGACGCCTTCCACCGGGTCCGGCGCAGCCACTTTGACGGCTCTCTGGCGCCGCGAGCGGCGATGCTGACAGGCTCTTGACGCGATCCGTACGGGCGTCGCCCATGGCCCGGTACGACGAGGCTGAGAAGACGAGAACGGGCCGGGGTGCCGTTCCGGGAGTGCGTGTCAGAACTCCCGGGACACCCCGGCCCGCGGCCGGCCCGGCCGCGACCCCCCTCTGGGTCACGACCGGGCGGGGCCCCTGGCCGGACGGCCGTCGCATGGCGTTGGGCTGCAGTCGGGGCCCCCGCCCCCTGACTGTCTCCGGTACCGGCGCCGATGGTCACACGCCTGCCAGGCTCACGGTCGTCCGTCCCCCCGTGCCGATCATTCTTGGCCGGACGACAGCCGGAATCGATCGCCGTTGACACGACCCTGACGTGCCGCCCATGGGTCCTGACACCGTCTTGACGGACGGCGGGGCAGGGTGCAAAGGAACCGTCAGGGCGGGCACCCCGACCGTCAGCATGGCGTCAACAGCCGTCGGTGCGAACGGATTCGGCGGCTAGATTCGTCAACCGCCGCTCAACGCCGAGGACGTCAGTCGCTCGACCGTTCTCGACGAAGGCCGCTCGATGCCGTGCACCCCATCCGCATGCGCTCGAGCAGCGGCCGCGTTCCGCCGATCACCGCGCATCCCCGGGATCGGCGGGACGCCGGGCCTCCCCGTCGCTCCCCGTCTCCTCCCGCTCGCCCGACGCGTGCGGCCCCGCCGCCGCGTCCCGCCCGTCCAGCCGTCGCCCGCCGTCCCGGGCGGCGGCTCCTTCATGAAGGTCTTCGCCCCATGACTCCCGCCGCTCCGGTCCAGCAGGCGCCCTCCCTTCCGCCCTCCACACGTCCGCCGCGCCGCAGACGCGGTGTGGAGGGCGGGCTGCTCGACCCCGCCCAGATGCTCAGCTCGTTTCCCGACGCCCTGCGCAAACTGCATCCGCGGCACCTGGTCCGCAATCCGGTGCTCTTCGTCGTCGCCGTCGGATCGGTGCTCACCACGCTCTCCGCCGTCATGCACCCTTCCGTCTTCACCTGGGTCATCAGCGCCTGGCTGTGGCTGACGGTCGTCTTCGCCAACCTGGCCGAGGCGGTCGCCGAAGGGCGCGGCCGGGCCCAGGCGGAGTCGCTGCGCCGGGCCCGTACGGACACGGTGGCGCTGCGCCTGCGCCACTGGCGCTACGGAACGAACCTCGACCGGGCGGAGACGGAGGCCGTGGCCGCCACCGACCTCCGGCTGTTCGACTTCGTCCTCGTCGAGGCGGGCGAGCTGATCCCGGCCGACGGCGACGTCGTCGACGGGGTCGCGGCGGTAGACGAGTCCGCCGTCACCGGCGAATCCGCCCCGGTGATCCGGGAGGCGGGCGGCGACCGCTCCGGCGTCACCGGCGGCACGACCGTGCTCTCCGACCGGATCGTCGTACGGGTCACCTCCCGCCCCGGCCACTCCTTCATGGACCGGATGATCGCCCTGGTCGAGGGCGCCTCACGGCAGAAGACACCGAACGAGATCGCGCTGAACATCCTGCTCGCGGCGCTGACCACGATCTTCGTCCTGGTCGTCGTGGCGCTGAGGCCGATCGCCTCGTACGCGGGAGCCGCCCCGTCCACCACCGTCCTCGTCGCCCTCCTCGTGACCCTGATCCCCACCACGATCGGCGCGCTGCTCTCGGCGATCGGCATCGCCGGCATGGACCGGCTCGTGCAGCGCAACGTGCTCGCCATGTCGGGACGGGCGGTCGAGGCGGCGGGGGACATCAACACCCTCCTCCTCGACAAGACCGGGACCATCACCCTGGGAAACCGTGAGGCCGCGGACTTCGTCCCGCTGCCGGGCATCGAGGAGGCCGTGCTCGCGAACGCCGCGCAGCTGTCCTCGCTCGCCGACGAGACCCCCGAAGGCCGCTCGGTGGTGGTCCTGGCGAAGGAGCGGTACGGGCTGCGTGCCCCGGCCGAGGGCGAGCTCGCGAACGCCCGGTTCGTCGGGTTCAGCGCCCAGACCCGGATGAGCGGCATCGACCTGCGCTGGGACAACGGCTCCGCCTGCCACATCCGCAAGGGGGCGACGGCGCAGGTCATCGCCTGGGTGGAGATGTACGGCGGCCGGGTGCCCGCCGAGGCGCAGGCATGGAGCGACCGGATCGCGGGGGCCGGCGGCACTCCCCTCCTGGTGGCCGTCCACGACTGGGACGGCCCGCGCGTCCTCGGCATCGTCCACCTCAAGGACGTCGTCAAGGACGGCATCAGGGAACGGTTCGCCGAGCTGCGGCACATGGGCATCCGTACGGTCATGATCACCGGCGACAACCCGCTGACCGCACGCGCCATCGCCCACGAGGCCGGGGTCGACGACTTCCTCGCCGAGGCCACCCCCGAGGACAAGCTCGCCCTCATCAAGCGGGAGCAGGAAGGCGGCAAGCTCGTGGCCATGACGGGCGACGGCACCAACGACGCCCCCGCCCTCGCCCAGGCCGACGTCGGCGTCGCGATGAACACGGGCACGTCCGCCGCGAAGGAGGCCGGCAACATGGTCGACCTCGACTCCAACCCCACCAAGCTCATCGAGATCGTCCAGATCGGCAAGCAGCTCCTCATCACCCGAGGGGCTTTGACCACCTTCTCGATCACCAACGACGTGGCGAAGTACTTCGCCATCATCCCCGCGATGTTCACCGGCGCCTACCCGGGCCTCGGAGCGCTCAACATCATGGGGCTGCACAGCCCCACCTCGGCGATCACCTCCGCCATCATCTTCAACGCCCTGATCATCGTGGCGCTCATTCCGCTCGCGCTGCGCGGCGTCCGCTACACGCCGGCGTCGGCGCACGACCTGCTGCGCCGCAATCTGCTGCTGTACGGGCTGGGCGGGCTGGTCCTGCCGTTCGTCGGCATCAAGGTCATCGACCTGCTCGTCTCGATGATTCCGGGGCTCGGGTGAACCTCCGTCAGAACGGCATCAGGGAAAGCCCTTCGGCCTTGCCCCGGGATGTGGCGAGGGATTGGATGAGAAGCGTGAACAGCGCGTGGCTCCTCCTCGACCGGCCGCCTCATCAGGCATCGCCGAGTCGCACGCCCCGCTGCCGGCCGGGCGCGTCCGCCCCGCGCTGACGCCCGCCCGCGCCACGTCACAGGGCGCCGTGACCGCCGTAACCGGTCACGGCGCCCCTCTTCTCGTACCCCATCGACCATCCCTGGACGAACCATGTCTTCTTCCCTGTCCGGACTCACCGTCCTCGTCACCGGTGCCACCTCCGGAATCGGCCACCAGACCGCGCGGCAGCTGGCCGAGCGCGGCGCGACCGTGCTCCTGCACGGCCGGACCACCGAGGAGGCCCATGCCGCTGTCGACCGGCTCGTCACGCTCTCCGACGTGTCCGCCGGGCGACTGTGCCCCTTCGGCGCCGACTTCTCCCGCCTGGAGGAGGTCGAGCAGTTCGCCGCCCGGGTCCGCGCCGAGCACCCGCACCTGGACGTCCTGGTCAACAACGCGGGCATGGCGGCGCCCGAGCGGCACACCGTCACCGTCGACGGCAACGAGATCGCCTTCCAGGTCAACTTCCTGGCGCACTACCTCCTGACCAACCTCCTGGAGCCGGCCCTGACCTCCGCGCCGGGCGGCCGCGTCGTGAACGTGTCCTCCTCCCTGCACCGCACCGGTTCCATCCAGTGGTCCGACCCCAACCGGGCCCGTCGCTACTCCCGGCTCGCCGCCTACGCCCAGTCGCAGCTGGCCCTGACCGTGTTCGCCGCGGACCCGCGCGTCACCGCCGTCTCCGTCCACCCCGGCATCTGCACCACCAGCCTCCTCCCGCTGTACGCGCACGAGGGAGTGTCTCCGGCCGAGGGCGCCGCCCATGTCGTACGGCTCTGCGACCCGGCCGTCGAGATCGTCAACGGCGCCTACTACGACCGCGAACACCGCGTCGCCCCCGCACCCGCCGCCACCGAGGAGCGCACCGTCAAGCGCCTCACCAAGCTCGCCGACGTCCTCGTCGGCCACACCGCCTGAAGGAGCGACCCGCCATGTCGAAGCGCGCCCGCAAGAAGAAGGACCGCCGCAGGAAGAAGGCCAACCACGGCCGCAGAGCCGGCGCCCGCTGAACCCGACCGGGGCGGCCCGCCATCTGGCGGGCCGCCCCCTGCCCGTACCGGAGGTCCTCCCGTGATCCCTCACCCCGCCCACCAGCCACCGGCCTGCGCCCGCGTGTTCCCCGTCGGCGGACCGGGCACCGCAGCCCTCGCCGAGCACGTCCTCGCCACCGGCCACGGCGCCTGGTGGACCGACCACGCGGAACATCCCCGCGTCATCGCCGTCACCTGCGGCGGCCACGCGCTCCTGGCCGGCGATCCCACCGTCCTCGCCCCGGCCGCCCTCGCCCCGCTCGCCGGTCACTGCGTCGAAGCCGCCGACCGCTTCCTGCCGATCCTCGGCACCGCGTTCGACCGCCTGCACCCCTGGGACCGCATGCTCTACGTGCACCAGGCATCCGGGACTCCGCCACGCGTACCGCGAGGAGTGACGGTACGGCGGCTCCGTCCCGAAGACGGTCCGGCGCTCGCCGCGGTCGACCCGTCCATGGGCTGGATCCACGCCACGTGGGGCGGCCCCGCGGGCCTCGCCGCCTCCGGCCAGGGCTGGGCCGCCTTCCGCAAGGACCGTCTGCTCGCACTGGCCTGCACGCGCTTCACCGGCAGCCGGTACGAGGACGTGGCCTGCTCCACGGACCCCTCCGAGCGGCGACAGCACCTCGCCCTCGCCTGCGTCCGGGGCCTGACCGACGACATCACCGCCCGCGGCAGAACCGCCACCTGGAGCTGTTCCCGCGCCCATCGCGCCAGCCGCCTCCTGGCCTGGACCGCCGGCTTCCGTCTCGTCCGCGAATACGTCCACCACACCACCGGCCCCATGGCCGTCAGCAGCCCGTCAATTCTGCGGGCGGCCGCGTAAACAGGGCGTAGAGGCTCACCGGCCCGGACGATTCCCGGGCCTAGCGTGAGCGCCATGAAGCCGCCCCACCGTTTCGCCCGCGTCGTACAGGACGCCCACCGAGACGTCCTGTACGACGCGGGATGGCCGGGAGAGGCACGGGCCGCCGCCGGATGCGCGGCCCTGCTCCTCGCGGTGTCACTGACCGTCGAAGTCGGCACGGACCACCTGACCCTGCTGCACACCGCGGGCTTCATCGCCCTCTCGTCGGCCCTCCTGGTGATCCTCCTGCCCGCACGGGTCGCCGCCACACCGGACCTGCTCATCGTCCAGGGCCTGTGGACGACCAGAACGGTCCGCACCGACCGGCTCTCGGCGGTCGTCTGGCCGACCGGAGGCACCGCGCACCGCGTGATCCTGAGGGATACGGAGGGCGGTCGGGCCGAGATCGACCTGCGTGTCCTGTCCGCCAATCCGGCACTCTGGCTCCGCCTCGACGCCGGCGCCCGCACCTCCGTGAGACGCGGCACGCTGAACGGCGACACCAGCGATCTGGCCAGGCTTTCCCTGCACCTCCACAGCGAGACGGCGCGGTCGGTGCTGAAGGTGTCAGGTCTGGGCTAGATCCTTACCGAAGTCCCCTCGGCATCGCCCGTGAGCGGCGGCCCGCAGCTCGGCCTCTCCGTCCGGCCAGGCAGTCGCCCGATCGGACAAGCCTCGCCACGGCATGCAGCCGCTCCAGATACCGCGCGTCCGAGAGCGCGGCCCTCCGCAGCGCGCGGGCACGCGCCGAGAACTGGGACACGACCAGGCCGACGAGCAGCCGCGCCGGGTTGCCGTACCTGAGGCTCGTACGCAGCGGCAGCAGCACCAGTGCCATGAGAAACGCTGAGAGGACCGCGGCCGTCATCGCGACCACCTCCCGGAGTGAGGCGTCCGACATCCGACCGGGCCATCTTGACGCTTTCCTGACGCGCGACCCGGAGTCTGCGGCGGGTGTCCTGCTTAGGCTTGCCCGGCCGTCCGTATGACGGCCGAAATCGATCGCCTACCAGCACCCAGGGACACCCGATGGCCACCACGAAGGAAGCCCGCACCGGACGATTGCGCGCGTGGATGCTGGAGGGCCTGTCCGACATGGGGAAGGGCAAGCCCTCCCGGCCCAAGGAGACGGCGCCGGACGCCGGACACCAGGGTCAGCGCTGGTGGCGGGTGATGTGCCTGACCGGTGTCGACTACTTCTCCACCCTCGGCTACCAGCCCGGCATCGCGGCCCTGGCGGCCGGGCTGCTCTCCCCCGTCGCGACGATCGTCCTCGTGATCGTCACCCTGGCCGGCGCGCTGCCCGTCTACCGCCGCGTGGCCGAAGAGAGCCCGCGCGGCGAGGGCTCGATCGCGATGCTGTCGCGGCTGCTCTCCTTCTGGAAGGGCAAGCTGTTCGTCCTGACCCTTCTCGGCTTCGCGGCGACCGACTTCCTGATCACCATCACCCTGTCGGCGGCCGACGCCTCCACCCACCTCGTGGAGAACCCGCACCTGGAAGCGGCGCTGCACGACAAGCAGATGATCATCACGCTGGCGCTGATCGCCCTGCTCGGCGCGGTGTTCCTCAAGGGCTTCCTGGAGGCCATCGGCGTCGCCGTCGTCCTGGTCGGCATCTACCTCTCCCTCAACGTGGTCGTCGTGGTCACCGGCCTGTGGCACGTGATCACCGAGGGCCACGTGGTCACCGACTGGACCGCCGCCCTGACCACCGAGCACGGCAACGTCTTCGCGATGGTCGGCGTCGCCCTGATCGTCTTCCCCAAGCTCGCGCTGGGTCTGTCCGGCTTCGAGACCGGCGTCGCCGTCATGCCCCACGTGAAGGGCGACGAGGGCGACACCGAGGCCAGGCCGACGGGCCGGATCCGGGACACCAAGAAGCTGCTCACCACCGCCGCGCTGATCATGAGCGTCTTCCTGATCTGCACCAGCTTCATCACCACCGTCCTCATCCCCGCCAAGGAGTTCGAGTCCGGCGGCAACGCCAACGGCCGCGCGCTGGCCTACCTCGCGCACGAGTACCTGGGCAACACCTTCGGCACCGTCTACGACGTCGCCACCATCGCCATCCTCTGGTTCGCCGGCGCCTCCGCCATGGCGGGCCTGCTCAACCTGATGCCCCGCTACCTGCCCAAGTACGGCATGGCCCCGCACTGGGCCCGCGCCGTGCGCCCCATGGTCATCGTCTTCACCCTGGTCGCCTTCCTGGTGACCTGGATCTTCGACGCCGACGTCGACGCCCAGGGCGGCGCCTACGCCACCGGCGTCCTCGTCCTGATCTGCTCCGCCGCCATCGCGGTGACCATCGCCGCCCGCAAGGCCGGCCAGCGCGGCTGGACCATCGGCTTCGGCGTCATCTCCGCCGTCTTCCTCTACACCACCGTCGTCAACGTCATCGAACGCCCCGACGGCGTGAAGATCGGCGCCTGCTTCATCGCCGGCATCATCCTCATCTCGCTGCTGTCCCGGCTCGGCCGCGCCTTCGAACTGCGCGTCACCCACATCGAGCTCGACGACATGGCGGAACGTTTCATCCAGGACATCTCCCGCCGCACCCCGCGCTTCATCGCCAACGAACCGGACAAGCGCGACGCCGAGGAGTACCGGGCGAAGAAGGACCAGATCCGCGCCGACAACGACCTGCCCGGCACCGAGGACTTCGTCTTCATCGAGGTCACCGTCACCGACCCCTCCGAGTTCGAGGCCGGTCTCACCGTCCGCGGCGAGGTCCTCCACGACCGCTACCGCGTCCTGACCGTGGAGTCCTCCTCCATCCCCAACGCCCTCGCCGCCCTCCTGCTGCACGCCCGCGACCTCACCGGCGTCCGCCCCCACATCTACTTCGAGTGGACCGAGGGCAACCCCTTCGCCAACTTCCTCCGCTTCTTCCTCTTCGGCCAGGGCGAGATCGCCCCCGTCACCCGCGAAGTCCTCCGCGAGGCGGAAGCCGACCGAGAGCGACGCCCCCGCGTCCACGTCGGCTGACGTCCTTCACCTCGCGAGACGGAACCGGAGCCGGCAGATCACGGCGTCCGTGTCGCGGCGGACGGCGTGGGCGACGACCGCGCCCCGCTGGTTCTGCAGGAGCCGCTGCCACAACCGCTCCGGTTCCGTCTCCGGGATGAGCACGGTGACCCGGGTGCCCGGACGGGCGGCGGTGAGCTCCCGGATGTACGCGCTGATCGGCCGGCCGAGGGAGCGCCGCTCGGAGGACAGCCGTACGAGCTCGACGCCGGGGTTCCACAGCGCCCAGTCCCGTTCCAGGGCCTCGGTCTGGGCCTGGTCCTCCGGGTCGGGGTGGCAGACGGTGACCGCACGGACCTCGTCGCCGAGCGACACGGCGGCGGTCAGTGCCTCGCTGGTCAACCGGTTCAGGGAGGACACCGGCACGAGGACCAGGGAGCGGGCGCGCCACGGCGGTTCGGGGATCTGCCCGACGCCGAGGCGCGCGTCGATCTTCCCGTAGGCGCGGTGGACGGCCTCGAAGGCGAGGACGAGGACCGGCAGGGCGATGACGATCAGCCAGGCCCCGTCGTGGAACTTGGTCGCGGTGACGACCACCGCCGACACACCCGTGAGCAGCGCTCCGAAGCCGTTGAGCAGGGTCTTGCCCCACTGCCGGGTGGTCCGCCAGTGCAGCACCATGCCGGTCTGGGCGATCGTGAAGCCGATGAAGACGCCGATCGCGAAGAGCGGGACGAGGGTGTTGGTGTCACCGCCGGAGAAGACGAGCAGGGCGGCGGAGACGACCGCCAGCCAGACGACGCCGTGCCGGTGGACCTGGCGGTCGGCCTTGAGGCCGAAGACGTGCGGCAGGTAGTCGTCCCGGGCCAGCAGCTTCAGCAGGACCGGCAGGCCGCCGAACGACGTGTTCGCGGACAGGGCGAGCAGCACCATGGTGGCGAACTGGACCACGTAGAAGGCCGCGTTGTGGCCGAGGGAGGCGTCGGCGAGCTGGGCGAGGACGGTGACGCCCTCGACCGGCTGGAGACCGAAACGGGAGATCAGCATCACGCCGAGCAGCGCGCCGAGCGCGACCTCCGCCCGCATCGCCCGCCGGGCGGCGGGAGCACGGAACGACGGCACCGCGTTCGCTATCGCCTCCACCCCGGTCAGCGCCGAACAGCCCGAGGCGAACGCCTTCAGGAGCAGGAGCGCGCCGACCGTGGTCGCGTTGTCCGCCAGGACGGAGGCGTGCCCGGCGGAGGCTTCGGTGGAGACCGGCGCGTCACGGAACAGGCCCACGACGATCAGCACGAGGATCGCGCCGATGAAGACGGCCGTGGGGAGGATGAAGGCGCGGGCCGAGTCGACGATCCCGCGCAGGTTGACGGCCGTGATCAGGACGAGGACGCCGAGGCAGATCGCCAGCCGGTCCCCGTACAGCCCGGGGAAGGCGGACGTGAGGGCGGCGACACCGGCCGTGACGGCGACAGCCACGTTCAGGACGTAGTCCAGGACCAGGGAGGCCGCCGCAACCAGGCTGGTGCGGCGGCCGAGGTGGGCCTTGGCCACCGCGTAGGAACCACCGCCGTCCGGGAAGGCGGCGATGACCTGCCGGTACGAGGCCACCAGGACGGCCAGCAGACCGGCGATGGCCAGGGTCACCGGAACCGTGAAACCGAGGCCGTGTCCACCGGCGGCCGCCAGCACCAGCACGATGGCCTCGGGCCCGTACGCCACCGAGGCCATGGCGTCGAGCGACAGCGCGGCGAGCCCGGTGACGGCCGTGAGCTTGTGCCGCACACCAGTATCAGGAGGCTCTTCGGCGCAGGCTACCGCGCTCTTCTCGGTGGTCGGAGCGGTCATGTGGGCAGACTCCTTCGGTGCTCAGGTCCGCTCAGGGTGTCCCCCGCCCGGCACGGCTTCCGGCGTTCCTGGCGGGTTCTTTACGTCCAGAGGCCCTCTCTTCACGCGTTCCTAGCTCGCGCCGATGGCGGAGAAGCGCCGATCAGCGCTGCGTGGTAGTGGCCGCACGAGCGAGGAGGAGGGTCACAGCCACCTCACGTCAGAAGGGCGCGCCAGCCGGTCGGCCGACTCCTGCATGTCCTCGACGACCCGCTCCAGGAACGTCCCCGCCCTGACCAGCTCCACTGCGCCACCGGCGAGTCGGGGCCGAGCATCTCGGCCGCCGCCTTCGCGGCGCGGGCCTATTCGGGTGTCTGCTGGGTGCTGATCGCGATCGAGTGGTGTCGGCTTCGTCGTCGACGACGTAGACGTCGCGGCGCTGCCGCGCGGACACCACGACGAGGCGCTGCGCGAACTGATGGCGCAGCTGGGCATCGCCGACGGCCTCGCTCTGCTCGCGGCCTCCTACGTCGGCTACCGCACCGCGCGCGGCGCTGGGCCCCGTGGAGCAGTACCGGCAGCATGCCGCGCCCCTGGCCGACGGCCCTCCCCGGGTACGACTTCCCGTGCCGGAGGACCGCGACGACGAGCTCACCCGGTTCGGCCACACCCCCAACCACATGCTCGACCGCCTCGAAGCGTCCACGGAACGCAAACGCCGTTTCATCGCCGACGCCAGCCCCGAGCTGCGCACACCGCTGTCCCTGCTCCGCGCCGAACTCGACGTGGCACTGCACCGCCCCCGTACCGCCGAGGAACTCACCGAGACCCTTCGCGCCGTCGACGCCGAGGTCCAGCGGCTCATCGATCTCTCGAACGCCCTGCTGGACCTGGAGGAACTCGGCAGCACCCGGCACATCACCCGCGCTCCGGCCGACCTGGCGCGTCTCGTCGACGCCGCCGCCTCCCTCCATCGGCGCACCTTCGAACGCACCGGCCGCTCCCTCACGGCCGACACCCCCCACGCCCCCGTCAACGTGGACGTACGGTGGCTGCGGCCCGCCCTCGGCCACCTGGCCCACAACGCCCTGCGCCACGGGCAAGGCGACGTTCCACGTCACCGCGACCGCCCTCGAAGACAGGCTCCGGCTGACCGTCACCGATCAAGGGCCCGGCCTCCCGCCGGACTTCCTGCCCCGGGCCTTCGACCGCTTCACCCGTGCCGAAGCCAGCCGCACAGCAGGGGCTCCGGCCTCGGACTCACCTTCGTCGCCGCCGTGGCCCGGTGCCGGCAGCCCTCGTCCAGCTCGACGGACAACCGGTAACCGCACAGCCAAGGCAGGGACCACGTGCAAGATCCGGACCATCCGCGGACCACCACCCGCCCGGAGAGCTCTCTGGCCATCATTTCCACTGGTCAGAGAGAGGGCTGCTTGTGTACCACCAGCAGACCAAAAAGCTGCTGGGCTCCGAGCAAGCACCCCAGCACCCTGTGAGCGGGCGGCATCCACCCCGCCCGCCGTCCGCTACGGTATGCAGTCCCTTGCCTGGTTCGGATGATGCCTCTCGCCAGCGGTGACACCCCTCAGGAAGTGGTGCCCGCTGGGGAGAATCTGGGAGAATGAAGGCCGTTGGGGAGCGGCCGGGAGAAGCGACCGAGTAAACCGGCGTCACCATGAAAGCCCCGGAAACGAGCAAACTCCCAGGTCAGCACGGCCGATACAGCCATCTACGCAGGTCAGCGCGTTGAGGGCGAGGATTTCAAGCGGATCTCGTCCTGGGCCGCCATCCTCTTTGCTCCCACACTCGTGGGAACTATCTATGGCATGAACTTCGACTCCATGCCGGAGTTGAGCTGGCGCTTCGGATACCCCTTCGCCATCGGCCTGATGGCGGCGGTATGTGTCAGTTTGTACGTGGTCTTCAAGCGACGGGACTGGCCATAGAAGGCGGTTGGCCCCGCGCACTCAGCGCGCACGGTTTGCTCCTGCACCTGCCGCACGAAACGGCCATATGGGGCACTGGGGAGTCCCTGGGGAGAAGTGATGCGGGTGATCTCCTCACCCTGCCAGAACTACGCCTCTGACCTGGCCTTTTGACTGCTTCTCGATGCTGGGGAGAATCCGGGGAGAATCGAATGCCATTCCAAGTCGTCCGACCGGCGCAGCGAACCCGCCCAGCCTCCCTGTTCGCCAGGGGAGGCCGAGCGACTGCCCGCACTGAACTCCACCGACAGTGGCATCAGTGTGCGGTTTCGACGCGTCTGCGTGGTCGTAGTGTCGACGCATCGGTCCGGGAGCAGGTCACGCGATCGGGGCGAGCTCGAGCGAGTCGGCTGAGCTGCGGTCGGACAGCAAGAGAGCTCTCTCATCGCTGCCCAACCGCTGCTGCCGCTTCTTGACGATCTGAGGCTCGAACCAGTCCGCCCGATCGCTGGACACCGCGGTTGCGACCGGGTCCACGTCCGTCATCACAGTTCAAGAACGGACTCGAGGAGTCGACTTCTCGACGGCTTCAGGCAGCGAAGAGATCAGCCGGTCACCGCACTGTGGGGCAACGGCACCGAGACCGACGCCGCGCCCCCCGCCTCGGGTCAAACCCACTTGATCCAGAACGACTCCATCGGGAGACCACGCCCCGTGGTGCCGATCTCCATCGTCTCCCAGAAGTTCACAAAGTAGGTGGGTCCGGGCAGCCAGCCGATGTTCCTGACGTAGGCGTTGCCGTCCGGCCCACCCATGGCCCCGTCGATGTAGATCCGCATGGCCTCCATCGGGTTGTAGTACCCGATGGTTCCGGTGGTGCCGATCTGGATGTCGTGGCCATTGCTGGCGCACTCGTAGTGGTCGTCCCAGCCGTAGTTCGACCGGTGGGCCTTGGCGCAGACCTTGAAGTAGTCGCTCACGGAGTTGACATGGATGCGGACCGCTTCGAGGTTCAGTGCGCGGTCCCGGGTGCCTGCCCATTCACCGTCGCAGTTCCAGTCCATCCACCCGATGTTCTGCACGTGTGCCTGGTAACAGATGATGCCTGTGGGCGCGGACCGCGCGCTGGCCTGAGTGGCGCCGGCACCAAGGGTGGCAACCGTCAACGCAAGCGCGGCGAGTGAGCGTGTCACGTATTTGAGCATGGTCATTTCCCGTATGTGGTGTTTGGTCGGCGGTGCTCCCGGAGCACGTGGGCGGGCACGCCATCGGCTGCGGCCGTCCCCCGCGTACGGTCGGCCTTCCGCTCGGCCGTCCAGGACCCAGGACCGTCCGTCCAGGATTCAGGGGGAGCGTAGAACGCTCAGAACAGCTGAACTGTGCATCCCGTGCAGGGATTCCGTGCATCCCGCGCAGCAAGGTGGATCACAAGGCCCAACAGGCGCAGGGCCCACCGCGTCGGCCGGTTTCCAGTCAGCCGGCAGGGTGAGCCTCCCTGGCATTGGTCCAGGTGCTGCTGGTCGAGAAGTACGTGTCGTAGAGCTCCTGGACGTCCAGAAGGCTCTCGGGTGGGACCTTGCCGTAGGCGATGCGCTCGAGGTGCCGGAAGTATTCGAAGCGCTCGACACCCGGGGTGATGACGATGAGGATGTCGGCGTCGTGGCCGGGTGCGGCCGCGAAGGCGTGTGCCAGGCCGGGCGGGACGATGACCAGGTCGCCGCGTTCGGCTGTGACGAGCTGTTCGCCGGACAGGAGCTGCGCGGTGCCGTCCAACAGGTAGAACAGTTCGGCCGAGTGGGCGTGGTGGTGCGGTCGGGCACCGTCCGCACCATTGGTCAGGGTGACCCGCTGCGTGGACAGGGCGCCACCGGTTGCGCTGCTGTCCGCCAGGAGGCGGACAGTGCTCGGGGCCCGGCCGATGACCTCGGCCCGCGCGGCGCGTACCACCACGGATTCGTCGAAATCTCCAGTGATGAGGGACATCCGTCAATCCTTCGTGAGGGGTTCAGGTCTCCGACGCCGGCATCGGCGACCGCGGCATCGGATGGAGTTGCGCAGTGACATGGCGAAGCGGCTCGACGCCGAGGAGATGTGCCGATATGCCGGGTCAGAGGGTGAACAGCAGGGCGGACGTCACCAACACCAGGACAGCGGTGGCGAAGTGGATGCCGAAGGCGATCGCCCGGGAGCCGCCGTTGCGCAGCACGATGAAGGTGTCGCCCAGCGGTAGCAGCGCGACGACGAGCATGTACCAGGCTTCGGCGTGGGCTCCGACGAACGCGAGCAGGGCGAGACCGAGCAGGCCGTAACTGCCGTCACGCAGGCCCTTGATACGCAGGTAGGCGGTGGGGCTGCCCGATGGGGACGCGACTCCGTACCCGCTGGCTGCGGCATGTGGGGAGTAGAGGAACCGCGCGCCGACGAACAGGACGAGCAGATCGAGAAGTATCGCGAGGGTGTATGCGGTGATCGTCATGGAGGTGTCACCGGTCCTGGAGCGTCGCATGCGCGACGGTGGCCGCGCCCGCAGCGGATGCCTGCGGCTGGGCCTGCAGGCGCTTGCCGATCGTGATGAACAGCAGGACCAGACCCGCGGTCAGCAGGATGTGGCCGAGGCCGGCGATGCCTGATATGGCGGCGCCGCTGTCGTGCCCGAGGACGGTCAGGGTGCCGTGCAGGGTCATCATGCCGACGGTGATGACCAGGCCCGCGTTGTAGATCCAGAAGAACCAGCCGAACAGCGCGCTGGCGGTCAGGGAGAACAGCTTCTCCAGGGCCAGCACGACGAGGAAGAACAGCATTCCCAGGGCGAGGGCATGGGTGTGCACGACCCCCAACTGGGTCTGCCCGGTGAAATGCTCGGCCTTGGTGAGTTCCCGGTAGTACAGGCCGCTGACCACACCGACGATCATGTAGAGATGGGCGGCGTTGAGGAGTTTCTTCATGCGCGGTTGCCTTCTTCGGGTGCGGTGTTCCACAGCTGACGGAGCAGGGCCGAGGGCGATGACGTCGACAATCAAGGGGCAACGACCGCGCTGCGCACGAGCGATCGGCCCGGCTCGGCTCGGCTCGGCATACGGAAGGCATACGTGTGACTCCGCGCCCAAGGATCAAGGCGCTTGCACACAGTTTTCTCCATTGGTGCGGCGGGAACTGCGGGCTGCCTCCGTCGATCTTGCTTCCAGATGCTAGGTCGCCGCCGCATGGAGTGCGGCGCATCGCGTGCAGACCTCACGGGCAACGCGTGCAGGAGCTGCGTGAAGGTGCGACCTGGAAGGTGCGCTACGGGCCCACGCGGAATCCGTCGAGCGCCGTCCGGCTCACGGGCCCCGGACTGATGTGTCTCTTGTCCGCCAGGTCATGCCCTCCGCCCGGACTCCATTGCCTCGGTGCGGTAGGCGTGCGGAGTGGTCCCGTAGGTGGCACGGAATGTCCGGTTGAACGTCGTCGTGCTGGTGAACCCCCATCGAGCGGCGATGACGTGAACGGCCAGATGGCGCAGCTGCGGACGGGCCAGGTCGGCCCGGCAGCGTTCCAGCCGACGTCGGCGGATCACCGCCGCCACCCCTTCGCCCGCGTCAAGAGACTCGTCGTGGCTCTGGAACAGCGTGTACAGGGTGCGCAGCGAGATGTGGTGGTGGTCGGCGATCGCACGGGGCGTCAGGCCCGGGTCTGTCAGCCTCTGTTCGATGAAGGCGTCGATCCGACGCCGCATGGCCTGCGCCCGGGCGCAGGCCGGCGCATGCACTTCCGCGCCCAGTTGCCGGCCCAGGCACGAAACCGCCAGTTCCACTGCCGTGTTGGCGAGCACCGCCAGATCCAGAGGTCTGCAGTCTGGACCGTTTCCGGCCAGGGAGACCAGAAACTGGGCCAGGATCGCTCCCATGCCCGTGCCGCTGGACATGCGTCGTGCGAGCAGTCGGTCGATCTGCTGGGAGGGCAGGGGCATCCGCGCTTTGGGTATCTGCAGGACGAGGGCGTCCACCGTGCTGCCGTCGAGGCCGGAACCGGACTTGTACGGGCGGGAGGTGTCCCACAGCACCATGTCCCCGGCGTGCAGCTCCGCCTCGCCCTCGCCCTGCGCGTACCAGGCGGTTCCCGTGGTCACCAGCGCCAGCTGGTACTGCTCCGGATCCCCACGGCGGATCAGCGCCGGGGTGCGCCATGAACGCAGTGGTGAATACGAGAACCTCGACACCTGGGCCGCACCGAGGTCCAGGAAGGCGCCTTCCGCATGGAATCCGGCAGCGTCCTGCGGGGTGAACGCAGACGGCATCAACGCGCTGGACACCGTCTGCGCGAACCAATCGAACCGGTCCGCCACCGGCACCTGTGCCGAATCCGTCCCGTGCCACATCGTCAAGCCTCCAGCTTGCTTCTTCTACCCCGCTCGGCCTTCTCGCCCGACCAACGCAACGATCACTCGCGGCGCTGTATGCCGAGCCGACTCGACCCGACCGCAGAAGCCGCGCGCCGTACCTTCCCGGGCAGTCCTGGATCAGATCGGTCCGCCCCGCCGACGGGCTGCGCTGCCGCCTTGACCACATGCTCACCACCGGCGCCCCGCGGCAGCGGCGGACGGGCCAGGTCCGCTCGACTCCAATGGCTGTCGCCGGCAGTACAGTTGGCGCACTCGAGAAGCAGATGAGTTCGCCGGTGCGGACAAGAGACAGCGATGTTGGCGGTCACGGCCCGCAGGCCGCGACCACCAGGTGGATACAGGTCGCGTTGTTCGGAGTCGTCGTTCTTCTGGTCGGGTTCCGTATCCGGGAGCGGCACCACGGCGGCGCGTCAAGCTCGATCACGTTCGGGCTGATGGGCGCGGCGGCACTGTCCATCGGCGCGCTGGAACACCATCGGTCGAACGCTGCCAGACGATCCCGTTGACTCGCCTCCCCGTCGACTCGGGGCCCCGGCCGCCCCGGTTCGCCTCGGCCTGGTGGTCCCGGTCGCGCAAAGGCTCCTGGAGAGCGCCCGACGGGTCAGGGGCGATCCTCTTGGGGATACCCGTATGAGACCGTCACACGGCGTGCTCGACATACTCGAAGACGATGCCACCAGGGTGCTGCACCGTGGCATTACGGCCAGTGGGGACCTGATTCGGGCCGGAGAGGATCTCGCCGCCGTGGGCATCAAGAAGGTCGCACAGGCCGTCGAGATTGTCGACGAGGACCGTGCTCTGAACGTTCCGAAAGGGGGCGAGGGCCTCCTCCGTGCCTGCCACGACCAGGAATCCGCCGATACCTGCCAGCTCCACGTCGGCGTAGGGGAAGCGCATCCTGACGTCTTCCCCGGTCAGCTCGCGCAGTGAGGGCAACGCCCGATCCAGATCGTCCACGTACAGCCGAGCCAGTGTCCTCAGTACCTTCATGCCCACCCCTGAAGATCAATTCGATATTCCCGAACTGTGGAATCGTGCGTCATCATAGACACAGATCCGGAGGAGGAAGAACCGAATGCCCGCGCTGCCCCAGCCCCAGCCCCAGGACTTCGACATCGCCACCGTGCTGCACGCCCTGGGCGACCCGGTCCGCCTGGACCTGCTGCGACGCCTGGCCGCGGACGGAGAATGCACCTGCAGCCCGGAAGGCGTCACCGTGGCCCGCTCCACCCTGTCCAACCACTGGCGCATCCTGCGCGAAGCAGGCGTCATCTCCGTCCGCACCAGCGGGAAGACCCGCCTGGTCACCCTCCGCCGCCAAGAGCTCGACGCCCGCTTCCCCCGTCTGCTCGACGCCGTGCTCGACGAGGCCGACCGCCACGCTGACATCGCGTGACCCCTGTAGGCCAGGAACGCAACCACAGCCGGACCGTGGTGAGGGTGACGGTGTCGCCGAACGCATATGCCGCCACTGTTTTATCAGGTCGCCACGGACCGAACTCCCTTGAGCGCCAGGAGGTTTCGCCGCACCGCGTTGCCACGGACGGCCGTCTGCGGTCAAAGCCCGGAGGGCGGCCGCCGACGCTTCCGTGGCGGCACCGAAGGGGCGCGGCTGGAGCGGCACTCACCAAGAAGCGACAGTGCGAAACACTCGGTCAGACCGTTTCGCGCCGGTCCTCCCTGCTCATCTCGCAGGTGGCCTGGCTGTCATGACGGCGTGGCACACTGGCCGCTCAGGCAGCGGTTACGGGGGGATGCGGTGGGTCTGGAGATCGAGAGCAGACCGTCGGAGCTGCCGTACATCGAGCGGGTCTGGCGCAGCCGCAGCGACGCGGTGGGCCGGATGACGTCGATCGCGGCATCGCACTGGGAGCTCGTCTTCTGGGAGCACGAAGGCCAGGTCGAGGCGGCCGTGATGGGCCCCGAACCCAGGGCTTGTCCGGCTGCCGTTCCCAAGGACGCCACGTTCTTCGGCATCAGCTTTGCGCTGGGTACCTCGATGCCGCACATACCGATCAGCCGGCTCGTGGGCGGCAGCGCGGAGATACCCGATGTGACGCGCCGCTCGGTCTGGCTGAAGGGCTCTGCCTGGCATCCGCCCGATTACGACAATGCGGAGGCGTTCGTACGGCGCATGGTGCGTGAGGGCATCGTGGACTGCGACCCGATCGTGCCCGCCGTGCTCGACGGCGCTGCCCCCGACGTCTCCGAGCGCACCCTCCAACGCCGCTTCGTCGCGGCCACGGGGCTCACCCGGGGCGCCATCCGGCAGATCCAACGGGCCCGTGAGGCGGCGGTACTGATCCAGGAGGGCACACCTGCCCAAGATGTCGTGCACCAGCTGGGTTACTTCGATCAGCCACACCTGGCTCGGTCCTTGACCCGGTACATCGGCCGGACCGCCACGCGGCTGAGCTGCCCGGACACGACCGAACCCCTGTCGCTTCTGTACAAGCCCTCGTCCTCGATGCCCGCATAGGTTTCCTCACGTAGCCGGGCAGGCGGCCCGGAACTCATCACGGAGGAATCATGCGCAAGGTCGTTTCGAGTCCGTTCATCTCGCTCGACGGTGTCGTCCAGTCACCGGACCAGTGGCAGTTCGCCTTCGACGCGGAGATGGGCGCGGCGCTGGGGAAGGCGCTGGAGACGGCGGACACGATCCTGATGGGCCGGGTGACCTTCACCGAGTGGGCCGGCTACTGGCCGACGGTGACCAGCGGCGAGGACGCCGGTTTCGCCAAGTGGATCAACGAGTCCCCCAAGTACGTCGTCTCCTCCACACTGGACAGCGTCGAGGACTGGGCCAACAGCACCCTCATCAACGGCGACCTGCCGGCCGCGATCGAGAAGCTCAAGGCGGGCGAGGGCAAGGACATCACCGTCGCGGGCAGCCCGACGCTGGTGCGTTCGCTGCTGGAGATGGATCTGCTGGACGAACTGGTGCTGCTGATCCACCCGGTGGTGGCCGGTGAAGGCCGAAAGAAGCTGTTCAAGGACGACGCCGCTCTGAAGAAGCTGGAACTGGTCAGCGCCGAGCCCACCAGCAGTGGCGTGATCATCGCGACGTACCGCCCGGTGCGCTGAGCGCCGGACCGTAGCGGCAGGCAGACAGCTCCGTTCCGCGGCGGTGTCGCAGGACCAGTCGGCGAGTTGCCGGTGCTCTCCTGCGAACATCTGCGGCTCGGGGCTGCCCTTGCGAGGTGGCCACACCTTCCAGGACCCGGCAGCCATGACGAAGATGCCGGGCGCGGTGACACCACAGCGGGCCGTGCTGGGCGGCACCGTACAGGAGCAAGTCCCCAGCACGCTGAGAGGCTCCCCTTCGCATAGGGCCACCCGAAGATCTCCGTCGGCCTGCAAGGGCGAGCTCTACCGAGCGAGTCCGGTGGGAAGAATCCGGGGAGAACTGAGCGGCCTGGGGAGCGCGCGGGGAGAACCAGCTGCACAAAGTCGCACGACCATAAAAGATCCAGAAAGACTCATCGGTACAGGTCAGAGCACCTATTCGAGGCTCGACAGACGCTGGGGGGAACCGGAGCCGCCAACCGCACCTCACATAGGCGCCATCAGGCCGCCCGCCGTCCAGTCGACCGACCTCGACACGACTCGCCGATATCGCCCCACGTCACAGCGAGTAACAGCGGACGGCGCCTGCCGCATCCCCCGGCGAGATCCCCGCCGTATAGCATTTGAAATGCCATACTCGCATCATGGCTGACGAGAACACGGACTTCCCGCTCGGCGACGGTCCCGCCAGCGGCATCTCCGTCTCCCTCACCGCCGGCACCCTGCAAGCGATCCGTGAGCGCGTTGGCAAGCGGGGGGTCTCCGCGTACCTGGAGAAGGCCGCGCAGCGGCAGATCGAGCGCGACAACCTGGACGATCTGATCGCCGACTTCGACAAGACCCACGGCCCCGCCGATCCCGAGGCCGTGGCCGCCAAGCGGGCCAAGCTCACCGGCACCCCCTCCTCCGGGACAGGAGCGGCCGCGTGAGCGGTGCCCTGATCCTGGACAGCGAGGGCCTGGCCAAGGCCGTGCAGCGTGACCGAGAGGTCCACGAGTGGCTCACCGCCGCCCGCGATGCCGACCTCCCGGTGATCACCTCAGCCGCGGTCCTTGTCGAGGTGATTCACCCCCCGGATCAACGACGCCGCCCTCAAATGGACGCTGTCCCGGTTGCGGGTCGAGCCGGTCACCCAGGCCATCGCCCAGTCCGCGTCCACCCTGCTGCGCACGGCCGGGCTGCACGGCCACAAGTACGCCATCGACGCCATGCTCTGCG
The DNA here is from genome assembly GCA_026913215.1 of Streptomyces diastatochromogenes. GTDB lineage: Bacteria > Actinomycetota > Actinomycetes > Streptomycetales > Streptomycetaceae > Streptomyces > Streptomyces diastatochromogenes_A. The sequence goes on along the minus strand of JAPTYK010000002.1, from coordinate 258,509 downwards.
CCACCGCCCTCGCCCAGCCCGGCCGCGTCACGATCCTGACGTCCGATGCCGAGGACATCACCATGCTCACCGCCAACCACCCTCGTGTCACCGTCGAAAAGGTCTGATCCGCACCACCTACGGCCGGGACTCACACCACTTCCTGGCCAGCGCGACCTCGGGCCCATCCCTCTCAGGTACGCGCTTCAGGGTCGGGGCCCGTCGTCGAGCCCGAGGCGTCGTGCGTCCCGCTCCGGCTGGATGACCGCGAGCGCGAGGGCGCCGGCCGTGAGCATCACGGCGCCGGCGGTGAGGAAGGCGGTGGTGTAGCCGTCGGCGGGGGTGTCGGCCGTGTCGATGAGGTGGCCGGTGAGGAAGGGGGCCATGAGGCCCGGCAGGGTGCCGAGACCGGCGACGATGCCGAAGACGGCGCCGCGCTGGGCGGGAGGGACGACCTCGGCGGTGGTCATGTAGTGGAGGGGGATGGTGACCGCGACCGTGCCGAAGGCCAGCGCGATCAGCACGAGCCGCGGACCGGTCGCGTCGACGAACGGGAACGCCGCCATCGCGCACCCGGCCGCGCACACGGCGATGCTCTGCACCGCCCCGCTGGACCAACGGCTGCTCACGCCCCGGGATTTCAGCGCGTCCACGAACGGGGAGACCGTCAGCAGCAGCACAAGGCCGAGGCCGGAGATGACGCTGATGGCGGTCGCGGAGGCCGCCGCCGACATGTCGAGCTGCGTCCTGAGGTAGGCGGGCAGCCAGGCATGGCTGAGGGACAGGGCCCACGCCGCTCCGAAGGCGCTGGCGATGCTGCCGAGCACCGTGCCGGACAGCAGGATCTCGCGGTACGGCAGCCGGAGCCCGCCGGCTCCGGTGGCCGTGTCGTGCCTGTGGTCGTACGGGCCGTCGTGGCCCACGCGCCACCACAGCAGCGCCCAGCAGGCGCTGACGACCGCGAGGACGGCGTAGGCCGAGCGCCAGCCGTAGCCGGCGATCAGCCAGGTGACCAGGGGCGCCGCGATCAGCGTGCCCAGGGCCGCGCCGCCGATCTGGAGGGCGGAGGGCAGGGCGCGGCGCTCCGGCGGGAACCACTTGTACAGGGCGTGCATCGACATGGAGGCCGCCGGCCCCTCGGCGGCACCGAGGAGGACGCGCCCGGCCATCAGGGTGGGCACCGAGGCCGCCACGAGGACCGGGAGCTGGGCGACGGCCCACACCGCGGTCATGACGAACAGCAGGACCCGGCTGGAGATCCGGGTGGAGAGGAAGCCGACGAGGAGTCCGGAGACGCTGAACAGGAAGAAGAAGGAGCTGGAGATCAGGCCGTAGGTGCTGTTGCTGAGGTCGAGTTCCTCCATGATCGGGACGGCGGCGAGGCCGAGGACCGACTTGTCGGCGAAGTTGATGACCATGAAGGCCACGATCATCGCCGTGATCAGCCAGGCTCTGCGGCGGTCCGCTGCCGGGGCGGCGATGTGCCGGGACTGCGCGGTGGCGGTACGGGGTGCCATGGGGCGACTCCTGCGGATGCGGGTGGAGCAGGGGGTCGTACGGATGGGCGGTCGTCCCCCGACGCCGCGGGCCCGCTCGCCGAAGCGGGGGCCCGCGGCACCGCCCTGGGCACCAAGGGGTCGGTCAGATAAGGCCCTTGGCGATGGCGTTCTTGTGGATCTCGGTGGTCCCGGTGACGATCCGGAACATCCGCAGGCTGCGGAAGATCTGCTCGACCTCGTTGCCCCGGGTCAGTCCGGCCTTGCCGTGGATCTGGACGGCCTGGTCGGCGACGCGGAAGGACGCCTCGGAGGTGAAGAGCTTGCACATGTTGGCCTCGACGGAGACGTTGTCGCCCCGGTCGGCCTTCGCGGCGGTGGCCATCACCATCGCGCGGGCGGCGTAGATCTCGGTGGCCATCTCGGCGATCTTGTGATGGATCGCCTGGTGGGCCAGGAGCGGCTGGCCGAACACGACGCGGTTCATGGCGTACTCCACCGACAGGTCCCAGGCGCGGCGGGCGGCGCCGATGAGGGACGGGCAGTGCAGGAGGCGGTTGAGGGTGATGCGGCCGATGCCGATGCGCAGGCCCTGGCCGATCTCTCCGAGGAGGTTCGCGGCGGGGATCCGGCAGTCCTCGAAGACGAGGTCGCCCTCCATCTGCTGTCCGGACATGGGGACTTCGCCGTCGAGGACCGTACAGCCGGGGGTGCCCAGGTCGACGAGGAAGGCGCTGTACACCTCCTCGGTGCCGGCCATGCGGGCGACGACGATCGCGAAGTCCGCGAAGGGGGCGGCGGAGGAGAACACCTTCTTGCCGTTGAGGACGTAGCTGTCCCCGTCCGGGGTGGCGGTGGTCGTCATCCGGCGTACGTCCGAGCCCGCGTCCTCCTCCGTGATGGAGAAGCAGCACGCCCGCTCGCCCCGGACGACGGGCATCAGGTAGCGCTCACGCTGCTCCTCGGTGGCGTACTTCACGATCGCGCCGACACGCAGCGGGCCGCCCATGTCGCCGAGCACCGAGTGGGAGAGAGCGGCACCGGAGGCGGTCAGCTCCTCCTTGAGGGCGCACAGTTCGGAGAAGTTCAGGCCCTGGCCGCCGAGCTCGGGCGGGAGGCTGATGCCGTAGAAGCCGAGTTCCGCGCTGCGCTTCCAGACGTGTTGGAGCGTGGTGCGGTCGAGCTTGGTCTCCGCGGTGATGCCGTGCTCGCGCTCGTACGGGATGAGCTCGTCGGTCAGGTAGGCGCGCAGGCGGACGACGAGGTCCTGGAGACGCGGGTTGTCGTCGTAGGAGGGTTCGAGGGTGAAGGGCATGGCGGGGGTCCTGTTCAGTTGACGCGGCGCTCGGCGCCCGCCCAGTAGCGGTCGCGGAGGGCGCGGCGGTCGATCTTGCCGTTGGGGTTGTGGGGCAGGGCGGCGACGAAGTCGACCGAGCGGGGCTTCTTCATGCGGGCCAGGTGCCCAGCGCAGAAGTCGATGAGGCCGGCTTCCGTGAGGGTGGCGCCGTCGCGCGTCACGACGACCGCCTTGACGGCCTCTCCCCACTGCTCGTCCGGGACGCCGACGACGGCGGCCTCGTAGACGTCGGGGTGCTGGTGCAGGACGGACTCGACCTCGACGGCGTAGATGTTGAACCCGCCAGAGACGATCATGTCCTTCTTGCGGTCGACGATGAAGACGTAGCCGTCCGCGCGGCGGCGGGCGAGGTCGCCGGTGAGGAACCAGCCGTCCCGGAAGGTCTCCGCCGTGAGGGCCGGCTCGTTGTGGTAGCCGGGGACGACGTCGGGTCCGCGGACGGCGATCTCGCCGATCTCCCCGTCGGGCACGGGCTGTCCGTGGTCGTCGACGATGGCGACCTCGGCCTCGGCGAGCGGGCGGCCGCAGGACAGCAGCAGCTCCTCGTCCTCGCCCGCGATCGCCCGCCGGTGGTCCTCCGTGGAGAGGAAGAGCACGCCGGAGGTGGTCTCGCCGCAGCCGTACCCCTGGGACAGGACGGGACCGAAGAAGTCCCAGGCGGCCCTGATCCTGGCCGGTGACATCGGCGCGGCACCGTAGATCAGCTGGCGCAGGGTGGAGAGGTCGTAGTCGCGGGCGTTCGGCAGCGCGAGGACGGTGTTGACCATCGTCGGCACGACGAAGGCGTGGGTGGCGCGCTCGCGCTGGACGGTGGCGAGGAACTCCTCGGCGTCCCAGCGCGGCAGCACGATCGCACAGCCGCCGGCGAAGAAGATGCCCATCAGCGGCATGCCCGAGGCGTGGGTGACCGGCCCGGCCAGGATCTGCCGGCTGCCGGGACCGACCCTCGTGTCGGCGCTCATCACCGACTTGCGCATCAGGGCGAACCGGTTGCCGTACGTCTGCACGGCGGCCTTGAGCTTGCCGGTGGAGCCCGAGGTGAAGTGCAGCACGGCGATGTCGCCCTCGTCGCACTCCGTCTCGACGGGTTCCGGCTCGGTGCCCACGAGGGTCTCGGCGTAGCCGGGGCCGAGATCGCTGGGGCCGTCGTAGCCGAGGACCGTCTTCACTTCCGTGCCGGGCACCGCCGCGCGGGCGATGTCCAGGTGGGCGGCGTCCGTCAGCAGCACCCGTGCGTCGGACTCGGTGAGCAGGTGGGCCACCTCGGCGGTGCCGAGTCTGGCGTTGATCGGCGCCCGGGCCAGGCCGGCCTTGTAGAGGGCGATCTCCGTGACGACCAGTTCCGCGCGGTTGCCGGCGAGGGTCGCCACGCGGTCTCCCGGGTTCAGGCCGAGGGTGCGCAGGGCCGTCGCGAGCCGGTCGCTGTGGTCGTCGAGTTGCGCGTAGGTCAGCCGGACGGGTCCGCAGACCACGGCCTCGGCTTCGGGTTGGTGGCCGGCAGTCCGGCGTACGTACCGCCCGAGATTCATCGCACCTCCAGAGTTTCCGAACATTGTGTCCAGTAGCAAGCTTGATGTGCGGCAACGTAAAGGCAGCGTTAGGGTCAGGTCAACGGTCCGGACGAGAAGGAAACGAAGTGGACATGAAGCCCGCGGGAGACCGCCGCGTCCGCAGGACGCGGGCCGCACTGCGCCAGGCCCTGGTGGAACTGGTCCTGGAGAGGGGGTTCCACGCGATCACCGTCGAGGAGATCACCGAACGCGCCGACGTCGGCCGGGCCACCTTCTACGCGCACTACCGCGACAAGGAGGACCTCCTGGTCGGCATCGTCCGCGACCTCGCCGAGGACCGCGACCGCCTCCTGCCGGCGGTCAGACAGGCGCACGCGGAAGGGTTCACCGGACTGCCGGTGAAGTACATCTTCGAACACGCCGAACAGGAGAAGCCCGTCTACCGGGTCGTCCTGCGGGGCGAGGGCGACGGGCGGGCCCTACGGGAATTCACGGACCTCATCCGCACCCACGCCGAGGCCGCCTTCCGCGCGCGGACCGAGCAGCTCGGGGTGACACCGCGCATCCCCCTCGACGTCGTTGCCCGCGCCTGGACCGGCGAGCTCATCGGGCTGCTCACCTGGTGGGTGGAGAACGACACCGGCTACAGCGCCGCCGAGATCACCGCCCATCTGCGCGACCTGTCGGTCTACGGCCGCGTGTGGGCCACCGGACTCGCCCCGTCCGACGCCCCCGGAGCCCTCGACCTCACCCCCTGAACCGCGCCGCGGACCCCACGCTCTCCGCGCTCCTGCCCGACAACCCTGGTCGAGTTACCGAACACTGTGTACGGTAACGAGCGCAGAAGACGTGCGATCGAAGAGTGGAGCAGGCATATGACGGACATTCCCTCCTTGACCGACCTCGTGTGGGCCCGGGGATACACCGATCCGGCCTGGGCCCGGCGCCATATGACCTCGGGCCGGGAGCTCGTTCCGAGCCGCGGTGTCCGGCGGGGTTCCGGCGGCGCCTCCACTCTGCCCACGGCGCCGACCGGAGCCCTCGACGACCTCAGCTTCACGGGACCGCAGGGCCAGGACCTCACCCTCACTGATCTGCTCGCGCGGGCCGAGACCGACGCCCTGCTGGTCCTGCACCGCGGCCTGCTCGTGCACGAGGAGTACCTCCACGGGTACGAACCCCACGTCCCGCACTTCAACGCCTCGGCGGCCAAGTCCTACCTCGGCCTCGTCGCCGCGACCCTCGCCCACGAAGGGCAGCTCGACCGCGGCACACAGGTCGCCAAGATCGTCCCCGAGCTCGCCGGCACCGCCTTCGGAGACGCCCAGGTCGACCACCTCCTCCACATGGGCACGCGGATGAGCTACGCGGGCCGCCCGTACGACAAGGCGCTCGAAGCACAGCGCTACTTCGCCGTCCTCGCGCCCCAGCTGCGCCCCTACGGCTACACCGGGCCGACCACGATCCGCGCGCACCTCGCCACCGCCCGGGCGACCGCCGAGCCGGGCACCGGCTTCCGCTACGAGAACGGCAACGTCGAGGCCCTGGCCGAGGTCCTGCGCCGCGTCACCGGCACCACCACCTCGGCCCTGCTGTCCGAGATGATCTGGTCCCGCATCGGCACGGAGGAGGACGCGTACTACCTCCTCGACTCCGAAGGCACCGAGGCCGCCTGCGGCGGATTCAGCGCCACCGCCCGCGACCTGGCCCGGCTGGGCGAGACGATCCGCCGCGGCGGCGCCGTCGGCGACCGCCAGATCATCCCCGAAGCCGTCGCCTCCACCATCGTCTCCGGCGTTCCCGACGGGTACCCCCGCCGCGTGCGCTTCCCCGCCGCGCCTCCCGGGGCGCCCGCCACGCTCTCGTACCACGACCTCTGGTGGATCCCCAACGACCCGTACGGCTCCTTCATGGCCAGCGGCATCCACGGCCAGCGCCTCTTCGTCTCCCCCGCGCTCGACCTGGTGATCGTCCACTACGCCTCCCAGATCGTCTCCCCGGCCGTCCCCCAGGTCCCCCTGGTCCAGGCGTTCCTGAAGATCGGCACGCACCTAAGTGTCTAGTACTGCAGTTGCGGTTCTTCATTCCTACTGGTCAGAGGCCTGTTTTTGAGTCTACTGGGCTGACGGTCTGTCATGTTGGTTGTGGTTCGTGACTCACTCGACCGGGGCGCGTTGGTCCGGGCGTGGAGACGGATGTCGAGCCTGGGATCTGGGCTGTGGAACTGGAGTCGTTGCTGCAGCGGCTGGGGCGGCGTTTCTCGCGAGTGGAGCCCCGGCGGCGGATGCGGGACTACGTCCGCGGCCTGCTGGGTCCGGTCGGGCGCAAGAACAGCTGGCAACTGGCGGAGCACGCGGGCAACGACTCTCCCCACGGACTGCAGCGGCTGCTGTCCTGGGCCCTGTGGGACCCGGACCAGGTCCGTGACGACCTGCAGGATTACGCCGCCGAGCGGCTCGGGGAGCCGGACGGCGTCCTCATCATCGATGACACCGGCTTCATCAAGAAGGGCATCGTCTCCGCGGGCGTGCAGCGCCAGTATTCGGGAACCGCGGGGGCGTGTATTTCAATTACTTCTCGGTGCAAGGGTGTTGTCGGGACAATGAGGTGTGACTGCGGGTACGGCCGCTCGGGCTTCAGTTGTGGTTTTGAGGGCGAAGTTCGATCAGTTCCTTCCCCATCTCGATGAGCGTCGCCGCCGGATCTACCTGGCCAGCGAGGCCGCCGCGCTTGGCTACGGCGGGATCACGCTGGTGGCGGCTGCTTCCGGCGCCAGCGCGGCCACGATCGCCCGTGGAATCGCCGAGCTGTCCGGGCGCCCTCTGCCAGCTGGGCGGATCCGGGCTCCGGGAGCCGGTCGTAAGCCGGTGACGGTCACGGACCCCGCTCTGCTGCCCGCGCTCGAGGCTCTGATCGAGCCGCACACCCGGGGCGACCCGGTCTCGCCGTTGCGCTGGACCACGCTTTCGCTGCGGTCTCTGGCCTCGGCGCTGACCACTCAGGGCCACCCCGTCAGCGCGGCGACCGTCGGACGCTTGCTGCACACCCTGGGATACAGCCTGCAGGGCACCGCCAAGACCACGGAAGGCGCCAGTCATCCGGACCGGGATGCTCAGTTCACGCATATCAACGCCACTGCCGCGGCCTTCCTTGATGACCATCAGCCGGTGATCAGCGTCGACACCAAGGCCAAGGAGTGGCTCGGCAACCGCGACCGGCCCGGCCGCGTCTGGCGGCCGGGCAAGAACCCCATCCGTGTGGACTGCCACACGTTCATCACCAGTGACCAGCCCGTGGTCATCCCCTACGGGATCTACGACATCGCCCGCAACACCGGCTGGGTCAACGTCGGGACCGACCACGACACGGCCGAATTCGCGGTGGAATCCATCCGCCGCTGGTGGCAGCAACGCGGACGCGACGACCACCCGGACGCCGGCCGGCTTCTGATCACCGCCGACTGCGGCGGTTCCAACGACCCCCGCCGCTGGACATGGAAGAAGCACCTCGCCGCCTTCGCCCTGGAAAGCGGACTCGAGATCACGGTCTGCCACTTCCCACCCGGAACATCGAAGTGGAACAAGATCGAACACCGCATGTTCTGCCACATCACCGCGAACTGGCGAGGCAGGCCCCTGACCAGCTACCAGGTCGTCATCGAGACCATCGCCGCCACGACCACCCGCACCGGCCTCAGAATCGGGGCCGAACTCGACACCGGCCAGTACGGCCTGGGCACCTCAGTCCCACCCGCCGAGTTCCACGCCCTACCCATCACACCCCACGCCTTCCACGGCGACTGGAACTACACCCTGGCACCGGTCGCACCCCGGCTCCCGGAGCCGGCACCGACCCGGCAGCGGATCGATCCCGCCCTGACCGCGATGCTCACCGACCCGGCCCTGACCGGCATGTCACGCTCCGCCTTCGACCACCTGGTCGCCATCTCGGAACCGCACTGGGACGCCCTCGCCCAGGCAGCATTCCAACGACGTTTCCACCGCCCACGCAGCTACCTCCACCCGCAGAGCAGCAGCCTCGACCACTACCACCGCCTGCTGACCGCCCTGTTACGCCGCCGCAGAGCCGCCACCAGCACACTTCTGGCCCAGCTCCTGAACGTCACCCGAACCAGCTTGCCCAACCAGTTCCAAGACGGCCACCGCCTCCTGGACCTGCACCGCATTACGGTCACTCCGCTGCCCGGAACCCCGGCCCGCACCCTCGCTCAACTTCAAGCCCGCATACCGTCAAGCGACGACACCTGCGCATGATCAACTCCGACAGTTATTCAGACACAAGCCCCGGGACGCACGGAGAACTGCCAGATCGGTGTCTTCGCGGCCTATGCCTCCGCCAAGGGCAGGGCCCTGGGTGACCGCGGACGCCGCCTACGGTCAGGAGTGGCGTTTCCGGCGGATGCTCGAGGAAGCCCGGGTCGGATACGTGCTCGCGGTGCCGAAGTCCCAGCAGGTCCCGTCGTTCGGGCGGATCGACCACGTCCTGGCCGGCGCCCCGGACGAGGCATGGGAGCGGATCTCGTGCGGCGCGGGTTCCAAGGGCCCGCGGGTCTACGACTGGGCGGCGGCCCGGCTGCCGGCGGTCGCCGGGTTCGACGGCGACGATCCGGCCCACCACCGCTGGGTCCTGGCCCGCCGCAGCCTGGCCCGGCCCAACGAGGTCGCCTACTACCTGGCCTATGCCCCGGCCGACACGACCGTCACCGAGCTCGTCCGTGTCGCCGGCGCCCGCTGGGCGACCGAGGAGTGCTTCCAGGCCGCGAAGAACGAGTGCGGCCTGGACCAGTACGAGGTCCGCCGTTACGTCGGCTGGTACCGGCACATCACCCTGGCGATGCTCGCCCACACCTTTCTCGCCGCGATGGCAGCCCGTGCGCTCGAAAGGGGGGACGAAGAAACGCTCCCACCAGCACCGTTCCCCTCACAGTGGCAGAGATCCGACGGCTCATGGACGCTCTTCGTCCCCCACCCCGGCCCACAGCGGGAACAGCCCGTCCCCTCGCCGGGTCGAACTGGCGTCGCCGGCACCAGGCTGTCGCCCGCCACTGTCACTACCAACGCCGAACGCGCCCCGGTCGAGTGAGTCACGAACCGCAACAAACATGACAGCCCGTCAGCCCAGTAGACTCAAAAACAGGCCTCTGATCAGGAGAAATGAAGAACCGAAACTGCAGTACTAGGGCCTGTGTGACGTTGTGATCAGTTGGCGGCCTTCAGGAGGTCGTCGGTCCAGATCATCGCAGCGCGGAGGTGGAGGCCGGCGAGGTAGCTCTCGGGTGATTTGTCGTAGCGGGTGGCGATCCCGCGCCAGGCCTTCAGCTTGTTGATTAGCCGCTCGACGGTGTTCCGCTCCTTGTAGAGATCGGCATTGTGGCCGACGGGGCGGCCGCCTCTGGAGCCCTTTTTCTTCCGGTTGGCGGCCTGGTCCTTCTTCTCCGGGATGACCGCCTTGATGCCGCGTTTGCGCAGGTAGGCGCGGTTGCCGCGGGATGAGTAGGCCTTGTCTGCGGCGACTGCGCCGGGTCTGGTGCGGGGACGGCCGACGGGCAGACGGACCCGCACCCTGCCCAGCACGGGGATGAACTGCGGGCTGTCAGCGGCCTGCCCGGCGGTCAGGACGAACGAGAGCGGGCGGCATTTGCGGTCAGCAGCGAGATGGACCTTGCTGGTCAACCCGCCTCGGGACCTGCCGAGCAGGGCTTCCTTGAGGCGAAGCTTGCGTCGGCGTCGGACGTGTCGACGCTCGGCGTGTCCGTTCTGTTCTTCCGGACCGCCCCCTTTTGCCGAGCCTCCTCCTGCTCGCGCGCAGCCTCTTCCAGGGCCTCCATGAGGTCCTTGCCGATGCGCATTCCGGCGGCGTCATGGTGGGCGCGGACCGTGGTGGAGTCCACGCTGACCAGCGACAAGTCTGTTCTTTCCGCGCGGGCCGCCTCGGCGATCAGGCCTTCCAGCAGAGCGGAGAAGACGCCGGCGTCCCGCCAGACCCTAAAGCGCCCGTAGATGGTGGCCCACGGGCCGAACTCGGAGGGCATCTCGCGCCACTGGGCGCTGGACCGGAACCGCCAGATCACCCCTTCCAACTGTTCCCGCAGTCGTTCCGGGTACGGGCCGAACCTGCCGATAGGCAGGTAGGGCTCGATGAACTTCCACTGGGCATCGGTGAGTTGCCTGCGCGCCACGACCAATGTCCTACCGGGTTCCACCCCACGAAGAGCACAGAACCCAGCAACTGATCACAACGTCACACAGGCCCTAGTACTCCAGTGTGACTTACTGATCGTTTCGGAATGCTGCTCGGAGCCGTCGGAGACAGATGATGCTGCAGGCGAGTTCGAGCAGGCCCTGGTGAAGGTCGGCGCGTCGCTCGTAGCGGGTGCGGAGTCGCTTGAACTGGTGCAGCCAGGCGAACGCACGCTCTACCACCCACCGAACCTTGCCCAGCCCGGAACCGTGGGCGACGCCGCGTCGGGCGATCAGTGGTTTAATTCCGCGCCTTCACAGTAGGCGGCGGTACTTGTCGAAGTCGTAGCCACCGTCGGCGTGCAGGCGCCGGGGCTTGCGGAGGACGTCCACGCAGGCCCCGGATCGGTGGGACAGCGTCCAACAACGGGAGAAGCTGGGTGACGTCGTGGCGGTTGCCGCCGGTGAGCGTGACGGCCAGCGGGGTTCCGTGGCGGTCGACGATCGGGGGGTGCTTGGAGCCGGGGCGGGCGCGGTCGACCGGCGAGGGGACGACATGATCCCCTCCTTTGAGGGCCCGGACATGCGTGCCGTCGACGGCACGGTCGTCCAGGCTCAGCGAGTCCGCGCGGCGCAGTGCGGTGCGTAGGGCGGCGTGCGGACGGGGCCAGACTCCGGCCTCGGTCCAGTCCCGCAGTCGGCGCCAGGCCGTGGCTCCGGAGCAACCCATGGTCTCTGCAGGGACGTCGCGCCAGGCAACGCCGGTCCGCAGCACGTGGATGACGTCGGCGAGGGCTGCCCGGTCCGGAACGCGAGTCCATCCGGGACGGCGGCGGCGTCGCGTGGGAGCGGGTGGCGGCAGCGGAGCCACCTGCTCCCAAAGGTCGTCAGAAACAAGATCAGTATGCACTCGGACACTCTGTCGAACCGGGCGGTCCCCCAGGAGGACCGCATCAGCAGTTCGCATTCGGTAGCGGAAGACGCCGACGCGCCCGACCAGGGCACAGCGCCAGTTCGAGCGCGGCAGGGGCAGGGAAGCGCGGAACCAACGAGGCTCCTGGGCGGACCGGTCGAGATGTCGACCACCTTCCGCAGCGGCACAGGAGCGTTGTGCGTCGTGGTCCTCGTCGCGGTCCCACCGGTGTCGCCCGGTCCGCGGCCGTGCCGGGGAGAGCCTACTGACGCATTGACAGGTTCTCCGTCAGGAAGGCGACGGCGTCTTGGAGTGCCTCCTCGCCCCGCGGATGGGCGGCACGGTCCTTGAAGAACTGGATGAAGCCGTGCTCCTCGCCCGGGTAGACCCGGCACCGGGCCGCGACGCCGGCCGATTCGAGCGCAGCCGCGTAGTCCGTGCATTCGTCGCGCAGCGGGTCGTGCCCGCCGACCTGGATCAGCGTGGGCGGGAGGCCGCCGTGCTCGCCCCACAGGGGTGCGACGAGCGGATCGAAGGGGCTGGTGCCGTCGGGAACGTACGCGGCGAGCCCGAGGCCGTGGATGGTGCGGTTGGGGAAGTGGGTGTCCGCGACGCCGTAGGAGTCCCACGACGGGGTGTCCATCTTATTGCTCAGGGAGGGGTACATCAGCAGTTGGGCGCTGAGGTCGGGGCCGCCCCGGTCGCGGGCGATCATGGCTGCCGAGGCCGCGAGGTTGCCGCCCGCGCTGTCTCCGCTCACCGCGATGCGGGAGGGGTCGCCGCCGAGGGAGCCAGCGTGCTCGGCGGCCCAGTCCAGCACGGCCACGACGTCGTCGACGCCGGCGGGGAACGGGTGCTCGGGGGCCAGGCGGTAGTCGACGGACAGCACCAGGGCACCTGCCCGGCCGGCGATGGCCCGGGTGAGGACGTCGTGGGTGTCCAGGTCCCCCGAGACGAAACCGCCGCCGTGCACGAACACGACGACGGGCAACGCCGCCTCCGCCTCGCTGGAGGACCGGTAGGCCCGCACCGGGACGGTTCGTTCAGGTGACCGGGCCGGTACGAGGACCTCCCTGACGTCCGCCACGGGATCCGGAGCACCCGCGTTCGGGATCAGCGCGCGGTAGTTCGTACGGAGTTTGTGTGCGAAGTCGGCGGTCTCGGGTTGGGTCACGGCGGAGTCCTTTCACGGGGCTGGTGGGGGCATCGGAAGCAACGGCAGGTGCGTGCCGGATGGCGATCAACCCGGCCTCGCTGGGGGCCCGAGGGCACGCCTGGAGACGCAAGGCGGCCATCGGCGGGCTCACGCCCCGGCGGCGTACCGCGGAGACGGTGAGGTGGTCGTCGGGCCGGACGGCGCATCGGGCGGCATTGTCGACTGGTACCACACGATCGATGCGGCAATGAGGATGACACTCCAGCCCCCTCCGCAGGCTCGGGCGGCCGGCCGCAGAATGGATCACTTCGTCGGCCCGAGTGCGGCCCGGCACCGGTAAGGCCGCTGACAGAGCGGGCGAGACCTGGGGAGTTGGGTCCCGACCGATGCCCCAGGGGTGATCCGGTCCTCGGGCGCCCGTGGTCGACTTGGTCGCCCGGGTGGGGCGGGCCGTGGGGATGCTGGCGGCCAGGCAGGGTTCTGCCGGCAGGGTAGCGGCGGCGGCAGGGGGGCGGCGGGCATGTCCGCCCCGCTCGCCGCCAAGGCACTACGGCGGCAGATTCTCAGCGGTCCGCGCCGGTTGCGGGTGGGCCGTCGCCGCGTCACGCAGCAGCCACCTTGTTCCCGGCTTTCATGACGGCCTTGTGCCGGGCCTCAGCATCTTCGTCGCCGGTGGGCGCCGCACCGCTCGGTGGTGGATTGCGGCGAATCGGCACGTGGCGGTGCTCGTCAGCACCGATACGCGCCCCGGCCCAGTCGTAGGAGCCAGGCCCCTTCGGCCCGGAGCCGGCGCTCTGCCGGTGCCAGGCCGAGACGGGCAGGCGAAGGGCGGGCCCGTCCGCGCGGACCGCTGTGCGGCCCTGGTCGATCCGCACTCTGGTCGCGCAGGAGACCGCCAGCACGTAGCCGACCTCACGGGCCTCCAGCCCGGCCCGCAGGCCGGGGCCCTGACGATGGAGCTCGTCCCCGGTCACCCACGAGGTGCTCACTCCGGCGTCCCACGCCTGCTCGATCATCTGCACAGCGAAACGGGGGCTTGGTCATGAGAACGACGCCCTCGGGTACTCCGGCCTGCGGGCCGCTCGGAGATCCTCCATGGGTGTTCGGGCAGGTGGAAACGACGATCGGTTGTCCCCGCCCTCTGCTTGGAGGCGCAGGCGAGGAAGGCGCCCACCCGGCTGTTCTCGATCCGCCCGGCGGTGCCGGCGCACGGGCGCTGGGCAACCGCCGCAACACGCCCTCTCTCAGAAGTCCATCGTGCCCGCGGACGACTGCTATCCGGCCGGCTGCAATGCCCAGTAGTGCGGTTCGATGGGGGCGTGCCTCACCACGATCCGGCCGTTCACGCCGGGATCGTCCACGATCTTTCCGAACGAGGGGGAGAAGTCGCCGGGTGTGTGCTCGATGTCGGCCCACACCGCGCTGCCGGGCCCGTCGGAGCCGTAGGAGACGGTCCACTCGGCGTACCTGTCACCGCAGTCGGTGACCGACACGCCGTGGTACGACGTCACCTTCAGGCAGGTGCGCGGGTTCGAGCCCGACGGGGAGACTTCCATCATTCCGTCGGGGCGTCGCAGCACCTGCCAGTTCGCCGAGGTGGACGCGGTCTCCGCGCAGTCGCCCAGCGACACCACGCCGATGCTCGCGTGCGACTTGGGCCAGACCAGACACTTGCCGTCCGTGAGAGCCGCGAACCGGTAGACGCCGTCGACGAGCGGGGCGGCGTGGGCGGGTTGCGCGAGGGCCGCGGTGGCCGCGAGCGCGGCGGCCGTGACGGCGATGACGCGTGAACGCATGCGTGAGACTCCTCGAACAGCCGTGGTCGGTCCGATCACACGGCACAGACGCGGTGGAGAGCAGCTGCCGCCAGAGACGGCGGCGGCCTGATCTTGGAACACCGGTTCCGCCGGCAGCGGCTTGCGGCGGCCGCTGTCACTCGTCCGGCCGAGCCGTGTCATCCGATGGCATGGGGGTTCGGGACGCGGTCGCGCCGCCGAGAGCTTCGTGACCACCATCAGGGGGCTGGACGCTGCCCTGTGTGCGTCAGGCCGTCAGGCCCGCACGTTCAAGCTTGTAGGCCATCAGGGGATCCCAGAAGCGGGGTTCAAGGCGTGGTCGCCCAGGGGAGCCATCACCTTCATCGTCCCCTCCGCCGCGCCGATGAACAGCGCCGGACGCAGTGCGGTGGTGCCCCTGCGGCCGCGCGCGGTGTTGTGGGCGACATGAGGCCGGCGGACCGGGCGGTGCCCGGCGTCGAAGGGCCGGCCGACCAGGTAGCGGAGGCGGCAACGGTTGTCTCCACCGCCGTGGACAAGGTCGGTGAACAGGAAGCATCCAGTCGTGGGGATGTGGAGGCGGGCGCCCATGGGTCGAGGCCGGCGAGGGCTTTGAAGGGTCGTCTGGCGCCGAGCCAGCCCGGCTCGGCCCGCCCTCGACCAGACCAACCTCCTGACCTTCGACCTTGACCGAACACATAGGGGTACCCCCGCTGGGAGCTCGTACGGGTGAACCGGTCCTTCAACGCCGTCCGGCCGAGCCCTGAGGCCCTACGGTGTGGCCTCGGCTGACAGGACGGATACGCAAGGAGACGTACTGCACATGGTCGCCATTCCCGGCGCGCGGCGCCGGTCCTTCCCTCGTTCCATCTGCCGTACGCGAGCGGGGGTCGTGGGTCTCACGGTGATGGCCGGGGCACTGCAATCCCTGGCCACCGCCTCTCCCGCCCACGCCCTTGAGACGCGGACCTACAGCACGCCGGGAACCTACACCGTCACGGTGCCCAGCGACGTGTCCTATATCGCGGTGAGCCTGACTGGTGGGGGCGGCGGGGGCGGCGGCGTTGGATCCGGCCCCGCGTTCGGGGACGGCACGGCCCAGCCAGGCGGCGGTGGCGGAGGAGGGGGAGCGAACTCCTCCTGTTTCCTGCCCGTCAAGCCCAGCGACAGGATCACCATCACCGTCGCCGCGGGCGGCGCCGGCGGGCCGGCCAGTGGATTGGACCGAGACGGCGCATCCGGCGGGAACTCCGCCGTCACGGTCAACGACACGGCGGGCGGCGCAAGTGCACAGGGCGGCGCCGGCGGGCACCACAGCGCGAACGCCTTTCCCGGCACCGGAGGCGCGGGAGGCGATCGCGGAATGAGTTGGTGCGCCGGCAGCTTCGCCAACCTCTACACGGGCCAGGCAGGCGCCGCAGCGAACGCCGATACCCGGGCGGGAGGCACCGGCGGCGCACCCGGGGCCGTTCCGCCCAGCAGCTGCGGAGCCGGTGCGGGCAGCGGCGGAGCGGGCGGATCGGGCTCCGCAAACGGCCTTGCCCACCAGCACACCGAAAGCCTCCCCGGCGCGAACGGTTGCGTCGTCCTGACCTACTGACACATCCCGTCGCCCGTCTCGTTGATACCTCGCTGCGAGCCGGCCTGCCAAGTCGTGTGCCGCAGGGGGCGGCGCGGCAGGCCTTTACCGAAGGCAGTCCACCAGCCGTTGTCCCGGCAGGTGCGCCAGGAGGTACGCTCCGCCATCGCCTCACCGGCGGCGCGGACCTCGTCGAGGAGGAAGCGCTGATCGGACTCGGGATCGTCGCGGTGCGCGTCGAACAGGGCGTCGGCTGGGTATGCCTCGTCGAGCCACCGGATGCTCCGCACCGCTCAGGCGGAAGCGGACGCGGCGCGTGACATCGACTGGTTGGTGTCAGCCGACTCCACGGTCGTCCGCGCCCACCAGCGGCCGGGGCCGAACGGAAGGCTCTGTGGCCCAACCCTCGCCCGGTCCCAAGGTGGTCTGACCAGCACGATTCACCTGGCCTGTGATGGCCGGGGCCGTCCGCTCGCCTTCGTCGTCACAGGCGGCAACAGCAACGACTGCACCCTGTTCGCCTCCGTGATGGAAGCGACCCGAGTGCCCTGACCCGGGCCCGGGCGCCCCCGGGTCCGGCCCGATCACGTCCTGGGCGACAAAGGCCACAACTCGAAGGCGATCCGCGCCTGGCTCCGCCGCCGGGGCGTCCCGCTCGGCCACGGCGCGTAGCCGCCTCATGCACCCGATGACGTCGCCTCACCAGCACAAGCGACACCACGAACGGGCCACCGCTGTGGAGAATACGGCGAGTGGACGTTTACCGCCCCCACCTGCAGCTCTGAGGCCATCCCGGAACCGATCCCAAAGCCAGGGGTGAAGGTTGCTGGTCGCCCAGAGTGACGAGCGAAGGCCTGCGGGCCCCCTGAACGCTGTCGGCTACCACGTGGGGCATCGCAGACAGGGAGGGCCGGAGGCATCCCGCAAGGACGGCCTCCACGTCCTCCGGCACACGTACGCCTCGATCATCCTGGAAGCTCGAGAGTCCGTGGCCACCCTCGCCCGATGGCTCGGCCGCTCCAGCCCGACCCTCACCCTCGACCACTACGTGGTCCCCGCGTACGCGCCGGAGAAAACCTGACCTGGTATGAGCGAGCGGGGGCACGGTACACGCTGTGCCCCCCCGTTGTCGTTGGGCTGCCTTCCCGGTTCAGCCGGTGGGGCTCTTGCGGCGGGCCGTAGGCGGCGCTGTAACTCCCATGGGTCGCCCTGACGTCTTCGTGGGCCTCGACGTAGCACGTCGTGCGTGCGGTGTACGGACGTCCCTCCCCCCATCCGCAGCACTCCTCGGTTCCAACCAGCGTCCGCCCTCTCCCGCGTGGGGATGACACCGGCCTTCGCGAGCGCAGGCTTCCCCACCCAGACGTTTGAAGACGTTCGCCCGGCGAGAGGATTCCGTTCCACGGGGCTGGCGGCAGCAGCGTAACGCGAACCGTCCCGGCGCGTTGAGTCGGTGAGGCGGGTCGAGGGTCCGCTTGCGGGAGCCCGGCCGGTGCCGAGGCGTACCGGCCAGGCTCTGCCCTCTGGTTGGTGGCTGCGAAACCCAGGGGTGGTCGCGGCGCACAAGGGTGCGGTGCTCCGACTGTGTGGACCTTCGGCTCGTCTCCTCTCCCATCACTCCGCGAGGAGGGGCGCGCCGACTGATTCATGTCACGGCGTCGCCCTGCGCCACCCGGTGCCTGGTCGGCGCGCACGGTGGCCGGGCAGGGCCTGGGGCGAGAGCGCCAGCAGCGCCACATCGTCGTCGATCGCGGACGTGTAACCGGAGAGATCCTTCCAGACGGCGGTGACGAGCCGGGTCGGCTCGGCGTGACGGACGCGGTCGCGCAAGGGGTAGAAGTCGCCCTGGGCATCGCGTGCTTCGGTCACCCCGTCGGTGTACGCGAGGAGCACGTCCCCCGGTCGCAGGGCCAGGGTGTGGACGCGGGCCGTGTGGGTCAGGCCGAGGCCGAGGGGTGGGGCGTGGTCGGTCGACACCTCCTCGGCGGCGCCGTCGCGGATCAGCAAGGGCGAAGGGTGGCCGCAGGAGATGAGCCGCGCGCGGGAAGCGTCCTGGTCGAACTCGATGAGCACGGCTGTGGCGAAGAGCTCGCCTGGCTCGTCTCCTCTGAGATCGGCCTCGATGCCGAGCCTTCGGTCGAGCCGGCCGGCGATGCCGCCGAGGTCCGTCTCGTCGAGGGCGGCCTCACGGAAGGTGCCGAGCAGGGCAGCGACCGTGCCGACCGCGGAGATGCCGTGTCCCTGCACGTCGGCGACCACGGCGCGGACTCCTCGCGATGTGGTCAGCACGTCGTACAGGTCGCCGCCGACCAGGGTGCCGTGCTGGGCGGCGCGGTACAGCGCCCCGCAACGCAGCTGCCCGATGACGGGCGGTGGGGGCCTGAGCACCCCGCGCTGTGCCGCTTCGGCCACCAGGCGGACGTTGACAAGCTGAGCATCGTGGCGGGCACGGCTCGCCGCGATGGCCACGCTGAGCACACAGAGGGCGAAGGCGGTGATCCTCACGACCGGAGCGTGATGGATGCTGGTGAAGGGGCTGTTCACGAGGATGAGGGCGGCCCCCGCGACGAGCGTCGTTCCCCAGGGACCGTAGGCGAGGGCTGCCAGCGGTGGCAGGGCGGCCAGGAGTGCGCCGAGGTCGACACTTTTGGGGTGGCCCACTGCGCGACGACGATGAAGGCGAGCAACGAGACCGGGAGCGCCCTCAGCCACCGTGGGCCGGTGGTGGCCTCCGGATCGTCCCGGCCTTTGTCACTGCGGCGCATGCTCACTCCCGGCTCCGCCTCGGCCTGCCCGCTCTCGCACGGCCCATTCGCCTGCGGCGAACCGTCCGGCGTCGTCACCGGACCAAGAGCAGGGTGATGAGCGGGCCTGCCCGGGCGGGCAGCGGCAGGCACCAGCCAGAGCGTCGTCCGTACCTCCACGCTCCGGAGGCGGATCGCACCGACTTGCTGCTGATCGCCACGAACCAGATGGTCAGGGCCGCGAACAGGACGGCGATCACGATACGGGGCGAGGCGTGGACCCGCTTGACCGACACGCACTGCCGCGTGATGGCCCTTGTCGCAGACCGGGCTCATGGGACCCGCCTTCTTCCGGTGAACCGGCCGCGAGCGCCGGGGGGCCACCAGATGGCCCCGGGCTCCTACTGGTGACACGCGCTCGTCGTCCGCTCGGTGAACCGCCGCCTGCTCTACCCTGAGCGCCGAGACGAACCGTCGTCCCGGCCGAAGTTGCAGGCGTCCTTCGCCCAAGCCACGGCCATGACCTTCCATGAAGAGGGCATCCATTGCTCTGGTCCCGTCGGCAAGAAGAGCATCCGCCGACCGGGGCCCCGGACTCAGCCGACCGCAACTGTCCACCACCGGCGTCGTTTGAGTGGCATGCGCCCCTCCATCCCCACCCCCCTCCGGCCCCACGACGGCCACGCCCGCAGCCCCCTCGCACCAGGGCTGTCCCCAGCTCCCCTACCGAAATCGAGCACTCCGATCTACGACGCTCTGTACCGGGAGTTCATGTGGTCGCTGCGTGCTCTGCCGGAAGACCGGACGGGTGACGACGAGCTCCTGTTCAGGCCCTTCTGGGGTCGGTCGGAATCTTGCGGTCATGAGTCCCTGGCTTCGTGGCGCCCGCTGCGGCCCTGCCCCTCGGAAGCAGGGCCCTCAGCGCTGCCGCGGACCTCGTCCCGGCGCCACGACCGTCCTGGGGCGAGGGCACCTCGTGGTGAGCGGTGGGCCACGGCGGCACCCGCCCGCCGCGAGCCGACCTTCCTGACACTCGGGCCAGGCTGTGACGCGCGGCGGCGAACGTGTGGGATCCAACGGGCGTCCGCCTCCACGTCCGCCGGTTCGTGCCCCGGCGACGGCAGTTCCGCGTCCGGCACCGGCTGGGCCTGCATGCCGTCCTGGCGCCGAGTCGCCTCCTGCCGGATCGCCTCTGCCGCGTCCATACCGCCTACCACGCCCAGACGCGCGAGTCCGCGGGCCGCCCGGGCCAGGAGTTCCGGCGAGAGGGGGACGCGAGGCTCGACGTCTCGCCCACGCCTTCTTCGCCACCCGCTACACCCGCGTCCTCGACACCCTCGCCACCGAGATCACCTCCCTGCAGCGACAGGGCTTCCTCGACCCCGCTTCAGACCCCGAGGAAGGGCCGGCACCCCGAGCGGTACACCGACCTGGAGGCGGACTGCGCCTTCAAGACCTGCCCCCGTCCACGTGGCAGCCCCTGACCCCGAAGGGCCACCCGGTCGGCGGCGACGAGACCGACCGCGAGCGCGTCGTCGTATACGACGAGCACGGGCCCGTACGCATGGTCCGCACCCGGGACGGGAAGTACGTCCACCGCCAACCCTCCCGGCCGCAGTCGCCGGAGCTGCCGCGGCAGTAGCGGCAGCGGCGTTCGTCACCCCCCGGTCCGGGGCCGCCCGCGCCGAGGACTTCACCGCCGCCGGGATGCCGGGCCGTGACCCGCAGCACCACAAGGGAACGGAACCGGACGCCCCGGGGGCCCTCGACCCCACCCCCTGAGGCACCGGGAACGCCGTCGCTCCCCCTCTCCGACCGCGCCACCGAACAGTTTGTACGGTAACGAACCCCGGCAGTTACACCTCACGGCTCATCGGAAGGAGTGGTCGGTCGGAGGCAGCATGATGCGGAACGTGCAGCCCTGCCCGGGCGCGGTGTCGAGGAGGATGCGCCCGCCGTGAGCCGTGACGAGGGCGTGGGCGATGGCGAGGCCGAGTCCGGAGCCGCCTGTGGTGCGGGTGCGGGAGTCGTCGGTGCGGTAGAAGCGGTCGAAGACGCGCTCGCGTTCCTCCGGGGTGAGGCCGGGGCCCTGGTCGGCTACTTCGAGGACGGCCCGGTCACCGGCGGTGCCGACGCCGACGCGGATCGGGGTGCCGGGTGGTGTGTGGGTGACGGCGTTGCCGATGAGGTTGGTGACGACCTGTCGGAGTCGGGCCTCGTCGGCGTAGGCGGGTGCGGTGGACGGCTTTCCGCCGCCGGGGCCGGTCAGGGCGACCGGTCGGGTGGCGTCCAGGGCTCTTGCGTCGTGGATCGCGTCGGCGGCCAGCGTGCGCAGGTCCATGGGGGCGAGGTCGAGGGCGAAGGGAGCTTCCCGGTCGCGTTCGCGTTCCGTGCCCGCGGCGTCCTCGTCGATGCGGGCCAGGAGGAGCATTTCCTCGACCAGCCGGGTGAGGCGTTCTGACTCCGCGGCGATGCGGGTCATGGTCTGGTCGACGTCCGCGCGGGTGGGCAGGGCGCCCATGCGGTAGAGGTCGGTATAGCCCTTGATGCCGACGAGGGGCGTACGGAGTTCGTGGCTGGCATCGGCGAAGAAGCGCCGGGTCCTCGCCTCGGCCGCCGCGCGGGCCTGGAAGGCCGTGTCGATCTGGCCGAGCATCTGGTTGAGGCAGTCGGTCAGGCGTCCCACCTCGGTGTGCGGAGCGGCCAGTTCGGGGACCCGGTGGGAGTAGTCGCCGGCGGTGATCGCCGTCGCGGTCTCCTCGATCCGGGTCAGGGGACGCAGTCCGGAGCGGACGGCGAACCAGCCGGCGGCGGTGAGAGCCGCGAGCAGGGCGGCGCCCACGGTCAGGGAGAGGTTGCGGGTCTTGGCTACGGTGCGGTCGACCTCGTCGAGGGAGGTGGCCACGACGACGCTGCCCCTGGTGTCCGAGCGCTCGGGCGGGAAGACCTGCGCGGGCTGGGTGAGGGCGACGACCCGCCAGCTGTGGTCGCCGTTCTTCGCGGAGACGGTGAAGGGGCGGCCCTCGTGGGCGAGGACGGCCGCGTGGTCGAGGAACGGCAGTTCGGGGCCACCGCCCGGTGGCACGGTGCTCGCGTCGAACGCCCTGCGGATGGTGCCGTCGTCGTCCAGATAGGTCACGGTGGTGTCGCCGAGGACACTGAGGGCCTGCACGCTCGGCGGGGTGTCGGTGCCGGCGGGCGGGACGAGGCGGGCGGCGATCTGGCCGGTCAGAACGAGGCGGTCGTCGACACGGTCCTGGAGGTAACCCTGCAAGGCGGTGGTGACGATCACACCGGTGCCCAGGAGACCGACCGCGACCAGGGCCGTGGACAAACACAGCAGTCGTGTGCGGAGCGACAGCTGACGCAGCCATCGGGACCCGGGCAGCCGTGGGGCGGGACGCTTCACGGTCGTGGCTCGCGGATCACGTAGCCCACGCCCCGGACGGTGTGGATCAGCTTGGGCTCGACCCGGTCGACCTTGCGGCGCAAATAGCTGATGTAGGTGTCGACGATGCTCTGGTCGCCGCCGAAGTCGTACTCCCACACGCTGTTCAGGATCTGGTGCTTCGTCATGGTCCTTTCTGCGTTGGCGACGAGGAAGTGCAGGAGACGGAACTCGGTCGGGGACAGCCGCACGGTCCGTCCCGCCCGGGTGACGTGGTGGCTGTCGGGTTCCAGCGCCAGGTCGCCGACGGTGATCCGCGCCGGCTGCTCGCCCAGGGTGCGGCGCAGTACGGCGTGGATACGGGCGATCAGTTCTTCGAGGTCGAACGGTTTGGTGACGTAGTCGTCGCCACCGAGGCGCAGGCCGTGCAGCCGGTCCTCCCGTTCGTCGCGCGCGGTGACGAACAGGACGGGCACGCCACCGCCCCGGCCGGGCAGAACGGAACGCGGCTGGGCACGCAGGCGGCGGATCACCTCGAAGCCGTCCATGTCCGGGAGCATCACATCGAGCAGGACGAGGTCGGGGGTGCGGGCCGCGGCCAGGTCGAGGGCTTCCTGGCCGGTGGCGGCGGCGTCGACTTCGAAGCCTGCGTAGCTCAGCGCGGTGCGCAACAGTTCCCGGACGGTGGGCTCGTCGTCGACGACCAGCAGGTGGTACCGGCCGGGGCGACCCACGGGGTGCGGAGGAGGTGAGGATGCCGCCATGGTGTGGATCGCCGCCTTCACGGGCTGGGGACAGGGCTGGGCTGACAGGCTTCTCAGGAGATCACGTGGTGCTCACGACGCCGAGTCCGACGGGACCCGGGTCGTCGGCCGGCTGGCGGCCGGTCGCCGGCTCGTGCCGCCGGGCCGCTGTGGGGCGGAGCCCTTGCGCCAGGCCCGCCGACTGTGCAGGCGGCTGCCAGCGTACGAGGCGAGTGCGGCCAGGACAAAGCCGGTCAGTGCGGACAGTCCCGTGGTTCCGTCCAGTCCTGCGGTCATGCCGCCCATCTCGTTGCCCATGATGCTGATGCCGATCCGCACCGATCCCTGCGTGAGCAGGGGGAGCAGCAGGGCCGAGACGCCGACTGCGATGCCCATGCGCAGGGCGATCTCCGCGTGGCGGTCGAGCAGGGCTTCGGAGTCCTCGCGCGGCGTGCGGGCCGGGGTGCGGGCGGAGGCCACGTACCCGGCGATCGTCAGGATGATCAGCATGAGGGCCATGGCGATCAGCCACAGCGGCGCACCGGCGCCCGACCAGCCTCCGATGTCGAGAGACTTGTCCGTGCCCGCCGTGCCGCCCTGGGCCCCGCCGCCGAGCATGCCGAGCATCCCGCCGCCCTCGGCCTGCAGTCGGTGCACGCCCGCCTCCCAGGAGGTGCCAAGGCCCGTGGTGAGCAGGACGCCGATCAGGTTGGGCCCGAGGAGCAGCAGGAGTCCGGCCGCCTTGGCCGCCTGGTCCCGACCGGTCAGGGCCGCGGCTCCGGCCAGGAGCGCGATGACGAGGGTCGAGCAGCACAGCACGACGGCGATCCCGGTCAGGGTGGACGTGACGGCGTTCCACTTCAGCCGCAGGCGGCTGAGGGCGAGGAGGCGCGGCAGGGTCGTACGGCGGGCCGCGAGGCAGCCGAGGGCGAGGACGACGCCCACCCACAGCAGGCCCAGGAAGACGGTCGCCGCGGCATCGGTCTCGAAGACGATCGAGGACAGCCCCTTGGTGAGACCCCCGCCTCCGCCGCCCCCGAACCGGCTCAACGCTCCGGACGAGGCGCCCTTCCCGAAGCGGTCCGTGACGCTCTCCGGCAGCCGGGCCGTGCCGTGGGCCAGGCCGGCCAGGATCGGGAGGACCACCGCCGTGGTCACCAGCGCTCCGCCGCAGCGGGCCCACAGCAGTGCCGGGGTGGGCCGCTGCCGTCGGCGCAGGGGCCGGAAGAAGCCGATCGCCAGGACGGCCGTGCCGAGGAAGGTCAGCGTCAGGGGCGTCACCGCTGCCTCTCCGGTGACGCCGAGGCTCAAGCCGCCACCGCCGCCCAGTCCCCGAGCAGCCCGCCGAGGCCTCCGCCGAGCCCGCCGCCGTCGGCAGGGTCGGCGGAGGGCGACGATTCGACCATCACACCGCCGCCGCCGGCCATGCTCACCATCGTCGGCACGAGGCGGGACACGGGGGCGATCGCGCCGGCACCGAGGACGGTGAGTGCCGCCCACGCGGCGAGGGTCATCGCCGTGACGGCGGTGGCGACGGAGAGGGCTCCTTCGAGGGCATGGCGCCAGGGCGAGCCGGGCGGGCGGGTGGACGGCGGGACTGAGGACACGGGGCAGGCTCCTGGCGTACGTGCACGAGGACGGGGTTTCGGGATGGGACACGGGGCGGCGGGAGGGGGCCGCCCCGCGGACTCGGACGCGAGGCGTACGGCTGGTCATGGGCGCGGGGCCGAGGCAAGCTGCCCCGGTCATGGGCGCGGGACCTTGGGCGTACGCCCCCGGTTATGGGCGCGGGCTCAGTGGCCGCTGCCGCTTCCCGCTGTTTCGGCGACCAGGTCCGGTTCGCCGTCGGGTGACGCTTCGACGCCCGGCCGCGTGGGATCGGCCGCGTCTCGTTCGAGTAGCTCGCCCTCGACGTCCAGGTCGGGCACGAGGCGGTCCAGCCATCGGGGCAGGCGCCAGGCGCGCCGGCCGAGGAGGGCGAGGACGGCGGGAACCAGTGCCATGCGGACGAGGAAGGCGTCGAAGAGGACGGCGGCCGCGAGTCCGAAACCGATGGTCTTGAGCATCTGCTCGTCGCTGCCCATGAAGGAGCCGAACACCGCGATCATGATCACGGCAGCGGCGGTCACCACCCGCGCGCTGTGCTCGAACCCGCTGATCACGGCGTCGGACGGGGACTGTCCGTGGACATACGCCTCGCGCATCCGGGTCACGAGGAACACCTCGTAGTCCATGGCGAGGCCGAAGACGACGCCAACCATGAAGATCGGCATCATCGACATCACCGGGCCGGGCTCCGCGACCCCGAAGAGGGAGGCCAGCCAGCCCCACTGGAAGACCGCGACCACCGCGCCGAGACCGGCGAGGACGGACAGCAGGAAGCCCAGGGCCGCCTTGAGCGGGACGAAGAGGGAGCGGAAAACGGCGATGAGCAGCAGGAAGGCCAGACCGACCACGAGTCCCAGGTACGGGAGCAGCGCGTCGGACAGTTTCTGCGAGACGTCCACGTTCATGGCCGTCGATCCGGCGACCAGGACGTGGGCGTCGTTCTCGCTCGCGAGCGACGGGTCGCGCAGCGCGTGCACGAGGTCGGCCGTCTCGGCGCTCGACGGCGCGGTCGCCGGGACGACGTTGAGGACGGCGGTGTCGCCGGACTCGCTGAGCCGGGGTTGCCCGACCGCGGCGACGTCCTTCCTGTCGCGGATCTCTTCGGCGACGTCCTGGGCGGCCATCTTGGCGCTGCCGCCGCCGTCGGCCTGGACGACGACGGTGAGCGGACCGTTGTAGCCGGGGCCGAAGCCTTCGGCGACCAGGTCGTACGCACGGCGCTGCGTGGTCGAGGCGGGCTTGCTCTCGTCGCCCGGGAGTCCCATCTCCAGCGACGCCGCCGGCACGGCGATCACACCGAGCAGGGCGATCCCTCCCAGGAGGACGGCGACCGGTCGCCGGACGACGAACCGGGCCCAGCGCACGCCCATGGCCGGCTTCGGCCGGTCGCCCTCGCCACGGCGC
Source organism: Streptomyces diastatochromogenes (assembly GCA_026913215.1). GTDB lineage: Bacteria > Actinomycetota > Actinomycetes > Streptomycetales > Streptomycetaceae > Streptomyces > Streptomyces diastatochromogenes_A. Next base: position 232,656 of record JAPTYK010000002.1, on the reverse strand, counting down.
CGCTTGGCGCGGGGCGGACCGATCCGGCGGCCGCAGATCCCGAGCAGTGCGGGGATCAGGGTGACGGCGATGAGTACCGCGATGACGACCGTGCCGGCCGCGGCGAGCCCCATCTGCGTCAGGAGCGGGATGCCCACCACGCCGAGTCCCGCCAGGGCGATGACCACGGTGAGACCGGCGAAGACCACCGCCGATCCCGCGGTGCCGACCGCGTGTGCGGCCGCCTCCTCGCGGCTTCGACCGCGGGCGAGTTCGGCGCGGTAGCGGGAGACGACGAACAGGGCGTAGTCGATGCCGACGGCCAGACCGATCATGGTGGCGAGGCCGCTGGTGGTCGAGCCGAGGCCGAGCGGCTCCGCGAGCACCTTGATCGCCAGTCCGCCGATGCCCACGCCGAGGACGGCGGTGAGCAGCGGAAGCCCGGCGGCGAGCAGTGAGCCGAAGGTGAGGACGAGCACCACGGCGGCCACCGCGAGGCCCAGGGCCTCGGAGGAGTGCCCGCCGGCCATCGCGTTGACGGCGTTGCCGCCGACCTCGACCGACAGCTCCTGCGAGCCCGCCTGTTCGACGGTGTCCTGCAGTGCGGTGCGCGAGCTCTCCTCCAGCTTCGAGGCGGGCACCTGGTAGGAGACCTGCGCGTAGGCGGTGGAGCCGTCCTCGCTCACCGACCGGGTCGCGTACGGGTCGGTGACTCGCGCGACCTGCGGATCGTTCCCGAGTTCCCGGACCGTCTCCTGGACGGCTTTCTTCGCTTCGGTGTCGGTGATCTTGCCGTCCTCCGCCCGGAACACGACGCGGGCCGTCGCGCCGTCGGCGTTCAGCTCCGGGAAGCGCTCCTCCAGCAGGTCGTACGCCTGCTGTGCCTCCGTGCCGGGCATCGAGAAGTCGTTCGGCGGGGCGGCGGGAGCCTTCCCGGCCAGCACCCCCGTCCCCACGAGCAGTACCACCCACAGCAAGGCGACCGGCCAGCGCCTCCGGAAGGAGAGCCGGCCCAGCCGGGAAAGGAATGTGGCCACAGCGAAGGCTCCACGTCAGTTCGGTACGTATCGGAACAGGCACCGACGCTGTCAGCCCGACCTGATCACCTCCGGAGAGATCCTGGGAGCTTCCTGAGAGTTTCGGGTGCCGCGGCGAGGCCGCTGCCCCGGATCCCCGTGTGAGCCGCGCGGATCGCGGCCGATTCACAGGAAGTTCACCGAGTCATGGGGTGCTGTGTCGCCGGTGCAGGACGACGCCGATCACGGCGAACGCCACCCCCAATCCGGCTCCGGCGACGGCGCGTGCGGGCTGCGCGGGAATCCAGCACCGCAACAGGTACTCGGCTGCCAGGGCCGAAGCGACGAGAGCGGTCTTGGCGAGGAAGAGCGCGTGCAGAGGAAGTCCTTCGAAGACGCCCTCGCCTTTGCGGTGTCGACCGCGCCACCACCGGACCAGATGCATCGCGCTCATGGCGGCGAGCATGATGAACAGCAATTGCAGGGCGTGCCGCCAGGCCGGACCGGTTTCGCTGGCCCAACGCCAGCCGAAATAGGCGCCGGCGATCCAGAAGATCACTCGAATTCCGTGCCGTTCTCGGCGCCGTTCTTGTGATCGGGATGAATCCACTGTGCCCCTCCCCGGTGCCGGCAAGCGTGGTCACTCGGGGCGGTCGCCCAGGATGGTCACGCGTTCCATGACACGGGTACGGGGGTAGTAGTCGCCGTTCGCGTAGTGCTGGGTGGCACGGTTGTCCCAGAAGGCGACGGTGCCGGGGCGCCAGCGCAGGCGGCACTGATATTCGGGGTGACGGGCCTGATCGAAGAGGAAATCCAGGAGCTCTCGGCTCTCCTCCGGCTTCAGCCCTTCGATGTGGCTGGTGAAGATCCGGTTGACGTAGATGAGCTTGCGGCCGGCCTCGGGAAGGGTGCGGACCACGGGGTGCACCACCGGAGGGTACTTCCGCTGCGCGCGTGCGAGATCCTCCGCGCCGAGCTGCTTGCCGAACGACTGGGTGAAGTCGTGAACGGCCCGCAGCCCCTCCAGCCGCGACTTCGTAGCCTCGGGCAGTCCGTCGTACGCGGCCGCCATGTCCGCCCACAGGGTGTCGCCGCCCACTTCGGGCACGTGCACGGCACGCAGGACGGACCCCATCGGCGGCATGGCGTCGAACGAGACGTCGGAGTGCCACACGTTCTCCACGGCCGGGGAGTCGGCACCGCGGGAGAGCCTGACGACCTCGGGCAGACCGGCCTTGGGCAGGAAGGGATGGACCTCCGGAGTGCCCCACCAGCGCGCGAAGTCGAGGTGCTGGTGCGGCGTCAGATGCTGGTCGCGGAAGAAGAGCACTTTCCACTCCAGCAGCGCACGGTGCAGCTCCCGGTGCAACTCCGGCATGAGGGGCCGGGCCAGGTCGACGCCGGAGATCTCGGCGCCGATGGTCGGACTGCACGGCACGAGCCCGAAGAGCTCGTACGGTGCACTGGGCCGGAAGTCCCCGGTGGGACTCAGTTCGCGGACGGGCACGGCCGATACGCCGTTGTCGAAGACCGGACGATCGGGCGCGGACACGGGATTGGTCATGATGGCCCTCCTGGGACTGATGTGGTCAGGGAGTGCGAGGATCCGGGTCCGCGACACGCGGACCGCGCGGGTTCAGCCGCCACGGACCGGCACCCCGGCCTCGTCCTTCGCCAGTCGCGAGGTCGAGGGGCGGCACGGTGCCGTCAGCACGGCCGTGGCCGAGTCGAGCAGGCCGGCCACGAACAGTTCGGCGGAACCCAGTTCGCGCAAGCCGCCGGTGTGCCGACGGGCTTCGAGGTCGGCGAGCGCGTGGGCGATGAAGCCCGTGAAGTGCCACCAGCGCTGCGCGACCAGCACTTCGGGCAGGGTGTCGCGCAGCATTCGACAGGCCCGCTCACGCAGCATCGCCAGGCCGAGCGTTCCGGGACGCGTTTCGAGGTCGCTCAGCGTCAGCGTGGCGACGTCGCTGTGCACGGTGTAGGCGGCCTGGACGCAGAAGCGCAGGTACCAGCTGCCTGACGGTGAACCGTCCAGCAGTTCGACCAGGGGCCGGGTGAATGCCTCGGCGATCGCGCACGGGTCCCCGGCCCGCCCCTCGCCGTCGAACGCGGCGATCAGGGCCCGGCGACGCGCGTCGATCGGCACCTGGCGATGCTCGAAGATCGCGTCCACCAGGCTCTGCTTGGAGCCGAAGTGGTACGTGACCGCGTTGTCGTTGCGCTGGCCGGCATCCGTGGCGATCTTCCGCAGGGAGACCGCGTTGATGCCGTGCTCCGCGAAGAGACGCTCGGCGGTCGCGATCAGATTGAGCTTGGTCGACACGCTCTGGTTGTCCATGGCTCGGAAGCTAACGCACATGCGTTAACAATGAAAGCGCTGTGAATGAGATCGTTTTGACGAGGCGCCACACAGGAAAACAACTATGCACACCTCCTCGCTCGTGGATTGAAAGTTTGGGAGCACCGTGTTCTCCTGCAGGACGCGGACATGCCGCTCATCACTCGGTCGGCGCGGAATCCGCTCCTACATCTACCTTCGCAGGAAAGGTGATTGACGCATGGTCACATCGACGCCGCGTGACGTCCCCGATGTCCTCGCCCCGGCGAGGCTCGGCCCCCTGACCCTGCGCAACCGCGTCATCAAGGCGGCGACCTTCGAGGGCGCCACCCCGGAGGCGCTGGTCACCGACCAGCTGATCCAGTACCACCGCAGACCCGCGGCCGGAGGGGTGGGCATGACCACGGTCGCCTATCTGGCGGTCGCGCCGGAGGGCCGCACCGAACGCCGTCAGATCTGGATGCGCCCCGAAGCCGTCCCCGGACTGCGCCGCCTGACGGACGCCGTGCACGCCGAAGGCGCCGCGGTGTCGGCCCAGATCGGGCACGCCGGACCGGTCGCCGACGCCGCCTCCAACCGCAGCCCGGCACTCGGCCCCACCCGTCGGTTCAGTCCGCTCGGCATGAGGACGACCAGGGCCGCGACGGAGGCCGATATCGCCCGGATCACCCGTGCGCACGGCGAGGCCGCGAAGGCCGCCATCGCCTCCGGCTTCGACGCCGTGGAGATCCATCTGGGGCACAACTACTTCGCCAGCGCGTTCCTCAGCCCCAGGCTCAACCGCCGTCGGGACCGGTTCGGCGGCAGCCTCGCCAACCGGGCGGCGGTCGCCCGCGGTGCCGCCCGCGCGGTGCGCGACGCGGTCGGCGACCGCATCGCCGTCACGGCCAAGCTGAACATGGACGACGGCGTCCCCGGTGGCATCTGGCTGGACGAGAGTCTGCAGCTCGCCCGCTGGCTCCAGGACGACGGTACGGTCGACGCGCTGGAGCTCACTGCGGGCAGCTCCCTGCTCAACCCGATGTACCTCTTCCGCGGCAAGGCGCCACTACGGCAGTTCGCCGCCACCTTCCCACTGCCACAGCGGCTGGCCACACGGGCGTTCGGCCGGCACTTCCTGATCGAGTACCCCTACCAGGAGGCGTACTTGCTGGAGTCGGCCCGCCAGTTCCGCGCCGCGCTGGACCTGCCGCTGATCCTGCTCGGCGGCATCGCCGACCTCGCCACCGCGAGACAGGCCATGTCCGAGGGCTTCGACTTCGTGGCCATGGGTCGCGCCTTGCTGCGCGAGCCCGACCTGCTCAACCGCTACACCGCCGGAACGAGCAGCAGGTCCCTGTGTATCCACTGCAATCGCTGCATGCCGACCATCTACAGCGGCACCCGCTGCGTACTCGTGACACCGGAGCCCACTCCCGGGAGCTGACCCGACATGCCTGCGTCGCCCTCCGGTTGGGTACGACACCCCGCAACATGCTGTCGGAGCACGACTGACCCCCGTCAGAAAAGTCAGCAGAAGGTCAGCCTTCAGCTGACCAGACCTGCTCGCACACGAGCGGACACGGGAAGCACACCCACCGACCGCACGACTGGGAGGAACTGCAATACACCCCCTCTCACAGTCACGACAACAGGGCTGGGCATCCACCGACCCCACATCGATCCTGCCGAGAAAACCCCAGCTCAGCGCACCTGCCCCCGTCTTCAGCTGGGTCGGCGGGACCTCCGGCGCATCCAGGCGTCCGCCGTCGTAGCCCTTCACCTCGCCGAAGTGGTCGCTCGCCATCCAGTTCTCCCGCGCCTTGCGGATCTCCTCGTCCGTGCGGCCGACGAAGTTCCATCACAACACGGTCCGCTACCCGACGGACCCAGCACCAGCTACTCCACAGGGGCTCCGCGAGGACGCTAAGCCCTGAGGACAATCCATCAACCCCAAGTCGCCGTCCTCGACACCCATCCCACGTCCACTGAACCGTGGCGCAGCTCGCCCTCGCGATGGAGGCTCTGCCACGTCGCATCGCTCGTCGGGAGCATCAGCGGCAACATCTCCGCTGGCCAGCGTCTCGGAACTCCTGTACCACCAGCAGACGAAGAAGCTGCTGGGCTCCGAGCAAGCACCCCAGCACCCTGTGAGCGGGCGGCATCCACCCCGCCCGCCTTCCGCTACGGTATGCAGTCCCTTGCCTGGTTCGGATGATGCCTCTCGCCAGCGGTGACACCCCTCAGGAAGTGGTGCCCGCTGGGGAGAATCTGGGGAGAATGAAGACCGTTGGGGAGCGGCCGGGGAGAAGCGACCGAGTAAACCGGCGTCACCATGAAAGCCTTGGAAACGAGCAAACTCCCAGGTCAGCACGGCCGATACAGCCATCTACGCAGGTCAGCGCGTTGAGGGCGAGGATTTTTCGCCGATCTCGTCGTGGCGGCGGCTCAGGGTCCTGGCGTCCAGGTCGCCGTGTTTGATGCGGCGGGCGGTCCCGGCGACGCGGCGCAGTCGGCGCAGGGTCAGCTCGGCCGCGAGGAGGGTCAGCGGGACGACGACGGCGAGCGTGGCCAGGGCCGCGTACCGGATGTGCCGGTCGAGGGCCTCGATGCTGCGCTGCTCGGCGCCCATGTGCAGGTTGGTGGCCAGTACCTCTCCGTCGACGCGGCGGGCCGCCCACATCCAGGGCCCCTGGCGCGACTCCGTGTCGTACCAGGTCACGGTCGTGTCCGCGGGCCGGCCGGACAGCAGTTCCCGCAGCCGGTCCGGCACCTCGTCGCCCATGAGATAGCCGGGCCCCGTCACCGGGTCCGGTGGGGCGGACCGTGTGCCCCGGAACTCGTCGACGGCGATGTCCAGTTCGCGCAGCACGTAGCCGCCGCTGATGTGCCGGGAGCGGTCCACGGTGGTGCGGTGGACCAGGACCCCGATGCCGACCGCCATCGCGCAGGCCGCGACCGTGACCACGGCCGCGATCCGCCACCGCAGGGAGCGCGGATCGATCAGGCGGCGCAGTGCGCCGCGCGGGCCCTCCTCTGCGGGCACGCGGTCCTCGCGGGTGCCCGGGGCCGGGCCGTCCGTCCCGCGCACCTCAGCGCCTGAACCGGTAGCCGAAACCGCGGACGGTGTCGATGTGATCGGCTCCGATCTTCTTGCGGAGCCGCTGCACCGCCAGGTCGACGACCCGGATGTCGCCGTCCCAGCCGTAGTCCCACACCTTGCGCAGCAGGGTCTGCCGCTGCAGCGCGATGCCCGGCTCCGCCACGAACTCCAGGAGCAGTCGCAGTTCGGTGGGCGTCAGGGCGACCAGCCGTCCGCCGACGCGGACCTCCAGGCCCCGCGTGTCGACGGTGAGGTCCCGGAAGGCGAGCACGCCCGCGTCGGTCCGGCTCTCGCCCGAGCCCACGGGAGCGGAGAACGCGGCCCGCCGCAGCAGCGTCCGGATCCTCGCCACCAGGACACCGGTGTCCACGGGCTTGACGACGTAGTCGTCGGCGCCCGCCTCCAGGCCCGCCACGACGTCGAGGGCGTCCCCACGGGCCGACATCATCAGGACGGGCGCCTGGCTCGTCTCCCGGATCCTGCGGCACAGTCCGATCCCGTCCAGGTGCGGCAGCATGACGTCGAGAAGCAGCAGGTCGTGCCGCCCCTCACGGAACATCTCCAGGCCCGTCAGCCCGTCGGGCGCCCCCGAGACCCGGTATCCGTACCGGTCGAGGGCCATGCCGACGGACTTGCGGATCGTCTCGTCGTCCTCGACGAGAAGCACGTGCACCTCGTCGGCGGGACCACCGCCGTCCTGGCCGGTCGTCCCGCTGTCGTGCTGTCGCATCACGTCACCTGAGAGTCGTATGAGGGGCATGTGGGGGGCTCGTATGGGGGGCATGTGGAGGCTCGTATGGGGGCATGTGAGGGGCTCGTATGGGGGGGCGTAGGGGGGGGCTTATGGGGGGCGTATGCGAGCCGTACAAGAGTTTCACGGAGGGGAAAGACCATCACATCACAGCCCGGGGCCGGTCCTCGTGCCCGGCCGCTCACCATCGGAGCGAGGCGGCGACGGGCAGGTGGTCGCTGCCGGTGCGCGGCAGGGTCCAGGCGGAGACCGGGGTGAGGCCCCGTACCAGGACGTGGTCGATCCGGGCGACGGGGAAGGACGCGGGCCAGGTGAGGCCGAACCCGGCACCCGCCTCCGACTGCGCCGACCGCAGCCCCTCGGTCACCGGCCGCAGCGCCCGGTCCTCGGCCGTTCCGTTGAGGTCGCCCACCACGACGACCCGGGGCCGGACGTCGGACCGTACGGCTTCGGCCAGCTTGCCGGCCGCCTCGTTGCGCCGGGCCGTGGTGAAACCGGCCGTCGGATGGACCCGTACCGAGGCGAGGTGGGCCACGCACACGACGACCTGCCCCTTCGGGGTGTCGGCGACGGCTCGCAGGGCTCGGGTCCACGGCATGATCGGGAGCGCCTCCACCTCCCGCAGGGGGTACTCGCTCCACAGCCCGACCGTCCCGATCACCGCGCGGTGCGGATAGGAGCCGCCAGCGCGCGCTCGTACGCCGGCGCCGTGGCGGGCGACAGTTCCTCCAGGGCGAGCAGCGCGGCCCCGAGGCCGCCAGGTCGCGGGCGGTCCCGGCGGGGTCGGGGTTCGCGGCCCCGACGTTCTGGCTCACCACCGTGAGGTCCCCGCCGGGCGACCGCTTGTCCACGAGGACGCCGCCGAACGAGGCGCACCAGACCGCGGCCGCGAGCAGAACGGCCACCGCCGCGGACGCGCTCCGCCGTACGGCTGCCAGCGCCGCGCCCACGGGGACGCTCAGTCCCAGCCACGGCAGGAAGGTCTCCAGGAGGCTCCGGGATTGCCGAACCCGTTCGGGACCGCGGAGTGCGCCACCATGAGCAGCGCCGCGACCAGGACACCGGAAGCGACCAGCCGGCCGCGCCGCCACCCGCCGCCCCGCAGCGCGTCCCTCCCCGGTGCCCGGGACCGTGCCCGAGACGGCCTCCGCGCGGGTGTCGGTGGCGCTCATGACCGTACTCCTTCCAGCGCCGAGGGAAGACCCTGTCGTACGGCGTCGACGAGGCGGCCGCTGCTCTCCAGGGCGGCCCGCAGGCCCTCGGCGGGCGTGGTGTGGGCCCGCTGACCGAGGACCACCCCGAGCACCAGGTGCCGGGCGGCACCCGACTCCACCTCCACGGCCCACACCAGGTTGCCCCCCGCAGGGGTGCTCGACCCGGTCTTCAGCCCGATCACACCCGGCCGTTCGAGGAGCCGGTTGGTGTTGGCGATGGCCCCGGCCCGCCCGGGAACCGTCGTCTCGCGCATCGCGACCACCTCCCGCAGAACCGGGTGCTCCATGGCCCGGCGGGCGAGCACGAGCTGATCCTCCGCGGTGCTGCGCGTGGTGGCTTCGAGCCCGCTGGCGCCGGTGTACCGGGTCCTGGTCATCCCCAGGCCTGCCGCGGTCCGGTTCATCTTCCCCACGAACGCCTCCTCGCTGCCCGCGTCCCAGCGAGCGAGCAGACGGGCGATGTTGTTGCCGGACGGCAGGAGGAGCAGCTCCAGGAGCTTGCGCTGCGTGAGGCGCTGCCCCTCCCGCACCAGCGCGGCGGACTCGGTGAGGGAGTGGGACTCCTGCGCGGCGATCCCGTCGACCCCGATCTCCGGCCCCTCCTCCCCCACCCCGAGCGGGTGCTCCCTCAGAACCTGGTACGCGGTCATGACCTTGGCGACGCTCGCGATCGGCACGGGCTCCCGCCCACCACTGCCACCCAGACTCCCGACGCCCTCGACCTCAACCCTCGCCTGCCCCTCCCGCGGCCACGGCAGGTCGAGACGGGCCCGGAGGACCCCCTCGGGCGACGCCAGGGCGGCCGAGCCGGTGCCGCCGCCTTCGGTTCCGGCTTCGGCTTCGGATCCGAAGCCGGAACCGGAGCCAGAGCCGGAGCCAGAGCCGGAGCCGGAGCCGGAGCCGACTGACAGTCCCATCCAGCCGCCGGCGCCGACCACCAGGACCGCAACGGCGGACACCCACACCGCCCGGCTCCCGATTCCCCGTTTCCTGCCCGCCCCGGCCCCTCCATCGCGCGCACGCGCCCCGCATGCCTCCATCGACCGCGCCTCCATCGACGACACCTCCCACGGCTCGTTCGCACGCGACCACCGCGTACGTACCGAAGCCTGGAAGGCGACCACGTCCGAGAAGTCAGGACCGTGCGTCCATGAGCGCGCGGATTTGTGTCAGTCAGGTATCGGCCCACCGGCCCCACCGGTCCCACCGGCTCCACCGAGGCGGGGCACGAAACGGGGCACGAGACGGGCGCGGCGTTCACGAAACCGCGTTACGACGACGCAATCCCGACCTGCGGAAACGGCCGGAAGCCGACTCACGCGGCCGGACTCCCACGTGGTGCGCTAGGACAGTGGAGGGGATCATCGCCGGTGCCCTGGCAGTGGTGGGCACCTTGTTGGGATCTGTCATCGCACACCACTACCAGGAACGGTCCGCCCGCCAAGCCGAGGCCCGCGCGCAGTACGACCAATGGTCCAGCCAAAACGCCGACCCCTTGAGCGAGGAAGCGGCCGCCGCACGGGCCGAGTCCTACCGCCTCTACGTGGAAACACGCAGCAGCGCGTCCCGCCTCAAACTCATCAGCAGCCAGACCGCCGTACAACGGCTCGCCGAACAGGCCGACTCGGTGCTGGAGCTCACCAGCGCGATCATCCGTACCGACGACAGGGCAGAGATGCTCCGGCGCGGCAGTACGGCTCAGCAGGCCTGCGACGCTTTCGTCGCCAGAGCCAACGCCGCACTGCACGGATGACCGATCCCCGACAGACACGGGAAACCGCCGACAACCGCGGGCTTGAAGCACGCGCGCCCGCGGCGATGGCGGCGGCGGGACGATCGGCGTCAACCCCCTCATGAGGCCGATCCTCCTGGCCTACGGCTCCATGAGCAGGACGACTCGGTCGGTCTCGACATCGAAGCCGAGGATCGGATGGCCAGAGGCGCCTTCCCCGTCCATCACCACCGGTCTGCCCAACCGCCGCCCGATCTCCCGGAGAAAGCCGCACAACACATCGAGCCGTCCCTGCCCCTGCAACTCCCGCAGATCGACGTCGAAGTCGACGACCTCGTCGTCGAGGAACCGGAAGATCGCCAGCACATCGCCAGACGGCCAGACCCGCAGGGTCGGACACTCGGCGTCCACCGGACGGGACAGCACGGCTTCCGCCCGGGGCAACGGAAGCACCGTCTCCCCCTCCGCGTACTGGTACTCCCAGCCCTTTTCCGCCACAAGGTCGAGAACCTCCTGCCAGCCCTCCACCGAGACGTCCGGGACACGCACGTCCGGCAGCGACCCCATGGTCTCCGGGTCGAAGAAGCACTTCACGTCGTCCCACAGCAGGTCGGCCACCCCACCATGGTGCCTGGCTCCCCTCCCCCGGGGCGGGTGTGTTCGGTGCGGGTACGCCCGGCGCGGGTGCGTCCAGTACGGGTGCGTCCAGTACGGGTGCGTCCAGTACGGGTGCGTCCAGTACGGGTGCGTCCAGTACGGGTGTGTCCAGTACGGGTGTGTCCAGTACGGGTGTGTCCGGCGCGCAGAGTGCTGCTCCGGCAGAGTGCTGCTCCCACAGGGTGATCCCGGTGCGCACTCCCGGAGCCATCCCCCTTTGACGAGGTGGGCTGAGGCAGGGCGGTCAGTCCATCGACGTCAGGGGCACTCCGAGGAGTTCCTCGATTTCGGCGATGGTTCGCCGGGGCTCCTTGGCGTGCACGGTGGCGAAGCCGAGTTCCGCGGCCGGCGGTAGGTACCGCTCCGTGTCGTCGACGAACACGCAGGCGTCGGCGGGCAGTCCGAGGCCGTCGAGGACGAGTTGGAAGATCTCCGGTTCCGGCTTGCGCAGTCCGTGGTCCTCCGAGATCACCACCGCGTCGAAGTGGCTGTGCAGGTCGTGGCCCGCGTAGAGGTTCCACGGGCCGGTGCCGACCGAGTTGGAGAGGATGCCGACCTTGATGCCGGCCCGGCGAGCGGCCTCGGCGGCGGCGAACACGGCTGTCTCCGGGCGCAGGTCGGCGAAGATGCGGCCCATCAGGTTGTCGTGGGGGAGGCCGATGCGCTGGGCGGCGGCGGCGTTCCACTGGTGCTGTGTGATGCTCCCGCGTTCCAGGTCCTCGGTGTGTCGGATCATCTCGTCGTCGAGGTAGAGGGCGTTGAGCAGAGTGCCCTCGGGCAGGGACTCCCGTTTCTCGAAGGCGAGCGCCGCGGGGATCAGGGGGGTGGTGAGTACTCCGCCGAAGTCGAGGACGAGGCCTTTGCGGTTGGTCATGGCCCGACTCTAAACGGGGTCCACACGGCGGGGCTCCGGGGCGGGACGGCGAACCGGAGGCGGCCGGGCGGCCGCCTCCGGGGCGCCCGGCCGCCTCCGGGTGGGGCAGGGGCCGTCAGCCTCCAGGGGCGCGGGGCGGTCAGCGTCCGGGTGGGGCGCGGGGCGGTCAGCGTCCGGGGGCTCGGACAGTGACCTCCTGGAGGAACCACTCGTTGCCGTCGGGGTCGGCGAAGGCGGCGAAGGTGCCGTAGCTGGGGCGTCCCTCGGCGACGCCGGGCACCCGGTGGGTCCCGCCGGCGTGGTGGAAGGCGCCGGTGGAGTCGTGGAAGGGGCCGTCGACGGCGACCCCGCGCCCGGTCAGCTCCTCCACCGCCTGCTCGATGTCGGTCACGATCAGGTGCAGCCCCTGGGCCGATCCGGCGGGGAGCGTGGTGAGGCCCTCGCCGAAGATGATCGAGCAGGCGGAGCCGGGGGGCGTCGCCTGGACGATGCGGTATCCGTCGTGGATGGGGAAGTCGGCGTCGGCGCGGAAGCCGAGGGTGTCGATGTAGAACTCCTTGGCCTTGTCGACGTCGGAGACGGGGATGACGAGGACTTCGAGCTTCAGGTCCATGGCAGGGCTCTCGCTTTCGGAAGTGGGGTTCGCCGGGGTCAGCGGGTGGCTCGGGCGGCGTCCTCGATGACGCCGGTGACGACGCCGGGGCGCGAGACGGCGACGGAGTGCGAGGCGGCCACCTCGGTGATGTGTGCGCCGGCCCGCTCAGCCATGAAGCGCTGCGCGGCGACCGGGATGTTGAGGTCCTGCGTGGTGACGACGGCCCAGCTGGGAATCGTCTTCCAAGCCGCCACGGTGGCCTTCTCCTCCAGGGCGGCCTGGGCGATGGGACGCTGCCCGGCGGCGGCAAGGGCGGCTTCGTTCCACGGTACGTCCGCCGCGAACTGATGCCGGAACTTGTCCTGCTGGATGTAGAGATCGGTGCCCTTGGTTCCGTCGGGGTTGGTGACGGCAACCGGGTCGAGGGTCCCGGGAAGGGTGGAGCCGGGGTACTTGTTGGTCAGCTCAAGCGCCGTCTCACCAGGGGCAGGCAGGAACGCCGCCACATAGACGAGGGCCTTGACGTCAGGGTCACCGGCAGCGGCCTCGCTGATCACAGAACCCCCGTACGAGTGTCCGACGAGGACCTTCGGCCCCTTGATGTGGTCGAGCAGCCCACGCAGGGCGGTGGCATCCTCGTGCGGCCCCCGCAGCGGGTTGGCGGCGGCAACGACCGGATAACCGTCCGTACGCAGCCGGGACACGACCCCGTTCCAGCTGGAGGAGTCCGCGAACGCTCCGTGCTCCAGCACGATCGTGGGCTTGGGCCCCCGCTTACCCCCCTGGGAAACGACGTCGGCCATGACATCGACGGTGGCGCCCGCGCTCGCTCCGGCACCGGCGCTGGCAGTACCGGTCAGCACGAAGGCCCCGAACGCGGCCCCCACGACAACGGCCGCCGCGGCCCCGGCCAGCGCCCGCCTCTTGCCCGCACCCTTGCTGTTCATCACGACTGGTCCTTTCGACAGTGAATCGGTCAGCACGCCACGCAGGCGTCACCCGTTTGCATGGTGATTAACCTGCCAGGCATCTAATCACCTGTCAAGACGGTGACGATTTCCATACGTGTGCGTGCTCGCCCACTCTGCTCGATACGTCCACCACCCCGCATCAGTCACTTGACGGTTCGGCAAGGGGCGCCGGGGCCGGCACACACCTCCAGGCTTAAGCCATTCACTGGACGACCGCGCCTCGGCCGATTCGTCACCTGGACCGGAGCCCGGACGGGCTTCAACGCACACAACAAGCGGGACCCAACTCCACCTACCTGCACGGCACTTCGCGCATATCCGAACGGCATCCGGGGATCACTCCGACGGGTGGAAAGATCTTGACGACACGCCTTCCCGCCTCGGGCGCGAGGCGCGCCCTGCCGGTAGGTGCCACGCTGAGCCTCCGCCAACTTGAAGTCGCTGGTCAAAGGGTTGGCGTGACCGGTTCTCGGGGTGCTCACACGGGTCGCGGGCGGTTGTCATGGGTGCAGATCGTCAGTCAGCGTTCGGCTTGCCGGTTCTTGAGGTACGCCTCGCCATCCCGGCCAGGTGCCTGGAAACGGACTCGGGCAGCGAGGTTCGGGGAGGCGTCATGACGCCCCCTCGCGGAAGGGCGGATTCACACCTGGGACCATGAGCGGATGTCCGAGGAACCGAACCTGATGTCCAAGCTGTGGCCGCTCGTGCCGTCCGGGGCAACCGACTGGCTGCTGGAGCTGTGCGGCGACGGCATGACCGGTTTCATGCCTCCGGCTATATGCCCGACGCGGTGTGGGTGCTCAACTCCATGTATGAGCATGAGCAGGGGCCGGCCGACGTTTCGTACCACGAGTACCACCAGGAACGTCTGGCAGATGGGAGCATCCCGCGCCATATCGTCGCGGGTATCGACCTCGATGCCGTTGGCGTCGCCACCGGAGGAGGTCTGGGCCGCGCCCAGCACCCGGGTCCGGGCTGGCGACGGCTGCGCTGGGCCGAGCTTGCCCGGCGGACCGGCGACCCGGCTGTGCCTGATGGGCTGATGCCCTCCTACCGTTGCTTTCCCTCCGCGAAGAAGGAGGGCAGTTGGCCGCTGGGCATGGTCCCGCCGACCGAGGGGAGCCTGGACCGCGAGACCTGGAACCGGCTGATCGCCATCCTCACCGAGCACAGCCCTGCGGGTCCCGACACCTACTGCCTGGCCTACTACAACCCGCTGATGCTCGGAGCCACCGACTTCGACAACCTCCACGTGCGCGGGGGGCGGCTCGGCGACGCCGAGCTCCTGTACGACCAGTCCGAGGCAGACTTCAGCCCCTCCAACCTCTGGGTCGAGGACCACTCCTGGGTCCTGTGCACCGACTACGACCTGTGGGCCACCAAGATCGCCGGGCCCCCGGCCCTCATTGACACGTTGCTGAACGACCCTGAGATCGAGGCGGTTCGTCTGCCCTGGGCACACTGATGACGAGCCGCTTCCTCCTTTGTCACCATCCAACCTGGAGCGTCAGCACATTCCAGTTCCTACCCGCTGAGGTCGGATGGCCCTCTACAGCTCGGTGCACGTTGAGCCCCGAGCTGCGGCAACGGATCACCACGCGGCGCGCGGAACTAAGGGGCCATCTCAATTGGCTCGTTCGGTAGGCTGCGGGCCTTGGCTGGGATCGTTGAACGGTTGGTGCCGGACGAGCTGTGGGAGTTGTTACAGCGGGTGGTGCCTGGGGCTCCTTCTCTGCCCCAAGGTGCTGGCCGCGATCGTGTTTGTGGCCACGTCGGACTGCACCTGGCAGCAGTTGCCGTCCGCGTCGTTCGGGCTGTCGGGAGCGACAGCTCACCGGCGTTTCTCGGAATGGACGAAGGGCCGCGTATGGGCCAAGCTTTACCGCCTAGTCCTCGACGATCTCGGCTCGCGAGGCGAGCTGGGCTGAGCTGAGCTGGTCCCGCTGCGCTATCGACCCGGTGAACACGCGGGCCATGAAAAGGGAGACCTGACGGGCCCGAATCCTGTCGACCGAGGCAAATACGGCTCGAAGGTCCACCTGATCATCGAACGGAACGGTCTGCCCATCTCTGTCGGGATCTCAGCGGCCAACCTGCACAACAGCCAGGCCCCGATTCCCCTGGTCAAGGTCATACCGCCGACCCGCTCCCACTACGGCCCTCGACGACGCAGGCCCGGCAAACTTCACGGTGACAAGGGCTACGACTACTCCCGCCTGCGGCAGTGGTTACGTAAACGCGATATCACCCACCGCATCGCCCGCAGGGGCATCGAGCCCTCGCAGCGACTGGGCCACCATCGCTGGACTGTCGAACGCACCATGTCCTGGCTCGCCGGCTGCCGCCGGCTCCACCCCCGCTACGAACGCAAAGCCGACCACTCCCTCACCTTCACCACCATCGCCTGCGTCCTCGTCTGCTACCGCGGCTCGCGTGCTGATGTGGGTACGCAGCAGCTGTACAACCAGGTCCAGGAGAGTGCGACCGCCTGGACCAGCGAGTTCAGGATCCGCGCCGAATGCCAGTAGCACGGCAGTGGTGTGCACCGTCAGCGGCTGGCCACTGCAGTGCGCCATCCCCTTCGGTATCGATCGCGTGAGTCAGCTAAGGCGCCGGCCATGAAAACGGCCTCGGTCCTCTCCCTGTAGGGAGCGGACCGAGGCCGTGACGCGGAGGGAGGGTCAGTACTGCTACGGAAAGACGCACCGGAAGCTGGAGGCGGCGGCCGGGTCGCCGTGGCCCTTGTAGCGGGAGATCTTGGGGTAGGCGCAGAGGTCGCGGGTGGACTGTTTGCCGGTGGAGTTGACGAGGGTGGCGGGCAGGGTCGAGGGGGCATTGCCCTGTTCGACCCAGGTGCGGAGGGCGCTGAGGTCGTCGGTCTGGCCGTTGAGGGCGCAGTGGGCTGTGCCCGGCGCGAGGAAGAGGCGGTAGAAGTCGTCGACCTGCTTGGGGCCGCCCATCTTCTGCTCGACTTGCCGGCGGTAGGTGACGGTGCCCTGGGTGGGGATGAGCTGGTCCTGTCGGCCGTGCCAGGTCAGGAGCTTGCCGCCGGACCGGCGGAAGGCGGACAGGTCCGGGTTGTCGGTGCCGATGACCTCGTCGTACTCGGCCTGGGACTGGCGGAACAGCTCGGTGAACTGGCGGTAGGTGATCGTCGAGACGTCGAACGAGGGCTGCTTCTTCACCCAGGACGCGACCCAGGCGGAGGGGACGGGGAACGGGACGCCCTTGAGGTCGCCGTTGGCGTCCGGGAGTGTGCCCGCCAGGTAGGGGAACTTCAGGTCGGCGCCGATCGGGACGCCGGGCCAGAGCTTCTCGCCGGTGGGGGTGCGCGGGCCGTCCCAGATCTTGCGGACGACGGCCGCGTCGGCCGCCGTGATGGTCAGTTCCCTGCCCTCGCACAGCACTTTGGTGCCGATCAGTCGGCGCGGGTCGAAGTCGCAGCGGGCGGGGTTCTCGACGAGGCCGTCCTTGACGCCGTCGAGGGGGTCGCAGGCCTTGACCGCGGCGGTGTTGAAGGCGTCGAACTCGCACCCGCTGGGGTAGGTCTTCTCGTTGTTCATCACCACCTGGGGCCACAGGGTGGCGACCTCGAACTCGTCCCAGTTGATGGCAGGGGCGTTGGCGAGGATGCCGTCGTAGTCGTCGGGGTGGCGCTGGGCCTCCGCGTAGCCCTGGCGGCCGCCGGTGGAACAGCCGTTGAAGTACGCGTAGGAGGCCGCCCGGCCGTAGTAGCCGTTGATGACCTGCTTGGCGACGACGGCCGCCTCGTGCTCGGACCGGGAGGCGAAGTTCTTCAGGAGCGGGGTGTCGACCCGGCCCTCGGCGTTCAGGGCCCAGCCGGCGTCGAGGTACGTCTTGACGCCGGCGTCGGTGGTGGCGGCGGCGTAGCCGTTCTTGACGGCGCCCGCGAGGGCGGTGCCGTAGTCGCCGGCGGCGAAGGCGCTTCCGCCGACGGTCTGCAGGCGGCCGTTCCAGGTGTCCTCGGGCAGCCAGACCTTCACCTTGGCGTGGTCGCCCTCGCCCGGGTGGGTCAGCGTGACCGTCACGTCGCAATAGGCCGGCACATCGGTGATCTGCGCGGCGGGAAGGGGCGTGATCTCCGGTACGTCGACGGTCCCGGCCGGCCGCTCGACGGCCACCACACTCTCCACCTCGGTGCCCGCCGGGGCCGGCACGGTGACGGTCGAGCAGGTGGGCGACTGGGCGGTGGGGCTCTCGGTTCCCGCCCAGGCCGTCGGCAGGTACACCGATGCGGCCAGCGGGACTCCCGCCGCGACCGCGATCAGAAGGCGTCGTCTCATGGTTTTCCTCTCAGGAATGAGTGGTTACGGGGAAGGGGGAAGGGGGAAGGCGATCGGGCGGCTCGGGCACGCGCCCGAAGCCGTCTGGATCGGCAGTGCTTACAGTGGTGCCGGTCGCGCCACGGCACATCAGTCAGTTGACGGTCGGTTCACCGCTCCCGCGGGGGCTCCTGATTCCGGCCGGTCCTGGTCCAGCCGGTCCTGGTCCGACCGGTCCTGGTCCGGCCGTTCCTGCCGTTCCTGGTCCAGCCATCGGGAGTGGTGGCGCTCCGCCCAGGACTCGCTGACGTAACCGGTCCGCATGCCCAGGCGGGACTCCGGGTCCGCGGCCGCCTTGCGCAGGTGACCGATGACGACGACGGTGATCGCCCAGGCCACGACGTCGTGCATGAAGATGGCGCTGGTGCGGGAGACGAAGGGGAGGAAGTCCATGAACCACATCAGCAGGCCGGTGAACAGCATGACCAGCACGGCACCGGCGATCCAACCCGCGTAGAGCTTCTGTCCCGCGTTGAACTTGCCGGCCGGGCGCGCCCCGGGCCGGTCGTGACCCTTGCGGACGGCCCGCAGCCATTCCCGGTCGTACGGGGCGAACCGGTTCAGGCGACGCAGGTCGGCGCGGAATTCGGCGGACAGCAGGCCCAGCAGGACGGGGGCCGGGAGCAGGATGCCGGACCACTCGTGGAGCGCGGCCACGAGGTGGCGCCGGCCGACGAGTTGGGCGAGCGGGCCCAGGTAGAGACAGGCCGCGGTGGCCAGGCAGACCAGCATGAGCCATCCGGTCGCCCGGTGGACCATCCGCTGGGGTCGGCCGAAGCGCCGGACGCGGCCGTCCTGGTCAGGCGGCGCCATCGGTCCGGTCCGCACCGTCGAGCCAGCCGTCGACCGGGTAGCCGCGCTCCTCCCAGAAGCCGGGGACCACCTGCTCGGTGACCTCGATGCCGGACAGCCACTTGGCCGACTTGTAGAAGTACATCGGTGCCACGTACAGGCGGACCGGACCGCCCTGCACATGGCTGATCGGCTCGTCCTTCAGCTTCAGCGCCACGAGGACGTCCGAGCGGCGGGCCTGCTCCAGGGTGAGGCTCTCGCTGTAGACACCGTCGAAGCAGGTGAACCGTACTGCCCCGCCCTTGGCACGCACACCAGCGGCGTCGAGCAGGTCCGACAGCCTGACCCCCTCCCACGGGGCGTTGTCCACACGCCACCCATCGGTGCAGACCGCGTCGCCGACGATCCGCGTCTGCGGGAGCGCCCGCAGTTCGGGGAGTGTGTAGGTCTTGGGCCGGTCGACCAGGCCGCCGATCGCCAGCGCGTAGGTGCCGTCGTTCTTGCGCGGCACCGATCCGACGACACTGTAGTACCGGAAGCCGCCCGGATTGGGCAGCAGTCCGGTGAGTCCGGTGGGGTCCTTCTGGGAGGCGGCCCCGAGGAAACCCTCCCAGCCTCGCTGGAGGGGCGGTGCCGCGGCAAGTCCCACCGCTCCCACGGCCAGCATGCCCAGCAGCGCGCGCCGCCCCACTGGTGCGCCCTTGGCGCGTCGTTCCGGCTGGTCAGCCATGTTCGCTGCTCCTTCGGGATGGGCGACCGTCTTTAGTAACCGCACTAAGCGGTGATGACTTTGTCATGCATCGACATGTGTGTCAATGGCGCACCTTCCTGCTAGACGTCAAGTAACCCGCCAGGTTGGTTATATGACATCTAGACACATCTATGTGTGCAGCGACCCCCCGCACTGAACTTCGCCGCCATGCTCCGCGCGCGACGCTCACCCAGAACCGAAGCGCTCAGGGCACCGACACAACTCGACTCCTGGTACCTGGCGTCCGGACTCATGGACCCCATCACCCACTGCACGGAAGCCGACCCGGCAGGGGCACGCATCGCGATGAGAGATTCCGGCCCCTTCGGCCCCTTCGACCCCTCGCGAAGGCCTCGTCGTGGCTCTGAGCTGGGAAATCGGGTGCACTCGGGGACAAGGATCGAGGGGGCGTCAGGTGTGGGTCGACGCGGGGTGGCTTAGGGGGGCGGCGATAGGTATCGCACCGCTTCAGCCTCAGATCCAGAGAACCGCCTTGACTGGCTACAGACTTCATACTTACCATCCATGCGTAACCAGTCAGACCGGTTACGCATGAAGGTGGCGAGCTCTCGGTGACGACTCATCACGTGGGCCCCTTCACCCCGCGAACGGCGGGTCCCGTGCCACTTCCCCCGGCACGGGACCCGCTTCCCGCGGCCACGGCTGACATCGACATCGCTCACCACGGGTGGGCCGACCGGACAGACGGGCGAGAACATGGGTCTCACGACGCACATCGAGGAAGGCAACGCCGGGGGTCAGCGGTCGATCGCCGGCCGCGATGACGGCATGCGTCATACGGCCCCCGGCGGGCCCTCCCCCTCCCCCGCCGCCGGCGTTGGCGCACGGCTCGACGTCACGCGCCTCTGGGGCTGGTCGGCGACGGTGTCGATGTGGGGGTACGGACCGGCGGCGACGGACTTCTGAGAGGCGGGGCGCAAGAGGCGCCGAGGAGGCGAAGGCTCCGCGATCTCGCGTGAACCCGCCGGGCTCCGCCCTTCGTTCACCCAGTGGATGAGACGCCCGCGCCTCGGCGACGAGGCACGGGCGTGAGCCCATGCTCCGGCATCCCGCGACCGCCACGTATGCCTGGGCGTGCGGGGCGTACCTACGCTCCAGCGACGAGGCGGTGCCGCTCTTCGAGCGGGCCGGCTTCCACGTCGAGGACGTTCACCGCCTCGCTGTCGCGCTCAGCGGGTGTCGCGCTGAGTGAGTGTGGCGCTCAGCGGGTGTCGCGCTGAGCGAGTATCGCTCTCAGCGGGTGTCGTGCTCAGCGGGTCAGGATTCTTCTCGTCGGGGCAGGCGCCAGCCGGGGCGCGGGAAGTGGCAGGTGTAGCCGTCCGGGTAGAGCCTGAGGTAGTCCTGGTGCTCGGGCTCGGCTTCCCAGAAGGTGCCGGCCGGGGTGACCTCGGTGACCACGGGGCCGGGCCAGAGGCCCGAGGCCTCGACGTCGGCGATGGTGTTCAGGGCGACCTGGCGCTGGTCGTCGTTCAGGTAGAACACGGCGGAGCGGTAGCTGTCGCCGATGTCGTTGCCCTGGCGGTTCTTCGTGGTGGGGTCGTGGATCTGGAAGAAGAACTCGAGGAGGGTCCGGTAGTCGGTCGCCGTCCGGTCGAAGACGATCTCGATGGATTCGGCGTGCCCCTGGTGGTGGCGGTAGGTCGGGTGGGGCAGGTCACCGCCGCTGTATCCCACCCGCGTCGTCAGAACGCCCGGCTGGCTGCGTATGAGCTCCTGCATCCCCCAGAAGCAACCGCCCGCCAGTACGGCCTTTTCCTCATTGCCGGTCATCGTCCGTCACCTTCCTCGTCACGTATCGAATCGCTTCTGCCGACCACGCGAGTCGGGTGGTCGGCGCCGTCCCCAGGGGGCCCGGCCGGTGTGGTCAGGCCTGGTCGGCGTGCTGGCGCGCCCGGTAGTTGGCGGCCTTGACCCTGTTGCCGCAGGTGCGCATGGCGCACCACTCGCGGCGGTGGCCGCGTGAGCGGTCGAGGTAGACCTGCGTGCACTCCGGACGGGCGCACTCCCGCAGGAGCGCGGCGTCGTCCCCGCCCACGAGCTGCACCGTCTCACGGGCCAGTGAGGCCAGTCCCTGGGCGACCGGGCCCGTCCGCACGACGCCGTCAGGCCCCAGTCGCACGGTCACCGGCAGGCCGGAGGCGTGCAGATTCACTTCGGCCACCGCCTCCGGCGGCAGGGGCCGGCCGTCCAGCCGTGCCGTGACCAGGTCGTAGACGGCCTCGCGCAGCTGCACGGCGACCATCACCTCGGCCTCGCTCGCGCCGGGCTCCAGGTCCATCATCCCCGACTCCACGAACCAGTCGTCCAGGAGTCCGGGCGTGGCCAGCTTCTCCAGCGGCATGTCGTTGCGCCGCGCCCGCAGCGTGCCGACGAAATCCAGACAGAGCGTCCCACAGGGAAAGGCATGATTCACGTAACCATACTGACCGGTGACAATGCACAGTGCAAGCCCGCTCCCCCGCCACCCTGAGAACCTGGCTCTCACCGCCCTCCGTCCCTCGCCGTCACCGTTCTGACCGGCTCCACGCCGTCACGGCTGTCGGCATGATCACCACCGCGTTCGCCCGTACGGTCTCGGCGCGCATGCGGTCGAGCAGCGTGTCCACGTCGCCGATGGCCGCCGCGAGATCACCGGCCGGGGAGTTTCCGGGCAGGGGCGCTCGGGACAGCGCGCGGTAGGTCTGGGCGACGAGGGGAAGAACCACATCGTGCTCGGCGCCGCCCATGGGCGTGGTCGCCGAGAGGCCGGGCGCGGCCAGGCCCGCCTGCCGGAACAGAGAGTGCAGGCGCGCGCCCGCCCCAGGCTGCTGCCGTCCACCGTGAGTGCGGCGGCGATGGCCTCCAGGACGGCGCCGGTCAGCGGGGTGCGGGGTTCCACTCGTAGCGGGAAGTTGTCGAAGTCCTGGAAGACGACGAGCCCGCCGGGCCGCACCAGCCGGGACAGCCGGCACAGCGCCGTGACCGGGTCGGGCAGGTGTCCCAGGACCAGGCGGCCGATCACGGCGTCCACCGGTCCGCCCAGGTCGATGCCCAGGTCGATGCCCAGGTCGATGCCCAGGTCGATGCCCAGGTCGATGTCAATGTCGATGTCGGGCAGGGTCATCCGCCGGAAGGAGACCTCGGCCTCCCTTCCGGACCCGGGCTCCTGGAGGCCGCGCGGGCACGTGCCACCTCCAGGGCGCGCGGTGCCGCGTCGACTCCAAGGACCGTGCCTTCGGGCCCGACGATCCGGGCCGCCAGGAACGTGACGTCGCCGGCACCGCAGCCGACGTCGAGGACCCGCATGCCGGGCCGCAGTCCGGCGGTCCGCAGCGCTTGTTCGGTGATCGGGTCGTACAGGCGGGCCTGGAGCACGAGCCGGTCGGTCTCCGTGGGGGAGTGCCCGAGGAGGTAGGCCGAGTCCGGTCCGGCTGCTCGGGTCATCGCTTCTCGCCTCGCGCGGAGAGCACCGGGTCGGTGGTGTCGGACTGGCTGAAGAAGGTGTTCCAGCCCTTGATGAGGGAGACCAGGTCGCCGCAGTGGCTCCGCTCGGCCTTGAGGTACGTTCCGCCGCCGGCCCCGAAGGACCAGGCGACGGCGTTCATCTCCTCGGGGTCGTACGAGGGGGCGGTCTCGAAGAACGTGGTGAGGCGGGCGCCGACCGTCGGGCGGCTTCCGTCGGGGAGTTTCAGGGCGTAGAAGGCGACCCGTTCGATCGAGCCGTCCACGGGAGAGAGGGTCGCGGAGAACGTGTACGCGCCCTGGGAGAGGAACCGGGTCATCTCCCCGTAGAGGCGTTCGTCCGGAGCCGCGGCGCCGGCGAGCTCGGTGAAGTCGCGGCACTGTGTCTCGGTGAGGGGCCCTCGGGCACGGAAGTAGAGGTTGACCGTCCGGTGGCCGTAGTCCACGCAGACGTGGCGTACGTAGTCCAGTCCCAGCCGGTGGAAGCGCGGGCCGTGCTCCCTGACGGGATCCGGTACGGCGGCGACGCCGAGCACGTCGTCCAGGGGCCGCGTGCCGCCCAGGTAGAGCCAGGTCTTGGTGAGTCCGCGTGCGGCGTCGAAATCACAGGACTGCTCCGGTGTGCCGTCGTACAGCGTGTTCCACGCCTGCACCAGGTCGCCGAGCGGATCGTCGGCCGCGATGAATCCCGCCCGCCTGGCCACGGTCACCGTGTCCATGGGCCGGCGTGCGTAGAAGCGGTAGTTGAGCCCGTCGCCCCTTCGATCGGTGGCCCTCCACAGGACGGCGCCCTCGGCGAACGCCGGTGCGTACGCCTCCAGCACGGCCCGGGTGGCGGCTTCCGAATAGGGGGCGCCGATCACCTCCGCCGTGGTGCGGACGTCTTCCAGGAACCGTGATGCGGAGAACTGGTGGGGCTGCACGATCGTTCCCTTCTTCCTTCTGCTCTTCCCTCTGTGTCCAAGCCCCAACATACGTGTCCATGCCGACCGGTGTGTATGCATAGGTTCATGGCGGTCGGCTCATGTGTGGCTGGTGTGCCCGGCCTCCCATGTCCCGGACGTGCCTTCCGCTCGTCGCGGACCGTCCTCGTCAACGCCGGAAACATGGAGCAGTTCCTCGTCGGCCCGGAGAACGGACAGCACGGCGCATCACCTTCGACGTCCGGCACGACCTGGCCGCGAGCACGGTCGAGCGCCCTCGACGACCCAGAGCCGGACCGTCATCTGACTGATGTCCCCACGTGGGCCACGCGCCAGAGTGGGGGACGTCCGTCCGGTGTGAACCGGTCACTGAAAACGCGCGACGGAGGGTTTCACATGATCAACAGGCGTACGTTCGGCAAGGCCGTCAGCCTGGGTACCGGTGCGGCGGCGGTCTCGCTGACCGGCCTGCAGGCCGGCGCGTCCGCCACGACCGCCGTGACCGCCGCGACCGCCGCAGACCGTCCGGGCGTCGCGGCCGTTCCCTCGGTGCCTGGCATCACTCCCGGTACGCACACCGGTTTCCGTACGGTCAAGCAGGTCAAGGCGGGTGTCCTCGACATCGGCTATGCCGAGCTCGGTCCCCGGCACGGCCCGGTGGTCCTCTGCCTGCACGGCTGGCCGTACGACATCCACAGCTACGTAGACGTCGCCCCGCTCCTCGCCGACCTTGGCTACCGCGTCCTCGTTCCCTATCTGCGCGGCCACGGCAGCACCCGCTTCCTCTCCCCCCACACCCCCCGTACGGCCGAACAGTCCGCCATCGCGCTCGACATCATCGCCCTGATGGACGCCCTCAAGATCGACCAGGCCGTCCTGGCCGGTTTCGACTGGGGCTCGCGCACCGCCGACATCATCGCCGCGCTGTGGCCCGAACGGGTCAAGGCACTGGTCTCCACCAGCGGATACGTCATCACCGACCGCAAGATGCAGCTGGAGCCCGCCGCCCCGGCCGTCGAGCACAACTGGTGGTACCAGTGGTACTTCGCCACCGACCGCGGCAAGAAGACGATGGAGAACGAGGAGCAGCGCATCGCGCTGTGCCGGTTCGTGTGGACGCTCGTCTCCCCCAACTGGCAGTTCGACGACGCCACCTACGCGCGCACCGCCGAGGCCTTCAAGAACCCCGACTACGCCGCCATCGTCCTGTTCAACTACCGCTGGCGGATCGGGCTGATCGACGGGGAGGCCCGCTACGACCGCTACGAGAGGAAGCTCGCCGGCCAGCCTCCCATCCAGGTCCCCACCGTCACCCTCGACGCCGCCCTCGACCCCTTCACCGCCCCGGGCGACGGCTCGT
The DNA here is from genome assembly GCA_026913215.1 of Streptomyces diastatochromogenes. Taxonomy (GTDB): domain Bacteria; phylum Actinomycetota; class Actinomycetes; order Streptomycetales; family Streptomycetaceae; genus Streptomyces; species Streptomyces diastatochromogenes_A. The sequence continues at coordinate 207,813 of JAPTYK010000002.1, read as the reverse complement.
CCTACCGCGACCACTTCACCGGCCCGTACGCCCACCACACCCTCGCGAACGTCGGCCACAACCTGCCGCAGGAGGCTCCCACCGCCTTCGCCCAGGCGGTGGTCGAAGCCGACCACCTCTGAGCCCGCGCCCGCCGCCCGCCACCCGCGCCCGCCGCCGCCCGCCACCCGCGCCCGCCGCCGCCCGCCGCCGACCCGGCGGCGACCCGGCGGCGGCCAGCGCGTCGGGCTCGTACTCGTACTCGTACTCGTACTCGGGCCACCGTATCCAGCGTGTCCGGCGCGACATATGTGTCCGGGCATGACAGCGCCCCGTGCCGCGCTGGAGAGCCATGGGAGGAAGTGGGGGACGTGGAAGTCGATCGCCGGAACTCTGGTCGTCCGTGAGCGCGAGCAGGAGGCGTTGGCCGAGTTCGTGTCGGCCGGGGAGGGGAGGTCTCTGGTTCTGTGCGGTGACACCGGGGTGGGCAAGAGTGCTCTGCGGGATCGTGTGGCCGGCCTCGCGGCGGAGGGGACGCACAGAGTGATGCGGGCGGCGGGGGCCTTGACCGGTACGGTGCGTGCGGCAGTCGAGGGGTGTGGGGGCGGCGGGGTGCGGGTTCTCCGCCGACGCGGTAGCAGGACGCGCGGCCCGGAGCAACGAGCGCACGGTCCGCCGGGGAGGTGGGCGTCCTGCTGCCGCGTCGGCGGCCGGCTCTCACTCTGGAGGCTCACCGGGCCTCGGAGAAGAGCCAGTTGACGGTCCGCGTGCACACCGTCCGGGCCTTCGGGTGAGATACGTGTTAGGTCATTCGACGGGACGGGCCGTCCCGGCGCGGCCGTTCACACGTAATGGGCGGGCATCTTCGCGGACGGGCTGCTAGGCTCGTGGACGACATTGGTTGTCCAGTGAGGAGACACAGACGTGGTGGGTGAAGACGACATCTCCGGGTGAGATCCGGATATGACGGCCACCGGCCGGCGCTCAGGTGCGCTGCCGAGGTGGTCCGTTTCGTCGTACCCCTTTCATCCCCGTCTGCCCAGGGCAGAGGTCTAAGCTCTGCCCTCAGTACCTCCGAGGTCTTCTCATGTCCGACGCCGCTCTCGTGTGCTCGAACCTCTCTTTCGCCTGGCCCGACGACACTCCCGTCTTCGACGGCCTGTCCTTCAGCATGCCCCCCGGCCGTACGGGTCTGGTCGCGCCGAACGGTTCCGGCAAGTCCACCCTGCTCAAGCTGATCGCCGGCGAACTCAAGCCGTCCGCGGGCTCGGTGTCCGTCGGCGGCACGCTCGGCTACCTGCCGCAGAGCCTGCCCCTGACGGCGAACCTCACGGTCGCAGAGGTGCTCGGCATCGCCGACGTGATCCGCGCCCTGGACGCCGTCGAGTCCGGCGACGTCGCCGAGGAGCACTTCACCACCATCGGCGACGACTGGGACATCGAGGAGCGCACCCGCGCCCAGCTCGACCGCCTCGGCCTGACCGGCCTCGCCCTGGACCGCAGCCTGAGCACGCTCAGCGGCGGCCAGGTGGTCTCTCTTGGCCTCGCCGCCCAGCTCCTCAGGCGTCCCGACGTGCTGCTGCTCGACGAGCCCACCAACAACCTCGACCTGGAGGCCCGGCGCAAGCTCTACGACGTCCTTTCGGACTTCAACGGCTGCCTGCTCCTGGTCAGCCACGACCGCGCGCTGCTCGACCGCATGGAACGCATCGCCGAACTCGGCAGCGACGAACTGCGCCTGTACGGAGGTAACTTCACCGAGTACGAGGAGGCCGTCCGCGCCGAGCAGGAGGTCGCCGAGAAGAACGTGCGCAACGCCGAGCAGGAGCTCAAGCGGGAGAAGCGGGAGCTGCAGCAGGCCCGCGAGCGCGCCGACCGCCGGGCGAGCAACGCGGCCAAGAACCTCAAGAGCGCCGGTCTGCCCCGTATCTTCGCCGGCAACATGAAGCGGGGCGCGCAGGAGTCCGCGGGCCGGTCGGGGCAGATGCACGCCTCCCGGGTCACCGAGGCCAAGGCGCGCCTGGACGAGGCCGGTCGCGCGCTGCGTGAGGAACAGCGCCTCACCCTGGAACTGCCCGACACCCGTGTGCCCTCCGGCCGCAACCTGTTCCTCGGAGAAGGGATGCAGGTGCGTCTGGGCGCCGGGGACGTGTTCGCCCCGGGTGGTGTCGACCTGGCCGTCCGGGGTCCGGAGCGCATCGCGCTGACCGGTCCCAACGGCGCGGGGAAGACCACCCTGATGCGTCTGATCACCGGCGACCTCGCCCCGGACAGCGGGGAGATCAAGCGCAACGACGGCCGGATCGCGTATCTGTCGCAGCGTCTGGACCTGCTCGACCTGGACCTCACGGTGGCGGAGAACTTCGCCGCGTTCGCCCCCGAGCGGCCGGAGGCGGAGCGGATGAACCTGCTCGCCCGCTTCCTCTTCCGGGGCCCCCGGGCACACCTGCCGGTCGGGGTGCTCTCCGGCGGCGAGCGGCTGCGCGCCACGCTGGCCTGCGTGCTGTGCGCCGAACCGGCACCGCACCTGCTGCTGCTCGACGAACCGACCAACAACCTCGACCTGGTCAGCGCGGGCCAGTTGGAGAGCGCGCTCGACTCCTACCAGGGCGCCTTCATGGTGATCAGCCACGACGAGCGGTTCCTCGCCGAGATCGGGGTGAACCGCTGGCTGCGGCTGGCCGACGGGGTGCTCGGGGAGACGGGGGCGCCCTCGGTGTGAGGCGCCGGTGTGTGCCCTGGCCCGCGCCCGAGGCCGTACGCCCGGCGGGCCGACCACCGCTCACCTCGGACGGACACCCATGCCCCAGCCCGCTCTGCTCGCCCATGACCTCGTCCGCGTCCTCGGCGGCCGCCGCGTCCTCGACGGCTTCTCCCTGACCGCCTCCCCCGGCCACCGCATCGGCCTGATCGGGGAGAACGGCGTCGGCAAGTCCACCCTGCTGCGGGTGCTCGCCGGCGTGGACGAACCCGACTCCGGGAGCGTCGCCCGCCCCGACGACCTCGGTTTCCTCCACCAGGAGATGCCGTTCGACGGTGACTCGACCCTCGCCACGGTGCTGGACGAGGCACTCCGTGAGGCCCGTGAGGACCTCACGGAACTGGACCGGCTCGGCGCGGAACTCGCCCGGGTCCCGGAGACCGACCCCCGTCACCGGGAACTCCTCGACGCCTACGGCAGACGTCTCGAACAGGCCCAGGACCGGGAGGCCTGGGACGCCGACCGGCGCGCCGCCCTGGTCCTCGGCGGCCTGGGCCTGGGCGGGGTCGGGCACGGCCGGGCGCTCGGGTCGCTCTCCGGAGGGCAGCGCGGCCGGCTGGCCCTGGCCGCGCTGCTCGTACGACGGCCGTCGGCCCTGCTCCTCGACGAGCCGACCAACCACCTCGACGACGACGCGGCGGCCTTCCTGGAGGAACAGGTCCGCGGCATGCCCGGCACCGTGGTGATCGCCAGCCACGACCGGGCGTTCCTCGACGCCGTCTGCACCGACCTGATCGACCTCGACCCGGCGGTGGACGGCCCGGTGCGCCACGGCGGCGGTTACCGCGCCTATCTGTCCGCGAAGCACGCCGAGCGGGAGCGCTGGGAGCGGCGGTACGCCGAGGAGCAGCGGGAACTGGACGAGCTGCGCCGGGCGGCGGGCGTGACCGCGCACCGGGTGGCCCCCGACCGCGGCCGTACCGACAACGAGAAGATGGGCTACGGCCACCGGGCCGGCCGCGTCCAGAACTCGATCTCGCGCCGGGTGCGCGACGCCACGCGGCGGCTGGAGGAGCTGGAGCGCGCCCAGGTCGCCGCACCGCCCCTTCCCCTGCGGTTCGCCGCCGTGGACCTGGCGGCCCGGTCGCCCGAAGGGCCTCGGCCCTTGGTCACCCTGCGCGGTGTACGGGTGCCGGGCCGGCTGGCGCTGGACGCCCTGGAGGTGGCGGCGACCGACCGTCTGCTGGTCACGGGCGGCAACGGGGCGGGCAAGTCGACGCTGCTCGCCCTGCTCGCCGGAGGCCTCGCGGCCGAGGGGGAGGTACGCAGACGGCGCGAGCTGACGGTGGGGCTGCTCACCCAGGACACCGTGTTCGAACGGCCCGAGCGCTCGGTGCGCGACACGTACGCGCTGTCGCTGGGCGAGGTGCGGGCGGAGAAGGTGCCGCTGGAGTCACTGGGCCTGATGCACCGGGCGGACCTGGACAGACCGGTCGGCCGCCTGTCCGTGGGACAGCGCCGCCGCCTGGCCCTGGCCCTCCTCGTCGCACGCCCTCCGCAGCTGCTCCTGCTCGACGAACCGACCAACCACCTCTCCCCCCGCCTGTGCGACGAACTGGAGGAGGCCCTGGGCGAAGGGCCCGGCGCGATCGTGGTCGCCAGCCACGACCGCTGGCTGCGGCGCCGTTGGCAGGGCCGCGAGCTCCGGTTGGAGCCGGATCGCGACCGAGGACGGGAGGCGACCTCGGTCGCGCCCTGACCCTGCTCCTGAAGGAGTGCGGCCTCCCCTATGCTCCGGTGCCGTGGTCGGGTGCCGACGCCGACCCGACTCCTGAAGGAGTGCGACCTCCCCTACGCTCCGGTGCCGTGGTCGGGTGCCGACGCCGACCCGTAAGGCCCTGCGCTCGCCGGCCTCACCGGGGCGTGCACGGTGGAACGGCCTCCGCGCGGGGTCCGGGCACCGGAGGTGCGGGCCGGGCCGGGGCGGGCCGCACGGCCTCGCGCAGCTTGCGCAGGGCGTTGTGCTGGCGGCTCTTGACGGTGCCCGTCGGCACGCCGAGGAGGCCGGCGGTCTCGTTGATGCTGCGGTCGCAGAGGTAGAGGTGGACGAGCACGGCGCGGTGTTCGGGGGACAGCCGGTCCAGTAACGGCCGGACCATCAGGGCGTCGTGCACCGCGTCGGTGCCGTCGGCGCGCGCCACCGGCTCGCTGTAGGTGACCCCGACGGCCTCTCTGCGGGCGTGCGGCTTGCGCACCCAGTCGATGACCAGGTTCCGGGTGACGGTGAAGAGCCAGCCGCGGACGGATCCGTCCATTCCGTGCAGGCGGTCGATGTTCCGCCAGGCACGGATGACGGTCTCCTGGACGACGTCCTCGGCGAGCCCGCGATCGCCCAGCATCTTCTCGGCGTACGAGACGAGTGCGTCCCGGTGCTCCCTCATGAGCGTGCCGAGCAGCTCGGACCGGGACGTCTCCGTGAGGGGTGTGGCCATCGTGTTCCGCACCGTGCCGCTTCTCTTTCGTGCGTCCGGCCAGGGACCGGACACACCCCACGTGTGAGCCGTGGGCACGGCCGAGCGCCGGAGAGCCGACGCAACCAATCTGAGCAGCCATTTTCCTGATCCACTCGTCGAATCCGCTACCGGGGAGGCGAGAAGGTCACACCTTCCGGTGTCCATACTCGCAAACCTACCCCGAGATATGTGTGCGAGTTTCCCCACTTCTTGCGCACACTCGTCGACACCGGCCACCCGGAGATCACGGTGCCGTCCTGGTCAGCCGCACGCACAACGACCGCACCGGCACACCGAAGATTATTCTGAAAGGCGAACACGCTCGCGCGTGGCTCCGGCGTCGACACTTATCTACGCTGGGAGCTCGGGCATGGGTAGCATGCGCAGCAACATTCATACCGAGGGAGTGGAACGGTTGTGACCAACCAGTCATCCGCCGGCCTCCGATCGCGGCTGGTGGACCAAGCCGCGTCGGACCTGGAAGAGAACCGCCGCCGACAGCGGAAGCTGACGGAACAGATCGCGGTGCTGAAGCAGGAGGAGGCCCTCCTGACGGACATCCTGAACCTCGCCCAGCGGTACGAGGGTTTCGCGGACCCGTCCCGGCTGCCCGAGCAGCTGCAGGACGAGCCCGTCCGTACGAAGGCGAAGCGGGCCCCGACCGGTACCGCCGCACGTCGCCCGGCCTCCGCCAAGGCTCCGGGAGGTGACAGGGCGAAGGCCGGCGCGAAGGGGAAGTCGCGTCAGCCGCTGCTCGGTGACCTGCTGCTGGAGCTGCTCGGCAAGCACGACGGACCGCGCCTGGCGAAGGAGCTGCGGGACGAGCTGCTGGCGGACCACCCGGACCGCAACCCGACGCCGCAGGTGGTGCGCAACACCCTTGAGTCCCTGGTCGCCAAGGGACGCATCCGGCGCCACAAGCAGCAGCGTTCCGTCATGTACACCGTCATCGAGCCGGGCTCGGCCGGCTGACGCCCCCGCATGTCCTGACCGCGGCGGAACTCCGGGGGTGCACCACATGTGCCGTGTCGATCGGCGCCCCCGGTCCCGTCGGCGAAGGCCTCGGCCTCCGCCGACGCGAGGGAGAGGTCTCCCTGCTCCACTGCGCGTTCGGGCGGCAGCCCCAGGACGCGACAGGCCCAGGACACGGCAGGCCCGGGACGCGGCAGCCCCAGGACACCGCAGGCCCAGGACGCGACAGGCCCGGGGCGAAGAGCGCGAGAGCGCGTGCGGAGGTTCACGTCCGCCCCACCACGTACGTGAACCCCGCCCGTTTCCCTGGGACCAGCAGGCGTGAGTCCGGGCTCAGCTCGTCCAGCTCGCGCCCCCAGCGCACACCGGACCCCTGCCGTGGACGTGCTACCGGTGGCTCACATGCCTCTCGTGGTTCGTCACGCGCTGAGAAACATGCACAACCCCCAACCTCGTCACCGTCTTGACTGGTGACGCATGGCGATGCATGCTGACAGTGGTCGCCCAGAGCGACGAACAGGACGCGATCCACGATCGACGAAGTGGAGCATGGTCATGAACGACGCAGTCGCCAAGGACACCTTTGCCGCCGCTCGGCACGAGCGCTTCGGAAAGCTCTCCGGACGGATCCCGTTCGAAGACATGAGCACCGAGGTGGACGTCGATCCGGCCGGCCGGGGAGCCGCCGGTTACAACCCCGAGAACTCGTGGAACTTCTACTCGTGCGTGGCCCTCGACCTGGGCCTGTAGGTCCTCGGATCCTTCGCGCACCGGGACGGGCCGTGCCTCCGCCGGAAAGAGGCGAGAGTCCCCGGCGGCGTGAACGGGCAGGGCTGCGGGCCGGAGAGCCGGCGGCTCGCCGTCGAGCGCCCGGCCGACCGCGTCCGCGACGTGCGGGGCCAGGCACCCGACGGGACGCGGTCAGCCCTTCAGAGCGAAGAAGCGCATCGGCGAGTTCGGCCGGAATCCGATGCGCGGGTACACGGGCGCGCCGGCGGCGGTGGCGTGCAGGGTGGCGCGGGTCAGGCCGGTGGCGCGGGCCCCTTCGTACAGGGCCTTCCGCGTCACGGCCTCGCCGTATCCGCGGCGCTCCCACTCCGGGTGCGTGGCGACGAGGACGACGAAGAGGCGGCCGTCGGCTTCCACCGTCGCCGCGCAGGTCACGGGCACTCCGTCGCGCAGGCCCAGATAGGCGTGCACCCCCTCCTTCCAGAGGGTGGAGCCGGCGAGGCCGTCCCGGCCGTCCTCCAGGGGGAAGCCGTACGCACGGGAGTTGAGGTCGGCGTACGCCGTGAGGTGTTCGTCGGTCGACACGCGTACGAACGTCAGGTCCTGATGGACGGGCTCCGGCAGGGGCAGCAGGTCCCCTGCCATGCCCGTGCCGGGGAAGGCGTGCACCAGGCCCGCGCGCTCGGCCGCCGCGTCCAGGCCGGCGCGCGCGTCGTCCTCGATCAGGTCCTCGAAGACCCACAGGAAGCCCGGCTGCTTCTTCGACCGCATGACGTCGGCCGCTTCCCGCAGGCGCCGCTCGACGAGTGCCGCGTCGGCCCCGACCTCGGTCAGGGTGACGCAGTTCCAGAAGGCGAACCGGCAGTCGGCCCAGCGCACGGCGATGCCCGGGAGGTCACGGACGTCCGCGGCCCCGTCCCGGTCGAGCACCATGGTCCGCCAGACCAGGGCCAGTTGCTCCATCGATTCGACCGAGTCGCCGAGAACCGTCAAAGGAATCCCTCACTTCGTCGAGGTGGGTGGAATGTCCGACGAGTGAACCACCTTTCCCCGACGTGTCCCAAGGGGCACGGCCACCACGGCACGTATATCGGACACGCGGTCACCGGTCGCCCCGGACCACGAACCCGGACCCGCGGGCCGGCTCACGGGACGGTCATGGCCTCCGGGTGGCCCGGTGCACGAAAGCGGGCGGAAGGTTCGCCCACACCACCTTCGAGCGCTCCAACCGGTGGAAGCGGTCGGCCAGTTCGGCGGTGAGGCGGCGGGCGGGCGGTGTCCAGGCCGCGTGCAGATACGCAAAGGTGGTGAACCGGCCGCCGGGCGCGAGGACTTCGGTCACGGCGTCCAGGATGTGCCCGCGCCGGTTCTGGGGCATGACCGTCCACGGCAGTCCGGAGACCACCGCGTCGACCGGTTCGGAGACCACGGCGGGCAGCTCGGCCGCCGTGCCCTGGACCACGGTCAGCCGCGCGTCGCGCCGGGTGGCCGACAGCCGGGCGGCGAGCACCGGGTTCAGCTCCACGGCGACGAGCCGTGCGCCGGGGGCGAGCCGGGCGAGGATCGCGTCGGTGAACACCCCGGTCCCCGGGCCGAGTTCGACGACGGTCCTGGCCCGCTCCAGGCCTATGCCCTCGGTCATCGCGTACGCCAGCCGCCGTGAGCTGGCCGCCACGGCACCGGTCATGAGGGGCCGTCGGAGGAACTCGGTAGTGATCGACATGGCCCCATGGTGGAAACGCTCCGGGTGGCCGCACGTCGTATCCCCGGCCGGTGTCCGTACGACCGTGGGAGGACCCCCTGACACCCGCCAGGATGACGCCGGGGAAGGGGCCCCGGCCGTAGCGTGGAACGGTGCGACGGCTGATGGAGACCCTGCCCCGCCTTCGCCGCGGACATCCGTGGCTGACGGACCTGCTGCTGATCGTGCTGGTCGCCCTGCCCCCGGCGATCCGCCCCCAGCCGGACTGGCGGCCCGTCTGGGTGCAGACGGGCGTGTACGCGGCTCTGGTACTGCCCCTGTGGTGGCGTCGCCGCCGTCCGGTGATCGTCGCGGCCGTGGTGACGGCCGGGTTCTGGGCGCAGTACCTCGGCCACGTGTGGGGACAGGAACCGGGGCGCGGCGCCGTCGCCCTGGCCGCGGTCGTGGCCACCCTCACGGTGCGCGGCCTGCGCCGGGCCGCCGCGGCGACGGTGCTCTGCGCCGCCGGCTGCGTCGCGCTGTGGGTTCCCGCCTGGCAGCGGGACTACGGGGTCCGGGTGCCCGCGGCGCCTGGCTCACCCCGCTCGCCGTGGGGCTGTTGCTGGCCGGGGCCTGGGTCTTCGGCGAGTACGTCCGCGCCCGGCGCGCCTACATCGCCGAGTTCGAGCGGCGGGTCGCGCTCGCCGAGTCGGAGCGCCTCGCCCTGGCCCGGGTCGCCGTCGCCGAGGAGCGGGCGCGCATCGCCCGCGAGATCCACGATGTCCCGCGCACGGCGTGAGCGTGATGGTGCTGAACGCCGAGGGCGGCAGGCTGATGCGGCCTACCGACCCCACGGCCGTCGACCGCGCCCTCGGCGTCATCAGCGCGACCGGCCGCGAGGCCCTGGACGAACTGCGCCGCCTCCTTGAGGTGCTCGGCACCCCCGATGCGAACGCCCGGACCGGAGGCCCCGGACCCCGACCCGGCCCCAGCCCCCGACCCGGCCTCAGACCCGAACCCGAACCCGGCCCCAGCCCCAGCCCCACCCCCGATGACGACGGAACCGGCGAGTCGCTCTCAGCCGATCTGCGGCGGCTCGTCGGCCGCCTCAACACGAACGGCACCCGCGCCCGCCTGGACCTTCGTGGAGAGCGGGGCGGCCTTCCGGCGGATCTCGCCCTGCAGACGTACCGCATCGTGCAGGAGGCGCTCACCAACGTCGTCAAGCACGCGTCGCCGGACGCCACGGTCCGCGTACGGGTCGACACCGGTACCGAGGGGCCCGGGAGGCTGGTCCGCGTCCGGGTGGAGAACTCGGCCGGAGCCGGGGCGGGGACCGTCCCGGCGCACCCCGCGCCCCTGCTCTCCCGCGGCCGAGGACTCACCGGCATGCGCGAACGGGCCGCCCTGTACGGCGGGAGCGTCGACGCCGGTCCCACGCCCGGCGGGGCTACCGGGTGACCGCCGTCCTGCGCCGCGCTGAACCCGAGCCCACCGCGGCGACCCCGTGACCGGCCGGGGCCCGTCCTCGTCGCGGGTGCTGATCTGCGACGATCAGGAGCTGGTACGGATGGGGCTGCGGATGGTCATCGACAGCCAGCCCGACCTCACCGTGGTCGGCGAGGCCGCCGACGGGGACGCGGCCATCGCGGGAGTGGCCGCCCTTGAGCCGGACCTCGTCCTGATGGACGTGCGCATGCCCGGTCTGGACGGCCTCGCCGCAACCGAGCACCTCTGCGCGCGGCCCCACGGCCCCCGGATCCTCGTGATCACCACCTTCGACCTGGACGAGTACGCCTACGCCGCCCTGCGGGCCGGCGCGAGCGGCTTCCTCGTCAAGGACTCCCCCGCCGAGGAGATCCTGGTGACCGTCCGGGCGGTGCTGCGGGGCGAGGTCATGGTGGCGCCGTCACTGACCCGGCGCCTGGTCGAACGCTTCGTCCTGCACTCCTCCGCGCCCGAGCCCGCCCAGCGCGGCCGCCTGTCCGCGCTCACCGACCGGGAACGGGAGGTCCTCGCGCTGGTCGCCCGTGGACTGACCAACGGCGAGGTCGCCGCCCGCCTCTTCGTGGGGGAGACCACCGTCAAGACCCACCTCGGCCGCGTCCTCACCAAGCTCGGTCTCCGCGACCGCGTCCACGCGGTGATCTTCGCGTACGAGAGCGGGCTGATACGGGCCGGGGACTGAACAACGCTGGCGGCGGGTGCCCTCACCGTGGTGAGGGCACCCGCCGCCCGTTTCGTGCCGGGAGAAGAGGTGGTTCAGCCCGTGGCCGACTCGACCTGCCAGGCCTTGGCCTTCTTCATCGCCGCGACGGTGTCCTGCATGCCCTGGTGGAACTGCTCCCGGGTCATGTTGGTGCCGTACTTCTTGAACATGTCGATACCGCTGCGGACGCTGGCGATGTCACCCGCGTCGGTGTCGCCGACGAAGAACTCCATGCCGGGGAGCGGCGCCTGGGGGCCGTCCTCCAGGTCTCCCTGGTCGAAGTCCGCCGCCATGCCGACGAAGCCGTAGTGCACGTTCGACCAGATGTCGTAGTACGCCTCGTCATCGCCGCCGGGGACCGTGAAGAAGTAGTCCGAGGACGTCGACAGGCCCATCATGTTCTTGAGCTTGGGCTTGTGGTCCCAGTCGGCTCCGGCGTGGACCTTGTACGCCCACATGGTGGAGGCCTTGGCCAGGGAGAACGGGAGCCAGCTGTTGTTGGCGTCCTTGATCTTCTTGAAGTCGCCGGACCGCAGGTTCCGCATGATCTCCTCGTACATGTAGTCCTCGGCGATCTTCCAGCGCGCCGCGCCCAGCAGGCGTGAGGCGACCTTCTCCTTGGCCACGCGCTCGGCCTTGCGCGCCTGGTTGTAGGACTTCTTGCCCGCGGACATGTGGCCCTTCCGGCCGTACAGGTGCTGGTACGGGGTCACGCCCCACGTGCCGGCCTCTTCGGCGGCGTCCTCCATCCGCAGCGCTTCGTCCATGCAGTACGCCTGGCCGCAGTTGTTGGAGTAGTCGCCGATGACGCCGTCGGAGTCGCCCTTCACGCCCGCGCAGATGCCGTCCTTGCCGCCGCCCGGCGAGCCGTGCAGGCACATCTGCCCGTCCGGGTCCGTGTTGGTGACCGGGTTGTTGTCCGCGTAGGCGTACGCGTTCCAGCTCTGCGGGTCCGCGGCGTCGAACAGCGGGTCCGTGCTGATGAACCGGCCCGCTGTGGGCAGGTACTGGCGGGCGCCCAGGTTGGTCAGGGCCGTCGCCGTGTCCTTGGTGCCGCCGACGAAGCCCTTGTCGCCGGCCCACGCCGTCGGCTGGGTGCCGCGCGCGTTGCCGAAGGGGTCGGTGGGGCGCCGGGTCTCGGCCAGCGTCGACAGGTCGATGCCGAGGGCGTTGGTGCCGTGGTGGTCGGCGACCTGGACGGCGAAGGCGCCCGCGGCGGTGCCCGCACCCGTGCGGACGATGGTCATGCCGCCGGGGATCGGGTAGTAGCGGACCCCGGTCTGCGGCTGCGGCTTGGTGCCCGAGGTGGTGTCCACGGTCAGCTCGTCGGTGCCGAGGTTGATCGTGGTCTTGCCCGGGTTGCGGCGGAGGAGCTGGTTGCCGTCCGCGTCGTAGACGTAGGTCGTCCTCGTGTCGGGGACGGTCCACTTCTGTCCGGCGGGCACCGTGGTGGCGCAGTCGCCGAGGACGAGGCCGGTGCCGTCGGTGGTGACGTCGCCGGGGACGGCGAGGCAGCGGCCGGAGGCGGGGTTGTAGAAGGTGGTGTCGGGACGTGCCGTCCAGGTCTGGGCGGCGGTGCCGTCGCAGGGCTGGATCTGGACGGGCGAGCCGGCCGCGGTGCCCATGGCCTGCAGGCACTTGTTGCCGGTGGAGATCCGGTCGCCGGCGGTGGCGAACTTCTGCCACGTGCCGCTGTTGCAGGTGGAGATCTGGACCGGGGTGCCGTTGGTGATGGTGGCGCCCCGCATGTCCAGGCACTTGCCGCCGATGCCCTTGATCTGGGTGGCGGTGGTGAGCGAGGCGAGCTTGCCCTCGCTGTTCCAGTTCAGGCTGCTGGTGCCGGCCTTGCCGTTGCGGAAGGACGTGGTGTTGCCGACCGCGTCGTACTGGTAGTTGTCGGTGTTGGTGGTGGTCGAACCCGTCTTCGCGACCGCGGTCAGCAGGGCGTGCGGGCCGCCCGTGCCGCCGCCCGCGGTGGGCGCGGTGGTCGGGGTGTTGACGGTGCCGGGGGTGTTGAACGTCTGGGTGGTGGTCACGTCCTTGGTGGTGTCACCGGCCGGGTCGTGGCTGACCTGCCTGGTGCGGTTGCCGGTGAGGTCGTAGCCGTAGTCCTGCCAGTACGGCGCCGGGCCGCCGATGTTCGTGGCGGTCGGCGTCGTGGTGGCGCAGCCGCCCTGGTCCTGGGTCTGTCCGGCCTCCGGGGCGGCCAGGCCGCCGTTGTCGGTCCAGGCCGTCGCGAGCCGGCCGAGGGTGTCGTAGGTGAAGCACTGGCGGTCGGTCTGGGACGGGGTGTTGTCGGCGATGCCGGTGATCGAGGTGACCTGGCCGGCGTCGTTGTAGGTGTAGCCGGTCTGCTGGACGGCGCCCGTGGTGGACGTCTGCTTGTCGACGAACTGCTGCTTGACCCGGCCGGTGGCCTGGTCGTAGTCGGTCGTGGAGACGACCTGCGTGGCCCACGGGTTGACGGTGGAACGGATCGGACGTCCGAAGGCGTCGTACTCCGTCTGCGTGTCGTACGTCGTCGCGCCCGCGTACTTGAACATCTGACCGTAGTCGTTGTACGAGTACACGATGTCGTCGAGCGGGAGCCCGCCGACCGCCGGGAGCACCGTCTCCTTCGGGCTGCCGGTGATCTTGTCGTAGACCGTGCTGGTCGTGTAGGTGAACGTGCCCGAGGCCAGTCCGGCGTCCGTGCCGGGGATGCTCACCGTGGATCCGGTGACGTGGTAGCCGTCGTCGTACCCCTTGATCGTGGTGGTGTACGCCTGGCCGCCGGTGCCGCCGACGTACCGCGTCGAGGAGGCGGGCTTGCCCTTGCCGGCCGTCGCGGTGTCGTAGGTCCACGCCGTGAGCTGCTTGTCGGTGGTGGTGGCGGTGCCGTCGAACATGCCGGCCTTGCGGCCGATCAGGTCGTAGGCGAAGGTGACCGTCTGGCCCTTGCCGTTGGTGGTGCTGCCGAGCCGTCCGGCGGCGTCCCACGTCTGCGTGGTCGTCCCCGTGTCGGGGTCGGTCGCGGTGGTCTGGCGGCCGCGCTGGTCGTAGCCGTACGACCAGGTGTTGCCCGCCGCGTCCTTACGGGTGAGCGGGTTGCCGTCCACCGTGTACGTGAAGCGCGTGACGGTGGCGTCGGCCGGCAGGCCCGTGGCGGTGGGGGTGGTGTACTGCCACAGCTCCGTGGTGTGGCCGCGGCCGTCGGTGAGGGTGGTGGTCGGCGCCGAGCCCTTCGGCGGCACGACGTCGGTCCGGTCGACGCCCTTGTAGTCGGTCGTCGTACGGGACTGCTCCACGTTGTTCGACCAGGACGCGGTGACCACCGCGCGGCCCAGGCCGTCGTAGGTGGTGCGGGTCTGCGAGGGGATGCTGCCCTCCGCCGAGGGCAGCAGCGTGCCGGTCGGGCCGGACACGTCGTTGTACCAGGGCGCGTTGGACGTCCGCGTGCGGCCCTGCGAGTCGAGCAGCGTGTCGGAGACCAGCCGGCCGGTGTAGGCGGGGTTGGCGGGTGACGTCTGCGTCTGCCGGGTGCGGGCGAAGCCGTCGAGGATGTCGACGCTCTTGACGTAGACCGGCGTGTCGCCGTCCTTCGTCAGCTTGTTGGTGGTCGTCGTCGACGGGACGCCGGCCTGGTTGGAGACCCCGTAACCGAAGGTCATGTTGGCGTTCGGGTTGGCCGCGGGGGTGCGGCCGGGGAGCCAGACGCCGGTGAGCCGGCCGAGCGCGTCGTACGTCTCGGTGGTCGTCTTGAGGTTCTGGTCCTTGACGGTCAGCGGCAGGTTGCGCCGGACGTCCATCGTGGTGACGCTGTCCCAGGTGCTCGTCGAGCCGGGCACGGGGGCGGCGACCGTCAGCGTGGCCGGCAGTTCCCCGGTCGCGGCGGGCGTGTAGGTCGTCGTGGTGACCGCGCCGTTCGCGTGCTGGTTGTCCTTGCTGTTGGGGTCCGTGACCGTCGCGGTCCGGCCGTAGGCGTCGTAGGTCGTGGTCGCGGTCGGCACGAAGACGGGCGTGCCGTCCGTCTGGTACCGGTCCAGGATCTCCTGCTTCGTCGCGTCGCCGGTGGCGGCGGCCTGCCCGAACGGCAGGTTGTCGTAGGAGGTGCGGGTCCGGGCGACGGTGTTGGCGGCTGCCGCGCCGGCGGTGCAGGCGTCCGTGCCGGAGACGACGAGCTTCTCCTTGACCAGGCCGGTGACCTGCGGGTCGGGCCCGGTGGCGTAGTCGAGGCGCGAGCACATGTCCGGCAGGCCCTCGGCCTGCTCCAGGGTGGTGACGGCGCGGTTGTTGTGCGCGGAGTCGGTGGTCGTGGTGGTGACCGTGGAGCGCCAGGTGCCGTCGGCCTTCTTGCCCTGGTCGGTGACGGTGGTCGTGGTGGCGCCGTACCGGGCGACGAGGTCCGGCAGGCCGGAGCGCGTCTGGGTGGCGGTGGCCACCTCGCCCGAGGCACCGTTGACGCTGCGGCTGGCGACGCTGCCGCCGGCCTGGTCGTACGTCTCGGTCTGGAGCGTCTGGCCGGCGAGCCAGTCGTGGTCGGTGACGGACCGGCCGAGGGCGTCGGTGAGCTGGACGTTCCGGGTGCTGCCGTCCTTGCGGACGTCACCGTTCATGCCCTGCCGGTAGGTGACGCGGGTCTGCGACTTGGGGCCGTCGTTGCCGCTGCCGGTGGTGGCGGTCACGGTGGCGAAGCCGCGGAACTCGCCCCAGGTGCGGGACTTGGCCTCGGTGAACTCGCTGTCGTCGCGGTGCCAGGCGGCCGGGCCGTAGGCGTAGCTGGTGACCTTCTGCGGGGCGTCGGTCGTGGTGTCGTTCTCGGTGATCGACGCGACGGTGTAGTGGTTGAACCAGTCGAGGACGGGATTCGCGCCGGCGACCGAGCCGGGCGGCAGCCAGCGGACCGGGTAGCAGGCCATGGTGTCGTCGTCCTCGGCGGACGGCATCACGTGGTTGAGGCGCGAGCAGGCCGGCAGGTTGTAGTCGACGTTGAGGACGCCGCCGGTCTCGTTCTTGATCTGCTGGATGCGCGGCCGGTCCATCAGCGGCGGCGCGGGCACGAGGTCGGTGCCGTCGACCCGGTTCGCGAGCATCACGGGGACGAAGGTCACCGCGGGCAGCGTGATCTCGGGGCTGCCGGTCTTGCCGGTGCGCTGGACCGAGTCGAGCCACAGGGCCTTCTGGCTGGTGGCGTCCTTCGGGTCGGGGAAGGAGTGCTTCAGGACGTACGAGTCGACGTCCTGCCAGGCGTTGTTCACCCGGACCTGGGTCAGCACGGAGGCCAGCCGGCGGGTGGTGAAGAAGGTCGGCGAGAGCTGGGCGCAGGTGCCGGAGCTCTTGCACTCCTGGTCGACCGGGACGTCGGGCCAGTTGTTCTTGTTCGCCGCGGTGCGCTGCGAGGGGTCGCAGACGGCCGCGTCGAGGCAGCGCTCGGCGGTGCCGAGCGTCACCCGGACGGCGGGCTGGAGCGCGCCCTTGGCCGCGACCTGGTCGGACAGGCGCTGGCCGTACGCGACCGAGGCCAGGGTGTTGGCGCGGGTGTACGCGGTGAGCGTGCCGGCGCCGGGGTTCTGGCCGCCGCCGCGGCTGTAGTAGTTGGTCTCGGGAGCCCAGGTGTACGTCGTCAGGTTGCCGTGGACGTCGACGACGTGGTCCAGCTGGAGGCGCTGCCACATCGTGCACCAGGAGGCCTTGCCCTTGGCGGAGTCGTAGCACGGGGCGCCGGACGCGGGCGAGTAGACCGGCACGCTGGAGACGGAGTTCGTCGCCGGGTCGCTCTTGTCGCCGCCGGGCAGGTGGTTGACGCCGAAGTAGTAGACGGTGCCGGCGGAGTCGGTGACCTTGGCGTAGGCCCCGTCCTGGACGCCGTTGGCGGCGCCCGAGCCGAACTCGATCTTCGTGCCGTCGTCGTTCTTCAGCCGCCACACGCCGGTCGCCGCGTCCGTGGACGCCGCGCCGGTGGCGACGCGGACGAGCGGCCCGGAGTGGCCGCCGAGCGAGAGGCTCGCGTTGAAGCCGCCCCAGCACAGGTCACCGGAGTTGGTGATGCCCGCCTTGTCGCAGGGCTTGTAGGTGCGCTCGATGAAGCCGGGGTTGAGGTCCCAGCCGTCGCCGATCCACGACGCCTGCGCGTTGGTGGCGGAGGTGCGGCCGTCCACGGAGGAGGAGTCGTAGGCCAGCGCGAGGGACGGTGCCTGGCCGCCGAGGGCCGGCGGCAGCTGGAAGGGGTAGCTGTAGGTCAGCGCGCCCGAGGAGCCGCCCGCGGCCCAGGCCGAGGACGGGTTCAGGCCGGAGGCCTTGTAGTCGCCGCCGCCGCCCGAGGAGCCGGTCTCGGCGGCGAGCAGCATCGGGAGGCGCTCGGCGCGGCGCCCGACGTGAGCAACCGCGAGGACGGGGCCGCAGCGCCGGTGACCCGGGCGGGCGCGGGTGCCACGGCCGGGACGGCGAGGTCGGCCGTCAGCCGGCCGGTGGCCTTGTCGTAGTGGGTGACGAGCGGGGTGCGGACCCGGCAGGCCGCCCGCTCGGGGTGGTCGCGGCACACGCGGGCAGCGCCACCAGGCGGCCGCGCGCGGTGAACTGCCCGCCGGTGGCGCGCTGGAGCTCCGCCAGGTCGAGACCGACCTTGACCGGGACCGTGCCGTGCGCGTCCCGGCCGGTCGCGGCGACCGAGAACAGCAGGCCGTGCACGCCGGCGGCGCGGGCCCCTGCCGTCCTGGCGTACGACGGTCACCGCGGGCAGCGGGGCCTTGGGGCCTTGCCTGCGGGGCCCACCACACGGGGAGCCGTCCGGCGCGGGCCGGGGCCGTCGTGGGCAGCGCGGTGCCGCTCAGCGTGGTGACGGCCGGTACGGCGGAGGCCGCGGTGGCCCGCTTCGGCACCGCGTGGGGCGGGGCCACCGGGCCGCGCTTCTTCGCCGTGGTTCCGGCTGTCGAGACGGTGTGCGGCAGCGGCGTCTTCGGCGGCTGCCAGATTCTGTCGAAGTCCGGCTTCACCGGAGCGGCCTGGGCCGCCGGCACTGCCAGAAGGGACGCCGTCAGGGCCACGATCAGCGGAACGGTCGCCCGTGTCCGTGAAAATCGCCCGGATCGACGCATGCCAAAGGGCGGCATCGTTCATCCCCCGTTGAAAGTTGAAAGTTGAAAGCAGTAGGAGCCGTTCGATCCGGCTGATCGACGGCGCAATCGGACGGGAACGTAGCAGTCGCCACAACCGCTCGTATCCCATGAGCAGTTGAAATTCGGACGTGTTCCATATCACACTGTGTGCAATTCATGAAGGCTGCACACAAGACGGACACAGCTCGCGTGGCGCGTTTTGATCGGTGGCCATGCCCCTGCCAAAGTGCCCCCGATCTCTGCGCGCCACGCGCCGGGACCACGCACATGCATGGGGGAGTACACAAGCATGTCCACTGCACCAAGAGCCGGACTACGGCGGTCGGTCGCGGCCTCCGCCGTCCTGGCCATATCCGCGGCGATGCTGGCCGCCACGCCCTACGCGGCACAGGCCGCGCCGTCGCCCACGCCCGATCCGTCGGCCTCCCCGGCCGCTCCTCCCTCCCGGGGAAGCACCGAGCGCCCGAAGCCGACGGCGGCCCGCGCCGCCCTGGAGCAGGCACGGCTGAAGGCCGGGAAGACCGGCAAGGACGTCCAGGTCCCCGAACTCACCGACGAGTTCAGCACCACGGTCGTCACGCCCCAGGGCAAGCTGCGCACCGAGCGCAGCCTCGAAGCCGAGCGCATGAAGGGCAAGGGCGGCGGCTGGGTCACCCTCGACGACACCCTGGTCACCCGCGCGGACGGCACCGTGGCCCCGAAGGCCGCCGACTCCGACCTGGTGATCTCCGGCGGCGGCACCGGCCCGCTGGCCACCATGACCACCGAGGACGGCCAACAGCTCTCGGTCTCCTCGCCGTTCGCCGGCGCGCTGCCCAAGCCGGTCCTCAGCGACAACGGCGCCCTCTTCGAGAACGTGGCGCCCGACACCGACCTCAAGGTCACCGCCACCAAGTGGGGCGGCTACGCCACCGTCGTGATCCTGCGCAGCCCGGCCGCCGCCGCCAGCCCGGCGGTGAGGAACCTGGTGTTCCCCGCCGAGACCAAGGGCCTCACGCTCGCCAAGGACAAGGACGGCAACCTCACCGCCGGCGCCGGCCGGGACACCGTCTTCCGCTCGCCCGCCCCGATCATGTGGTCCGCGAAGGAGGCCCGTCGGCCGGCCGTACGCGGCGGCAAGTACGCCGACATGGACGCCGCCGCGCCCGTCGACAAGGCCAACGGCGCCGTCGACGGCCTGAGCAGCCCTGAAGGCCCCGGCGCCCGCGCCACCGTCGCCAAGATCCCGGTCACCCAGGCGAACGCGCGGGCGACCGGCCCGGCGGGCAGGGCCGCGGCGCCATCGCGCTGGCCCCAGCATGGACCTGCTCGACGGCGCGGACACCAGCTACCCGGTCTACATCGACCCGGACTGGTCGCGGGACTCCCGCGGCAAGCAGCACCACGCCTGGGTCATGCAGGCCTGGCCCGGCACGAGCAACTTCGACCGCTCCGGCTCCAACGACCGGGACCACCCCGGCATGGGCTTCCAGGGCTGGGAGTCCCCGTACGGCATCGAGCGCGCCCTGTTCGAGTTCGACATCAACGGGTACTACGGCTCGACGATCAACTACGCCAACCTGCGCGTCAACCAGTACATCTCCTCGGACTGGTCCTGCTCCACGACGTACCCCGTGAACGTCTACCGGGCCCGCGAGTTCGACGGCTCGGTGTCCTGGAACAACCACGAGGTCCGGGAGTGGCTGGACGGCAAGTGGGTGCCCGGCAACGGCACCAACTCCGCCTGCTACAACGACATCCCCGTCGACTTCAACGTCACCGGCGCCATGCGGGACGCGATCCGCGACACCAGCAAGCCGCTCGCCTTCGTCCTGCGCGGCAACGAGGGCTCCGGCGACAAGATGGGCTTCAAGCGGTTCAACTACAACGCCACGCTCAGCACCGAGTACGACTTCCCGCCCAACACCCCCGACAACCTGCGCGCCAACCCGGTCCCGCGCCGCGTCGTCGCCGGTGACACCCAGGCGTGCGGCGGCGTTCCCGCCTCCTCGTACGGCTGGGTCACCGACACCCACACCGACCTGATCTCCCGGGTCAGCAGCCCCAACCAGGGACAGCTCACCGAGTGGGTGGACGTCTGGGACGAGACCGCGGGCGCGACCGCGCACCAGGGCTGGTCCGGATTCGTCTCGAACTGGTCGGAGGCCGCGTACTCCATACCGGTCGGCACCCTGCAGAACGGCCACAACTACGCCTGGGCCACCCACGGCGACGACGGCCTGCTGCGCGGTCCGTCCAGCACCACCTGCCACTTCGCCGTCGACATGACCCCGCCGGTCATGGCCTTCGGCCAGTTCACCGACCCCAACACCCAGTACCCGCCGGCCGGCAACGGCCAGATCACCAACCTGCGCCTCGGCGACACCGGCTCCATCCCGATCTCCGCCTCCGACCCGAGCCCCGGCGCCGGACTGCGCTCCTCGGGCCTGGCCTGCGTCCAGTGGAGCTTCGACCCGCAGCTCGCCGGCGCCCAGCAGACCTGCGGCAGCCCGCTCTCCACGAGCGCCATCAGCGTCAAGCCCACCCACTGGGGCACCAACATCGTCTACGCGCGGGTCCTCGACGAGGCGGGCAACGCCTCCCAGACCCTCTCGTACTCCTTCTACGTGCCGTGGAAGGACGGCCCGGTGGCCTTCGGCGACACCACCGGTGACGCCCGGCCCGACATCCTGATCCCGGACACCGCCGGCAACCTGGTCACCCACGGCCGCGCCACCGACGGCAGCTCCGCCAGCATGCTGCCCAGCGGCACCGCCGCGACCGCCCTCCAGGCGCCCGAGGTGAGCTCCGGCCGCACCTGGAAGGACTACCGGATCGCGCACCGCGGCTCGCTCGACCCGGGCCGCAACGTCGACGACCTGTTCGTCCACCGCGAGCCCGCCACGGTCGGCGCGCTCGGCGGCAGCGAGCTGTTCGCCTACGACAACACCCTTTCCAAGCCCGGGGTGTTCACCCTCGGCACCAAGCACACCGTCGACAAGCCGGACTGCGACACCGCGTACGCGAGCTCCTGCGCCGGCTACCACAACGTCGGCACCTGGCAGTACTCCAGCCAGATCACCCCGACCGGCCCGGCCCGCACCTCGCGCACGCCCAGCCGCAAGGTGACCGACGCCACCGGTCTGCTCGCCGTCGAGGCCGGCAAGCTCTGGTTCTACCCGGTCAAGCCCAACCAGACGCTCGCCGCGCCCGTCCTGGTGTCCGGCACCGGCGACTGGGACGACAAGGACCTGATGGTCCCGGGCAACACCCTGGACCTGTCCACCGTCACCACGGCGGACACCGCCCCGGCCCTGTGGGTGCGCAACCGCACCAGCGGCGACATCTTCCAGTACAAGCTCACCACCGGCACCCGCACCGACGACCTCCTCGGCGTCACGTACACCGTGCTCACCGGCGTCACGCAGCAGCCCGCGGCCCGCATCGGCTACGGCATCACCGGCCCCGGCTACCCGCGCGTCGGCTCCGACGGCGACGTCACCGACGACGGCGTGCCGGACTTCTGGGCCCTGGACACGGCCGGCACGCTGCACTCCTGGGCGGGCACCGTGAACGCCGGCGCGGTCAACGGCTTCGACGGCTACCACGTGCGCGGCAACACCCAGGCGCCGACCACGCAGTGGCGCCTGGACAACAAGAAGTCCGTCCCGGCGGGCTCCGACCTCACCGAGGCGAACATCAGCTACGCCGCCGACACCGTCGACGGCCGCCCGGCGACCGTCGCCGTCTTCGGCGACACCCTGAAGTCGAGCCTGACCGCGCCGAGCAGCGTGATCGACACCCGGCAGAGCTTCACCGTCAGCACCTGGGCGAAGCTCGACAAGCCGGACGGCGTGATCGTCAGCCAGGACAACGCCCACGCCAGCGCGTTCATGCTGTGGGCCGACTCCGGCAACTGGCGCTTCGCCCTCGCCCGTGGTGACGACGACGGCTGGCCGTACGACTTCAACGCCTCGGTCAACCCGGCCAACGCCTTCCAGGCCGGCGTCTGGACCCAGCTCACCGCGACGTACAACGCCACCACCGGTGCCATGAGCCTGTACGTCAACGGCCGCCTGGGCTCCAGCGGCTACCACGCGGCGAGCAGCAGCCCGGCGCCGAGCGGCAAGCTCGTCATGGGCCGCTACAAGTACCAGAGCCAGTCCAGCAACTGGCTGGCCGGCCGGGTCAGCAACCTCGCCGTCTACCAGGGCTACACCCCGCCGGCCACCACGGCCGGCAGCCCGATCCGCTTCGCTCCGTCCCCGGACATCTGCGTGGACGCCCCGAACAACAACAGCGGCAACGGCATGCGCCCCCAGCTGTGGGGCTGCAACGGCTCCGACGCGCAGAAGCTCAGCGTCAACGCCAACGGCACCCTGACCCAGCAGGGCCAGTGCGTCGCCGTCATCGGCAACCAGACCACGTCGCAGAGCGCCGTGATCTTCTGGCAGTGCCTGGGCGAGGGCGGCCAGCAGTGGCTCCCCCGCGCCGACGGCTCCCTCTACAACCCGCAGTCCGGCCGCTGCCTCGACGTCCCGTGGGCCAACCGCAACTGGGGCACCGCGTTCCAGCTCTTCGACTGCAACGGCACCCCGGCACAGCAGTGGAACGTGCCCACCCTCTTCACACCCGTCCTGCCGGTCAACCCGTAACACCCCGGCCTGAGCCAAACACCGCACACCCGAACGCCCCGTCCCTCACGGACGGGGCGTTCGCGCGTCTCCGGGGCGGCGGCACGGCAGTCGCAGCTGGTCAGCCGCAGTGTCGCCGTGCTGATGGCGCGATGTCGGAGGATTGGCTTCCGCTTGCGAAAACCGTTCACAATCGGCTTGTTCTGTCGCAGCGGTGTGCCCGTACCGGACAGTAGCGTCACCCTTCCGACACACCGGAAGGGACGACGGCATGGCCTCGACGCACCACCCCAAGCATCACGCGCAGGCAGCGGCAACGGACGTCTACGTCTTCGGCTACGCGCAGATCATGATGGAGCTGACCCGCCGGCTGCAGACGAACACCGTGAAGGTGAACGCGACGCAGGCGCCCACCAACCAGTTCTGCCAGTACGACGCGCCTCCCACGCCGGAGATGAAGAACGTGGTGCGGCCCAACGTGGACACGCTGTACTCGCAGGCGTGGATAGACCTGGCGGCCGAGCCGATGGTGCTGGCGGTGCCGGTCATGGACGAGGGCCGCTACTGGCTGATGCAGCTGATGGACGCCTGGTCGAACACCTCCTTCAAGTCGCCCAGCAGCACCAGGACGCTCGGCGCCCCGACCACCGATCCGTCCTCCGGCGCCCAGGTCTACGCCTACGCGCTGACCGGACCGGGCTGGGAGGGCGAACTCCCCGACGACGTCCACCAGGTGCCCATGGGGACCGACACGGTCTGGCTGATGGGCCGCATCGAGATGTTCAACACGGGCGAGGACGTGGACAACGTCACCGCGTACCAGAGCCTGATGCGGCTGCTGCCGCTGAGCTCGTGGCCCGACCAGGGCACCTACGTCCCGCCGGACGGCACCTACGACCCCGCCGTCTCCACCGCCCCGCCGTCCGAGCAGATCAACGCCCTCAGCGGTCCGGACTTCTTCGCCCAGATGATCGAGCTGCTGCCCACCACCCCGCTCAACCCGCCGGACCCGGCCATGAGCGCCACCCTCGCGGAGCTGGGCGTCTACCCTTACGACCCCGCCAAGCTCCCCGACGCCCAGGTCCTGGACCGGGCCAAGGAGGAGGGCCTCAAGATCATCACGAACCACAAGGGGCCCGCCCCGATCAACGGCTGGACCTTCGTCAAGACCGACATCGGCTACTACGGCACCGACTACGTGCAGCGCGCCTACGTCGCCATGTTCGGCCTGGCCGCCAATCTCCCCGACGACGCCCTCTACCCCAGCACCGGCGGCCCCTCGACGGACAGCACCGGCAAGCCGATCCCCTACACCCTCACCTTCCCCGCCGGCCAGCTGCCGCCCGTCGACGCGTTCTGGTCGCTGACCGCCTACGACGCCGACAGCTTCCTGGTCGCCAACACCGCCGAGATCTACTCCGTCGGCCACTTCACCGCCCCCGCGCCCGACTCGGACGGCGCGATCACCCTGTACATCAGCGCCGTCGCGCCCGAGGACGACTCCCTGGACAAGACGAACTGGCTCCCCATCCCCACCAGCGGCAAGTTCACCATCACCCTGCGGCTCTACGCCCCGCAGACCGACGCGATCCCCGCCGACTGGCCGCCCGCCCTCACCCGGGCCGAGTAGCCGGCCTGCCGCACGGCAAGCCCCGGCCGTGCCCCGGACGAAGGCCCGCACCCCGGCCTTCGTCCGGGCTGCCGCCATGAGCTCTCGACGGGACGCCCCCCAGACGCCATCTCAAAATCCTGACAGTACGTCATGTCACCTCATTTCAATGAGTTTTGAGAAAATTCGGCCCATCCCGCGAAAGCTGTAGAAAGATCTCTTTCGGTAGCGCACCGCAAGCGCGCCACTCCTGTGCGTTTCCGCCTTCGGCTCTCCGGCTCTCCGGCTTGGTTCGGATGCCGACCGCGGGACGGCGGATCGAGGGGCGGCGCGCGCTGTGCGCCGTCGTCGACGGCTGCCGCCTCGCGGCGGGTACTTCCTGTGCCCGCCGCGAGGCGGCATTCCGCCGGAACCTGTCGTACGACGGTTCCCGACCCCGATGGAGAGCTCATGTCCCGCACCACCCGCTCCGCGACGCCGACCCGCCGCAGACGCCGCCCGGTCGCGCTGCTCGCCGCAGCGGCCACCGCGTTCGGCCTGCTCGCCTTCGCGAGCCCCGTGCACGCGGATTCCGTCATCCAGGTCTCGGCTCCGGCCGGGCCGGTGCAGGCGGGCACCGCCTACACCGTCACGGTCCAACTGCCCAACGCCAGCCCTGACCAGCGGAACAACGCCCCCCAGGTCGACCTGAACCTGTCCGGTGCCGCCGCCACGGTCACCACCGCGACCACCTCGGTCTGGGACTGGTCCTGCCAGATCAACAGCGGCACGGCCGTCTCCTGCTGGAACCTCGCCGCCCTGACCACTCCCACGACGATCACCCTCACCGTCCTGCCCACCGCCGGCGGCACCGTGGCCGTCCACGCCAACGCCCTCAGCCTCTCCAGCAACGTGGTCGGGTCCGACAGCGGCAGCACCGAGGTCACCGCCCCGGTCCAGACCCCCGCCCTCACCGGCGTGAGCCCCTATTCCGGCCCCGAGACGGGCGGCACCAGCGTCACCCTCACCGGCACCGGCTTCACCGACGCGACCGCCGTCCACTTCGGCTCCGCCCCCGCCAGCTCGTTCACCGTCCTCTCGGACACCCAGATCACCGCCACCGCCCCCGCCGGCACCCCCGGCGCCGTCGACGTGACCGTCACCACCCCGGCAGGAACCAGCGCCACCGGGACCGCGGACCGGTTCACCTACACCCCCGTGTTCCCGTTCGCCGGGTTCTTCGCCCCCGTGCACAACCTGCCGGACGTCAACTCCGTCAACGCAGGCCGCAGCGTCCCGATGAAGTTCTCCCTCGGCGGTGACAAGGGCCTCGGCGTCCTCGCGAACGGCTCGCCGTGGTCCCAGCGGACCGACTGCGGCACCGGAGCGGTCGACACCATCGAGACGGGCGCCGCCAGCGTCTCCGGCCTCACCTACGACGCGGCCTCCGGGACCTACACCTACGTGTGGAACACCGACAGGAGCTGGGCCGGCACCTGCCGCACCTTCCACCTCACGCTGACCGACGGCACCGACCACACCGCCGCCTTCAAGTTCAGGTAGTCACCGGCCCCCCACGGGCTCACCGCGTACTCGAAGGCTCCGACCGGTTCCACCGGTCGGAGCCTTCGACCATGCTCGGATGGCGGCTGTCGCCACGGCAACGGCAACGGCAAGCCGAACGTGCCCGGCGGGGTGTCGGGGCCGGTGCGTGGGCTTCAGCGGAGTCGGGCCCTGACCTGCGCGTACGACCAGGGGCGGGCGGTCTCCAGGGCCTTGCCGACGCGGAAGACCGTGGGGTCGTCGTAGGGGTGGCCGACGATCTGGAGGCCGGTGGGGAGGCCCCAGGCCGAGGTGCCGGAGGGGACGTTGAGGACGGGGCAGCGGTTGTTGATGTTGAACGGGTTGGTCATGGAGCACCACAGGGTGTCGGCCACCTCCTGGCCGTTCACCACGACCTTCTCTCCGGCGAGGTCGTCACCGGCGTGCCATCCGGGGATCGCGGTGGTGGGGCACAGCAAGGCGTCGAAGCCGGCCATGGCGGCGGCGAGTTGGCGTTGCAGCCGGTGCTCGGCGCGCAGGGAGTCGAGGTAGCTCACCTGGGTGCGGGCGGACGTCATCAGGTCGGCGAAGGCGACGGTGTAGGGGCTCAGCAGGTCGCGGTGCTGTTCGGCGGTCTCGACGACGAGGGCGCCGAAGATGGTGGAGAAGTGTCCCGCGAGTGCGGTGAGCAGGTCGTGGTGCGTCCAGGGGAGGGTGATCTCCTCGACGGTCGCGCCCGCGTCGGCGAGGGCCTGGGCGCAGGCCCGGGTGTTGGCCTCGATCTCGGGGTGGACGTCGTACTCGCCGAGGCGGACGCACAGGGCGATGCGCATGCCGGTGACGTCGTCGTACGTGGTCGGCAGGGTCAGTTTGGGGTGGAGGGAGGCGTGGTCGCGGGGGTCGGGGCCCGCCAGGACGTTCTGGAAGGCGATCGTGTCGTCGACCGTGCGGGCCATCGGGCCGTCGCCCCGGTAGTGGTCGGCCGTGAGCACGCCGAGGCCGGGGTTGCGTCCGTACGGCGCCTTGAAGCCGACCGTGCCGGTGAACGCGGCCGGCATGCGGGTCGAGCCGCCGATGTCCGACGCCGAGGCCAGCAGGGACGTACCGGCGGCGAGGGAGGCGCCCGAGCCGCCGGAGGAGCCCCCCGGGCTGAAGTCGGGGTTCCACGGGTTGCGGGTGACGCCCCACAGGCGGGAGTGCGTGTAGGCGGAGAGGGAGAACTCGGGTGTGGTGGTACGGGCGTGGATGATGCCGCCCGCGTCGAGGACGCGGTCGATGACGGGGGCGTTCTCGGTGGCCACCTCGTCCCGGCGGGCGAGGGAGCCCTCGGTGAGGGAGCGGCCTCGGATCGCGTGCTTCTCCTTGGCGGCGACCGGAAGGCCCTCCAGCGGGCGCGGCGTCAGGCCGTTCTTCCCGAGGTAGCGGTCCTCGGCGTGCCGGGCCTGCTCCAGGGCCTCGTCGAAGAGGCGTTCGGTGAAGGCGTTGAGGAGCGGTTCGGTCTTCTCGGTGCGCTCGATGACGGCGCGCATCAGCTCGACGGGCGAGAGGTCGCGGGCGGCGAAGAGGCGCAGGGCCTCGGTCGCGCCGAGGTAGCCGAGGTGGTCGTCGTCGGGGGTGGTGACGGGCATGCGGGGATCCTCCGTGCTCGTGGTCCGGCGGGGGGTGCTAGCGCAGCCAGTGGGAGGCGGCGGCGAGGAGGGCCGTGACGCCGATCTCGATGGTCGGATCGGGCACGGGGGCGTAGTGCGGGGAGTGGTTGGTCGGGATGGTGGCGGGCAGGCCGTTCTCCAGCAGGTCGTCGGGGTCGATGCCCTGGAAGAGGGCCGGGTCCGCGCCGCCGAAGTGCCACATGACGGAGGGGACGCCGAGGGCGGTGCCGAAGACGCCGAAGTCCTCGCTGCCCGTGAAGGGCTGGGGCAGGGTCATGACCCGGTCCGCGCCGAGGGCGTCGCCGAGGACCGCGGTGACGACGGCGGTGGCCTCGGCGTCGTTGTTCGTGACGGGGAACGAGGGCAGGCGGGTGATCTCGGGGTCCTTCGGGGCGCCCGAGGCGGCGGCCTCCGCCCGGATGACGCGCTCGACCGCGGCGAGGACCCGGTCGCGCACCGCGGAGGTGGTGCTGCGGATGTTGACCAGCATCTCGGCGGTGTCCGGGATGATGTTCTCCTTCGTGCCGCTGTGGATCGAACCGACGGTCACCACGGCCGTCTGGGTCCCGCCGACCTCGCGGGAGACCACCGTCTGGAGGCGCATGACGATCGCGGCGGCCATCACCACCGGGTCCACGGTCAGTTCCGGCGCGGAGCCGTGTCCGCCGCGGCCGTGGAGGAGGACCTTCATGCTGTCGGACGCGGACATCAGCGGGCCCGGCCGGGTGGCGACGAAGCCCACCGGGGCCGGCATCACGTGCTGGGCTAGGCAGACGTCGGCACGGGGGAAGCGGTCCGCAAAGCCGTCCTCGATCATCCCGGGCGCCCCGCCGACCTCCTCGGCGGGCTGGAAGACGGCGACGACCGTGCCCCGCCAGTGCCCCCGGTGGCCGGCGAGCTGGGCGGTGGCGCCGAGCAGACAGGTGACGTGCATGTCGTGACCGCAGGCGTGCATCACGGGCACCTCGTTGCCGTGCCCGTCCACGGCCCGCGCGATGGAGGCGTACGGCAGGCCCGTCTCCTCCTTGACCGGGAGCGCGTCCATGTCGGCGCGGAGCAGTACGACGGGACCCTCACCGTTGACGAGGACTCCGACGACTCCCGTACCGCCGACTCCTTCGGTCACCTCCCAGCCCTGCTCGCGCAGGCGGGCGGCGACGACCCCGGCGGTCCGCACCTCCTGGAAGGACAGTTCGGGGTGGGCGTGCAGGTCCTCGTACAGCTCGCGCAGGGCGGGCAGCCGCTCGGCGAGGCCGGGGAGGAGGGAGGCGACGGGGGCGGCGGGGGAGGCGGGGGCGGCGGGATTCATGACAGCTCCGTGATCGTGGACGAGGGGGCGGGTGAGGCCGTGCCGAGGGCGGCACGGAACGCGTCGGACGCCTGCGGGGTGAACAGGGCCATCACCGCGGCGAGGACGGCACCGAGGACGAGGCAGAGGAAGGCGGCCTCGAAGGAGAAGGCGTCCGCGATGACGCCCATCACGGGCGGCGTGACCATGCCCGCGACCTGGCCGCCGAAGACGATGACGGCACTGCCGACACCGACGTAGGCGGGCGGCAGGGCCCGCAGGGGCACGGCGAAGATCGGCATGTAGCACAAGGTGGCGCTGAAGACGGCGAGGGTCCCGAAGATCCCGAAGCCGACCAGCGACGAGGAGAAGGCCATCAGCGGCAGCGCGAGGGCGGCGACGGCCATCGCGGGCACGATCACCTTGCGGTGGTTGCCTTCGAGACGGTCCGAGATCCGGCCACCGATGACCGTCGCCGCGGCCGCGCCGAGGGCGGGGAGGGCGAGGAGCGGTCCGGCCTCGGCGAGCGGAAGGCCTCGCTCCTCGCTGAGGTAGGCGGGGACCCAGGTGGTGAGCCCCCAGCCGATGACGTTGTAACCGAACATGATGAGCGCGAAGCGCCAGAGCATGCCGATGCGCAGGACGTCCCGGACGCGATACCGGGACCGGGACCGGGCTTCCTGAGCCTCGGATTCGGTACGGGCCAGGGGCCGGATTTCCTGGGCCTCGGATTCGGTACGGGCCAGGGACCGGGCTTCCTGGTCCTCGGATGCGGTACGAGCCAGGGACCGGGCTTTCTGATCCTCAGATCCGGTACGCGCCAGGGGCCGAGCTTCCTGGGCCTCGGATCCGGTACGCGCCAGGGGCCGGGGAAGCCAGATCCCCATCGCTCCGACGACCAGGATCCCGAGCGCGGCCGTGGAGAAGAACGCCGAGCGCCAGCCGAAGGCGGCGATGAGGGGGGTGGCGACGAGCGGGGTGAGGACGGCGGCGACGGCGTTGGAGCTCATGACCAGGCCGTTGGCGCCCATGCGCTCCTCGGGCGCGGTCCGCTCGGTCAGGAGTTTCATCGCCGCGGGCGGGAAGACGCCCTCCGCCACGCCGAAGGCGAAGCGCACCCCGAGCAGGGCGGCGAAGGACCAGGCGAAGCCGGTCAGGGCGGTGAAGACCGACCACGCCACCAGGGCCCAGAAGGCGACCCGGCGGGCGCCGAAGCGGTCGGCGAGCATGCCGCCGGGGATCTGGCACAGCGCGTAGGAAAGGAAGAACGCGGAGACCACCAGGCCCTGTTGGCCGAGGCTCAGGTCGAATTCTTCGCCGAGGGACGGCAGGACGAGGTTGATGACGAGCCGGTCGGCGTAGTCGACGAGCCAGGCGGAGAAGAGCACGGCGACGGTGAGGCGGACGGTGCGGTTCGTACGGCCCTTGCCGACGCCCTCGGCGGGCGCCGTGTGCGGGGGTGGAGCAGGCATAACACTCCTCTCACCGGTGGCCGGAACTGTGCCCCGGCCGGGAAGTGCCCCTAAGATCCGGCACGTGACGGAGGAACTCGCGAAAACGCCGGAAAACTGCTCGGTCTCATCACTCTCGCCGGATTCCGACAGCACGGGTCTCCTGGGCGGCGACCCGCGGTTCATGGAGCAGGACCTCGCCCTGATCGACGCGCTGCAGTCGGCGCCGCGCGCGCCCTGGTCCCGTATCGGGCGGGCCGTCGGGATGGACGCGACGACGGCCGCCCGGCGCTGGGAGCGCCTGCGGGCGGCCGGTCTGGCCTGGGTGACCGCCTACGCCTCGGCGAGGCTGGCCACGGTGGCGTTCGTCGAGGTGCGGTGCAGGCCGCGCGACCACGCGGCGGTCGGCGCGGCGGTGAGCGCGCTGCCGTGGGTGTTCAGCGTCGACGAGACGGCGGGGGACCACGACCTCCTGCTGTCGGTCGGGGCGGCCGGTCTCCCCTCCCTGGGCCGGGCCGTCAACCAGCACATCGGCACGCTGAAGGGAGTGCGGTCGGCGCGGATGCGGGTCGGCATCACGCTGTACGGCGAGGGCGGCGACTGGCGCATGCGGGCCATGGAACCGGCCGCGCGCGCCGAGCTGGGCGCGTCCGGCGCGCCGGGCCGGATCTCGTACGGAACCCACGACGGCAGCCTGGTGCCCGGGAGGACGAGGCCCTGCTGACGGCGCTCGGCGCCGACGGGCGGCTCGGCTACACCGCGCTCGCGGCCCGGACGGGTCTCGGCGAGCACACGGCGCGCCGTCGGGTGCAGCGGATGCTGCGCGACGGGGACATCACGCTGCGCTGCGACTTCGCCCATCCGCTCGCCGGGCTGCCGACGCTGGTCGTGTACCGCATGGCCCTGCCGCACGGCCTGCTCGGCCCGACCGCGCAGGCCCTGGCACGGCTTCCGCAGGTCCGCCTGTGCGCCTCGGTCAGCGGCCGGCACAACCTGCTCGTCCAGGTCCTGCTGCACGGCCTCGCGGCCATCGACCCGTTCGAGGCGCAGCTCGCGGACGCGTTCCCCGCCCTGGAGATCAAGGACCGCACCTCGCCCTGCACACGCTGAAGCGGATGGGCTGGCTCCTCGACGCCCGGGGCCGGGCCGTCGGACGCGTCCCGGTCAGCCCGCCGCAGCTGTGACCGGGCCGTTCACCGGGACGGGCGGACGGTCCACCAGGACAGGCAGGCGGTCCACCAGGACAGGTGGACGGCCCACCAGGAAAGACGGTGTCGGCCCACCAGGGCAGGTGGACCAGGGCCCGTTCACCAGGACGGCCGCCTCTCCCCGTACCGGGTGGCCTGCTCGAAGGCGTGTCCGGCGCGCAGCAGGGGCAGCTCGCCGCGGTGGGGGCCCACGAGCTGGACGCCCACCGGGAGCCCTTCCGGGGTGAATCCGGCGGGGACGGCGAGGGAGGGGCAGCCGGTGGCCGAGACGTAGTAGGCGGACCGCATCCAGTCCAGGTAGTCCTCCATGGCCACACCGGCGATCTCGGTCGGGTACTCGATCTCCACGGGGAAGGGCGGGAGCTGGCTGACCGGAAGCAGGAGGACGTCGTAGCGGGTGAAGAACTCGCGCATGCGGTGGAAGAGTTCGCCGTGCAGGAGTTCCGCCCGTCCCAGGTCGGCGCCGCTCAGCCGCTGCCCGAAGGCGATGTTGGCCGCCAGCGAGGGCTTGACCCGGTCGCGGTGGGCGCCGAGAGCCGGGCCGAGGACCGTCGCCATCTGCCAGCCCCGCAGGGTGCGGAAGACGTCGTCGGCGCCGGTGAAGTCGGGGCAGTCCCGTACGACGGTGCAGCCGAGGCCGGTGAAGACCTCGGCCGCCGCTGCGACGACGCCCGCCACCGCCGGTTCGACGGGTACGGCGCCTCCCAGGTCGGGCGACCAGGCCACGCGCAGCGGCGCGGGGCGGGTGCGTCGAGGGCGCCGGCGAAGACGGCCGGGTCCTGGTCGATCGCGATCGGGGAGCGCGGATCCGGTCCGGCCATGACGGACAGCAGCAGTGCCACATCGGCGACCGTGCGGGCCATCGGGCCCTGGACGACCTGGGTGGCGTACGGGGTGGAGTCCGGCCACAGCGGCACCCGGCCCGGGGAGGGGCGCAGCCCCACCAGGTTGCAGAAGGAGGCCGGGTTGCGGATGGAGCCGCCCATGTCGCTGCCGTCGGCGAGCGGGTGGAGTCCGGCCGCGAGGGCGCGGCCGCGCCGCCGCCGCTGCCGCCGGCCGAGCGGGTGAGGTCGTACGGGTTGAGGGTGGGGCCGAACAGGGGGTTGAAGGTGTGCGAACCGGCCCCGAACTCGGGCACGTTGGTCTTGCCCAGGGTGATGGCGCCGGCCGCGCGGATGCGGGCGATGCTGAGGTCGTCGTGCTCGGGGACGTGTTCGGCGAGGACCGGGGAGCCGTGGGTGGTGCGGATCCCTGCGGTGTTGTGGGTGTCCTTGTGGGCGACGGGCAGGCCGTGCAGCGGGCCGACCGGTTCACCGCGGGCGAGGCGCTCGTCGGCGGCGGCCGCGTCCTTGAGGGCCTGTTCGGCGGTGAGGGTGACGAGGGCGTTGATCGTCGGGTTCAGCTGCTCGATGCGTTCCAGGTGCGCGGTGACGACCTCGCGCGCGGACAGCTCGCGGGAGCGCAGCCGGCCGGCCAGCTCGGTCGCGGTCGCGTCGCAGATCTCCGGGTGGACGGGGGCGGTCATGGGACCTCCAGCGGGTGGCGGGCTCGTGGTCAGGCGGGGCGGGCGGCGCTGTCGTCGCCGACGGGCGTCGCCTCCGGGGCGGGGCCGAGGACGCGGTCGAGGTAGGGGTTGGCGAAGAGTCCGGTCGGGTCGAGGGCGTCGCGCAGGTCCACGAAGTCGTCGAAGTGCGGGTAGCGGGGGCGCAGGTCCTCGGCGCCGAGGGAGTGCATCTTGCCCCAGTGGGGGCGGCCGCCGTAGGAGCCGAGGATGTCCTCGCACGCCTGGAAGTACCGGCGGTACGGCATGCGGTGGTACTGATGGAAGGCGATGTAGCAGCTCTCGCGGCCCTGCGCCGTGGAGAGCCAGATGTCGTCGGCGG
Source organism: Streptomyces diastatochromogenes (assembly GCA_026913215.1). Lineage (GTDB taxonomy): Bacteria > Actinomycetota > Actinomycetes > Streptomycetales > Streptomycetaceae > Streptomyces > Streptomyces diastatochromogenes_A. The sequence goes on along the minus strand of JAPTYK010000002.1, from coordinate 174,713 downwards.
CGGCGAACCGCACCTCCAGCGGGAAGGACACCCGCTCGTCGTGGGTGCGGATCCAGCGCTCGATCTCCCGGAGCGCCTCGACGGCGTTCTCGCGGGGGATGGCGAACTCGCCCTCGTGGAAGCGTACTTCGCGGGGCGAGGCGAAGACCTTCGCGGACAGGTCGGTCCACTCCCGGGTGGACATCGCCCGTGCGGCGAGCCGGGCGATCGGCGGGACGAGGGAGGGGACCTTCGTGCCGAGGCGGCACAGCGCCTCGAAGCCGAGGTTGCTGACGGTCTCGTCGAGGCGCCGGCTCAGCTCGCCGATGGGCTGGAGCGGGGCGTCGCCGGGCAGCCGGTGGAAGCGGCGGGTCAGCGTGGTGGTGCTGTGCGGGAACCAGAAGAACTCGAAGTGGTCGTTGCCCTCGACGAGTTCGTCGAGGCGCCCCAGCGTCTCGTCGACCGGCATCGCGGTGTCCCGGGCGTGCAGGGCGAACCGGGGGACGCACTGGAGCGTGACCTCGGTCAGGACGCCGAGCGCCCCGATGCCGACGCGCGCGGCCCGGAACAGTTCGGGCCGTTCGTCGGCGGAGCAGTCGGCGACCGAGCCGTCCGCGAGGACCAGGCGCAGCCCGCGGACCTGGGTGGCCAGGCCGCCGAACCGCAGCCCCGAGCCGTGCGTCCCCGTGGAGATCGCCCCCGAGACGGTCTGCCGGTCGATGTCCCCCATGATCTCCATCGCGAGGCCGTGCTCGGCGAGCAGCGGGCCGAGCTTCCACAGCGGCATCCCGGCCCCGACCGTGACCAGGCCGCTCTCCGCGTCGACGGAGCGCAGTCCGTCGAGGCGGTCCAGGCGCAGCTGGACCCCGGGGCGACGGCGGCCGGGCTGAAGGAGTGCCCGGCGCCGACCGCCTTGACCCGCTGCCCGTCCCGGGCCGCGTCCCGGACGGCGTCGGCCACCTCGGCGGTGCTTCCCGGCCGGCGCACCCGATGGGGCCGTGCCGTCTCGTTCCCTGCCCAGTTGCGCCACACCTCGGTCGTCCCCGCCTCGGTCATCCCAACCCCGGTCATCCCAGAAAGCCCCTTCGTGCGGATCGACGGCTCGTCGGCGCGCCCGGTACCCGGGCGCGGTTCCCGGCAGACTGAACTTGGACACCTGACCAAGTCAAGAGGCGCGACGTCTTGACTTGGACGCTTGACCAAGAGAGGTTGGCGCCCCCGGTCCTCCGCGAGAAAGGCCCGTACGCCATGGGAAGCCCCAAGCCGACCGCAGTCGCGCCGCACCGCCCCACGCCCACCGCGGCACCGGCCTCCTTCGCTTCGCTGCGCGAGGCGACCGCCGGCCTCCAGCCGCCCTTCGCCGTGGTCGACCTCGGCGCCCTGCGCGCCAACGCCGCGCAGATGACCCGGCGCTCGGGAGGCAAGCCGATCCGCCTGGCCAGCAAGTCCCTGCGCTGCCGTCCGCTGATCGACGACGTCCTGCGCCTGCCCGGCTTCTCCGGCATCCTGGCCTTCACCCTCCCCGAGGCGCTCTGGCTCGCCGAGCGGCACGACGACGTCCTCGTCGGCTACCCCACCGCCGATCCCGACGCGCTGCGCCGCCTCGCGCACGACGACGCCCTCGCGGCCCGCGTCACGCTCATGGTCGACTCCGTCGAGCACCTGGACCTGATCGCCGCGGCCGCCGGCCCGGACGGCCCGCCCCTGCGGATCTGCCTCGACCTCGACGCCTCCCTGCGCCTCCTCGGAGGCCGGCTCCACCTGGGGATGCACCGCTCCCCCGTCCACTCGGCCGACCAGGCCCGCGCGCTGGCCCAGGCCATCCTGGCCCGGCCACGGTTCCGACTCGTCGGCGTCATGGCGTACGAAGGACAGATCGCCGGCGTCGGCGACAACCGGCCCGGCCCCGCCCTCGCCCGCTCCGCCATCCGCCTGATGCAGCGGGCCTCCGCCCGCGACCTGCGCGAACGCCGCGCCGCCGCGGTCCGGGCCATCCGCGCGATGACACCCCTGGAGTTCGTCAACGGCGGCGGCACCGGCAGCCTGGAGACCACCTCCGGCGAGCCCGCCGTCACCGAACTCGGCGCCGGATCCGGCCTGTACGCCCCCGGCCTCTTCGACCACTACCGCCGCTTCAGCCCGCTCCCCGCCGCCTACTTCGTCCTGCCCGTCGTCCGCCGCCCCGCCCCCGGCCACGCGACCGTCCTCGGCGGCGGCTGGGTCGCCTCCGGAGCACCGGGCGCCGACCGCCTGCCCACCCCCGTATGGCCCGCCGGCCTGCGCTTCCTGCCCCGCGAAGGCGCCGGCGAGGTACAGACCCCCCTCACCGGCGAGGCGGCCGACCTCCTGCACCCGGGCGACCGCGTCTGGTTCCGCCACGCCAAGGCGGGCGAACTCTGCGAACGCGTCAACCACCTGCACCTCGTCGAGGGCGACCGCGTCATCGACACCGTCCCCACCTACCGGGGCGAGGGCCACGCCTTCCTCTGACCCTCCGAGCACCGGACCGCCACACGGTACGGTGCTGCCCCTGCCCCACCCGCCCTGTGCCCCGAGGAGTCCCCATGGCCCGCCAGTCGGCCGACGAACGCCGCGAACAGCTGGTCGAGGCCGCCATCCGCGTCATGATCCGCGACGGCGTCGCCAAAGCCACCACCCGCGCCATCGTCGGCGAGGCCGGCCTCCCCCTGGGCGCCTTCCACTACTGCTTCCGCTCCAAGCGGGAACTCCTCCACAGCGTCATCGAACGCATCATGCTCAACTCCCTCGCCTTCACCCCAACCCACACCCCCGAAGACACCCCCGAAGACACCCCCGCGCCCACCGACGCCCCCACCCTCATCCGCTCCACCCTCCACGCCTACTGGGAAGGAATCCGCGCCCGCCCCTCCGAACACCTCGTCACCTACGAACTCACCCAATACGCCCTGCGCGAGCCCGGCCTCGCCGACGTCGCCCGCCGCCAGTACCAGCACTACCTCCAGGCCAACATCGACCACCTCACCGCCGTCGCCGACCAGGCCAACATCCGCTGGACCGTCGACATCCCCGTACTCGCCCGCGTCGGCCTGAGCCTCCTCGACGGCCTGACCCTCAACTGGCTGATCGACCGCGACGACACCCAGGCCCTGGCCGCCCTGGACACGTACGCCGACCAACTGATCAGCGTCTCCGCTCCGGCTTCGTCGTAGGCGGTGGGTGGTTTTCGCCCCAGGACTTGTCAGGTCGATCATGTGTGGAGCCGGATCATGAGTGCTGCGGCGGTGGCGGTGCCGAGGTAGACGTAGCTGCGCTTGTCGTAGCGAGTGGCGACGGCTCGGGCGTTCTTGAGCCGCTTGATGGCCCGTTCGACGGTGTTGCGTTTCTCGTACCGCTCTTCGTCGAAGCCGGGTGGCCGGCCGCCGTGTGAGCCTTTGCGCACGGACGATGGGCCGAACCGCTCGGGCAGATCCTGCCACTGCACCCCGGTCCGCACCCGGTGCGGAATCCCGTCGATCACCTGCCGGTGATCCCGCCACCCGTCACAACGCCCGTTGCTGACCGGCAGGAACGGCCGCAGCCGTCCCACTCGGCATCCGCCAAGTCACCCCGCCCCATGCCCACGCCGACGCCCCAGGAGCGGAGCAGACACTTGACCGGGCTCCCGGGCACCCAGGCACCCAGGCATGCCAGAATCGGCAGATGGTACTTGTAGGAGAGTTCTTCCTTGCTGGGGACGACGAGTCCGCAGCGCGGGTAGGGCCGCGCAAGAGCCACGACTTTCCTGCTGTGCCGTGTGACGACATCTATCCGGATGACGCGGTTCCGAAGTGGGAAGCCCTGTTGACGGGGACGGAGAGCCCGCTCAGACACGTCGTGCCCATGGCCAACGATGGCTTCACCGTCTTCGCTGTTCCGCAACCGCTCTGCACCGCTTTGATCGGTGCGGGAACGGACCGGCTTCGAACCGCAGCCGTTGCATGGGCCGGGATCGCCTCAGAGATGGGCGATGAGGTTTCTCCCGACAGCTCGGTCGACCTCCTTGAGCGTCTGTCAGCCTTGGCCAGTAGTCGTGTGGAGAGAGGCCTGAGCCTGTACTGCTGGTACTTCGCGCCCTGACCTCACGCCGTCGGCGTGCCTGTAGCCGTGATCCCGGCCTCGCCGGGACGGCGCGAGTGGTCTCTCACCTCCGCGCACCGGGGGTGATCGTCCGGACAAGTCCAAGGCGGTGGCTTCCCACGCCGTCCGGACCTGGCGTACCGGTTCACCCATTCGGGTGAACGGTTGACGGGGGCTCCCCCACCGAAATCGTTTTGATCATGATGGCCGTGAGCCGTCCCGTGTCTGCGGAGGACGGCGACCCCCAATCCAAAAACGAGGTGGGAACGTGTCCAGCGAGGTATGGAAGATCGATCTCGGGTACGGCCCGGTGTCCGGACAGGTCGAGAACGGGATCGGAACGTTCCTCGGCGTCCCCTACGCGGAACCCCCGACCGGCAACCTGCGGTACGCGGCTCCGTCGGCATACTTCGGCGAGGGGGACGGACTTGAGGCGAACACGTTCGGTCCCGCCCCGTCCCGTGCCACCAACGGGATCTTCGACACGTTACTGAGCGGTGATCCCGCGCTGGTGGGCGGCGGCAACGTCCTGACGGTCAACGTGTGGGCGCCGCGCGAGCAGACCGGGCCCCGCCCGGTCATGGTCTGGTTCCACGGCGGCGCGTTCATGCGCGGTTCCTCCGCCGGCGCCCTGTACGACGGTTCCGCCTTCGCGCGCGAAGGGGTGGTGCTGGTCACCTTCAACTACCGCCTCGGCATGGAGGGTTTCGGCTACCTCAACAACGGGACCAACAACCGCGGGCTGCACGACCAGATCGCGGCCCTGGGGTGGGTGCAGGACAACATCGCGGAGTTCGGCGGCGACAAGGACAACGTCACGGTCTTCGGCCAGTCGGCCGGCGCGATGAGCATCCTGGCACTGCTGTCCTCCGAATACGTCGCCGAGGACAACCTCTTCCACAAGGCCATCGTGCAGAGCGGCACCGCAAGCATCGGCCAGCGCCCCGAGGACGCGCGACGCCTGTCCACGGAGGTGGCCATTCGCGTCATGGCCCTTGGCCTCGAAGCGCACTACCTCAGCCCGAAGGACCCCGGCGACGTGGTCAAGGCCCAGCAGCTCGCGCACAACGGCGTCGTCGAGACGGCCGACCGGAGCGCCTACGGCGACAGCACCATCGACTCGTGCGGCATGTCCTTCCAGCCCGTGATCGACGGAGGTCTGCTGCCCAAGGCCCCGATCGAGTCCCTCCGCGAAGGCGTGGGCTCGAAGATCCCGCTGCTGATCGGCACCACCACCGAAGAGCACCGCTTCTTCGTCGCGCCCTACCCCGACCTCGCGAACGCCCCGGCCGACAAGCTCAAGGAACGGCTCTCCGTCTACGGCGCGCCCGCGAGCGCGTACGACGTCTACAGCGCCAACGACACCGCGCCCTACACCCGCTCGACACCTGCCGAGGTGTTCGCGGCCGTGATGACCGACCGCCTCTTCCGCATCCCCAGCTACCACGTCGCCGAGACCCGGCAGCGCGAAGGCGCCGCCCCTGCCTACGTCTACGAGATCGGCTGGCGCTCACCCGCGACGGCCGGCACCTCCCTCCCCATCGGCGCCGGCCACATCGTCGACCTCCCGTTCGTCTGGGACACCCTCGACGCCCCCGGCGCCGACAAGCTCCTCGGCGCCACCCCGCCCGCCGAACTCGCCAAGACGATCCGCTCGCACTGGATCACGTTCGCGCGCACCGGCAAGCCCGGCGCCGACTGGCCCGCCTACGACACCGTCACCCGCCCGGTCATGACCTTCGCCAAGGACAACACCACGGCCCACAAGGTCGTCAACGACCCCGCTCCAAGGAACGCCAGCTCTGGGACGGCGTGGACTTCCTCACCCCGAGGTCGAGGAGGACTGAACCACCCGCCACCGCCTCCGGCCCGGCGTCCGGCGCCTCACCCCGAGGCGCCGGACGCCGGACGCCGGACGCCGGACGCCAGATGCCGGACGCCCGCGTCCCGCGTCCCGCGTCATTCCCGCCGATCGACCGCCCGTGTCAGATGGGGCAGCTGGTTCAGGCCTGCTCGTTCAGGGCAGCTCGTTCAGGGCAGCTCGTTCAGTCCTGCTCCTTCAGGCCTGCTCCTTCAGGCCTGCTCCTTCAGGCCTGCTCCTTCAGGAGGCCGCTCCCCCGTGTCCTCAGTGACGAGCCCCTGCGAACGAGTACCGAAGGGGTTGTCGATGACGTAACGCCAACGGCCGTCCGAGCCCCGCCGGGCGACGTCGGTAGCCGTGCCCTCGACGTGCACCGCCCGGCCGTCATGACCGGCCCCGTCGATGACCCAGTCCACTATCAGCAGCGCCAGGTCCCCGTTGCGGTAGACGTGCCGCGGACGGACCACGATGGGGACTCCGAGCTTCTGCAGGCGGCCGTTGGCGGCATGCAGGTCCGGCCCGGTCACCGGCGTTCCCGGCTGCGGGACCAGCACTGCCCCCTCCTCGTAGACCTGCGCCAACGCGGTGGCATCACCGCTGTTGAACCGCTCGGCGAACACCGCGGGCACCTCTTCGGGCCGATCCGCCAGTTCTCTCATGATCGACAAACGTCCTTCCGGGCCGGGAGAATCGAATGCCCCCACGCTAGGAGGAGACCTCGTGACTCACCGAACGGTTCGTCACCCGGCAGGCCTGCCCGATGCCCCCCACGCGAACGTCGCGGCACCCACTCCCGCCTGCCCCGTGGAGATCACCCTCGCGGCCCTGCACGGCCGCTGGACGACACTCGTGATCCGCGAGCTGCTGCGCGGCGACCGTTCCTACAGCGAGCTGCGCACGGCCCTCCCCACCCTGTCGGACAAGGTCCTGTCCGACCGACTGGCACAGCTCGGCGAGGCCGGAGTCGTCGAGCGCGACCGCCGCCCGGGCTGGCCACCACGGGTGCGCTACGCCCTCACCCCGCACGGACACCGCCTCGGCCCGGTCCTCCAGGCCCTGTGGGACTGGGGAGCGGAGACCCCGAGAGACGGCGGGGCCGAGATGAGCCGTGAGACGAGTCCTCTTCCCTGACCGGCCACCCGCAAGGCGAGCCCTGACACCAGGGTTTGCGGCGTTGTCGCAGGATTCCTCAGCGACTCCGAACCACGCTGCCTGAACGACACGACGATGACGACCGTGGGCATGCTCACGGGCGGCAACTTGCAGAGGAAGGCCAGGCAACCTCCACCAGCCCGCCGATCCGGCCGTACTCGTCCGTCTCCCCAGCCCGCACCACCTCAACCACCCAGACCACCCGGACCACCCGGACCACCCGGACCACCCGGACCACCCGAACTGCAATCCATACTCGCCTCGTTGGCCAACCGCCGATCTCCAGCCGTCAGGAGCACCTATGCGGACGGTCGGCCAGATGCTCCGCACGTCAGCTGACCGTCGATGGCCTCGGCCGTCATCGGGCCCTTGGAGGTCCAGTAATGGCCGTCAGGCAACTTGGCGGCCATCACGACGGCGGTGTCGAAGTTCCCGCCTCCCCCGCCTTCACCACCCGCTCCGGTGACGGCGACATCCAGGCTCTTCGGCAACAGCGCCGGCTGCCCTCCCGGGCCGGGGTGCTCGTACTCGTCCGCGGCCCAGAGAGTGAGCGCACCGCGCTTGCCCTGCGGGCTCTTCGGGGCACGCGCCTCCCAGAGGGGCTTCTCCCTCTCTCCGTCGAACACCTCGACCTTGTCCACGGCCTCCGTCGGACAAGCCGGAACCTTGACCGACACCCGGGCCCCGTCGATCCGAAGCCCTACCGCCAGAGACACAGACCCAGGGTCGGACATGCCGTGCACGAGGGAGCGCCAGCCGACGACCCCCGCCCCGATAACCACCAGCCCCACCACGGACAGCGCCAAAGGCAGTATCCAACCCTTGCCCGTCCCTTGCATGGGCATCCCCCGTCCTCATATCCGGCCCATCGATCCCCCTTGCTGCGGCAGGAGTTCATGTCGGCCGCGAAGTACACACGAATGGACGGGAGATCGTACCGCTAACCCCGCTTGCCCCTCTGAGCATTCTCGTGCTTCATGAACGACACCGACCGGAAGGCGCCAGCCCGGCTACCGACCGGAAGGTGCCAGCCGGGCTCGCCGGCGGCGCACGCGGCGGGAGACCGTCCCCGCGTTCTCGGCCCTGACGCCAAGGACTTCGTCACCCAGACGGCCGCCACCCACCCGACCAAGCTCGGCCAACCCTTCACCTGCTGGTCCATCCGCCAATCACTCGTCTACCCGCGCAAGGTCCACGACCGGGTGATCCGCACCGACCGCGAGGCCCCGTGCTGCCCGCTCGAACGATTCCCAGACCGCCCCTTCTCGTATTCGACGAGTTCGGGCCGCTCGACATCCGGCTCACCGCAGGCAGCTACTGGGCTGGTCAGGACAAGCCGGGCCACGCGCCTGGACGGCGCACCGGTCTACGTGATCCCGGACAACCTCTCCGCGTACAACGACAGGAAGATCCTGCGCTGGACGAAGAACAACAACGTCCACCTGCGCTCCACCCCGACCAACGCGTCCTGGGCGAACCCGACCGAGACGCACTTCAAACCACTACGGCAGTTCACCTTGACGAACCGGATCAGGTGTCAGGTGTCCGGTGTCAGGTGTTAGGTGTCAGGTGTTAGGTGTCAGATGTCAGGTCCGACCGCAGAGCCGGGGCCGGTGCCGTGATCGCGGCGGCCGGCAGCAGGATGTCCGCTTCTGTGCCCGGGTCCTCGGTGACGACGACGCCCGCCAACTCGACATCGAAGCCGGCCGGCCAGACGGTGAGGTCGCTCGCCAGTGCCCCTTCCAGCCTCGCCTGCCGCAGATCGGTGCCGCTGAGGTCGCTGCCCCGGAGGTCGGCCATCCGCAGGTCCGCACGGGCGAACACAGCGCCCACGGCACGGGCCTTGCGCAGATTCGCCTCTCGCAAGTCCGCGCCGGAGAAGTTCGCTTCACGCAGATCGGTCTTGAACAGGCGCGCGCCGCGCAGATCGGCCCCGGTGCAGCGGGCCCGGAAGAGGATCGAGGTCCCGAGTTCGGCGTGCCGCAGGTTGGCCGCGATCAGCGAGGCCCCACTCAGGTTGACCTGGTACACACCCGCCGCTTCCAGGCACGTGCCATCGAGATTGACACCGTTCAGCCACAGCCCGTCACAGTCGGCCCGACGCAGGTCCGTATAGCTGACGTTGAGCCAACCCGCGGGGCGCGCCTCGCCGAGGACGCCCAGGCAGGTGAGCGCCACTTGCGCATCCGCCGCGCGGGTCTCCAGCGGACGCACCGAGTTGATGGGCACATCCGCCGCCGGAACTCCCGGCTCCTGCGGCGGCCAGGGCAGGTGCGTCCTGAGATAGGCCGCCATGATCGAGACGACCGCCTCGTAGTCACGGACGGAGTGATCGGCAATCCGCCACAACGCGTAGATGCCCCCGATCCGCACATCGAGCTTGTCACTGCCCAACTGTTCCACGGCCCGGCTGAAGCGATCGGTGACCTGCCCCTCCCGGGTGGCGTTCAGCCCGTCCTGACTGACACGCAACTGCCGCCACGTGGCATAGGCGCCGAACAGGACGACCGCGCCCCCGATCGCTTGCAACAGCGTGGTACGCACGTTGTTCACGGCATTCAACCGGTCTGGGGCAGTGAGCCGGCCCCCGGCAAGGTCGTGATCGACGACCAGCCCCGGAACCACCAGAAGCACCACCGCCAACACAGCCAGAACGGCTACCACGCCCAAGACCACGACAGCAGCCCGAATCGGGCGCTGGTGCCCACGAACAGATCCCCCCATAGCCACCGGATACTAGGGCACCTGAACCCGGTGGACCTATGCGCTCACAGCACTGAATGGCGTGATCACCGACAGGTCACCGACGCGCTCGCATTCAGGTACCTCAACCGAGACCCACCTCGCCCCAGCCAACAGCTCCCACCCGCTCGCCTTCGTCCTCACACCCGGCCAGACCGGCGACTCACCCGCATCCACCCAGGCCATAGCCCGCCTACGTATGCCCAGCGGACTGGCAGAGGCCCAGAAACGCACCGGAGGTGGCCCTGACCGACAAGCCGTATTCGTCCCACGCGACCCACAAACGCCACGGCAGCCACGGCGGCACTCCACCTCCCCGGCACCTTCATCTGGCCCGCACGCTGCCCCGGAGCCGCCTTTGGCGCAGAATGCTCACGTGCTTCCTCCTCGACTCCTGTGGTGCGATCCTCGGCCCATTCCCCGGTTCAACCGTCAGGAACCGGTGACCCTGATCATCCGGGACCCCGGTTTCCACGAGCCAACCGACGAGGACGACTGCACGGTGTTCTCGTACTTCTGCCAGACTCATGACCGCTTCTACCGGCACGAGGCCTGCGGGGAGGAACCGCATCTCATCGCTCTGCACTGCGAGGAGCACGGACCTGAAAGCATGTGGCCACAGCCACTCACACTCATGTTCCCCGAAGGTTTCGAGCCGCCTCTCAGCGAGGCGCAACTCAGCTGGCTGCGAGCAGAATGAGCCTCCTCCGACCTCATGCCGGCGCGTGCTGAAGAGGGAAAGCCTCATCGTTCCCGGGTTCGAGAGGACCCGCCCGGAATCCGGGGCACCGACAAGTGGCTCGGCGGCCGTCACGCTCCGCGCAGAGGCCGTCTCATAAGACACGCAGAGCCGGAGCCCGGAGAACATCCCGCCCCACACCAACACCCACCACGCACCCGCCCCACACCCTCCGCGCCCCCGTCATGCCCCCGAAACTCTCAGAAAGCTCCCAGCATCTCTCCGGAGGTGATCAGGACGGGCTGACGACAGCGTCGGTACCTGTTCCGATACTCGCCGACCTGACGTGGAGCCTTCGCCGTGGCCACATTTCTTACCCGGCTGGGCCGGCTCTCCTTCCGGGGGCGCTGGCCCGTTGCCTTGCTGGGGGTGGTACTGCTCGTGGGGACGGGGGTGCTGGCCGGGAAGGCTCCCGCCGCGCCACCGAACGACTTCTCGATGCCCGGGACGGAGGCGCAGCAGGCGTACGACCTGCTGGAGGAGAGCTTTCCGGAGCTGAACGCCGACGGGGCGACGGCTCGCGTCGTGTTCCGTGCGGAGGGCGGCAGGGTCACCGACGCCGATGCCAAGAAGGCCGTGCGGGAGACGGTCCGGGAGCTCGGGAACGGTCCGCAGGTCACGCGGGTCACCGACCCGTACGCGACCCGATCGGTGAGCGGGGAGGGCTCCACCGCGTACGCGCAGGTCTCCTACCGGGTGGTCGCCTCGGATCTGGAGGAGAGTTCGCGCACCGCGCTGCAGGAGACCGTCGAGCGGGCACGCTCGCAGGAGCTGTCGGTCGAGGCCGGCGGCAACGCCGTCACCCACACACCCCCCGGCCCCCCATCCGCATCGGCGTCGGCACCCTCGCCGACCAAGCCGTCCTCGAAGTCGCCGACCAAGGCCCCAGCCTCACCCCAGAGGAACGCGACCGCGTCTTCAACCGCTTCTACCGCACCGACTCCTCCCGCACCCGCACCACAGGCGGCTCCGGCCTCGGCCTCCCCATCGCCCACGCCCTCGTCACCGCGCACGGCGGCCACCTCGCCCTCGACACCTCCCCCGGCCAGGGCTGCACCTTCCGCATCCTGCTGCCCCTGACCGCCCGCTCGCTCCGATGAACCGCTCCCACGTGTTCCACAAGCGGCACCCACTCAGCCCGCCGATGGCAGCGGTGCGATCAGTCAGTACAGTCGCCCCCATGGCGACACCTGCACTACGGGCGATCGAATGGGACGGCACTTCCTGGGACGACCCGTCCGACGATCAACTGCACGACCTCCTGGCCGACATGAGCTTGACCTGGCGGTTCGTCGTGGTCGAGCGCCTCGACCACGAACCAGCAGGTCAGCACTACATGCAGGTCTACCTCAACGACGACCTCAGCTATCAGGTCGAATACCGCGACGGCGGCCCGGACCGGCACTTCCACGCCCACGTCCCCCGCACACACGAAGTATTCGCCGTGGAACCCGTCGCCGAAGTCCTCCAAGCCTGGGCCCACGACCGACCGGGCTGGCGCGAAGCCCTTCCCTGGACCCCGCTACCCCCTGAGGAACCAGCGCGATGAACCACGCACCGCGCGATGTCCGCACCACAACCGCCCCAGCCACTCGTTGATCACCCCGAGCGCCCAACTTCCCGCGGTTGCGTACCCGGTCGGACTTCGAACGCTGTCCCCACCACATCATCCGTGGCTACTTCGGCGGTCTGGCGTCTCCCATGATCTGGTCCGGTTCCAGGGCCGTGTCCTGCGGCGACCAGATCGATTGAGACACCAGAACGCCGAAAATCTCAAGCGCTCCGGTCCCGGAAGCCCGGACACCGGGCGCAGTCTCAGTTGATCCGTGCTCTGTCCCCAGTATCCCGGTGCCCAACGCATGCGGACCTGAGACCCGGTGGCTTGGGGACCCACAGTGGAACTTCTCTCAGGAGATGGCGCTGTCAGCCCTGGCGGGCAGAGGTGGTGAGCCGGTCGGCGAGCGCGATGACGAGGTCTCGGAGTTCGTCCGGTCGCTCGATGACGAACGGCCGGTCGAGCGAGGCGAGGACAGGAGGCAACCAGTCGAGCCGCTCCGCCCTCAATTCGACGTGGAGCCAACGCTCGGTGTGCGGATCGCCTTCCGCGGCCACGGGCTCCTCCACGCTCGCGACGCTGGCGGGCAGTCGGGTGCGGATCTGTTCGACCGTCCCGTGGATCCGCAAGGTCACTTCGTACCGGTACGCGGCCTTGGCGAGCCCCGACAGGACGCGCTGTGCCGGATCGAGTCCAGCGGGCGGCTCGAACGAGCCTGGCAGCGCCCTCGCGTCCGCGATGCGATCGAGCCGGAAAGTCCGGTCCTGGCCGATCCCGGGATCGTTGCCCGTGACGTACCACCGGCCCGAATGGGTCACGATCCCGTACGGGTGCAGCGTGCGTTCGCTTCGTCGGCCGTCTCGGGTGGTGTACCTGATCGAGACCGGGCGGCGATGGCGTACCGCGTCGGCGATGGCGAGCAGGACCCCTGTCTCCGGGGTGGCCAGCGCGCCGGGCGGATCCGTGAAGGCGAGGGATTCCATGACGGCGTCGAGCCGACGGGCAAGACGCTCGGGCAGTACCCGGCGGATCTTGGCCGCCGCCGTCTCGCCCGCGGTCCCGGTCGCGGTCCCGGTCGCGGTCCCGGTCGCCGTCAGCAACCCCGTCCTACGGCCGGCGACGAGGCCGAGCAGTACGGCGAGCGCCTCGTCGTCGTTGAGCATGAGCGGAGGCAGGCGGTACCCGGGCGCGAGCCGGTACCCGCCATAACGACCCCGGACCGCCTCGACGGGGATGTCGAGGTCGACCAGGTGCTCCACGTACCGCCGCACGGTGCGCCCGTCGACACCGAGCCGCCCGGCGAGTTCGGCCACCGTTCTGATGCCGCCCGACTGCAGGAGTTCCAGGAGGGTGAGCACGCGGCTGGTAGGTCGAGCCATGCCCACGAGCCTAGCGTCCATACCGGACCGATTCTGTCCACTATTCGCTCTAGCGTCCGAGGTGCAACGACTTCCCCCACCTGAGGAGAGCACCATGGACTTCGTCTCGACCCGGATCATCACCGGCGACATCACGCGTCTCGTCGACTTCTACGAGCGAGCCACCGGAGTCCGGGCGGACTGGTCCACCGAGGACTTCGCCGAACTGCGTACCGCCGGCGCGACCCTCGCGATCGGCAGCACCCGCACCGTGGCACTGTTCGCACCCGGCTCCGCCCGTCCTGCCGACAACAACACCGTGATCATCGAATTCCGCGTCGCCGACGTGGACCGCGTGTACCGGAACCTGGCAGATTCCGTCACCGACTTCGTGACCGAGCCCACCACGCTGCCCTGGGGCAACCGCTCACTCCTGCTCCGTGACCCCGACGGCAACCTCGTCAACTTCTTCACCCCTGTCACCCCGATGGCCATCGAAAGGCTCGCTCGCTGACGAGAGTGCGACCACCCGGGCGGGGGCCGGTCCTGGCGGCACGCTCCAGACAGACCGGTTCATCTGAGACTCCCGAGGGAATCGGACCAGGTCATCTGCGACGGGGACCAAATCGACTGAGACGGGACAGGCGGCCCCCCCCACGTCCGCCACACCCTCGTCCCGTCTCAACGAGGTGTGACCGTTCTCAGCGAAGTTTGAACGGTCGGCAGCGCGGGCTGCCCAGCCGGGTCAGCCGCCGACAGTGAAACGTTCTCCTACGTGCTTCGGGTCCTCGATCTCGTCGACAAGGGCCACGGCGTAGTCCTCAGCGGAGATCCAACTCTTGCCGTCCGCGTCCACGACCAGATTGTCGAGGGCGGTACGGTAAGTACCGGTGCGCTCGCCCGGCTCGATCTGGGCGGCGGGGCTCAGGCAGGTCCAGCGGACGTCGCCGACGGTCCGGTAGAAGTCCAGGGCGTCACCGTGCGCACGCATGATTTGGAGCACGAACTCGGGCAGCCCTTCGGCGTCCCAGACCTGCGTGCCGTCCGGCGTGCGCAGCGAGCCGGCACCGTTAACGGCGATCAGCCGCGGGGCGTCCGCGCCGAGCGAGCGCAAGCCCTCCACCAAGGCTTCGGCGGCGGGCCTGATGGTCGCCTGATGCCCGGGGCCGTCACCGCCGCCGACCGCGCTGACGACGACGTCCTGGTTCTTGGCCGCACTGGCCACCGATGCGCTCTCCAGGACGTCCCCGGTCATGACGGTGAGGTTCGGGTGCTGTTCAGTGATCTTCCGGGGGTCGCGGACGACGGCCGTGACCTGGTGGCCGCGGTTCAGCGCCTCACGAAGGACTCGACTGCCGATCGTGCCGCTGGCACCGAAGAGAGCGATCTTGGCCATGAAGGGAATCTCCTCAAACCGCACGTGAGCTGGAGAAACCACGCTAGCCACAGAGGACCGGCAGGCCAGGCAGGCGCGCACGCGACAGCACTGTCCCGTCTCATTAGATCTTGCAGGGGCAAGGCCCTTGACCTGCGGGATGACAGGACCAACCGCGACTTGTTCGGGGCAGCGACGAGGCATCGCGAAGACGCGCGGGCGGTGCGGTTGACGCGTCTCATGGATCATGGCGACGGTGATGCTGCATTAGCAGGACCTCGGCAGTTTGGCGAGACGCTTGACAGCCGGTTTCGCATCGAAGGCGGCAGTTTCCTGACCGGAAGCCGAAGCGGTGGCCGTGGTCAGGAAGAAGGGAGCCGCTGACGCTCCTGAGACTCACCGCGGACGGCCGACCAAACGATCTCGAACTCATCGGCCGACAACGTCTGCGGGTCGTGCCCTTCCCACTCGGAGATGGGTGGTTCCGCGGCCAGACCGTAGACGCTCTCGTATTTCACCTGACCGACCGTCTTCTCTGGGCTTCTTGCCACTCGGCCACTCGGCCAGCGGGGCAGCGGTCAGAGCCTTGCCTCCGGGCCCCTGCAACTCGACTTGCCGGATCACATGTCTACCGGCGTCCACCTCGAAGTAGAACCAGAGGTCTTCCTCCTCCCAGAAGCAGCGACCCCAGGTCGTCACGGGTTCACCGGGTCGAAGGGCGCGTCGTGCCAGCGCCAGCCGGCGGTGCCGTCGCCGTGGATGCGCAGCATGAACTCAGCGACGGGACTTCCGTCAGGAAACGTCAGGGTGAGCGCACTGCGGATTCGGAAGTAGCACTCGTCGATCCGCTCCCAGTCCTCTTCGTCGACAGCCCGCTCCTGCTCGCTGAAGAGGGGACGAAACTCATCAAAACCGGGAATTTCCTCGACGTCGGCGTGCATCCAGGGCCAATCGGCGCCGGTGACCGCCAGCCGGGCAATCTCCCGGTCGCCGTGCTGGAGTCGCCAGATACTGCCAGTGGTCAGGTTCGGCTTGGTCATGTCTCCCATGATGACGATCGACACTGACAGGCGGGCAGTGAGATCACCGCCCCTTCCCGATCGTGGCGATGACCATTTCGTGCATCGGAATCGGAAGCTGAAGGGGCGCGACGTTGAGTCACTGTGCCGCTTCGGCCAGCAGCTGGGGTTGGCCTCGCCACTATGGTGAGGCCAACAGGCCGCTCCGCAGCTCCCCCTGACTGTCCGCACCAGGGCGATGTCCACTGCATTGAGACAAACCACCTGTAGCAAGACAAGAGCCACCCCAAATCGGGAGAGGGAGTAGCTCCCTCTCCCTGGGACGGGGGCGTGGGTGCTTACGGCGTAAGCACCCACCGACCTCGGGAGGTGTCCCGTCCCAAGTGATCTGGCCCCGATGTCTCTGACCCGTCTCATCGAAGTCTGACGAGTCCCACCGAAGTTTGGCCGTTGTGGATTCGTCTCATCGAAGTTTGACCGCGAGGGTTTCGCCGGGGATGACCCCCAGGCAGTGCATCGATGCGATCGGAAGCTGGCGGGGTGTGGCAGAAGGCCCAGGAGCAGGGCGTCGCTGGGCGCTCTGACATGATCACGCGGCATGAGCGACCTCGCGTTTGATGCGCTGCTGTGCGACCTGGACAACGTCATCCGCTTCTACGACCTGGACGAGGTGGACCGGCAGGAGCATGCCGCCGGGATCGCTCCCGGCACCACCCTGGGGCTCGCGTTCGCCCCAGAGCGGGATCTGCCGCTGCTGCTGGGCCGCATCAGCCGGGACCAGTGGGCCGCCTCCATCGCCGAGGCCCTGGCCGCCAAGGTCCCCGCCCGGCAGGCGGCCGATCTCGCCACCGCGCTCGCCCACGCCCCGTCCCGTGCGGATCAGCAGGTGGTCGAGCTGATCCGGCAGGTCCGCCGCACCATGCCGGTCGTGCTGGTCACCAACGCCACCGTCTGGCTCGACGACGACCTCGCCCAGCTCGGCCTCACCGACCTCGCCGACCACGTGGTCAACAGCTCCCGCATCCACATCGCCAAGCCCGACCCCGAGATCTACAAGATCGCCGCCGAGCGCGCGGGCGTCCCCGCCCACCGCTGCGCCTTCGTCGATGACAGCCAGACAAACGTCAACGCTGCCCGCCAGGCCGGCATGACCGCCGTGCTCTACCGCGACATCTCCGACCTCCGTCGGCTCGTCGCCCCCATCGTGAACGAGGCCGGCTCGTCCTGCCTGGAGGAGGTGCAACCGGGCCTGAGTGACTGACCAGCAGCTCGCTGGAGTCCGGTCAAACTTCGTTGAGACGCGTCAAACTAACTTGAGACGTGTCACCCGATGTCTCGTCTCATCGAACCCAGTCGCCAGCGATCCGTCTCAACGAATCCAGTCCTCGCTGGTCGGAGGGTCGAGGACTTGCAGCCTCCCCGGGGCCGCCGTCACAGCGAAGTTAGTCGTCGCAGGTCAGCGGATCGGTGACGACTAACTTCACTGAGAACGGACAGCGATAGCCGGTCAGCAGTGTCAACGGTCCGGCGTTCGTGAGGTCCAGGGCCCGGTCCAACGCGGGGAAGATGCCGGTCAGGAGGGCGCGGAGGCGGTTGACGGCGCGGGTGCGGTCGGCGACCAGGTCCGAGCGGTGGGCGGTGGGCGGTGAGCGGTGAGGAGCTTGAGGTCGGTGGCGATCTCGTCACCGGTCCGCAGGAGCTGCAGGTCCCGGCGGATGCGGGCCTGGTCGGCGATCACCGCCGCGTCCTTGGCTTCGGTCTTCCCTTCGCCGCGGTAGCCCTCGGAGGCGCGGTGTCGATTCCCTACGGAGCGATCGTGCGCAATTCCTCATTGGCAGCCGAGTCGTCGTGGGGTGTCGGGCGGCCAATCGTTGGTAGCCACAGGCGGCAGAAGTTTGAAAGCCACACCCGACACCCCTGGGCGGGCCAACCGTACGAAGGGCTGGCTCGGACCCGTGCAACAACGTAGAGAAGTTTGACCGGTGCCGACACCGGGCTCGGTCTGAGGTTCAGGCGCGCTAGAGGATCCGGCCCTACCAGGGCGGCTGCCGTGCGGGGGGCGCCGGGGTATCGGCGGTGACAAGGCCGAGGCGGCTCTCGACCGGGATATCCCACTCGATCAGAGTGCCGGGGAACCAGGTCACCGGCTTGGCGTCTCCACGAGTGTTCGCCCAGGCGGCGACTCGTAGGGCGGCCTGCCCGTCGGGCAGCAGACCGCGTTCATCGGTATCCACTCCGAGGTGGAGCCTGCCCTCCTGGTACAGGTCGTTGCAGAGCCAGGTGTGGAGCAGACCACAGTCGTAGCCGAGTACCTCCCAACCGAGCTCGTGCCCGCCCCCGACCGCCTCCTGGCCACCCCCGGGCGGCCTCGCCGGCACCCTGACCATTGAGGTGGGCGAGCAGTACCGGTTCGTCCGTCCCAGCCGCACGGATGTCGGCGGCGAATCCGCCGACATGTTCCGAGGGCACCAGCAGGACGTACAGGCGTGCCTCCACTGGCAGCTGGAGAGGCAGGCAGGCCGCGAGTGCCTCCTGCGCCGTGCCGAACCAGCAGCCATCATCCGGAAACCGGTTGATCAGATAGTCGGATGCTGACGCCAGCCGCTCCGCACGGGAAAATCCCGCGACCGTGAGCCGCTGAGAGGTCCCCCGACCGACGTGGCACTCGACACCTCATCTGGCTGCGCACCACATCATTCATGAGTTTCGATGCTCTCTTGGATGGAATTCACGTCCAGCACATACGGCACGACCACGATTTGTACGTCATCCTCGTAAATAACCCGCCCCGGGTCTGCAGAACGCAGCGCCTGGCATTCGATGCCGTGCACGGAAAGAATCTCCAGATAACCGGATACGCGAGCGATGAGATGAGTGGCGGACGACTTGAACCAAGCTGCCGCACCAGGGTTGATCTCGTCGTCGTAGACATGGGGGTAAACGGTCGAAGGGTCGGTGTACGCGGCGTCGTACCAGCTGTTGTTGCGACGGCGGAACGACTCCTGTTCGTCCGAGAGAAGTCCGTCCCTCGCCAGATTGTTGACGAGCCCGAAAACTCCGGTGAAGTGGCCTCGACTGTTCCGATACGGAGCTTGAAACCGTACATACCGGACGGCCTCGCTGTCGCTATCGATCATTCCCACCGTCGACCTCACACTCCAATGGCCTCGCCCTACACCAGGCGATCATTTCGCTCGACCCTGCTGTCAAGGGTCAGACTCGCTGGGCCCGACGCCGGACACACGCAGAACCCTGTTCCTACTGCCTACCGATACTTCCCACATCAGCTGCCCACTGTCGTTCCCGGAATCCGGCAACAACCGTTCCTGAGCATGACCTACGCAGCCAGGCTGCGAGGTGACCGCTCGGGTCTCTGGGCGAACCGTTCTCGTCGCTGCTGAGCTCGTCGCCCCAGATGTCGTACGGCGTGAAGGCCGGGACGGGGCCGTGGAGGACGGAAGGAACGGTACCGGGCGAGGTTGTCGGTGCCCTCGTCCAAGTCGTCGTAGTTCACGTTCTGCCCGGACTTCACAGGGCCAACCACGCCGAGCCGTAGAGATGCTGCCGACCTCGGCCTTGCGCGGTGTTCTCGCCCAACCCAAAATGCGCGCGGCGAGCTGGTCGGTGTGAGCGATCTCGACCCGGGCGAGGAATTCGGGCTCGATGAGCGACGCCAGACGCAGACGCAGGGCACAGGGCACAGGACACAGGGCACAGGGCACAGGGCACAGGACACAGGACACAGGACACAGGACCATGGTCAGGTTCTTGGTGAACGTAGTCAGCAAAATCGCCTTGTCGCTGCCGGAAGCCAGCTGCCCGGCCAGGTGTTTGACCCGGCGCAGGGCGACGATCGCCTTCCCCATCACCTCGGATAGGCCGCCTCTACTCCTGATGGATGACAGGGTCCTCCGCACACGAATCTACGGCCGCACTTGGATCAGCGCATGAGTGCCGCTCGTACGCCAGGCAGCCCCGGCCTGTTCGAGGGTGTCCAGCATTCCCTGCTCCAGACCGACGATGACGTCGGACTTCAGGGTTCGGAGCGCCGCGACGGCCCCTGGGAAGTAGGCCGTGCGCGCGGCGAAGGGAACGGTCGGGTTCCACAGCCGGTCGCCCACCAGGCGGCGGTAGTTGAGGTCACCCTTCAGGATCGTGAGCGCGGTGTCCGCGAACTCTTTTCGCAGGTCCTCGGGCATCTCCTCGTACGGCAGCGGAGCGCAGAAGAACGGGTGGGTGCGGACCTCCAGGCTTTCCGTGACCATGGCCTTCCAGAGGCGGCCGCCGATCCGGCCGGCTTCGCCGGGTGCCGCGGTGAGGCGGCGGAGGCAGTCGACCACGTCCGCGGTCATCGCGTCGGAGACGTAGTACGGATACGGCTTGACGTGAAGCACGACCCGCTCGGCGTGTCCGTGTTCGAGGAGGTGGTCGATGAGGACGAGGTCGGGGATCAGCTCACGTCCCGCGTTGTCGGCCACCACGGCCACGGTGGCCGAGGCACCGGCGGGCAGAAGCCGCCACAGTGTGGCGCTGTCGTCGGCGACCAGCGCCGAGACCACGACGTCCCTCGCTTCCGGCTCCCCCGCCGCGACCTGGAAACCGAGGTCTGCGCGGTTGCCCCAGAGCGATGCGTGCAGGAGGGCTGTGGCCCGCTCCTCGGCCGGGGCGTTCGCGAGCGCGTCGAGGGCCCGCAGTTCTCCTTCCACCGCGTCGCCTCGCAGCTCGGCCTGTTTGAACGGCGCGAAGGGGTCGATGTCCTGCCACGGACCAAGGCCGAAGTATCCGACCGCCCCGAGGAGCCTGCGGTAGAAGTAGCTCTCCGCCCACAGGAACGGGGCGTCGTACCACGAGCGCCCGAAGTGCTCCCGCCCCCAGGCGGCCCAGCGCTGGTGGTCGTGGTCCGCGGGGGCGAGTGGTTGGACGACGCCATTGGTGATCTCGTCGAGCAAGGCGTCGAGGGCTTTGTGCTGCCGAAGGCCGTACGGGAAGGCGTCTCGCACCTGCTGGATGAGGGCAGGGTGGCGCTTGGCCAGCACATCACGGGCGAACGAGCCGGGTTCGTTGCTCAGGACGGCCGAAGCGCTGACTGGGTCGGTGTCGCGAACAGCCTCTTCGCCCGAGGCTCGGGAGGTCTTCTCTGTCATGGTGTCCAGGCCCTTCGCGTGTCGCTCACGTGGCCATGATCCCCGGCGGCGTCCTCGCTGTCAGTCCAGCCCGCCGGTGGCTTCCAGGAGCAGGAGGGCGAGAAAGGTGACCTCGATCCTCTGGCAGGTCAGGCCCCTGGTGAAACCTTCGGCGGGACGAAAACGAAGACGAAGACGTAGATGGTGTGGAGCTGGACCAGGCTATTCGGACGCGTCCACGCGCTCGCCATTGCCGCCCCCCCAGTCGCCAGTCGCCAGCCCCCGGTCGCCGCCCCCACCCATCACCGGCCTTCAACCCGCCACCGGCTACTTCGCCTCTACCTCTACCTCTGCCTCTACCTCCGCTTCCACCTCAACCTCCGCCGAACTCCACGCATCCCAAGAGGACTTACTCCAGTGGGTCGTACGGCGCGGAGCTGCTGCTGAACATGCCGCCAGGACGACTGAACCTCGGCGTTTCGGCCAACCCCTTCCCGACCGGGTGCTCTTGCGCGGCAAGGGTCGGTGCACTGCGCACCTTCGAAAATCCGCTGGATTGCAGGGTGGGCAACCCGTCCGAAAGGAACAGGTGCTCGAAATCGTGTGGCGTCGTTGAACACGGCGACGCCATCACCACGTCCATGAGGGGGAACGCATTGATGTCAGTCGAACTGAGTAGCGGCGAGGGAGTGAGCCCGCCGGAGGCCGGAGCCGCGGACGGCATCTCGGATGCCGAGCGGGAGTTGTACGGGGGAAGGCTGCGCTACGACCAGGCGTACGTTCGTCATGAAGGGCCGCTGACCCGGCTGAAGTTCGGGCACATGGCGGCCGCGCTGCCGCGCATGGTGGGCATGGTGCTGCGCACCGGCTGGCAGGCGGACCGGTGTGCGCTGGTGGGGGTCGTTGCGGCCGAGGTCGGGCAGGGGGGGACGGCCGCGTGGGGGCTGGTGGCGGTCAACGGTGTCCTGGCACGGTTGTTCGCCGACGGTCCGACCGTGGACAAGCTCCGCGACGCTCTGCCGTCCCTGGTGGTGCTCGCGGTCGCGGCAGTGGCCGGCGCCGTGCTGTCGGCGTGGTCGACGGCCATGTCGGGGCGGCTGGAACCGCAGGTGGAGCGGGCGGTCTCCGCCCGGTACTACACGGCGGTCACCGGTGTAGAGGTGGAGGCGACCGAGCGGCCGGAGGTCCAGCGGGTCCTGGAGGCGGGGAAGTTCGGCACGGACTCGGCCCGCAGCATGCTGCGGCTGTCGGTCGGCGTGGGCAATGTGGTGATCGGCATGGCGGCGGCCGCGGTCGTGCTCGCGGCCTTGCACTGGGCGCTGTTGCCGATGCTGCTGGCGATCGCCCTGCCCAGGGGTGGGGCGCGGTCCGCTCCGCGCGCCGTGACTACCTCTCCCGGATGAACTGGGTCGACCACCGCCGGGCGATCGCGTCTCTGCTCGCCTACCTGACGCGCCCGCATGCCGCCGGCGAGCTGCGCGTGCACGCCGCCGGCGCGAAGCTGCTGTCCAGCTACGAGGAGATGTCGCGGCAGACGGAGGCCGAGCAGCGGCGCCTGGCCGGGGCGCAGGCATCGACGGACCTGGTCGCGGGAGCGTTCGCCGGCGTGGCGTCGCTGGCCTGCTACGGCGTGCTGTGGTGGTTGCTGGCGACCGGGGGCCTGCCGCTCGCGGTCGGCGGGACCGCGGTGATCGCCATCCGTACGTCGACGGCACGCCTGACGTCGCTGGTGCAGCAGGTCAACCGGTTGTACGAGGAGTTGCTGTTCCTCACCGACACCGAGGACGCAATCAAGGTGGCGGGCGAGAACGCGATCCCGCTCACCGGTGCGCCGCTGCCCGCGCCGGTACGGGAGGTGAGGACGGAGGCGGTCTCGTTCACCTATCCGGGTGCCGACGGTCCTTCCCTGAAGGGCGTGAGCGTGCGCGTGCCGCGGGGAAAGGTGACGGCCCTGGTAGGTGCGAACGGCTCGGGGAAGACCACGCTCACGAAGGTGCTGGCCGGGCTGCTGCTGCCCTCCGAGGGGAATGTGTGGTGGGTGGGCGAGTCGGGCGAGCGGGTCGAGTTGCGGGAGGCGAACCGCGCCCAGGTCTTCGCCGAAGTCGGTTTGCTGGCACAGGACTTCCCGCGCTGGGAGATGACGGCGGCCGCGAACGTGGCCATCGGTGCCGGCGACCGTCCCCGGGACATGGTCCGCGTCCGCGAGGCCGCCGACGAAGCGGGTGTGCTCGCACTGGTCGAGGGCCTGCCGCACGGCTGGGACTCGATCGTGTTCAAGGGCTACGAGCGCGGTGTCCAGCTCTCGGGCGGCCAGTGGCAGAAGCTGGGATCCGCTCGAAGCCGTCCGGAAACAACCTCACGGTTTCGTATGGACATTCGACTCCTCGATGGACTCGACGAACCGAAGTACCTCTTCCGCGCTGTGAAACCGATGGTTCCTGTGGACGGGCGTGGGGTCGTATCCGTCCGCCTTAAGGAGAGGCCGAAGTTCTACAAGCGTGTTGCCGACGGTGCGGGGGCTCACCTTGAAGAGAGCTGCGATCGTCGGCCGGGTGGCAACTTGGCGCATAGCAAGGATCGCGGCAAGAACTCGACCCTCATCGGTGATCTTCCTGTGGCCAGTAACTGCGCCTGGGTCCTTTTTCAGTTCGGCACCCCGTCGTTTGCGCCGAATCTCCTGAAGGCGGGCTTGGTACTTAATGGCCAGACGGGTAGTAATGGCATCGAGTTCATCACTGCTCATGCCGGTGATGGCCGGATGGCGCAATGCTTCTGAGGGTCTACTTCCTTCAGGGTGCCAGCGGACGCGACGAAGTCGCGGACCGCCTGAGTGCTGGGAAGTCGGAGCGCGATGGGACGTACTGGGTGGTTGTGATCCGTCAAGAGGACTCGAGTCTCGCGAGTAACCTGCTGCATGGTGCTTCGGCCTACTCCGAGCAGGTCTTGCAGAACAGGCATTGGGCAGACCTCTCGAAGGTAGACAAGGGTGGCCACAATGCGAGCTGCGGGCGTCATTACCGTCATTCCGCCCGCACCTTTCGTGCGGCGCCTCCTTCCACCTCGCTTGTTGTAAGCCCGTTTCTCGGCCTGGGCCTCCTGGGCTGGTGCGAGCACTTCGATGAGACGCTGAAGTTCTTCCCGGCTCATGCCGGTAAGTACTGGATGAGAAAGCATATCCAGCACTTCCGACGGGATGACTCTGGGGCCGCTACCGTTTTGTGCGGCAGTGCAGAAGCCGTTTGGCTGGACGGTGTAGTTCCAGGCTCCGCAGGTTTCATGTGGCTGGATCGGCAGGGATTCCAGATACTCCTTGCTCACGGTGATCCCGATCGGATAGATACCTGTGTCGAGCTCGGCCTCGACGCGCAAGCCAGCGCGAGTGCGGGTGGACTCGATGGTCTTGATGACGACCTCGTAGCTGGTCAGTGGACGTCCGCGCCAGTTCATCGTGATGTGGGAGAAAAGTCGGTGTTCGACCTTATTCCACTTCGATGTTCCGGGTGGAAAGTGGCAGACGGTAATGGCCAAACCAGTTTCTTCAGCGAAAGCTGCGAGTTCAGACTTCCACAGTCGGTATCGAGGAGAGTTCGATCCGCCGGAGTCTGCTGTGATGAGGAGGCGCTGGGCATTCGGGTAGACGCCTCTGCCTCGATTTTCCCACCATCGACGAATCGAGGAAACAGCGAAAGTGGACGTGTCGTGGTCTACTCCGACGTTTACCCAGCCCGTGTTTGCTGCGATGTCGTAGATTCCGTAAGGGATGGCCTGCTGAATGTCCCCGCGGAAGAAGAGCGAGTGGTCCTCAACATCGATCGGCTCGCCTTTGGGTCGCCATTCGCGGCCAGGGTGTGGTATTGACCAATTATTTCCTTCTTCTTAGTGTCCACGCTGATGACTGGCTCGCCAGCTGCCTGATGTTCCTTGACCTGATCGTTGATGTAGTGGAACTGAGCGTCTCGGTCCGGGTGCTGTTTTCCTTCCAAGGTCTTGGCATTGCCCTGCAGGCTGAACCCGTTCTCGCGCAGCAGCCTTCCGACCGTGGTCGCGGAGACCGCATGCCCTTGCCCGGTCAGCTCGAAAGCGAGATTTCGCAGCGACTTTGTCGTCCATCTCAAGGGGGACATGGGATCGCCTCGCTCGTCCGGCTCGACCAGCGCCAACAGGGCGGGCAACAGCGCCGGGTTCTTCTCGGTCGCCTTTCTGCGGCCACCCCCTGGGCGTCGGCTGCGTCCCGCCGGAAGAGGGGTCGACTCTTCGGCGAGCTCGGCGATTCCTTTGCGAACGGTCGTTTCGCTGACACCCGCCACGCGGGATACTGCGCGTATACCGCCATGTCCCAGCTCGCGGGCCTCGGCAGCCAGCAGGAAACGCCGCTGCCTTTCGTTGAGGTGAGGGAGCAAAGCCCCCAATCTGGACGCAAGTTGACGAGACGCCGGCTGGGATATGAGCATGCAAGATCAACGATCTTGGGGTCTGCGAAGCAACGCTTTGTTTCCGGACGGCTTCCTCGCACCCGGTACCGGCAGGCGCCGTTCCTGCTGGTCGACGAGCCGACCAGCGCCCTGGACCCCCATGCGGAAATCGCCGCGTTCCAAGGGCTGTGGTCCCTGGCCGAGGAAGGGCACGCGGTCGTCCTCGTCACCCACCGCCTCGCCGCGACCATGCACGCTGACCACATCTACGTCCTCGATCAGGGGTCCGTAGTCGAGGACGGAACCCACGAGGACCTGATGTCCCGCAAGAACGGTTTGTATCAGGGAATGTTCACCGCCCAGGCCGCGCAGTACGGGATCGCGCCGACCCCCGACGGCGTCCCCGGCCCCCGTGGCGCCCAGCCGTCCGGTCATGAGACGGCGAGCTGATCCACCAGATCGGCTTCCTCTTTCCCCCAGCCTGCCCGCTACCCCGCGTTCCCCAGCTTGCCTCCACCACCGCCCCACCTCCCCTCAGCCTGCCCCCACCTCCCGCCCCCACGACACCGAAGGCGAGACGACGCCCATGCCACCCAGCTCCACCGCGATCCGCAAGACCGTCGAGGCGTACCTCGACCGGCACCCCGGCGAGCGTGACGCCCTGGCCGGGCTCCTTGCCGCCCTGGACCGGCCCGCCGACGCGACCGCCCGGGCGACACTGCCCGCGCACATCACGTGCAGCGCCGTCGTCATCGACCGCCAGGGTCGGGTCCTGCACATCCGGCACCGGGCCAGCGGCGGCCTCTTGCTCGTTCCGGGCGGCCACGTCGAGCCCGGGGACCGCACGCTGCTCTCCGCGGCGCTGCGCGAGGTGTCGGAGGAGGCCGGGATCGCGCCGGGCGCCCT
This sequence comes from Streptomyces diastatochromogenes, assembly GCA_026913215.1. GTDB lineage: Bacteria > Actinomycetota > Actinomycetes > Streptomycetales > Streptomycetaceae > Streptomyces > Streptomyces diastatochromogenes_A. The sequence continues at coordinate 148,394 of JAPTYK010000002.1, read as the reverse complement.
GTGCTTGACCCGGCAGCTGCTCGGCTCTCCGCTCGACATCGACGTCCACGACATCCACATCTACGACATCGACGTCCACGACATCGACGCCCACGGCATCGAAACCGACCCGTCCAAGGGCGAACCGGCCCACCGCCACTACGACGTCCGCTACGTCTTCTACCTCGCCGACGAGGAACCGCCGACGATCGCGCTGCGGGACGAGGAGGTGTCCGGCGCCCAGTGGCTCCCGCAGCCGGAGGTCACCTCGCCGACGCTGCGCGCGAAACTCCTTCGGGCGCAGCTGGACGGGCAGCCGGAGCCGGTGAACGCCTCCGTGTTGATCTACGACGGGCAGGGCCGGTACCTGCTGCATCTGCGCGACCACAAGCCCGGCGTCATCGGGCAGTCGGGGGCGTTCGCCCTCCTCGGCGGCGGCCGCACGCACGGCGACCAGAGCCTTGAGGGCACCCTGCTGCGGGAGCTGTCCGAGGAGGTGCCCGACCTCCGTATCGAGGACTTGAAGCCCTACGCCGTGGAGGCCGCGACCAGCGTCGACGGCCTCAGCGTCCCGGTCCGGGTCTTCGCCGGCCGGTGGCGCGGCAACCCCGACCGTCTCCGGCTGCGTGAGGGGGTGTTGCTGCGCTGGTTCGCGCCCGACGAACTGGACCGGCTGCGCCTGAGTCCGGCCGCCCGGGACCTGATTCGCCGGCACGCGGCCGAGAATCCCCCGGACGACGGGTCGGCCGCGGTTCCTCCCGTGTGGGGCGGGGGCAGCCGGACCGTACTGAACGGCGTCGGGGTCCACCTCCACCTCGAAGACGCCGAAGGCCGGGTGCTTCTCGGCCTGCGTCACCCGCACTCGAAGTACGCGGGCGACACCTGGCACTACCTCGCCGGACGGTGCGAGCAGGAGCCGGCCCTCGCGTGTCTGGTCCGCGAGGCGTGGGAGGAAGCAGGACTGGTCGTCGATCCTGGCGACGTGGAGCTCGCGCACGTCGTCCACGTCGTGGACACCCCGGGAGGACTGCCCTTGATGCAGCTCGTGTTCAGGGCGCGACGCTGGAAGGGGGTTCCCGAGGTCCGCGAGCCCGACAAGTGCCTGACCTGGCGGTGGTGGCCGCAGGACGAGCTCCCGGACCGGCTCGTCCCCTACACGCGGACGGCCATCGCCGGCATCGCCGCCGGCCGCGCCTACTCGCAGATGGGGTGGTGAGCGCCTTGGGCACGCATCGGCTCGTGAGCGCCTTGGGGACGCATGGGCTCGCCATCGGCGAAGACGGGGCCGAGGCGGCCCGAGCGGCGATGGTCGCCCGGCTGGAGAGGAGTGGGGAGGTGAAGCCGGGGCCGGTCCGCGAGGCCCTGCTCGCGCTTCCGCGCCAGGTCTTGATGCCCCAGGCATACGTGCGTCGCAGCGCCCCGGACGAGACCCCGCCGCGCTGGGATCTGCTGGACTGGTCCCGCCCGGCCGACCGGGAGGAGCTGCTGGAACGGCTGCACAGCGGGGACAGCGTCGCGATCCAGCACGAGGGCGAGCCGATTCTCGGCCGTGCTGCCGGGCCGCGCCACGGCGGTGCCATGACCGCGATGTCGAGCACGACGGGCATGACCGCGGACCTGCTCCAGCTCTTGGACCTGCGGCCCGGACAGCGCGTACTGGACATCGGGACCGGCGCCGGAGTGACCGCGGCGGTGGCGTGCTTCGTGTGCGGAGACGCCGGCGTCGTCACCCTCGACATCGACCCGCACGTCACCGCCGCCGGCGGCGAGCGGCTGTCCGCCCTCGGCTACCGGTCGGCCGTGGTGACCGGCGACGGCACCACGGGCCGCCCGCTGCGGGCCCGTACGACCGGATCTTCGTCTCCTTCGCCGTCCCCGCGTCCCGGAGACTCTGGTGGAACAGCTGGCGCCGGGCGGGCGGGCGCTGATGACGCTGGGGACGTCGTCACCGTCGTGGCCGGGCTTGGCCGTGATCGAAAGACTGCCGGACGGGAGCGTGGAGGCGGAGCTGCGCGCAGTCGAGTTCGGGCACCGCGCCGGCACCGGCGCCGCCGGCTTCGACCGTCTGTTCCTGTCCGCCCGGTTCCGTACGACGATCGCCACGGCCGCCGGGCGGACGCAGCGCAGCCGGCTCGCGCCGCCGGAGGACACGGCGCGCGGCATGTGGCTGGCCCTGGACCACCTGCACCCAGGGCTGGTGCGCCACTTCGGCGCCGAGAACCTGACGATCGGCGCACCCGCGTGCAAGTCGTGGCTGCGCGTGAAAGAGGCCGGCACCGGCCGGTGGGACGTGACGACCGACGGGCCCCGAGACATCTGGGCGGAGATCCAGGACGTCGCAGCCCGCTGGAGGGCTGCCGGTGAACCAACCGCCTACCGCATCCATCTCGGCGCCGACGGCATCCAGCGAGCCGCAAGCCCGAACGACGCCCTGACCTGGCAGCTCACCCCCGCCCCTCGGGAGACCGGAGACACCCGATGACCTACCCCGACCACCCGGCCGGCCCGCCCGACGACGCGCTGCCCGTCGACAACGTCCTGAACGAGGACGCGCTGCCCGTCGACAACGTCCTGGACAAAGATCCCCGCCGCCCGGCGCTTCGGCGGCCGATGCGTGACGTGCCGCCACCCCGGTCTGTTGAGCACCCCGGGGCCGACGTCGTGACGGAGGGGGTGTGACGGTGGAACGTGCGGTACGCGAGGCGGTGTTCGTCGCACCGACAGAGCATGGTGGTCAACAACGGATGCGTCGCGCACATGCGGCCGCCGCCCGGCAGTTCCAGGTGTCCGCGTCGGGGCCGGAGGTGTGGGGATGGCAGGGCCGCACCCTGGGGCGCCGGGCCGGAAACTGCTGGCTGCGCGTCGTGTCCGCCGAGGTGGACAAAGCGGGCGGACGCCTGTGGGAGGGGACGGCGGCCGCGGACACGCACGTACCCCGGTCGGTGCCCAGACCGCGGATCCGCGGCGTCCTCGACTGGACCTCCCGGAACATCGCCTACCGCGCCGAACTCACCGAGTACGTACCCGTCCCCCCGGTCACCAGCGGCACTCCCGCCCTCGACCAGGACATCGCCCTGCCCGACTCATGGTGGGCGGACCTGAAGTCCGCACTCGACGTGCTCGCCACGGTGCCCACCGACCGGGAATCGGTACGGCAGAACTGGGTCGACCGGAACTTCCACCGCTTCCTCGGCATCGCCCCCGTCCGCATCCATGAGACGACCACCGGCCACGCCGACCTGTACTGGGCCAACCTCACCCGCCCCCCCTGGTCCTGCTCGACTGGGAAAACTGGGGCCGCCTGCCCGTTGGCTACGACCCCGGTCTGCTGCACGCGTACTCGCTCACCGCACCGGTGACCGCCGCCCGAATCCGCCGCGCGTTCGCCCACGTCCTGGACACGGCCGCCGGCCGGACCGGAGAGCTCATCGCCCTCGGACAACTCCTCCAAGCATGCTCCCGAGGCATCCACCCTCATCTCGCCCCGCTCATCGCCCGCCAGGCCGAACACCTCACCGGCGTCCCCGTCCCCACACCCTGACCGCAACACGGCCCCGACGGCCCGGAGGAGCCCATGCCCCGCTCACGCATCGACGTCGTCGTTCTGCCCCTGAACGACCGCCCTTCCGAGGAAGCAGCCGCGCAGGCGACACTTCTTGCCCAGAGCGGCGTCGATGCTGGAGCACTCCAACGAGCTCTACGCGGCCATCGCCGCCACAACGTTCCTCAATACCGGCGGGCGCCCCGTGAAGGTGAGCACGGAACAGGCCGTCGACCTGGTCAGGCAGACCGCGAACGGACTGGACGTCCGCGACACCGCCGACGCCCTGGCGGCCTGGACTCCCCGAGCGGTTGCGTCCGGCAGCGCCCCCGGACCCGTGCGCGGCGTTGTGGTCGGCATGGGGTGGGGCTGGTGGAACAGCGGCCAGACACACGGTGTCCCCTACGGGGGAGCAGCCCCCTGCGGCCCGTCGACGAGCCGCAGGAAGAATCTTTCTCCGAAGGAGTGCCATGTCGTTCCTGGACCGCAGGCTTTTCGACCTGGAGGCATACGAGGCCAGGGCGCGTTTGGGGCCTTGTTTCGTCTGTGCGTTCCTGGCCGGGGAGCCTGACTACGAGCACGAACTGGTCTACGAGGACGCTGATCACGTGGCTTTCCTTGACCGGTGGCCCACGTTGCCGGGCAAGGTCCTCGTCGCGCCCAAGGCGCACGTGGAGGACGTCGTCAGCGGGTTCTCCGAGGACGGTTACCTGCGGATGATGCGGGCCGTGCGCCGTGTGGCGCTCGCGGTCGAAGAGGTACTGGCGCCGGAGCGGGTGTATCTGCTGTCGCTGGGCTCCCGACTGGGGAATCCGCACGTGCACTGGCACGTCGCCGCCCTGCCGCCCGGGGTCCCCTACGAGCAGCAGCAGTTCCACGCGCTCATGGCGGAACACGGGGTGGCCGATGTGACACCGACCGAGACCGCGAGGATCGCGACGGAGCTTCGGCGACGCCTGGCCTGATGTTGTTTCAGCGACCTTGTCGGCGGGCGACGATGGCGGTGGTAAAGGCGTTGCACGCGCTGGCACCGCACAGGAACGAGAGGCCGCGGCGGCCCTCGCCCAAGCGTTCAGGCTGCGGCTTCGCCGAGTTCCTCGTTCTCGTCCTCCTCGTCGTCCAGGCTCATGAAGGCTCACGGGTGGCTTCGTTCACGTGAAGAGGTTCCGGCGCAAGTTCTGTGGATTCGTCACCGAGCGTCACGGGACAGAGCGAATGTTATTGCTTGGGCGTCGTGGGGCGGGGCGACACGGGCTTGCTCACCGTGGGCTCACCTCAAGAGAAACCCCGCCGCGTCGAGCGCCGACGGCGGTACGTCCTTGCCCCCGAAGATATGTCTGACCAGCTCGTTAGGCTCAGCATCATGTCTACTGATCACCACCACGCATGCGCGTGCTGCACAGAACATGAGGACGGCCCGCCGCTGTCCTATGGGTCTCCAGCTCCGGCGGCGTGGAAACCTCGGTACTCCCGGCGGCGGGACAGCGAACTGACCGCTGACCAATGCATGATCAAAGGTCGGCACTTCTTCGTCCACGGCCTGATCGAGATACCGGTGCGCGACAGCGGCGACATGTTCTCTTGGGGGGTCTGGGTCTCTTTGAGCGAAGCGAACTTCGCCCGAACGCACGACCTCTGGAACGACCCGGCACGCGAGCAGGAGCCTCCATACTTCGGCTGGCTCTCCACCGAGCTGCCCGTCTATCCGCACTCCACGCTCCACCTCAAGACCCACGTCCACACCCGCGCCGTCGGCCAGCGCCCGCTGATCGAAGTGGAACCTACCGACCACCCCCTCGCGATCGAGCAGCGTGAGGGCATCACTACCAGCCGCGTGAGGGAGCTCGCAGACTTGCTCCTCCGAGGCTGACAGTCTGATTGGCATGGCCCTATCCGCAGGGTTGTGGCCCTGATTCAGGTTTGTGAGCCGCGCACTGTGAGCTACTGCTGGCTCCCCGGATCTGCTTGGGGAGTTACCTGAAAGCGAACCGTGGTGGGACTGACAGAGCCGACAGTTCGGAACTGTGAAAGAGGCCTTGCTCCGGCTGGAAGACCTGTTCACCGGTCAATGGCAGGCCCGGCCCTCCGTTCTCGTCGACTTCAAGACCCACCTCGACGACCGCTGGAACGAGGGCTGCGCCAACGTCTGGAAGTTGTGGAAGGAGATCATCCCGCTCGGCTACAAGGGCAACTACCAGCGCGTTCGCTCCTACCTCTACCAAAGCTGTCAGACGGGACGACCTCCCCAACCTCCACACGCTCGCCGCAGGCATCGACCGCGACCGCGAAGCCGTCATCGCCGGCCTCACCCTTCCTTGGAACTCGGGCGTCGTCGAAGGCCATGTCAACCGCATCAAGATGATCAAGCGCCAGATGCTCGATCGTGAGGGTTGATCTGTCGCGTCGGCGGGTTCCGGACGAACTATGGTATTTGGCAGCTCCGTTGGCGCCGAGGTTCACGTCCCGTCCGCAGGGCGGTGGTACTGCTCCGGTGGACGAGCGGGCGGTGTTCACGGCCGTGGTGTACGTGCTGACGAGCGGATGCGCGTGGCGGTATCTGCCGGAGTCGTTCGGTGTCTCGCCGGCCACCGCGCACCGCCGGTTCACCGCGTGGACCGAGGCCGGTCTGTGGCGCAGGCTGCACCGGGCGGTGCTGGACGAGCTCGGCGCCAGGGGCGAGCTGGACTGGACGTCCGCGATAGTCGATGCTGCGTCGGTGCGGGCGAAAAGGGGGGTTCGCTGACTGGGCCGAATCCGGTCGATACCAGCGTCATCCAGCACGGCGCCCGCCTCGGAATCGACGTCGAAGTGGTGCAGCGACCGCGCGTGAAGGGCTTCCACCCGCTGCCCAAAAGGTGGGTGATCAAGCGGACCTTCGGCTGGCTGATGCAGCACCGCCGCCTTGGCGCGCGACTACGAAGCCCTGCCGCAGAGATCCCGAACAATGATCCACTGGGCGATGGCTAACAAAATGAGCCGCGAACTCACGGGAGAATCTTCACCAACCTGGCGAATCGAAACGGATATCCCACCCACACCAGCGTGAACGCTGATCAGATGCCCTCTTAGGGCTTCGAGCCCGAGTCGCAAGGTACTTTCGCTTCATGTCACTGACTCTCGACGGCGAAATCCGCAGCCGCGACGAACTGGTCTCCTTCGTGCGAGAGCTACATCAGGAATATCTCCGCAATGGTCATGAGTGGGAGAACCAAACCCTTGGCAGCTTCCTTGAAGCTCTGGCGGGATGGATGCAGGACTCACCGGGCTGGTACTGGAACGTCGGGAAGGAGCTTCCAGACGGTGGGGACTGGACCTTCCTGGCCCGAGCGTTGCAGGCCGCGACTGTCTATGAGTGAGTCGTCCGATCCGAACGGTCAGGCCGCGTCGAGTCCCTCTCGGTAGGCTCCGGCGAGTTCGCCGTGGCGGCGGAGCCTGTGCTCGAAGCTGGAGACGGTGGTCGGCCAGACGCCAGCATGACGTGCTGCAGCGGGGAGGGCGATGTTCTCGGAACTGCCGCAGAGGTCACAGGTCGGCGATGGCAGGAACGGTGAGCGACCAAGGGGGCAGACGCCAGGAAACCTCACGGGCTACGGCTCGCTTCAAGAGCCGGAGAGCTCCTTCTTCGTGCGACCGGCGCCGGTTTGCCGTGCCACGTAATCGCGGGTGCAGGGGTCTGTTGATATGCGGACCAGCGCAATGCGGCAGAAGGCGGCGTTGGCTACCCGGTCGCCACCTCGTGAGAGGCGGTGCCGGTTGGTTTTGCCGTAGGAGGCGGGGGCTGGCTCGGCCCGCAGAGCGCGGCGAAGGAGCCTCGGTCCGCATGCGTTCGGGGTTGCCTCCCGCCGTGATCAGCCGTTGGGCCGCGGTGTCCGGGCGACTCCGTAGAACGCCCGCTGGCCGGGGTGGTGGACAGTGACCTCGTCGTCCGGAGCTTCACGCAGAGCCGTGCGTGCGCTCGGCAGTCAGCGCTTCAACGGGTCGGGCGAGGATCTTGAGCGAGGCGAGGGCCGTGACGTGGGCCGCCTCCCCTGCCGGGAGTGTGCTCGAGCCCACTGACAGCGCCCGCAGCGGCCCAGTAACGTCCATCTGGACCTACCCCCGGGCGCTCGCCGAAGGCCCGGCCGAGGCCTGGCGGCGCAAAAGTTGGCGTGCGGGGCTGACGGAAGCGGGTAACGTCTTTGTCATGTTCTTCCAGACGCCGATTCCCGAGTGACAGCGTGACGGGCCTCTGCTGACGTTCTTCGACGTAGCCGCCTGTCCCCCACCGACGAATCCATAGATCACTTCACATCATTACCGGGAGAACCCGTGACTGACAGCAAGAACATCAACAACCCCGTGGGCCAGGGCGGCGGCCAGCGCAAGAGGCTGTCCCGCGCCGAACGGCAGAACAACGGTCCGCACCGCAACCTCGACCGGCAGAACGCAGCGGACAAGAAGGCGGAGCTGGTACGCAAGATGCGTGAGAAGACGGGCACGGCCGAGGGCGCCGGGCAGGCGGGCGACGCATCCGCACAGAGCTGACGCAGCGCCGCCGCAAGGCGGCACCCATGGGGCAGGGCCCGGATCGCGACATGCGGTCCGGGCCCTGCTGCCGTACCGGGCGTGGCCGGTCCCACTCGCCCGAACCGAGGTTGCTGATTCGGTGGAACCGCTGAACTCGTGACGGAAGCCGACAGGCTCTGTGGGACGGCTTCGCTCCTGCCGGCCCCGGGCGGTCCGCGCACAGTCCGCAGGGCACCCGATCAAGACCATCCGGCTTGGTTCAGGGGTAGTGGTTCTGGCCTCCCGCACCAGGACCGGCGGGCAGCTTCGCCGGAAGGCTGTACGTACTGGACGGTGTCACCGACAAGGGGCTGGATGACCGTGGGCCTTCTCGGGCGACGTCGACCACGAGGCCGGTCGGCTGTGTGGCTTCTTCGGCCGCGACGGGATGCTGGTCGTTTCCTGCTACGACACCGACGGACCGGGCCGGCTATTCACCGCGTACGAATGCTGCGGATCGGCTAGGGCATGGCCCACGCTCCAGTCTCCCCAGCCTTGGGGTGCGAGTGCCGGCCGAGCCGTGCCCGTAGCAGGGGTAGCAGGGGGAGCAGGAGCAACGGAGAGGGCCGGCGCCGAGGGTTTCGGCGCCGGCCCGTGTGTATGTGGGGGGGGAGGGCCGGTCAGCCGAGGCGGATCAGGCCGGCGGTGGCGGTGGATGGTTCCAGGGTGGGGGTGCCGTTGTAGGTGGCGGTGTAGCCGAGGTGGAGGAGGACGGTGAGGACGGGGCAGGGGCCGGTGCAGGTGGCGGTGCCGGTGGCGTTGGTGGTGGCGGTGCACACGGTGGTGGTGCCGACCTTGAAGGTGACGGTGGCGCCGGGGACGGGCTTGCCGGTGGTGGTGTCGGTGAGGGTGGCTGACAGGTGGAGGTTGACGCTCAGCTGTCCGGGGGTGAGAGAGAGCAGTACTGGCTGGGCGGTGAGTTTCGTGGTGTCGCGGGTGTAGGTGTAGCGGTCGGCCGGGCTGGTGGTGCTGGTGCCGGCGGGGGTGGTGACGGTGATGTCGGTCGGCCCGGCCGTGGTGGTGGCGGGGGCTGTGGCGGTGATCTTCGTGTCGCTGTCGACAGTGAACGAGGAGGCCGGGATGGTGCCGAAGGCGACGGCGGTCGCGCCGGTGAAGCCGGTGCCGGTGAGGGTGACGGTGGTGCCGCCGGAGGCCGGGCCCTGAGCCGGGGTGACGGCGGTGATCGTGGGCGCGGGCTGCTGGTAGGTGTAGGTCCCGGCGGCGATGGTGCGGCCCTTGGCGGTCAGCGCGATGCCGACGGTGCCGGGTGTGTGGGCGGGGGCGGTCGCGGTGACGGTGGTGTCGTCGACCACGGTGACGCCGCTGGCGGGGGTGCCGTCGAAGGTGACGGCGGTGGTGCCGGTCAGGTGGCTGCCGGTCAGGGTGACGGTGGTGCCGCCCGTGGCCGGGCCGTGGTCCGGGGTGATGGAGGTGATGGTGGGCAGTACGGTCTTGCCCATCGCCAGGCCCCAGGGGCGGGAACCGGTGGGGACGGTGGCGGTGACCGTGAGCGTCGCGGTGTCGATCACCGACATGGTGTTGACGAAGGTGTTGGTGGCGTACACACGGGTGCCGTCAGGGTCGGCCAGCACGCCGCTCGTCCCCGCGCCGGTCGGGATCGTGGCGACGACGGTGTTGGTCGCCGTGTCCACGACGGAGACGGAGTTGCCTCCCCGGTTGGCGACGTAGACGAATCCCCCGTCCGGTGCGACGGCCACGTTCTGCGGCAGGCTGCCGACGGGAATGGTCGCCGTGACGGTGTTGGTGGCGGTGTCGATCACCGAGAGGCGGTAGTCGTTGTAGTCGGCGACATAGACGTGAGCGCCGTCGGGGCTGACCGCCAGCCCGGCCGCGTTCCCCACGGGGACGGTGGCGGTGACGGTGTTGGTGGCGGTGTCGATCACCGACACCGTTTTGCTGGAGAAGTTCCCGACGTAGAGCCGGCTGCCGTCCGGGGACAGGGCGGCGATGTCCGGGAAGCTGCCGGCCGTGATGGTCGCGATGACCGCCAGGGAGGACGTGTCGATCACGTCGACCCCGCCGGAGTCGGCCGTACGCACCACGTACACCCGCCCCCCGTCCGGGGAGATGGCCACCGACTGGGGCGTACGCCCCACAGGGACGGTGGCGGCGACGGAGTTGGTCGCGGTGTCGATCACCGAGACCGAGTCGCTGGCGCCGTTGGCCACCCACACCTGAGAGCCGTCCGGCGTAAGCGCCACGCCCGTCGGCGCGCTGCCGACCTGGATGGTGGCCACCGTCGACCCGGTCGCCGAGTCGACCGCGCTCACCGTCCCCGCACCGGCATTGGAGACGTAGACCAACTGCCCCGGCCCCGCCGCGTGCGCCGGCCCTGCGGGAAGCACGATCCCGACGGCGCTGAGCAGCGCGGCGGCCAGCGCCGCGGCTGCGCCTCGCCATAAGCGGTGCAGTGCTCTGCCCCGTACATGAGGTCTGTGGATCGTGAATGCCATGAGCTCCGCCTCTCGGAGAGAACTGACCTGTCATGTCTTTGCATCAGCCTTCAACTCATGCTATTCACAGCTTTTTTGATGATTCATCACATGACCTATACCTGTCAGGTCGACTCACTAATTGATCTTTTTTGATCAGATTGGATCGCTGCGTCGGGCGTACGCCCCAGGGAACAGGCCCTGCCTGCGGCTCGCCGAGCCGACCGGCACCTCGGTCGCCGCCGCGGGCTCGCCGGTTCCGCAGTCACTTGAGGCTCGTCCGCGCAACCCCTGCCGAAGCCCCCGCGTCTGACTCCATGGCGGACAGCTGCCGATCACCCCAGGAGAGCACGTGACGAAGAAGGACCAGAGGGCGGACGCGGCGGAGGAGAAGGACCGCGAGAAGTGGATGGCGCGTTTCCAGGTGCGGCTGGCCATGCAGCCGGGCGTGGACCGGGCGGTAGTACTCCAGGCGGTCAAGGAGGTCACGGCGCACTGCGCGGATACCGGGGAGCACCCTCGGACGGCGTTCGGTGACCCGGACACCTATGCCGTACAAGTTGCCGCGCGACTGGTGCCGGCAGAGCGGGCGGCGCGCGTGACGCAGCGCAACGCTGTGGTGGACAGGCTCGATTCCGCGCTCAAGAAGGTCAGGGACATCGCCGGTCTGTGAGCTGTTGAAGCGTCCCCGTTACGGGTTCGCGTACGGGTTCTGGCAACGGGCTCTGTCCGTGGGGGCTGCTGGTCAGTTCAGGTGATGGGCGCGGATCGCGAAGGGCGGTGTCGCGGATCTTGTGTTGCGCGCTGCTGGGGTGGGACAGCGCGGTGCCTCGGCGACAGCCGTCGTGCTTCGCACGGTCGATGTCGCGGGGCAGTCGGCCGCATCGTAGGGGAGTGCGAGTTCGCGCCTTGTGCGTATGCATATGCGTATACGCACGTCAGGCTGCCGCCAGCAACCGTCGGTAGCGTCCCGGAGGTAGCGTGAGACCACCTGGAGCCGCTCCCGCACCGTGGTACCGCCTCTTCTGGTGTGACCGACCCCGCCCGCTCCCCCGCGCCATCCTGCCGACCGATCTCTGGGAGAAGCAGGGGAGAAGCAGGTCGGCCTGCTGATGCGGGTCTACCCGTACGACTCCGTCATGGCGGCCCGCGCCCTCGGCCAGGGCTACGCCTACCTGCTCACCGCGATGAACCACCGGGGCGAGGGCCTGGGCCTCGCCCCGAGCAAGCTCGTGGGCATCGGCGTCCACACGGTCATCCTCGACACCGTCGCCTACGCCGGGCTGTGTGACCAGTACGACGCCGGGCTCTTCCTCCATCACGTTCCCAAGGTCGAGATGAAGAACGACGGATCGGTCATGAAGAGCGCCGACCTCGTCGCCCGCACCGGCTGGGAGGTGGACCTCCCCTGTGGGAGGACTCCAGCACCTGCGGCCCTTACTCCCCTGGCAACAACTCGCAGTGACCTCTCACGTGACAGCCTCGGGGCTCGGACTCACGGTCTGGGCCCCCTGAGGCACACCCGAGCGGCTTTCTCCCGAACCGACAGCCACTCCTACGCGATGCCGCCAGGGTGACGCGGGCGACGACCACAGCCCTACGGCACCGCTACGGACGTATCCGCGCCCAGCAGGACTACACCGTCCCCGACTCCTTCCGCTTGTCCTGGAGCCAGAACGACGGGCCGGGCCCGGAAGTCCTCGGCGATCTCACCGGCAAGACCCTGGCCGGCCTCGGCGCCGGCGCCGCCCGTCATGCCGCCCACCTCGCCGTGCACCATGCCGTGCACCACGCCCGGCCCGGATCGACGCCGTGGACGCCTCCCCGAACTCCTCGTCGATCTCGAGCACGCGCAGCGGGCGCACGTCGCCGCTCGGGGCCGTTCTGATCCGAGGAGGGCGCCTCTGGCAAGATGACGTCATGTTCGATTTCGGCATCGCGGGCTACCGACCGGCATGGTTGGACAGCCGCGATGGCGTCGTACAGGAACATGGGCATCGTCTGCGGGATCTTGCCGGCCGGGTGCTCACGCGCGTCTGGATGGTCTGGGACCTCAGGGATGACGAGTGGTTCTGCGACTGCCCGGTGCTGTTCGACTTCGATGGCCAGCAAGTCGAAATCAACTACCAGAAGCTGGGCGATCTCTCCTTGACGTGGAACACGGTCGACCCCGCCCGTCCAGTCCGGTGGCCCGGCTTCGACCTCCAGTGGCGGCCCGAACCTTTTCCCGGGTTGCAGGCTCTGCGGGGACTGCCGCTCGTGGGGGCCGAACTGCTCGAATGGACTGGTAGGGACGTCGCTCAGGGAAACGTCGACATCAGTTTCGCCTTCGAGACGGGTCGCGTGACCGTGTTCAACGCACTCGACGAGAACGGGGTGAGTTTCGCCCCTCCTGGTCCGAGCCAGCGCCTGCACCCGTTCCCTTGACGCACGGGGATTGTTGAGCTGGTAGAAGACCTCGCCAGCTGCTTGCGAGGCATGTTTTACGGAACGGGCCCTCGAAGGCTGCTGGCCAGTTCGAGCAGCCCGTGGCAGAGGTCGGCGCCTCGTTCGTACAGGCGTGGCCGGATACCGGCCTCGGTCCAGTCCTACACTCAAGCCCCGTCGACGACCAAGATCGTCGAACACAACACCCGACTCATTCACTCACTCACTCACTCACTCACTCACTCTGAAACGATCAGCGAGGCTCTTCCCTTCTGAGTGCCATAGCCGTCGGATCAGGCCGACGTGGTCTCAGCCCTCGGTGAGCAGTTCCCTGGCCGCGTAGTAGGCGCGCAATGCGGCCTCGCTGCCGGAGCCCATGGCGGTCATGATCCTTTGGTAGCGGGCGGAGCGGAGGTCACCGGCCACGATGACGCGGGGGTGCTGATCGGCAGGCGGGCAGTAGCCGTCCGCGTCGCGGGTCAGGTCACCGGGCGGGGCGGTCGGCGCGTTTCCAATGCTGAGGTAGACGGCATCTGCGTTGATCGTCTGCCGGGCGCCGCCCTGGCCCGCTGCTTCCGCTGACACCGAGGCGCCTTCCCCACAGCTCAGCGTCAGGTGCTCGACGGGGAGGAGCACGACTCGGGGGTCCTCCCGGATCTCTTCGATCTTGTACGCGTCGGCCGCCGGGTACGCCACCAGCAGGCGGGTCTCGGTGGTCGGGTGGGCGCGCAGGAAGGTGCCGATCGGGCGGTCTCCGCCGAGGACGAGGAGGGTGCGGCCCTCGGCGTCGTCCGTCTCGGCCTGCCAGAGCGGGGGCGGGGTCAGGCCGCTGGGGGCGGTGATCCAGGAGGTGTCGCGGGGCTGGAGGGGGCCGACGCCGGTGGCGACGATGGCGTACGGGGCGGTGAGACGGGTGCCGGTGTCCACTGTGATGGTCACCCGGTCGTCGTCGGCGCGGAGCTCGGTGACGTGTCGGCCGAGTTCGAGGCGGCACAGCTCCGTGTTCTTCAGCTCCGCGACGATGGAGTCGGCGAGCTCGGGGCCGCTGGTGTAGCCGCCGAGGACGTTGTTCAAGGCCGGGATCCGGTAGAGGTTGCGGCACAGCCGGTCCGGCTCGATCAGGATCGAGCGCATGCCGACGCTGGCGGCCATGCGGGCAGCGGCGCAGCCGGCCGGGCCGCCGCCGATGATGATCAGGTCGGTGTCGTACAGCGTGTCGGCCATGGGGCTATTCCAGCACCGGGGTCCCGGCGTACGCAGCGAGTTGGCCGATCATGTAGTCGCTGGTGACGAGTTGGTGGCCGGGTCCGATCAGGTGGTGGGCTACGAGGAGGCCGGCGTTGTGGACGTCTGGGCCGGCGTCGTGGACGTCCGGGCCAGCGTCGTGGATGTCCGGGCCGGCATCGCCAGCGCAGGCCTCGGTGACGAGCCAGGGCGCGTAGCCGTACTCGAAGGCGTCGGCGGTGGACCACTGGTCACTGGTCTCCAGGATGGCCTTCCACATGAAGACGCGCTCCGTGGTCTCCTGGGCACGAACGGTGTGCTGACGGCTGCGGTCAGGACCCGAAGGCGCGACGGCGGCGCCCGCCAGACTGGCCTTGTGGTGCTTGCACTGGATGACCCACAGGCGGCCGAAGGGATCGGTTGCCTTCACGTCGGCGCCGTTGCGGAGCTGCTTGCCGCCCGTTACTGGGACACGCTCCTAGCCGATGAGGGCCTCGGTGATCTGACGGGTGGTCTGTGCGGCGACCCGGGGGTTGACGGCGGCGTAGTGGGTGTAGGCGTTGAGGGCCGTGGCCAGTGCCCAGCCGCGGCCCCGGATCCAGGTGGCGTCGTCCACGCCGAGCGCGGCGCGGAAGAGGGCCCGGCTCCGAGTCGACATCAGGGTGAAGGCGATCGTCAGGTCGCAGGCCGGGTCGCCGATGCCGAGCCCGCCGAAGTCGATGACTGCGCTGAGGCGGCCGTCGACAGTCAGCAGGTTGCCGGTATGGAAGTCGCCGTGGAACCAGACCGGAGGACCATCCCATCCGGGGGCGTTGATCGCCGCGTCCCACAGCTCGGTCATGGCCGCAGCGTCGAACGCGCCGCCGACCTCCGCGATGGCGGCCCGTGTCGCCCGATCCCGTGCGACCAGCGGCCGGACGGTGAGATCCTCGCCGACGCCCAGGGCCGGGTTGCCTCGGGCCGGGTTGCCCAGGGCCGGGTTCTTCTCGGGCTCGAACCGCTGAAGGGCGGCCAGGAACCCGGCCAGTTCGACGGCTGCCTCGGACGAATCGGCCAGTGCCTCGGCGGTCGCCACTTCGCCGTCCAACCAGCAGGACACCGCCCACGGCCACGGATAGCCGAAGTCGGGCTCCCCCATCCCCACCGGCACCGGGACAGCCAGTGGCAGGTGCGGGGCGAGCCGGGGCAGCCACTCGAACTCTTTCCTGGCCTGCCCGATGGCGCCGATATGGCGGGGCAGCCGGACGGACAGCTCCTCGCCCAAGCGGTAGATCACATGGTCGGAGCCGGCCGGATCGAGCAGTTCCAGGGGCAGAGCGGCCCACTGCGGGAACTGCGTATCGACCAGGCGCCCGACCAGCGCGGCATCGATCGCGGGGCGGATGGCCGCGGTTCTCTCAGTCGCCAAGAGCAACTCCTGGAGTCGGCCCGCCCCGGCGGCGAGCAGCTGGGGCCATCACAGTGCGTCGCAGGTCGCCTGTCGACCGGTTTTCCCCACCGGCGTCATCCGCTACGGGACTTTGCGCGCCACAGCCTCGCAGTCGACCCGGCATATCCCTCTGAACCCACGCCTCCATCCCTCGATTCGGCTGCAACGAACGCTCGTACTCCCTCTGGACCACCTTCAGTTTCCACAAACCCGCGGAGGTTCGGAATCGAGAGCTTCTGCTGCCGCCCCCGGGCATCGAGGGCGCCCACGAGAAGGGCGGGGTCGAGGGCCAGATCGGCTGCTTCCGCAGCCAGGTGCCTTCCCCGGCGCCACCGCCCTGGAGCAGGCCCGCTCCGCCGGGAGATTCACGCCGGTCCATGACCCCTGGTGGGCCGCTCCGCTGCCCACAAGGTCCACGGCGAGAGGGACGGTACCCGAGCACTGATCGAGGTGCTGTTGCCGGGCCGGCATATCGCGCACGAAACACCTGGTCGCCGGGCTGGCCACAGCCCGGCGAGCGGGCACTCTGACCGCGGACGCCGTCGTACTGGAGGCGCGCGAAACTGCCCAGAAGGCCTGGCCGGGAACCGCGAAGACCGGCCACCAGGCCGACGTCATCCGAGCAGAACCCGCCCTGAGGCCAAGGGCCCGGCATCCAGATGGGCTGCGATGCGCGTGATGGTCCTGGAGTTGTCCTCGAACAGATGCGCCTGCATGCCCGCCGTCTGGGCGGCCTCGACGTTGATCGCGACATCGTCGACGAACAGGTGATCATTCGGAATGACTCGTCTGGGTGTCCGCCCACTGCCGGGCTGCCGCGAGGGTCGGCGCGGTGCCGACGATCTGGTAGGTGAAGCCGTCCCACTCCTCCAACACCCTGGGCTCGCCGGGGCGCAGGTGGCCGCCTCCGCCGTGTGCGGGCCGGTGACGACGGTAGATGTCCAGCGGGGGCCGACGGCGCTTGTGGTACGCCGCGAGCGGGTTGGAGGGGTCCACCTGCGGGACGGCTCGTGACGGCTGGTCCGGCGGGCCGGGGCGGCGGTGCTTACCCATGCGGGTCGGACCCGTTCTCGGTCACGTGTCGTCGCCCCTTCCCGTCAGCACCCGGGCAGGAGATCACCGGGTTCGTCCAGCCATGATGTAGCACCAGTAGGGGTAGCCGTGAGGCCGAACCGGTCGCGATCCGGCCGCCCGCGCTCCTCCCACCAGCCGCATACGGTCGTGACCTCGTCCCACAGCTCCCACTGCCGCCGGGCCCCGGCCTGGTACGCCTCGCCCGGCCCTCCGCCGTCCGGCCACTTCGCGGCCGCCCACGAGCGGTCGGTCAGCGAGTAGAACCCGACGGCCCGCGCCCCGTCCCCCTCCGTGTATTAGGTGTGCGTGACCCCGAGCACGGCCAGGCCGACGGCGAACGCCGCTTCCTCGACCTGGCCCGGTGCCAGGTCCGTGCCCTCCGGTCCCGGCCCGCCGCTCACCCTCTCGTCCCCTCTCTCGTACGGGCTGATCGCCGAAGCGGGCGACCACCGAGGAAGCGTCGCTCTTCCGGATCCAGAAGGCCGCGCTCGTCACGCACGCCCGGCGGGCGTACTCCAGCGACCAAGGGCGACCGGTCGAGACGGCGGACACCGTCGTACCCGCTGCCCTCTACAAGGGTGCTCTACGGGATCATCTACGCGGTCCCCATCCACCGGTGACGGGGTCGCGATCTACTGGGGAGGGACGCGAATGGCGGGTGATCTTCAGTTCAGTTGGGAGCTGGGCGGCGCGGGGTGGGCCACGTGTCGGATTGCCGACGGCGGTTCGGAACATCGGGTCCATGTCGGCTATTGCACGGACGCCCTTGCCGACTTGTTGTATGCCGTGACGGGGCTGTACGGAGGCACGACCGAGCAGCGCGTCTCGTTCGACCTCGAGCCCGTGGAGATGAGGTGGGTGCTGCGGCGCCAGGAGCTGGACGTGTCCATCGCCGTCTACTGGTTCCCGGACGGGGCGACGAGCTGGGGATCATCCGACGAGACGGGCGGGACTCTTTCCTGGAGCTCGGCCCAGCCTCGTAGCGTGCTGGGACACAAGGTGGTGGAAGCGGCCGAGACCGTGCTGCGGGAACACGGGGAGGACGGGTACCTGGAGAAGTGGGTGCGGCACCCGTTCCCCGTCGCCGCTCTGCAGGACCTGCGGCGGCTGCACCGGCGAGACGACGGCTGCCGGCACGAGCGGTGTCGGAAGGATCTTGAGCAGTGATCTTTCATCGGAACGGGCTTGAGCATTGACCTCTCGTACGAGGAGATTCAGCGGCAGCAGGATCCGACGGTGATGTTCGACGGGTGCCGCCGTCGTGGATGATCGGCCCGTAGTCCTGGAACGTGGCGTTGAAGTCGATCAGCGCGTCCGGGTGGGGCCTCGGCATCGACCGTTCCGGATGAAAACGGTTCAGTTAAGCCCTTTGGCGACGTCGACAAGACAGACCTGACGCGTCATAGCCCGTACTCGTCCATCAGTCGCATCAGGTTCCGCTTGCGTTTCTGGGCGGTGCGCAGGTCGGTGAGGTACGTGGTGAAGTGGTCCGGTGTGCCGAGGTGGTGGTGGCAGTCGCGGATGTTCAGGAGGAGGTTGACGAGCTGTTCGTAGGTGGGGGTGCCGGTTTTGTGGGTGAGGGGGGTGGCCAGGCGGAGGTAGACGTTGAGGGCGTCTGCGGGGCGGGTCGGGCGGGATTGGTTCGCGAGGGTGAGCCACTGGGAGTCGTGGGCGCCGTGCTCGTCGGCTGTCTGCCAGGCGGCGTCGATGTCACCGTCGTCCAGGAGGATGTCGACGAGGAGCTGGCTACCGCGCGTGTCAGCCCGTTCGGCGTCGGTGTGGAGAAGCGCGAGTGCCTTCTCGCGCTCGGTCGGCCAGCGCGCGGCGGCGGTGGCCGCGGTGCGCAGCTGTTGGTAGGTGAGC
The DNA here is from genome assembly GCA_026913215.1 of Streptomyces diastatochromogenes. GTDB lineage: Bacteria > Actinomycetota > Actinomycetes > Streptomycetales > Streptomycetaceae > Streptomyces > Streptomyces diastatochromogenes_A. Next base: position 129,859 of record JAPTYK010000002.1, on the reverse strand, counting down.
AGGGTGCGGCGGGCTGCGAAGTGGTCGCGGCGCAGGCGGAGAGCGTCGGCGGGGCGGTCGGTTCGGGTGTAGTGGTCGGCGAGGTGGTCGATCAGGGCGGTGTCGACGGTGGTGAGGTCCGCGGTCTCCCGGATGCCGCGCTCGGCCCAGTCCAGGGCTTCGGCGGGGCGGCCGGCGGTGTCGAGTTCGCGGGCGATGAGCAGATGGGTGTGGCCGTTCGGTGCGAGGTCGGCGGCGTGGACGGCGATCACCGTGTCGATGTCCCGCCCCGACTTCGCGAGGCGCTGCACGAGGTGCTTCTCGGCCCAGCCGGTACGGTTCGCCCGCCATGCCTCGATCGCGTGCCGGCGCAGGGCGGTCATCCCCCGCTCGCCGAGCAGGTCCTCGTAGTCGAGCGGGTCGATGTCCGTCAGGTGGGCCGCGTCGTCCAGAGCGTGCGTCACCAGCCAGTGCGCGAGTTCTTCCAGGTCGGGGCCGGTCGCGCGGCAGGCCTCGTGGTGGGCGTCGGCCAGGCCGGCGCCGATCTCCCCGAGCCGGCCGTCGGAGTCGTCGACGCTTTCGGCCACGGCTGCCAGCATCCCGATCGCCTCCCGGGCCAGAGTCGTCGCGTCGGCCGCCCGGCCGGAGGCCGTGAGTGACCGGATCGCTTTGACCGCCTGCCCGGCCTGGTCGGCGTAGGCACGGGCGTCGGCGTACTCGACGTAGCCGTACTGGGCGTAGGGGCCGATGTCGAGCGACTGGCGGATACGGGAACGGATCCCGGCCACGTCGCCGCGAGCGCTCGCCGCCCGCAGTTCCAGACGCCTCCGCAGGTTCCGGTCCTCGGCCACTTCCTCCCGTACGAGAGCGAGGAGATCGTCCCGGGACATGCCGGTCAGCCAGGCGTCGAGGCCGCGGGTCCGGTCCCGGGCCGCCTTCCGCCTGCGAGGCAGGTCGGCTTCCTGGGCCATCACCGTCAGACCGAGCGCGACCAGGTGCTTGCAGAAGTTGCCCTCCTGGCCGTACGGGCAGTCGCACGTGCCGGTCAGTTTCCCGCGCCCGCCCAGGAGCAGTTCCACCTCGTACCGCTCCGTGCCGCGTACCGATGCCCTGATCCAGCCGTCACCGAACTCGACCCCGGACACTTCGTCGACATAGGCGAGTCCACGCTCGAACGAACGCTCCCCGGCCAGCGCCCTCAGCTTCGCTTCCGTAAGACCGCCCACGACTCTCCGCGCTCCACTTGCTCCACTTGCTCCACTTGCTCCGCTCGGATTTCCCCAACGGCCCTCACCCTCACCCTAACGGCCGCCCGGCCGACGGGGCCGTCCTCGCGTCAAGCCGTCGACGACCGATTCCCTGCGGTGCCTCACGCCCCGCCTGTATGGTCGTCGACCACCCCGGCTCCCCCGGCCACCTCGACCACCTCGACCACCTCGACTCTCCTGATCTCCTGATCTCCTGATCTCCTTCGAAAGGTGCCGCATGACCAAGCCCACCACCGTGGACCTGACGAAGGCTTCGCCCACGGTCTCCCTGGACAAGCACGGCGTGACCTCGGGACGGATCAGGGTCAACCTCAACTGGACCTCGCCGCAGGCCGCCGCGCAGCGGGCGGCCGGTGAGGCGCGTGGTCTGTTCGGCCGGATACGGGCGTCGCTGCGGTCGGCCACGGCCGGGACGGTGGATCTCGACCTCGGTTGCATGATCCGCTGCACCGACGGCTCCAAGACCGTGGTCCAGGCCCTGGGCAACGCCTTCGGCGCGGTGGACCGCTTCCCGTACGTCGCCCTCGACGCGGACGACCGGACCGGGGCCCGGGAGACGGGAGAGAACCTGGTCATCAACCTGGACCACCAGGCCGAGTTCCAGAAACTCCTGCTCTTCGTCTACATCTACGAAGGGTCCGGCGACTTCCGCGGCCTCGACGCGGTCGTGACCCTGACCTCCGACCGCGGCGACCGCTTCCGGGTGGTTCTGGACGAGTGCCCGCCGCAGGCGCGCGCGTGCGCCATCGCCCTCATCAAGCGCCAGAGGGGTGAACTCGTCATCGGACGCGAGGTGCGGTGGTTCACCCCGGCGGACGGTCCCGGCGTCCAGGACGTGATCTCCCGCGCGTACCGACTCGGCATGAAGTGGACCCCGGGCCGGAAATGAGGCCCTGCGGGCGCGTACGCCCCCGGGCGCGTACACCCACGGTCGCGTACGCCCCGTAGTCACGTACGCCCTCGGGCGCGTCAGCGATCGGATCGTGTTCGCCGAGCTGCTGCAACGATGTTCGGTTCGGTTCGGTTGTTTCTGCTTCTGCTTCTGCTTCTGCTTCTATCAGGACATCGTCGACACAGCCTGCTCGGCGACCACCCTCCGCACCCGCCCGTGTCAGAAGGCCGGTGCTCTCAGCACGCAGGGAGCTGCCGGGGCCGAGGGGTCCAGGGCCTGTTCGACCAGTCCGATCGCGCGCGGGCTGTACGACATGCTCAGGTGGGCGGAGAGGTCGATGAAGCAGCCCTTTTGCAGGGTGATGTTGTGGACCGTTGCTCCGGGGCCGGCCGTCATGAAGGTGCTCTGCCAGGGGGTGGTGATCTCGTCGTACTGTGTGGCGATCACGGTGTAGTCGATGCCGGGAACGGTGTCGCCGTCGGCGTTGAGTTCCTTGATGAAGTCGGACTTCTCGTACTGCTGGACGCCCGCTTTTCCGACGGTCACCTGGCCGGGTTCCAGGATGCCGAGCTTGTCGGCGAGGGTCGAGATGCCGCTCATGGTGGTGCCGTGGTTGGTCGCGCCGAGTTGGATGACCTTCTTGACCTTGTTCTTCGAGGGGTCGGACGGGTTCGCGCCGCCGTCGGCCTTGAGGTACCAGCGGGCGAGGGTTCCGCCCTGGGAGTGGCCGACCAGGTCGACCTGGTCGGAGCCGCTGGCGGCGAGGACCTTGTCCACGAAGGAGGCGAGCTCCTTGGAGGATGCCTTGATGTCTCCGTAGCCCTTGACGGTGGGGGCGAGGGCCACTGCGGCGTCGTCGGTGTCGCCGAAGTCGAGGGCGTAGACGCAGTACCCCTGGGCCTTCAGCTCGGGGGACATACGGGCCCAGTTGTTGTAGCGGTTCTCGTAGGTGCCGTGGACCAGGACGACCGGACGCGGGTGGGAGGCGCTGGGACGGCAGTTCCAGTCGTTGGCGCCCGGCGGATCGATGTCGAGGTGGAGGATGGAATGGACCATGGCGGGAAGGAAATTGTCCTGCTCGGGGCCGGTGTCCGCTGCCGCGGAGGCGGAGGTGGAGGTGGAGGTGGCCAAGACCGTCGCCACGGCGGCGGCACAGACGGCGCTGAGGTATGTGGGTATGTGCGAGATGGCGCGCCTCATGAGTCCCCCTTGGAGAGGCATCCCTGTCGGTTGGACAGTGGAGTATCCAGTAGGGGTGATCGGTTCGGCACTGGTACGGGCGAGATGGCCGAATCGGAACGGCTCTCCGGTGTCGCTCGCTACGCTCCGGCCGGCGTGCCCGCGTCACTGTGCGGACGAGGGACGAGTCTCCAGGCCACCAGTGTCCGAACCACGCGTGTCCGAGCCACGAGTGTCCGAGTCGCGCGTGTACGAGCCAGGCTTGTCCAAGTCGCGCGTGTCCGAGCCACGCGTGCCCAAGTCCCGCGTATCCAAGTCCCGCGTATCCAAGTCTCCATTCCTTGTCGCGCCCGGGGCATCCGGCTCACGAGTGGTCAGGACTTGGAGAGTGAGTGCGCCCACGCACAGCAAGGCGCTCAGTCCCCAGATCGTCAGATAGGCGGAGAGGGCCGGGACGTCCGTGTTCCGGACGGTCAGGGAGCCGAGGACGACGGACGAGCCCGCGCCCGCGAGGCTGCCGCCCAGGGTTTTGAGGTTGTTGTAGACGGCGGTGGCGCTGGCGGTGCGGTCCGGGGTGCTGCGTTCCGCGATCAGGGTGGGGAGGCCGCCGAGGGCCAGGCCCATGCCGAAGCCGGAAACGGCGGAGGCAAGGGCGAAGAGCGGGAGCGTGGTGTGGGCGGCGATCAGCCCCGCGTTGCCGGCGGCCATCAGGGTGAAGGCGAGCAGGAGGACGCGGCGGTAGCCGGTGCGGGCCGCCACTCGGGCCACGAGGCTCGCTCCGGTGAAGGCCAGGATGTGGGGGGCGGCGCCCCATGCGCTGATCTCCCAGGAGGTGAGCCCGAAGCCGTATCCCTCGTCGGTCGTCGAGGCGGCGAGGTAGGAGATGCCGACCGCCTGTCCGCCCAGCATCACGGCGCCGAAGAAGAAACCGGAGACGTAGTACGGCGCGGAGCGGGGGTGGGCCACTGCGCGGACGTCGACCAGGGCGTGGGGCCGGTGCCGTTCGAGCCGGACCCACCAGGCGAGCAGGGCCAGGGAGAGGACGAGGCCGCCCAGGGTGAGCGGCGAGGTCCAGCCCCAGGCCTGGCCTCGCGCTGTCGTGCCGAGGAACAGCAGGAGCGCCAGGCCGAGCAGAAGTGCTCCTGCCCAGTCCATACGGCCGGGGGCGCGCGTCCGGGACTCGGGGATCGCGCAGTACGAGAGGGCCACGCAGGCGCAGGCGGTCGCGGCGAGGACGTGGAGGGTCGCTTGGACGCCGCTGGTGAGGGCGAGCAGGGGGCCGGCCAGGCCGTGGCCGAGGAGCGAGCCGAAGGTGAGCGCGCCGACGAGGAGCGCCACCGCCCGCCGTGCGCCCGCGAGGTCGAGCCGGTCCCGTACGAGGCCGATCTCCAGGGGCAGCAGCGCCGCCAGGGGGCCCATGAGAGCACGGCCCACCAGCAGTACCGCCGGGTTCGGGGCGAGGGCCACCAGGACGGTGCCCGCCGCGATGCAGGCCAGCGCGATACGGAGCAGTCGGCGGTGCCCGTACAGATCGCCGAGGCGTCCGAAGACCGGCACTCCCACTGCGGCGGCCAGGAACTGGACCGCCATGTACCACTGTGCCTGCGACGCGCTGATGGACTGCCAGTCCTGTACGGCGGGCACCAGTGCCGGGGCCGACCCCTGGAGGAAGCCGCCGACCAGTTCGAAGACGACCAGCAGGCCGACGACGGCGGTGACGCGGGGCGCCACAGCCTCCCCTGCCCTGCCGGGCGCCATCGTCTCCCCTGCCCTGCCGGGCGCCATCGTTTCCCCGCCCCGCCGGACACCGCCGTCTCCCCGCCCCGCCGGGCGCCACCGTCTCCCCGCCCCGCCGGGCGCCACAGCCTCCCCGCCCCGCCGGACACCCCCGCCCCTCCGCCCCGCCAGTCGCCCTCATACGGACGCCCCTGCGGCAAGTCGCCGCTCCGCGAGTTCGGCGAGCAGTGCAGCCTGGCGGTGGAGTACCCGGTCGTCGAACAGGGCCCGAGGGGAGTGGTTCTGCGGCGCCTTCTCCACGTCCACGCCTTCAGGCGCCGCGCCGACCATCAGCATCGCGCCGGGAACCTCGTTCAGCACCAGGGAGAAGTCCTCCGAGCCGTTGGCGGGCTGCGGGGCGTGCCACACCTCGCCCGTGCCGAACAGGTCGCGTGCCGTCTGCAGGGCGAATTCCGTCGCGGCCGGTTCGTTGACCGTGACCGGGTAGAGCATCTGGTACTCCACGTCCGCCTCCAGGCCGTGGGCGGCCGCGATCCCGCGCACGAGGCGGGGCAGTCCTTGGGCCAGCCGCTCGTGGTTGGCCTCCGAGTAGCTGCGTACGGTCGCCTCGAACTCGGCAGTGTCCGGGATGACGTTCTGCTGCGTACCGGCGTGCAGCCGTCCGACGGTCACCACCACCGGGTCGAAGACGTCGAAGGTGCGTGTCACCCAGTTCTGCAGGGCGGTCACCATCTCGCAGACCGCGGGCACCGGGTCCTTGGCGTGGTGCGGAGCCGATCCGTGTCCTCCCTCGCCCCGCACCGTCACTCGCAGGACGTCGGACGCCGTCATGACGGTGCCGGGCCGGGAGGCGACCCAGCCGCCCGGCAGCCGGTTGGCCGAGACGTGGAGTGCGAAGGCCGCGTCGAGCGGCTTGCCCGCCGCGTCCAGGACGCCCTCGTCGATCATCGCGCCCGCGCCGTTGTATCCCTCCTCGCCGGGCTGGAACATGAACACCACGTCGCCCTGGAGGCTTTCCCTGCGGTCGGCGAGCAGGGTCGCCGCGCCGACGAGGCCGGCGGTGTGCAGGTCGTGGCCGCAGCCGTGCATCCGGCCCGGCACCTCGGAGGAGTACTCCACCCCGGTGAGTTCGTCCACCGGCAGTGCGTCCATGTCGCCCCGGAGCAGGACCGCCCCGCCGGGACGGCCGCCCCGCAGCACGGCGGTGACGGAGGTCAGCTCCCGGCCGAGCGTGATGTCGAGCGGGAGGCCGTCGAGCGCGGCGAGGACCTTCTCCTGTGTGCGCGGCAGCCGCAGACCGAGCTCCGGCTCGCGGTGGAGCGAACGGCGGAGCCGCACGAGATCGGGCTGGAGTTCCCTGGCGCGTTCCAGTACAGACATGCGGTGTCGACCTCCTGGTACGGTTCCGGCTTTCGGTGGGGCAAGACTGAAGTGCTCACCGTCCCGTCGGCTCTGAATCGCAGGAAACACGCAAGGGGCATCGAATGACGCAGCATTCCGCGCACGGTGCGGTACGGGCGCTCGACGACGTCGACCAGGCCCTGGTGCACGCGCTGCAGATCGCCCCACGGGCCGGGTGGAACGAGATCGGCGCCGTACTCGGCCTCGACGCCGTGACCGTGGCCAGGCGCTGGCAGCGGCTCACCGAAGCCGGCGCCGCCTGGATCAGCTGCTCCCCCTCGCCCGCCCTCGCCTCGGCGGGGCAGGGGCTCCTCGCCTTCGTCGAAGTGGACTGCGCCAACGGCAGCCTGCTGACCGTGGCCCAGGCCCTCGCCCGGCTCCCCCACGTCACCGCCGTCGAACACGTCAGCGGAGACCGCGACCTGCTGCTCACCGTGATGACACCGGACCTCGCGGCCCTCACCCACTGGATGACCCACGGCATCGGCGCCATGCCCGGCGTCCTCGCCAGCCGCACCCACCTCGCGAGCACCGTCTACACGGAGGGCAGCCGCTGGCGGCTGCGCGCCCTCGACCGCACCCAGATCGCCCGCCTCGCCGACACCGAGACCCCCCGCACCGAGACCCCCGTCTTCCCGCTCACCGACCTGGACCACGCCCTCGTCGCCGCCCTCTCCATGAACGGCCGCGCCACCTACCGCGCGCTCGCCGACACCTGCGGGGCCAGCCCCGACACGGTCCGCCGACGACTCGGCCGGCTCTTCGCCGCCGGCATGCTCCAGACCCGCTGCGAGGTCGCACGCCCCCTGTCGGAGTGGCCGATCACCGTCATCCAATGGGGCCGCGCGGCCGCCGGGGAGCTGGAACGCGTCTCGCGCGGAGTCACCGGCGCCCGGGAGGTACGGCTCTGCGCCGGCGTCACCGGCCGGAACAACGTCCTCGTCATCGCCTGGGTGAAGTCCCTCACCGACGTACAGCGCTTCGAGGTACGACTCGCCCAGCGCGTTCCCGGCCTGGAGATCACCGACCGGGCCGTCGCCCTGTGGCCGCTGAAGCTCAGCGGCCATCTCCTCGACGAACAGGGCTACCGCATCGGCGGCGTCCCGCTGGACGTCCGCACGGCCGGAGGGAGTACCCGGGCCTGAGGGCTTACCGGGAGACAAACCGTGACTTCCGGCAAGTCCTCAGGCAGCGACCGCCCGCGAGGGGCTCGGTCATCAGCCGCCCGCGAGGGCCTCGGCCATTAGCCGCCCGCGAGCGTCTCAGTGTGACCAGCCGCCTGCGAGCGTCTCCGTGACCAGCCGCCCGCGAAGGCTTCGGTCATCAACCGCCCGCCCGCGAGGGTCTCCGTCATCAGCCGCCCGCGAAAGCCTCGGAGTCTCGCCCACCGGGGTCGGGCCGGGCCCGAACGGCCCGGCCCGCGTGGCCCGCGTGGCCCGCGTGGCCCGCGTGGCCCGCCCCCTGTGGTGCGGGGCTGCCGTTCAGGAGAGTGCGCGGCGGAGGGCGTGCTTGTCGGGCTTGCCGATGCCGCTGAGGGGGATGGACTTCAGGACGTGGAAGGTGTGGGGGACGTGGAGGGCGGTCTTGCGGGCGGCGACGAAGCGGCGCAGCTCGTCGGTGTCGGTGGTGTGGCCGTGGGCGGGCACGATGGCGGCGTGGACGTGTTCGAGCGTGTCGTCATGGCGCATGCCGAAGACGGCGCACTGGGCGACGGCGGGGTGGGACGTCAGTACCTCCTCGATCTCGCTGGGGTAGACCGGGGTGCCGTCGACGGTGATCGTGTCGTGGCCCCGGTCGGCGAGGAAGAGGTAGCCGTCGTCGTCGAGGTAGCCGATGTCGCCGGTGCGCACCCAGCCGTCGTGCAGGACGCGGGCGGTCAGTTCGGGCTGCTTCCAGTAGCCGTTCATGGCGCTGTGGGCGCGGGCGTGGATCTCGCCTTCGGCGCCGTTCGGGAGGACGCTGCCGTGGTGGTCGACGACGCGGAGTTCGACGCCGGGCATGGCGCGGCCGACGGTGATCTGTCCGTGTCGGCCGACACGGTCGTGTTCTTCGGGGCCGACTTCGGTGAGTCCGAGCGTCTCGTTCTGTCCGTACCAGCTGTGCAGCACCTTGCCGAAGACGCTTTCGGTCTGCCGCAGCCTGGACGTCGACGCGGGGCTGCCGCCGTAGGTGACCTGCCGGATGCTGGAGGTGTCGGTGGCGGGCAGGGCGGGATGGTCGAGGAGCTGGTGCAGGAGGGGCGGCTGGAGGAACAGCCGGGTGATCCGCTCGCGTTCGATCGCCGCGAGGGCCTCGCCGGGGTCGAAGGCGGTCTGGAGGACGACGGATCCGCCCTGGAGGAGCGCCACGTCCGCCCAGAGCCCCGCGATGTGCGTGAGCGGCGTGCACGCCAGATAGCGGGGCGGGCTGCCCGTGGCGGAGCACAGGTGGTCCAGGGTCCGGCGGTACGGGCCGTGCTTCATCTGCAGGCTCTTCGGCAGCCCGGTCGTCGTGCCGCCGGTGTGGCGGATGCACCAGTCGTCGGCGGCGCCGACGGGCACGGTGACGGGCTCCGGCGGCTGCCCGGCCGCCGCCGCGCAGATGTCGTCGGCATACGGGTGCGGGCCCAGCGTCGCCAGCATCGGCACGTGGAGAAGCGGCCTCAGCCGGTCCAGGTCGGCGTACCGGGTCGGGTCGGCCAGCAGCAGTTCGGTGTCGGCGACGTCCACCAGGTGCGCCAGGGCGTCCGCGTTCAGCCCGTCGTACAGGGGTGTCACGCGCGCACCGGCCAGGTTGGCCGCGTAGCGCGCGATGAGCGCCTGAGGGGTGTTGCCGGTGAGCAGGGAGACGGTCTGTCCGGGCCGGACACCGCGCGCGATCAGCTCTCTGGCGAGCCGGTGGACGCTGTCGCGCAGCTCGCCCGCGGTGATCTGCCGACGGTCGGGACAGATGATCACGGGCAGGACGGGGTGGCGCGCCAGGGTGTGGAGGAGGGCTTCTGTGTAGGTGACGAAGCCGGGGTCGGCGGACTTGGGTGCCATGGCGGAGCCGGGTTTCATGGCGGACTCGGGCGTCACGGCGGACCCGGGCGTCACGGCCGTCTTGGGCATCACGGCGGACTCGGGCATCACGGCGGACTCGGGCGTCACGGCCGTGTCGAGCCGGAGGTCGGACATCTGTGCCCCTTGGGAGGTAGGCGGGAGGAGTGCGGTGGCGGACTGCTTGCTGGTCGTGGGGCTCTGGGACGCTAAGACGCTGGGGCGCTAAGGCTCTGGGGCTCTGGGCGCCGTCACGGGACCAGGGCGGCCGGCCTGGCGTGGTGTTCGAGGGGCGTGAGGTACGGCAGGTCGTCGAGGGGTCGATCGGTGAAGAAGCGATCCAGCAACTCGGACATTTCCGACGGCCGTTCGAGATGGCAGAGGTGGTCGGCGCCCCGGATCAGGGTGAAGACGCTTCCGGCGAGGGTGGCGGCGACCTCGCGCCCGAGGTCGGGGTGGGTGAGGCTGTCGTGTTCACCGGTGAAGACGAGCGCCGGAACGTCCCGTACTCCGCCGGGCCGTAGCCCCTGCCAGTCGATGACACGGTAGGTGGAGGCGAGATGCCGGGGGATGTCGGCCCGTGTGACCGATCCCATCGTGCGGGCGAGGACGCGGGTGACGACCGCGCGTTTGTGGACGGCCCGCTCGGCGGGGGACAGCAGGGCCGCGATGCTCATACGGGCGTAGGCGCCGGCGTCACCCGACTCCAGGGCGTCGGCCATCGTCCGCAACGCGGCCCGCTGGTCCGGCGGGTAGACGGGAGCGGCGCCCACCAGGGCCAGACGGGCGACGCGCTCGGGATGCTTCTGGGCCAGGCCGTACGCGATCGGCATGGCGTAGGAGGCACCGAAGAGGTTCACCCGCCCCAGGCCCAGCCGTTCCAGCAGGTCCACCAGCGCGCCGGTGAGGAAGTCGAAGCCGTACGAGGCGGGCAGCACATCGGCCGCGCCCGATCCCGGCAGGTCCACGCTGATGACGCTCGCGGACTCCGCCCAGCACGCTTCGAGCCGCTGATAGGCGTACATGTCCTGGAAAGCGCCGCCGAGGACGACGAAGGGCTCGGTCGCGGGAGCGGCGTTCTCGACGATCCGGCAGCGGTAGCCGAAGCCGTCGAAGGTGAGGCGACGGATCCTCTCGATGTTCATGCCCCGTCAACAGGGACGTGCGTGCATAGGTCACGCGATGGGTGATCATCTGACCGGTACCGGTTGACCGGTCCTGCCACGCGCGGCCCCTCCGGAATCCTCCGGCCGCCGGCTTGACCGACGGCCGGAGGAGGCGGACGACAGAAGGCCGGAGGGGACTGACGGAAGAAGAGCCCTACGGCAAAAGAGAGGCCGAGGGCAAAGCGGCCGAGGGCAAAGAGGCCGAGGGCAAAGAGGCCGAGGGCAGAAGAGCCCTACGGTAGAAGAGCTCTGCGCTAGAAAAGCGCTACGGCAGCAGGCCGTCACGGCCGTCCCTCGGCTGCCGCCAGAGGTCCTGGGGCCGCTGCTCGCCGGTGGCCGGGCAGCAGTGCTGCCGCGATGACGGCGCAGAGGGTGAGGCCGGCCGTCAGGCCGAAGGCGTGGGCGAAGGCCGTGGCGGTGTGGCCGCCGCGCTGGAGCAGGACGGCGAGGGCGGCGATGCCGAAGGAGCCGCCGAGCTGCTGGAGGATGCGCGTCGTGGTACTGGCGTCCGCGATCTGGGAGTCGTCCAGTCCCTGATAGGCGCCGACCGTGACGGCGAGGTTGACGGCGCTCGTACCGAGACCACGGAAGAACAGGGCGACAGCGACGACCGAGCCCTCACCCACCGAGGCGGCGAAGGGCCACGTGGCGACCGCGCTCAGCAGCAGGCCGGTCACCACGACCGGACGTGGCCCGATCCTGTCGGTGAGCACGCCGGCCACCCGCGCCGCCAGCGCGCCGATGCCCTGCGGAACGAGCAGGAGACCGGTGGCGACGACGCCCTTGTCGAGTACGAGCTGGCAGTACAGGGGCAGCAGGAACATCCCGCCGTACATGGTCGAACCGCCGACGAACATCAGCACCGACGTCGCGGCGAAGGAGCGCAGCCGAAACAGCCGCATGTCGATGAGGGGCGCGCTGCTCCGCAGGCTCCGTCCGACGAACGCCACGACCAGGACCGCCCCGGCCGCCAGCGGCAGGAGCACCCGCCCTCCGCCGGCACCGTCCTGGCCGCCGCACTGCGAGAGCCCGTACACGAGTGCGGTCAGGCCCGGACAGACCAGCGCCAGCCCCACGACATCGAGGCGGGAAGCCCGCTGCCGGGGATCCCGGGGCACACACCGCCAGGCGAGGAAGAGCGCGAGCGCGCAGACGGGCAGGTTGACGTAGAAGATCCAGCGCCAGTCGAGATGCCCGAGCAGCAGCCCGCCGAACACCGGCCCCAGGACGGGGCCGAGGAGAGCCGGCAACGAGACGACCGCGATGAGCCGCCCGACCTGTCGGCCGCCGCAGGCCCGGATGATGATGGTCTGCAGGACCGGCGTCATCAGCCCCCCGCCGGCCCCCTGCACCGCCCTGAACACGACCAGCGACCCGGCGCTCCTCGCGCACGCGCACAGCAGCGAGCCCACGGAGAACAGGGCCAGCGCGCCCAGCCAGACCCGCCGCGTCCCGAACCGGTCGCCGGCCCAGCCGCTCACCGGCATGACCATCGCGAACGCCAGCAGGTAGCCGGTGCTCACCCATTGCACGGTCGTCGTCGGAACACCGAGGTCGTCGGCGAGGGCGTCGACCGCGACGGAGACGATCGTGCTGTCGAGCAGCGGGGCGAAGGCACCCACCGCGAGAACGCCGCACAGCCTGAGCAGGGCGGGATCAAGGCGTTCCTTGGGCATGTGACCCCCTCGGTCGACACGGATGTGCTCCAGCCCTCGGGGTCGGAAAGCCTCAGGGAGATCGAAGGGCAGAACACCCCCCACCGCAGGATGCGGTGGCCGACAGCGCCCTGCGCCCCCGCAGCGACCGCCCGCCGATGCCGTGGAAAGGATGCGCCCCGACAACGATCAGAAGACCGTTGCCGTCACGGGCCCCCCGCCGCCCCGACGCACACGCCGGCCTTCCGGCCTCCCTGGCTCCCCTGGCCCCCCTGGCCCCCCTGGCCCCCGGGCTCCCTGTCGTCCGCCCTTCCGCCCTTCCGTCCTTCCGCCCTTCCGTCCTTCCGTCCTGCCACGAAGCCCCAGGTCAAAGACCCGGGGCTTCATCGCTGTCCAGACCGTGCCGGGCTCACCGCCCGGACGAGGTCAGAACCGGCCGAAGAACCAGCTGCCCGGCTCGTCGAGGCTGTTGGAGTTGAAGTACTGGCGGCAGCCCTTCACGCACTCCTGGCAGGACAGGCCGCCGTCCCCGTCCGTGTCGAGGGCGGCGAAGGTGTCGATCGCGTCGAACGCCGCCGTGATGGCGTGGACCTTCTGGTCCGTCTTCGGGAGCTTGTACTCCTTCGCCAGGCGGTCGACGAACGAGGCGAAGTCGGACTGTTCGATGTACCCGTTGCCGTCGGCGTCGAGGTGCTTGAAGACGCGCTGGTACTTGCGGGCCAGCGGGTCGGCGATGGCAGTGGCCATGGGTTTCTCCTTTTGCTCCGGGATTCACGGCGAAAACCTGAAGGAATGGAGTGAAGGGGAATTCGCCCGGAGAATGCTCCGGGAGGATCCGGGTCGCCTGCTGGGTGAATTCTTTCCCGCGATTCCGCTTCTTTCGCGTGCGGCTCTGCGTAAATCTCCTCTAGGGGCGCTGACGCGGCCGATGCGACATTTTCTGCACTACTACGAGTCCTCCGGGACGACCGGGGACCCGGTAGCCGCGCCCAAGGCCGTCGACGACCTCATCGTCAACACCGTAAACATCGGTGAGATGTGGGGGCGTGTGCTGGGGGAGGGAGATTCGGCCCTCATTCTGATCAACGGGCCGTTCGCACCGGCCGGGTACCAGTTCGAGAAGGTCCTCGAATATCTGGGGCTGATGTCGGTCCGGCTGTGGGTGGATCAGGTCACCGGTGACTACTCGCGGGTGCTGCGCATCGTGCGGGAGTTGGGGATCACCACCTATGTGGGTGCGCCTTCCCGGCTCACCGAGCTGTTGCAGTTCGCCCTGTCGAAGGGGGAGGCGGCGCCCGACTTCGCCAAGCTCCTGCTGATCGCCGAGCAGACCGGTGCCAGTTTCCTCCGGCACCTCGAAGGCCTCACCGGGGCCACCGCCCGTGTCGCCACCTTCGGGAGCTCGGAGACCGGGACCGTCGCGGTGACCTGCGAGTTCGGTGAGCTGCATACGCAGCCTCAGAGCTATCTCCTCGAAGTGCACGACGAGTTGGGCACGCGGCCGGTCGAAGAGGGCCGGGCGGATGCCGGGGAGCTGGTGGTGACCACGCTGGACCTGCCGTCGCGTCCCCTGGTGCGGTACCGGACGGGTGATCTCGTGGAGATCGGGAGCGCTCCCTGTCCGTGCGGCGTCCGCACCCCGATGCTGCGGCCGATGGGCCGGCAGCAGGACGCGGTGAAGCTGGCCAGGGACGGCGTACGGCAGGAGGAGTGCGAGGCGGTGCTGTGGGCGGCCCAGGACGCCCAGGCACCCGTCGTGCTCAACTACATGCTCGTGATCAAGGGTGATTCGGTCGTGTGCCTGGTGATCACCGACCGCGGGACGACCACCGCGTGGGAACAGGACCTCGCCCGGCGTCTCGATCCCCTCTTCGCCGAGCACCACGTCGCCGTGCGGACGGTGTCCGCCCTGCCGCCGCTGGCGTCCATGGGCGCCTACGTGGGATGGAAGCTCTCCCGGCTCGTCGACCTGGACGATCCCGCGCTGCACGGCTGCCTCCCCCCTCCCCTGCACGAGGCGGTCAAGGAGTCCCTGAGCCAGATCGAGCGGCTCACCGCCCGTCCCGTCCTGACACCGTGAAAGGAAGAGTCGTGATCGAGAACACGATGACCGACAAGGAGAAGGCCGAGTTCGTCCTCGGGGTGTACTTCCGGACCCAGGCCGCCATCGAGCGGTACATGGGGCGGGAGAACCTGCCGGAATGGACCGAGCACGTGGCCAGGATCAACTCCGACGCGATGCGGCACCGGCTGCCCGACGTGGACGACCAGTCCAGGGACCTGCTCTCCGGGCTGCGCGCGATGCTGGGGGTCTACGGCTCCGACACCGAGACCCGCGCCTCGGCGGAGAGCACCGAACTCGACGTACGGCGCTGCGGCATCTTCGACTACAGGGAACAGGCCGCGCGGCGGGGGGTCACCCTGACCCTGGACCGGCCGTGCGAGTTCTGCGTCGACCTCCACCAGCGCACCGCCGCGCACCTCGGCATCAGCGCCGACGTCGAACTGGCGGAACGCGGCTGCCGCTGGACGGTGCCGGTGCCCTCGGCGGCCCGCGACCGTGACGGGGCGACCGGGTGAGCGCGCAGGTCCAGGACGACCTGGCGCCCCTGCCCTACCGCAGGGACCCGGCGTGCCCGTTCGCTCCGGACCCGGAGTTCGCCCGCCTGCGCCGTGAGGAACCCGTGTCCCGGATCCGGCTCACCGGCGGCTCTGAGGCGTGGTTGGTCACCCGGTTCGCCGACGCCCGCCAGGTCCTCGCCGACCCGCGGTTCAGCAGTCGGCTCACGCCCATCGGCGTGGTGGTGCCCCCGTCACGGGACCAGGGGCTGAGCGAGGCCCTGCAGTCCCGCCAGCCGGGCACGTTCATCGAGGAGGACCCGCCCGAGCACACCCGGCTGCGGGCGCTGGTGACCCGGGAGTTCACGACCCGCCGGATGCGCCTGCTCCGGCCGTACGTCGAGGCGGTGGTGGAGGAGCACCTGGAGATCATGGCCGCCGCTCCCCACCCCGTCGATCTGATGGCGACCTTCGCCCTGCCCGTCCCGTCCCGGATCATCTGCGCCATCCTGGGGCTGCCGACGGAGGGCACGTACGACTTCGCCGGCCACACCCGGGTCATGACCGACGTCATGTCCCCGCTGCCCGAGCTCATCGAGGCACGCGACGCGCTCCGGGCGGGCATGCGCGAGGTGGTCCGCGCCAAACGGCGGAACCCCGGGGACGATCTGCTGGGACGCATCATCCGGGAGTCCGAGGAATCCAGGCAGTCCAGGAAATCCGGGGAATCCGGGGAATCCGGGGAATCCAGGGAACCCGTCACCGACGAGGAACTCGTCGGCATCGGGAACCTGCTGCTGGTCGCCGGCCACGAGACGACCGCGCACATGCTGGGCCTGGGCGTGCTGGCGCTGCTCCACCACCCCGACCAGGCGGACGTCCTGCGCGACCGGCCGGATCTGTGCGACTCGGCCATCGACGAGCTGGTCCGGTACGTCACCATCCCGCACCACGGCGAACTGCGCACCGCCACCGAGGACGTGCGCGTCGGCGACGTCCTGCTCCGGGCCGGCGAGCAGGTGCTCGTGTCCCTGCCGTCGGCCAACTGGGACCCCGAGAGCATCGAGTCCCCCGAGGTCCTCGACCTCACCCGCCCGCCGCGCACGCACCTGGCCTACGGACACGGCGTCCACCACTGCGTCGGCACCCCGCTGGCCCAGCTCGAACTGCGCGTGGCGCTTCCCGCCCTGCTGCGCAGGTTCCCCGGCATGCGCTGCGCCGTTCCGTACGACGAAGTCCCCTTCCGCAGGTCGAACGTCACCTACGGCCTGCACGCCCTGCCCCTCACCTGGTGATCACCCATGCACCCCGCCCTCGCCCCACCCACTGGACGTCACCCCCACAACGGAGCCCCCGCGTGAGCAACATCGTCAAAGTGATCGCCCGCGTCACCGTGCCGGAACTCGCCACCGCCGTCCCCTTCTACCAGGAGCTGGGAGGAACCGAGGAGGCCTCGACCTTCCAGTACGCGGGCGTCCACCTCGCCTCCGTCAGCCCCTTCCTCCTGCTCTCCGGCGAGAAGGCCGCGGAGTTCTCCGACCGCCGCGCCACCCTCGTGGTCCGCGACCTGAACCCGGTCACGACCGCCCTGCACCGGGCGGGCGGCCGGATCCTCGACGGCCCGGCCCCCGGCCCCAACGGCCACCGCATGATCGCCCGCCATCCGGACGGCGCCGTCTTCGAGTACGTCCAGCTCCCCTCGTAGGGCCTGGCCGCGCGCACTCTCCCCGGCGATACGGACGGCAACCCGCCCCGAGCTTCCTACCCGCCCGCCGGGCCCGGGCGGCCCTCAGCCCCGCCGGGCCCGGGGCGGCCCGCAGCGTCTCCCGCATGATGCGCGTGCCCTGCTCGGCCATCTCGTCGATGGGGGCGGCGAGTTCGTCCGGCGTCACGTCGATCGTCCAGACGAAACGGCTGCGCCCTTCGGTGTCGGCGAGGACCTGCATCGAGGCGTGGTGGTGCTTCGGCGCCATCGAGCCGCCGACCACCGCGTAGGCCACCCGACGGGCCGCCTCGTCGATGTCGACGATCAGTTCGTGCACGACCACGCCGTTCGCGAAGGTCACGATCCTGGTGTCCGCCTCCATGCGGGTGTCCGTGACGAAGCCCGGCACCAGACGCCGGTGCACGGCTCCGACCTCGCGCAGGGCCTCCCAGACGTTCTCCGGGGAGTTGTCGATCAGGAATTCCTTGGTGATGTGAGCCATGGGCCCTTCTCCTCTGGGGGGGTACGTCAGGCGCCGGTGACGAGGCAGAACGGATGCCCCTCGGGGTCGGTGAGGACGACCCACTGGTCCTTGCCGGGCTGGAACTCGGGCCTCGACGCCCCGAGGGCGAGCATGCGGCCGGCCGCCTCCTCCAGGTCGGCGACCGTGAGGTCGAGGTGGACGTGCTTGGCGCCCTCGGGCCAGGTCGGGGCCTCGTACCCCTCGACGCGTACGAACGCCAGGCCGGGCTGCTCCCCGCCCGCCAGGGAGGCGTACTCCTCACCGCTGTAGGTGATCTCCCAGCCGGTGACCCCGCTGTAGAACTCGGCGAGCCGGACCGGGTCACCACAATCGATGACGATGGTGCTGATCTGCGCGAGAGCGGACATGACGGCAACTCCTCAAGTGCGGTACGGAATGCTGTGCGACACCGCTCACCCTGCTCGCCGCGCCCCGTCCCGGTCTTGAACATCCTTGCGGCGGGGCCGTTGATGCTCCTCTTGGCGGTCAAGGGTTGCCGAGAACCTGAGAGTGGCCCGGTCAGGTTTGGTAGGGGTGCAGGGCGACGCTTTCCGATCCGACGCTGATCTGCACCCAGGAACCGTCCAGGCCGCTGGGGATGGGTGAGGCCAGATCGATGAGCACGGGCCAGTGGCCCATCTGGAGGGAGGCAGCGCCGTCGTCGGTCAGGTGGAGGCGGCCACTCATGATCACCCGGTCGCCTTCCTGCCGGAGTTCCGGTTCGGCGGCAGCGGCCGGCTGGGTGTTCTGGCCCCAGGAGATGTCCTCGTCGACGGTCCATTCGATGAGATGCCGGCCGTCCGCTTCTCGCGGATCACCGTGCCAGAGCACCACGGCGCTTCCGATGGGGGTGTGAACCCGTACTGTCATGTGCTGCTGCGGGGTGCGCGGCAGGCTCTCCGTACGAACGAACATCGCCTCATCATCCATGACGTCACGTCTCGGGACCGATGAGTTGCTGGAGTGCCGGGGGTCAGGCGGCGGTGAGGGTGTCGTGTTCCGCGCTCAGGGCCTGGACCCGGCGGGCGAGGGTCTTCAGCGCGGTCAGGAGGGCGACACGCGGTCCGTCGCCGATGGAACGAAGCCGGGAGATGGCATCGACCTGGGTCTTGCCGCGCGGGGCGGTGTACTTGACACGGATGTCGTCCGGGGCGGTGATGAGGATGTGCGCGATCTGGTTCAGGGCGGCAGTGCGGGCCTTGACGGCGGACCGGGCGGCGTTGTGGAGGGCGCGCATGCCGCTGACGTTGTCGTCCTTGGGGATCACCGATGCCCGGCCGGACAGCGCGGCGCGGGCGGCGGCGTAGGCGTCGGTGGAATCGGACTTGCCGATCCGGCGCCGCTCGGCCTTGTCGGGCCGGTTGACCTCAACCACGGTCAGGCCCGCGCGGAGGGCAGCACGGGTAAACCCGAGACCGCTGGAGGTGACGTCGGCCGGGTGGGTCGGACAGGACATTGAGGGGCCTCTGGCCAAGCCCCTATCAGGTCGTGCTCCACCTGGCCGGAGCCGTGGAGAACGGGTTCCCGGCAGCCGGACAGAACAACAGAACAATCGAAGGACAGCCCAGCAGGATGTCAGTCAGACCCTGAGCCACGACCACCGGAACCCGCTACGAGTATCACTGTCAGACCCCCGGCGTAGCGTCGAAGGGTGCTCACCACTCGCGTCCTCGCCGCCCGGCCCGACTTCCGCGTCACCGCGGTGAGCTGTCGGGACGACCATGCCCGCTGGTCGCGGACAGAGGTGCGTGAGGACTACCGGGTGGTGCTCGTGCGGCGCGGTCGGTTCCGCAGACGGGTGGGCGGTGTCCCGGCCGAGGTCGATCCGACGACGGCCTACGTCGGTGTGCCGGGTGAGGAAGAGCGCTTCGCGCACCCGGCGGCCGGGGGTGACGAGTGCACCTCGATCAGTCTGACGCCCGCGCTGTGGCGGGCCGTGGCCGGTGAGGACGCACGCCCGGCCCGACCGAGCGTGTACGTGGATGCCCGTCTCGACCTGGCCCACCGCCGCCTGCTCGCGTCCGCTCGTACCGGTGACGTGGAGCACGCGGTGACCGAGGAACTTCTCGGGCTGCTCTCCGCCACCGTCGCCCAGGCCGTCGACGGAGCCGTCCCGGTCGGCGAGCGCCCCGGTCGGGACGAGGGGCCGCTCGTCGCCGCGGCCCGGCAGGTGATCGGTGAGGCCCACCCCGCCTCCGAGGGGCTGCTGCCCCTGGCGGAGCTGCTCGGCGTCTCGCCCTACCGTCTGAGCCGTGCCTTCACGCGGGAGCTGGGGGTTTCTCTGACCCGTTACCGCAACCGGGTCCGTGTCGGCCGTGCCCTCGATCGTCTGGACGCGGGCGAGGAGAGCCTCGCCGCCCTTGCCGCAGACCTGGGGTTCTCCGACCAGGCCCACCTGACCCGGACCATGCGCCACTACCTGGGCCACACGCCGACGTCGCTGCGGCGGCTTCTCGCCCCGGGGCCCGGGGAAGCCTCCCGCCTGTCCGGGTGAATTCCCCACGTGGGGCGCTACGTCCGGCGCCATGGGTGGCGTTGAGGAGATGAGCGGCCTCATCGTGGCCGATTGCCTGGGGAGTGCAGATGCGCCTGTTGTTGATCCGCCACGGCCAGACGGCCGCGAACCTGACGGGCGCCCTCGACACGGCGGCCCCCGGGTCTCCCCTGACGGAGGTGGGCCACCGGCAGGCCGACGGGCTGGTCGACGTGCTGCGGGAGGAACCGGTCGGAGCGGTGTTCGTCTCGCCTCTCACCCGGACGCGTCAGACGGCGGGGCCGCTGTGCTCGGCGCTCGGGCTGCGTCCGTCGGTGCGTGGGGGTCTCCGGGAGCTGGAGGCGGGTGTGTGGGAGCTGAGTACGTCGGGGGACGACGTCAGCCGGTACGCGGCGGTCGCCTCGGCGTGGGCCTGCGGGCGTCCCGAGGTACCGATGCCGGGGGCGTCCGACGGGAGGGAGTTCCTCGGCCGTTTCGACGCGGTGATGGCCGAGGCGGCGGACTGCGGGGCCCGCGTCGCCGCGCTGGTGACGCACGGCACGGCGATCAGGATCTGGGCGGCGGCGCGAACGGACAACGTCTGCATCGGGTTCGCCCTGGAGAACGAGGTGCCCAACACCGGTGTCGTCGTGGTGGAGGGCACCCCGGCGGCCGGCTGGCGCGTGCTGTCGTGGGCCGGGAAGGAGATCGGGGACCGGACGGAGTCAGCCCTGCTGGTGGGGTGAGCACCAGGCCGGGGACGCCTTGCGAGGGGCCGGCAGGTCGACGAACTCCTGCCCGGACAGGTCGGCGATGCGGCGCATGAGGTCGAGCGTGGTCTCCCGCAGTGCCGCCGTGGCCGGGAAGCCGTCGGCGCGGCGCTCGTGATCGTGGGCCGGGCCGGCGAGCGGCGGTCCGAAGCTGATCCGTACGGGGTGGGACCGCAGCCGGGTGGTGCCGATGGGCTGCACACGGTCGGTGCCGCTGATGCCGAAGGGGACGAGGGGGGCGCCGCTGATGAGGGCGAGGGCGGCGGCCCCCGGACGGCCTCGGTAGAGCCTGCCGTCGGGTGACCGCGTGCCTTCCGGGTAGAGCGCGAGGAGCCCGCCGTCGTCCAGGACCTCGCGGCCCGTGTCCAGGACGGCACGTCCGGCCGCCGGCCCGCCGTACCGGTCCACCGGCAGGACGCCGAGGCGGCGGTAGTGCTGCGCCAGCAGCCGTCCTCTGATGCCGGGGCGGGTGAAGTACTCCTCCTTGCCGAGGACGACGACCCTGCGGGGGACCGCCGCGTAGAGGAAGAGGGTGTCGCAGACGGCGAGGTGGTTCCCCGCCAGGAGGACGGGCCCGGTGGCCGGGATGTGCTCGGCGCCCGTGACCGTCACGGGGCAGTGGGTGCGGGCGATCAGGCGCATGGCGGCGCGCACGGTGCCGTAGGTGAGGTGCGGCGGTCGGGGCGTCATGAGGCGGAAGGGGTGGTCGGGGCGAGGACGTCGACCGCCTGGAGCCACAGGTCGGCCAGCTTCTCGGCCGTCGGCAGCGCCGTGTCCGCCGTGAAGGAGCAGACGGCCTCGTCGCGCCACAGGGTGAGCGCCGACTGGTACGGGAAGGGGGCCGGAAGGCAGTTCAGGTTGGTGAAGCGGTCGGCCCGGCGGCCGGCGAAGCCGATGTCGGCGGTGAAGCCCACGACGGTCGTCTGCATGCCGGCCCGTGCGAACACCCGCCCGGAGAGCGCCCGGACACCGCCGACGCCGAGTCTCCCCATGGCCCGCCCCATGGCCCAGCGGACCCCGGGATCCTTCAGCCGCCGGGTGCGGTCGGCGACGATCCTGGCGCGTTCGCCGAGATCGCTCCGGTCCCAGGGGAGGTCGACCAGGGCCAGGGCGAAGCGGTTTCCGACGTAGGGGACCGCACCGACCTGGTCCAGGGACACGGGGAGGACGATGCCACGGGCCCGCCTGCCCTCCGCCGTCCAGCCCGTGGGATCGGCCGCCTCCGCCACCCGGGTCAGGGCGGCGACGTGTACGTCCAGGACCGAGCACCCCAGCGATCGCGCCGCCTCACGGAGACGTGCCACCGGCACGACCGCCGAGCTCAGCACACGCCGGTTGTCGGGCGCTCCGGGCAGCAGAGGCCGTCGCGGCGCCCGCGCCAGCAGACGGGAGGAGTCCGCGGCTGTGCGCAGACGCCCGCCGACGCGCGCGCCGAGGGCGGGGGGTTCCTTGCGGCGTTCCACCGTCGAGGAGGCCGCCACGGGTTCGGTGAGCGAGAACAGCAGGCGGACCAGCCGCATCACGCTGACCCCGTCGTGGAGCGCGTGGTGGGCGCGGTAGCAAAGGAGATGGCCGTCCCCGTCCTCGCCGGGGACCAGCCATACGCCCCACGGCAGTTCCGCACACGCGGACGCGGACGCGGTCTCGGACACAGACGCGGTCTCGGACACAGACGCAGACGCAGACGCGGACGCGGATACAGACGCGGACGCGGATACAGACGCAGACGCAGACCCAGATACAGACGCCGGCATGTTGACCAAGGCGTCGTAAGCCCGTGCCCAGTCACCCGAGCGGCAGCCCGGCACGGGCAGTCGACGCACGTGATCGGCGAGATGGTCGCCGCAGCCGGCCAACGGCGGCAGCAGGGGAAGGCGCCGTCGCACATGCTCCACCACCGACTCGACGCCAGGAGCCGCGCCCCGCATTTCCATGGCCGCGCCGATGTGCAGGTAGTGGACGGACTCCTCCATCTCACGGATCGTCCGGTCGAGCGCCGGATAGGCCACGACTCCCTCGGTCATGTCCGTCCTCTCATTCGCCCGACGTCAGTTCGGGCCACACGACGGTGGTGGACCCCCAGGTGAGGCCGGCGCCGAACGCCGCGATCACCAGGCGGGCGCCGGGCGCGAGGGAACCGTCCCGGACGGAGTGGTCCAGCAGCAGCGGCACCGAGGCCGAGGACGTGTTGGCGACCTGCTCGATGTTCGCGAGCCAGCGTTCCTCCGGCACGGCGAGCCGGGTCGACAGCGCCTGGCAGATGCGCGCGTTCGCCTGGTGGATCGCGACGCGGTCGACGGCGGGCAGCTCCCAGCCGCGCCTGTCGGCGGCTTCGCCGATGGCCGCGCCCATTCGCTCGACCGCGTGCCGGAAGACCTGCCGTCCGTCCATGCGCACGTAGGGGCGCGGTTCGTCGGCGGTGTAGTCGTACCGGGTACGAGACCTCCCACGGGTGCCCAGCAGACCCGCGCCGGATCCGTCGCTGCCCAGTACGAACGGCCCGAGGGCTCCCGGCTCGTCGGCGTGCCCCGCCCGCAGCACGGCAGCTCCCGCGCCGTCGCCGAAGATCGCGGCGGTCGTCCGGTCCACGGGATCGGTGACGGCGGACATCGTGTCCGCCCCGATCACGAGGACCCGCTCCGCCGTTCCGGCGGCGATATGGCCTGCGGCCACCGACAGGGCGTACACGAACCCGGCACAGGCCGCGCCGAGATCGAGCGCGGCCACACCCGTCAGCCCGAGCCGCGAGGCGATCTCGGGCGCGCACGAAGGGATCAACCGGTCGGGCGTCGCCGTCGCCAACAGCACGGCGTCGACCTGCCCGTGCCCCTGCGACTTGAGGGCCAGCGCCCCGGCCTCCACCGCCATGGCGATGGTCGCCGTCCCCGGCTCCACCCAGCGCCTGCTGCGCACCCCCGTGCGCTGGTGAATCCAGTCGTCGGTCACCCCGAGCCGTTCCGCGACCTCGGCGTTGGGCACCACCTTGGGCGGCAGCCATGAGCCGAGGCCGCACAGCACCGCCGCCGGAGCGCTGCCGTTCCGTACGGCCGTCACCGGGCGACGGGCTGCTGACGGCGCTGTTCGAGCAGCTCTGCCACCGCCCCGACCGTCGGGCACGCGGCGAGTTCGTCCTCGTCGACCACGACGCCCCGCTCCTCCTGGGCGATCATGGCCAGTTCGGTCACGGCCAGGGAGTCCACCCCCGCCTCGTCCAACGTCGCCTCGGCGGTCACGGCGTCCGCCGGCAGCTTGAGCCTGTCCACCAGCGTTTCCCTGAGCCACTCGTACATGGTTCTCCCTTGTCGCTCGCATCCGTTGCCGCGGCAGCGCGGCATTCCGGGGCAACGTTCCAGCACCACGATCTTGGGCAGGCGCGGCATCCACTCTCACGGGTGAACAACCGCTGTGGATTCCCCCGGTCGGGGGTACGGCGCCGCTGACACCGCGAGGAATGTGAGTAGGCGGGATCCGCTCCAGGTCCCGGCCCTCACCATCCGTCGCGACCGGCTCTACCGCACGCGAACGCCGCGGCTCCATAATGAGGCCCTGGTTTCCGGGTGGGGGAGGCTTGGATGTCGTCGGAGCACGGTGCCGCACGGGTCCCGGACGCGTTACGCACCGCGGCGCGGGAGCACGGACTGGGGACCCGCAAGGGGCTGGTGCAGAACGAGCCGAAGCGCTTCCCGTGGGGCGGTGTGCTGCCGATAGGCGCGCTCGGCGTGTTCCTGGGGTGGCTGGCCCTGTCGTACGCGATCGAGGACCAGCGGGAGGAGGGCGCCTGGTACTACTCGCTTCCGCTGCTCGTCCTCGCGGCGATCCCGCTGGGCTTCCTCGGGTACTTCCTCTTCGCCTGGTTCTTCCGTCCCCGGCAGCCCCAGGTCTGGGTGGCCTGGTACGAGCACGGCGCCCTCTGGCACGTCGACCGCCAGGAGACCCAGGTCTGCACCTGGGACGAGATCGCCTCCGTCACCCGGCAGGACGTCAAGGTGACCAACGGGGTCACCAGCGCCACCACGCACCGGCTGACCATCAGGTCCCGGCAAGGTGGCGCGATCGTGGTGGGGGACGAGTTCCGCGGGATGGTCCCGTTCGCCGAAGGCCTCGTCGACGCGTTCAGCCGCGCACGGGTGCCACGGGACGCCGCCCGGCTGGAAGCCGGCGAACGGATCGACTTCGGCATGGTCGACATCAACATCTCCGGCATCGGGCAGGGCGGCCGCCGCATCGGCTGGCAGCAGGTGGAACAGGTCGGCGTGAAGCAGGGCCGCGTGGAGATCCGCCGTCGCGGCGACCGCAAGCCCTGGATGACGGTCCCGGCTCCCGGCTTCCCCAACCTGCCCGTCTTCCTGACCCTCGCCGACGCGCTGCGGCGGCAGCACGAGTCCTGAGGAGCTTCCGGCCACCCGGTCGGCGCCTTCGGCATCCACATTCTGCGGCTCAGGGACCCGAAGCCCCAGGTCGGTGACCTGGGGCTTCGTCGTTGCCCACGTCGTCCGGCCCGAAGAGGGCGGGGTAGTCGGTGTAGCCGTGGGCTCCGCCGCCGTAGAAGCCCTCGGTCAGAGGCACATTGAGCGGGGTGCCGGTGCGGCAGCGGGTGACGAGGTCGGGGTTGGCGAGGAAGTCGCGGCCGAAGGAGACCAGGTCCGCGCCGCCGGCCAGGGAACGGGCGGCGGCGGACGGCTTGGTTCCGCCACCGGCCGCCGGGGTGACCACCAGGGCCGTCGGCCACAGCCTCCGCACGGCGGCGTCGAGTCCGGTGCCGGTCTCGGTGTGGTGCAGGTAGGCGAGGCCGAGCGGGGCGATCCGGTCGAGGAGCGTGGTGTACGTGGTGTACGGGTCGGTCTCCGTGAGGTCGCCGAAGGTGTTGCCGGGGCTGATGCGCAGGCCTGTGCGGTGCGGGCCGATGGCCTCGGTGACGGCGCGGGTGACCGCGACGGTCAGCCGGGTGCGGCCCTCGGTGTCGCCGCCCCAGCGGTCGGTGCGGGTGTTGGCGTTGTCGGCGAGGAACTGGTGGAGCAGGTAGCCGTTGGCGGCGTGGACCTCCACTCCGTCCATTCCGGCGGCCACCGCCCGGCCCGCCGTACGGGCGAAGGCGGCGACCAGGTCGCCGATTTCGCCGTCGGTGAGGGCGTGGGGGTGACGGCGGGTACGCGGCCCGCCGGGGTGTGGACGAGGGCGCGGGCGGCGAGCGCGCTCGGGGCGACCGGGCGGACGCCCCGGGCAGGAAGCCGGGGTGGGCGAGCCGCCCGCGTGCATGAGCTGGAGGAAGATCCGGCCGCCGCGCGCGTGCACGGCGTCGGCGACCGCCGCCCAGCCGTCCTGCTGCGCGTCGGTGAACAGGCCGGGCGCGTCCGGGCCGATGGCGCCGCCGGGGACGGGGTGGTGCCCTCGGCGACGATGAGACCGGCCGTGGCGCGCTGCCCGTAGTACTCCGCCATGAGGGCGGAGGGGGTGCCGTCGGCGTGCGCGCGGGCGCGGCTCATCGGGGCCATCACCATGCGGTTGGCGAGGGTGAGGTCGCCGAGCCGGGTGGGCTCGAAGAGGGCGCCCGGGGCACCGGGCATGGCGGTCACGTCAGGTCCTTTCCGTCCAGGTCTTGGCGAGCAGTTCGTACGAGCGCAGGCGGGCGTCGAAGTCCCAGGCCTCGCTGAGGATCATCAGTTCGTCGGCCCCGGTGCGGGCGACGAGGTCGTCGAGGCCGCGGCGGACGGTGTCCGGGGTGCCGACGTACGACTCGGCGAGCATGGCGTTCACCATCCGCGCCTCCTGCGGGTGCCACAGCGCGTCGATGTCGTCGACGGGCGGCAGGAACCGCATCTCGCCGCGGAAGTGGCTGAGGAACTTCTGCTGGAGCGAGCTGAAGATCCGTACCGCCTCGGTCTCGGTGTCGGCGACGACCGCGTTGGCCGCGACGATCGCGTACGGCTTCGCCAGCGCGGCCGAGGGGCGGAAGGAGGACCGGTACAGCGTCAGGGCCTCGTCGAGCTGCTGGGGTGCGAAGTGGGACGCGTGGACGAACGGCAGCCCTTCGCGGGCGGCGAGCGCGGCGCCGAAGGTGGAGGAGCCGAGGACGTAGACGGGCAGGTCGACGCCCTCGCCGGGGATGGCGCGCACCTTGCGGTCGGCGCCGCCCGGGGTCAGGTAGTCGCGGAGTTCGGCGACCTGCTCGGGGAAGTCGGCGCCGCTCGCGTGCTGGCGGCGCAGGGCGCGGGTGGTCCACGGGTCGGTGCCGGGGGCGCGGCCGAGGCCGAGGTCGATGCGGCCGGGGTGGTAGGTGGCGAGGGTGCCGAACTGCTCGGCGACGACGTACGGGGCGTGGTTGGGCAGCATGATGCCGCCCGCGCCGACGCTGATGCGCTCGGTGGCGGCGGCGACCCGGCCGATGATGATCGCGGTCGCGGAGCTGGCCATGGCGCGGGTGTTGTGGTGCTCGGAGATCCAGAAGCGGCGGTAGCCGAACGCCTCGGTGGCGCGGGCGAGTTCGACGGTGTTGCGCAGGGCCTCGGCGGGGCCGTGGCCGTCGCGGATCGGTGCGAGGTCGAGGACGGAGAGCGGGACGGGCGTACGGGTGGTGGTCATGACGCTTTCTTTCGGGGGTGGGGCCCGGCGGGCGGGCCCCACGAGGGTGGTGGTCAGGGCAGGTCCAGGACGGCCTTGCCGGGCAGGCGGCTCGCCCGTACGGCGTCGATGGCCTCGGCCGCGTCGGTCCAGTCGCCGCGCCAGGCGAGGTGCGGGCGCAGTACGCCGGTCGCCAGCTCGGCGGCGAGCCAGGTCAGGTCGGCGTCGATGCCGTCGCCGCTCATGAGGAAGAAGGTGACGATCGACCGGTCGTGGCGCAGCGGGTCGGACAGCAGGCCGCCCGGCTCGAAGGCGGTGGTTTCGGAGGAGGCGGCCCCGGCGGTCACGAGGGTGCCGCCCTCGCCGAGGGCCTGGTAGGCGGAGGCGAGGGCCGCGCCGCCGACGAGGTCGAGGACGCCGTGGACGGGTGCGGAGACCTCGGCGGGGCCGGTGACGACCTCGTGCGCGCCGAGGGCCCGTATCTGCTCCGCGTGGTCCGGGTTGCGGGTGGCGGCGATCACGTGGGCTCCGCCTCGGGCCGCGAGCTGCACGGCGTAGCGGCCGACGGCTCCTGCGGCACCGGTGATCAGGACGCGCCGGCCCAGGATCGGGCCGAGCTTGCGCAGGGCGCGCAGCGCGGTGGTGGCGGCGACGGGCAGGGTGCTCATCGGGCCGAGGTCGGCGCCGTCGGGGACGGTTCCGATCAGCGCGGTGTCGACCGCGCGCAGCTCGCCCCAGGCCCCGGTCATGCCGAGGGTGATCACCAGGGTGCCCACGGCCGGTCCCGAGCCGTCGGCGGCGGCCCGCTCGACGACTCCGGCCGCGTCCCAGCCGATCACGGCGCCGTCGGGCGCGCCGGGGAGAACGTACCGGAACTCGGCGGGGTTGAGGGAGATCGACCGGACCCGGATCAGGGCCTGGTGGGGCGCGGGCACGGGGGCGGGCACGTCGGCCGCCAGACGGAGCCCGCTCGGGGTGGTGCGGTCGACGATGAGGGCACGCATGAGAGTCCTCCTGAAGGAAGGGGGTGTGGGGTTGGAGGGGAGGGGCCGCGTGGGACGCGGCCCCCTGGGCGGCGCTTGGCCGGAACACGCACCGTTCCGGCCGGGCGCCTTTCACTGCCGTATGGCCGTCACTGCGGTATGGCTGTCACCGCCGTATGGCTGTCACTCCGGTATGACCGTCACCGCCGTATGGCCGTCGCTGCCGTACCGCCTGTCCGCGGGTCGCGGTCAGATCTGCGGCTTCGGGTGGAGCGGCGTGTACTTGTGGCGCATGCCCGGACGGATGTCCATGGTGGGGCGCTCCCGCTCCAGCATGTCGACGAGGTCCTGCGTGGAGTAGCGGTCGTCCAGGGGGAAGTCGGAGGTGAAGGCAGCCTCCGCCTGGATCGGGCCGGTGTTGTAGCCGTGGACGCCCATGGCGTGGTCATTCCTGTCTTGTTCACGGTGCGTGGTCACGGCCGTGCGGTACGGAATCCATGAACGGGCCGCGCGGACACGCTCGTCCGCCGCGCCCGGGAGGCCGGAGCCGTACGCGACGACGTCACCGGCCTCGACATCGTGCTCCTGCTCAGCGCCGCCGCCCAGGCCGTACTCAGCATCGGCGAGGACCCGCAGGGCCCACTGTGGCGGCGCTACCTCGCCCTGATCATCGACGGCCTCCGCCCCCAGGGCGCCCACCCGCTCCCCGTCCCGGCCCCCACCCTCGCCCGATTCACGGGCTGACGGCACGAGCCAGGAACGACAGGCCACGAAACCCCCGGCGGAGACGGGTACAACGGCGCGGACAGCGCCGTGCCACAACCTGCCGGCAAGGCCGCCACACAGCGACTGACAGACGGTTGACCGGGGAGGCCAGAACCCCCCTCCCTCCGACACTCGTCTCCGCAGTTCAGATGCCATCTGCGCGCAGGCGTACCGGGTGATCCCCGAGCTCATGGCGCGGATTCGACTCCCGCCCTCCGCTCTTCGCGCGAAGCCCCAGGTCAGCGACCTGGGGCTTCGTCGTTGCCTCGGCCCGTCGGAACCGCCGGTCGTGCCCTCCGCGTGTCCCCACGCGCGTAAACGCGCTGCTCGGAAGGCACGGGGCGCATCGGCTCGCACCGCCTGAGGCGGTCGGGTTCCGGCGGCGGCCTTCCGCCGCCGTACCGGTTCGCCGGCGGGGGCGTCCCCGGCGGGACGGTCGAGCCGCCAGGAATGACAGGTTCCGGTCAAAGACTCGCCAAGTGCCGGGCTGCTTCCGCCCGCTGGTGATCGGGTCTTCCCCGACGGCTGCACTACCACCCGCTCATCGGAGGATCTGGTGTCAGCACCAACCCGTAGAAGACGATGGCTCACGATCTGCGCCATCACCGCGTCCGCCGGACTCGTCGCGATACCCGCGAGCGCGGCACCCGGCGGACACAGCGACCCCTTCGGGGTCCGCGCACTCGACCGGCTCGCCAAGGAGCGGCAGGAGTCGGTGGGGGTCACGAGCCCCACGCTGGCGGGGACGAGGGCGACGACGGCAACGAGGCCGACGAGATCGCCGAGGGCGCCGACCAGTACGCCGAGGCCCGCACCTCGCCCGGCATCGTCGCACCGGGCGCGTACGGTGCCGCCTGGCGCGGCCTGACCGGCCTGCCCGGCACCGGCGGCAGCTGGCGGCACGTCACGAACCGCCCCTACGACTCCGACGACCCGCGCTACCGCGACATCGACTCCAACTCCAGCGGCGGCGCGGGCAAGGTCACCGGCCGGACGGCGCGGTGGCCGCCGATGACGACGGGTACGTGTACGCGGGCAGCGCGGGCGGCGGGGTGTGGCGCTCGCGCACCGGCGGCGGACACTGGCAGCCCATCAGCGACCGGCTGCCCTCGCAGTCCACCGGAGCCCTCGCGCTCGACGGAGCCGGGCGGCTCTGGCTGGGCACGGGCGAGGCCAACACCAACTCGGACGCCTACCTCGGCAGCGGCGTGTACGTGCTGTCCGACCCGCATGACGGCACCTTCTCCGCACGCGGCCGGGTGGGCGGCGACGAGCTGGAGTCCACCACCGTCCGCCAACTGCGCTTCGGCGGCGGCAAGGTGTGGGCGGCGACCGGCAAGGGCGTGTGGAGCCACTCCACGAAGACGCTCAGCGGCGCCTGGAAGCTGGAGTTCGCCCCCAACCCCGACTACCTGCCGGGCGGTTCGAAGGCGAACGACGACAGCGCCGCGTACAAGAACATCGCCAACGACATCGCGATCGACCCCAAGGATCCCTCCAAGGTGGTCCTCGCGGTCGGCTGGCGCAGCGGCGACGACTACAACGGCTTCTACACCAAGACCGGCGGCGGCTGGCAGCGGATCACCAGCGGCTTCGGCGACCTGCCGACCGACGCGGACGACGTCGGCACGGTCACCTTCGCCCGCTCCGCCGACGGCTCGCGCTCCTACGCCATCGACCAGTCGCCCGAGCAGATGGCCACCAACCCGGACAGCGGCCTCGGCGGCATCTACAGCGCCGCCTCGCCCTTCGGGCCCTGGAAGAAGATCGCCGGCTACGAGCAGCTGGCCGCCGACGGCTCGGCCCTCACGTCCAGTGGCTACATGCCGGGCGTACAGGCCTGGTACAACCAGTTCCTGACCGTCGACCCGTCCGACCCCCGGCACGTCTACGCGGGCCTGGAGGAGGTCCACGAGACCAAGGACGGCGGCGCCACCTGGTCGGCCGTCGGCCCGTACTGGAACTTCGGCTTCGCCTGCTGGTCCATCGACCCCGCCCGGCAGACCGGCGACTGCCACCAGACCACCCACCCCGACCAGCACGGCGTCGCCATCGGCCGCTACCACGGCAAGAGCTTCGTGTACGTCGGCAACGACGGCGGCGTCTACAAGCGCCCGGTGAGCGGCGCCCAGGACGCCTCCGGTCACGCCACCGACTGGACCTCCCTCAACGACGGCACGATCGACACCCTGCAGTACTACTCGGTGGGGATCGGCAAGGACCTGACCCACGGCGGCCTGTCGGTCACCGGCGGCCTCCAGGACAACGGCCAGTCCGTCCTGCGCGGCGGCGACAAGGTGATGGGGTCCAACTTCGGCGGCGACGGCGGCGACACCCTCACCGACCCGGCGAACGGCTGCGACATCGCCGAGGAGTACGTCTACCTTTCCGTCCAGATCACCCAGAACTGCGCGGTGAACGACGGAAGCTGGACCGGCGACGCCACCAAGGCCACCTCGTACAACGTCGCCCCGGCCGACAACGCCACCAGCGAGGCCCGCTTCATCGCGCCCCTCGCCGCCGACATGAGGAACAGCTCGACGTGGATCGCGGGCGGTCGGCACATCTGGGTGCAGACCGAGGGCTACGCCATCCGCAGCGGCGACGAGTGGAAGAACGTGTACGACCTCGGCGCCGGCCGGACCGCGACCGCCGTCGCGGCCTCGGACGGCAAGGTCTACGCGGCCTGGTGCGGCCCCTGCAACAACCAGGGCTTCACCCGTGGCATCTCCGTCGGCAACGCGGACGGCACCGGCTGGCACGACGTGAACCTGCCGGTGGACGGCACCGTGCCCAACCGCTACCTCAGCGGCTTCGCCGTCGACCCGAAGAACGCCGACCACGTCTACCTCGCGGTCAACGGCTTCTCCCGGCACTGGACCGAGGGCCCCGGCGCCGGCGTCGGCCACGTCTTCGAGTCCACCGACGGCGGCACCACCTGGAAGGACGTCTCCACGAACCTCCCCGACGTGCCGGCCGACTCCGCGGTCGTCACGCCGAACGGCGGCCTCGCCCTCGCCACCGACCTCGGCGTCGTCTACCGCGCTCCGGGTCGCACGACCTGGCAGCGCCTCGGCTCGCTCCCCGCCGTCGCCGTGCTCCAGCTCAAGCTGAGCCCGGACGGCAGCACCCTGTACGCGGCCACGCACGGCCGCGGCATCTACTCGGTCGAGGTGCGCGACCTCGGCTGACGGCCGTCCGACCGCCCGTGACACGGAGGGGCGAGCCCGGCTTCCCGGGCTCGCCCCTCCTTCGCCCACGGCACCCCTACGGCACCACGTCCACGTCCGGGGTGACGGCGGCACGCGCCCCACCCGCCACGTCCGGCGCCTCCCCCGCCCCCCGCCCGGTCGTCCCGGCGGTCCTGAAGATCCGGTCCAGGTGGTGGTGGAGCACCGCGATCGCCGACTCCGGGCTCCGCTGGCCCACGAGGATGCTGGTGCCCATGGTCGCCGCCATGGCGAGCAGGCTGATCGCCTCGGTGCGGGCGTCGGCGCCCGGGTCGGCCAGGCCGGTCTTCTGGGCGTGTTCCAGGAGTCCGGTCAGGGCGTTCTCCGCGGCGTCGGGATTGTCGACGAAGGGCTGCGCGGCCAGTGCCTCGTCGGTCACGGACAGGATGGCGTAGGAGCTGTAGAGCAGGTGGAACGTACGGCTCTCCGCGTCGGTCGGCAGGGAGGCCAGCAGCAGCGCCTCGACCGTGGCGCGGGGCCCCGGGTCCGGGCCGACAGCGGCGAGGCGGGCGCCCACCCTCGCGGTGAAGCGGTCGGTGAGGTGCTGGAGGCCGTAGAAGAGGAGCTTCTCCTTGGTCTCGAAGTAGTACTGCACGAGCCGGAGGGACACCCCGGCCTCGGCTGCCACGTCGCGCATGCCGACGGCGTGCAGTCCCCGCCGCCCCGCGACCTGGATGAGCGCCTCGGCGATCTGGGCGCGCCGCTCCTCGTGATCCACGCGCTTCGGCATGTTCCCGTGTCTCCGCCTGTCGATGGTGGGTCGGATGGTCGATTGGATGGTGGGTTGGCCCTCCGCTGCCCGACCCCCTTCATGGTACCGATGTACCACGTTGATGATACGGTCGTACCATGAACAACGGATCCCCACAGGAGGTGCCGCCGTGCCCGAGAACACCGTCCGCGCACGCCGCGACGTCGGCCGCTACGTCAACGACACCCTGCGCGACCGCTACTTCGCCGCCGCCGACGTCCTCTTCGCGATGGGCGCGCCCCTCCGCTCGGAGACGGACGTGGAGACCGGCTTCGGCACCACCCACGTCTACCGGTACGGCCCCTCGGACCCCGCAGCCGAGTCCCGCACCCCGATCGTCCTGATCCACGGCGCCGGCTACTCCTCCGCCATGTGGTACCCCAACACCCCCGGCCTCAGCCTCGACCGCCCCGTCTACGCGCTCGACACCCCCGGCGACGCGAACCGCAGCGTCCACCGCGCACCCATGTGGCAGCCCGAGCACGCCGCACAGTGGATGGACGAGGCCCTCGACGCGCTCGGCCTCGACCGGGTCCACCTCGTCGGCTCCTCCTACGGCGGCTGGCTCGTACTCAACCAGGCCCACCGCCGCCCCGGCCGCCTCGCCTCGGTCACCGCCCTCGACCCCGGCGGCCTGGAGAAGGTCGGCCTGCGCTTCTTCACCTGGGTCTTCATCAGCCTCTTCGCCACCTTCGCCCCGAAGGCACTCCGCCCCCGGCTCGCCAAGTGGCTCGACCAGCCCGTCATAGCCGTCCCCGAGATGCGCAAATGGATCCAGCTCGGCGCCCGCGCCTACCGCATCCGCCGCCCCGCACCACTGCCCCTGCCCGAGGACGCCCTGCGCTCCGTCCGGACCCCGCTCTACGTCATCATGGGCAAACACAGCCTGCTCGTACACCCCAAGCGCCAGCTGGAACGCGTCCCGCGCCTCGTCCCCGGAGCCCACGCCGAAATCATCACCGCGACCGGCCACGGCCCACAGATCGACCACCCCGACGTGGTCAACGCCCGGATGCTGAGCTTCATGGAGGACGTCGACTCCCTCGCTCCCGCCGCGGCCGACTCGTAGGGCTACGACAGTCGGAGGTCCCGGGTAGGAGCCAGGGCGCCGTCCACGATGAGCACGGCGTCCTTGGTGAACCGCTTGCGGGGCGGAAGCCCGAACATCGGCCCGAGGTGGTCGATGATCCGGTCCGCCGCCGACTTGGACACCCCGAACAGCGGAGCGATCTGCCGCGTGGTCAGGTTCGTGCGCCAGTACGCCGCGACCAGCAGGGCCCGGTCCTCCCGCGGAAGACTCCACGGCCGGCCCGTGCGGACCGCGTCCGCGCCCTCGCGCCGCAAAACCGTCACCAGCCTGCCGAACTGTCGCGGACTGAGCCCGGTAAACGTGGGTGTCCAGGACGGCTCCGACGCCGTGATCACACCAGCCATGCCAAGATCATCTCGACTGGGCCGTCCCACCGCCGCACCGACGTGGGCAGTACCGGTGGCCATCGGATCGACGGCAACCGCTCCCACGGTGGCTGATCCGTCCTGCTCGCCCGCACTCCTCTCAGCGAAGCACCTTCACCATCAGACGTTCCCGGGTCACGCCGTCGGACAACAGCTCTCCGAGTGTTTCCGTATCGACGAAACCGTTGCGTTGATACAGCGCGACAGCGGGCTCGTTGCCCGGCAGGACCGCGAGCTTCAGAGTCATAGCACCCCTCTGCCGGGCCCATCCCTCGACCGCCGCTATCAACTGGTCTCCGACCCTGCGGCCCCGCGCCTGGGGGCTGACCCACACCGACCTCAGCTCGCATACGCCGCCATCCCCGGGAAGGCCTGCGGCCATCCCTACGGTTTGACCGTCCAGGAACGCAACGATGCTGTAGGTCGCGGGCATCGCCAAGCGCTCGCGCCACCGCTCCTCTCCACCGTTGTGCCATTCCGCGAGCCCGGCTTTGAAGGCATGAGGTGCCTCGCTCAGTGCAGCGACGCGAACCTCCCGCCACAGCGGCCAGTCGCGCGCCGTGAGAACTCGTAGGTGCACCATGACCACGAGTCTGCCTCGACACTCGCGCACCAGTCCACGGGCGGTCCACGACACCCTCGGCTCAACTGACCAGCAGTTACGGGGCAACTCTTAGGCGCGTTCGCCCCCTGGGCAGGCTGTCTCACTCCTGATGCCGGGCGGGCAGGTCGGTGGCTAACCGCAGGACGGCGCCTGGGCGGCGGTGCCGAGCTGGATCAACGCCGGAGCCGGGGCGCAGCAGCCACCGCTCTCCGCCGGCTGGTCCGTGTCCGGCTGCCGCGTGTCCGGCTGCCGCGTGTCCGGCTGCCGCGTGTCCGGCTGCCGCGTGTCCGACTGGTCCGTGTCCGACTGGTCCGTGTCCGGCTGGTCCGTGTCCGGCTGGTCCACGTCCGGCTGGTCCGTGTCCGGCTGGTCGAAGAGGCCGGCGCCGCCGCAGACTCCGGTTTCCGGGAGGACGAGTTCGACGCGTTCGGCGGCCTCGTGGTCACCGGCGATGGCGGCCACGACGGAGCGGACCTGCTCGTAGCCGGTGAGGGCGAGGAAGGTCGGGGCGCGGCCGTAGGACTTCATGCCGACGAGGTAGACGCCCTCCTCCGGGTGGGACAGCTCCTTGACGCCGTGGGGTAGACGGTGCCGCAGGAGTGCTGGTTGGGGTCGATGAGCGGGGCGAGGGCGAGGGGGGCCTGGAGGCGCTCGTCGAGGGCGAGGCGGAGCTCGTCGAGGAAGGCGAGGTCGGGGCGGAAGCCGGTGAGGACGATGACCTCGTCGACCGGGTCGAGGCGGCGGCCGTCCTCCGCCACGAGGACGAGTCGGTCCCCGTCGCGTGCGATCGCCTCCGTACGGAAGCCGGTGACGGCGTCGGCGTGGCCCTTGTCGACGGCGGCCTTGGCGGCGAGGCCGAGGGCGCCGCGGGCGGGCAGCTGGTCGGCGGTGCCGCCGCCGAAGGTGGAGCCGGAGATGCCACGGCGCAGGATCCAGACCGCCTTCGTCCCCTCGCCGCCCTCGGACTCGGCCAGGTCCGCGAGCGACGCGAGAGCCGTGAACGCGGAGGCTCCGGAGCCGATCACGGCGGTACGCCTGCCCGCGAAACGAGCACGGGCGGCCGGGTCCTTGAGATCGGGGACACGGTAGGTGACGCGGTCGGCGGCGGCCTTCTCGCCGAGGGCCGGCAGGCCGGAGGCACCGGCCGGGCTCGGGGTGGCCCAGGTGCCGGAGGCGTCGATCACCGCGCGGGCGAAGAGCCGCTCCTCGCGTCCGTCGGCATGGGCCACGTGGACGACGAAGGGCCGGGTCTCGCGGTCGGCGTCGACGATCCGGTCACGGCCTGCGCGGGAGACACCGGTGACCGTCGCACCGAAGCGGACCTTGTCGCCGAGAGCGTCGGCCAGCGGCTGGAGGTACTTCTCCGCCCAGTCACCGCCGGTCGGATACGTCTTCGCGTCGGGCTTCACCCAGCCGGTGGGGGCCAGCAGCTTCTCGGCGGCCGGGTCCGTGACCTCGCCCCAGGTGGAGAACAGCCGGACGTGCGACCACTCGCGTACCGCCGCACCCGCGACCGGTCCGGCCTCCAGGACGAGCGGTTCGAGACCACGCTCGACGAGGTGGGCCGCGGCGGCCAGGCCTACGGGCCCGGCACCGATCACGAGGACGGGCAGCGGGTCGGTGACGGTGGCGGTAGCGGTAGCGGTGGCGGTGGCGCTCACGACGGTTCCCCTCTTTACTTCGACGTCTGTCGATGGCTTACGCGGCCACCATGACACCCATATCGACATGCGTCAACATAGACATTCCTCGATATTGCGAGCTGGTCGGGACCCTGCCCCTAGCTAAGGCCCACCAGGCGCCCGCCCCCGGCCGGCCGGAACGCCCCCGAAGACTGGTTCGACATGTGTCAACATAGATGCATGTCGAATGCCGCCGCGTTGCCGCTCCTCCAGCCGGACGTCGCCCCCTGCTGCCCGCCGCTGGCCGAACGCCCGTTGACGGCCGAGGAGGCGGAGCGGGCGGCGAAGATGTTCAAGGCACTCGGCGACCCCGTCCGCCTGCGACTGTTCTCCTCCGTCGCCTCCCACGAGGGTGGCGAGGCGTGCGTCTGCGACATCTCCGACGTCGGCGTCTCGCAGCCCACGGTCTCCCACCACCTGAAGAAGCTGAAGGAGGCCGGGCTGCTCTCCTCCGAGCGGCGCGGCACCTGGGTCTACTACCGCGTCGAGCCCGCCGTACTGGCCGCCATGGGGCAGCTGCTGACCAAGGCCGCCACCGCGTGACCGCCCCCGTCCTCGTGGTGCCGCTCACAGCGGCACACGCCGCCGAAGTGATCGCGATCTACCAGGCCGGCATCGACGAGGGCAACGCCACCTTCGAGACCACCGCCCCCACCTGGGCGGAGTTCGACGCGGCCAAGCTGCCCGAGCACCGTTTCGTCGCCCTCGACGAGGCCGGCCACGCCCTCGGCTGGGTCGCCGCCACCAAGGTCTCCGAGCGGGCCGCGTACGCCGGCGTCGTCGAGCACTCCGTCTACGTCCACCCCGACGCCCGGGGCCGGGGCGTCGCCTCCGCGCTGCTCAAGGCACTCGTCGACTCCACCGAGGCAGCCGGAATCTGGACCATCCAGTCCGGCATCTTCCCCGAGAACGCCGCCAGCCTCGCCGTCCACCAACGGGCCGGCTTCCGGGTGATCGGCACCCGCGAGCGCATCGGCCGCCACCACGGGGTCTGGCGTGACGTCGTACTGGTCGAGCGGCGCAGCCTGCCGTCTCCTGAAAGCCCGCCGCGCCAGGCGGGTTTCCGTGCGTGTGGGGCGCTGGAACAGCCGACGGCGTTCAGCGTCCTGGTCCGCCGGGTGGACACCGCGAGCGTCGCGCGCTGAGCCGGCTGCGGCTCGGGAGGGTCAGCGCAGCAGGTCCGCGATCTGCCGTGCGGCCTCGCGTGCCGGGCGGCCGACGCCGATGAGGGTGGCGGAGGCGGGGCCGGTCCAGTCGCCGTAGCCGAGGAGGTGGAGCCGCGGCTCGCCGAGAGCCTGGGTGCCGTCCGTGGGGATGCGGCCACGGGGTCCGCGCAGGCCGAGCGGCGCGAGGTGGGTGAGGGCGGGGCGGAAGCCGGTGCACCAGATGATGACGTCCGCCTCGGCCGTCATGCCGTCGGCCCAGGCGACCCCGGTCTCGGTGATCCGGTCGAACATCGGCTGGGCCTTGAGCAGGCCCGCGTCGCGAGCGGCCCGTACCGGCGCCACGGCGACGATGTCTCCGAGGGAGGCGACGCCGCCGGTGTCGGTACGGCCTTCGTCGAGGGCACGACGGCGTGCGGTGGCGTGGTCGAACAGGGCGCGGCCGTCGATGTCGTCGGCGAGGTAGCGCGGTTCGCGCGGGGTGACCCAGGTCAGCTCGGTGTCGTACGCGAGGTCGGCGGCGATCTGGGCGCCGGAGTTGCCGCCGCCGACCACGATCACCTTCTGGCCCGCGAAGTCGCGCGGGCGGCGGTACTCCACCGTGTGGAGCTGGGCGCCCTGGAACTCCGTACGGCCGGAAACGGCGGGGACGAAGGGGCGTGACCAGGTACCCGTGGCGCTGATGACCGCACGGGCGAGCCAGGCTCCGGAGTCGGTCTCGACGCGCAGGAGTTCGCCGTCGCGGTGCACACCGGCCACGCGTACGGGACGGTGGACGGGGAGCTCGTACCGCTGCTCGTACTCGGTGAGGTACGCGACGACGTGGGCGGCGTCCGGGTACGCCTCCCCCGGCTGCGGGGGCATGAGGCGGCCGGGGAGGGAGGAGTACGCGGCGGGCGAGAAGAGACGGAGGGAGTCCCAGGTCTGCGGCCAGGCACCACCCGGCGTCTGCCGGGCATCGAGGATCGCGAAGTCCAGGCCCAGGCGGCGCAGGTGATACCCGGCGGCGAGCCCGGACTGACCGCCGCCGATCACCACCACGTCCACGACCTGGGTCACTCGGCGTCCGCCTTCCCACGCATGAAAATGACCGCGACCAGGGCCAGGCCCACGACCGCGCCGATGAGCTGCATGCCGACGAAGCCGGGCACCGAGGCGGGGGCGATGCCCGCGAAGGTGTCGGTGAACGCCCGGCCGATCGTCACCGCCGGATTGGCGAAGGACGTGGACGAGGTGAACCAGTAGGCGGCACCGATGTACGAGGCGACGGCGACGGGCGCGAAACGGAGACGGTCCGTCCGGGCCAGCCCGAAGACCAACAGGATCAGCCCGGCCGTCGCCACGACCTCACCGAGCAGCAGATTCCCGGCGGAACGGTCGTGCGTGGACCACTTCACCAGCGGCTCGCCGAACATCCCGTCCGCCAGCATCGCGCCGAGAACCGCGCCCACGATCTGGGCGGGGACGTACACGGCGAACTCGCGACCGTTCACACCGGCACCGCCACGGCGGGCACTCCACCACTCGGCCAGGGTGACGGCCGGGTTGAAGTGCGCACCGGAGACCGGGCCGAGGAGGACGATCAGGACACCGAGACCGAAGACCGTGGCCATGGAGTTGGCGAGAAGCTGCAGCGCGACGTCGTCGGTGAGCTTCGCGGCCTGGATGCCGGAGCCCACGACGACGGCCACCAGCGCCGCCGTACCGACGAGCTCGGCAGCCGCTCGGGCGGCGAGCGGCGTACGGGGCGGGGTGGCGCCGGGCGCGGGCGCGGCGACGGGTCGGCGGCTATGGCGTCGCTCGCGGCGGGCTCGGTGGCGGTCACGGGCTGGATCTCCTCGGCGGGTGAGGCAGGTGCGGCGGGTGCGGCAGATGAAGCGGGTAAGGCAGGCGACGGGCAGGGTCAGGGGCAGGAACGCTTGAAGTTCGCCTCGGCGGTCAGCCGCGCGGTCTGCGCGAGGGCGGCGAACTGACCGGCGAGCTGCTCGATGACGTCCGGCTTGAGCCGGTAGTAGGTGAACCGGCCGCACGGCTCCGTGTCCACGACCCCGGCCTCGCGCAGAACTCTCAGGTGGTTGGAGAGATTGGTCTGCTTGGCGCCGGTCTCCTCTACCAGGTGGGTGGTGCACAGCGTCTCGCGGGCGAGCAGGGTCACGATCTGGAGGCGCAGGGGGTCGCCCAGCACCCGGATCAGATCAGTGTCGACTGACGTCATCATGGACTGATACTCTCACATCAGCCTCAGCTGATATCAACTGAGACTGATTCGTCCTGAAGGCCGCAAGACCCGACACCGGCGCTGGCGCTGGCGCCAGCTCCGCCGAGTCCCGGCACCGGCACCGGCACCAGCTCCCGCTCTGGCTCCGCCGCGCCCCGGCACCACACCCGCAGCTTTCCCTCACACCGCTCCCTCTTCGAGGAACAACCGATGCCCGAGACCCCGCTCGCCTCCGTGCTCTTCGTCTGCGTCCACAACGCCGGCCGCTCCCAGATGGCCGCCGGATTCCTGCGCCACCTCGCCGGAGACCGCGTCGAGGTCCGCTCCGCGGGCTCCCTCCCGGGCAACCAGGTCAACCCGGCCGCCGTGGCCGCCATGGCCGAGGTCGGCATCGACATCTCCGACCAGAAGCCCAAGGTCCTCACCCCCGAAGCCGCCCAGGCGTCCGACTACATCATCACCATGGGCTGCGGCGACGCCTGCCCGTACTTCCCCGGCAAGACCTACCTCGACTGGCAACTGGACGACCCCGCCGGCCAGGGCGTCGAGGCCGTCCGCCCCATCCGCGACGAGATCAAGAGCCTCATCGAGGGCCTGATCACCGACATCGACGCCAAGAAGGCGTGACGATCGGCCGCCGTCTGATGGCGTTCGGCAGATCCGGTCCCCCTGAGCTGCGTGAATTCGTCCACACCGACCACGTGGGGCGTGGCGCTGGGCGGATCAGGCAGGGAGGTGGTCAGCCTCAGCAGCATGTTCCGGCTGACCGGCACCCCGAAAGCATCCGGTATCCGGTATCAGATATCTGGCATCCGGGCGTCGTCACGTCCCGCGAGCGCGAGACCGACGGCAACCGACGGCAACC
Source organism: Streptomyces diastatochromogenes (assembly GCA_026913215.1). Lineage (GTDB taxonomy): Bacteria > Actinomycetota > Actinomycetes > Streptomycetales > Streptomycetaceae > Streptomyces > Streptomyces diastatochromogenes_A. The sequence goes on along the minus strand of JAPTYK010000002.1, from coordinate 89,261 downwards.
GACGGAGTCGGCCAATCGGCATCTGGAACTGGACAAGTTGCGCACTCGTCGTCTCGATCCGGCAGCGGGTGTCTTGCTACCTGAAGTCGCCCACCTCACCGTGGGGGCTCGATCCTCAGGGAGGGCAAGGCATGAGACCTTTACGGCAGCTGGGCGGAGCCTTGTGTGCTTCGGTCACCCTGGTCGTCAGCTTGGCGGGCACCAGTCACGCTGACCCCGGAGACTACAAGCTGGTGAACATGAACTCGGGCAAATGCCTGTCCGTACCGGCTGCGTCAACGAGTTTCGAGTACCTCAACCAGTTCAGCTGCGAGGGCTACGCCGATCAGTTCTGGTACCGCGCGTACGTGGAGACCGACGCGACCGGCGCGGCCTGGTACAAGATCATCAACCGGCACAGCGGCCTGTGCTTGTCGGTGGACGGCGCTTCCATGGACGACTACGCCTGGATCACGCAGTACCCGTGCGGGCAGCCCAAGCCGTATCCGGACCAGTACTGGCGCGAAACGGATTACGACGCCAACACACACGGCTGGCACATCAGGAACCGCAACAGCAACAAGTGTCTTGCGATCCTCGACGGAAGCACGGCCGAGGCGGCCTGGGCGATCCAGTACAGCTGCGGGAGTTGGCGGGACCACTACTGGCAGACGCGATGACCCGGTCGACAGCCGACATCGGCTGAAACAGGTCTGCGCCACGACGAGCGCCCCTCCCGCACATTTCGAGAGGTTTCGGGAGGGACGCCGTACCTCAAGGGCTCCTGCAACAGCGGGGCCAGCTTTGCGGCGCAGGTACTCGGAGCGGGACTGGAGAATGTCCAGGGCCTCATGGATCGAGCAGCCGAGACGGTCTCGGAACAGCTTGACGGCCTCGGCGCTCCTGCCGCTGAGGATCTCCTCGTCCGCGAAGGAGAGCGGGCCGGCCACCCAAGGGGCGGACACGGGATCTCCACCGGGCCGGTCGACATCGGTCAGGCTGGCGAGCAGGCGACCGTCCGAGAGCGCCACCGCCACGTCCATGCCACGGGCCGCCTGCTCCGCGAAGGCAGCGGGTGCAGTGCGGTCCAGGAGGAAGACGAAGTGCTGGGCGATGCGCTGCCGCCACTCGTCGAGCTCACCGTCGGCGTCCAGGCGGAGGTTGGCGTGCCGGGCTGCCTGAGCGAGAACCGATACGAACAGCCCGAGGAAGTCCGATTCCAGCAGGTCGTCCGCGTGCTCGATCAGAATCGCGAGGTCCTGGTCCCCATAGCCGGGACCGTGCCAGTCGTGAAGGCAGTCCACGCGCGCGTCCCAGTTGTGGCCGAAGTAGCCGGGGAACGACAGCTCCCGGGCGAAGGTGCGGAAGACGGACGCCGGATCCGGCATTGCCCGGCCGTCCAGTCGCAGGACCAGGCCGTTTCGCTGCACGAGCGCGGCTGTCTCCGACGCCAGCCAAGGGTCGGCCGGGGAGGTGAACACGACCCACGGGGAGCGGGATCGGGTCGGTGCCGTCGTCCGGGGATGGTGGGACGGGCAACGAGGCGGGCCCTTCGCGGTCCCGGGTGACGAACCGGGGGCGGCCGGCCGCAGACGGCGCACGGGTTCTCCTTGTCGCGGCGCACCCTCTCTCATTCGTCGCAGAAGCGGACCTCGCTGTCCGGAAGCATATCGACGAGAGGACGGGCCTACTCGCAGATGCCGCAGCCGCAGGGCGGCTGGGCCTGGGTGGCGCGGTGCTTGACCAGCGCACCGATGAACCGTTCGACGACGATCACTGCCTCGGGTTCGAGGGCATGGCATGGCGCGGCACTGCGGAGGCGTCCACTCTCTACTCCCCCAAGGGCCCGATGCGAGCTCGCCTCGGACGGAGCCCACCGAATCCGGCCACTGGGCCGACAGCCGTCCCGTCTCCTCCGGCCGCCGCCGTCTTCTTCTTCACGGCGCGCGCGGCCACCGGCTCGATCAGGTCGTCCATGGATGAGAGAACTCATGACGGACGCGGACCTCACCGGTCTTTCCTCGTCGGACGTTCCCCCGATGTTCCAGGAGGTCGTCGAGCGCGGCTGGTCGGTGACGGGCAGCGGTGCACGAGTACTGACCGACCTCCGCCCCGACGACCCCGCCGGGTCGTACTTCGACCGCCTGGCGGAGGAGACCACGGTCAACGGCCGCGGAATGACGGACTACGACCTCCCCACCGACCCAACCGACCCCGCCTCCTCCTCCACCGCCGCCGCCGCCGCCGCGAACGAACGCACGAACGTCCTCCTGCGCCGCTGCCTCGCCTACACCGCCGCCTGCCTGCGGACAGCCCGCGACCACTTCGGCGACGACCACGTACGGGCGTACGTCTCCCTCTCCCTCGGCGGCCTCGACGACGACCTCCTGACCGCCCATGTCACCTTCTGCACCCCCTTGCCGGACACCCCTCCCTACCTCCCCGGTCTCGAACAGGTACGGCACGCCGCCGTGGCGGAGCTCTCCATACGCGACTGCGTTGGCGGGGATGCGGTCTGAAAGCGGAGGAAGCGCCGGGTGGTTCCCAGCTCATGACGCGGGTGCGCCTTCGAGGTCGACCACATCGACCACAAGGAGGCCGAACGCAAAGAGCAGGACAGCATGATCCGCCGCTCCACCATCTGGCGGAACGGGCACACCGCCGATATTCGCTTGCGCTCCCTCCTCCCTCGGGTCAACGTCGCATGACACCTGACGAAGGCAGAGAGCATGACCACGCAGCCCCCTCCCGTCGACCACGAGCTCGTCCAGGCAGCGGCGCACGTCGCTCGCACGCGCTGCCGGGGCGACAACCACACCATGGCAGCCGCCGCCCGTGCCCGGGACGGCCGCATCGTCACCGCGGTGAACGCCTATCACTTCACGGGAGGACCCTGCGCCGAGCTGGTCCTCATCGGCACGGCAGCCGCCCAGGGCGCCTACGAGCTGGACACGATCGTCGCGGTGGGCGACCGCGAGCGAGGGGTCGTTCCCCCGTGCGGCCGGTGCCGACAGGTCCTCCTCGACTACTTCCCGACCCTCAAGGTCATCGTCGGCGAAGGCGACCGCATCCGAACCGTCCTCATCACCGACCTGCTGCCCGAAACCTACAGCTGGGCCGACCACCAGCTCGACACCGAATAGCCGCACTACTCAGCACGCGCCGACACCGCCGCCTTCCGGTGGTCCGAAACGGCCACCACCGGTCCAGGAAGGTCATCACCGCCACCGAGGCCATCGAGTTCGAGCAACCGCGATCGACGACAAGCGCGTCTGGTGCCACTGGTGCGGGCGGGAACCCGCACCCGCTTCGAGTACGGCCGGCTCGTCGAACGTCCCGAGACGGTCTCGGCACGAACGGCCTCAAGTGATCTACAGGTCGTGGCCATGGCCCTCCGGGTGTCCGGCCCGGCTCAAACGTTCGGTCAGGAAGGCGAGGATCTCGTCCCTGGCCTTCAGCGTGGGATGTCCGTCCTCGTCGACGAGGTGGGCGGTGACGACGCTGTGGGGGGAGCCGACCACGTTACGGAAGAACGGGGGCGGGTTCGTGTTCGCGGAACCGCCCGGGAGGACGCGGCCGTCGAAGGCGTCGCCGAGGAGGGCTCGGTACGCGGCGAAGCGCTGTCCGGTGCACCAGCGGTCGTTGTCGAAGCGGTAGGCGAGGATCTTCAGGCCGTCGCGGGCGACGCGGTCGCGGACCGCGTGCGCGTCCTCTTCGCTCAGTTCGAGTCCGGCGGGATCGTCGAGGGGCAGTGACGGGTGGTTGACCACGGGCGCGATGACAGCCGGCTCGAGCGCCATGGTGAGTGCGAAGTTGCCGGTGAAGCACAGCCCGATCGCACCGACTCCCGGACCGCCGCACTCGGCGTGGGCCTGGCGCGCCAGCCCGCGCAGCCACGCCGTGACGGGGCTGGTGCCGCCTCCCGCGAACGCGCGGAACTCGGCGCTGACGCACGCGCGACGGACCACCTCCTCAGCGCCCTCGACCGTGGGATACGCGCCATCGACCCCGAAGAGCGAGGGGACGTAGACGGTGAAGCCCGCGTCCCGCACCCACCGCGCCAGCCGAAGGACGTCAGGACTGATGCCGGGCATCTCCGGCATCAGCACGACGGCCGGACCGGAACCCGCGGCATGCACCGTCTTCACCACCCCGTCCACGTCCACCAGTCGGCGGGAGAAGTCCGTGATCGCGTCGTCGAGAGGTTCGTTGGGAGCACTCATGGCGACAGCGTGGACTGATGTGCCCGTACGAGCCGATAGGCTGGATCGCCATGTTGAGGGGTAATCTCGCCATCGGCGTGTAGGCGTGTAGGCGTGTAGGCGTGCAGGCGTGCAGGCGTGTAGGGATGATGCTCAGGAGACGAGCGTGGGCGCGCTGCGGGTCGGTGTCCTGGCCTATCCGGGCTGTTTCGCGTCCGAGGTGTTCGGCGTACCCGATCTGTTGACGATGGCCATGCACGTCGCCGGTCCGGACCGTGCCGGGTACGAGGTGTCGATCGTTTCGCCTCGTCGTCGCGTCGCCGCGTCAGGTGGTGCGGCGCTGGCCGTCTCTCCGCTGCGCGAGGTCGACGTTCTCGTCGTGCCGGGGTTCGAGTTCGTACCGGGTCTCGACGTGGAGGCGAAGCTCGTGGCCCTCGCCCCTGAGATCGCGGCGATCCGCTCGCACGCCGCCGCGGGTCATGCCGTCGTCTCGATCTGCGTCGGTGCGTTCCTGCTCGCGGAGGCGGGGCTTCTCGACCGGCGCCGGGCCACGACGGCGTGGTTCCTCGCCGACGAATTGGCTCGGCGTTGTCCGGGGGCCGATGTCCGACCCGATCGTCTGGTCGTCACCGACAAGGGGGTGACGACGACGGCGGCCTTCAGCGCCATGTACGACTTCGCGCTGGAACTCATCCGCCGACACAGCGGTGCCGACGTGGCGCGGACGACCGCGCGGGTGGCTCTCGTCGACCATGCGCGGTCGTCCCAGACTCCCTACGTCGATGCGCGGCTTCTCCCCCAGCCCGGAAACGAGTTCTCCCGCAAGGTCATGCGGCACCTCGACCAGAACCTCGCCGCCCGGTACGACCTCACGGCATTGGCGGACGCACTCGGGGTCAGCACGCGCACCCTGCTACGGCGCTTCGCAGACGCGACCGGTCAGAGCCCTCTCGAATACCTGCAGTCCTCGCGCGTCCGTCGCGCCCGCCACCTCCTTGAGACCACGGACCGAACCGTCGCCGGCATCTCCACCGCGGTCGGGTACAAGGACCCCGGAACCTTCGCCGCCCTCTTCGCCAAGCACACCGGACGACGCCCAAGGGACTACCGCGCAAGCTTCCGGCGTGATGCCCACTGATGGCGGCCTTCCCTGGTGCGAATGGGACGGACTTCAGCGCGAAGGTCGTGGTCCGGGTGCTCAGTTCGCTTCCAGCGGTGTGCGCTCAGCGTGGTGCAGCCAGTCGATGTACCCCTGTGCGAAGGTCACCGGCTTTCGGTCGAGGCCGAGGAGCGGTGTGAGGCCGGCGCCGTCCGCCCGGCAGTCCGACCAGATCGCGCCGCGGTGGCTGCCGCTGATGATCAGCCACTCCCGCTGGGCGCACCCCAGGTGGCAGATCCCGAGCGCACCGGCGGTGCGCTCGGGGGCGAACATCACGGCGTCCCACCGCTCGTCCCGTGCCTCGATGGCGTCGTCGCTCGCGGGGGATGCCTTCAGAGCCTCGGCCCGTTGGCGAATGCCCGCCCACTGTCACTCAGTCATAGGCGACTGACTCTGCGTGCAGCCGCTTCCCGCCGTCCCGGCCGCGCCGAAGGCAGACTGGTCACTGCTGCGCCGGCCCGGCCGCAAGGGCGTCCAGCTGTTCCTTCGACGTCGAGAGCCGGCCTGCGCGCAGGTCTTCGACCACCGTGCGTACCCACTCCAGCTCCGCGGCCGTCACGGCTCGCAGGTACTCGGTCTCCAGGCGGGTGATGCGGGGCAGCCCCCGCTCCTCCTCCGCGGCCATGGCCGCTTCCAGGGCGTCGAGCTGTGCGGCGAGGGCGTCGGCCCGCCGCTGTAGTACGTCCGCCATCTCGTCGGGTGTGAGGAGCAGCAGGTTCGAGAGGGCGGCCGGGAACTCCGGGAACTCCTGCTTGGGGGTGGAGAGCATCTCCTCCAGCCAGGCGCGGGCGGTCTCGCGGCCCGCGTCGGTGACTTCGTACACGGTTCGCTCGGGGTACTGCTGGTCGCGCCCGGTCTCGAGGACCGTGATCAGCCCGTCGCCGTGGAGTCTCTCGATGGTGCGGTAGAGGCTGGCGCGCTGCCTGACGTTGACGACCTGCTCCTTGCCCCAGTCCTTGACCAGCCGCTGGATGCCGTACGGGTGCAGCGGCTTGTAGTGCAGCAGGGCCAGGACGGTCAGGGCGAGGGGGGAGCTGCGGGGAGCGGATGCGGTCATGGGGGTGATTTTAGCCCGGAGGGGCTAGTTGACCTGAGACTAGTTTCAGTGCAACTATCGAATCGTCAACGTGACGCAGCCCCGAGAGGAGCCACCGAGATGTCCCTCACCGAGCGCATCCACTCCGACCACGACCTCGTCAAACACCTCGGCAACTGGACCGAGGCCGGCCACTTCGAGATCAAGGCCCGCCACAGCACCGCCGTCCTCGACCTCCGCTCCCCCGACCTTCCGGACGACGTCGAGATCCACCTCGACATAGACCGGGCCATGGTCAAGCTCCTCGTCGACGACGCCACCGTCATCGACCACGGGAACCTGAGGTGGACCGCCCGCGGCAAGGTCAAGGACTCCCAGTCGTCGCCCCCGCCGTCGCCGTCGCCCTCACCCTCGTCCACATCCACATCCACATCCACATCCGCCCACGACACGTCGGCCGGCCGCCGCGTCCGTCTGTCCGGCTCCGCGACGAACAGCGAGATCCGCGTCCACCGCGGTGGCGTCGCGATCCTGTCGGCGATGTTCTCCCGCGCGTACGTCCAGGACGTGCGCCGCGCGTACAGGAACGGCGGCGTACCGACGATCGACGACCCGAGGAGGCACCGGGCATGAACAGCACCGGCACAATGCGCACTGGCACGATCCGTAACGGCACGATCCGCACCGCGCTCGTCATCGGCGGCGGTATCGCAGGCCCGGTCGCCGCGATGGCCCTCCGCCAGGCGGGGATCGAGGCCTCCGTCCACGAGGCGTACGACTCCACGGCCGACGGGGTCGGGGGCGGCATGAGCATCGCTCCGAACGGTCAGGACGCCCTCGACGCGATCGGCGCGGGCGACCTCGTCCGCGCGATCGGCACACCGGTCACCGCCATGGGGCTGCGGAGCTGGACGGGCAGACACCTCGCGCGGTTCGCCCCGCCCTCACGCCTGCCGTCCCTGCAGTTCGTCTGGCGCGCCGACCTCTACCGCGCGATCTACGACGAGGCGGAGCGCCGGTCCGTCCCCATCCACCACGGCAAGCGGCTGATCGACGCGACGGAAAGCGGCTCCGGCATCACCGCGCGCTTCGCGGACGGTACGGAGGCGAGCGCCGACGTCCTCATCGGCGCCGACGGCATCCGCTCCACGGTCCGCTCCCTGATCGACCCGGCCGCGGCCCAGCCGAACTACGCCGGCCTGGTCTGTTTCGGAGCACGGTTGGAGCGGTCGGGGATGCCCTCCACCGACGGCGTCATGTACATGTGCTTCGGCAAGCGCGCGTTCTTCGGTTACCAGGTCTTCGACGACTCCTCGGCGATGTGGTTCGTGAACCTGCCCCACCGCGCCCCGATGACCGTCTCCGAGGCCCAGGCGATCGGCGCGACCGAGTGGATGCGCATCCTGCGCGACGCCTTCGCCGACGACCGCCTCCCCGCCCTCGAAATGATCAGCCGCACCAAGGCCGACGAGCTCCTCATCACCGGCCCGATGGAGAACATGCCCGGGGTCGCCCACTGGACCCGCGGCCGCATGACCCTGATCGGCGACGCGGCCCACGCCGCCTCCTCCAGCTCCGGACAGGGCGCCTCCATCGCCGCCGAAAGCGCCGTCGAACTGGCCCGCTGTCTCCGGGACTTGCCCTACGACCAGGCTTTCACCACGTACGAACGACTGCGCCGCCCCCGCGTCGAACGCATCATCAAGCTCGGCGCCCGCACGAACAGCGACAAGGCCGCGGGCCCGGTCGGCCGCGTCCTGCGCGACCTCCTGATGCCGGCCACCATGAAGCTGGTCAACCCGGAGAAGATGGCCTGGCAGTTCGACCACCACATCGACTGGGACGCGACGGCGGCCCCGCTCACGTGAACCCCAGCCCGTCCGCCGGGAGCCGGCCAGACCGGCAGGCGCGTTCCGCTTCCGAACGACGATCCTGTTCCGAAACGGCACCCGCACCCCCGGCAGTACGAGAACAGACCGGATCGCGCTCAGCCGATCTCGCCCTCCAGCAACTCCAGTGCCTCCTCCCACCGAAAACGGTCCGCTCCCCCGCCCGCCTTCGGACGGTGGGGCTCGTACGACCCGACCAGCACGCCCATCTCCCGCAGCTGATCCAGGCTCCGGGCATACGCCGGATGGGCGGCCATGGCGGCATTCAGATACGGCAGGACGACCGTCGGGATCCCCATCCCGTACGCCTCGCACAGAATGCCCAGCGCGAGGGTGTCGGCGATGCCGGCCGCCCACTTGTTGACCGTGTTGAACGTGGCGGGCGCGACGGCGATGGCATCGGCGGGCGGGAGCGGGCGCGGGTCGCCGGGGCTGCGCCAGGCCGAGCGGATCGGATAGCCGGTCCGGGCCTCGACCGCCTCGGCGTCGAGGAAGCCGAGCCCTGGGGTGTGGCGATGACGCCCACGCCCCAGCCCCGTTCCCGCGCGGCGGTGATCAGCTGATGGGCGTCGCCCGCGATGCCGGCGGCGCAGACGACGACGTACAGGAAGGGCTGTCCGGTCATGTGGGCCTCCCGGTCGACGGTTGGGGTCATGGAGCTCGGGCAGCGTACGTCGCCTGTCCCGGGCGCTTGTCCCCGCGCAGCGACCTACGGGGCATTGGCCCCAGGCGGCGTTGGCCTATGGGGCATGGGCCCCAGGCGGCGTTGGCCTACGGGGCGTTGGCCTCAGGCGGCGTTGGCCTCAGGCGGCGAGGATCGCCGTGACCCCGAGCAGCGTTTCGAGCTCGGCCACGGCCGCGTCCTCGTCGGTGACGTGGACGGTGGAGATCCCCAGCGCGGCGGCCGGGGGAAGGTTCACCGCGTGGTCGTCCACGAAGACGCACCGCTCGGCGGGCAGCCCCATGCGCTCCAGGGCGAGCCGGTAGATCGCCGGATCCGGCTTCGCCAGCCCCTCCAGCTCGGACACGACGTGCACGTCGAAGAGGTCCCAGATGCCCACGTGCTCGTACGGGTTGAACGGATCGAGGCCGAAGCTGTTGGAGAGCAGCCCGAGCCGGTGGCCGGCGGCTCGGGCGGCCCGCGCGAGCCCGACCATCCGACGCGCCGGCGGAACGTCGGCCCAAGCCCGCCCCATCAGGTTCACGGGGTCCACGTGCTCCCCCAGCAACGCCGCCGTTCCTTCGTTCCACTCGGCCTGCCCGATCTCGCCGATCTCCAGCGCCGCGTACAAGCGCCGCCCCTCCGGGTGATCGTTGAGGGTCGCCCGCCATGCCCCGGGCTCCAGCCCCTCGGCCACGCACCAGGCCCGGTGGACCTCGATGGGGCTGGCGGTCAGCACCCCCGCGAAATCCAGGATCAGTCCCAGCCGCTCATCCCCGTCAGCCCTGTTCCCGCACACCATCCGGCGTTCACCCCTTCCGAGACCGGTCTCGTACGGGGACGCTACCGCTGTGTCGACTGATCGCGAGCGTTGTGGACGGTGAGCTTTCAGAGTGGCCACTGATCGGGTGGCTCGGGTCGAGTCAGGTTGAAGACGGCAACCAACTCACAGGGCTCCCGCGCCGCCGAAGGAGGTGTTCGAACTACAGTACGTAAGCCAGTTGAGTGGCGTAGCGAATCCGTGCAGAGAGGGGCAGCGGGGAATGAGTGCGGTGGAGAGCTGGTCCCGCGTGATGAGTCTTCTTCGGGAGTACGCTCCGGCCGATCACGCGGACCTGCCCGGCCCGGCCACGGAGCGGATGCTCGCGGCCGCCGAGGAGCGCATGGGGCTCTCATTGCCTCAGGACCTGCGGGCGTGGCTGCTGCGGAACAACCTGGATCTTCCCGAGGACCAGGTGGACGACGACGTGGCCTGCTGCGGTTACGCCGGGTTCCCGGACGAGGGGAGCTTCTTTCTGGGCATCCGGACGATGGAGAAGCTCTACGCGAACCACCCCTTGTCCGGTGGGGGCGAATGGCGCGAGGAGTGGATCCCGTTCCTCTCGGATCAGGACGGCTGGGCGGGACAGTTCGTCGACGCGAGGGACGGACGTGTCGGCAGATGGTTCGTGGGTGAGCCCACGATCACCGGCGAGTACGCGTCATTGGCGCACTACTTCGACTCCGTGGCGGAGACGCTGACGAGGATCGGCGCGGGGAACTATCCGGTCTGTTCCGTTGCCGAAGGGCGACTTGTCTGGTCCTGAGGCCGTGCGGCCGTGCGGCCGTGAACGGAAGTGCCCCCGGAACCGAAGAAGGGCCGGGGGCACTTCTCATGATCCGGTGACGGAGTGGGAGCGCGGTGCGTGCGGCGTCGGTGTCGACGGCTCGGGCCGGTGGTGCGGGCGAGGTCTTCGAGGTGGGTGCGGGCGTCCTCGTTCAGCCGTAGAGCGCGGGCGAGGGCGTCGAGGGCCTGGCCGGAGACTCCGGACAGGTCGCCGCGTTCCAGTCGTGCGTAGTACTCGACGCCGATCCCGGCGAGCTGGGCGGCCTCGGCGCGACGCAGTCCCGGCACCCGGCGGGTGCCGTAGGCGGGTGCCGTAGACGGGTGCCGTAGACGGGTAGCCCCGCCTGCCGAAGTCCGGCCGCGTCCGATCGAGTTGAGTTCCTGTTTCCGCCCACGTGAGTATGCGTACTCACGCGCAGAGGGGCGGCTTGATCGAAGCTGAGCGCATGAGACGAATCCCTGCCTCCTCGACCGGTATGTTCGCCCGCTCCTCGCGCCGAGCGGGGCTCGCCCTGGCCGTCACGGCCTTCGCCGTGTTGACGCTGGGGGCGTGCGGCACCGTGAAGGCGACCGCCGGCGCGGAGCAGGTCGGGCGTGCGGAGGCCGTGGAAAGCCGGCCGCCCGCGCCGAGCCTCGCGGAGATCCAGGAGTACATCGAGCAGTCGTGTCCTCCGCCGGGTACCCCGCCCATAGCACCGCCGACACCGCCACCGGCACCGCCCGGCGAGGAGCCGCCGGCCGACGCGGTCGTGCCGGTCGCGCCCACGGCGGGGCCGGAGGTGGAGTTGGACGCGCGTGACTGGTGCGCGGGGAGCCATCACGAGCAGCGCGTCGCCGAGGCACTCTTGGATCTGGCGGATCCCACGCCCGTGAAGGTCAGGGCGATCCTGCACGACCTCGGTTACGCCGACGGGCGCATCCATGGCCTGAAGCAGTCCGGTGCGACCACGCGGTTCTTCCTCGACCTGCGCGAGAAGGGCGGGCGGCTCTGCCTGGAGGGTTCGGCGGCCGGTGAGGAGACCGTCGTCGACAAGTGCGTGGCCGCCGCGAGTGGCCCGTTCACGCCCGGGGATCGGAAGCGGTGACCATCGGCTCGACGTGCGCCGACGGCTTGGTCTCGGAGGGGGGAGAGACGTACACGCGGTGGCCGAGTCGGGAACCGAACTTGTACGGATGACCTCTTCCTTCCGGGCCACCGCCGAAGGGTCCGGGTCGGCACGGGAGGGGCCGAGTCGACGCGGGAGACTCCGGGTCGGCACGGGAGGGGCCAGGTCGGCGCGGGAAGGTCCGAGTCGGCACGGGAAGGCAGAGCACCGGCAGACCGTCCGCAGCCGTCACCGTACGGACAACCGGGTGTCATCGGAGCGGCATCCGGCGGGCGATGGCGGAGGCATAACGGATCGAAGGGGCGGGTTCCTAAGTTTCTCGTTGCCGGCCGAGAACGACCGGTGCGAACAGGCGAGACAGGGCCGACCGTGAAGGTCTGGACCGTATGTCGCCGGTTATCCGAAGGAACCGAACGTGCGAAGAATCGCGCTGCCCGCAGTGGCGGCCGTGTCACTGGCCCTGCTGCTCCCCCAGTCGGCCGTCGCGGGAGAAATCCCCTCTCCGGCGCTGGAGACCGGGGAGATCCAGCTGATCGGGCCAGGCATGTACCAGTCGGCCGACGACAGCTTCCAGATATCCGAGAACGACGTGTCGTACGGCCTGATGAGCCGTAGCCACACGGTGGACGGGAGCGGGCCGGGCATCGCGCAGGCCCAGGACGCCCCGGCCGCCCGCTCCGACCTCGGGGTGTTCGGTCCGAGCTGGGAGGCCGAGTTCGTCGGCGGTCAGCTGAACCGGAAGCTGGTGCCCGGCTCCGGTTCGATCACCACCACCGACCTGGACACCGCCGAGTCGTTCCGCTACAACCTGACCGACTCGGTGGCGGGCGCCAACGGCGGCAGCATCAACACCTACAAGGCGTCCGACGGCTCCACGCTGGTGGAGAACGTCCAGTGGGACGACCTCGCGGGCGTGCTGAAGACCACGATCACCGAGACGGTCAACGTCGACCTCACCCAGGTCGCCTCCGGTGACGACGTGCCGGTGGACTCCACCGGCGCCCCGATCCCGGCGGCCTCCCTCAAGCCGTCCTACACCTGGAAGCAGGTCGGCGGCAGCGGCGACAACTGGCGGGTGACGGGGGTCGGCAACACCGCCTACAAGCAGACGACGGTCAGCTACGACAGCACCGGCCGCGTCTCCACCGTCAAGGACCCGGCGCGCGCCGACGTCCCCGCGCAGACGGTGAAGGTCAACTACGCGACCGCCACCACCGCCTCCGGCCAGACCCTCGGCGACGTCGCGGGCCAGGTCAAGGACATCACCGTCACCGTCGGCCAGACCGTGCAGACCCTGGCCCGCTACTCGTACGACGGCTCCGGCCTGCTCCGCAAGGTCGTCGACCCGGCGTCCGGCAGCCAGCTCAACACCTACAGCTACGACGCCTCGGACCGGGTGGTCTCCGCCTCCGCCGAGGACGGCGCGTCCTGGCAGCTGACCTACTCCGGTGACGCGGCCGCCCCGCAGTCGGTGGAGACCACCGGCATCCGCCCGGAGGCCGGCAGCTCCGTCCAGGGCGCCCCCAGCCTGGCCCAGGCCGAGGGCATCGCCCCGGCCTCCGAGGACTTCACCGGCGGCGAGATCACCTCCCCCCAGGCCTACCCGAGCTACTGCTCCCGGCCCGAGACGTGGATGTGGTACCAGTACAGCGGCTGCGCGACCAAGGTCGCCCACTACGGCTGGCACAACCCGAGCTGGAAGAAGACCCCGACCGGCGCCTGGGTCATGGGCATCTTCGTGGACCACTGCACCAGTGCCTCCGACAAGCCCGCCGGCTGGGACTTCCGTAGCGCCTGCGACTCTCACGACTACGGCTACGGCACCATCGGCAACACCTACAAGGGCTACCGCTACTACCTGGACCGCAACAAGGGCGTCGCCACCGACGTCGCGTTCTACAACATGCTGTACTACAACACCTGCCCGGCGTACTTCTGGAAGAGCGCCTGCCGGTCCACCGCGTACACGTACTACGTCGGGGTCTTCTACGGCGGCCACCCGAAGAACGGCGCAGACGCCACCTGACAGGCAGCGCGTTCGCAGGGGGAACCGGGCAGCTGAGCGGCCGACGCCACTGCCCGGTCCCCGCCCCGGGGCCCGATCACACGGCCTCCACCCCTTGAACTTCTGGCCCTGAACTCGCGGGCCTCAACAGCGAGTTACCTCTCCCTCTCCCCCTGCCTCTCCCCCTCTCCTTACCGCCGCGGCACCGCCCGCTCGGTGCCTACTCCCTGGAGCATGTCGTGAAGAGATCTGCCGTGGCCGTCGCAATGGCCTCGGGCCTGCTGCTCGGTGCACTGCCCGCCGGCCTGGTGCCCCTGGTCGGGGTGGCGCCGGCCGCCGCCGACGAGATCCCGGTGGACCCGGCGCTGGAGACCGGGACCGCGGGCGGCGGTACGGTCCGCGTCAACGTGGTGACCCAGACCCGCTCCGACGTGGCGGCGGCCGCCACTGCGGGAGAGACGGAGGTGGCGTACGACCGGCTGCCGATGGTCACCCTCACGGTGAACCAGGCGGGGCTCAGCGAGCTCCGCTCCAACCCGGACGTGGTGAGCGTGACGGAGGACGTCCCGGTCCCCGCGATGCTGGACGAGTCGACGGTCCGGATCGGCGCGGACAAGGCCTTCGCCGCCGGTGCCACCGGCGCGGGCACCGCGGTCGCGGTCATCGACACCGGTGTCGCGAAGAACCACCCTTCCTGGGCGGCCGGGTGACGGCCGAGGCGTGCTTCTCGGTGAACGACGAGAGTTACGGCGCGACCAGCCTCTGCCCGAACGGCGAGGACTCCCAGGAGGGCGCCGGCAGCGCCGACGCCGACACCGGCGCCTGCGCGGAACTGGGCGCGGCCTGCTCCCACGGCACCCACGTGGCGGGCATAGCCGCCGGCAACGGCACCGGCCTGACCGGCGCCCCCAAGCGCGGGGTGGCCCCGGGCGCGAACATCGTGGCGATGCAGGTGTTCTCCCGCTTCGACTCCGACGACTACTGCGGCGCGGGCAACAGCCCCTGCGTGCTGAGCTTCACCAGCTCGCAGATCAAGGCGCTGGAGAAGGTGTACGCGCTGAAGCAGTCCGGCATGGACATCGTCGCGGCCAACATGTCGCTGGGCGCGGGCCGTTGGACCACGGCCTGCGACACCGACCCCCGGAAGTCCGTGATTGACAGTCTGTACTCGGTGGGCGTGGCGACGGTCGTCGCGGCCGGCAACAACGGGTACGGCGACGCGGTCAACGCCCCCGGCTGCGTCCCGTCGGCGGTGACGGTCGGCGCGACGACCGACGACGACCAGGTGGCCTCCTTCAGCAACCGCGGCCCGCTCCTCGACGTGATGGCGCCCGGCACGTCCGTGGTGTCCTCGGTCCCGGGCAACGGCTACGCGTCGAAGAACGGCACCTCGATGGCGGCCCCGCACGTGACGGGAGCCCTGGCGGTCCTGCGCCAGAAGTACCCGACGGAGAGCATCGCGAACCTGGTGGCGAAGCTGGGCGCCACCGGCACGCCGATCACGTACACCGGCGCCGTCACCCCCCGGATCGACGTCGGCAAGGCCGTCCTCGGCGCGGTCGCCCCGGAGCCGGCTCCGGCCGCCCGGCCGCGTCCCTCCCAGGTCTTCGACGACACCGACCGGGTCATCCCGGACCCGGGAACCCTGGAGGCCCCGCTGACCGTCACCGGGGTCCCGGGCAACGCGCCCAAGGCGCTCCGGGTCGAGCTGGAGGGCCGGCACGACTGGCGCGGTGACCTCAAGATCGACCTGGTGGCCCCCGACGGGCGGCTGTACCGCCTGAAGTCCACCTCCGCCACCGAGACGGGCGGCGCGCTCGGCGGCTTCACCGTCGACGCCTCCGCCTCCCCCGCCTCCGGCACCTGGAAGCTGCAGATCACGGACGCCTCCGCCGGCGGCAAGGGCACCCTCCTCGGCTGGTCGCTGAACTTCCCCACCCCCTTCGCCATGACCGGCAACCTCAGCGTCCCCGACGGCGGATCGGTCACCTCCGACCTCACGGTCGACGGCATCGGCGGCAAGGCCCCGGCCGCCCTCCAGGTCGCCGTGGACATCACCCACGAGTGGCGCGGCGACGTCCGGATCGACCTGCTCTCCCCCGACGGCCGGACCTACCCGCTGCGTTCGACCTCCACCGCCGCCACCGAGAACGGCGGGGTGCTCCGCGAGACCTACCGGGTGGACGCCTCCGCCTCCCCGGCGGACGGCAAGTGGACGCTGAAGGTCTCCGACCCGTACACCGGCTCCGTCGGCACCCTCAACGCCTGGTCGATGACGTTCCCCTCGTACGAGGTGCAGACCCCGCACGCGGTCCCGGACCCGGGCACCATCGAAGTCCCGGTCACCGTCACCGGCATCGCGGGCAACGCGCCGAAGAACCTCCAGGTCTACCTGCACGCCACCCACACCTGGCGCGGTGACCTCGACGTCCACCTCGTCGCCCCGGACGGCAAGGTCTACCTGGTCAAGGAATCCGTCGAGGAGGAGGGCAACGGCGTGATCCAGCAGATCTACACGGTCGACGCCTCCGCCTCCCCCGCGAGCGGCGTGTGGAAGCTCCGGGTCGAGGACATCTCGGCCGGCTCCTCCGGCACGCTCGACAACTGGACCCTGAAGTTCTGACCCTCCCCCCATGCGCGGCCCCCGGCTTCCCCCGCCGGGGGCCGCGCCCTTTTCCGCAGGTCGGAGGGGAGGGAAGAGGAAGGGAGGAGGAAGGAAGGGAGGAGGAAGGAAGGGAGGAAGGGAGCAGGAAGGAAAGGGGAAGGAAAGGGGAAGGGATAACGGGCCGATAAGGACTCGAAGACCCGCTCTCCTAACGTCTGTCGTGTCAGAGCGAGTCGCCCGGGAACGGACGGACCGGCAAGGGGCCGGAGCCGGAGTCCGGCGGGCGAGGGGTGAGAGGGAGTGGGGACATGGGGAACGGGCGTCTGATCAAGGCGGTTGCGGCAGTCAAGACGGCCAAGGTGGCTGTGGCGGTCGCGGCGGTCGTCGCGGGTGCGGCGCTGGCAGCCGGCACCACGGTGGCCGGTACCACCGTCGCCGGCGGGACGACGGTGACGACGGCCGCCGGCGGGACGACGACGGTCGTGCAGACCGAGCCCTGGGACTGAACGGCGACGGCCCGGGTCAGGCCTCCTGCGGAGACCCGCACCCGGTGGTCGCGCGGACCGAGCCCTGGCACTGAACGGCGACAGCCCGGATCAGGCCTCCTGCGGGAGGCCCGCACCCGGTGGTCGCGCGGACCGAGCCCTGGCACTGAACGGCGGCAGCCCGGGTCAAGCCTCCTGCGGAAGCTCCGCGCCCGGTGCCCGTGCCTCCTCCAGTTCGACGCGGAGCAGGTGCAGGCGGCCCATGAGGACGGTGCTGCCGGTCTCCTCGGCCAGGACGAGCGCGGCGGTGAGGTCCTCGTCGGCGCGGTCGGCGCGGCCGGCCCGCAGACGGGCCTCGGCCAGACCCAGCAGGACGTACGCCATGCCCAGCCGGTCGTGCTTGGAGCGTACGATCCCGGCCGCCTCGGTCAGGGCCTCCTCCGCCTCCGGGAGCCGCCCGGCCGCCAGCAGGGCCCGCCCCAGCCGGTGGAAGGCCTGGGCAGCGCCCGGGTCGCGCCCAGCCCCGGGCCAGCGCGACCGCTTCCCGGCCGAGGCGCACGGCCTCCTCCGGGTCCCCCGCGTCCAGGGCGATCTGGGCGAGGTTGTTGAGGGCGTGGGCCTGCGCGGAGAGGTCCCCGGCGGCCCGCAGCGCGGGCAGTGCCCCGTCCAGGAGTACGCGGGCGGCGTCGGCGTCGCCCCGCTGGCGGACCACGACGGCCAGCTTGCAGGCGTTCAGCGCGGCCCCGTAGACCTCTCCGCCGGCCCGCAGTACGCCGTCCGCCTCCTCCAGGAGCCGGACCGAGGCCTCGGACTCGCCCCGGTAGAGCAGGGCGGCGCCCAGCTCGCCGAGCATCACGCCCTCGCCCTGCCGGTCCCCGGCGGCCCGGGAGGCCGCCAGGCCCTCCTCGCAGAGGCGGCGCCAGTCGTCGGTGTTGCTGCGGATCTCGCAGAAGCCGACGGTGGAGGCGGCCAGGTCCCAGGCGAGCGCGGCGAGTCCCAGCCGGGCGGACTGGGTGACGGCCGCCACCAGGCAGTGGCGTTCGGAGTCGAACCAGTCCAGCGGGCGGGCCAGCAGGTCGTCCAGGAGGTCGCGGTCGACGTGCGGGCGGGGAGCGGGGCCGTGCACGACGGAGTGGTCGCCGCCGTACTCGCGGCGGTGGGCGGCCTCGGCGACCGTCAGCCAGCTGTGCAGCGCCCGGTCCCGGGCCGCCTCGGCGGCCGGGCGGTCGGGGTCCTCCTGGGCGCGTTCGCGCGCGTAGAGGCGGAGCAGGCTCTGGAAGCGGTAGCGGTACTGGCCGGTGGCGTCCGGGCCGGAGACCTCCAGGAGGTGGGCGTCGGTGAGTTCGTCGAGGTACTGCTCGGCGGTCTCCACCGGGCAGTCCAGGAGGGCGGCCACGGCCCAGGCCGGCACGTCGGGGACGTCAAGGAGGGAGAGCCGCCGGTATACGGAGGCCAGGCGCGGCGACAGACAGCCGTGGCTCAGCTCGAAGCTGGCCCGGACCCGGCTCCCGCCGAGGCTGAGCTCGTCCAGGCGGCGGTGCTCGTCGGCGAGCCGGTCGGCCAGGCGGCGCACGGTCCAGTGCGGGCGGGTGGCCAGCCGGGCGGCGGCGATGCAGAGGGCGAGCGGCAGCCCGTCGCAGAGCTCGGCCAGCCGGGCCGTCTGCGCGCGGGAGGCGGCGGTGCGGCCGCCGGTGACGATCCGGTCGAGCAGGGCGGTGGAGTCCGCCCGGTCCAGCACCCCGAGCGGCACCCGGACGGCGCCGTGCCGCAGCACCAGCTCCTCCATGCTCTCCCGGCTGGTGACGACCACACAGCAACCGCCGTTGGCCGGCAGCAGCGGGGCGACCTGCGCGAACGAGGAGGCGTCGTCCAGCACCACGAGCACCCGCCGGCCACGCAGCAGCCTGCGGTAGAGCGAGACCCGGGACACCTCGTCGTCGGGCAACCGGTCACCGGTCACACCGAGCGAACGCAGCAGACGGCCCAGCACCTCGCCGGGCGCGGCCGGAGCGGAACCCAGGTCCACATGGAGGCAGCCGTCCGGGAAGAAGGCGGCCGCGCGGTGCGACCAGTGCACGGCCAGCGCGGTCTTGCCGATCCCCGCCACTCCGGTGACCAGGGCGACCCGGGGCGGCTCACTGTCGGGACGGCCGTCGAGGAGAGCGTCGAGAACCTCGGTCTCGGCGGTACGGCCGGTGAAGGAGGGGATGTTCGGGGGGAGGTCGGAGGGGCGAGGGGCGGGGCGGCGGCGGCCGGTGCAGCGGTCGGGGCGGGGCGGTGGTCGGGCGGGGCGGGGCCTCGCCCGGGGAGTCCGCGGGCGAGGTTCCCGGCAGGCTCTCCGGCGCCTCGGCCGTAACGGGTACGACAGGCACGGCAGATGCGGCAGGTACGGCAGACGCAGCAGGCACGGCAGACGCAGCAGGTACGACGGGCACGGTGGGTACGACAGAAACAGTGGGTACGACAGAAACAGTGGGTGCAACAGAAACAGTGGGTGCAACAGGCACAGCAGACGCAACAGGCACGCCAGGCGCAACAGGCACGCCAGGCGCAACCGACCTCGCAGGTGCCACGGGTGCGACAGCCGCAACGGGCTCAAAAACGGTCGGTGGGGCCGCGATGGCCGGGTCCTCGCAGAGGACCGCGTTGTGCAGCTCCCGGAGCGCGGTGCCGGGTTCGAGTCCCAGTTCGTCGATGCTCAGCTGGTGCCCGGTGCGGAAGGTCTCCAGGGCGTCGGCGCGGCGGCCGGAGCGGTACTGGGCGAGCATCAGCGAGTGCCGGGTGCGCTCCCGCAGCGGGTGTTCCCTGACCAGGGCGGCCAGTTCGGCGGTGAGCTCCTGGTGGCGGCCCAGGGCGAGGCGGAGTTCGGCGTGGCCGTCCAGGGCGGTCAGCCGCTGCTCCTCCAGCCAGCAGGCTTCTTGTTCCAGCGCGTAACCGGTCAGGCCGTCCAGGGCGGGTCCCCGCCACAGGGCGAGGGCCTGCCGGTAGGTGTCGGCGGCCTCCGCCGTACGGCCGGAGCCCGCGAGCGCGGAGGCGTGCCCGGTGAGCGAGAGGAAGTCCACGAGGTCGAGTCCGTGGCCTTCGGTGTCGATGTCGAGCCGGTAGCCGGGGTGGGAGGTGACGATGGCCTCGCCGTCGACGCCCGCCTCCCGGAACAGCTTGCGCAGCTGGGCGACGCAGATGGAGATCTGGGTCCGGGCGGTGGGCGGCGGCGAACCGTCCCAGACGGTCTCGGCGAGCTCGTCCACCGAGACCGTACGGCCGTGCCGCAGCATGAGCAGGGCCAGCACCGCACGCTGACGGGCCCCGCCGAGCCGGATCTCCCGGTCTTCGCAGGTCAGCCGGAGTGTCCCGAGCAGACCGAACCGTATCGACGCCAACCCGGGCCCCCCTCCCTGAAAGTTGTCATGATCATAATGTCTGGGGAGCGGGTCCGACAGAGGGGAAGGGCCCCGTCCGAAGGGGGCCCGGACCGCCGATAAGCAGCCGATATCGGGAGAATGGACCGTTCGCCTACGGTCGCTCCCCATGACGCCTTTCCTGGAGACCGCGCTGCTCGGACCGGTCCGCATCCGGGCCGGGGCGGGGGACGCGGAGAACGCCCTGGGCGGCGCGAAGCCCCGTACGGTCCTCGCCGCACTGCTGCTCGCCGAGGGGCGAGTCGTTCCCGACAGCCGGCTGATCCGTGTCCTGTGGGGCGAGCGCCCCCCGGCCCGCGCCGTCGCCCAGCTGCACACCTACGCCTCCCGGCTGCGCACCCCGCTCGACGGGGCCGCCCGGCTGGAACGGGTGGGCAGCGGCTACCGCCTGTCGGCCACCCGGGACAGCTGTCCTGCGATCACCGCCTGTTCGCGGAACGCGCCGCCCTCGGCGGCACACTGCTGCGGGAGGGCGACGCGCGACGGCCGCCGCCGTCCTGCGCTCCGCGCTCGACCTCTGGCAGGGCGAGGCCCTCGCCGACACCACCGAACACCTGGCCCAGGAGGAGCGCCCCTGGCTGGAGGAGGCCCGGCTGACGGCCCTGGAGGACCGGGCCGAGGCGGAGCTCGCCACCGGACTGCCGCACGGCCTGCTCGCCGAACTGACCGGCCTGGTGGCCCGGTACCCGCTGCGCGAGCGCTTCCGCTGCCTGCTGATGACCGCCCAGTGCCGCGCGGGCCAGCCCGCCGCGGCCCTGCTCCAGTTCCACTCCGGCCGCGAGCTGCTCGCCGACCGACTGGGCGTCGACCCCGGCCCGCTCCTGACCCGCACCTTCCAGCAGGTCCTGACGGGGGAACTCGCCGCCTGAACCCGACGGCCGGCAATCGTCGGCGGTCGTCGGCGGTCGTCGGCGGTCGTCGGCGGTCGTGGGCGGTCGTGGGCGGTCGTGGGCGGTCGTCGGCGGTCGTGGGCGGTCGTCGGCGGTCGTGGGCGGTCGTCGGCGGTCGTGGGCGGTCGTGGGCGGTCGTCGGCGGTCGTCGGCGGTCGTCGGCGGTCGTCGGCGGTCGTGGGCGGTCGTGGGCGGTCGTCGGCGGTCGTCGGCGTCAGACGGGAAGCAGGGCGAGCGCGGCCGGGACGTCCGACACGAGAACGGGGTCGCCCAGCGCCGTCAGGACGACGTCCACGGCCTCGTACATCCACTCCGGGCAGCTCTCCCCGGCCGCCCGCCACAGCCAGAGGAAGGCAGCCCCGGCGTAACAGAGCGCGTACCGGGCCGCGAGGCGCCCGGCGGCGGGACCCTCGACGACCGCCCCGGAGGGACCTCCGCTCTCGGCCAACTCCCAATGCAGCCGGTCAGCGGCCTCGGTGAGCCGGTCCGCACGGGAGGCCATCACCCCGCCCACCGACTCCCGGCTCAACGCGGGCAGGGACTGCACCAACGCACAGCCACGCCCGTCGTCCTCCACCCCGTGGTCCTCCCCGGAGTCCACCCCGGCGTCCCGGCCCTGGACGACCGTCTCCCCCGGCAGCCCCGCCGCCGCACGGAACAGGGCCCCACTGTCGGTCCGTTCCCCCGCGAAACCACGCACCAGCTGCGGAATCCGCTCCAGCAGCGCGGCGGGCGGCCCCTGAAGCACGGCGGACGTCACCGCGGTCTGGCCGGGCAGCAGCCGTAAGGTGCCCGCCGCGTAGTCGAGTACAGCATCCCGCGCTGTCCCCATGCTCGCTCCTCTCCACCGACCCCTGGTCACGGGGTCGCAGGACCAACGTCGCGGAGGAGGCTGCACGGTTTCTGTATTTTCTCCGTACTCCCCACCCCCTCCGACCGCCGCCCTCCGCTCGCGCCAGCGACGCCGACGAGGACGGCCCTCGTCGCTACGCGGCCGACCCCGCTCCAGGTCGGGCGAGAGGTGCGGATGAGCTCGGTCTGCCGGGCCGAGCAGACGCTCCGCCCTCCCCCAGGAACATGACGTCCGAACCAAGACCGGCCACCGCCGCACCCCCTTGCAGATGTGAATCATCAACCTATCCCAGGCGGATGCCGCCGGGGCGGGTCGGCCTTCCAGAAGCAACCGAAGGGCCTTACGGCGCGCTTCCGTTGGCACCCACCCCCTATTCTTCTACAGTGGTGTAGAAATTCCGGGTCGACCCGCCCCCACACGGGCGAGCCGACCCGACCTCTCGTTCGATTCGACATCTCTGGAGGGCGTCATGACTTCGATCGACCTGAGCAAGGTGCTGGACAACGCGTGGGCGGACAAGAGCCTGTCGGAAATCCTCGCGGCTCCCGTCGCCGCCCTCAAGGGCGTGTCCGACCGGGACGGCGAGCTGCTCCAGGAGGCGTTCGGAGTCAAGACGGTCGCCGACCTGGCAAACCTGAAGTACGTGCGCTGGGCCCAGGCGCTCGCCGAGCTCGGCTCCGTCGCCAAGTAGTCCGGTGACCCCGTCGGCGCCCGCTCCGGGCGCCGACGTCCGCAGCCGCCGACGGCGGCTCGGCGTCCTCCGCCCGATGCCCCGGTCCGCATCGTCCACCCCCTTCCCCCGGAGGCCGCACCACTGGCCGAATGTGCACACCCCACCCACGCACAGCCGGAAGCGAGTTGGCCGTCCACCCTTATGCTTCTACACGCATGTAGATGCCGGAAGTCCATCCGGCCACGTGCTGACCACACCGGCTATGTGAAGGAGTGAACACCCATGGTGTTCAAGCGTCTGCTCGGCTCGCTCGGAGTAGGAGGTCCCTCGGTGGACACCGTGCTGGATCCCGGAGCGGTGACACCCGGCGGCGTCCTGAGCGGTCAGGTGCACTTGAAGGGCGGCAGCGCCGACTTCACCGTCGAGCACATCACCCTGGAGCTCGTGGCCCGGGTCGAGGCGGAGCACGACGACGGCGAGTCGGAGGGCACGGTCGTCTTCCACCAGTACGTGGCGGGCGGCAACTTCCGCCTGTCGGAAGGCGAACTGCGCACCGTCCCCTTCTCCCTCCCCCTGCCGTGGGAGACGCCCATCACCGAGCTGTACGGGCAGGGCCTCGGAATCACCCTCGGCGTACGCACCGAACTCGGCGTCGCCGGAGCGAAGGACAAGGGCGACATGGACCCGCTGGCCGTCCGCCCCCTGCCCGCGCAGGAGGCGATCCTCGAAGCCCTCGGCCAACTGGGCTTCGGCTTCAAATCGGCCGACCTGGAACTCGGACACATCCGGGGGACGGGGCAGCAGCTGCCCTTCTACCAGGAGATCGAGCTCGCCCCCTCCCCCCAGTACGCCCACCAGGTCAACGAGATCGAGGTGACCTTCCTGGCCGGGCCCGCCGGCCTCGAAGTGATCCTGGAGGCCGACAAGCGCGGCGGCTTCTTCTCCGAAGGCCACGACACCCTCGCCCGCTACACCGTCAGCCACCACGGCGTCGAGCAGACCGACTGGAACGCCGAGGTCGACGGCTGGATCCGCCGACTCGTCGAACACCGCGCCTCGTACGGAGCACATTCCTCGTACGGAGCTCACTCCTCGTACGGAGCTCACTCCACACACGGAGCACACTCCTCGTACGAATCCCACGCCCCGTACGAATCCCACGGCCACAATGACCACCACCACGGCGGCCACCACGACGAGCACGGCCACCGCTCCGGTCCGGGCATGGGCACCGCGATCGCGGCGGGTGCGGCCGGTCTCGCCGTCGGCGTCGTCGGCGGCATGGTCGCGGCCGAGGTGGTCGACGAGATCGGCGACTTCTTCGAGGGCGATGAGGACGAGGGCGACGAGGACGAGGGCGACGAGGACTAGGCCATTTCGTTCGGATCTTGCGAGGCTTGTCATACTTCCCGAGTGGAGATGCAAGCCGAGGAAGCAGCGCGGCGTTGGCTGGCGGATCAGGGCATCCGCCAGGTGCGCGACGGGTGGGTGAGCGACGAGAAGCCGGACGTGTTGCTCACCGCCAACCAGGTGGCGCACTCCTGGGCCGGCGATGTGTTCGCCGAAGACCTGGATGCAGCCGACCAGCTGCGGTTGGCCTTCGGGCTGCTGGACCTCCTCGACGACTACTGGGTCACGTGCGAGATCCGGTTCGCGAACGACGACGCGGAGTGCCCCCTGCCGGCCGACGCGCTGTGGGACGGCTACCGTCAGCGGCTGGAGGCGGACCGGGACGCCGAGGCCGTCACCTACTCGCTGTGGGTGGACTGGTTCGAGGACCACACCACTTCCGCGACGGCCTTCGCCGAGGTGCTCGGCAACGACATCGACCGCGTGGTGGCCGAGCGATCGGAAGCCCTGCTCCGCCGAGCCCGTAGCGTTCTGGAATGTTCAGGCCCGGTGCGCTGGACGGTGAAGGAGCCGACGTACCGCACCGCCATGCGGCTTCCCGCCCTGCACGCGGCCGTCTTCCGCGGCCTCCTGACGAGCTTCCACGACGTCTACGGCGACCTGGAACCGGCTGCCGCACTGGCCATCCTTGACCAGCTGGATCTCCCCCCGAACACCCAGCACCTTGCCCAACTGCGCCACGTACTCGCCGCCGGGCACAAGAACCACTACCGCAGCCCCGGCGCCTGGGACGATGCGGCTCGCGCCTGCTCCTGAGTCGTGGGCCTGGCAGACCAAAGAAAGATGCCGGCGACGTAGAGTCCGGCCAGGTAGATGGTTGCGGTCTTTTCGTAGCGGGTGGCCATGCCACGCCACTGCTTCAAGCGGTTGATGCACCGCTCGACGGTATTGCGCTGCTTGTACGCCTCGCGGTCGAAGGCGGGTGGTCTGCCACCTCGACTGCCGCGCCGCAGCCGGTGGCCGCGTTGATCGGCCGGAACGGGGATGACCGCCCGGATTCCGCGCTTGCGCAGGTGCTCGCGGATCGCGCGGGAGGAGTACGCCTTGTCGGCCAGGACCACGTCCGGCCTGGTACGGGGACGTCCTCGCCGCCGAGGCACGCGGAGACGGGCCATGACGTGAGCGAAGGCGGGTGCGTCACCGGCCTGTCCGGCGGTGAGCACGAAGGCCAGTGGTCGGCAGTGGGCATCGGAGGCGAGGTGGATCTTCGTGGTCAGTCCGCCGCGAGACCGGCCGATGGCATTGTCATCGGGCTCGCCGGCCGGGGCCCCCCTTTGCGGGCCCCGGCTGCGTGCTGGTGAGCCCGCACGACAGTGGAGTCGACCGAGACGGCCCAGCCGAGGTCTTCCTCAGCGTCGGCCTGTGCGATGAGCGCGGTGGACACCCGTTCCCACGTACCGTCGATGGCCCACATCCGCAGCCGGTTGTAGACACCCCTCCAGTTCCCGTACTTCTCGGGCAGGTGCACCCACTGCGATCCGGTCTGGAACTTCCAGGCGATCGCATCGATCACCTCACGGTGATCCCGCCACCGGCCACCCCGCTGCGGCGTCCGGTCTGGCAGCAACGGCTCGATCCGCGCCCACTGCGTGTCAGTCAACGGCACGCCCAGACCAACGATCAGATGATCCAAACGAAACAGTCTAGGCGGTCTCCAGCGGATCATGTGACTGTCGGATTGCCAGCTAGTCGTGTCTGGCATGGGGCAGGGTGATCCGACGAATGCCGAGTGGGTCCGGCTGGAGCCACACTTGCCGGCGTCGGAACAGCGTGGCGGACGGTGGAACGACCACCGCAGAGTGATCGACGGGATCTTGTTCCGGGTGCGGACGGACATACCGTGGCGGCACCTTCCCGAGCGTTTCGGCAGCTGGAAAACGGTCTGTGAACGGCACCGGCGGTGGTCGGTGGACGGCACGTGGGACCGGATCCTGCGTGCCGTCCGAGCCGACGCCGACCTCACGGGCCGGATCGACTGGAGCATGGTCAGCGTCGACTCGACGTCCTGCCGTGCCCATCAGCACGCCGCCGGCGCCCGAAAGAAGAAGCCTCGCATCCCGAAAAAAGGACAACGCCCCGGCATCACCGTTCTGACGAAGGACTCGGACGGTCTCGGGGCGGCCCGACCTGCAAGATCCACCTCGCTGGCGAAGGCGTCTGCCGGCCGATGGCCTTCCTGGTCACGCCCGGCCAGTGGGGCGACGCACCGCAGACGTTCGAGGCCCTCGAACGCATCCGCGTCCCCCGCCCCCAGGGCGGACGCCCCCGCACCCGGCCCGGCCACCTCGGCGGCGACAAGGCATACGGCTCACGCCGCAACGAGGTCGAGCGCACCATCAACCGGCTCAAGAACTCCCGCGCCGTCGCCACCCGCTACGACAAGAACGCCTACCTCTTCCACGGCACCGTCACCACCGCAGCAATCCGCTGATGGCTCCGCCTGTGATCTACGGGGCACCCTGTGGTTCTAAAATCTGCCTGTGGACGTCAACCGCTGGTTCGAGCTTGAGGACCCGGAAGAGTACGGCGAGGAGCCCTGGGACTTCGACGAGACCGAACTCGCCTTCCTGGCAGCCCTGCGAGCCCGAGCCGCTGATTGGCAGGTGCCGTGGGCTCCCAGCCAGGTCGGACGGCCCGAGGACGAGTCGTCGTTCCTCGTCCATATCAGCCTTCTCGATGAGGCACGCCGACTGGTGCTCGGCGAGTGGGCCGTGCACTTTTACGGCACACACGTGCTGGCCGGGAAAGTCTGCGACCAGCTCTTCAACCTTCACAAGTCACCCGAGCATGGCTTCTTCCGGGCCTCCGGCACGGTCGAGGAACTCGCGAAGCGGTGCGCCAGCTGGTTCGAGAGCCTGTTGAGCCGCCCTGTCGTCCGCGCCGAATGGCCGTTGAAGGATGGGAAGCATGCGACCCACTGGGAGTTCGCCGACACAGGCGAGATCCTCGCCAAACGAGGCTCCATCCCCGCCGACGGATCACCCCCGGCCCACCGCCTCCCGGTCCGTCCCTGATCCGCCGGACACTGCCTAGGCCGGTTCGTTTGGATCACTTCCGCTGGCCGAGGTCATCGTTGATGATGCCCACGTGACTCAACGCATCAGTGCTCTGATCTCGGCCTTCGGTGTTCTCGTCAGCGTGATGCTGCTCGTTCTCGCTGTCCGTGAGTACCGCTCTGGGGCGTCGGTCCTCTGGCTCGTGGCTGGACCTGTGATCTTCCTCGGCGCTTCATACACGCTCGTGCGGGACGTGCGTCGACTCCGCACTGGGCCGACCGCCTGACGAGCAGCGCCGTCCCAACCAGCCCGGCTCAGCCCGGCTGGTCGTTGTTCGTGTGTGCCGTTGGCTGACGCACAGTGGGCGCGAATCGAGCCGTTACTGCCAGATCGGACACCACGGCGGGGTGGCCGGTGAAGGGACGGCCGACAGGTGATCGACGCGATCGCCTGGAAGTTCCAGACGGGATCGCAGTGGATCCAACTCCCCGAGAAGTACGGCAACTGGCGAGGCGCCTACAACCGGCTGCGGATGTCGGCCATCGACGGCACCTGGGAGCGGGTGTTCACTGAGTTGGTCGCGCAGGCCGACGCCGACGAGGACCTCAACTGGGCCGTTTCGGTGGACTCCACCATCGTGCGCGCACACCAGCACGCGGCCGGAGCCCGTGAAAAGGGGCCCAGCAGGCGAACCGGCAGACCACAGTTCAGAGCCCCCCCGGCCGGGCACGTACGCACCGCTCGACGCGAGGGGCAAGACCCTCGCACCCGACGCCGACCCCGTCAGAGAGGCGTCGCCGCCTTCAGGATCAAGAACAAGGTGACGGCCGAGTTCGCCGAGGAGAGGGCGGAGACCGTGGTGCCGGCCGCCGCGCCCCACGCCGCCAGACCTTCGCGGGTGAACAGGGGCGGCCAGAGGCGGCAGCGGGCGCGGGGCTCAGTAGGGCTGCCACGCGGCGGGGTACGGGGCCGGTGGAGGCGAAGCCCGCAAGCGTGATGGAAGGGGTGCCGTGGGAGAACAGCGCGGCCTTGCCGACCGCTCGGGCCACGACGCGGCGGCTGCCGATGCGGGCGGCGGCCTCTTCGTCGGCCCATCGTTCGGTGGTGTAGATGACGGCCGTGTCGTTCGGTGGTGTAGATGACGGCCGTGCGCAGGGGCGTAGGAACGGGTTGGCGCGGGCCGCCAGTTGGACGAGGAGCAGGAACCGGTGGTCCCGGGCGTCCAGGTGGGCGCGTTCGTGGGCGAGCAGGACCCGGCGCTCGGGCCCGGTCAGGGTGGCGAGCAGTGCGGTCGTGACGAGGACGCGCTCCTTCCGGCCCGGCAGGGCGTACGCGTACGGGCTCGCGTCGGGCAGGACGACGACCGGAGTCAGGGCAGCCCCGCCAACGCCCGGCCGGCGCGGCGGCGAACGCGGCGGCGGACGCGGCGGTGCCGCCACCCGGCCCTGGCGCATGAGGCGAGGACGGCTGACAGCGCGGGGATGGCGACCTTCCCGCGACCTCGTCGTAGGGGACCGCCTCGCGGACCTCCGGGTCGGACCACCCGTCCGGGAGGGGGTTGCCGGGGAGCTGCGCGGTGCCGACCACCATCAGCAGGGCCAGGCACAGGGTGCCGCACACCGGACGCGCCGGCCAGGAGCCAGGTGGCCGTCCGGGGATGCAGGTGGTGCTCGGCAAGGCGTGCGATCGGCCATGCCGTCAGGGGCAGGATCAGCGGCAGGAGGACGAAGACCCCCCTGCGGTCAGTCTTCCCCTCTTCGGGGGCTTGAGCCAGCAGGTCCCGCAGCAGACGCTCGTCGTCGGGCGAGAGGCCCGTCACGAAGCTGGCGAGGACCGCCTCCCGGTCCGTCTCGCCGTCCAGGACCCTCCGCATCCGGAGCGCCGCGAGTCCGGCCTCGTCGGCCACCGCCGTCCATTCGAACGACCGGCCCGCCCGCTCGCGGGACACCGCGCCCTTGGCGTGCAGACGGGTCAGGATCGTGATGACGGTCGTGTACGCGAGGTCTCCGCCGAGCCGCTCCTGCACCCACCCCGCGGTGTGGGCACCGCGGACCTGGCGCAGCGCGGCCAGCACCTGCGCTTCGAGCTCGCCCTGCCCCCGCCGCCGGGGAGAAGCGTCCTGGCCCTCCCGTGCGTTCCTCGTCATTCCGCCGCCCTCCCACCGACTCTCCCCGCCCCTGTGGGGCGGTACATCGTACTGAGACGACACGCCTCGGCCAGCGGCCGTTCCCCTGCTGTTGGCTGCGCCGTACGCCGCCGGGGGAACGCGCGGGCCACCGCATCGGGGCCACCTTCCCTGAACCTTCTACATCACTGTAGATTTACTGGTTCCAGCACGCCACGTTCCGGAAGGAAGACGACATGGGAGTGAGCCTCTCCAAGGGCGGAAACGTCTCGCTGAGCAAGGAGGCCCCCGGCTTGAGCGCGGTCACCGTCGGCCTGGGCTGGGACATCCGCACGACCACCGGTGCCGACTACGACCTCGACGCCAGCGCCCTCCTCCTGAACGACACGGGGAAGGTCACCTCCGACCGGCACTTCGTCTTCTACAACAACCTCACCAGCCCGGACGGTTCCGTCGAGCACACCGGCGACAACCTCACCGGCGAGGGAGACGGCGACGACGAGTCCCTCAAGGTCGACCTGGCCGCCGTGCCCGCCGACATAACGAAGATCGTCTTCCCGGTCTCCATCCACGACGCCGAGAACCGGGGCCAGAGCTTCGGCCAGGTCCGCAACGCCTTCATCCGCGTGGTCAACCAGGCGAACGGCGTCGAACTCGCCCGCTACGACCTCTCCGAGGACGCCGCCACCGAGACCGCCATGGTCTTCGGCGAGCTGTACCGCCACGGCACCGAGTGGAAGTTCCGTGCCGTCGGCCAGGGTTACGCCTCCGGGCTCGCCGGCATCGCGGCCGACTTCGGCGTCAACGTCTGACCCACCGAGCACGACACCCCCCTCCAGCGAACGGAAGACCGTGTTCGGAATCAGCGAGATGGCGATCCTCCTGATCGTCGTCATCCTCCTCCTCGGCGCCAAGAAACTGCCCGAGCTCGCCCGCAGCGCCGGCAAGGCGGCCCGCATCCTCAAGAGCGAGAGCAAGGCCATGAAGGCCGACGGCACCCCGGAACAGCAGGCCACCTACCGGGTCACCGACAGCCGCCCTCAGCAGAGCACGCCCCAGAGCCCGCCTCAGAACCCGCCCCAGAGCGGCAACGAGCAGCCGGGCAGCTCGCCCGGCTCCGCGGGAAACACACGCCTCTGACGCCCACGCCGCCGGCCGGCCAGCCGGCCGGTGCAGGCATGTGAGGGGCAATGGGCATGGGCAGCAAACCGCCCCCTATCCCCCCGATCGCCCACGAAGCCCCAGGTCAGCGACCTGGGGCTTCGTCGTCACGCGACCCTGGGAGCTCTGGGCGCTTCAGGCACTCCGTGCACTCCGGATGCTCCGGGCACTCTGGACGCTCCGGGCACTCCGTGCACTCCGGACGCCCCGGACGCCCCGCATCCCGTCAAGCCGACCGCAGCGCATCCGTAGGAGATGCCCTGGCCGCACGCATGGCCGGGTAGATCCCCGCGACAGCCGCGACCAGTACGGAGACCACCGGGCCGCCGCTGACCGTGTAGTACGGAATCGAGGCCGGCCAGCCTTGGGCCAGAGCGTAGCCGTAGACGGTGAGGCTGCCCAGGGCGAGGCCGGCGATGCCGCCGATGAAGCCCATGAGGACGGCTTCCAGGAGGAATTGGGCGGCGATCTGTCCTCCTCGGGCGCCCAGTGCGCGCCTCAGTCCGATCTCGCCGCGGCGTTCCATGACGCCGACCACCATGGTGTTGGCGATGCCGACGCCGCCGACGAGGAGGGCGACTCCGGCCAGGGAGAGCACCAGGCCTGTGAGCGCGCCCTTGGCCTCGTCGCGGGCCAGGAGGAGGTCGGAGGGGCGGCTGACGGCGACGGTGCTCGGGCTGGCCGGGTTCGCCGTGGCGGCGGCCACCCTCTGTACGTCGGGGACTCGCTCCGGGTGGGCCCGCAGGTAGACCGTGGCCGCGGAGCCGTCGGCGCCCAGGCGGCGTGTGGCCTGGGGCCAGCCGACGAGGGCGGCGGTGTCCAGTTCGGGGGCCAGTTCGTTCGGGGCGAGGATGCCCGCGACGGCGTACCACTCGCCGCCCAGCCAGACGCGTTCGCCGGCCGCGGTGACGCCGAGGCGCTGGGCCGCTTGGTCGCCGAGCACGGTGACGGGGAGCCGCTCGGCGGCCCGGTCCAGCCACTTTCCGCTCCGCAGGGAGCCGTGCAGGACGTCGAGCAGGTTCGACCGGGCCGCCAGTACAGTGATGCTGCCGGTCTGCTGTGCGGGCACGAGGTCGTTGCGGTAGACCTCCGCCTTGGTGGCGCCGACCGCGGTGACCCGCTGCACCGGGGCGATGTTGCCCAGCATCTTCTCCGCCGTGGAGGGCAGGGGTACGAGTTGCTGCGTGGCGTCCTTCCCGGCGGCGACGGTGATCAGGTTGGAGCCGAGCCGGTCCAGCCGGGCCAGCAGGTGGGCCTGGTTGGAGGCGGAGATCCCGGTCACGGCGACGACGGCCGCGATGCCGAGCGAGATGCCCAGGGCGGACAGGGCGGAGCGCGTCTTGCGGGTGCGGGGACCGATCGTGCCCAGGCGGAGCAGGTCCACCGGGCGCAGTCGTGTGCGGCGGGGGCGGGCGGTCATCGGCCGCCTCCCGCAGGGTGGGAGAGGCGTTCGTCGAAGTCGATGCGGCCGTCCCGGATGCCGATGCGGCGCGGGAGGGAGGCGGCCAGGTCGCGGTCGTGGGTGATGACGACGACGGTGGTGCCGTTGGCGTTCAGGGTGCTCAGCAGGTCGACGACGGCCATGCCGGAGACGCTGTCCAGCGCGCCGGTGGGTTCGTCGGCGAGCAGCAGCGCGGGGCGTCCGACGAGGGCTCGGGCGATGGCCACGCGCTGTTTCTCGCCGCCGGAGAGCTGGTCGGGACGGTGTCCCAGCCGGTGTCCGAGGCCCACTTCGTGGAGCGCCTCGACGGCCGCGTCGTGCCGCTTCGCCGCCCGGGTGCCGCTGTAGAGGAGGCCGGTCGCGACGTTCTCCACGGTCGTGAGCCCCGGCAGCAGGAAGAACTGCTGGAAGACGAAGCCGATCCGGTGGGCGCGGACCGCGGCGAGTTCGGCGTCCGACAGTCCCGACAGATCGCGCCCTTCGAAGCGCAGCCGCCCGGCGCTGGGCCGGTCCAGCGAGCCGAGGAGGGCGAGCAGGGTCGACTTGCCGGAGCCGGAGGGGCCCACGACGGCGAGGAGTTCTCCGGCCTCGACGGTCAGGTCGATGCCGTGCAGTACGCGCAGTGGCGGGGAACCGGGGTACTCCTTGGTGACGGCGGTCAGTTCCAGTACGGGCGTCACTTGGGGATCACCACCTGGGTGCCGGGCGTGAGGCCCCCGGAGACCTGTGCCTGGGCGTCGGCGATCAGCCCCAGCCGGACCCTGACCAGCCGGGTGCCCGTGCCGTCGACCACCTTGACGCCGTAGCCGCCTCCGTCCAGGGCGAGCAGCGCGGTGACGGGCACGATCAGGGCGTCGCTGACGCTGTCGCCCACGACGGTGACCATCACGGAGGACGGCCCGGTCCCGCGCGCCTGCCGCTGGTCGTCCAGTCTGATCGTGACGGTGGTCTTCTGCTGGTCGCCGCCGGCCCCTCCGTCCCCGCCGTCCCCTTCGCCCTGGCCGCCGGGGCCGTTGTCACCGCCGCGGATGAGGGAACGGACGCGTCCGGTGACCGTGCTGCCGTCGGACAGCCTGACCTCGACCTTTCCGTCGGGCTTGAATCGGGACAGCTGGTTGTCGGCGGGGCGCACGCTGACGACGAGGCCGGTGCCGCTCACGGTCATGGCCGAGGCCGATCCCAGCGGCGCGCCGAGCTGGACGCCGAGCTGCTGCACACGCACGCTCGCCTGCGGCAGCATGATCACGCTGCCGAGCGTGACCGTTCCGGTCTGCTTGACCCCCAGCGACTTCTGCCACCGTTTGACGGCGGTCGCGGTGCCCTTGGTGAACTTCTCGTCGACGGCCAGGCCGAGCCCGTCGGCGTACCCGAGGTCGATCAGGTTGCGCTTGAGCTGCTCGACGTCGGGGCCGTCGGCGGCGCCCGGTCCCAGGTCGCGCCACAGGGGCCGGCTGCCCCGCATCAGGACGACGGCGCGGCCGTCGGCCTCGTACAGCTTCCCGCCGGGTCTGATGACGGCGCCGACGGCGGGGAGCCAGGTGACGATGCCGTGGCCGGCGGCGACGACGGGCGTGGGGTCGTCGTATCCGAGCGTTCCGGCGATCTGGATGCCGCTGGACAGCGACCCCTTCTGCACGGCGACGGTGCCGTACGCGACGGGCGCCTTCCCGTCGGCGGTTTCCGGGCGCTCCCACGGGCGGGTCACGCCCAGGACCGCCACTCCGGTGATCGCCGCGGTGAGGACCAGCGGGACGACCAGTTTCCGCCGCTCGCGGCGCCTGCCCTGTGGGGCGGGTGACGGATCCGCGAGCGTCTCGGCGGGCGTGTGCGTGGTCCGGGCCATGGTCACTGGCCGATCCGGTAGCCGGGCATGGGCAGCTTGCCGCAGGCGGGCTGGATGGCGTCCCACTTGGCCGCGTCGAAGGACTGGGCGGTGAAGACGAGGATGCCGTCCTTCGGGTCGGGGTCGGGCAGGTCCGGGTAGCCGTTCTTCCTGCCGCACGCGACGAAGGCGCGCGCCATGTCGACGAACTTCCTGTTGTTCTTCTCCTGGACCTGGTGGATGCCGGGGTTCTTCACGTCGCAGAGCTTGGCCGCCGCGTCATAGCCGCCGACGGGGGCGGAGCCGGTGCCGGAGGCGGGGATGGCGATGTTGCCCTCCTTGTCGATCAGGACCTGGGTCTGCCCCTGAGCGTGCATACAGCTCACCCAGGACTGCTTGATCGCGGCGTCGTCCTGTGTCTTGCCGCCGCCCGTCCCGTCGTCCCCGGCGACCTTGGGGGCCTCGTCCTGGGATGTGGAACAACCGCTCATCACCAGGGCCGCGGCCACGGCGGCCGCCGCTATGAGCGTCCGCCCGATGGGTGCGCGCATGTCTTGCTCCTCGCTGGTCTCGACGATGACGTCGCTCTCGGCGTGACGTCGGAAACCGTTCTACGGAGCCCCCGGTGAGACACGCGTGATCATCCGCCTAACCCCTGGCTAACGTGCCCGGCGGCATCCTGGACCGGGTCGGGTCACAGGCCCGGCCACCCAGGTCACCGGAGAGGAGAAGGAGGGCGACATGCGCATGCTCATCGTCGAGGACGAGGAGGAGCTGGCCTCGATGCTCGCGGAAGGCCTGCGCGGCGAGGGGATGATCTGCGACGTCGCCCACGACGGGGTCCGGGCGCTGGAGATGACGGCCGCCGCCGAGTACGACGTCCTGGTCCTCGACCGTGACCTGCCCCAGCTGAGCGGCGACGCCGTCTGCCGAGCGCTGAACGCGGCCGGACACCCCGCGCGGATCCTGATGCTCACCGCCGCCGGCGCCCTGACCGACCTGGTCGACGGCCTCGGCCACGGCGCCGACGACTACATGTCCAAGCCCTTCTCGTACCTGGAACTGGTCGCCCGGCTCCGCGCCCTGGGCCGGCGGGGCGGCGCGACTGCCTCCGTGACCGTACTCAGCCGCGACGGTGTACGCCTGGACACCGTCCGCCGCGTCGCGGAGCGCGACGGACGCCCGCTGAAGCTGACCCCCAGGGAGCTCGGCGTACTGGAGATCCTCCTTGCCGCGGACGGCGCCCCCGTCACCGCCGAGGAACTCAAGGACCGGCTGTGGGACGTCGCACTGGACCCGGCCACCACCGCCGTCCGCGTCACGATCCACTCCCTTCGCCGCAAACTCGGCGAGCCCCGGCTGATCAGCCACACCCCCGGCTACGGATACCGGCTGTGAAGGAACCGAGGCCCCGGCACACGCCCCGCCGCCGCCTCCCCCGCCGCCTCCTCCCCCACCCCCTGCCTCTCCGCCTGCCCCTCCGCCTGCCTCTCCGCGGGCGCCTGACCCTGGTGACCACCCTGGTCTTCCTGACCCTCGGCAGCGGACTGCTCCTCCTCAACTGGCTCAGCACCCAACAGCTCATCGAGGACAACCGCTCCCTCGTCGTCCCCGCCGTAGCGACCGTGCCCGTTCAACCCGTCAACCCCTCCGCGTCCCCGACCAGCGTGCCCACGAACCCCGCCACACCGGTCGTCCCCGCCCCACCGGACACGGCCATGGAAGCGACTCCCCTCACCCCCGCCGAGGGCTTCCAGGACTTCCAGAACCGGGTCCTGACACAACTCCTGACACGCTCCCTGCTCCTCCTGCTCGTCTTCACCGCACTCGCCGCACTGCTCGCATGGCAGGCGAGCCGCCGCTCCCTGCACCGCCTCACCCAGGTGACCGCAGCGGCCCGCCGCATCAGCACCGGCAGCACCCTCGACGAAAGACTCGACCTCACAGGCCCCCACGACGAGGTCCGCGAACTCGGCGACACCTTCGACGCCATGCTCGACCGGCTCGACCGCAGCTTCGAC
Organism: Streptomyces diastatochromogenes; assembly: GCA_026913215.1. Lineage (GTDB taxonomy): Bacteria > Actinomycetota > Actinomycetes > Streptomycetales > Streptomycetaceae > Streptomyces > Streptomyces diastatochromogenes_A. The sequence continues at coordinate 53,717 of JAPTYK010000002.1, read as the reverse complement.
GCCCAAAGGCAGTTCACCGCCCACGCCTCCCACGAACTCCGCACCCCCCTCACCCTCCAGCGCACCGCACTGGAAATCCCCCTCGCCCAGGGCCGCGTCCCCGACGACCTCAAACCCGCCCTCCGCCGCGCCCTGGACGCCAACACCCGTACCGAGCACCTGATCGACTCCCTCCTGACCCTGGCCCGCGGCGAAAGCCACACCCGAACACCACAACCCGTCGACCTCGCCGACACCGTCCGCACCGCCGTGGCAGACCTGTCCGGGGAAGCCCAGGTCGCAAAGGTCCACCTCACCACCACACTCGCCCCTGCCCCGGTCTCGGGCGACCCCGCCCTCCTCGCCCAAATCTCCCTGAACCTGCTCGCCAACGCGGTCCGCCACAACCACCCTGACGGCACCGCCCACCTCACCACCGGCACCACGGAAGCCAACGCCTTCATCGAAGTCACCAACACCGGCCCCCTCCTGGAACCCCAGGAAATCCCCGCCCTCTTCGAGCCCTTCCGCCGCGGCCGAACCCGCACCGGCAACGGCCTCGGCCTCGGCCTCGCCGTCGTCCGCGCCATCACCCTCTCCCACGACGGCACGATCACCGCCACCCCACGCCCCGGCGGCGGCATCACCGTCCACATCGAACTGCCGCAACGGTCCGAAGGCACTGGGTCCGCCGGCGCACAGCCCTGATCTCCGAACCCCCGGCCCCCCGGCCCCCGGATCTCCGGGCCTCGGGCGCGGCCCGGCTGGCGGTGGTGGTGGGTTCCGGTGCCCACCAGAACTCGCCCCCTCGCCTTCGAGGACTCTCACTTTGCGCAGCGGCAGTACGGCCCGTGGGCGGCGTACGGGCAGTCCAAGAGCGCCGGCGTACTCCTCGGAGTCGGCACCCGGTGGTGGGCAGGCGACGGGATCACGGGCTGTTACGTCGAGGAGAACCAAGAGACGCGGGTCGTACGCGGCGACGGGGTGGGCCGCCGGGGGCGTGGCCGCCCGGCGCTGCCAAGGAGCGGGATGAGCGCAGGGGGGGGCGAGCACAGAGGGAGACGACTTTCACACCGAGCGAGCGCGCATATCCAGCTCTTACATTAGCCAGCGCATGCAAGTATTGTCTTCATACGTAAGGCGCGCTTGCATCTAGATGCGAGTGCTCGTACGGGCCTCTCGGCCCTCCCCCCACTTCTCACAAAGGGCACTTCCATGTCGCTCAAGAACGTCCTTCCCGGCAGGCTCGGCTTCGGTACCGCCCCGCTCGGCAACATGTTCCGCGCCATCCCCGACGACGAGGCCCGCGCCACCGTCGAAGCCGCCTGGAACCACGGCATCCGCTACTACGACACCGCCCCCTTCTACGGCGCCGGACTCGCCGAAGAACGCCTCGGCGAGGTCCTCTCCGCCAAGCCCCGCGACGCATACGTCCTGTCGACCAAGGTCGGCCGCGTCATCCTCGACGAGCACGAGACCGACATCCCCGACTTCGGCGAGAAGGGCGGCCTGTTCGAACACGGCAACCCCAACAAAATCCTCCACGAGTGGACCGCCGACGCCACCGAACGCTCCATCGAAGGCAGCCTCAAGCGCCTGGGCACCGACCGCCTGGACATCGTCTGGGTCCACGACATCGCCCAGGACTTCCACGGCGACGCCTGGCTGGCCAAGTTCGAAGAAGCCCGCACCGGCGCCTTCCGCGTCCTGTCCCGCCTGCGCGACGAAGGCGTCATCAAGGCCTGGGGCCTGGGCGTCAACAAGACCGAGCCCATCGAACTCACCCTCACCCTCGACGAACCCCGCCCCGACGGCTTCCTCCTCGCCGGCCGCTACACCCTCCTCGACCACGAACACGCCCTCACCCGCCTGCTCCCCACAGCACAGGAACAGAACGTCGACATGGTCGTCGGCGGACCCTACAGCTCCGGCATCCTCGCCGGCGGCACCCACTTCGAGTACCAGCAAGCCCCCGCACACATCATCGAGCGCGTCACCCAACTCAAGACCCTGACCGCAAAGCACGGCGTCAGCATCAAGGCCGCCGCCCTGCAGTTCTCCCTCACCCACCCGGCCACCGCAGCCGTCATCCCCGGCGCCACCAAGCCCAGCCGCATCGCCGAGGACACCACCGCCCTGAACGAGAACATCCCGGCCGCCTTCTGGACCGACCTGCGCGCCGCGGGCCTGGTCAGCCCGGCCGCCCCGCTCCCGAACAACGCCTGACCTCCCACCCCCCACCCCGTACCTCTCCTCCCCCACACACACAGCCACAGGAGCACCACCATGGCTTCCACGTCCGTCTCCCGCGTCGTCCCCGCCTCCCCCCAGCAGGTCTGGAACCTCATCGGCGGCTTCGACGCCCTCCCGGACTGGCTCCCGTACATCCCCGAGAGCACCGCCCTCGAAGGCGGCCGCGTCCGCCGCCTCACCAACCCCGACGGCGACGTCATCATCGAGCGCCTGGTGGCCTTCAACGAGGCCGAGCGCCACTACAGCTACGCCATCCTCGAAGCGCCGTTCCCCGTCAACGGCTACGTCTCCACGATCCGCGTCCACGCCGTCCCCGGCCGCGACGACATCGCCGAGGTCCAGTGGTCCGGCCGCTTCAACCCGGACGGCACCACCGAACAGGAGGTCATCGACCTCTTCACCGGTATCTACGCCGACGGTCTCGACGCCCTGCACAAAACCCTCGCCGCCTGACACCGAGGACCCACCCGCTCGGCCCGGACACGCTCCCGCGTGGCCGGGCCGCGGTCCGTTCCCGAGCCCCATCCGCCGTACCCCGTCCCCCGCCCCGTACTCCATCCCCGTCTCTCGCCCCGCCCGTATGAAGGCACGGAATCCCATGGCCCCACCACCCACCACTCACCACCCACCGCCCATCACCCACCGCCCATCACCCACTGCAACCCCAGGGAAACAGACCCAGAAATTGCGCGTCGCGCCAGAGGACCGGATCGTGAAAACCATGCAGAGCCGCCCCGGACCCCGCAGCGACGTGCCCGTATGAGCAGCGCGTCGTTCGCCTCCGTGCGCCGCAGCGTCGCGCCGCTGGAGCTGTTCTTCGACCTGGTCTTCGTCTTCGCGATCGGCCAGCTGGCGGAGCACCTGCTCCACGAACTGTCCTGGCGTGGGGCCGCCGAGACCGCGGTGATGCTCGTCGCGGTCCTCAGCACCTGGGCGCTGACCAGCTTCGACGCCACTTTCCTCGACGTGGCGAGGCCCCGGACCCGGTGGCTGGTGCTGGCGGTGATGGGCCTGGGGCTGTTCATGAACGCCCAGATCCCGCACGCCTTCGCCGGCCGGCCGTGGGCCTTCGTGATCCCGCTGGTCGCCATCCTGCTGCTGGTCGACCTCGCCGCCGCCGTGACCGCCCCGACCCCGGTCCTGCGCCGGCACTACCGCCGCGTGACGGCCTGGGCCGTCGTGTCGGTGCCGCTGTGGCTGGTCGGCGCGGCCATGGACCACGGACCGCGACTGGCCTGGTGGGCGGCGGCAGCGGCCGTCGACATGCTGGGCGTCTGGCTGGCCCACCCTCTCCCCCGCGACCGGCTCTCCTCCCGGGACCTGGTGTTCGACGCCGAGCACATGGTGGAACGGATCCGCCTGTTCATCATCATCCAGCTCGGGGAGACGGTCCTCACCATCGGCACCGCGATCTCGGGAGCCCCGGTGGACGCGGCGACCGTGACGGCCGGCCTCGGCGTCTTCGTCGCCCTCGTGTGCCTGTGCGCCAGCTACTTCCAGGGCGGCGAGGACATCCTCGCCCGCCACGTCGCGACCACCCCCGACAAACTGCTGCCGGTCCGCCGCGCCGTCAGCGGCCAGTACCCCACCCTGGCCGGCCTGGTCGCCCTCGCGGTCGGCGCCGAACTCGCCATCAGCCACCCCACCGGCCACGGCAGCACCACCCTCAGCCTGCTCCTCTTCGGCGGCCCGATCCTCTACGTCATCACCCAGGCCTGGTGGTACCGCGCCTCCACCGGCCAGGCCTGGGTCGCCCGCCTCCTCGCCTGCCTGGCCCTCGCCCTCGCCGGCGCCGTCACCCTCCGGCTCCCCCCGCTGGCCTCGGTCCTCATCCTGGACCTCGTCCTCATCGCCCTCGTCACCACCTTGAGGAAGGTGCACCAGCGGGTCCTCACGGGAATGACCGCCGGAACGCCCACATAGGCGGCTCCTCCGGCTTCCACGGGCAGCTCCTCCGACCCACGCGGACAGGAGCTTCACGCGTCCCGAAAACCCCAGACCTTGTCGGCCCCGGCGGGCCGCCAGACCCGTTCGCGCAGGTCAAGGCGGCCTCGACCCCTCATCCGCCGGACGCCTTCCAAGTACTTGGCCGCAGGTTCAAGTCCTGCCGGGGGTCGCACAGCGAGCCCCCTCCTCCTTCCCCCCTTGACCTGCCAGGCAACCGAAAAGCCTCCCGGTTCGAAGAGGAGCAGGCGGCGCGTATCTCCACTCGGTGCCCCACACCCCCGTAATGCCGGGGTTGGGCCGGGCGGGCGGTCCCGGAGGGTGTCACGGGCGTCGGGAGCACCACGGAGCGGCCCCCGGACCGATGGTGGTGGGGGGCCCGTCACGCATCGGCGCTCACAAGCCCGGACGGAGGAGATCACATGGATGCCGCCGTGCTGCCGCGCGAGGAGCACCAAACGGTGGAGAAGCTGTCCAAGAGGTTCGAGGAAACCGGAGACGACGTTCTCACCGAGGTCGGCGAGCGGCTTGAGGCGGCGGCGGAAAGGGCCCCTCGTGCCCGCCTCACCGTGCCCAGCGTGCCCAGCGTGGCCGGCAAGTGAGACGCCCCCTTCGCCTCGCGCCGCAGCAGCGTGCTGTCCAGGCACGGAAACGGCCCTGGGTGGTCCCTCTCACGTCCGCCGTGGCGGCCGCGCTCTTGTTGTGCGGCTGTGGAGCGTCCGCAGGCCGCGTGAACGGGGCCAGGCAGGCCGGCATGGCCTTCGAGAAGGCACTCGCCGAGAAGGACTACGCGCAGGCGTGCATGCTGCTGGCGCCCCGGACCCGCGAGGAACTCAAGGACTCCGAGAAGAAGCCGTGCGGTGCCGCTCTCGCAGGACAGGGCCTCTCCCCCGGTGCCGGAGCTCCCGGCCGCACGCAGGTGTACGGGAGGCAGGCACTGCTGCGGCTGCCGGGCGACGTCCTGTTCCTGTCGCAGTTCGCCGACGGCTGGAAGGTCACCGCCGCAGGGTGCGCTCCGCAGACCGGTAAGCCTTACCGGTGCACGGTGAAGGGCGGCTGACGTGCGTCTTGTCTTCGCCACCTGCGTGCTGATGATCCTCGGCGGGCTGGCCTACTTCATCACGATCGGGGCGATGTACCGGTGAACGGACGGAGTGAGACCCGTAAGGGAAGCTTCTGGCGGGACAACAGCCTCACGCTCGTGTTCGGCGGCGCGTTCCTCCTGGTCCTGGCAGGCCAGGCGGTGGCCGGTCGGGCCGGCTTCAACGAGAACCTCGCCGTCGACGGCATGCAGCAGCTGACGATGGGCGAGTACCTGATGTCATCGGACTTCGCCGTCGACGTCACCGAGAACTGGCAGTCGGAGTTCCTTCAGTTCTTCCTCTACATCTTCGGCACGGTCTGGCTCCTCCAGCGCGGCTCACCCGAGTCCAAGGAACTCCACAAGGCAGGACCCGAAAGCGACCAGGAGCAGCGCGTCGGCGACCACGCCCGGACCGACTCACCCCGCTGGGCCGGCACCAAGGACTGGCGGCAGCGCCTGTACTCCCGCTCCCTCGGGACCGCCATGGCCCTACTGTTCGTCCTCTCCTGGCTCGCCCAGTCGATCGCCGGAACGGCCGCGTACAACGAGCAGCAACTCCGCCAGCTCCTCCCCCCGGTGTCCTGGGGCGCCTACCTCACCTCCGCCGATTTCTGGGACCGCTCACTGCAGAACTGGCAGTCGGAACTGCTGGCTGTGGCCGCCATGGCCATCCTCTCCGTGTACCTGCGTCAGCGAGGCTCCCCGGAATCCAAGCCGGTGGGCGCTTCGCACAACGCCACGGGGGTCGAGGGGTAGGAGGACCGAGCGCACCCGTGGCGTGTGTCAGGGCAGAGGGGTGCCACCGGTGGCGTTGACGAGGACTTCCACGCGACCCATCTCCTCCGCAGCCCATCTCGTCCACAGCACGGTCCATCAGGGCCACGCATGGGTTCTCGTCACGGATGTCGCACGGGAGAGGCACCGAGGTCCGGCCCCCTCCCTGTCGAAGGCCACGCATACGGCCCTGCCGCTTCCGGAATCCCCTCCCGTCACCACCGCCTTACGGTTCGCGAGCACCTCGTGGCCCCGGTCGCTGTCATGGTGCGGCTACCCCCATCGGCGCACACCTCACGCAATGCGGTCGCGAGCCTGCCCGATCAGCGAGTACAACCCCCACCGAGCGTAGGGGGACGCCAAACAAGCCAATGCCAGACGGCCACCACGGATCCCCTGGCAAACGACAAAAACGCGGCAGCCGCGCCTCCCCCTGCGAAGCCGCACAGCAGTGCTGCCCGGGACGGCGCAAGGCCCCGCAGCGGCGTCGCCCCGGTCCCTCGGCAAGCGCGGCCAGCCGGGCCCCGCAGCGCTACACGCCACACACCACACACCACACGCCACTTGCCACACGCCACGTACCGAATCACGCCGAATGCCCGTTTTCATGGTCGGTCCCGGGGCAGGAGCGCGCTATGGACCAGTCGAAGGCACCCGTACTCGATGCGTTGGCGGAGTACCACGAGAAGGGCCAGACCCCGTTCACGCCTCCGGGGCACAAGCAGGGGAAGGGCGCCGATCCCAGGGTGCTGGCCGTGCTGGGCGACGCGGTGTTCCGGGCCGATGTCCTCGCAGTGAGCGGCTTGGACGACCGTACGTCCTCCCGGGGCGTGCTGGAGGAAGCCCAAGCCTTGATGGCCGAGGCCGTCGGCGCGGACCACGCCTTCTTCTCCACCTGCGGCAGCTCCCTCTCGGTGAAGTCGGCGATGCTGTCCGTCGCAGGGCCGCACGAGAAGCTGCTGGTCGGTCGTGACGCACACAAGTCCGTGGTGTCGGGCCTGATCCTGTCGGGGATCGAGCCTGCCTGGGTGGACCCGCAATGGGACGCCGAGCGCCACTTGGCCCACCCGCCGACGGCCGAGGCGTTCGAGGCGGCGTTCGCCGACCACCCCGACGCGCGGGGTGCGCTGGTGACGACGCCCACCCCTTACGGCACCTGTTCGGACCTGGCCGCGATCGCCGAGGTCTGCCACCGGAGGGGCCGGCCCCTCATCGTCGACGAGGCGTGGGGCGCCCACCTGCCGTTCCATCCCGGTCTTCCCACCTGGGCCATGGACGCGGGGGCCGACGTGTGCGTCACGTCCGTACACAAGATGGGCTCGGGCCTGGAGCAGAGTTCCGTATTCCACCTCCAGGGCGAGCTGGTCCGACCCGAGGTGCTCAGGAGCCGCGAGGACCTGCTGGGCACCACCAGCCCCAACGTGCTCATGTACGCCGCTCTGGACGGCTGGCGACGGCAGATGGTCGAACACGGCGAAGCCCTGTACGACCACGCGCTGGCCCTCGCCCGTAAGACTCGTGAACGCGTCTCCGGGATCGACGGCGTCCACGTCAACGACCGTGACGACTTCTGCGGACCGGGCCGGGCGGCCGACATGGACCCCCTCCAGATCATCATCGACATCAGCGCCTGGGAGATCACCGGCTACCGGGCCGCCGACTGGCTGCGCGCGCACCACCGCATCAACCTCCACATCGCCGACCACCGCCGCATCAGCGCCCAGCTCACCCACGCCGACGACGCCGGCACGGCGGAAGCACTCGTGGCGGCCTTGACTGAGCTGTCCGAGCGACAAACGGAGCTGTCCAACCACCGAACAGATTTGTCCGACCGGCGGACGGAACTGCGCTCGGGCCGCCCCGTCGAGATCCCGCCGCCGTCGAGGCTGCGACTGGACCAGGTGATGCTTCCGCGAGACGCCTTCTTCGGCCGTACGGAACAGGTGCCCTGGGAGAAGGCGGACGGCCGGATCGCCGCCGAGATGCTGACCCCCTACCCGCCGGGCATTCCGGCGGCGGTGCCGGGAGAACGCCTGAACGGCGACGTTCTGCGCTACCTGAGGACAGGAGTGGAGGCGGGCATGGTCGTGCCGGATGCCGTCGACACCGCCGTCACGAGCGTCCGGGTGGTGCGCGACACGTGATCCCGCGGGGCCCGAACAGAGGAGGGCGTACGGAGCCACACGAGCGACGGACACGGACGAAGCAACGACACGAGACGGCCGATGAGGAGGCGTCATGAGGGCGCTCACCTGGCAGGGCAAGAGGGACGTACGCGTGGACACCGTGCCCGATCCGGTGATCCGCGACGGCGACGATGTGATCGTCAGGATCACGACGACCGGTCTGTGCGGCTCCGACCTGCACCTCTACGAAGTCCTCGGCGCGTTCCTCGACCCCGGCGACGTCCTGGGGCACGAGCCCATGGGGATCGTCGAGGAGGTGGGACCCGAGGTCACCGTTCTGAAGCGGGGCGACCGCGTGGTCATCCCGTTCAACATCTCGTGCGGATCGTGCTTCATGTGCGGTCACGGCCTGCACTCCCAGTGCGAGACGACCCAGGTACGGGAACACGGCACGGGCGCCTCGCTCTTCGGATACACGAAGCTCTACGGCCAGGTCCCCGGCGGGCAGGCCGAGTACCTGCGCGTGCCGTTCGGCGACTCCCTTCCGATCCCGGTTCCGGAGGGACCGCCCGACGACCGCTTCGTCTACCTGTCCGACGTCCTGCCCACGGCCTGGCAGGCGGTCGCGTACGCCGCCATACCTCCGGGAGGCAGCGTCGCGGTCCTCGGACTCGGGCCCATCGGGGACATGAGCTGCCGCATCGCGGCCCACCGCGGAGCCGGCACGGTCATCGGCATCGACCTCGTCCCCGAGCGGCTGGAAAGAGCACGCCGACGCGGTGTCCACGCCCTGGACCTGAAGGAGTGCGACGACCTGTCCGACGCCGTCCGTTCCCTGACCGACGGACGCGGTCCGGACTCCGTCATCGACGCCGTGGGCCTGGAAGCCCACGGCAGCCGCGCCGCCGCAACCGCCCAAGGCCTGACCACCCTCCTACCGAACGCGCTGGCCAGACCCCTGATGCAGCACGCCGGAGTCGACCGACTCGCGGCCCTCCGGACCGCCATCGACCTCGTCCGCCGCGGCGGCACCCTCTCGGTCTCCGGGGTCTACGGCGGCGCGGCGGATCCCCTGCCCCTCCTGACCATGTTCGACAAGCAACTGACGCTCCGCATGGGCCAGGCCAACGTACTGCGCTGGGTCGACGACATCCTCCCCCTCCTCACCGACGGAGACCCCCTGGGCGTCGACGACTTCGCCACCCACCACCTGCCCCTCGAACAGGCCCCGGAGGCGTACGCCATGTTCCAGAAGAAGCAGGACGGGGCCGTCAAGGTCCTCTTCTCCCCCTGACGCAGAAGCCCCCACGTCCTCTGAAAGCCCCGCAGCCCTGGGGCTCCGTGGCCCCCACAGCCCTGAGGGCCCCAGGCCTGAAGCCACGGAAGCGGCTCGTACGCGTACGCGAGCCGGATTCACATCCGGAGACGAGGTAGCCGATACCGATGCCCATGTCCAAGCCCACGCCCACGCCCATGTCCACGCCCATGTCCACGCCCATGTCCACGCCCATGTCCACGCCCACACCTATGTCCATGTCCATGTCCATGTCCAGCACGATTCCGATCCCGAGGACGCTCCCCGGCGCCCTGTTCACCCTGTTCACCCTCCCGAGCGTCTACCGGCCCCAGGCGGACACGCGTCTGCTCGCCGCGGCCCTCGCTCAGGAGGAGCTCGGGCCCCACACGGACGTCCTGGAGATCGGCACCGGGACCGGTGTACTCGCCCTCCACGCCGCGCGCAGGGGCGCCGCCACGGTCACGGCGGTCGACGTCTCCTGGCCCGCGGTGGTGACGGCACGGATGAACGCACTGCTCCACCGCTTGCCGCTGCGCGTCCTGCACGGTGACTTCGCCGAGCGGACTCACGGGCGACGCTTCGACCTGATCGTGACCAACCCTCCGTACGTTCCGGCCCCGGGGACCCGGCTGCCCCCGCGGGGTGCGGAGCGGGCCTGGGACGCGGGCCCCGACGGACGCCTGGTGATCGACCGTATCTGCGAAGCCGCCGCCTCTCTGCTCCGCCCCGGCGGCGCTCTGCTGATGGTGCACTCGGGCATGTGCGGAGCGGAGACAACCGTGGATCGCCTGACCGGCGAAGGCCTGTCCGCCACGATCGCGGCACGCGCGTCCGTCCCGTGGGGCCCGGTCCTGCGCTCGCGACGAACCTGGCTGGAACGGCAGGGCCTGGCGGCCGCAGACGAGCAGCGGGAGGAACTGGTGGTCATCCGTGCCCGCAACCTCTGACGGCACGCCGGCCCGGACGCCCGCGCGCCGGGTGTTCGTGGACCCCCAGGGGCCCGTCATCGTGGAGGGCCCCGTAGAAATCGTCCTGGACGACGGGACAGTCGCCCGTTCCGACCGCTTCTCCGTCGCCATCTGCACGTGCCGCCGCAGTCGCACATACCCCTGGTGCGACACCAGCCATCGCCGCCGCGAGCGAGCCACCCGACCGCCCGAGGAAAGGAAACGGTGATGCCCCCTCCGAGCCTGAACCCGAACCCAACCCCAACCCCAAGCCCGAGCCCGCCCCCGCCCCCGCCCCCGCCCCCGCCCCCGATGGTCGACGCCCCGGCTCCCCACCTCGCACAGGAAAGGGGCGAACTGTCCCGAGCCGTAACACGGGCCCTGCGGTCAGGCAACACGCCGCGATACCCGGCCGCGGCCGTACCACGCGCCAACCCCTGGGGCGAGGACCTCCAACTCGCCCTCTATCTCCTGTACGAACTGCACTACCGAGGCTTCGCGGGAGTGGACGACACCCGGGAGTGGGACCCCGACCTCCTACGGCTCCGACAGACGATGGAAACGCACTTCCTCGACGCCCTGCACACCGAACTGCCCGATGCCCCAAGAACGGTCACGGAAGCCTTCGCACCCCTTCTCGTCGAGCCCGTGGACCTCACCGGTAGCCTCAGCCATCACCTCGCCACGGACGGGCAGTTGTGGCAGCTACGCGAGTACGCGGCCCTGCGATCCCTCTACCACCTCAAAGAAGCCGACCCACACGCCTGGATGATTCCCCGACTCACCGGACAGGCCAAAGCCTCCATGGTCGCCATCGAGTACGACGAATTCGGTGCCGGCCACGCCGACCGCGTCCACGCGCGCCTCTTCGCGGCCCTCATGGACGACCTCGGCCTCGACCACACCTACGGCCATTACATAGACCACGCACCCGCCCCCCTCCTGGCAACCGTGAACCTGATGTCCCTCTTCGGGCTCCACCGCTCTCTACGCGGCGCCCTCATCGGCCACTTCGCCTGCGTCGAGATCACCTCGTCACCCGGATCCAAGCGCCTGGCCAAAGCCATGCGCCGATGCGGAGCAGGAGCCGCGGCCGAACACTTCTACACCGAACACGTAGAAGCCGACGCCGTCCACGAACAGGTCGTACGCCACGGCGTCGTCGAGAATCTCCTGACCGACGAGCCCGCCCTAGAGACCGACATCGCCTTCGGCTGCGCCGCAACCATCCTCCTGGAAGACCGCCTCACCGCCCACCTCCGCGAAGCGTGGAACCAGGGAGCCAGTGCACTGCGCCACCCCGTGGACCAGCGGGTCGGCGAACCGGCGGCCGGTCGGACGCCGAGCCACGACAGCACCCGGTCGAGATAGGCACTCGCGTACGTGTCGTACGCGTGCGCCTCGTCGATGACAACGACCTGCCTGGCTGCGTAGGTGGAAACTGGGTTCTGGCACAGATCTTGGGGAGCCGTCGCGGAGGGTGACGGTTTCGTTCGACTGGAAGGGGAGGTGTACACGTCCCAAGCCCGTCAGCGCTCCCGCATTCTGGTCCACCACCAGCCGAACGTCGCCAACTCGATGTAGTTGGGTTCCGGCAAGGTACGACGCTCTAGTTCTTCATCGATGCGCGTGATCAGGCGGCCCAAGTCCTGTCCGGCTCCCGGAGGAAGGTGCCGCATCGCCCACTCCAGGTCGTCACGGGCATCGTTTATCCCGGGCGAGCAGAACACAGAAGCATCCAGGTACCGGCCAGACTGCGCGAAAGCCCACTCGATACGAGAGAGCGCGTCAGCGACCGCGTTGGGCCACATCTCCTGGTCTTCGACCCTGCGGATCGCTGCACGAGTCCGCGCGGAGACATCATGGACTTTCAGGACCGGACACTGCCATCGTGGCCGCCACCGCTCTGCGCGTACGGCCTTGGGACGCCTACGCGGCATCGCCCTTTCGGATCAACATGAGGCCATCCTGCCACGGCCGGGCACCTGCCCGGGCCTCGATCCACATGCCTGCCGCAGCAGGTGTTCCTGTTTCTCGGTTCTGGCGTAGATCTTGGGTGGCGTCTCGGGATGCTATTGGAGCAGGATCATCTTGCGGAGTAGTTCGAATCCGGCTCGGCCGTAGAGCTGCCGCTTGATCTTCTTGATGCGGTTCACGGCGCCTTCAATGCTGCCGGAGCTCCAGTCGAGAGTGAGGCCGGCGGTCACGGCGTCGAGGTCTCGGCGCAGGTGGAGTGCGAAGCCGGTGAGCCGGGGCAGCCGGCTGGCGTCGACCGCGTCGATCCAGGCAGGGAGTGTGGCGCCGAGGCGGTGGGTGAGGATCTCTCCGAAGTCGCGGACATGTCCGGCGGCCGTGTCCAGTTCGGGACAACGGGCCAGGACCTCCTTGAGGCCCGCCCGGTCTTCCTCGCTCAGGGCGGCGGGGTGGCGGGTGAGCCAGCCGGTCACCTGCCGCACCGACGGCGGCCGGGGCGGCGCCTCGGAAGGAGCTCTGCGCAAGGTGGCGATGTGGGCGCGGACCATGCCGTAGGTGACGGGGGCCTGCTCGGCGACCAGCTCGCCGTGGAGTCGGGTGATGCTGGTGCATCCCTCGGCGAATCGACGCTCCGGAAAGGGCTTGTAGGGGTCCAGCCTGCTGGGCCGGGGCCGGTTATCGCGGATGGTCTCCTGCCAGTGCGTGGCGTTCGCGTACCGGAGCACGGTGTTCAGGCCCCAGCCCAGATGCCGGGCGATCGCCCGACGTGAGTGACCCTGAGCGAGCACCTCGTGGACCAGGGCATGCGCGGCCTTCTTCCACGCGGCCTGCCGGCCGGCGGGCTCCGCGTCGTCTTGCGATCGCCCTGAAGTCGGTCGGGTGGCCTCCGGCAGCGTGCCGGTGGGCACCGGGGTGCGCAGGCAGTCGCGGTGGGCGGCGACGCAGGTCTCCACGGCCCGGCCGAGGCCCTGCCACAGATGAAACCGGTCGGCGACCTGCAAAGCGTCGGGTGCACCGCGCCGGGCCCCCTCGGCGTAGGCGCCTGCCCGGTCCCGGCAGATGATCTCCACGCCGGGATGGCGGTCCAGCCAAGCTGCCAACGGCCCGGCCTCACGGGTCGAGAGCACATCGACCACGCGATGGTCTTCGACGCTGGTCAACACGGTGGAGTAGACCTGGCGGCGACGGATCGCGAAGTCGTCCACCCACAGCACCCGCGGAGTACTGAACCGCGGATCGGGCAGCGCTATGACCCCGCGTAACAAGGTCATCCGTCCCGCGCCGAAGCCGAGCTCGGCAGCCAGCCGAGCGCCGGCCCGCCCCGCCAAGGCGAGCCCCACCCGTTCCAGAGCGCGGTTCAACCGCGTGGTGAACCGCGCATACGGCTCGGCCAGCCGGGCGAACGGCTCGGCAAACGTCCGGCGCGGACAGTCGCCCGACCCGCAGATGAAGCGCCTGACCGTCAGCCGGATCGCCAAGCCCTGCTCAGCCAGAGGAAGGTCCCTCAGCCTGCGCCGGTAACGGTCATGGACCCGCTCCGAGAAGCGGCCGCAGTCCGGACACGCCGCCCCGTCCGCTCGGCCTCTCGCCACCACCTCGACCGTGCCGAACACGGCCGCAACCCCCTCGACCTCCACCTCGTCGATCCCGTCGAACACCAGCGAGTCCCAGAACAGCGTGTCGGTCTGCATGACCAGCACCATCACCGTCCATGACCGGCCAGAGCAGCGAACGGAATACACCTGAGGGAGCGTCAGTTCCGACTGTCAGTCGCGGCGGCTCCCCAAGATCTGTGCCCGAACCTGAAACTCGCCTACAAAGCCAACCTGCCCGACCTCCATCAGGTCAGTGAACTCGTCGTTCCACACGGACTTGGAGTGCGCCAGCAGCACCGAATGGCACTGCCCCTTCAAAGACGGCAGCCTCTTCAACCACTTCAGCAGCCGGAGAAGCATCGCGTTGCCGGTGGCCATGGTCGGCAGTACGAAGAACACTCCCCCGGCCCCGGACCAGGCGGTGAAGATCTCCGCCACGGCCAACGCTGCCTCGGTCTTCCCCTCCCCCATCGGCGCCTCGATCACCATCAGCCCCGGCGCCGTCATGGACCTGGCCAGCTCGACCGCCGCCGCCTGGACGGAACGCGGCTTCGCCCCCTCAGGGAGCGCGAACCTGGAGGCGAACGGCTCCTGCGTATCCGGCGGCGGTTCCGCGGGCCGCCACGAGGCCGGCAGATCGAGCCCCGCCACGCCGCCGCCGCACGCTCGGCACTGCTCCGCGGAACGTCCTGCGGGTAGTACGGAAACAGCTCCAGGTTGCTCGCGATCCAATCGGCGACAATCACCAGCGCCGTCAGCAGCACCTGCACGGGCTGGGGCAGCTTCACCTCACGCCTCTCCCCCGGGCAGCACGTCACCGATCAGCCGACGGATCTGCGAGGGAATGCACTCGCCCCACAGCATCCCCGCCACAGGCACCACAGGTGACACAGACAGCACAGACAGCACAGGCGGCACAGGCGGCACAGCACAGGAGCAGCACGAAGCCCCTGCCCTTCCAGGAGAAGAACAGGGGCTTCACGTCTGCCAGCTACCGCTCCCGTACGAGCCCGGCGGCCACCTGCTGCAGGATGGCCCCGAGCGAGGCACGGGCCTGCTGCGAGAGATCCCCCCGCATGTCCGTGACCACGGCGTCGACGCCACTGCTGCGCCGGAAGTAGTGCAGGATGAACGCGCTTCGCTGAGCCGGGTCGAGCGTGTCGAAAGCCATCTCCATCAGGGCGACGCCGTCACCACGCGGTACGGCAACCGCCGTATCGGCCGGAACGGCCGCAGTGGTCCGAGGCTCCGGAACGATGACGGCCGACTCAACCGGGTCAGCGACCTCCGTGGCCACCACTCCCCCGCTGGTTTCGGTCGCCTCCGCCTCAGAGTTCAAAACCGGGTTTTGAACGGGCGGGATCGTCGCCTCCGGAACGCCGGAGTTCAAAACCGGGTTTTGAACCGGCGGCATCGCGGGCTCCGGAACAGCGGCCCGCTTGCGCGGAGGCTTAGGCTCCTGGGCCCTGCGGATCTCCTCGGCGGCGATGGCCTTCTGCTGCTCTGGATCCTGGATCTTGGCGATCTTCTCCGCCGTCTTCACCTTGATCTGCTTGGTGTCGACGACGTCACGGAGTTCGGGCGTGAGGTTGAGCAGCGCCAAACGGTTGGAGACGTACATCTGCGACTTGCCGATGCGCTCCGCGACCTTCTCCTGGGAGCCGTGGCGCTCGACCATCCGCTGCAGGAACTCCGCCTCCTTGTAGGGCGGGATGTTCTTGCGGTGGATGTTCTCGATGACGACGGCTTCGTCGACCCTGTCGTCATCCTCGTTACCGAGGCGGTCGCGTACCCGGATCTCGAACTTCGTCCAGCCGAGCTGCTTCGCCGCGTGGAAGCGCCGGTTGCCGAGGATGATGACCCACTCGGCGTCACCGATCCGAGAACCGTGTTCCGGCTTGAGCCGGAGGTACGTCTCCCGGGACAAGGCGACGGCCGGCTGAAGCTGCCCGACCGACTTCATCGACGCCTTGAGCTCGCGGAAGTCGGCGTCCTCGTCGGTGTAGTCGTGATCGGTACGCGGGTTCTCGGGATTGCCGACGAGCGTGTGCATGTACACGGTCGTCGGCGGCGCCTCCACCTTGGCGGGCTCGTCGACGGCGGGCCGCTTGCTCCCCGGCTTGCCGGGACCATCGAGCAGGTCGGTCCAGGGCTTCTTCGCCGCCATCAGCGCGAGCCCTTCTTGCCGGCACCGAGCTCAAGAGCCAGCTGGTAGAAGTCCTCGCGCGCCTCCATGGCGACACGGTTCTTCTTGTACTGGGTGACGACCGTGCCCTCAAGGGCCGCCCGGGTGTGCACCTTGTAGTGGCGGATCACGGTGTTGGCGAGGTTCCAGCCCTGGGCCCGCACGAAGTCCTTGGTCTGGTCGAGGTCGGCCTCGCCGTCCCGCGGGTCCCAGTTGTTGATCACGACGAGGTAGGGAATGCCGAGCGGCTTCACCACTTCCTCGATGGTGTCGCGGGTCGGCATGAACCCGAGCGGCTCCGGCTCCACGGGGACGATGATGTCGTCGGCGTTGGTCAGCACGGCCCGCATGGCATCCGCGGCCGTGCTCTTCCCGAACGGGTCACCGGCCTCCTCCTTCTCATCCTCGGGAAGGTCCATCCAACCCGGGGTGTCGATGAAGGCGTGCTTGATCTTGCGGGACCTCTTCAGGTGAGAGAACAGCTCCAGGTCGTCCTTCGAGTTGATCTGCTCGAAGGAGAAGGGCAGCTCCTGACCGACCCGCTCCGACCACCACGTGGTCGACCCCTGAGGGTCGGCCGAGACTGCGGCGACATAGTGGGGGTCGCCCTCGGGGGCTGCGCCCAGGACATGGGCGGTGATGGCCGCAGTGTTGACGGTGAGAGTCGACTTCCCGACTCCACCCTTGCGGTTGATGAGCGCGGTAATCCGTGCCATGGGTGGTACTCCTGATGCTCCGTATGCTTCCCAGCCACGTCGACTGGTACTAGCGGACGTGGACAGGATGCCACGTATCCCCTCGTTCATAGGCACTCCGGCACGGCGGTTTCAAAACCGGGTTTTGAAGTGAGCCCCTTATTCCGGTTCGCTGCGCCTGCTCCTCTGGCTAGTCTGCGGGCATGGTGGAGCGCCCGGGGTTCGGCACCAGATTGGCGTGGTTGCTGGACCACAGAAAGCTCGCCGCACACGAAGTGGCCGACCGCACCGACTCGACGACGGAAGAGATCCGAGCCGTACTCGCGGGGAAGAGCCCCGGCGCCGTACTGCTCCGACGGCTTGGACCCATTCTGGGTTTCCACGCTGCCGATCTGTTCATCCTCGCGGACCTGGCGGTTCCGGATGACCTGGCACCGTTGGACGCCACGACCGCAAGATGGACGGCAAGCACACTGACTGACGCGGTACGCCTCCCCCCAGCCGAACGTCACCGACTTCTCCAACTGATCCGCTCCCTGCCACAGCAACACCGGCGCTCCACCTTCACCCCGAGACCTCTCCTGCCCTTCGCCGGCGGTCCGGGCTCTTGGGTCGTCCGCATGCTCCAGTACCGCAACCTGAACTGGATGGGCATGGCGAGGGCACTCGCGTCCGTGACCCCGACGTACCTGTCGGCGGCCACCTACGGCGCGATCGGATCCGGCCGCAAGGAACTGACCCCACACTTGCTGACGGACTTCGCCGCAGTACTGGGCATCGACGCCTGCGAGCTGGCCGGACTGACTGGCGTTCTTCTGCGTGAGCTGCCCCCACCTCCGTCCCCGGAGGCCACGGACGCCGCAGCCCTGCTGTGGGAGGCGCGACGGCTATCACCCGTCCAGGCACTCCGCGTCTCCGAGCTGACCCGCTCCATGCGTGAGGACTCCCACGGCGGATAGCCGTCGGCCCGCCGGCTTCAGAACGCCCCTCCTCATGATCGTTTCAAAACCCGGTTTTGAAACAGGGCCCCTCGGAGGCTGCCTTTCGTATGGGGCGTCCCACGAGTTATGCCGGTCTCAGGTGGTTGCCACTTCAGACAGGACAACTGTCACTACTCAGCGATCGAAGTGAAGCCCTGGCCGGGTCCAGAGCGTGAGGTCGCTGCTGGTGGCAACCGCGAGAGTCAAGCCAGAGGGGGAGAACCCGGCTGCGCGGAGTTCCGAGTACTCGGAGTGGAAGACGTGCCACCACGTCCCTCCCGCCGGGCCTTTGTGAGACCCGCCGTCGGCGGAGAGGATGACGCGATCGTGGGGCCACTCAGGACTGACAACGTCCAGGCTCCAGCCATCCGGTGTGGTGCTGTGCAAACCACCACCGAAGAGCCCGCCGATACGCACTGGCACGCCCTCGATCGGGCCGAGCCCGGGACAGGTGAGATCCGGCGAGGCGTCCGGAGTGCTGGTGTCGGGGTCTGGGTCCCGGTCGCGGGCGACCTTCTCACCGGTGACCGCATCGAAGAGTCCATGGCCGTCGCTGGAGACGACCATGACGAGGTCGTGCCCGCTGTCGGGATGGACGGCGAAGCCTATGCCGAGCAGACCTCCGATGGGGGTCCTATGGTCCAGCACCGGCTGCCACGGCCCCGGGGCCGGCATGACAGGAGCTGTGATGTAACGCTCACGCAGCTTCTGCTGGTACTCCGTAATCAACGGGTCTCCTCAAAGTGTCTGCATCAAGCCTCAAGACCACAAAGGTTCTCAGGGCGAAGAAGACCGATGCACCTGCGGTGACAGCAATCCTGCTCACGCTTCCCAGAAGGCAGGACCGTGGCAAGCATCAGGCGACATGCCACTCACCGGGGGCACACGAACCCAGCACTTAGTTTCCCTAACAAACAGGTTATCTGGGGGAGTACGTCCAAACCGCCGCCTACACCTTCCATAAGTCCGGAACCACCAAGGCCGCTGCCTGAGCAGCGGACCACCTGGCCGCGATCCTCACAGGGCACACCACCCGCAACGCCGACCAGCAGTACTTCAACCTCACCGCTTGATCACGAACCTGCTCGCAAAGAGACTGCGCCCCATAAGGTCCCCGGGTATGCCCGCTGACACACAGACCACCATCGGCGTCGGAGCGGACCTCTCCATACAACGACAGGCACACCAGTGACCATCGACCTGCCCCACTTCCGGTACCACCCCGACCCCGTCGCAAGCGGCTCCGTTCACGGGAGCACCGAGACCTGCGCCTGCTGCAAGCGCAGCACGGGGTGGATCTACACCGCGACGTTCTACACCGCCCAGAACGTCAGCGGGAGATTCTGTCCCTGGTGCATCGCCGATGGCAGCGCAGCTGAACGTTTCGAAGGCGAGTTCAACGACGCATACGCCCTCGCCGGCCTCAGCGAGGAGACCCTGGTCCAGGTCACCCGCCACACCCCCGGCTTCCACGCCTGGCAGGATCCGCACTGGCTCGTCCACTGCAACGACGCGGCCGCCTTCATCGGCGAGGTCGGATACACCGAACTGGCAGCCCATCCCGAAGCACTCGACCAGCTTCGGTTCGACCTCCGGATGGGCGGTTGGCACGACGCATCCCGACTCGAGAGCTTCCTGAACCACCTCGGGCAGGGGGCAAGCGCCATGCTCTTCCGCTGCACCGTCTGCGGCGCCCATCTCGCCTATGCCGACGCTTCATAGCCACGGCCCAGCTCAGCACGCCCCCTTTCCTACGAAGGATCCGCACCCAGCCTTCTTGCCGTGACCTGATGGTGGTTCGATCTCAGGGCTTGCTGTCACTGGCGAAGCCTGTGGGCTTTCGTGAGCGGCAGTGGGGGAGTGGCCTACACGACGGGAAGTCGGAGGCCTGGTTCAAAACCGGGTTTTGAACCAGGCCCGCGAACCCCTCGGCGGCGCCGTTTCAAAACCGGGTTTTGAAACGGCTGTCCGGCACCACGCCTGACACCAGACAGCCGGACCCCCGGTTCTGCGCGTAACGCAGTCCGGATGCACCGCTGCCCTTGCCGTAGCAGGTACGACACAGCTCCAGAGGAAAGCCCGGCCGCCCCCTCGCAACGAACGAGCTGGTGGAGCAGGATGGCCGACCGCACGCCACCCGCGCTCCAGACCTGTTACTTCACGACGGGGCGGCGCGCCATCGCGCACTTCGACACGGGGGAGTCGGAAGGTGACCGGATTACCTTTGCTCGCGAAGGACACACAGCGGATCGGAGGCTACGGGGCGGCCTCCGGACTTGGCGCCGGCGGCCAGGGCGTGGTCTACGAGGCGTACGACGCCGAGAGTGAACGCATGGCCTTGAAGGCACTGCGCCGCGACATGGATCCCTTCATACGGGACCGGTTCGGCGGAGAAAGGGGGGCGGCCCACCAGACGCGTCCTTCTGCAAGGCCCGCGTTCTCAATGCCGCCGTAAAGGAGGAAATGCTCTACCTCGTCAGCAAGTACATCCCTGGTCCGACTCTCGCCAAAGCTGTACGCACCCACAACCCTCTCGACGAGAACTCAGCATGGGGACTGACTACGGGTGCGGTCACCGCCCTGCACGCCGCTACCAGCACCGAGCCGTTCCGTGGGGCGAACCTCGCGGAGGTGGGCCACCTCACCGCCACCGTGGATCCCGACCTGTCCACGATCGCCCCCACCTGAGTCCGCCCCTGACCGCCGCCCTAGCCATGGGCCCGGCGTAGCACCCCGGCATCCAGCCGAACTACCCAACCATGCACCGGATCACCATGCAGAAGGTGCTGCCCAGGGGACAGACCCTCAACCGACCACCTGCGCCAGGTCCCGATCGTCAACGAAGTGTTTGTCACCGGCGACACCGGCGACCCGTCCAATCCTCATGCCGCAGCGAAAGCCTGTGGCTGCGTCACAACAATCCCGGCATCATCCCCCTGTGATCGTGATGCAGCCCGTTCTGGAGATCTTCGCCGCAGACGACTTCGCGCTCTGGCCAGTTGGCGAGCACGAGTCGTACGGCTACCTCGTACTGAACGGGGAGCTGGCCCCCGCGGACGTCGGCACTGCGGTCATGCGGATCGCTGACTACAACAAATCCAAGCCGGAGGAAGAGCACGGGCCGTGCCCGACCGACCCGCTCAGCGCATTCCTGCATGGCCTGCTCACCATGCCCAACCTGTTCGCAGCCGGCGGGTTCCGAGTGACCGACCTAGCCACCGACACCGTCTTCGTCGAGCCTGGCTGCTGCAACGGCCTGGAGACCTGGCGAGACTGGCAGGAGTTGCTGGACGGCGCCGACTGCGCTTACTTCGGCCACGACCCGTCCTCGACGGCCGAGCGTGTCGGCGACAACATCCGGCTGACTCTCGACGCCGACAAGAAGGACGAAAGCTCAGTGATCGAACTCCCACTGGATCAGATGCGCACACTCGTCACCCGTGCCGAGGCGGACTTGCGGGCCTTCCGCAGCCTTGCCGGAACCTGGGCCGAACAACACCTGCCGACACACGCCACCGCCGTCACGGCAGCCTTGTCCCGAGCACTGGACCTGGATCTGGACCTGGAGCTCACAAAATGACCAGCTTCCTGACCCACCGGGCACGTGTGCACGACGCCCGGCTCCCTCCCCACCGGCGACACAGCGCACTGCGCACATGCCTCACCGTCTTCGCTCCTTACGGCTTGCGGGCGACCTACCACCACCTCACGCTCAGCGCCGCGATCCCCCGCCGACTGGAAGCGGACCCGGACGCACTCGTACGAGCAGTGGAGGAACTACACGAGGCGCGGGTGCTGTGGCTCGTGCGGGCAGAGAAGTACGCCGTGCAGCGTCGAGCGGAGAAGCAGGCCGGGCGACGGGCTGTACCGAACCCTCGGCCATGGTGGCTGCGGAACTGGTGGGAGAGCCCGGAGCGTGCTTGGTTCGAAGACCCGTTTCACCACCCGTCGCTGCGACTGCCCGAGTACGTCCGGCGACAGAACTCTCTTCTGGACGGCGCCGATCTGCCCGGCTGCCCGGCTTGCGGGGACGAGGAACCACGAGTGCTGAACTCGACCGGACATGGCTGGATCGAGCTGTGCCGTGGGTGCGCGTGGGTACTGGCGTCATGTCCATGCGGCCAGCGGCACCGGTCCGTACCGGAGACCCCATTCAACTGGAACGGGATCTGGCGGCGGGCGCACATGAACGATGACGGCATGCCGAACCCACACTGGCCTGTGAGATAGCCACTCGGATGCAGCACAGCGAGCGCTCGGAAGCCAAAGCACGTAACTCACGGCGGCCCCACGCGCAGAACCACCACAGCCACCAGCTGACATACAGGCTCCCGCCTCCCAACGCCCAGGCTTCCGGGAACCCGCACGCTTGAGGGTCTATCCGACGGATGATCTTGCCTGGACACCTTGATCCTTAGGGGCCGCCTCAGGGGTGATCGGGGGTCGTCCCCAATGGTTCAGGGAACGGCCGAGCGGGAGCCTTGATCCATGACGAACGCATGGACGTACAGGTCTCGTTGGCTGACCACGGCGGCGATGGCCACCCTGGTCGTGGCGGGCGCGGTAGTGCCCGCGAACGCGGCAGCCCCGGCCGCGGCGGTGGCGTCCGCGCACGAGCGGGTGGATTCGAACGCGCTGCGTGCGGCCATGGCCGGGCTGCCGGACGACTACGTGCGGGGCGCGATGGTCTCCGTGTCCGGACGGGACGGCCGGTGGAGCGGGACCAGTGGGGAGTGGACAGGTCCGGTCGACTCCGAGTTCGCGATAGGCAGCATCACCAAACTCTTCACCTCCACGGTCGTACTCCAACTCGTGGGCGAGGGACGACTGTCCCTCGCCGACCCGGTCCAGGATCTACTCCCCGGCCTGCTGCCGTCCTCGTACGCTCCGATCACAGTCGGGCAGCTCCTCAGCCACACCAGCGGCCTGCAGAAGCCCGTGTGCGTCCAGCCGGGCACCCCGGAAGAGGTCGTCCGTTCGGCGGTCTCCTGCGGCACTCCGACGGCCCCGGGAACAACCAGCCAGTACAACGGGATCAACTACTACCTCGCCGGGCTCGTGGTCGAGAAAGTCACCGGCCGCTCCTACGAGGCAGAGCTGCGCGACCGGGTACTGCGGCCCCTCGGGCTGCGCCACACCTCACTGCCGACAGGCGAGTGGGCCTGGGCTGAGGGCGGTCTGGTCTCCAACTCCACGGATCTGCGCCGGTTCTTCACCTCTCTGATACGCGGCGGGCTACTGCGCCCGCAACAGCGCGCACTCCTCTTCGAACCGCCTGCCGTGCCCGGAGCGAACTTCAGCTACGGCGGGCTAACGGCCTACCACCTGGACAACGGTCTCGTGGTGTGGGGCAAGACGGGCTCGTTGCACAGCCACACGAACGGTGTGTTCGCCACACCGAATCTGGAGCGGGTCGCCGTGTACTCGATGTTGCCGACCGGAAAGGACGGGGGTCAGGAGATAGCGCGGGCGAAGCGGCTGGCCGCCGCCGCGTTCCAGGGGATGCCGCTGCCGACCGAGCACTAGGGACTGTCTCTTTGAACCGCCCGTGAGATCGTCGTGCTCGTGATCGAGTCCTGGGTGATCAATGACGGCAGCCCTGTCCCGGTGTCGTCCGAGACGGTGCTGAAGGCCCTCCGGTCGAGGATCGACAGCGGACAACTTGAGACGTGGCTGACCAGTTCGTCCGGACGGTCGCTGGCTTTCGTGACGAACACCGAGCGCGCGATGGTGATGCTGCTCGAAGAAGAGGGCGATCCCGGCGAGCATGCCGTGGACCCCGGGGTTCAGGGGTCGAGCAACGGGTTCGTTCTCTCCAACGGGCAGGACGACGAGTACCCGGCTGAGGACACCGTCCCCATCCATGAAGCGTTCAGGCTCGTGAAGCACATCGTGGGCTCGGGACCCTGGCCGCCAGACGCGCACTGGGTAGCCGATCGCTGAGCGGGCTCTCGCCGGGCCCAGATAAAGATAGCGGCGAGGTGGAGTGCAGCCTGATAGGCGATGGCGAGCTTGCCCGTTCTCATGGCAAGGCCGCGCCACTGCTTGAGCCGGTTGTTGCATCGCTCGACCGCGTTGCGCTGCTTGTACGACTCCGCGTCGAAAGCTGGCAGTCAGCCACCGACGCTGCCTCACCGCAGCCGGTGGCCGACCTGGTCGGACGGCTGGGATGACAACGAGGATCCCGCGTCGGCGGAGGCGACTCCGGATCGCGCGGGATGAATACGCGGGGTCCGGCATGACGTCGAATCGACACGGACCATGCTTGAGTCGATCCGACTCACTCCGAACTCAGCACAGCAGTCGCATCGACCGATAACAGTACTGCCACCGTTCTCAAGGCCTTCACCCAGATGCGGCAGCAGATCGTGGATCTGCGAACCGAGCACACCCTGCACACCGTCCCGCAGCGGGGGAGGGAGCTGCCCACCGGGCACGTGTACAACGCACGCAGCCATGACGACCGCGTTCTCTTTCACCGACTACGAGCCAACGGGGAACAGTACGTGGGTGCGGGAACAGCACCTGTCGGAACAAAGAGATCCAGCACTTTACGCCCGGCGACGACACAATTCGCCATCTCACTCTCTTGCCTGACAGACGGGACTCCGCCTACGTCGCCCCCCGGCAAGAGCCTCGGCCTACGAGCCGGCACGGGCCACACCGCAGACTGGAGCGGCGGAACCGTCTCCGCACTCACCTTCTCACCGAACGGACGCCTGCTCACCTCAAGCAGGGACGGCAGCCTGCGAGGGCTGAGCAGCAAGGCCGTCGCCGCCCTCCAGCTCAATCCCGGCTTGGCGACGGCAAACGTCCATCCCGGGGACGCCCTACCGAAAGCTGCGCTGCCGTACACACCCACCAGCACATCCAGCCGGGAGCAGTCACCGGTCGCGAACAAAGCCTGCCCCCAGCAGTAGCGACTCAGCTGCTCCCGTACGCCCGTATCGCGCCGCCGGCTGAGGGAGGAGCAGGGGAGCGGGGGAGCAGGCCTGAGCTGAGGGGAAGCAGCTGAGCCCCAAACGCTGGATCACGCCCCCACTCCACCCCGCCCCACCGATGAGCAGACACCCCACGCCCCCATGTTCTTTTCTCAGTCGCTTCGGTCGCTTCAGTAGCTCCCTCTTCAGTCGCTCCCCGTCTTCAGTCGCTGCCCCCAGCTACTTAGCGACTGAAGCACAGCTACCGTCGCTGTCTTCAGTCGCTGGTATAAAACCGCAGGTCAGAGCCCTCTAGCTTCCCTCATCAGCGACTGAAGCGACTGAAGCTCTACTTATCAGCTGTACAGATCGCGCGTGTGCGCCTGATATATAGGCGTCTTGAGTCGCTTCAGTCGCTGTTTTGGGTAGGAGAACCCACCTGACCTGCAGTTTTACCCAGCGACTGAAGACAGCGACTGAAAGCGACTGAGTCGCTGCCCCGATCCCTCAGTCGCTGGGTCGCTTTTCTCGGTACGCCGCCGCTACGACCTCGCTACGACGCGCCCGCCCCCGACATGGCTTGGCCGGACCAGTGTTTTCGCTAGGCTGTCTCCGTACTTGAGTCGCTTCAGTCGCTATTGGGGGAACCAGATGCCTGCTGACCTGCGGGTTTCCTATAGCGACTCAACAGTCGCCGGCCCCGTTGCCGGAAGGCCGGACCCGCTTCTCCTCGCTCGCTGGTGCGCAAGCCATGGCTGGCCCGTCCATCCGCTGGCGCCGGGCAAGAAGACTCCTGCCGCGAACTGCGCCGCCTGCCGTGAGCAGAGACATGACTACAGGACCTGTGTCTGCCGGGCCGAGGGCAGGTGGTGTCACGGCTTCCACGCCGCCACGTTGGACAACAGCCGTATCCAGCAGTGGTGGGGTCCCCGCCGTCAGATGGGGGTAGCCGTCGCCTGTGGGCCCGCGAACCTCGTCGTGATAGACATCGACGCCCACCCCGGCCCGCCGCCCTCCAGGGACAGGCTCCTGCCTGGCATCGACATTGCCGAGGAAATCGACGTATCCGCGATGACCACTGGGTTCCACACCTTGGCCGTACTCGCGGCGCTCCGCGGGCAGGACAGCCCTGCCGACGACGCCACCACGCTGCGGGTACGTACCCCGTCCGGGGGCCTGCACGTCTGGTACCGGACCACCGACACCCGTCGCTGGCAGTGCTCCACGGGCTCGGGCAAGACCAGGGCGCTCGCCTGGCAGGTCGACGTTCGTGCCGACGGCGGCTACATCATCGCGCCCGGTACGGCCACGGAGGCCGGCGTCTACCAGCCGCTGGGCACCGTACGGACCCCGGCTCCGCTCCCGGGCTGGCTGGCGCAGGAGCTGCAGCGCACCCACCACCTGCCCGCGGCCCACGTCCCGGCTCCGCGTCCCGTCCCGTCCCGGGCCCGCCAGGCCGTCTCCGCCGCACGTGGGGGAGGGAACCCGGTCCTCGCCACGCTCACCAGGGTGCTCACCGAGGTCTCCGAATGCGCGGGAGTCACCGAGGGCGCGGGATTCTCCGAGAAGCTCAACCGAGCTGCCTACACGCTGGGCGGGCTCGTGGCCGCCGAGCACCTCACCGCCCAGGACGCCGAGGAGGCCCTCCTGGAGGCCGCCCGTCACGCCCGTCCCGGGCAGGAGCGCCGGGCCGAGGCGATCATCCGCAGTGGCATGACCGCAGGCGCCCGTCGCCCGCTTCACCCCGGGAGCCGCACGTGACCTCCGCGAGCGGCGATCCGAACACGCTCTTCGACTTCGACCCCCGCGACCTGGCGGCCCAGATCATCGCCAAGTCGACCCCCGTCCTGCCCCCGCAGCAGGCCGGGCAGAGCAACGCGACCTGGACGCCGGGGGAGGCTACCGCCCATGGCCTGGTCCCGGACTCCCTCACGGACCGGGGCAACGCCAAGCTGTTCGTCAAGCTCTACCAGACCGACTTCCGGCACGTCCCGGGCCTGGGCTGGTACCGCTGGGACACGACCCGCTGGCAGGTCGACGAGGACGACTCCGTGCTCTGGGCCGCGGGGGAGATCGGCGAACACCTCGCCACCCACGACCCGACCGGAGAGCACGCCGTCGATGCCCTGCGCAAGCACCGCCGCCGCGCGCTGAGCACCTCCGGCATCAACGCCATGCTCATCCAGGCGAAATCCGCCCCCGGCATGGTCCTCAGGGCCGAACACCTCGACGCCGACCCCTACGCCCTGTGCACCCCCTCGGGCCTCGTCGACCTCCACACAGGACTCGTGCGCAAGCCCGACCCGAACAAGGACTTCCACTCCCGCTCCACCACGGTCGGCCCCGCCCCGATGCCGATCCCGAGGTTCCTGCGCTTCCTGGACGACACGTTCGGCGACGACGCCGAAGGCGTCGAGATGAACCGCTTCCTGCAACTGCTCCTCGGCTACTCGATCACCGGCGACGTCGGCGGCCAGGTCATGCCGTTCCTCTTCGGCGCGGGCAAGAACGGCAAGTCCGTCCTCCTCGACGTCCTGATGAAGCTCCTGGGCGACTACGCGGACGCCGCCCCGCCCGGCTTCCTCATGGCCCGCCCGTACGAAGGCCACCCCACCGACCTCGCCGAGCTGCACGGCCGGCGCGTCGTCGTCTGCTCCGAGGTCAAGCCCGGCGACAAGTTCGACGAGGCACGCGTCAAGCTCCTGACCGGCGGCGACCGCATCAAGGCCCGCCGCATGCGGCAGGACTTCTTCTCCTTCAACCCCACCCACAAGCTCTGGCTGCTGGGCAACCACCGCCCCGAGGTCGGCACCGGCGGCTTCGCCTTCTGGCGCCGCATGCGACTGATCCCCTTCGAACGGACCGTCTCCGACGACCGCAGGATCGACAACCTCGCGGACATCCTCGTCGCGGAGGAGGGCCCCGGCATCCTGAACTGGCTCATCGACGGCGCCCGCCGCTACCTCAGCGGAGAGAAGGACCTCACCGGCCCCGACAAGGTCCGCATCGCCACCACGGCCTACGCCGAGACCGAGGACCACACGGGCCGCTTCTTCGACGAGGCCTGCGTCCTGGGACCCGACTGCCGGACCGAACAGAAGACCCTCTACGACGCGTATCGCTCGTGGTGCGCCAGCGAGGGCTGCCTCGCCATGAGCAGCCGTACTTTCGCCGCCCGGGCCCGCGAGCTCCTCGGGCTGTCCTCCCCGAAAGAGATGATCTTGTCGAATTCGAGGAAGTACTACCCTGGTATCGGACTGCTCGCCCACGAGGAGACGTCATGAGTTCCCTGATCAGCGAGAACGATCTCAAGCACGAGACGGAGCTGGTCTGGCTCGAGGACGTCTCCCGCCTCGACTACGTCCGCCAGAGCCTCGACCGCCTGCCCACCCGCTCCGGCAAGCCTGCCTACCACCGCGACGGCCGCATGGTCGGATACGCCATCCTCGGCAGCGACGCCAAGGCCTCCCGGGCCTCGGGCACCTTCCGCCGCCGCGTCTTCTGGCTCCTCCCGCACGACCGCGACAGCGAACCCGAAGGCCTCTACGCCGGCTCCGCCCCCGCCGAGGCCATCGACCCCAGCACCCTCCAGCCCACCGTCAAGGGCCGCAAGACCGAACGCAGCGAAGGCGGCCCCCCGTCCGCCGCGATGCAGGAACTGGGCATAGGCCTCCCCCTGTAACGCTCAACCAGAGCGACCGAAGCGACTGAAGCGACCGAACTTCGGACACGACCGAACGTTTTCCGGGGTCCCGAAGCCCCTCCGTACGGGACCCCACTAAAAACGATCCCCTACACCCCACCCACCCCACCCCCTTCCCGGGATCGGGTTCGGGTTCGGCCAGATAGATACCACCCCCCGAACCCGAGCGATACGGTAGAACCCCTCACCACCGCGTCCCAGGGAGCCCCTCCATGAGCGACCAGCCGGCCCCCACCGACACCACACGCCTGCCACTCGACCCGGCAGCCGCAGACGCGGTACGCGCCTACGCCGCCCGCACCCGAGCCAGCGCCGACCAGTTCGCCGCCGTCCTGGAAGACATCGCCACCCACGGCCTGCCCTCCGTGGAGACCTCCACCCCCTGGGAAGACCTCCGCGAACGCACCCTCACCCGCCTCGCCTCCCAACGCCCGGCCATCGCCTGATGCCGAACCACCACACCCCCCGCCGCGCCCGGATCACCTTCTCCGACTCGGCCGCCAAACAAGTCGAAGACATCACCGACGAGGCCGCCCTCCACGCCCTCGACCGCACCCTGGTCGTCCTCTCCGTCAACCCCGACATCGGCGAACCGATCCCCGGCGACACCCCCGGCCCCCAACTCCGCCAGTACGCCGACGAGGTCGAGCAAGTACGAGTCCTCTACTTCGTGACAGCGCTGCGTACGGTCGTGGTCGTCGCCTACATCGAGGTCTGAGCCGACCAGAAGAGCCGCCTCGACCAAGCCCCAGAGGGGACAGGCGCCGCCACGACGGCACCGAGCGGACAGCAAGGACACGATGCGCGGTTGCGGTCAGCGACCGGAAGACAGCGACTGGGAGCTGCACCCGGCAGCTGGCAGAGAGCGTCATTCCAGCCAACATCGTGCTGTTCGTGATCGACGACTTAGAGAAGGTCGACTGGGCGTTCTGTCCCAGCGACCCTGTGGCACACCACCAACTCTGGGGACCAGCTGGTCTAGCCGAGCGTCAACGAGGCGCAGACACCGGCTTGAGGACCACCGACCCGAACCGCAGAAGCTCCCGATCGAGACGCCACCCCAGCGCACCAGCCAGCTCATCGAGGCCCTCAAGGCCCAATCCGCGGTAGGCGCTGACAGGAAGCGAGATCGTCTCGTCAGCCCCCTGGGAACCTTGCGCGATGGCCCGCCGCAGGGCGAAGCCAGCACGCTCCCGCCACTGCTCGGGCGTACCGTTCAGCTCCAGCTGGTACTGGCGCCGGGACAGCAACACGCTGTCACCGTACGGATCCTTCGGCACGCCCTTCCGTGCGCTGCCGAACAGCGGTGTCCCGCCGCCAACGGCAAAGAGCGATGCGACTATGGCGACGACGAGGCCTACGGGAAGATAGATCCACTGCATATAGAACTGGCATCGCAACCCCCAGACCGACCGCGGCGGCAGCGGTCCGTACTCGATCCCGTCCGATGTCCTCGCATGCGAGCCCCTACCCATGAACAGCCCCGCTTCCCACCCCGACGTACTGCTCCCTGCGTGAATCATGCCGTGGATCCGGCAGGCCTGTCATGACACTCCCGTTCGGACTCCCTGGCCCCGCAGGAGAAGACCCACACCGGCACACGGCCACGGACTACCTGTGACGCCAGGCATACACACCAGGCATCCACACCAGACAAACCCGCCGGGTAACCATGTGAGGCGTCCACGTGAGGCATCCACGTCGAGATCAGCTCACCCATCCCCGACCCAGGCGCATCCCGCGCTCAGACCGCGCTCAGACCGCGCCGAGGAAGACGTACGCCGTCATCGGCGCGGACACAGGCCCCGGGCCCAGGCGGGCGGTCATCTCCTCGATGACCGTGGCCCGGACAGCAGCCACGTCGTCGCCGCGCTGTTCGACCGCCGCGCGCACCGGCGTACCGCCGAGAAAGCCGGTGGCGACATCGGCCGCCGACGCGGCCCGCCCCTCCAACGTGAGCTCCAGCCCCTCCTCGACGGTGAACCCGGCCGCCGCAAGATCAGCTGCCACGACGGAGGGATCGCCGTAGCCGTGCGGAACGGTCCGTAGGAACTGCGGCGGGTCGACCGCAAAGGCCCGCTCCAGCCCGGCCTGCAACGCCTCCCCGAACCCGTGCGTGTCGAGAGGGCCCCAGGTGTTGAACAGAAACCGCCCGCCCGGCGCCAACACCCGCCGAACCTCTCTATAGGCCGCGACCCGGTCCGGGAAGAACATCACGCCGAACTGGCACACCACCACATCAAACCCACCGTCCGAAAACGGCAGCCGTTCCGCATCGGCCTGCCGCCACACCGCCCCCGGAACCCTCGCTGACCCGAACGCGACCATGGCCTCGTTCAGATCAGTCGCCACCACCTCAGCCGAAGGCACCGCCGCAAGCAACCCCGACGTCAAAACACCGGTCCCCGCAGCCAACTCCAGAACACGACGAGGGCGAAGGGCCCCCACCCGGGCGGCCAGATCATCGGCAAACGGCCGGAACACCGCCGGCACGAGGTACCGCTCATACGCCGCAGGCATGTCCTCAGACCACCGCCGGTCGGCATCGACTCCCGTCACCCTCCCGACGGTAGCGCCACGCCAGGAGCCCCCTGCCGCGCCGCGCCGCCAGCCCCCCCTGGAGCCGACGCCAGAAAGCCCGGTGAGGCTCTCCCAGAGAAGAACTCGAGGCTCTGGCAATGAAGAGACAGGTCATACGGGATGCCCCTCCGCCACCTGATCGCCCCCAGCGGCAACCACGGCGTGTACCAGAAACGCCCCCCTTCCCCTCCTTGTCCCGGTCGACGCCTGGGCCACCCCCGCCGCGCACCTCGCCGACGAGATCCGGGACGACGCCACCTCCGACTGCAGCACGTACGTCTACGTCTATGCCTACATCTACGCACCCTCGGTCGGCACCAGCACCTGACCACCCCCCCCGAGAGACCCGAGCCTGCACGACGGGATCTGCCGACCACCCCTGCGGGATACTCCTGAGGCCCCGGCCCGTGCGGCAGCTCTGCCAGGGGAGTGGAGCGCCCGCCCGGTGCAACGTGCGACGGCTTCCCGGGCGGGCTCTCTCTCATCGTCCGTCAACCTGCGCCCAGGCGCGCGTCAGAGGTACTGAAGCGGGGATTTCAACTGCGGCAGGCTGACCAGGAACGCTTTGTGCCCCCGTGCTGGCGTGGGGCACAAAGGAAGAGTGACATACAACCTCCTTACCGTCAGAGCCGTCAGCCCCGAGACCATGGGCGTCGCACTTGCCGGAAGCCTTGGTGTCGCGATCGGTGATGTGGACGTGGCCGATCCTGACGGCGACCCCGACCCCGACCTCCGGAACTGGGACGCGCCCGTCTCGTGCGAACACCGCGCAGTCCACGGCGGCATCGCGTGATCGCTGTACATCTACATCCAGGGCGAAGCGGCCGATCAGCTGATCGACCCCGAGCTCGCCACGGCGTTTGTGAAGGCCGCGACGACGACAGTTTTGTACCCCGCAGCCGAAGCACTTCCGAGCTCCTATCGGGCAGTGACGCCGGACGGCCTTCTCACGCGTGCCCGGCTCGAACTCTCCGACGACGAGCCCCCTCTCTACGAGGTCACCGCCGTCAAGACGCCGGTGCCGCAGCTGCCCCGGGCGATCGTGACGAGGTTCGCCGAGATCGTGCGGGAGTAAAGGCCGGACACTCCTGTGGCCGAGGCCTTCGCGGGGAACTGACCGGTGCGTCTGAACAGACCTCGGTCGGCTGGTGATGGCATCGCCGCCCAGATCCCACACCGTGGGAACAGGCCTGACTTCGTACGGACCGGCCCGGCCTTGCCTTTACGGCAACAGCGCAGGCCCGGCGCGCACGACGGGAATCGCGTTCCGGCTTCCGGCCTGCCGTCACGGGCAGGGACAGGGGGAGCGGGAGCAGTCAGCGGATTTTCACGGTGGCGCAGGTGAACGTCGTGTCCTGGAGCAGTGGGGGAGTGACGGCGACGCCGGTCAGGTGCTCGGCCAGAGCGAACGCCGCCAGCGAGGACAGATCCGTTTCCGGATCGTCGTCGTCGAAGTGGAAGCCGATCCGTCGCATGACGTCGAGGAGTCCGTCGGGTGCTGTGCCCCAGCGGTCCTCCGGGAACATGGGGTCGAAGCACAGCCTCAGGACCTGGTCCTCCGCCCAGAGGAACGTGCTGACGCCATTGATGTTGACGAAGTGGGAGACCCAGCTCGCCCCCGCGGAGACCGGCAGCACTCGTTCTTCGGTAACCCCGAAGTAGCCATTGGGTTCGATCAGCAGTGTCCAGGTGCCCACCGTCGTCATGGCGACCAGCTGGCGGATCGTACTGCACCGCTGAAGGCCCTCGACTACACCCACCCGTCGCACTTCCCGATCGTGCGGATCGACCGGACCCTCCCCAGGAGAGCGAAAACCACCACGTTGTGGCCCCTCCCCGCGACGGCGAGCGATCGCTCACCCCTCACCCGTCAGGGCCTGCACCGCCCCCACAGGTGCCGGAGCCGACTCCAGCGGCTCCGGCACCTGACGCGGGGCCCGGCGGCCTCGTCCCTCCCCGCGTCGGATCAGCTACGGGGTACGCACGGGGCGCAGCAGGCCGGTGCGGGTTCGACGCAGATGGTGACGGAGTCGGTGTTGTCGGTCGGGTCGGGGTCCTTCTCGAGGGCGGTGGCGGTGGCCGTGTTGGTGAGGCGCGCGGGCTTGGTGGCCTTTGCTCGCAGGGTGAGGGTCGCGCGGGCGCCGACGGCCAGTGCGCCGACGGTCCACTGCCCGGTCTCGGGGGAGTAGGTGCCGACGTCGGCGTCGGCGGACAGGAAGGTGAGCCCGTTCGGGAGGCGGTCGGCGACCGTGACGCCGGTCGCGGGGCTGGGACCGGCGTTGTGGACGGTCAGACGGTAGGTGACGGTCTGACCGACGGTGACGGTGGTGGCGTCGGCCGCCTTGGTCACGTCCAGGTCGGCGGCCGGCCGGACCACGGTCACGGCTTCGTCGGACGTGGACGTCAGCGGCTCCGGGGTGGAGCCGAGCCGGTTCTCGTACGTGGCGACGGCGGTGTTGGTCACCCGGGTGCCCGCCGTCTGCAGACCGAGGGTGACGCGGTACTCGACGGTGGTGCCCTGCGGCAGTGTGGCGGTGTTGGCCAGGCTGCCGCCCTGGGAGGCGGAGGCACCGGTACCGAGCCGGAAGGTCACGGTGTCGCTTCCAGGGTCGTACGAGGCCTGGTCGTCACCTGCCTGATCGGTCTTCACGCTCGCGTTCGGGCCGTCGATGATCCGCAGTGAGCCGGGCACGTACGTCGTTCCCGGCGGCAGGACGTCGGTGAGGGTCAGCCGTTCGGCGGCCCCGCCGCCCTCGTTCCTGGCGGTGATCCGGTAGGTGACGACGTCCCCGATGTCCAACGGACCTTCCGGCACCGCGCTCTTGGTGAGGACCACGTGCGGAGCGGTGCCGAAGAACACCCCGTCGAGGAAGTTGCCGATCCCGCGGTTCCCGCCGGCCGCCGAGACGGACCGGAAGGCGAAGCGGGTCGTGGTCTGCCCGGCCGGGACGGTGTAGGTGCCGGTGTAGTACCCCCACGCCGTGTTGCCGTCGGTGAAGGTCCGCTGCTCGACCGTGCCGCCCGGGGCGCCGATGTCCAGGGCCATGGTGTCCTGCCCCTGTCGGCCGCGGTGGTAGAGCCGCCAGTACAGCTTGGTCCCGGGCGTGGTCGGCAGGTCCTGGTAGAGGGTGGAGACCTCGTTGGCGTTGAGCTCGGCGAACTGCTCGCCCTCCGCGGAGGGCACCCCGTTGAAGCCGGAGTGCCACAGCTCGATCATGTGGTCGGTGGCGGTGGTCAGCCAGCCCGGGACGTGCCGTGGCGCCTGGGTCTGAGAGGCGTCCGGCAGGAACGCCATGTCGGTGACGGACGGCTGCTCGAAGCTTCCGTTGACGAGGGCGACCCGGAGCGGGACGGAAGGCGGTGTGCTCATGGCGACTTCTCCGATCGATCGGCCGTACGCGAGGCCCCCACACCCCGGACGCCGCGCTGCGCACGGAAGGGGAAGTACGGGGCCGGAACGCTCCGTACCTCAGCGCCCCCACAGCGCCCCGTACAGCCCGGGAAGAGAGGTCCCGGCCAGCTCCGACCCGTGGGTTTACGCGCACTGCCCCCACACGTCAGGGCACCGCCGCCCCTCGCCGACGCCTCCCGCACATCCCGTCGGCCACCCCCGGATCACCGCCCGCGCGCGTCCCTGTCGTGCTGACCGGATGAGAGTGCCCTCTGGCGTTCACACGCCACCAGAAAGAATGAATTAAAGGCTCTCAAATTGACGTGCGTACGTTCCACGAGTGGCGTGTCGGATGGCCACCCCAGGCCAGTGGCAACAGCCAGGAGAAGAGCGGAAGCCCGCGAACAGCCGATGGCAAGAGACCAAGCGGCTAGCGGCTAGTGGCTAGCCGCTGCCGCGGAAGCCGCCGGCTACGTGGCACAGCGCCAACGCCTTCCACGCCGACGAACGGGTCCATCACCCCCGACCTGACCGTGCACCTGCGGCCCAGGCCTCTCAGCCCGCCGGCGGAAGGCCGAGGAAGAGGGTGAGTATGAGTACGGGTAGGGATACGAGTACGAGTACGAGTACGTGCACACCACCCGGGTGAGGTCGAACCATGGTGCCGAGTACGAGGGCAGGCGTACGGTGAAGACATGGCCGTGCCCAGTTCAAGCCTGCCCGACAGGAAGAGCGAAGCGGACCCGCGTCGGCGGGGACGATACGGGAAGCCGCCGCGGACGGCCCGCAGAGGATGGAGCGGCGCGGCTGCCCCGGAGTCACCGCAGCCAAGGGCGTGGAAGCGCAGGACTGCCCTCCCCCTCGCTGCCCTTGCCATCACATCGCTGGCCATGACGGCCTGCTCGTCCTCCCCCTCTCCGCCCCCGCCCCCGTCCACTCCGGCGCCCGCACCCTCCAGCCCCGCCACCTCCCCACCAGCCACCCTCACACCTCCCACCACCTCCGGCCCACCCTCGACCGCACCCGCACCCCCCAGCGGCACCGGCTCCCCATCGGCCACCCCGTCCCCGACCGGAAGCACCCGGTCGACCGGGCCGAACCACCCGTCCCCGGAGTGCACGACCGGCCGATTCTCAGCCGCCCTGACCAGCCGCGAACCCGCAGCAGGCTCGATCTACGCGACCCTGGTCTTCACCAACAGATCCACCACCACGTGCACGATGACCGGCTACCCGGGCGTCTCCTACGTAGCCCACAACGGCGTACAGTCCGGCAACGCCGCCCTCCGCGAACCGGGAACGATCACCACCGTCACCCTCCCACCCGGTGGACGGGCCAAAGCCCAACTGCGCGATGCGAACGGCATCAGCGGCTACGACCCGGCACAGTGCATGCTCTCTCCCGCCGAGGGCCTGCGCATCTACCCGCCCGATCAGACGGCAGCGCTCTTCGTCCCATGGAAGACCGACCACTGCGCGGGCCCGACCGTGCACTCCCTGACGATCGGGCCAGTCCAACCGGGCTGACCACCCCCGCGATCCCGGCGAGTGGCCCAGCAACCACCCTGGAAGGGCGCTCCTTACTGGGAGCGGATGTCAGCGGCCGACCGCGAGGCCGGAGGCGATGCCCGCGATCATGCCCTCCAGCCCTCCAGCCCTCCAGCCCGCCGCCCAGCCCCAGTCACCGCCGACCGCATTCCACCAGGACGCCGCGCACGCCGACCTCATACCGCTGCGCGGCCGTCCCGGTGCGCCGCAGGAAGCCGGAGCGGACACCGACGTACCCGAGAGCAAGGGTCCCGAAGTCGATGCGGACCGAGCAGCCCTGCAAGGACGGACGATGCTGCACCAGGCTCCCATCCACAAGCTCCACCCGTCCAAGCAGAAGCTCCGGCCGCTCGCCCAGCCGCGCGCCTGCACGGTTCATGGGGCAGGGTGCCGCTTCGTCAGCGACAACGGCACCGAGGTCGATGTCGACTTCGCAGCCGACGGGAGCGAGCTCTTCGACCTCTGGCGGCTGCGCCAGTACGAGTTGAGCCTCCCGGACCCTTTTGACCTCACGGCTCAGGACCTGCGGTCCGCAGTGCGGTCGTCGCAGCCGCTTCTGGCCGAGGTGCGGCCGGGTTGGTTCAGCGTAGCCAGGTGGGTTTATCGGCCTGCTCCGTAGCGGAGTCCATCAACGAGCAGGTCGAGGAGGCGGTCGGCCCGTTCGCGTTGGGTGGGGGTGCCGGTGATCAGGGCGACGCCGGCGAGGCTGAAGCCGACGTCGAGGGGGTCGATGTCGGAGCGCAGGAGGCCGGCGTCGGTGCCGGCGTGCAGCAGGGTGCCGATGGCGGTGCCGAGCTTGTCGAGGGCCTCGGAGAAGGGGTCGGCGCCGGAGGCGACCGCGGCCCGCAGGGCGTCCGCCATGCCGTGCTTGGCGGCCAGGTAGTCGATGAACCGATCCATCCACAGGCGCAGCGCCCGGTCCGGCGGGAAATCGGCCAGGAGCTCGATGGCGCTGTCGCAGACCCGGGCCAGTTCATTGCGGTAGGTGGCCTCGACCAGCGCCTCGCGTGTCGGGAAGTGGCGGTAGAGGGTGGCCGAGCCGACGCCTGCGGCCTTGGCGATCGTGTCGATCGGAACGTCCGCGCCCTTCTCGGTGAAGGCACGTACGGCCGCTTCGAGGATGCGCTCCCGGTTGCGGCGGGCATCGGCACGCAACAGGCTCGGCTGGGTGGTCGAAACCGCTCTCTTCGTCACGGTATCCAGTCTACTTGGACAACCGGGGAGTTCCCCGGTTACGGTGATGGCGAAACGGGGAGTTCCCCGTTTATCGGTCGGTGAAGTTACTCTTGACGGGAAAACCCTTGATGACCAGCGAAAAGACGGTCCTGATCACCGGCACGTCCTCCGGCCTCGGCCTGGCCACGGCAATCGGCGCCGCTCAGGCCGGCTGGACGACCATCGCCACCATGCGCGACACGGGCAAGGCCGACGCCCTGCTCAAGGCCGCCGCCGAGCACGACGTCGCCGACCACATCCAGATCAAGCGCCTGGACGTGACCGACCCCGAGAGCATCACCGCCTGTCTGGAAGAGGTGATCGCCGAACACGGCCGCCTCGACGCACTGGTCAACAACGCCGGCGCCGCCCACATCGGCACCATCGAACTGATCGGCGTCGACGAGGTCCGCACCGCCATGGAGGTCAACTTCTTCGGCGTGGTGGCCACCACCCGCGCCGCCCTGCCCCACCTGCGCGCCTCCCAGGGCCGCATCATCACCGTCACCAGCGTCGGCGGCGTGGTCGGCCAGCCCTTCAACGAGGCATACTGCGCGGCCAAATTCGCCGTCGAGGGCTTCATGCAGTCCCTCGCCCCCGTCGCCGCCACCCTCGGCATCGACGTCACCGTGATCGAACCCGGCGCGGTCGCGAGCGAGTTCGTCGCCAACCTCAACCTCGACCTTCCCACCACCCTCGCCGCCGCCGGCCCCTACGCCCCAGCCCTGGAGGCCTACATCGCCCGCACCCGCCAGTCGTTCGGCAACGCCCAAACCCCCACCGACGCGGCCACCCCGATCATCGACGCCCTCACCAGCGACCGCCCGCCCTTCCGTATCCAGACCTCCCCGTGGGCACGCGACTTCGTCTCCACCACCCTCGCCGACCTCGACGGCTCCGCCGTCCAGGCCCTCACCAGCACCTGGGTCCGCTGAACCACCAGCAATCCGCCCGCCGCGCATTCATGCATGACTGCACCAACCACGCAGCAGAGCGGCGGGGGAAAGTCCTTGGCCCGCCTCCAGACGTGGCCACGCTCATCCGTACATGCCAGAGCCAGGTTCAGGTGCACGCCGACACCCCCGAAGGACCTACTCATCGACGAGAGCAAGGACTGCTCCTCGCACTTGTGAAGATGCACCTCACACGATGCGGATGACTCGGCACGCGTCGGGCTGCACCCTGCGTCTGTGGGGATGCTGCTGGGCTGACGAACGCCTTGCCGGCACAGCGTGGAGCCCGCGTGGGTAGGGATGCCTGATTGGTGGTTCGGTCCCTGCCATACGTCGTTCCCGTGGCCGGCTTGCCGGAGGCCACAGCGGAAAACTGTGCGTGTTCAGACGGTCTGAGGCGTAATGATGGGGGTATGTCACGTCTTTTCGAAGAGCTTGTCGCCGAGGCTGAGTCGGTTTCCGTGGAGGGTTGGGATTTCTCCTGGCTGGATGGTCGGGCGACCGAGGAACGCCCGTCGTGGGGCTACCAGCAGGCGATGAGCCGGCGGCTGGCGGTGGTGTCGGCGGCGCTCGATATTCAGACCGGTGGCGGTGAGGTCCTGGCCGGGGCGGAGAAGCTGCCTGCCACCATGGCCGCGACGGAGTCCTGGCCGCCGAATGTGGCCAAGGCGACCAGGCTGCTGCATCCGCGCGGGGTGGTGGTCGTCGCCGACCCGGACGAGCCGCCGCTGCCCTTCGCCGACGAG
Organism: Streptomyces diastatochromogenes; assembly: GCA_026913215.1. Classification (GTDB taxonomy): domain Bacteria; phylum Actinomycetota; class Actinomycetes; order Streptomycetales; family Streptomycetaceae; genus Streptomyces; species Streptomyces diastatochromogenes_A. The sequence continues at coordinate 14,829 of JAPTYK010000002.1, read as the reverse complement.
GCGTTCGACCTGGTGACCAGCCGGCATCCCGCGACGGTGTGGTGGCCGGAGATCGCACGCGTACTGCGACCGGGTGGGTCGTACTTCGCCCAGCACGTCGGACCGGCCAGCGTGTGGGAGCTGGTGGAGTACTTCCTGGGACCGCAGCCCGACGCGCGCAGGAAGCGGCACCCCGACGACGAGAGCGCGGCAGCGCAGGCCGCCGGCTTGGAGATCGTCGACGTGCGCACGGAACGGCTGCGGATGGAGTTCTTCGACGTCGGTGCCGTCATCTACTTCCTCCGCAAGGTGATCTGGACGGTGCCTGGCTTCACCGTCGAGCAGTACCGCAGCCGCCTGCGTGAGCTGCACGAGAAGATCGAGGCCGAAGGCCCGTTCATCGCCCACTCCTCCAGGACCCTCATCGAGGCGCGCAAGCCCGAGCGCGCGTAAGGCTCACGCCGATGCCGATAGCCGTGCCCTCGTGGGCGACGGTTCGGCCGGTCGATCCCAGCGGCAAGCGGTCCATGCCCGGCGCATCAGACTGCGGACAGTGATCATCGTGTCGGCGAGCTCAAGGAAAGTGTTGACGACAGTGATGCGGCACTCGTAGCAGTGGGTGAGCCGGTGGAAGGCCTTCTGCCATGCGTGCGTGCGCACGGCGTGCCACCGCTGGCTCGCCTGGATCGGCGCCTTCTCGCCCTGTGCACGATGTGCCGGTGCGGGTTTCGGGCGATGGGTTCGGTACGGGTTTCCTCAGAGTCGTAGCCGGCGTCCAGGTGCACGGTGATGCCGTCGGATAGCGGCCCGAGGCCGTCCAGCAGGTCCAGGGTCGGGGCGAGCAACGGGGAGATGCAGCGGTTTGCTCCGGCCAGGGCCCTGCCGAGCGGGATACCGCAACCATCCGTCATGCCCGAGCATCTCGGTACTTGTTTGCCACGATCGACCGGTGAACGCCTGGCGACGTCACCACCGCCAGGGTCCTTGGCGACGCTGCCCCACCCGTCGGCCTGGGCCGACAGCCGGCTTCCACAAGCGGTCAGCCGACAGCCGGCTTTCACGAGCGATCACGTGCTCGCCGAGCTGAGCGCCCTGGATCATGCACCGCAGGCGGCCTCCAGCGAATACCGGGTCCCTGCGACTCCCGGCGTCCTGTCGGTAAAACCACAGGTGAAGCGGGTCTAGGCTGCCGCCAGGATCGGTGCGGGGCAAGAAGGCTGCTGACGCGGGTGGCTGTGGGATCGCGGACGAGTCGCCTGGCGAGAGCGCAGGTCCGCAAGGCAAGGTCCTGGCCGACTGGCGGCAGCTGTTCCCGGGCGTGGAGTTCGTGGAGAAGGTCATCCTCGAAGAAGGGGACCGCGACCGCCGTACCGTACGCCGACGATCGGCGAGGTCGCACGGACCACCGGGACGAGCGCGTTCTCCTCGCGGCAGGAGGCGGCGCTCGCGGCCGGTGAGGTCGACGTTGTCGTGCGCTCCCTCAAGGACCTGCCGACCGCCATGCCGGCCGGGCTGATGCTGCTGCGCCCGCCGGGCCCACGCCAGGATGCCCGTGATGCCCTGTGCGGCTAGCGGCCAGCGGCCAGCGGCCGGTCCGCTGGCCGAACTGCTGCCCGGAGCCCGGGTCGGCACCGGGGCGCCGCGCCGGATCGGACAGCTCCTCGCGCTGCGGCCCGACCTGCAGGTGGTCCCGTACGGGGCAACGTGCCCATCCGGTTGGACGCGGCTGTCCGGGCCGAGCGGACCCTGTTTGGTGAGCTGCACGGCGGGTGCTCGGTGCCAGTGGGCGCATGGGCCCGGCTCTTGGGGGAGGGCTGCTGCGGCTGTCGACGGCAGTGACGTCACCAGACGGAAAGGAGCAGCACCGCGTGGAAGTCGAGGGCGACGCCGGACAGTCGGAGGAACTGGGCCGGGCCGTGGCCGAGGATCTGCTGGAGATGGGCGCGGGCGCGCTTCTCACCGGAGGGTGAACCGCAGCGGGAGACTCACACAAGATCGTCACTGAGAGCTATTTTCTCGTGGCTATGAGGTTTGATTCGTTGGCTCTAGTGGCCGCTTCGGCGGCCGTCGCCCTACTCGCCTTTCCAGCGCCGGTCCACGCGGTCCCGGCCACTGCCAAGCCGCACACGTGCGTCGATGGCAGACCGGACTCGCGGGGCTGCTCCTCGGTGGACGGCGACGAACGCGCGTGGGGCGACGAGCACCGCCGGCGGGCCGCCGCCCACGAACTGGGCCACGCGCTCGGGTTCTGCCACAAGACGAGAAGGTGATGGCTCTGGCAGCGGGCGTGGTGGCAGCGGGAGTCCTGGCGGCGGGCAGCTGGTTCGGCTACCAGCACTACGAACAGCAGGTCTCGCCGGGCGAGGTCCTGCGTGGTTACGACGCCACCAGCCCGGCAAGCACCGCACCCCACACCGAGAACGTCTTCATCGGACGCGTGTCCGCGTTCGAGGAACAGCGCGAACTGCAGAGCTGGACCTCGGACATCTACCGCGTCGAAGTGGTCTCGGTCCTGCGCGGGAACGTCCACGGCACGGTGCACGTCACCTACGCGCCGGAGCAGGAGCCAAGGCCCCGGCTCGCGGACAGCGAAACGTACGTGTTCGCGACCCAGGCGTGGGACGACACCAGCCTCAAGGACGGTCACGCGCAATTTTTCAAGGGACCGATGAAGCCGGTAGACGCCGAGCAGCTAACGGCATGGAAACAGGCAGCGTTGCTGCTGGCCCGAGCACAGTAGCCAACCCATGCCTACGGCTGAGCGGAGAACGAGCCCATCACCACAGGGCCGTGACGAGGACTTCCGGAGGGCCAGCCGGGCAGAGTGATGCCCGGCGGATCGTATCTGGGCTGTGCTCACAGCGGACGGCACCAGCTTCGAGCAGACCATAAACATCGACGCCCTCGACCACACGGCTACCGCGCTCACCAGCACCTGGCTGGGGGAGTCAGCGTGAAACACTCCGCCAGCCGCCTCCTGAACTAGTCCACACCGCTGGCCCGGCGTCTTCGGGTTGCAAACCCAGCATGCCCCGTCACCACCGCGGCCGTCTCCAGCCCACAACGCCCGTACAGGCGGAGCTGAGGACAGCATGAAACACGGCAACACCGCCGATCCGGCCACCACCACCTATCCAACCGGACTCCGTCTCGCCCTGCTCACGGACACCGAGGTCCGCCAGACGATCGGGCATCTGACCTTCCCGGAGCGCCTTGGCCCCGGGCGGGCACAACAGCGGCTCCTTCCGGCAGGGCGGCGGTGCGGTTCATACGGACTGGAAGCAAGGACGCCGGCTCGGGACCCGGGCCCGCCGGTGGCCGGTGACCGGTGGCGCAAGAGGGCCAGAGCGGTGGCATCGTCGCGCGGTTCTGTCGTCAAATGTCACGTCCACATCAGGAGTGAGGCGAGGGTGACGGCTGCCTCGTAGGACTGGGCGGTCTTGTCGTAGCGGGTGGCGATGCCACGCCACTGCTTCAAGCGATTGAAGCACCGTTCCACGACGTTGCGGTGCTTGTATGCCTCGCGGTCGAAGGCCGGCGGGCGGCCTTCGCGGCTGCCTCGCCGGGCCCGGTTGCGGATCTGATCGGCCCGCTCGGGGATCGTGTGCGGGATGCCCCGGCGGCGGAGCCAGGTGCGGATCGCCTTCGAGCTGTAGCCCTTGTCGCCCAGGACGTGATCGGGCCGGATACGGGGCCGCCCCGGTCCGGTCCGGGGCACCCGGATCGCCTCCATCACGGCGGTGAACCGGGTGCAGTCGTTGGTGTTGCCGCCCGTGACGACGAAGCCCAGCGGACGACCCCGGCCGTCGCAGGCCAGGTGGATCTTGCTGGTCAGACCGCCTCGGGACCGGCCGAGGGCCGGGTCGCGGAGCCCCCTTTTCGGGCCCCCGCCGCATGCTGATGGGCCCGGACCACCGTGGAATCGACCGACACCAGCCACTCGATGTCCCCCGCCGCGTCCGCCCTCGCCTGCGCCGCCCGCAGCATCCGGTCGAACGTCCCGTCCGCCGCCCACCTGCGGAAACGCGTATGCAGCGTGGCCCACGGACCGTAACGCTCGGGCACGTCCCGCCAGGCCGTGCCGGTGCGGAACTTCCACACGATCCCGTTCAGGACCCTGCGGTCGTCCAGCCGCTTCCGCCCCCGCAACGACTCGGGCAACAACGGCCGGACGAACTCCCACTCGGCATCGGACAGCTCATGACGACGTATCACGACACCATGATCCACCAGCAGTGATCATTTGAAGACACCGCCTAGGTGTGTTGTCTGGAGAGGTTGGTGCCGCGGCTGGCGGGTGTTTGGCCGCCGATGCCGGTGTGGGGTCGGTGGTAGTTGTACCAGTGGAGCCAGTCGGTGAACGCTTCCATGCGTTCGTGGTCTGAGGTGTAGGGCCGCTGGTAGGCCCACTCGTCGAGCAGGGTGCGGTGGAAGCGTTCGACCTTGCCGTTGGTCTGCGGGCGCCAGGGCCTGGTCCAGCGGGGGCTGATGCCCAGGTCGCGGCAGGTGTCGCGCCAGGTGTTCTTGCTGTAGGCCCAGGCGTTGTCGGTCAGGACCCGCTCGACGCGGATGCCCAGGGACGCGAAGTAGGCGGTGGCCCGGGTCAGGAAGGCTGCGCAGGTCGGCGCGGTCTCGTCGAGCAGGTCCTCGGTGTAGGCGATCCGGCTGGGGTCGTCGAGGGCGGTATGCAGGTAGGCGTATCCGACGCCGTTGACCCGGTCCTTCTTCGGGCTGCCTGCTGCCCGGCCGAGGACTTTATGGCCGCCGCCGTCGGGGATACGGCCCAGCTTCTTGACGTCGATGTGGACCAGTTCGCCGGGGCGGGCGCGTTCGTAGCGGCGCACGGGTTCACCGGTGGCCCGGTCCAGGGCGGCCAACGGCGGCTGGCCGTGTCGCTGGAGGATGCGGTGGGCGGTCGAGGCCGCGATGCGGCACCGGACGGCCAGCCGCAGCGGGCCGATGCGGTGTTCCCGCCGCAGGCGGAGAACTTCCGTCTCGATCTCGGCCGGCGTCCGTCGCGGCTGGTGATGGGGCCGGCTGGAGCGGTCACTCATTCCGGCGATGCCGAGCTGCCGGTAGCGGTCAGCCCATCGGGCCGCGGTGGTGTGGCTGACCTGGAAACGCTCCGCGGCCCGCCGCAGCGGCCAGCCGTCCTCGACGACACAGCGCGCCAGGCGAAGACGCCCGGTCTCGGTCAGCGGAGCATTACGGTGGGGCACGAGGGCCTCCTCGGATCGGTGCAGATGTCGCAATCCACACCGAACCCGGAGGCCCTCACCCGTTCAAGAACCCAGCACGCGTGTCACCAACGTCCCCGAACAACACACCTAGCCCTTCTGGTCCGGCTCAGCTGCGGCCACCAACGCATCGGCCAGCCGCTACGAGTCACCCGCATGTTCGCGGACCAGGCCTTTCAGCCGTTCTTTGGGGATCTGGCCGTGGGTGGACGCCGCCGCCGGTGATCAGGATGAGCTAGTCGTCGGGAAGGGCCACCGCCGCGGTGGTGGAGACGGTCGCGCGGGCCAGATCGACATGCAGACCGTTGCTGAACTGCCGGGCGACCTCGGGGACGATCCGGTACCGCTCCTTGAGCCGCTCGCCGATGGTGCGGTCGGTGCTGTGCCGGACCAGGTGCGCGCCGTCCCACCCATAGACGCGGCAGTCTCCGGCCCAGGCGGCAGCGGCCGGCCCGACGGGCTGGCATACGACCAGCATGGCGACCGCGCGCAGGCCGTCACCGGCCGGGCCCAGGTCGCGGACGAGCTCGGCGGCGGACAGGAGACCGGCCAAGTCCTGATGCTGGGCGGCGATCCGGGCGGCGACCTGGGCCAGGAGAGGGACGATCGCGACGACCTGCTCGCTGTGCCCATGCCGTCGACCACCGCCCGGCGGTCGACGGTCCTGCCCTCGGCAGCGACCGAAGCGACTGGGTACCGGCACATAGCTTTCCAGGAATCCCGCGATCCGGTCCCTCGTCGACTCCACTCACCGGTACGACGCCCCGTGCCAGCAGGCATTCGCCGAGCTCGCCGTCACCCACCGTGGCCGACTCGGCCAACCGGGCCGACTCGGCCGACGAGACCGTGTCGCTGCTCCGCGTGGCCGCCGACCGTGCGCTCCTCGGCTTCACCAGCGCCGATCTCACCAAGCGAACCAAGCGAGCCAAGCGAACCAAGCGGCCATCGACGAAAAGCCCACATGCTTTCGTGAGGAGTTCTTCCGCCGCGGTCAGGTACTCGTGGGCAGCGGGTGCGGGCTTAGCCCCTCGTGTTCCGCCGTTTCGGCGGGGTGCTGCCATCGCCGATGAACTCGGGCCCGGCGCTTCGCCGTGCGTTCACAACTCCAGCACAGCCAGCCTTCCTCCATCTTTCCGAATGCGGAGTGTCGGCAGCCCACGTTCGAGCAGACGGTGACGTCCATGGCGGGTCCGTCGTGGACGACGAGCCGCTCGCCCTTCGTGGTGCGTTCGTAGCCTTCCGGCCGGGTGGTGAGGATGTGGTCGCCGTGGATGAGCGCATGGAACTTCACAAGCTCGAACTCCACGTGATGAGGCTGAGGGGACCGGTAGTGGTCGACACAGCGCTGTTTCCACCAGCGGCGTAGACAATCGAAGTCATTGATGGTCCACACCCACATGCGGCCGCCGGCCCCGGACAGGATCTGCTGGCCCTGCCGCCCGGGAGCATGGGGGATGTCGACCTCCTCCCATTTCCCTTCGTCGAGGTCGAAGACACTGGCCTCGCACCGTTGCCCGGTCCCCGCGTGGGTCGCGATGCACTGCAGGTCGTGGACCTCACCCGGCGCGATCATCAGGGTGCCGTAGTAAGAGATGACGTGCCGGATGTTCCCGACGGCCTCTGGGACGGAGACCTCCGCTGCTTCCTCCACCGGCGCGAGGCAGGGAACGAACTCGCCACGCTCGATCCGGCCGCGCATCCGCACCGCGAGCCGCGTCACGACGTCCTGCAGCTCGTCGGGGAGGTCCGGATGGGGCACGGCCGGGCAGATCGCGGGGTGCGGGATCCTACAGAACTCCGTCTGAGGATCCCCGCCGGGATAGGCGACGCCCTTGCTGATGTGCCAGCGCATCCTCGGTGGGATACGCGACGTGGGGAGCTCCGGCGTGAGAGGGATTCGAAGGGTGTCGTACCGCTCGAACCACTCGATCGGTGTACTGCAGTACTTGCACCGGTCCGTGGTGTTACGGCGTAAGAGCTTGGTCTGGTTCGAACGGTGCAGATACAGCGACACGTCTGGTGCCTCGTTCCCTGTTCTGGCAAAGCTGGCCGAACTCTGAGAATAAAGATGGACCAGGATTTTAGCGGAGAAACTACCCGCAAATTTAATTGTCGGACCGTCATACCAGCCTGGGGCACAGTGTGTTCCGTGAAACGCGAAGAGCCTCAGGGCCAAACCGGTGACGAACCAGGCACGGCCGCCAGGCCGGCAGACAGCCGGGCCGAGCACGGCACAGCACGTCCGGCGGTGACCGGGGCCGAAGAAAACGGCGATGTACGGCGCGGGCCCTGCCCGGACTGCGGCGAGCAGACCCTGGCCTCCCGCGTGGAGAGCGGGCAATGGACGCTTGTGGACCCCGCCCCGATCTCCGAAGCGATGCGCGTCAGACTCCCTCACAACGCCGTGTGGTCCCTGACCGACGGGCGGCTCACGCGCCCCGGCCGGGACGCCACGGGGCCGTTTCTGGTCTGGCATCCCTGGAGCTGTCGAGCCTCCAGCCACGCGAACCCGATCGCCCGCCTGCTGCTGACGTCCCCCGCGCGAGCCATGACCCCGACGGCCCCCGAAGCGGAGCAGCCGTCTGCCATGCGAGCCAGCCCCGTCTACGCCCAGGCCGTTCCCGCGCATGTGATCGCAAAAACGACCTGCACCCAATGCGGCGCCGCCCGGAACTCCCCCTGCACCGATCGCGGCAACCGAAGGCGCAAGACCCCTCACCGGGCGAGAAGCGACGCCTACTTGCGAAACTTCTATCGAAACACCTGAGCCTCCGCACAGCCGGCTCCACCAGCCACGGATCCCGGCACGGCGCCGCCGCCACTTTCACTGCCGCATCAGCCGGATGTCCGTAGGCTTTAACGAGCAGTAGCGGTTCTGGCTCGACTTCCGTGACGACAAAACATACAAGCCGGCGTCTCGTCTCCGCTCGGACCGCTGACCAGGTCGCTTCCCTGTCCGCCAGCCGTCATGAACCACGCAACTGCACCAGATCAGCAACGTTGTGCCAGAGCCCAGACTCCTGCGGCTGGAAGAGGGGCCCTACCGACACTTCAGGTGCTGGTTGGGCCCCTTTCGCGAACCGCCCGGCGGGTCAGCGGTCCGGGTTGATCCCGTTCGAGACGGACTTCACACGGGCGATCTGGACCTTCGCCGCGTACTCCACGTTGCCGAGCTCGGTGTCGCTCGCGTTGAGGTGCGACACGACGGCGCCGACGCGCATGACGACATCGAAGCTGTCGCCGTCCTGCATCGCGACGGTCTCGTCGGCGCCGGTGTTCACTGTCACCGGCTTCGCCAGGGCGCCGTACTCCGCGCTCTGCTTGCGCTCGTGCTCAGCCAGGTCCTTCATCATCGTGGACGCCTCATCCGCCGTGGCGAAGGTGAAGAGGCTGAACTCGATCCGCGCCTCGTCCGCGGAGCCCCGGGCCTCCATGTCCCTGAGCCCGGCCGCCTGGACCCCGGCGCACGGCGACTTGATCATCTCGGAACAGCCCTTGACCACGTCGCCGCCCTGGATCACCGTGGGATCTCCGCCGACCATGACGTCGCCGATGCTGCCGTCGGACGGGAGTGCGGAGTACAGGCCCGTCGCATCCACCCAGACCGGGGGCGGGTTCGCCGTCACGCCCTGGCCGTCGGCGGGTGCCGATGACTCTCCCCGTGCCTTGGCGGACGCCTGTGCCGTGGCCTCACCCGTGGCCGTGCTGCCTTCTGCCACGCCTTGCGCCGGGGTGCTTCCGTCCCTGCACCCGGTCAGCGCAAACACCACTACCGCCGCGACAGCGGCCCCCCGTATTGCAACCTTCACCCTGACTCCTCCGATGCCCCGACCACGTCCCGAGGCGACCGGACCATGATCGAACTCACTGACGCGCCCACCCAACCCCATCTGCCATCGACCCACCAAATCCCGCGGCAGCAGTGGCCCTGCCCAGCCCCACACGCTCGACGCCCGGGACCTACACCGCGATCGCCGCCTCCACGCCAACGTGATCCTCACCGAGACGAGCCGGAGGCAGACAGGAAGACGCCAATTCACGGAACTTGTGCCAGAGCCGGTGCTCGTGAACAAAGCCAGCGCAGCGACAGAAGCCGCCGTACAGCCCTCTGACGCCCCTCCACCACTCCCGGGGACCCAGGGGAGCGCCTCGGGCGTGCTGGGGCGCAGCACAGCCCTTATTGCGCGGGGCAGGCGGGGCGGGGTGCGGCACCGGCCGCCTGCCCCGGGCAGAGGACGGGAGTCCGCTGACGCTCCATCCCCCTTGCCCCCGCCAACGCTCCAATACCGCTGTATCGCAGCGCGCAAGGGCTTGGGGTGTGGGGGCTCAGAGGGGCTGGATGTCGAGGAGGGACCAGTTCTTCTTGTTGGTGAAGTCGTCGGTGGGGCCGTACAGGCGGAACATGACTTCGAAGGGCACCTGGTCGCTGGTCTGGATCCAGTTGCCGTTCTTGCCCTCCGGGGCTTCGGGGGCGAGGTAGAGGTCGACGCTGCCGTCCTCGTTGACGGTCAGGTCGGCGTCGAGGGAGGAGCGGCTGAGGCGTTCTGCGCCGTCCATGAAGGTGTGGGTGCCGGCCTGGTAGGCGGTCAGGGACCAGTACTGCTCGATCGGGACGCCGGCCGGGATGTGCAGCGTGTAGGTGCGGGAGCCGTCGAGGTCGGCGCCGTTCGCGTCGGAGATGGCGGTCAGGTAGGACTGGCCCTTGCCGAGGTGGCGGGAGGAGAAGAACGCGAAGGTGAAGGTGACACCGCGTTCGTCGACGGGGTACGCCTCGGTGTCGGCGAACCCGTCGTTCGTGGCGGCCACCAGCTCGGGCAGCGCCGGCAGGGTCCAGTGGGTGCCCTCGTAGTACGGGGTGTCGTACAGGGCGCGGTACTTCTCCTCCAGCCACGCCTGGGCGTCGCCGATGCCGTCGGTCTGGGCGGTGACGGTGTCGTCGTCGGGCGCGTAGGCGGAGCCGCGGACGATGCCCAGGGAGGCGAGCTGGTCGATCATGACCCGGTCCCGGTCCAGCCAGGGCTCCGACTGCACCACCGTGTTCAGGGTGGAGAAGAAGGAGACGTCATAGCGGATCTTGGCGTCGAACTCCTGGTCGAGGGCATTTGCCCGCAGGGTCTCGCCGGTCACGCCCGGCGCGGTGAAGGGGTAGAACTCGATCCCCTCGGCGTAGGTGACCGCGGCGTCCATGGACGCGTCGGTGTCGTCGGCGGGGATGGACCGCAGCAGGGCGTAGCCGGTGACGGTGTCGGACCGGAGCGGGATGTAGCCGGCCGGGACCCGGTGGGGCCAGTAGGGCGGCAGGATGAGGTAGGCGGCACCCGCCCCGGCGTCGTACCCGGCCGGGCCGACGTCCTCAATGGCGGCCTGCCAGTAGTTCATGACGCTGCCGTTGATCTTGTTGTCACCGACCGCCGCCGGGATCTTCAGGACGACCGGGCCGTCGGTCGTGTCGTAGAAGGCCATCAGGTAGACCACGTCAGGGTTAGGGGTCAGGCTCTGGTTGAGCGAGCTCATCCGGCCGGGCCACCACAGCACCTGGTTCTGCCCCGTCATCCCGGCCCTGAGCCCGGCCTCGTACATCAGCCGGTAGTTCACCGCCGGCATCCGCCACACCACCGCCTCCAACGCCCTCGCCCGTACGACCTGCTGCTGGATCTCGCTCATCGCGCTCCCCTGTCCCGCCATAGGCCGATCGCTGTCCGCCCCCGGTACGTGCGCACCGGGGGGCGGACAGCGAGATGATTCTGTGAAGACCTCGGGAGGTTAGACCGGGGCACGAGAGCTCCGACAGACCTCGAACTGGACACCCCCATCAGCCGGATTCCAGCCTGGACACTGCGGGTCGACAACCCGACTGCCCTCACGACGCGAGGCTCCCGACCAGCAAGCACCTACCCCGGGAGAGCTCGGTTTTGCCGGTTCCCGCCCGGCCTCGTCGGCTTGTACGGCACGCTCGTTGCCGAGGAGACCGCGCCCGGCGGGCTCCTGGGCAGGTGGAGGCGGCTGTGAAGAGGGACGAGACATGGACTGTCCAGGAGTGTGAGCGTTCGCATGAGGGCCGTGTCGGGGTGCTCCTCGCCGACGGGACGGTCCCGAAGCCGGTGTACTTCGACTCCTACTCCGGCGGGTTCGGCTGGGAGGTGACGCACTGGAGCGTCTACGACGGACAGGACCCCTACACTCCCCGGCCGCAGGCACATTCACTGCGCGGGGAGTGCTCCTGCGGGTGGACCGGAACTCCCCGCCCCCTGGACCCGGCATCAACCGCCGCCGACGATGACGACGGACGTGCGTTCCGTGAAGCGGGCATGGAACACGCGGAGGACTGCCGCACGGACTGGAACGCCCACATCGTCACCGTCACCGAATCCACCATCCCCCTCCCCGCCGAACTCGACGCCCTCCTGGAGACCCTGAGCTCGCAGCTCGAAGACCTCGCCGACACCTCACCCGTCGCCGCCCTGAAGGCTGCCCGCGCCCTGGAGGTGATGGCTCGACAGAGTGCGTACTGGCCTGCCCGGGACGCACAGCGCCTGGATCGGGCGGAGGTGGCAGCCGGGCTCGGCCTCAACGAAGCCGCCGCCGGCGAACTGCTGGAGCGGTGGGTGAGTGGAAGGCGCTAGGCGTCCGCGCCTAGTGCGCCGGCCCCGCCTGAGCCGCCGCTGCCCATTCCAACCCGAGGTTGGCGAGTGTGGTGAGTTTGTCGGGGGTGAGTTTCGCGCGCCTGCTCTTGGTGTTGCTCAGGAACACGCCGAGCTTGACCTCCGTGCCGTCCTCCAGCCGCTCCACGTGTCCCCTGGGAACCCTCAGGTGCCCTTCCCGGGTCTTGTACTGCGCCAGGGCCGCCACGCCCCGCTCGAAGGCGCTCACGGGCACCGTGGACGGCTCCGGGGATGCTTCCGGCTCTGGGGCGTGCGGGACGATGCCGAAGGCTTCCAGGCGCTCGCGTTGTCCGTCGGACAGCACTGCCCAGACTTCTGGCCAGCGTTGCTTGTCCAGCCATTTCCCGATGTCCATGCCGTGCACGGTGACGCCGGGTTCGATGTAGCCGAGGATGGTCTCCTCGGCGAGCATCTCCCGCACCACCGCGAAGTGCCGCTGCCACTCGGGAGCCCACGACGGGTTCCAGTCCGCGTCCACGGCCTCCAGCGCGGCTTCCCACTCGGGGTGCCCGTCGAGTGCGCCGGGGCGGCGGAGGTTGGACAGCCATTGTCCGATCGGCCGGTCCAGCATCGTGGCGGTCCGGGGCGCGCACAGTGTCCAGTGTTCCTCGTAGTACGCCTTCGCCGCGGCGAGGTTTTCCTGGAAGCGTTCATCCGTCACCGACCACGCCATGCCCAACTGTTCCAGCCGCTGCGCGCGCTGGCTGTTCATCTGCCCGGCCGTATACGCCCGCCGCTGTTCCGCCACCCACTGCCCCAGCGGAGTCGCCCCCTCCCGATGCCCGTACGGCACCCGGGCGTGACCCTCCCGCTCCACGTACGCCTTCAGCTTCGCCCAGCCGCGCGCCCAGTCCTGCCGCTCGGTGTCGATCACGTTGAACGACACCCAGTCCGCGACCATCACCGGGTCACGCGGAGCGGCAAAACGCAGCAGCAGACGGGACTCTTCCTCGCCTTCCCCGGGCGCCCGGCCGATGGACTCGGACGGTTGCGCCCAGTTCTTCTGCGGCTCCTGTGGAATCGCCAGCAATTCCACTGCCTCTTCATCATGAGCCCGCAGCCCCTCCAACACCCTCACCAAGGACCGGTACGACCCCGACGTGAACATGTCCTCCGGCTTCTCACCGGGCTGGAGAAACACCGGCACGATCAAAGAAGCGACCTTGCCCTCACCGGGCTTCTGCCGCAACGCCCGCCCGATCGCCTGCACGATGTCGTGCGGCGCACCCTTGGGGTCCAGCAGCGCCACCGAGTCCACGGCCCGGATGTCGACGCCCTCGCCCAGGACACGGCAGTTCGACAGCACCGCCCGCCGCATGGTGGTCCCGAACCCGCCCAGCACCTCCCGCCGCCGCTCCGGGGCGTGCTCACCGCACAGCCAGTCCGCCCAGATCCGATCGGGGTACGTCTCCGGCTGGTCCGCATGCAGCTTCGCCGCCACCCGCGAAAGGCCCTCCGCATACGCCTGCGCCTCCATCGTCCGGTGATGGAACGTGATGCACGTCGACAGACCGTACTGGGCCATGGTGTGCAGGAGCGCCGCCTGCAGCGCCCCCAGGCGCTCCCCGCGCAGCTTCTCGCTGTGCCGCTCCTCACCCATCAACCGCTCCGGGGTGACGACCGGGTCCTGCAGCTCCAGGACGATGATCTGATACCGCGCCAGCAGCCCACGAGAGACCGCCGACGCAAGCGAAAGCCTGTAGAGGACCGGCCCGAAGACCATCTCGTCGTCCATGGAAGCCGCCATCTCACGCGGCAGCGGATCACGCACCCCCTCCACAACCTCCCCACGCACCGGCCGCTCCTCCCAGACCCGCGGCGTCGCCGTCAGATACAGCCGCCGGCACGACGGGATCACCCCCTGGTCATGGACATCGGCCCACGTCTTCCCCATCGACCCCGACGTCCGGTGCGCCTCGTCGACCACCGTGAGGTCCATCGGGGCCAGCTGCTGCCCGTAGGCACCCTCGAACGCCTCCGCCAGGACCCTCAGCGACGCATACGTCCCGAAGACAGTCACCGGCCCCGAACCATGCCACAAGGCCAGCTGTACGGGGTTGGTGGTGGACCGCACCTTCAGACTCCACAGCTCCGGATCGTCCTGGAGCGAACACACCGCAACCGCCGGCCCCGCGTGCCCCGCCCCACGCCACGCCCGCACCGTCTGGGTCAGGAGGTCCAGCGTCGGCACCAGCACGAGAACGCGTCCCCTGGGCACAAGACGCTTCGCCGCCGCAGCCGCGATGACGGTCTTCCCCGTCCCGCACGCGGCGTGCACCTGCCCGCGCAGGCCGTCGACGGGGATGCCGCCCGGGGGGACATCGAGACCGCGCACAATGGCGGCAACAGCCTCGATCTGATGGTCACGCAGTTTCACGGCCATGCCCCGTGGTCTCCTTCTTGCGGAATGAGGAGCGTAATTGGAAAGGGAAGCCCGGCGCGAGATGGGCGGCGCTGGGGGTGTGGTGCAGAACTCCAGACTCTACACAGCCATCATCTATGATGCATCATTTGGGCTCCATCTTCGATGCCAGAGCATGCAAGGCTGCATCCTGTCCGCGAACAGTCGACCGTTTTGCACGCCGGCAGGGTATTGACAAGCATGAGCAGACGGTTTCGGCCGGTCACGAGGACAGGGGGAGGGGCCTGGGCGGAGCGCAGCGGAGCCCATCACTTCGTTCCGCCTGACACCTCATCAGACAGAACGAACGTCACCCTCAATTCAACGAGAACGGCTTGGAATCCCAGACCCTACACAGGCCCGCACCCGGCGCCCCCGCCCCCACTGCCAGCCAAGCAATCGCGCTTGCGCGATTGCCCACAATTCGCGCTTGCGCGAATTGACCCACCCTTAGAATTCCGCTTGCGGAATTCAATTCCCGCGCTTGCGCGGGAATACGCAGCGCGCAAGCGCGCTGCGCGTTCTAGCACCCGGCTTGCCGGGTGCTGTC